>NZ_CP102287.1:0-1200000 GCF_025151385.1 Hoylesella buccalis ATCC 35310 | reverse complement strand
TTTTCCTTCGTAAGTAAATGATTCAGGAGTTTTGCCAAGATAAGCATCAAGAATTCCTACCATTCCTTTTTTCCATGCAGAAGAAATTTTCTTTTGCTTACTTTTTGCTATTGTTTCAACGTATGGTGTCAAGAGTTCAAAGAATTCGCTAAAGTTAGCCAACGAGTCACCTGTCATTGTACCAGGCAATGGCATCGCTGTTTCGGGAACCATGCCATAGTGTTGCCAACAATAAACAGGGTCGTATGTGCTACCTCCTTGTGCAAAACTAACATCACCGTGCATGCGTACAGCCTTTTCAGCTCGGTCTTGGTATGTCTTGTGTGCTACGAACATCTCGCACAGGTCGTACGTTTTCCCTGTCTTCTTCAAGATTTCACTTTCCAAGAAGCTCAAGGTAGAATAAGCCCAGCACGTACCGCTGCGGTTCTGATCCTTGATACTCGTAATCTTGTTTTGCTTAACAACGGTAAATACCGGCTTGTTGTTTTTGGGGGCAGTCTTTTTCTTAGCTGCCTGTGCGCCCGTTGCCATGATGGCCAAGAGGGCGAACATTAAAATTTTCTTCATGTTTTTGAATAGTTTTAATAAATTATTTAGTTGAATTGTTAGCCATAAATGCTTCTACATCTTTGGGATGATAGGGTATGCGGTCTTTTCCAAGGAAGCGGCATCCGTCTTTGGTAATTAGGATATCGTCTTCAATACGAATACCTCCAAAATCTTTGTACGTTTCCAACTTGTCAAAGTTCAGGAATTCTGCACAATGCCCGGAGGCCTTCCATTCGTCGATTAGTGCGGGAATGAAATAGATGCCCGGTTCGTCTGTTACCACGAAGCCTTCTTCTAAGCGGCGTCCCATGCGCAGGGCATTGGTGCCGAACTGTTCGAGATTGGGACGAGTTTCATCGTCAAATCCCACGTAGATTTGTCCCAAGGCTTCCATGTCGTGTACGTCCATGCCCATCATGTGACCCAGTCCGTGCGGCAAGAACATGGCATGAGCGCCAGCTCTAACAGCCTCTTCGGTGTCACCTTTCATCAGTCCCAGTTCTTTCAGGCGCTCTGTCATAAGCTTGCATACAGAGAAATGCACGTCCATGTACTTCACTCCTGGTTTTGCAACTTCGAGTGCATGGTCGTGGCAAGCCTCTACAATGCTGTAAATCTCCAGCTGTCGTTGGGTGTACTTGCCGTTCACGGGGAAGGTGCGGGTGTTGTCCGAACAATAATTGTTCACCGTTTCAGCTCCGGCATCACACAGTGCCAGCCTTCCAGCTTCAAGCTTGGCCAGTGAGGGATTGCCGTGCATGATTTCGCCGTGCTGTGAGAAGATGGTTGGGAAGCTCACCATGGCACCATACGAGTTGGCAATGCCGTCTACCTGACCGCCTACAAACTTCTCGGTTACACCGGGTTTGGTCAGGCGCATGGCAGTGGTGTGCATCAGATAGCCAATCTTCGCCGCGCGTTCCAGTTCTTCAATCTCCTGCGGTTCCTTAGTAGAACGCATCTTTACGACAGCCTTGATGAGATCGAGTGAGGCGCTTTCTTTCTGCTGACTGGGATGGATTCCCAGCAAATCGTATATCTGTAACTTGATGTCGTGGCGGTAAGGCGGCAGAAAATGTATTTTGCGCTTGCTGCCGATGGCTGCGTTGCAGAGGGTTTTGAGATGCTTCATCGGGGCCGAGTGCTTCACTCCAACTTGTTCGGCCATGTCCTTGACGCTGTCTACAGAGCCAAACCAAACGATGTCTTCTATGTCGATGTCGTCGCCAATCAAGGTTTCGGTGTCGTTGTCGATGTCGATGACACCCACCAGTCCGTCTCTGTTCTGTCCGAAATAATACAGAAACGATGAGTCTTGACGGAAAGGATGATAACCGTTAAAAGGTCCGTTGGCAGGCGATTCGTTGTTGCCAAACAGGATGATAAGGCCTTGACCCACTTCTTTTTTCAGTTGGGCGCGGCGTCTTATGTAAGTTTGTTGATCGAACATGATAATAATTTTTGTTAGTGTAGTAATCTGTTGTGGCTTGTCATGGATGTTACAAAACAATGATTTGTTGTCCGCGACAACCTTATTCTCGGCAAAGATACTAAAAAGTGATTGAAAAATTGTAACTTTGTTGCAATAAATAACTTGTTTTTATGCATATTGAGAGGAATACAGGACTGGTGTTGGAAGGTGGAGGCATGCGTGGCGTGTTTACCAGTGGTGTTCTGGATGCTTTCATGAAGCATGGTGTATATTTCCGTCATGTCGTCGCCGTGTCGGCCGGTGCGTGTAATGGCATGTCGTACATCAGCAGACAACCGCGCAGGGCGCGCTTGTCTAACATCGACTTTTTGACTCAATATGGCTACATTGGTTGGCGACATTTACTCAGACAGGGTTGCATCTTTGATCAAGAATTGTTGTATGATAAATTTCCAAACGAATACATACCATTCGATTTTGATTCGTTTTTTCAGCGGTCAGCGACCTTTGAAATGGTGACTACCAACTGTCTGACGGGACAAGCGGAATACCTCACGGAGTCGAACGACCGGCAACGTTCGCTGGATATTGTGCGCGCTTCGAGCAGTTTGCCGTATGTCAGCAAAATCGTAAGGGTAGATGGCATCCCCATGCTCGATGGCGGCATCGTCGACTCGATTCCTGTGATGCGGGCCATAGAGACGGGGCATCCGCAGAACGTGGTGATTTTGACGCGCAACAAAGGCTACCGCAGTAAGGAACGCGACCGTAAGATACCTCCCTTTGTTTATAAGAAATATCCCCGTCTGCGTGTGGCCCTGAGCCGCCGAGTGGCCGCTTACAACGAGCAACTGGAACTGGTGGAGCGGCTCGAGGAGTTGGGGAAGGTTGTGTGTATCAGGCCCCAAAGACCCATGGAGGTGGGACGAATGGAGAAAGATATCGGCAGGCTGGAGCGGTTGTATCAAGAGGGCTTCATGCTGGGCAATGCCTTCTGCGAAACCTTATCATGATGCTTTTCCAGAGATGTTGTATCTTTTGGATAAACAATATCTTATGCTGTTGCTTCAAGATGCTGTTCGTTTGTCGTTTCTTCTTTGATGATGTATTTGGGTGAGGGGCCGTACTTATTAGGCTGGGGCTTTCCATCCAGCACGCAAAGTACGAATGTTACCAGACCGGTGACCATGACAACGATTAGCGAGATGATGAAGATGGGGTCGGTGAACATGCCCATGCTGGCTTCTGGATTGGCATTGACACTCATTAGTTCTTCGCCAATGCCTGTTCCATAAATATATAGTGTGTAGACAGCTGTTGATGCATAGTTTGCGAAAACCCACCATTTGCTGGCACCACGGTCTTGCAATCGGCGCACGGTAATGGCAAGGGCAAGCGATAAGACAGCAAGGTCACAGATGGCGGCAGCCAGTAGTGGCAGGAAAGCCTTACAGATATTGGTTAGGATGAAATAGCATACCATGTAGGCTAACATGAACCACCAGAAGTCTGAACGACGTGTGCGGCCATGGAAGTCGAAAAGTCGTTTACATCCTTTTCTTACAGCTTCTGGAAATGAGGGTTGTGTTTTCTCAATAAATTTAGTCATAGGTTTTAAAGATAATATAGTTTTAATAGTTTGTCAATCATGTATTTGAGGATTGTGGGGCGTGTCTTCCAGCAGGTCGGGGCGCAGCCTGCGGGTACGTTCCAGGGCTTGTTCCATTTCCCAGTTCTTGATTTTCGCCTCGTTGCCGCTGAGCAATATCTCTGGAACCTTCCACCCTTTGTAGTCGGCCGGGCGTGTGTAGATAGGGGCGGAGAGCATGTTGTCTTGGAACGAGTCGCTCAGTGCGCTCTGCTCATCGCTGATTACTCCTGGGACAAGGCGTATGATGGCATCGGCCATCACAGCCGCAGCCAGCTCGCCACCCGTTAAGACGTAGTCGCCAATGCTAATCTCGCGAGTGATTAGATGGTCGCGAATGCGCTGGTCTATGCCTTTGTAGTGGCCGCAAAGAATGATGATGTTGCCCTTCATGGATAGGTCGTTGGCCACCTGTTGGTTGAATTGTTCACCGTCGGGCGACGTGAAAATCACCTCATCGTATTCCCTTTCGGCTTTCAAGGCGGTGATACAGCGGTCAATAGGCTCGCACTGCATCACCATACCGGCAAAGCCTCCGTACGGATAGTCGTCCACGCGTCGCCACTTGTCGGTGGTGTAATCGCGCAAATGGTGTAGGTGTATCTCGGCTAATCCCTTCTTCTGTGCTCGCAATAGAATGGATTCATTGACGAATCCCTCGAGCATTTCGGGCAAAACTGTAATGATGTCTATTCGCATATTGTGACAAAAGTAAGAAAAAAGCATTAATGTTAATGACACTAATTCCTTAAATAATGTGAAATAAGTGAATGATAGATAGATTGAAAAGACGTGAAAAACGTTTTTTCTTCATGTGTTCCATGCGTGCGAACAACCCTTGATTGGTGGGATGGAATGGTACACAGAGGTAATCGTTTGCAGGTGTATTTGCAAACAAATGCTATGATTTGTGAAAAAATAGGGCATGAAACTCCATCGGTTTTCGTAACTTTGTAGCCGACAATATTTCACAAAACACGATTTTATCGATATGAAAACAAAAATCATCACCATGCTTTTGGCGGGTCTGAGCCTGTCGGCAGTAGCGCAAAACGTACAGTTTCATTACGATTTAGGCCACAACATCTACAGCGAGTTGAGTGGGCGTCCGTCGGTAACAACAACCGTGGAAATGTTCAAAGCAGACAAGTGGGGGAGTACTTACATGTTCACTGACCTCGATTATCAGCGTGATGGCGTGGCTGGTGCTTATTGGGAGATATCCCGTGAGTTCAATCTGACGCCCAACAAGCAGTGGGCCGCACACGTTGAGTATAACGGTGGACTGTCTTCTGATGAGAAAACTTGGAACGCTACCCGCTTTCAACATGCTGCATTGCTGGGTGGTGCGTGGAATTGGCACAACGACAATTTCTCCAAAACCTTCTCGGTGCAATTGTTGTATAAGCAGTTTTTCAAGAGTAGGCACATGGGTGCGAAGGCTTTCAGCAGTGTGCAACTCACGGAAGTGTGGGGTGTTAACTTCGCCAACAACCTGATGTCGTTCAGCGGTTTTTGTGATCTTTGGTACAATTCGAATGTAAACGGTAATTTCATCTTTTTGTCTGAACCTCAGTTGTGGGTCAACCTTAATGCCATCAAGGGTTGGGAAGGGGTAAACCTGAGCATCGGTTCAGAGGTGGAACTCAGCAATAATTTCGTTTGGAATGACCATGGAAAGAACAATAAGTTTTACGCCATTCCAACTTTAGCTGCAAAGTGGACGTTCTAACTGACATCCATCATCCCGCAACATGCGTCCTGTTTGTGCTGGTTCATCAAAGTGTTTGAAGTGATGAACCCAGTAGTCAAAGCGACGGATGTTGCGGGATGAAAAAGAAAAAACTCAGGTGAATTGTTCCCTGAATTGATCTTCTGATATAATCTCTATCCCCAATTCTTTTGCTTTTTTATTCTTTCCGGAGGTAGAGTTCACATTATTATTAATAAGGTAGTTGGTCGATTTACTCACGCTTCCTGTCACATGTCCGCCTTGATTTTCGATATAAGCCTTGAGCTCAGCGCGGTTTTTGTAGTGATGTACGTCGCCTGTGATGACGAAAGTGAGGCCTTCGCACCTCGCACCTGTAGGCTGTGTGGACGGCTGTTCAACGTTTAACGTCTTCAACAGGTCATCAACCACGTTTCTGTTTGCTTCCACTTGGAACCATTTCACAACCGAAGCCGATGTTTCCGGACCAATTCCGGGGATGTTGGCAAATGCCTCTGGCGTGTCAGCCTCAATGGCTTTGCTAATGAGTTCGTGCAAAGAGTAAGCGTCCAGCAGGCGTTTGCAAGCGTCAACACCACACATGGGAATGGTCAAGGCATAGAGGAATTTGCGCGCTTCCACAGTCCTTGACTTTTCAATGGAGCGCATCATGTTGCCCGCTGACTTGTTTCCAAATCCTTCCAATGATGCGATTTGTTGGGCATAATTGGGTAAACGGTAGATGTCAGCGTAGGTGTTGAGCCATCCTAAGTTAATGAATTTGGCCAACGTTTGCTCAGAAATGCCATCGATGTCCATGCCGTTTTTCGACACAAAGCGATTGAATTTCTTCAATTGTTTGGCCGGACAAGCCTCGTTAGTGCAGTGAAGGGTGCGCGTACCGCTTGCCTTGCTGATGTCGATGCGTGTTTGATGATGGCAAACGGGGCATTCGTGCGGTATTTCCAACGCTCCAACAGTTTGCACAACCTTAATCACTTTCGGGATAATTTTATTGGCCTTGATCACCGACAGCACGCTGCCTGGTCCGCCAATGCCCAACCTTTCGCATTCGCTAATGTTGCACAGCGATGCCTTTTTCACGGTTGTTCCCTCCAATTCTACTGGCTTGAACACCGCAACGGGTGAGATGGTAGACGCTGCGCACGACCATTCAATGTACTCAAGTTCGGTCGTAGCCGCTTCATCCTCCCACTTAAAGGCCAGTCCAGCGCGTGTGGCATGATGGCCAGTGATAGAGCCTGTGGCAGCAAAAGCCGTGTCGTCGAACGTGATAACCAAGCCGTCGACGGGGAAGGGACATTGGTTGTGGGTAACCAGGTTGGTCCATTGTTCAATGGCTTGGTTCACGTTGTGGATGGAAGGGTCGCTGATGCGTTCGTGTTTCACCACGTTGAAGCCCATTTCTCTAAGCCAATCCAAGCGTTCTCCCCAAGAGTTTATCGCCTCATCTGTGTGCACCAGCGTGAACGGAATCCACTGTATTTTGCGCCGTTTCACCTCTTCAACATCCTTCAACGTGAGCGATCCCGATGCGAGGTTGCGTGGGTTGGCGTATGCTTCATCCGCTTCCATGTTGAATACTTCAAAGTCTGCGTACGAAATCACAGCCTCTCCGCGAATCACAAGATGTCCTGTGGTCTTGATGGTGGCTGGAATTCCCTGGATGGCAGGAGCCAAATGGGTGATGTTGGTGCCGATGTGTCCGTTGCCACGCGTTACCACTTTGGTGAGTTTCCCATCGTCATAAGTCACCACGAGGGTCAAACCGTCCAGCTTCCACGACAGCCATATCGGTCGTCCTTCAGCCCATTTTACCAGTTCTTCGGGCTTCTTGGTCTTCGCCAGTGACAGCATTGGAAACTCGTGCGCCTCTTTCTGTCCGGTGATTGTGCCGTCAGAAACATTCGTGGTGGGACTGTCTGGCAGCACCAATCCACTTTCTTGTTCCAGTCGTTTCAGCTCATCGAACTTGGCATCCCATTCAAAGTCGGTCATCGACTCAGTTCGTCCGCTATAATAATTGTCTGATGCACGGTTGAGCTCTTCCACCAACTGCTGCATCTTTTGCCGTAAGTCGTTTGTCATCAGATTGTTCTTGTCTTGAGAATTTCTATCAGTTTTCTGTCGGCCTCCGTCCATTTCAGGTCTTGCAACTCATCGATGGTGAGCCATT
Organism: Hoylesella buccalis ATCC 35310; assembly: GCF_025151385.1. NCBI lineage: Bacteria > Pseudomonadati > Bacteroidota > Bacteroidia > Bacteroidales > Prevotellaceae > Hoylesella > Hoylesella buccalis. The sequence continues at coordinate 1,192,460 of NZ_CP102287.1, read as the reverse complement.
TATAGTCCAAGTGTTCCAACATCTTGAACTCTCCGTCGCCGCCTTTACAAAGGTAAGCCGTGAGATGCATGTTGAAATCGGGATAGTGGAATTCCACTGTGCCCACTTTTTTGCCCACAAAAACATCCCAATCCATCTCTTCCTTTATTTCTCTCACCAGTGCTTCGTGGTCAGATTCTCCCGCTTCAACCTTTCCACCGGGAAACTCCCAGTGTTCTGAAATGTACGCATAGTGCGAGCGTCCCCGCTGCATGCACAAGTATTTGTCGCCGTCCTTGATGATGGCAGCTACCACATGATATGTCTTTTCTTTCATCTTTTCTTGGTTTTTATTTTGCTTCAAATGTACAAATAATTATTGATAATGTTGTACTTTTGCATAAAATAGGCTGCACCTTAACATAGAAAGTGAACTTTCTCTGTTTTCGGTTTGCGCTATTTTTGCAAGCAATAAAACAGTAATTATGGCTATTGTAATAGGAATTGACGTAGGAATCAGTACGACAAAAATCGTGGGAATTAATGATGATGGCACCGTGGTGGCCCCCATTCGCATCAAGGCTACCGACCCGGTGACCTCGCTCTATGGTGCGTTTGGCAAGTATTTGCACGACAACAAGATTTCTCTTGGCGAGGTAGAGCAGGTGATGCTCACCGGTGTTGGTGCGGCTTATGTTGATGACCCCGTGTATGGATTGCCCACGGCCAAGGCAGAAGAGTTTATCTGCAATGGGCTTGGGGCACAGTTTGAGACCGAGTTGGACGACATGATCGTTGTGAGTATGGGTACCGGAACCAGCCTTATCCAATGTTTGGGCGATGACATTCGCCATATTGGGGGCATGGGATTGGGAGGCGGAACGCTCATCGGACTGTCGCGCATCATGCTCAAGACAGACGATATCAAGCAGATTTCTATGTTGGCTATGCAAGGTGACGGTTCGAATATCGATGTGCGCATCGGCGACATCAGTCCCAATCCGCTGCCCAACTTACCCAAAACCGCCACTGCCTCACTCTTTGGCAACGCCAAGAGTAACGCCTCGCGCGAGGACATAGCACTGGGCATCATCACCATGGTGCTACAAACCATCGGAAGCAGCACCATCCTGGCCTCGTTGGGCACGGGCATCAAGGACTATGTTCTCATCGGCAACCTCACGCTTCTACCTCAGTGTAAGTCCATATTCGGTGGCATGGAGAAGTTGTATGGCGTGAATTTCATCATTCCCAAGTACAGTGAATTCTGCACAGCCATTGGTGCTGCACTGTGTTTTATCGATAAAAAACGGAAATAAGCCATCGGTCTTACACGCTGTCGGATAGGGAATCAGGCTTGTTCATGGATGTAATTTTTCTTGACAACAAGCTTGCTTATTTTGGACGTATTTGCGAACAAAGCAAACCCTGGGCGCAAATACGCCAAATATGAGTGGCTTTTGTATGTAGTTGATATATAAAGAATTACATCTGTATATAACCCTTATTCCATCTCTTTTCACGCATTTTTTAGCCAAAAGCATAGCTCTTGGTGCCCAATTCACATGACTTTGCAGCGCAAAAGCATGTTGGTAGGCCGCCAAAGTGCTGCATTTTGTGGTGAAAAATCATTGTTTTTGCGGAAAAACTCGATATTTCTATCCAAATTACTCCTTGTTTGCATCCTTCCTGCCTATTGATTTTTTCTAGATTGAAAGATTTGAAGAGCCGTTTTGAAGGAGTTGAAGCATCAAAATATCGAACAATATTTTGTGCGCCAGTCTTGGTTTCAACTGTGGTGGGTTACGCCCCTACAGTTTGTAAGCTCTCTTTTCCATTGCGGTATTCCTTGGGTGTCAGCCCCGTCATTCGTTTGAAGTATTTGCTGAAAAAACTGTCGTTTGGGAAGCCGAATTGATCGGATATTTGCGTGATGAGCTGATCGCTGTGGCGCAGCATGACTTTGATGCGCAGAATGGTCGAACGGTCTATCCATTCTTTGGCCGTCACATCGCTTACTTGCTTGATTACTGTTCCCAGATAGCGTTGTGTGAGGTTCATGCGGTTGGCATAGTAGTCCAATTGCCGTTGGGTCCCGTTAGCTTGGTTGACCATCTGTATGAATTCTTGGAAAATGGTTCGTTCGCGCGTCTGTTGGTGCACATGTTGCTGTGCATGTGTATTATATATATGGTGTACTTGGTGGAGAATGGCACTCATCAGGTCGGGAATCAGCTCACTATCATCACCATACAAATGCACCACATCCCACAAGATGTTGAATAGATGGAAGAAAACTGCTAGGTCGGCTTTACACGGTTGCATAATTGATTCGGTCATCTGGTTGATCAAGAAGGCGGGAATGGGGCCTTTGTACCAACCGTTGAGTTGTTCGGGGTTAAGGGTGATTACCATAAAATTCACGTCCTTACTGAACTTTTTCATTTCAATGATGCTGTTAGGCGTGAGGCTTATCAGCGTGCCTTGCTTCAGATGGGAGGGATGCAGGTTGATGTTTCCTTCTATTTCCCCACTTTTCACAAAACCAATACGCAAGTCGGTGAACTGCAAGAGATTCTTGGCAAACCCCGAGTCACGCAGACTGGGCAAAATATTTTTGATCATGGCAAACCGCTTTCCCAGATAAGGTTTTTTGTCATTGGGCTGGACAGACTGCTCAACGATTTCCTTGAAACGATCAAAACTGATATGTTTGGCTTGTTGTTTTCTCATCAATTTCATCTTTAAAAACAACACAAAGATAACTATTATTTCTCATTTTAACCTTTTTATCTGATACAATCGTACAAAAAGAACATATTTAACGCATAAAGGGTAACAACAGTTGCAGCAAATTGTTGTACTTTTGCAAACAGAATTAACACAAAGTATATGAAACAACGAATCATGATGCTGCTGTTGTCTGCTGTTGCCGTGCAAGGCTTTGCCCAGCTTACGTTGGAGCGTTGCCATGAGTTGGCACGCGAACAGTATCCCGTTATCAAGCAATACGAGTTGGTCAGGCAGAGCAAGAACTACACGGTTTCCAACGCTTCAAAGGCCTATTTGCCACAAGTAAAGGTTAGTTTGGGAGCCAATGGGTTCACCGATCCGCTGGATTTGACCGAACAAATGAAAGCTTCGGGCCAGGCTGATATGAAGAACTACCTGCTCAACAGCAGCGTACAGATTAACCAAGTGATTTACGATGGAGGTGGCATCGCAGCTCGTAAACAGCTGGCAAAGGCGCAAGCCGAGGTTGACGAAAACCAGTTGAATGTGCGTTTGTACGACATTAACCAGCGAGTGGACCAGCTATATTTCGGCATTCTGATGCTGGATGAACAGCTCAAGCAAGTAAAACTCTTACAAAACGACTTGCAGTTGAGCCGCACTACCGTTGAAGCCATGTTGAAAGGTGGCGTTGCTAACCAGTCTGATTTGGATGCAGTGGCCGTAGAACAGGTTCGTGCCGAGCAGCAAGAGGGCAGTCTTCGTGCCTCAAGACGCTCGTATGCGCGGATGTTGGGACTGTTCATCGGACAGGAGGTGGATGAGAAAACCCAACTGGCGAAGCCTGTCATGCCGGAAGTTTTGCCGGACAGCACGTCGCATCGTCCCGAATTGTCGTACTTTACAGCGCAGTCAAAATTGCTCGATACGCAGCGCAAGGCATTGAACAGCCAGCTCAATCCCACGATAAGTGCTTTCGCCATGGGCATGTATCATAACAAAGTGATGGACATCATGCGTCCGGGTATGATTGCGGGTGGCATTACGTTGTCATGGAACGTGACACCTTTTTATACGCGTAAGAACGATTTGAGGAATCTGGAAACCAAGAAAAGGCAGATTGAAAGCGAGCGTGAAACCTTCCTTTTCAACACACGTTTGCAAAGCCAACAGTCGGCTGGGGTGGTGGATGACCTGCGCAAGAAGCTGGAACAAGACACGCGCATCATCACTTTGCGTGAGCGCATCCATGACACATCGGTGAAAAAGGTGCAGAATGGCATTGAGAGCATCAACGAAATGCTGCGCGACGTCAATGCGGTGAGCGAGGCACGACAGCAGAAAACCATTCATGAAATACAGCTCTTGCAAGCAATTTATCAACTCAAAAACATCAATAATAACTGATATGAAAACGATGAAGATAGTGATGGTCGGACTTGTTGGCATCTTGTCAGCATGTTCGTCACACGAGAATAAATACGATGCGACTGGTCTTTTTGAAGCTACAGAGGTTGTTGTGTCGGCCGAACAAAATGGCAGACTACTCCAACTGGGGGTTGCCGAAGGTTCTGAAGTGAGTAAAGGACAGCAGGTAGGCTTGATAGATACGGTTCAATTGACCTTGAAAGCTCGCCAGGTAGGGGCCAACTCCAAGTCGATTGCCAATCAGAAACCGGATGTAAACGCGCAGATAGCCGTGCTCAGACAGCAGCTCAAGCAGGCCGAACAAGAGCGACAACGATTTGAAGGACTGGTGAATGATGGGGCTGCCAACCGCAAACAACTGGACGATGCCACATCGGCCGTTCGGGTGTTGAAACGTCAATTGGCTGCACAGCAATCTTCTTTGAACAATAGTACGCGTGCACTGAATTCACAAATCAGTGCGAACGACATCCAAAAATATCAGGTACTTGACCAACTGAAGAAGTGTCATGTCACCTCACCGCTTACGGGTACCGTGCTTGAGAAATATGCTGAAGAAGGCGAATTCGCTTCCGTTGGCAAGCCATTGTTCAAGGTTGCCGACACCAAGAACCTCTTCTTGCGCGCCTATCTCACCAGTCGGCAGTTGGAAAAGGTGAAGATTGGGCAGCAAGTGACCGTCTTTAGCGATTACGGAGACGACACCAGCAAGGAGTATAAGGGAAAGGTGGTTTGGATATCACCACGCTCTGAATTCACCCCGAAGACCATTTTGACCGATGACGAGCGTGCCGATCAGGTGTATGCCGTGAAGGTAGCCGTACAAAATGACGGTCACATCAAGATTGGTATGTATGGTGGGATGAAGTTGTAAGATAGGAATGAACGCGATAGAAGTAAGTCATATCACCAAAAGTTACGATGATGTCCAGGCGCTGGATGATGTTTCTTTCAGCGTGAAGCAAGGAGAAGTGTTCGGACTTATAGGCCCCGATGGTGCCGGCAAGACATCTCTGTTTCGCATTATGGCATCACTTTTGCTGGCAGATGCAGGCACTGTAAGTGTTGAAGGCTATGACGTGGTGAGCCAATATAAAGAAATTCGCCAGCGTGTGGGCTACATGCCGGGCAAGTTTTCGTTGTATCAAGATTTGACAGTAGAGGAGAATCTCCAGTTTTTTGCCGATCTTTTTGGCACCACCATCGCTGCCGGATACGATGGAATCAAAGCCATTTACTCGCAGATAGAGCCTTTCAAAAATCGGAAGGCGGGTGCGTTGTCGGGTGGTATGAAACAGAAATTGGCTCTTTCTTGTGCCCTTGTCCATCAACCCAGCGTGCTGTTTTTGGATGAACCCACCACGGGTGTTGATCCTGTTTCGCGCAAAGAATTGTGGCAGATGCTTGGAATGCTGAAAGAAAGGAATATCACCATTGTGGCCGCAACGCCCTACTTGGACGAGATTCGCTGCTGTGAGCGGGTGGCTTTTCTGGATAATGGACGGGTGAGAGCTATCGATGGTCCCGATGAAATCTTAACGCAATTTGCCGATATCTTCAATCCTGAAGGCCTGAAGCATGAGGATAAGTCTGCCCAGGTGCAGCAAGGAATGGCGGAAGAGGGACTGCAAGAGAAGGCGGAAGACGTGATTCAGGTTGAACATCTGGTTAAGGCTTTCGGGACGTTCCATGCCGTTGACGACATTTCTTTCAGTGTTCATCGCGGCGAAATCTTTGGCTTTTTAGGCGCAAACGGTGCCGGAAAGACCACAGCCATGCACATGCTTACGGGATTGAACAAGCCCACAAGCGGCAAAGGTAAGGTGGCTGGATTTGACATACGCAAGCATTCGGAGCAGATTAAGAAGCACATTGGCTACATGAGTCAACGCTTTTCCCTGTATGAAGACATGACCGTGGCCCAGAACATCAAGCTTTTTGGCGGCATCTATGGCATGAGTAAGCAGGCCATTGCCGCCAAGATGGACGACATGCTCAAGCAGTTGCATTTTGAAGAGCATCGCGATTCGCTGGTCAAGTCCTTGCCATTGGGGTGGAAACAGAAACTCGCTTTCTCGGTAAGTATCTTCCACGAACCCGAAGTAGTGTTCCTTGATGAACCTACTGGGGGGGTGGATCCGGCCACGAGGCGACAGTTTTGGGAACTCATTTATGCTGCTTCGGCGCGCGGTATCACCGTTTTTGTCACCACACACTATATGGATGAGGCCGAATATTGTGACCGTATCTCCATCATGGTGGATGGAAAGATTCGTGCCATGGGTACGCCTGGCGAGCTGAAACGCATGTACCGTTGCAACGACATGGATGAGGTGTTTACGCTATTGGCACGCCAAGCCACCCGTGGAGAATAATGTTTAGCGAGAAAAAGAATGAATCAGTTTAACTCATTTGTCATCAAAGAAACGAAACATATAATGAGAGATCGGCGCACTATGCTGATTCTTTTTGGCATGCCGGTGGTGATGATGCTCATTTTTGGCTTCGCCATCACCACCGACATCAAGGATGTGAAGGTGGCCATTGTCACTTCTTCGATGGATAGTCGTACGCAACAGGTGGTTCACAGCCTGGATGCGTCGGGCAATTTCATTGTTACTCATACGGTTGGAACGACGAAAGAGGCCAAACAACTACTGTCAGACAACAAGGTGAACATGGCCATTGCCTTCTCTCCCGATTTCGGAAACAATCGGTACAGCGGTCAGGCTGGCGTTCAATTCATCGCTGATTACACGGATCCGAACATCGCTGAACAGCAGGTGTCGTATGCCCAACAAATCGTGATGGACGAACTAACGAGAGAAATGCATGGAGAAAGCAGGCCTGCCGTCAACACCCAACTGCTGTATAATCCACAGATGAAGAGTGCATACAACTTTGTTCCTGGCACCATGGGGATGCTCATGATGCTTATTTGCGCCATGATGACCTCGGTGAGCATCGTCCGTGAGAAAGAAAGAGGTACGATGGAGGTGCTGCTGGTATCGCCCGTCAAGCCGCTGTACATCATGATAGCCAAGGCTGTGCCTTACTTTGTGCTGTCCATCTTGATACTTATCAGCATCCTACTCATCTCGAAGTTTATCCTGGCCGTGCCCATTGCGGGCAACGTGGCACTCATCTTTGGAGTTTCGTTGCTGTACATCTTGCTGTCGTTGGCTTTGGGATTGCTCATCAGTGTGGTTGCCAAAACGCAAGTAGTGGCCCTTCTGATGTCGGGCATGTTGCTCATGATGCCGAGCACGATGCTCTCTGGAATGATTTATCCCATTGAGAGCATGCCGGCCATTCTGCGTTATCTCTCAGCTATCATACCAGCCAGATGGTATGTGTCGGCCATGAAGAAGCTGATGATTATGGGCGTTGATGTGCAGATGGTGTACAAAGAACTGGCTGTACTCACTGCCATGGCTGTGGTATTGTTAGCCGTTGCGTTGAAGAAATTTAAAATCAGACTGTCATGACACTGTCCTATCTCATTGAAAAAGAATTCATCCAGATTCGGCACAATCCATTCATACCCAAGCTGATACTGTTTTTTCCAATCGCCATCATGCTGGTGTTTCCGTGGATTACCAGTATGGAGGTGAAGAACATCTACATCACCGTGGTTGATAACGATCACAGTACGCAGTCGCAACGCTTGGTGCAGCGCATCCAATCATCGCCCTATTTCAAGTTCTCGGGAATGGCTCAGACCAATGAGGAGGCCATGCAGGCCATCGAGAGGAATGATGCCGACGTGGTACTCACCATCCCTCACTACTACGAGCGCGACCAGGTGAACGGACAACAGCCACAGGTACTCATCTCAGCCAATGCCGTGGATGGTACCAAAGGCGGTATGGGCTCGGCATATTTGGCCCAGATTGTGAATCAAAATTTGCAGGACGGACAAGTCAAACCGATGGAGTCGCCGTTCTCTACCGTGGCACTGTTCAATCCTCACAAGAGCTACAAGCTGTTCATGATTCCTGCCCTGATGTCGTTGGTGGTCATCATGCTGTGTGGTTTTCTCTTGGCCTTGAACATTGTCAGCGAAAAAGAAGCCGGCACGATTGAGCAGATGAACGTAACGCCTGTGAGCAAACTCCAGTTTATTCTCTCCAAGATGATTCCCTATTGGGTCATATCCGCAGTCGTCATCATAGAGTGTATCTTCCTGGCTTGGCTGGTTTTTGGCATTTTTCCGGCAGGCAACATTGTGCTGATATTTCTCTTGTCCATGCTCCTGGCCTTGATATTCAGCGGCATCGGACTCATCATTTCCAACTATAGTGATGCTATGCAGGAAGCCATGTTCGTGATGTTTTTCATCATTATGTTTGTTATGATGCTCAGTGGACTGTTCACTCCCGTGTCCAGTATGCCAGATTGGGCGCAGAAGTTGACGCTGGTTAACCCCGTGACCTACTTCATCGAGGGCATGCGAACGGTGTTTATTCGAGGGGGCAACTTGGCTTCCATCGCCCAAGACCTGCTCATCTTGCTTTTGTTCGCCATCGTCATCGATGTGTGGGCGGTGTTCAGTTACAAGAAAATTCAGTAAACGTTTGTCCCATCATCCATAAGGATGTCCAAAAAATCGGCCGCAGTTAAATCGCTTAACTGGGATTGATGACGTTTGCATATGTGACAAATGGACTGGATGGATGACATACTTTCATCCGCAGCCGTTATTCGTTTAAATAGAGAGTAGTGGGTGGAAGATGGCGCATGTCGTTGACTTTTTTTACCAAATAATACCCTAAAAAACGGCACCTCCTATCTTTCAATCTAGAAAAAATCAATAGGCAAACAGGATGCAAACAAGGGGATAATTGAGAAAGAAAATGCGACTTTCGCCTTCATTGCATACCTTTTAGTCGCTTAAAAACATCACTTTGTGCCTCAAGATAATTATAAAAATATATCTATCTGAAAATAAAGAAGTTACATTGTTAGTGAAACTAAACAGGTAACGATTTGGAAACGAGCGAGCTACTTGGCTTCGCTGTTTTCTGCCTAACAAAGAACGCTTGTTATTCCGTTTGCAAAGATAATACTTTGTTACCGAATAACAAGCGTTTTTGATGAGATATTCTTTATTCTGCACTTTTTGTATGCTGCTATGTTTATATTCCCCTTCCACGTTTCTTCTTTCTGTTAGCTTGGTATCTGAGTTTGCGCTGCCATGCAGCTTCGGTTAAGTCATAGCCTAGTGTACTTGGTGTAATCAAATCGCCTAACCCTTCCACAACTTCATCGGCTGCGCTAACGATGGTGTCTGCCACTGTACTAATAGGACTCTGCACTTGTGGTGTGTCATTGTCTCGTGAAATTGAGGAGCGGCTTGGAGGTACAAGTTGGTAGCCTGTATCAGATTGTTCTCTCTTTTCTGTCGGCTCTTGTACTGTTAGATGTGGTTTCCTTGATTCTTCCTTGTTGGTTGTTTCAAAGTTCTTCTGCAAGGAATGGTAGCCGAACTCCCTGCCGATTTCGGAAGCCTTGAAGGATTGCCCTGCGTATGAGAACTTCAAGCCATATACCTTGCCCTGCTTGTTCTTCATACGCTCTATGGTAATGCCGTTTTTGTTCAATTCATAAAGGAACATGGAATGCCCCTTGACGCCTGTTCCTTTGTACTTGTCAAGCAAGGTGTAGCAAATCTTCTGCACCTGCTGCTTTGTTTGCTCTCTTGTAGGGCTGGCTTTTTCCTTTTGGTGTTTCCTTTCTGCCTTGACCTCTTTTGCAATGGTCAAGCCTTTCTCCCTGCTGATTTCCTCTGCCACCCTTGCAGCCCTATTGCTCACAAAGGTGGTATCATAGACTTCTCCATACAGACTGATACGGTTAGCAATTATGTGAATGTGTCTATTATCGGTGTCCTTGTGCGTTACTGCCACCCATTGGTGGTTGTCAAGTCCCATTCGCTTGGCAAACAAATGTGCTATCCACATATATTCAGACACAGACAGCTTTTTCTCGTCCTGCGGTGCGATGCCAATTTCGATACGGAGAAACTTGTTCCTGCAACGGCTGTTGTAGTCACTGACCACTTTCATTTCCTCATAGATAGTCTTTGGATCTCTGCTGCAAAGATTGTGGAATGCAAGCCGACTACCGAGTTTGCCTTCCCTGAAAATATAGTCCAAAGCTGTGCTTCCGTGCGCTATCGCCTTGCATTTACCTATCATTTCTTGTTAGATTTAAGACCTTATATACCTCATCATCCACACGAAAATGCGGGTCGTAAAACCGCTTAAATGCCTCTTTGGCACATAGCGAAAGGTTCTTGGTGATATGTAGCCAATCCTCGTCCTTGAGCTTGATGAGATTGGAAACCTGCCCGTAGAACCTTCCTGTATGTTGAAGAATGGCAATGGCTTCCCTCTCATTGTCTGTCATCTTGGGAACAGCTGTTACTTCTCCGTTAAGGAGTATCTCACGGCAGTACTCTGAGAACTTCCGCCCTGTACTTTCCGCTTTTGACTTGATACGATGCTTCTCCTCTAAGGTGCATCTTATCTTGATGAACTCTGTCTTGTTCATCCGCTGTTCTTCCTTATCCTTTGACTGCCATCGGGCAGCTTTTCCTTTGTATCTATTCATATAAGTTTCCTTTAAGAGTTAATCATTATAGATGATTTGTTGTTGCTTAATTTCTGAATGCTGACCGATGAGAACGTAGTGATTACGGTCTAATCTCCCCGACAGTCTGACGAGGGGAGCAAGAGCAGTTTGTGGGTACAAACTGACGTCTTGCATTATCAGCTAACGAAACGTTTACGCACAAGGCGTTTTGCTGCTTGAAAGTGAATGCTGTGCATTCCGTGTTTAACTGTGTTCGTGGTGTTCTCATCATTCAGTATGTTTGACAAATTTCTGTTGCTATGTTCTCTAAAAAAGGATTGAGAGTTTTGAGTGGAATAATAGCCCCTTTTCCCAAAAGTCCTCGACCCTTTTCCTGTGATTTATAATCTCCTCCATTTATCTATGTCCTCACCGTACTCTTCCAAATGGAGACGCACGATGTTCTCCACGAAACTTGAAAGGTTGCTGCCCCTGTCGCCTAACCTGCGCACGATGAAGTCGGCATGCTCCTGCGTTTCTCGGCTCAGATAGACCGCCTTTCGGTTGCACAGTTTGGTTGGCACAAGATAGGCTTGCTTGTAGGCTTCGAGTGTTTTCTTCCTCATTTTGGAGCTGATGCGTCTTTGAACAGCCATATTCTCAGTATGCCGTGTATGCTCGGATTTCCCAGAAGTGATATCCGCTTCTCCTTGAGTAACACTGTCCTCATTTATTTCTACGTCCGTTGTTATTTCCTCCACAGGAACGGGTTGTGCTTCCGTCTGTGGGATTACCTCATTGTCCATTTTATCATCTTGGCATTCCAAGAACCATGAAAGGTCTTTGTCATTCATCATTGTTTTCTTTTTCATTTCTCTATCTCATTTTATGTTTGACTTGTTTTGATTTATTGCTTTGATTTTGTTCTGTAACCGACATGTGTGCCTGTATCTGCTCTTTATGATTCTGTCGCTCACGGACACGACTGACATGAAAATCGTTGAGATCCTTGAAGTCTTTGTAATGTATGTTCATGTCCTCAACATGGAAACCTGCCTTTATGAAATCTTGAACAGCCCTCCGCCCTGCATCGTCATTATCAAGGAAGGTACGAATGGAAGATATTCCCTGCGCATTCATATACCGAATTGCTTTGGCGGTATTGCTCACGGAGTTTAGCACAAGGCAGGCACTTGTTACTTCTTCTTTCATTGAAAGAAAAGAAAGAAAATCCATAAATCCCTCGAACACACAAGTTGGCTGTATTTGGTTTATTATCTTGTCGGTGAATATAGGAGTAATGTCCTTCGGAGCTATCGTTCCCTTGAACGTGCCATTGTCCCGAAGTTCATGCCCTCCTGATTGATTGGCAAAGCCGATGGATTGATAGCGCCTGCCCCTTACCTCATAGCTGATACATTTAAGGAAAGGCTTTGCCTTTTCCAAATCAATGCAGCGTACCTTTGTAAGATACTCCTGCAAATGTGGCGGTAGGGTGTCTGATATACTTATCAGTTTCCTTGTCTCGTTTGCAGCCATCGTTGGTTGGAGATTGTTTTGTGAGAAGTCTTTGTGAGAACTATATACTGTATTATCGGGAGCGTTCTGCCCCAAGTGATGGATGGCTTCCGATAGCGTGCAGCCCTCCATACGCATACAGAGGTCGATGATACTTCCACCCTTACCTTCGCCATAATCTATCCAAAGGTTCTTCTCTGTGTCCACCTTAAAACTCGGATGCGTTTCCTCCCTGAGCGGTGAACAATACAGGGCATAGACTGCAGTCCTACGTACAGGCTTGATGCCTTTCCTTTCGAGATACTCCACGATGGGATATCGCTTGATAAGTGATAAATCTTCTTCTTTCATTGCTTGAATAATTTAAGTGATTGAGTTATAATCGATTGTCTGAATTATAATCGATTGTCTGAATTATATTTGATTGCATTTGAATGAATTTCCCTTTTCCTAAGTCTTTCCCCTCCAAACTTTTTCATCTTTCTTCTTACTACAAACTACTCTACTCTAAGTTGTTGTTAATCAGTTATATATTATGATTTTGAAGAAACTACACATCCAACTACATTTGCCTACTACACATAGTTTATGGCATCTGACTGCTGCAACTATTCAGCAAAGGACACGGCAGAATCTTCCTTACCTTATACACATAGATGGGGCTGCCACCGTCACGCCTTCGGCTTACTTTCTCAAAGCCTGCCTTCCTAAGGGCTTCGCCCATGTGCTTTAAGGACAAGGGATGATGCGTATAGTAGCCTAAGTAGGTGATTATCTCGGTGGTGGTCATATAGGTACAATAGGGATTATCCTCCGTTGGCTTCTCAAAGCAGCGTAGCAGTAGTTCCATTTCTGCGGTCTGCACTTGGAAATCCTCACTCTCTTTGTAAAGCTCTGCTATCTCATTATCGTCAAACCAATAGCGGAAACCAGATTTTAACAGGGCTTTTGCTTCGGTATAGACACTATCCATTGAGATTGCCTTTGCTCGTTCTATGTCAATAGACAATACTTCAAAGGGCAGAAACCGCCTGCTGCCTGTGGGGTCGGTAAGGAAATCGTTACCGTTCACCGATGCAACAAAACTCGCCAAGTGGGGATGTTCCTCCACATACTTGTCGTAGGGCATACGGTACTTGACCATCGGGCAGGTGATGAGATTTTTCAGCTCGTTCTCGTCACGCTTGTTGAGGGCTTTGAGCTGGTCATCAATGTTTACGATGAGATTTTGCCCTATATAGGTAAGCGTGTCCTTCTCCTGCGGATATATCTTGCCCGTATAGCTGTAACCGTGAAGAGCCGGAGGACAGAGCAAGTCAAGGAATGTTGTCTTGAACTTGCCCTGCTCACCTGTCAGCACGAGGCAAGTGTGGTTACGACATTCACGGTCGTCCATGGCGTTGGCAACCGTTGCCACGAGCCATTTGGTAAGGTATGGCAGCCACTTGTCAGAGTTGCGAACAACTACGCAACTTGCCAATTCGGGAATAACTTTCAGCGCAAAGGGAGAACTACTGCTTATATCCACCGATGGCAACCTTTTAAAATACTCCTGTATGGGATTGACACGTGGAGAGAAGCTGCTCTCGATGATGGAGTACAGATTATCCGAGGAGGTTGTTATACTGATGTCGTTGTCTATCTCCCTGCGGAGCGTATTGATTTCATAGCGACCCACCTTGACAAAATCGCAATCAGATTTTCTACGGTATTCGGTTCGTCCCAATACCGTATTGTATCTAAACTCATAATGCTTGGAGAGATAGGCTTCTATCTCTGAGTTCTTAGAGGAAGCCTTTCTCGGTCTGGCCATGTTGTTCCCGCCCTCCGAATTGCCTTTATCTGCGCTTGTTTTCATTATATGCCTGTTTTTGTTTCCGAGAGTGAAGTTATGAAGAGAATGGGAAAGTTCCAAGCATTCGGGGAGTGCTTGCATGATGTTGCGTTCATTCGCAATAAAGTTCGCACGGATTTTTGAGGAGACAGGAAAAGAAATGACTGATTGAAGCCCAAATTAAGTCAAAACAGATGATAAAATAACAAGAAAAGGCAGAGGCAGGAATGTACCTTTTGCGCATGTATGCGGTATTCTGCACCGATATTGCAAACAATAGTATCAGCACAGAAAAAGGTAGCGTTTGTTTACACCAAGAGTGCTACAAGGTGCCACTTGAACGAAGAATGATTGAATAGGACATACACGGACATGAATTGTCCTATTTTTGCACTAAACTAACGGTGAAAGAAGAAAACAGGGTAATAATGCGCAAACGGCTGCCGATAAAATGCGTTAACTTTTCCTTCAACTTCCCGATATTTCCCTGCTGTTCCCTACTGCTTTGAAGTGTGACAAACTCATCATACTTTTGTAGGCATAAACGTGCGGTGAAACGCAGAACAGGCAAAGATATTGTCAATACCAATAAGATAGAATTACAAACAAAATAACAATAAAACTATGGGATATTTTATCATTACGGATTCAAACTGGGCAAAGTTGAGGAATGAGATACTCTGTCTTGCCGAGACCTGCCACAAGGCTTTAGGAGAACAGAGCAAGCATACCGATTGGCTGCACAACGGGGATGCATGTAAGTTGCTAAACATCAGTAAGCGTACCTTACAGCATTACCGTGATACGGGCGTGTTGCCCTTTGCCCAAATTGGGCATAAGTGCTACTACAAGCGTGAGGACGTGGAGTGGCTGCTGCAGACTAAATCGGAGAAGCCTAAAACAGTTAAATCTAAGAATAACACATAAAACAAGATGACAATGGAGTCAATAAAGGACTTGAATATGGAAGCGAATGATATGCAGGTGGTGCTGTCAGCACTTGAAAGAGTGAACAGACGGATAAAGGAAGTGGCACAGACACACAAACCGCTATTTGGCGGTGAGCATTTCCTGACAGGCAAGGAGGTGTGCGAGCGGCTGTATATCAGCCCTCGTACCTTGCAGGACTATCGGGACAGGAGGATTATCCCCTACACACACTTTGCAGGAAAGATACTTTATAAGGAGTCGGATTTGGAGAAAATGTTGGATAATAATTATAAGGAATGCGAATAAAACCGCCTTCAATAGTTATAATTGGCATTAACACTTATTACAGGTAAAAAATGGAAATACAGAGAATAGTAGATTGATGTGAATAATTGATACAAATATTAGTAAAATAGCATAAATGTTCAAGTAAAAATCATTATAAATAGGTATTGTGTAAGACTTTTATTATTTATTTTGCACACAAAAAAAATAAGATTAAAACATTTATTACTTTTCTTAGTAGCATTGCCTAATTGCTTATTATGGGTGCTTGTAGTTCAGAAGATATTGTAGATCAAGGGGAAAAAACAACTTCCATTCTCCTGAAAGCACTTCTGCCGAAATTATGTCTTTTGAGAGTAAGGATGCCTTTAAGAAAGCACTTGAGAGTTATGATATTACAAAAGGAATTAAAACAAGATCCTCGCACTCTTTTTCATCTGCTGATGATATTTATAATGATTTTTCTGAAGGAAATACGAATATCGAACAGATAGGATTTCTTATTCCTGATGAAAAATTCAGACATTTCCTGAATAAAAACTTAGAAATTATTGTTAATGATACATTGTATCGTATAACGAAAGATGGAACATTCTTTACCCACTGCTCTAATAAGATAGAACTTGAGAATGCAGTTACCAAAGTGAAAGACTTTACTAATGTTGCAGAGGGATTAAAGAAATTAGGTAATGTAAAGTTGAAAGATACCTTCTGTAGATGGAACGATAGCCCTTCTAGTCCAATAGACAACGAACAATATTTCGATGAAGACTCTGATGATGTTGTCATACCTAACCAACCTACAACAAGGGCAGCAACTCGTCATGAACTTACGCGAGAAGATGTGCAAAATTTTCCGAAAGTAGGAGCAGTTAAAGTTCATATTATAGATAAGATAATTAGATTTTCTCCTAGTTACCTGAAACATATAAAAATCAGGTTCAATTCAAATTCACGCAGAAAACTATATGTTTCTTTATATCAATATGATTATGTATTTGGTGTGTCCATTGGTATTGACTGTAAAGTAATGAAAAAACTTTGACATGGTTTAAGCTGGGGAAGAATGGTACATTGGGATGATGGAATCTATTATGGCCTATCTTCGTTGATTGTAAGACAACAAATAAAAGAACCAGTTTTTAAAGATTTCATGAAATTTAATAAGTCAAAGTTGCAACAACAATGGAATAGTATTAATAATCATCGTTTCACAACCTATGCAGGAGCAACAAAGAATTTTAAGGGAGGGATTGAGAATAAGTGGACTACAGTATACAATGGGAATCCATCAAAAAGTCCGTACGTCATTCCTATTATAGGAGAAAGTGTCTTTAATGTATTAGGAGAGAATAAAGCTTCTGAAAAAAAAGCAAAAACTCTATACCTTTTTTTGGTAAATAAAGTAATTAAATTTTTCTCAGGATTAGATACGGGCAATTCAGGGAAGCAGATACAATTCTTTTCTGAGAATGATAAGTCCGTGTATAGCTTCTTTAGTAATGATTTAACATGGAATGGTGGAGGTTATAGGGTACATAACACATTCCTAAAATACTATAAAAATATTGTATTGGAGGTATCTATCAACTTTGGTGGTTCTAAGTTAATAATAGATGGAAAACCAGATATTTCTGATAATGATTTTTTTGGTACGCCTGAAATCTTCTTTTGCGAAGGTATAGTATATACAAGAGATGGTAATGGATGGATAGGTGCAAGGATTGTACAAGAGGCACCAGACAAAAGTCTTTCTCAGGAGTGCACTTTGGAGGAAGAAGGTAATATTCTATTAGCCCAAAATCTATAAAAATATTTGACCGTTACTTACATATGTAGTAACGGTCTATTTGTACGCTCGGCATAAGCATTATCTAACGGGTGCAAGTCCCAAGTAAGCCCAATGATTGCTACCCTGCGAACCTCTTCGTCAGATGCCCGAAAGAAGCTCTCTATCCAAGACGATAGGACGAAATCCGACAATAGGATAGAAGTGATGTTACTCAAAGGGATAGCTGAAAACAACTTGCCACACACCATGAGGTGTAAAAGTACAAAACCGCCGTATGCCGAACGGCACGTACGGTGGTGTGGGAGGTTGGTAAATGTAAAAGTAGGAGGAGGATGCCTCTTATGAGTAATATTTACCTCCTACCAGATTTCTTTATAACTCAGACCGACTACATAAAAATGCTGTTTTTAGAGGTCATCTCTAATTTTCTTTTATAGAGTTGACTAGGGGTCTGATAGGGGTCGTCATAAGTTTCCTCTACATTAAAGACAACATCTGACAAGGAATTTATTTTCCAATACAATCCCCAATCTATATATATAACTTTATTATCAGGATACATAAAAGTCCAATGAAAAAATGATTTTGTTTCTTTTTCAACTTCTTTGTTTTGATATTCTTGAACTACTTGATATCCTGTTCCATTCTTAAAAAAAATATATTGCTCATGCATCGTTTTGGGTTTATCCTTGATAATATTTACCCATATTTTATTTGTAAGTTTCTCTACAATATCATTACTAGTAGTATAATCGTCTTTAGTAGTGCAAGTTATTAAGCAGAAAGAGAAAACAAACATTACTAATAACTTATACGTGGAGTTCATTTGTTTAAATTAAAAAATAGGGGGATATATAATATCCCCCCATATATAAAAACATTTAATTGTACGATTCAAAAGTAGCAGTGGCAATAGGACCACCATTTCTGGGTTCATAACCTAATCCTTCAAATTGCCAATTTATATTAGCATCATTGCTATATGCTGTCCAAGTAAAATAATTATATGGAAGCATTGATACTCCTGAAAGAGTTATTAGTTTTTCATTCATATTCGGATTGGGTTCTTTTTTTGCATCTGTTTTACAAAGAATGTCAAAAAAGAAATAGCTACCATTGAAGATATTTAATTGAATTCTTGAAATAATTTTCTTTCCAGAAGTGAAATAACACTGACTTTTACTTTCAGGGAAAATTGATAATGTTGCAAGATTACTTCCTCTTGTTAGAGAGCTTTTTACGGTATTTTCAACTTGCACTATATTATCTTGTGTAAGATTTCTAATCCAAGTTTCATTATACGTAGAATATACTATTTGAGAAGTTTTTGGATTATTTGCAGCGGTTTGTAATCGCATATTTAATTCTGCTATTTCTTTTTCAAATCTTTGTTTATTTAAAGGATTAACGCTCTGCAATTCTTGCCAATCCTTATCAGAAAGTAAATCTTTGAAAGAGGTTTTATTTACATTCAAATAGTACTCGCCAACTGTTTTATTTATATCAACAAATTTAGCAAGAACCTTAGAATCAGTTAGGTAATCTCTAGTAGCATTAATTTCAGCTACCTCATTATTATTAGAACACGATGTTAATACTCCTACAAATAATGCCAATATGAAAGTAAGAGTGTAAAGGATTGTTTGTTTTGCTTTCATAACTATAAGTTTTAGAGTTTTATAAATAAATACGCTGCAAATATATGTACTTTTTATGAAAAAAGCAAATAAGTAGGCAATTTTTTTTCGTCATCTTCCTGAAAAACGCCTAAAAATCATGATAGCGGTTATTGAACTCTTTATAGATATACCTAAGCAGTGAAAGAAGAAGGTTAAATGTAGTTACTATGTAGTATCATTTCGATAATAGCCCTACTACTCATTAATCCTTTCTCTTTCATCGCTTTACCTTTAATGTAGTTATGTAGTAAAATATAACAGTGAAAGAAAAAAGGATATAATTAGTGTTCGCTGAATTAATAAATTGCCATGACTGCAAAGCAGCGGACTCTAAACTTTGCAATGGCATTTGTCCATAAATTGAGCTTAATTTCGAAAAGGGCAAGACAAAGTTCCATGAGGAACTTCATCACGTTCTTGACAAAATAGCACATCACTTCTGATTTAACACTGTAAAGGTACGAATTTTATGTTAAACAACCAAAGATAAAACAATATAATTTATTGTATGTCAAACGAATATAATTTATTCAGTAAACACTAATTATTAGTCTATATAACTGCCATTCAGCACCCCTGTATGCCACTTGTATCAACAATAATAGGAATGAATATTGGCGCAGGGGATTGCAGTGTTTGGCAGAGATATTTCCTAAACATATCTGCCTCTACGCTGTCAAGATGAAAGGAAAGGGCAATGATAATAGGAAGTGGATAGAGCGTAGCATAACCTTTTAGTTGTTCGTTTGCATAAATAACTTCCTCACCTGCACCCCTTTCATCGGGATGCAGGTTGGAGGATTTTATTATCGTTTGCAGCCTATGGTTGAGTTTTCTCCATGTTACCCCGAAGAACCTCACAAGTTCGCTCTCTGTCATGCCAATTTCGCCATTTCCTCTGCGAACAACCTGCATTCCATCAGTCCAGTCGAAATAACTGCGCTGATTGGTTACGCTTACTTTTCTTTTGGGATTATTGATTGTCTTCATGCCGTTTCCTCCATTTTACAGGTTACAATATCCGAAGGTTCACAAGCCTCTCTCTCCAAAGTTTCCTTTTCTTTTGCCGATTGCTTGGCAATGAGCCTGTCCATATCCTCTGATATCTTCCTGTCCGTTACCTGCGCATAGACTTGAGTGCTTGATATGGAGGTATGCCCCATCATCTTGGCTATGCTCTCAATGGGAATACCTGCGCTTAGGCTCATCGTGCCGAATGTATGTCTTGCCATGTGGAAGGAAAGTCTTTGGCGAATACCACAAGCCTTTCCCACAATACTCAGTTTGGCATCCATGACACTGCGGCTGCAATCACGGTGAAAAACAAGGTGGTCGCCTTTTTCTTTCACCGTCTGCTGTACCTCGTTTCTTTCCGGCTCTTTCCGGCAATGAGTGATGATGGTTTCCGCTATGGGATGTAACGGCACGATGAACTCAACCTTGGTCTTCTGACGTTCCTTTCTTATGTACATCTGTCCGTCCGATGCCGTTTGGATATGCTTGTATTCCAAATTCTCCATATCTGAGATAGCCAAGCCTGTGAAGCAGGAAAAGACAAACATCAGTCTTGCCAGCTCCGCTTCCTTGTCGTTCATCTTCATTGCCATAAGTTTCATCACATCGCTCTTTTGCAGAAAGCGTATCTTCTTTTCTGCTTTTTCATACTTGGCGTTCTCAAAGGGATTGCAGCGGATAATTCTCTTGCTGACCGCACGGAACATCAGTCGGCTCAGCCAGCAGAGGTTGCTGTTGACGGTGGATGCTTTCAGCCCACGTTTTTTGAGAAAGAAGCGGTATTCCTCGAACAAGTCCTCTGTAATTGTTCCGATGGATATATCCTGCACTCCTTTGTTTTCTACAAATTCACGGAGATTTCTGTCAGAATAGAACAGATTTAGGTAAGTTCCCTCTGCCCTTGATCTGCCAACACTTTCCTGGACTGTTTGGAGTTCCGCCCTGCTCATGGCAAGGAGCGTGGTCGGATTGGTGGCAATACCTTGCAAGCGGTTCTTGATAAGTTCCACGCTTACAACTCCGTTCTTTAAAAGAATGTCCCGATAGGTCTTTTCCACCAAATCCCTGAACTCATTGATTCTTTGATTGGTCTTCCTGTTGGTTGTCAAACCCTGCTTGGTGTTCCACTCGGAGACTTTACACTCTTCTCCTGTGGTAATGGCGGTATTCTTTCCGTCAATGGTGATACGGCAGAGAATGGCGGTATTGCCGTCTGCCTTTGTCTTCTGTCTGTTGATATAAAATAGTATCTTGAATGTACTTCTCATTGTCTTGGTAGTCTTGATTTATAAGTAATGATAAGATAGAAAAAAATAGGAATCAGATTGTTAACTGCATATCTTCAGTGAAAGAAAGGAAACGGTCAAATTCCTCAAAGAGTTTCTGCGGTGTTACCTTTGCATAACGCTCGGTCATGCTTACGTTGCTATGTCCGAGCATCTTGCTCACCGTTTCAATAGGTACTCCTTGCTCAAGCGTGATAAGTGTGGCAAAGGTGTGTCTTGCCGTATGCGTGGTAAAGGGAAAGGCTATATCCTCTCTAAGGCGCAATGCTTTAAGATACGACTGATAGGTGGCATACTTCATCTGTGGCAGCAGTCTTTCCCTTTCTTCGCCTCGATACTTCTCTATTATCCTAATCGCTTCAGGCAACAACTTAATACGGCAAAGTACACCTGTCTTCTTCCTATTGAACTTCATCCAAAGATTTTCCTCATCATCACGGACAAGATGTGTCTTACTTAATCCCATTAAATCACAATAGGCTACACCTGTATGACAGGCAAAAACAAACAAATCCCTTGCTGTTTCCATTTCTTCCTCCAACTCTCCGAAGTGGGTATTCATTAGTTTGTCAAGTGAACGTCTGTCAAGTGCCTTTGGGAGTTTCTTATCGCCCTTGCTGATTTTGACTTTGTCGAAAAGCAGGATGTCTGCCAATCCCTCACGGTAAGCCAGCCTGCAAACTGTTTTCAAATGGGTGGCGACATTGTAGAATGAGCTTTCCTGAAATCCACACTCTCCCAAGAAGTACTGCTGAAACTCGTGGATGAAGTTCTCTGTCAGTTGTGAGAAGGCTAAGTCAGAAACCTTATACTTCTTTTGGATGAACTCCAGCAAGTGGATTCTCGTGGAGTGATAGCTTGCCATGGACTCTTTTCTGATGTCTACACCGATATGACTTTCTTTCTCTTTAATGAGCATATTCAGCCTTTCAATGAGCATGCACCGTGTCTGCACACTGCCTTGAAACTGTTCCTTCACATCGGTTACGTCAAATGGGCAACCTCTTGCAAGCAAAGACTGATAGGCTGACTGGATGGACAGCAGCAAGTTCTCCAACCTGCCATTCACCTCCACCGCCTCACGGCTCTTTCCGTCCATTCTGCTCTCACGGGGATTCCACAAGCCAGGATTACAGGAGAGCTTGCAACTGAACTGGGCGATGGAACGTCCAATGGTAATGCGTCCCATAATCGGAGCCTTGCCCGACTTGTCCAGACCGCTCTTTTTGAGGTAGAGCAACACCTTCATTTTTTCTGTTTTCATACGCTTTGATGTTTTGTGGCAAAAATACCAATTTCAAAGCGTTCATCACTTATGCAGAAAACTGCCGACCGTAGCAACAGCCACACGAGCGAAAATAATTCAGTTACCGAACATTACTCTATCGTTACCTATGGCAAAATCGGGTAACGGTTTGGTAACTGAACTTCTGCCTAAATCTGCACATTATGACCCTTTTTGAAAAGAGCACTTCTATGCAAATTATTCCGTTTCCTGCTCATTATCAGTCATTTTACACCAATTTGGATATTTCTTCATTTTCGTTGATTAGTTGATGGTCAATTTACAGGACTTTGGCCTGCAAAAGCATGTAGATTGCAGTCTTAAAGCAATGCTTTTAGCTCAAAATAATTTGCTAATCAACTTTTTAGTGGTGACAATCAGCCGTAACGTATTGACCCACATGTACATCTGAAAACCGCTTCATATTTGGCTTATTTGCAACGAAACGATTGTCGTTTGTAAATAAGCCAAATATGAAGCGGCTGCTTGTCAAGAATATTCACACCCATAATCCCGCTGGAGTAGGGTGCTCACAACGGGTCATGGTGATTCATTCGCTATGCTACAGCAAATGGGTTTCGCCAATAAAGAACAGGAGTGCGTAACCCAATATCATGCTGATGATACCCACTGTCAAGCCCACCTTGAGCATGTCGTTCTGCTTGACCAGTCCTGTTGAATAGGCGATGGCGTTTGGTGGCGTTGAGATAGGCAAGCACATGGCTGAAGAAGCAGCGATGGCAATACCGATGAGTATCGTAGATGTGCCGCCAATGGAATTGAGGGTGTCGCCCATGCCTGCACAGACAACGCTCAAAATTGGAACCAACAAGGCTGCTGTTGCGGTGTTGGAGATGAAGTTGGACAAGAAATAGCAAATCAATCCCGACAAAATCAGTATGATTACCGGACTGAATTCCTTGAAAGGAATGCTCTCGATGGCACGGTCGGCCAAGCCAGAACCGTTCATGCCGAGGCCTAAGGCGAATCCGCCGGCCACCATCCATATGACACTCCAGTTGATTTCTTGCAGATCTTTGCCTGTAATGACGCCCGTAATGGCGAAAATACCCATAGGTACCATGGCCACGGTGTTAGAGTCCATGCCTGTAATCTTGCCCGGAATGAGCCAGAGAAGAATGGTGAGGATGAAGGTTCCGCTTACTACCCACATGCGCCATCCTTTATGTATGCGCCCTTTGATTTCCAGCTCAATGGTCTTCTGGGTAAAGGGGAAGAATTTCAAGATGATGCGCCACGAAATGAACAGCAGGACGATGACTAATGGAAACATGAAGGCCATCCAGTTACCAAAGCCGATACCCATGTTCAATCCTTCAGGGTCGTTGAGGGCTTGGAGGGCAATTGCGTTCGGTGGTGTGCCGATAGGCGTGGCCATACCGCCAAGGTTGGCGGCTACAGGGATGCTCATAGTCAGTGCAATGCGCCCCTTACCGTTGGGTGGAAGGGCTGCGAATACAGGCGTGAGGAAGGTGAGCATCATGGCTGCCGTGGCGGTATTGCTGACAAACATGGAGAAAATGCCGGTGATGAGGAGGAACCCTAAAAGTACATTCTCACTCTTGTGTCCGAACGGTTTGATGAGGTTACGGGCCAAAAGGACATCCAATCCCGATTTTGTCGCTGCTATGGCAAGGATGAATCCGCCCAAGAACAGGATGATAACGGGGTTGGCAAAGGTCGCCATGATATCCTTTGATTTGAGCAAGGTGCCGAATACTTCATTCTCTTCGCCCTTGAACATTGATAGACTGTTGTTAGAAACAGTTAAGCACATCACGGTGATGATGGCTAATGAGGTGGCCCACGAAGGCACGGCTTCGGTGATCCACGACAGGGTGGCGAACACAAAAATGGCGATGATTCGCTGTTGAATGACGGTCAATCCATCGATGCCAAAGGTGTCGATGGGTAGGTTCCACACGATAGCGGTCACGGCTATGATTCCTAAGAAGGTAAACAGCTTCTTGGTATTCAGCTGACCGCTCATGACGTTTTCTTTTTCTTCTTCCATGGTTAATTGAGTGTTTAGTTATAATTAGATTGGGCAAAGTTATGATTTTTTTGGAATAAACAAAAATTATGACATAATAATAGTTGAAAAACATCCTTTTCCCTTCTCGTATGACAGGCGAACATAATGGTAGGAAGATGCAAAATTGTGGCACTTCAATGTTGCTTTTGTTTAATAATTTTGTATTTTTGTATCGTGTTTTGGCATGGCATGTTGCACCATGTATAGAACTGAAAGGCATGAAGAATAAGTTTTTTTTGAGTTGGTTTGGAGCTTTTGCCCTCTTCACGGTCATCTCGTTGGCGGGTTGCCGGCATGGCAGAGGGTCGACAAGTTCGAGCAATGGGGAGCCATTGGCATTCAAGTATGCCCAACATATTAAGGTGGTGAAGCATCAACTGTTTACGGTTGTCACACTCGTTGACCCGTGGCGTGAGGGGAAAACGTTGCATACTTATGTGCTGGTGGATAGGAAAGATTCGGCTCGGGTGGATCATTTGCCCGAAGGAACGTTGGTTTATACGCCTTTAATGCGCAGCGTTGTCTTCACGACAGCTCACTGCAAACTGCTGGAATATTTAGGTTGTTTGGATCAAATTGTTGGCGTTGCCGACTTGAAATACATCCTGATACCCTCTATTCATGAGCGAGTACGATTGGGAAAGATTGTGGATTGTGGTGAAGGCATGGTACCCCAGTTAGAAAAAATCATCGAATTGAAGCCGCAGGCGTTGTTCTTGTCACCTTTTGAGAACAGCGGTGGTTATGGAAAGTTGGCGCAATTGGGAACGCCCATCATAGAGATGGCCGATTATATGGAAACTTCTCCATTGGGCAGAGCCGAGTGGATGAAATTTTATGGCATGTTGTTCGGTCAGGAAAAGCGTGCCGATTCGCTGTTTAATGTCGTGGACAGTCTTTATCAAGGGTTGAAGACGACGGCTCAAGCGTGGCACGCTGGGCGTTCAATCTTAACGGAACGCAAGACAGGTAGCGTGTGGTACTGCCCCGGAGGGATGAGTACGATGGGACAAATGATAGCCGATGCCAATGGTACCTATGCCTTTTCGGACGACAAGCATAGCGGTAGCCTGCCTTTGTCGTTTGAAGAAGTGTTGGAAAAGGCTGGAGATAGTGACGTTTGGGCATTCAAATTTAACGGCGAAAGGCTCATGACGAAGAAGGATTTGTTGGCCGAATATCATGGATATGATGGATTGAAAGCTTTCAAGACGGGCCAGATTTATCAGTGTAATGGCAGTGTTAAACCTTATTTTGAGGAGACTCCTTTCCGTCCCGACTTATTATTAAGGGATCTCATCATCATGTTACATCCCGAAGCAACGGCCTTAGGTTCGTTGAGATACTATGAGAAAATAGAACAATAGGTGTGAACTGGGCGGCTTGGTATCACGCTTTCGGCTGTAAAGTGTCGTGCACAAACACAAAAAAGACAATCCGTATGGACTGTCTTTTTGTAGTTATTTGATGGCACAGGCAGGCGATATCAGCTTACTGTCTGTGTCTTCTGTCATTAATAGGCGGCCTCGAATTCTTTCAAGAACCGCAGGTCGTTCTCTGAGAACATGCGCAAATCGCTCACACGATACTTCAGATTGGTGATGCGCTCCACGCCCATTCCGAAGGCATAACCACTGTATACCTTACTATCAATGCCGCAAGATTCCAGCACGTTGGGGTCAACCATGCCGCAACCGAGTATCTCTACCCAACCAGTATGCTTGCAGAAGGCACAACCATCACCACCACAGATGAAACAAGAGATATCCATTTCGGCACTTGGCTCAGTGAAAGGGAAGTAGCTGGGACGCAGTCTGATGTCGGTATCTGGGCCGAACATCTCACGTGCAAAGGTCAACAAGACCTGCTTGAGGTCGGTAAACGACACGTTCTTGTCGATATATAGACCCTCTACCTGATGGAAGAAGCAGTGTGCGCGGGCCGAGATAGCCTCGTTGCGGTACACTCTTCCCGGGCAGATGATGCGGATAGGAGGTTGATGGGTCTCCATATAGTGCGACTGGTCACCTGATGTATGTGAGCGTAGCAGTATGTTTTTGGTCACATCATTGGGATGTTTGCTCACGAAGAACGTGTCTTGCATGTCGCGGGCAGGATGATCTGACGCAAAATTGAGCTTGGTAAAAACGTGCAAGTCGTCATCAATCTCTGGGCCATCGGCCAACACAAAGCCCATTCGTTGGAAGATATCGCAGATTTGATTCTTCACGATGGTCAGCGAATGTCGTGTCCCCAAGCGGATAGGATAGGGCGTACGAGTTAAGTCAATGTCATCAGAAGCATCGGCGGAAGTCTCAACTTGCTCTTTCAAGGCATTGATTTTGTCCAACGCCATCTGCTTCAATTCATTGATTTTCATGCCTACTGTTTTCTTCTCATCAGCGGCCACGTTGCGGAAATCGGCCATCAAAGCATTGATTTCACCTTTCTTACTGAGGTATTTCAGGCGCAACCGTTCAACTTCTTCAGCGTTTTTTGCTGAAAGGTTGCTTACTTCATGCAGAAGCTCATCTATTTTATCAAGTATCATACTTTATTATAATTTCCTACTGCAAAGGTACTATTTTTTAAGTTAAAAAGAAGACTTATATCGAAATTAAGTCGTAATTTTGCATAAAATAGGCTGCACCTTACCAAAATAAGTAAACTTCTTTTGGATTCGGTTTGCGCTATTTTTGCATAAAATAGGCTGCACCTTACCAAAATAAGTAAACTTCTTTTGGATTCGGCTTGCACTATCTTTGCATAAAATAGACTGCACCTTCGTCCAGAAATGTCGTGTATAGATAGGAATTTGAAGGGGTATGTTAGAAAAAAATGAGAGGATTTTATAAGCAAAAGCGTTCGTATGAGAAAATTTACTTTCTTCGTTTTGGCATTGATGATGTTGATATCGGTCCTGTTTTCCACAACGGGATGTGTGGATAAAAAGCCTCAAGCCGTTGATACCTTGGCGGTTGATTCCATTGAAGAGGATAGTGTTGACGAGGATACGCTGTCAAACATGATTGCTGAATCGCCCATGTCGAAGTCAGCCGACGAGCTGTTTGACGACTTTATCTTTAATTTTGCCGCGAACAGAAAGCTGCAGCTCAAGCGTGTGAAGTTTCCACTTCCTGTGATGAAGCATGGAGAACAGACAGACGAAATCAAGAAAGAGCAGTGGAAAATGGACTACTTTTTCATGAAACAAGGCTATTTTACGCTTATTTTTGATAATCTCAAACAGATGGAAGTGATGAAAGACACATCGGTGAACCAGGTGACTGTTGAAAAGATATTGTTCAAAAGCAAAACCGTCAAGCAGTATATCTTCAATCGAATCAATGGTGAGTTTATGCTAACCTCAATTGTTTACCAGCCAATGCACGAGAGTGTCAACGGCTCTTTTTTGCAGTTTTACCAACGATTTGCTGTCGACAGTGCTTTTCAGGTGCGTAGTATGAACGAAACTGTTGAGTTCACAGCTCCCGACCCCGATGACGATTTTGGTACCATCACGGGTTCTATTGTTCCCGAACAGTGGTCGGCGTTCAAGCCACCCATCATCCCCAAAGGAACTATCTACAATATAGTTTATGGTCAGAAGCATAAGCGAGGGAATCAAAAAATCTTTGTTGTGCGTGGCATCGCTACCGATTTGGAGAATATCATGGTGTTCCGTCGCCAGAAGTCTGAATGGAAATTGATGAAATTTAATAGCTGATAGAGTAGGGATGAGAGATATACACAACCATAGTTTGCTGCATCACAATACGTTCGGCATCGATGTTTCGTGCCGTCGTTTCATCGAGTTTGATACGAAAGCCGAACTTCTCGAGGCTCTTTCGAGGCTCACCGAGGCCGATTATCCCATCATGCCATTGGGAAAAGGCAGCAACCTGTTGTTGACAAAAGATTTTGATGGCACCGTTTTGTGTTCGAACATCCGTTCGGTAGACATCGCGATTAACAACCATGAGGCCGTCATCACGAGTGGCAGTGGCGTGGTTTGGGACGATTTAGTCGCCACTTGTGTTGAGCAAGGAGCTTACGGTCTGGAAAATCTCTCTTTAATTCCTGGCACGGTAGGCGCTGCGGCCGTGCAGAACATCGGCGCTTACGGCAGCGAGGTCAATCACTTCATCCACTCCGTAACGGCTGTAGAAATCGCCACGGGGCATGAGGTAAGGTTCGCTCTCGCTGATTGTGAGTACGCCTACCGATACAGCAAGTTCAAGAATGAGTGGAAAAATCGGTTTGTCATCACCCATGTTGAGTTCCGTTTTGACTGCACCTATCGTCCTCATTTAGATTATGGTAACATTCGAGCAGCATTGCAGCGACAGGGAATAGAACACCCCACGCCACAGCAATTGCGTCAAACCATCATTGCCATTCGTCAGGCCAAACTGCCCGATCCACAGGTGCAAGGCAATGCAGGCAGCTTCTTTATGAACCCCATTGTTGACCGAAAGGAGTATGAACGCTTGGCCATGCAATATCCTCAGATGCCCCATTATACCATAGATGATGAACATGAGAAGATTCCAGCCGGCTGGTTGATTGACCAATGCGGGTGGAAAGGCCGTTCCATGGGGGCCGCCGGCGTGCACGACAAGCAGGCACTTGTGCTGGTGAATCGTGGTGGAGCCACCGGAAGCGATATTGTAAAGTTGTGTGAGGCCATACGGCATGATGTCTTCCAACGCTTCGGCATCATCATCAAACCGGAGGTAAACATCTTATGAGATTAACATTCTTGGGTACCGGCACGTCGGGTGGCGTCCCTTCTTTGGGATGTCATTGTGCGGTATGTGAGAGTACTGACCCACATGACAAGCGTTTGCGTACGGCTGCTTTGCTGGAAACGCAAACAACGAGGATTCTCATTGACTGTGGCCCCGACATCCGTCAGCAGCTCATGCCCTTCGCTTTTACTCCGTTGGATGGTGTGTTGCTCACGCATGTTCATTATGACCATGTGGCCGGCATCGACGATTTGCGACCCTTCTGCGTGTTCGGTTCCGTACATGTTTTTGCTGACCAACAAACGGTAGATCAGCTGCATCAGACCATGCCTTATTGTTTTACGGAGAAACTTTATCCCGGTGTGCCACGGCTCGACTTAACCCCTGTGGTCCCACATCAACCCCTAATCGTGGGGGATGTCGAGGTGTTGCCTTTCCAGGTGATGCATGACAAGCTGCCCATCTTCGGCTATCGGTTTGGTAGCCTTGCCTATATCACGGACATGAAGACCATCGATGATGCCGAATATGCCTATCTTGAAGGCATCGACACGCTCGTTGTGAATGCGCTGAGGTATGAGCCGCAACACCATTCGCACATGACGGTAGATGAAGCAGTGGCGTTTGCCAAGCGCATTGGAGCCCACCGAACCTATTTTGTACACATGAATCACGACGTGGGTTTTCATGAAGAAGTGAACAAACAGCTGCCCGCTGGCATGCAATTGGCTTATGACGGGTTGCAGATAGATGCGTAAAAAGTGCGTTGTTTGCATTCGTCAACAATTTATGGGCAAATTGAGTCTTCTTGTCAAAAATACCTTTAGTTCGATTAAAAATAGTTATAAAAAGTCCAAATTCATGGCCAAATCTTGCAAATACGATATCATTTTGTATCTTTGCAATGTGTTTTTCATAGTATTAGATTTAAGGTTAATAAGATTGAGAGTACGGCGGTACTCTTTTTTTTTGCTCATAAATCATTAAAATTACGACACATACCTTGCTCGTTGGCAGCATGAACACAGCTTTCCAGCAGCAACTGTTAGTGCCTACTACCCCGAAACCAATTCAGAAGTCACACCATTTTGCAAGCTCTACTTTATCACTCACCGTATCGTCATGAATAAGATTTCGGAGAAAAGTGCAGATGAATTTTCTTGACAACCAACCTCTTCATGCTTGGCGAATTTGCGAACAACCATCCGTCTTGTCACAAATACGCCCAAAATGAGCGGTTTTTATATATCATTCATACACAGGTATTTATAAATATATGATGCTGTTTCGTGCCAATTTGATAAGACTTTTCATACCAAAAGCAATGCTTTTAGGGTGCAATATGCATGCTTTTGCTGCTCAAAAACATGTTGATTGGTTGCCAAAGTGATGCTTTTTTGCGCGTAAAGTCTATCTTTTTGTGATAAAATTCGATTTTTCTCGTTCCAAAATCTCTTGTTTGCATCCTCCAAGCCTATCGTTTTTTTTCTAGTTTGAAAGTTTACAGGTGCCGTTTTAGGGGCGAAAATCGTTGAATAAACACAACAAAATCGCAACTCGCAGTCAAGTGTTCAATCGGAATTAACATTGTCATAAGGTGCGTTTTCCCTTGTTCCTTTTCAGGAGAGGTTCATCTGGTAAGCTAACAATCAACAACAAAATGGGTCATATAGTCGTCAGCTCTGTTTACGAATGGAAACTTGTTGTTGAGGTCCAGACTTACGATTGATAAAGATTCTGTCGATGCTTTTGGATAGTAATGGTAGTAGAGTGTGAAAAAAATGACAACCGTCAATAGGTTGTCATCGTTTAGTTTCTGAAAAAAAATTATCTTCTTTTCTTAAATTTTCTGTACAATTTCCAGGCCAACAGCACGCCGTCGAAGATGCCAGTCCCAGTGTTCATCAACCCCGATATACGTTTCGAGGGCAGCTTTGATGTCAGTGTGGCCGGCTTGTTGAACATGCTGTTCCAAAGATGCCGCATGCCTTCGTCATCCTTCCTGATGCTTTTCAAAATCTGGTCTTTGCGTATCCTGATTTCATCGAGCGACTTATATTGTGCGGGAGCGTTATTATCTGTATTGTTTGTCATGTCACTTCTCCATTAATAGGCTTGCCAGGAATCTGACAAGTGGTCGCTCTATCCACTGTTTGCGGAAGAGGAAGAACAACAAAAAGATGAATAAATAGCCTCCGGCCACAATCAGGAAGCCTATGGGCAGCCCCACATGAGGTTCGAGTGCGTAGGCTGCTGCGAACGACACGTAGATGAGTGCCAATATCATGATGATGGAAAGCGCTGTGACCAAGGTGATGACTGTGATAAGACGTACCACCTTCTCAATCACATCGAGCTTCACATATTCTGTTTGAAGCCCGATGTAATGTTTGCATATATCGACCAAACGGCCGATGGTCTCAACGTTCTGATCGTTTGAAAACATATACTAATGTTTACTCTACGATGTCTGATGCAGCCTCCTTGATGTCGTCAACCAAGTTGTCAACATCTTTTTTTGACAGTTTGATGTCGTGTTTCTTGCAGAAATCATCAACCGTGTCAGAAATTTTGTTACGTGTTCTTTTACCCTCTTGTGGAGCTATCAATAACCCAACCACTGCACCTGCGATGGCGCCACCTAAGAATGCGCCGATATAACCTACTGTTCTCATTGTTCTATTCTTTTTAAATTGTTATTAAATTAGTTGTTTATAACGTTATAAGCGTTCGAATGTTTCGAACTATCGCAAATATATGAAAAGTTTTGCAGATAGATAGTTAATGTATTGCATATTTTTGTTAAAAAACATGAGTTTTGTGCATTTAACAAACTTTATGCGGCACTTTTGTTCCATTTTAGCGGATATTTTGTACCTTCGCAAGGTATAATGAATCAATAAGTTTAATTAATAATATCTTACAGAATTATGAAAAAAAGTATTGTTTTGTGCGCGGGCTTGTGTATAGCACTGGCTTTTACCGGTTGTAAATCAAGCGAGAGCGCTTATAAGAAAGCATACGAAAAGGCAAAGGCACAGGAATCTGTACAGACTTCGGCTCAGACCGAGGCTCCGGTGGTTGCTCCTTTGACGCCAGCCCCTGTAACACAGACGCAGGTTGTAGATAATGTTGACAACGCAACAGTACGTACCGAGGACGTGACCGTGGTGAGCGGCAGTGGACTGAGCGCATTCAGCGTGGTTGTAGGTTCGTTCGGATTGAAGGCCAACGCAGAGGGATTGCAGCGTACGTTGCAGTCAGCTGGCTATGGAGCACAAATCGCTTACAATTCAGCTCGTAATATGTACCGCGTTGTTGCCACAACTCATGCCGACAAAGCTTCGGCTGTAGCATCGCGCAACCAGTTCCGTTCAAAGTATCCTGACGCTTGGTTGCTGTACAAGAAATAAGAGGATGATGGTAAATGGTGTGAGCTAAAGAGGTGCTGGTAAGTGCCAGCAAAAGATAGTTACGCACGAGTTCACCAACAAGGGTTTGATTTTGTTACTCAGATTCGATCCGGGTGAACTCCCAGTTAACTCCCGCTCCAATACCATTTAAAGATACTATGCGTATCCTTTCGATAGATTACGGAAAGAAACGTACGGGCATAGCAGTTACCGACC
Organism: Hoylesella buccalis ATCC 35310; assembly: GCF_025151385.1. NCBI lineage: Bacteria > Pseudomonadati > Bacteroidota > Bacteroidia > Bacteroidales > Prevotellaceae > Hoylesella > Hoylesella buccalis. The sequence continues at coordinate 1,159,685 of NZ_CP102287.1, read as the reverse complement.
CATTGCAAATCATTGCCAATGGATTGGCAACTGTTTCTACATCTACACTCTTCGACTATCTCAAAGACTATGTAGCGCGCGAGGAGGTGGAACGGATTGTCATTGGAAAGCCCATGCAGACCAATGGCAAACCCAGTGAAAACATGGCTAGGGTGGAGCAGTTTGTAAACCGATGGCGAAAGGCCATGCCACAGATTCCCATCGAATATTATGACGAGCGTTTTACATCCGTGTTGGCTCATAAGGCCATGATCGCAAGTGGCATCGGCAAGAAAGCCCGGCAAAATAAAGCATTGGTAGACGAGATATCTGCTACCATCATTCTGCAAAGTTATATGGAGTCGAAACGACTAAGGTAAACGACGTTGTAACAGGTTTGATATGTGTTTGCATGGACATGGCTGCGAGTAGGCAAGTTCATGGTTCGGTCATAAATAGGAAACAGGAATCCATCACCTTGTCAGCCACAGAACGATCACCTCGTCAACCATCAACTTGTAAACTATCACCTCGTAAACTCGTCAACTTGTCAACTTGTAAACTAAAAAATGATATTACCTATATATATATATGGTCAACCCGTGCTTCGCAAAGTGGCACAGGACATCACGCCCGAGTATGAAGGATTGGGACAGTTGATACAAGACATGTTTGAAACACTTGATTCGTCAGATGGTATTGGCCTAGCCGCACCGCAGATAGGAAAATCCATCCGGGTGGTAGTTATCGACCTCAACGTGTTGAGTGACGACTTTCCCGAATACAAAGATTTCAGGCGCGTATACATCAATCCGCATATCATAGAGATTGATGAGAACGCACCCAAGGAGTCGATGGACGAGGGATGCCTCTCCATTCCCGGCATTCATGAAGCTGTTTCGAGAACCACACGCATTCATGTGCAGTACATGGATGAAGACTTTACACCGCATGATGAATGGATTGAAGGTTATTTGGCTCGTGTGATGCAGCATGAGTTCGACCATCTGGACGGTAAAATGTTCGTTGATCGCATCTCGCCGTTCCGTAAACAAATGATCAAAAACAAATTGAAGGGTATGACGCAGGGCAAGTACGAATGTCACTACCGCACCAAACCCGTTCGCAGATAAGGCGACAACAGTGTACCTGCCCGCAAAAACGGGTGTACAAGTAGAAGGTATGTATCGGCATGTAGTCATCATATTCATGGCTTGTTTGTCGCTCGTGGCACGGGCGCAATACAATATAGAAAAGCTGCTAAGGAATGGTCAGGTGGCCCTTCACTATGAAGACTATGTGCTGTCGATACAGTATTTCAACCAAATTATTGCCTTAAAACCCTACCTTTATGAGCCATGGCAATACCGAGCTGTGGCAAAATTCTATTTGGATGACTTTACAGGTGCCGAAGCTGACATCTCTAAAGCCATCGAACTGAACCCTTACATCCATCAGTTTTTTGATTTAAGGGCCATCACCAAGATTAGACAAGAGCGTTATGATGAGGCCATCACCGACTATAATCGGGCCATCAGGCTGCAACCCAGGCAACAAAGTTATTGGTTTAATCGGGCTGTCTGCTTGATGAACGAAAAGAAATACGACGAGGCGTTGCTGCAGACTGATACCATCGTGCAGAAATGGGCTAACGCAGCCAACGCCTATTCGCTGAAAGCCGAAATCTATCTGCATCAGAAAGATACCACGCAAGCAGCCAAATCTTTGGACAAGAGTTTGAAGATAGACCCTTACGATGGCAACACATGGACCACACGCGCCTATATCAGTCTGGCTCGCAGGAAGTGGAAAGATGCCGACGAGGAACTCTCTAAGGCCATCCACCTGAAGCCCAATGTGGCCAACAACTATGTGAACCGTGCCTTGGCCCGACTTAATTACAACAATCTTCGTGGGGCAATGGCCGATTATGACTTGGCACTCGATTTGGCACCGAACGACTTTTTGGCTCACTACAACCGAGGATTGCTGCGCATGCAGCTGGGTGATGACAACCGGGCGATAGAAGATTTTGACTTCGTCATCAAGATGGAGCCGAAAAACGTGATGGCCATTTTTAACCGAGCACTACTGCACGACAGGACTGGCGATTTGCGTGCGGCCATTCGTGACTATTCGGCAGTGATAGATCAGTTCCCTAATTTCTGGACAGGATTGTCCTATCGTGCCAATTGTTATCGCCGGTTGGGCATGACGGCAAAAGCCGAAATGGACGAATTTCGTATCTTCAAGGCGCAGATGGACAAGCGCAGTGGCGTTCAAAAACGCTGGAGCAACAACAAATTGAAGGCCATGCGTAAGCGCAGCGAGATTGATCCCGAAAAGTATAATCAAATCGTTGTGGCCGACGAGAATACGGTTGAGCGCGAGTACGAGAGTGAGTATCGGGGACAGATTCAGCATCGCAAGGTGGATGTCGCACGCATGCCGATGTTTGAGGTGTCGTATCTGCCGTATCATAATGGCATGAATACCTATCAGGCTTTCAACAAAGAAATAGAAGACTTTAACGATTTGCACCACCTGAAATATCCGCTTAACATCACTTGTAACTCCGCCCAGCTGACCGAAGAGCAGTCAAAGGCGTTTCTTTCTCTCATTGATCAGCTGTCGGCTTCTATCCAAGATGCGAAGGATATGAAGGCTGTGCATGCTTGGTTGTTACAACGTGCCGTAGCATATAGCGTTACGCAGAACTTTGACGAGGCTATCAACGACCTGAATGTCTATCTCGATCAAGACAGTACTTCGACCATTGCCTACTGGCAGAGGGCCGTATGTCAGTTTATGATGAACGATTTCAATGCCTCTCATGGTGTTGACATCCAGTTGAAGGCAGCCAAGACGCTCGATGATTTCAATCAAGCCATCAAGCTGGATGGGCAGAATGCCTACCTATATTATAACCGCGGCAACTTCCATGCGGCACGCAAAGACTATCAGTTGGCTATCGACGATTATACCAAGGCCATCGAACTGGACAGTCGATTGGCTGAGGCTTATTACAACCGAGGAATCATTCGGTTGGAAAACACGCATACCAAGAATGCCGGAATCGCTGACTTGAGTAAGGCGGGAGAACTCGGTATTTACGATGCTTATGGCGTTATCAAACGCAAAACGGCGACAAAATAAGATGTCGTATTGGGTTTCAGCTATGTTTCCCCTTTGGTATCAAACTCCTTTTTTATAGGAATAAACAAACCAAATCGTTGTTTTATCTCAAAATAAAGCATTACTTTTGTGTCGATTAAGATAAATAAACTAATTTGTTATGGTTAAAATCACATTTCCAGACGGCTCGGTACGTGAGTACGAAAAGGGCGTAACTGGGTTACAAATCGCCGAGAGCATCTCACCGGCTCTCGCTCGCAACGTTGTATCTTGCGGTGTTAATGGTGAGACAGTTGAGTTGAATCGGCCCATCAACGAAGATGCTACCATCGCATTGTATCGCTTTGAGGACGAAGAAGGCAAGCATACTTTTTGGCACTCTTCGGCTCATTTGTTGGCAGAAGCATTGAAAGAACTGTATCCAGGTATTCAGTTTGGCTTTGGTCCCGCGATAGAAAACGGGTTCTTCTATGATGTTCAGACGGCCGATGGCACTCCTATCTCAGAGAATGACTTCCCTAAGATTGAACAAAAAATGATGGAACTGGCCAAGAAAAACCAGCCAATTGTTCGACGTGAGCTTTCCAAGGCCGACGCTGTCAATGAGTTTACGGCAGACGGACAGACGTACAAGGTTGAACACATCGTTGAAGATTTGGAAGATGGAAACATCTCTACCTATACGCAAGGCAATTTTACAGACCTTTGTCGTGGGCCGCATTTGATGTCCACTGGTTTGATTAAGGCTGTTAAAATAACAAGTGCTGCAGGCGCTTTCTGGCGTGGTGACGCTAAAAACGCACAGCTCACCCGTATTTACGGTATTACCTTCCCCAAGAAGAAGATGCTGGATGAGTACCTGTTGATGCTGGAAGAAGCCAAGAAACGTGACCATCGGAAGATTGGAAAGGAAATGGAACTCTTCATGTTCTCCGACCGTGTGGGCAAGGGTATGCCTATTTGGTTGCCAAAAGGAACAGAACTTCGCTTGCGTTTGCAAGAGATGTTGCGCAAAATACAGAAGCGTTTTGGCTATCAAGAGGTCATTACTCCGCATATTGGAAGCAAGAATTTGTATGTCACCAGTGGTCACTATGCCCACTATGGCAAAGATTCTTTCCAACCCATCCATACACCAGAGGATGACGAGGAGTACATGTTGAAACCCATGAACTGTCCGCATCACTGCGAAGTGTTTGCGTGCAAGCCTCGCTCATACAAAGATCTTCCACTGCGTATCGCTGAGTTTGGTACGGTTTATCGTTATGAGAAGAGTGGCGAACTGCATGGATTAACGCGCGTTCGTTCGTTCACACAAGACGATGCGCACATCTTCTGTCGTCCTGATCAGGTTAAGAATGAATTCCTTCGCGTGATGGATATCATCCAAGCCGTATTCACTATTTTCAATTTCGATAACTTTGAAGCTCAAATTAGTCTGCGCGATCCTAACGATAAAGAGAAATACATTGGTTCTGACGAGGTGTGGGCAGAAAGTGAACAGGCTATTATCGAGGCTTGCAAGGAGAAGGGATTGGATGCCAAGGTGGCCTATGGCGAAGCTGCATTCTATGGCCCTAAGCTCGACTTCATGGTGAAAGATGCCATCGGAAGACGTTGGCAGTTGGGTACCATTCAGGTGGATTACAACCTGCCACAACGTTTCAAGCTCGAATATACGGCGGAGGACAATACCAAACAAACACCAGTGATGGTACACCGGGCACCATTTGGTTCGCTTGAACGATTCACAGCTGTGCTCATTGAGCATACAGCTGGTCACTTCCCCCTGTGGCTTACCCCCGAACAGGTGGCCATTCTGCCTATCTCAGAGAAGTTTAATGATTATGCTCAGCAAGTAGTCAAGTACTTCACGGAGCAAGATATTCGGGCTACTATCGATGACCGTAACGAGAAAATAGGCCGTAAAATTCGCGACAACGAGTTGAAGCGTGTGCCTTACATGGTTATTGTTGGAGAGAAAGAAGCTGCTGAAGGACTTGTTTCCATGCGCAAACAGGGTGGCGGTGAACAAGCTACCATGAAGATGGAAGACTTCGCTTCGCGCATAAACAGCGAAGTAGCCCAAATGCTTGAAGCAACCAATATCCATCCAAAAGATTAAAAAATGTATTGAAATGTCTGTGGACAGGGTTGACGAGTAAACAAGAATATAACCTTTGTAAGGAGGTCATTTCCTTGTTTTCTCGTCAATTTGTATCTATAACTACAATAAAAACTCATCTAAATGTTTTGCTAATTGTGGTAAAATCAGTAACTTTGCAGCCGTTTAGCGAAAGTAAACACATTAATATAGTTGAATGAAGAATGACAAATTAAGTAATCAGTACCGCGTGAATGAACAGATTCGCGTAAGGGAAGTGCGTGTTGTAGGTGACGATGGATCGCAGGTAATGCCGACAAAAAAAGCTCTGGATTTAGCTCGTCAGCAAGGAGTTGACCTCGTTGAAATATCTCCTAAAGCTCAACCGCCAGTTTGTCGTTTGGTCGACTATAGTAAGTTTCTCTACCAACAGAAAAAGCGTGCTAAGGAAATGAAGCAGAAGCAAGTGAAGGTAGAGGTGAAGGAAATACGTTTCGGGCCGCAGACTGACGAGCACGACTATCAGTTTAAGCTGAAACATGCACAAGGGTTTCTTAATGAAGGCAACAAGGTTCGCGCCTATGTCTTCTTCCGTGGACGCTCCATTCTGTTTAAAGAGCAGGGAGAAGTGTTGCTCCTTCGCTTCGCAAACGACTTGGAAGAATACGGAAAAGTTGAGCAGATGCCGAAGCTGGAAGGCAAGAAAATGTTCTTGTATCTTGCGCCTAAGAAGGTTGGAGTAGAGAAGAAAAGCCAGCAAAAGCGTGACCGTGAACAGGCAATGGCTGAGGCTAAGGCCGCTAAGAAGATTGTTCCTACTGACGGTACGTCCGCTGATGACAAACCTAAGGGAGGCTTGTTCGACAATGCCAAGAATGGTTCGGATGCATTGAAGAAGCTCCAAAACGAAGAATAAACATTGGAATGTGCGTAACGTCTTGGTATATACGTTGCCACAGAAGTAAATAAATAACCATTTAAAATTAACAAAAAATGCCAAAATTAAAGACAAACTCCGGTGCGAAGAAGAGATTCAGCTTTACCGGAACTGGTAAGATTAAGCGTAATCATGCTTACCATAGTCATATCTTGACTAAGAAAACAAAGAAACAAAAGAGAAACTTAGTAGGTTACACCCTCGTTGACTCTGCAAATGTTAAGCAGGTTCGCGACTTGCTCAACTTGCGTTAATTAACTTTTAGTCAAACAATTTAAAAGGAGAAAAACTATGCCAAGATCAGTAAATCATGTAGCATCAAAAGCAAGAAGGACCCGAATACTGAAGCAGACTAAAGGTTATTTCGGAGCAAGAAAGAATGTTTGGACCGTAGCTAAGAATACTTGGGAGAAGGGACTTACCTACGCTTACCGCGACCGTCGTAACAAGAAGCGCACTTTCCGCTCACTGTGGATACAGCGTATCAATGCTGCTGCACGCTTGGAAGGTATGACCTATTCCACCTTGATGGGCGCTTTGAACAAAGCTGGTATTGAAATCAACCGTAAAGTTCTTGCAGATCTCGCTGTCAATAACCCTGAAGCATTCAAGGCTATCGTTGACAAAGTGAAGTAAAGCGAATTGAAATTAACAACATAAAAAGAGTTGCATCTCATTTGAGGTGCAACTTTTTTTTGATGCCATGCCACCAACTTCACCTGGTATTGCAACAGAATTTCTTCAGAAGGGTTAGCTCATCTCAGAGAGTGGCCATTACCAATGTGGATGTTTGCGAACATCCTGCGTGCGTTGGACAGCACTGGAGAGGCAAAGTAAGATGTCGCCTTCTTCCAGTGGCAACTGTCCATTGGGAACCAAAATGGTTTTCCCGCGTTTCACCATCATGACGAGCGTGCCCTGAGGAACATCCATCTGCGAGAGCAAGTTGCCGTTTTCGAGCATGGCTTCTGTGAGTGTCACCTCGCGCAACTTCGACCCCAACTCTTCGGGTATCTCCACCCCAAACTCGTTTCCTGTTTTTTCTTCGGGCATGTCAAGTTTGAGTTTTTTGGCGGAGAGCGAGATGGTAGTGCCCTGAATGGTAAGCGACAGCAACGTGATGAAGAACACAATGTTGAACAAGATGTCAGCACCCTCCACACCATTGATTAGCGGATAGGTGGCAAAGATAATGGGAACGGCGCCGCGCAGGCCCACCCAAGAAAGGAATGCCTTAGCCTTGAAGGGTATGTTGCGATAGGGCAGCAGGCAGAGGTATACGCTCAGCGGCCGTGCGACGAGCATCATGAACACGGCAATGGCCAGGGAGAACAGACTCACGCCAATGAGTTCGGACGGATTGACCAGCAGACCGAGCGTGAGGAACAACACGATTTGCAGCAGCCAGGTAAGGCCTTCCATGAAGGTGGTCATCTCGCGGCGATACGATAGGCGACAGTTGCCCACCACAAGTCCTGCGATATACACCGCCAGGTAGCCGTTTCCGTTCAGCAGGTCGGTCAGGGTGAATGTGATGAACACCATGCTCAGCAGCAAAACAGGATAGAGTGATGGGTTCGGAAGGTTGATACGATTGGCCAGCCATACGGACATTCGACCGGCACCGTAGCCCAATGCACTGCCCAACACAAACTGTTCGGCCACATCGAACAACAGGTCAGAGAAAGAAAGTTCGCCTCCCGACAGTGCTACATTCATCAGTGCGATGGTGAGCATGTAGGCCATAGGGTCGTTGCTGCCGCTCTCCAGCTCGAGCATTGGCCGTAGCTTGTGCTTCAGGCCGATGCGTTGTGTGCGCAACAGACTGAAGACTGATGCCGAGTCGGTGGATGACATGGTGGCCGCCAGTAGCATCGACACGATGAGCGACAGCCTGATATCCATCCCTGCCCACTGTGAGAGAGCAAAGATAAACCCGCCCGTGAGGACGGTGGTCATGATGACACCCAATGTGGAGAGCAGCACACCTGGGCCAATAATGGGCTTGATTTCCTTGAACTTGGTGTCCATTCCTCCTGAAAAGAGAATGACGCTCAAGGCTATCATACCAATCATCTGCGTGTCTTTCGGGCTGTCGAATGTTAAGCCGAGTCCTTCTTTGCCAAAACCCATACCGGTAAAAAGGAACAGCAGCAGGGTGGGGATGCCGAACCGATAGCCCGTCTTGCTGATGAGAATGCTAATCAGCACGAGGAACGAGCCAAAGAGAAATATGTTTTCTGCTGTAAAGGTAATCATAGCGCGTTAAGCAAATGGTTTAAATGTATGTCATCTTGTGAACAACTTCACCGTCCTTGGTGATTCCATTTATCATTTGCAAACTTACATAAAATTATTAAATTATATGTCTGATTGAGCAAGAAAAGCGCTTCTTCCTCATACGAATGTCATGAATAACTCATGCCATGAAAACATGCTTCCATGTATCGTAGTAGTCATTTCCTGTACATGTCAGCCTGATTGTCATTTTTTTTTCGTATATTTGCCAGTGGTTATCATGAAATAACCATTGTTCACGCTATTTTATTTACAACCAGAAATATATTTTATTTTAATATGATTCTTACACTCATTGTACTTCTTGTTACAGTCATCATGTTTGTCGTTGGTCGTCTGCGTGCTGATATTGTAGCCTTGTGCGCCCTGTCAGTGTTGCTTTTAGCTGGTATTCTGACGCCTGAAGAGGCCCTCTCTGGCTTTTCTTCCAAGGTAGTCATCATGATGATTGGCTTGTTTGTGGTGGGCGGTGCCATTCTGCAAACAGGATTGGCCAAGGCAGCCAGCCAGCGCATCATACGCTTATCCAAGGGCAACGACATCAAGCTCTTCCTGCTGGTGATACTCACAACCTCTTTCATCGGCGCCTTTGTCAGCAACACTGGCACGGTGGCACTGATGATGCCCATCGTGGTGAGCATGGCGGCACAGTCGAATACCAGTCCCGGCAAGCTGCTTATGCCACTGGCCTTTGCCAGTAGTCTGGGCGGAATGCTCACACTTATTGGTACGCCGCCTAACCTTGTCATTCAGGAAGCACTCACCGACGCAGGTTTTGAACCATTGTCGTTCTTCTCGTTCTTTCCCGTTGGCATCGTATGTATTACCTTAGGTATCATAGTGCTGTTGCCGCTGAGCCGTATATTCCTTGGCAAGGAAAAGAAAGAAGGTAGGCGCAGGAAGTCCAAGAGCAAGAGCATGGACGAACTGGTGTCCGAATATCAGTTGCAAAGCTATACGGAGGCCTACCGCATTGGCAGTCATTCGCCACTGGTGGGAAAGACGGTAGCCCAGCTCGACCTGCGCAACAGGCATGGCCTGTCGATTATCGAAATCAGGAAAGAACTAACCAATACCAATCGTATTATGCGGCAGGTTAAGCAAAATGTGCCAAAGCCATCTACCGTGCTGCGCGTTGGTAACCTGCTGTACCTTGCAGGTGACACCGACAAGATGGAAACCTTTGCTGCGGAAAATGGGTTGGCTAAGCTCGATGACAGTTCGGTTGACTTCTATGACATTGGTATGGCTGAGCTGGTGTTGATGCCCAATTCGCGCATCAACGGCATACGGCTTAAGGATTCGGGCATTGGCGAACAGTACAACATCAATGTGGTGGGAATCCGCCGCCATGGCGATTATATGCTGAAGAACCTCTCCGATCAGAAGTTATTGGCTGGCGACGTGCTGCTGGTGCAAGGCTTGTGGAGCAACATCGACAAGTTGGACATGGCTGAAAGCGACTGGGTGGTGTTGGGCAGGCCCATTGAACAAGCCAGCAAGGTAACGCTCAACTACAAGGCACCCGTTGCTGCGCTCATCATGTTGCTGATGGTATGCATGATGGTATTCGACTTTATTCCCGTTGAACCGGTTACTGCGGTCATCGTCGCGGGATTGCTTATGGTGCTCACAGGTTGTTTCCGAAATGTCGAGGCGGCCTACAAAACCATCAAGTGGGAGAGCATCGTACTCATCGCTGCCATGATGCCCATGTCCATAGCCTTGGAGAAGACGGGTGTTTCGACTCTTATATCCAGCTCGCTGGTCAATGCCTTGGGTAACATGGGTCCCATGGTGCTGCTGGCAGGGGTTTATTACACTACCACACTCTTAACCATGTTCATCAGCAACACCGCTACGGCCGTGCTCATGGCACCTATCGCCATGTCGGCCGCCTCACAGGTAGGAGTAAGCCCATACGCATTCCTTTTTGCCGTGACGTTGGGTGCCAGCATGTGTTTCGCATCGCCTTTCTCCACACCACCCAATGCGCTGGTGATGAAGGCTGGCCAATACCAGTTCATGGACTATATCAAGGTAGGCTTGCCCCTTCAGTTGCTCATCGGTTTGGTGATGACGTTTGTGCTGCCCTTGCTGTTCCCGTTCTAAAGACTCTGCATGCCTTTCATGAGGCATGTTTAACCCTCATAACGCCCAATTTTATTGTTTTGGCAACAGCATGGGCAAATGGGTTTGAAAGGTTGTGTGTGGAAATCACGATGCTCAACAATGATGAATTTTCTTGACAACAAACCTCTTCATATTTGGCGTATTTCCCAACAACCTTTTCAGTCTTTGCAAATACGGTTAGCATGCGAATGGTTTATAAGTAATTATAATACAATAAGTTATAAATCTTTTTACTGCTGGCCCACTGTTTTTCATGCATTTTTAAGCCAAAAGCAATGCTTTAAGGTTGTAATTCGCATGCTATTGCAGCATTAACCCATGCCTATTGGCCGCCAATAAGATGCATTTGTGTGCATAAAACCATCACTTTATTGGTAAAAATAGAGTTTTCGGACCCACCAATCAATCGATTTGCACCCTGCGTGCCTATCATTTTTTTCTAGATGATCAACATTGATGAGCTGTTTTAGGCCCGTTTTTCGGGTAAAATTTTCAACATTTACAAGGTCGTGATGTGGTTCATAACATTTTGCTTTGATGAATAATGGTGTTGCATTCAGTATGACAATTGATTGTTGCGAGGTTGACTGACAATGAAAAAAATATAGCAGGTGGCTATTGGATTTGCTGACAGACTGGTCGTGCGTCCCTACATTATTCTTATGACTGATTCAAAATAGGCTACATTTGTTGCCGTATAAGCATAGGATATTAAGGTGAGAACGACTTTTCTTGTAAATTTATATGGATAAATAAGATTGTTTTGTAAATTTGCAAACAATCAAATTCAAATTATTTTTTATGCTGAAATCATCTAATCTACGACATATCTTCTTGTCAACGCTCATGTTAGGAACTGCCACTTTGTGGGCCCAAGGTCCCAACCGCACGGGAACCTATTACGAAAGTACGAATGGAAAAACGGGTGCAGCGTTGAAGACAGCCTTTTTTCACGTCATTTCCGGTTCCATTCACGGTTCTTACGATGGTCTGTGGGCGATTTACCGTACGTCCGATCGGCGTGCTGACGGCAAACTTTACGACATCTATTCCAACACTACCAATTATATCATTGGCAGTAGTGCGCAAGGACATCAATATTCAGGTGAAGGCGACGGCTACAACCGAGAGCACACGGTGCCTCAGAGTTGGTTCTTTAAAGCCAAGCCGATGAAGTATGACGCTCATCACATCCTGCCCTCAGATGGCTATGTGAACAATCGAAGAAGCAATTTTCCTTATGGCGAAACTAAGGGTGAGAAGTACCAGTCGAACAATGGATTCAGCAAACTTGGAACGTGTACTTTGCCAGGTTACGGTGGAACGGTGTTTGAACCCAACGATGAATACAAGGGCGATTTGGCTCGAATTTATTTCTACATGATTACTTGTTATGAGAGTAATGTGTCAAAATGGTCGAGCGGAAGTGGAGGTGCCAACATCTTTTCGGGAAATGCCTACAAGCCGTTGGTCAAGTGGCAGATGGACATGCTACTGCGTTGGGCGAAGAAAGATCCTGTGAGTGACAAGGAGATCAATCGCAATGAGGCGGTGGCAAAAGCTCAAGGCAACAGAAATCCGTTTGTAGATTATCCGGGGTTGGAGGATTATATTTGGGGCGATTCTGTGAATGTAGCCTTTAGTTATGATCATTACCGCAGCGGAGGTAGCGTCGTGGTGCCTGATCCTACACCCGACCCAACACCCCAACCGGGTGTGGATGGCGTGGTTTTCAATGAGTCGTTTGCATCGGGCAAGGGGATGTTCACTGTCGACAACAAGAAATTGTCAAACGGGATGACTTACGTTTGGTTCAGTTATGCGAAAGACAACGTGCAGTGTATGAAGGCATCTGCCTATGTCTATAGCGCAAACCAGGCTGCTGAAAGTTGGTTGATATCGCCTGTCATCGATTTAACTGCGTATGAAAAAGCACAAATGAGTTTTGAACAGGCTTGCAACTTTTTAAAGAGTTACAAAAATAGGGGAGGAGAATTCTTGTCTGTGATGGTTCAAGAGGTAGGACAATCGACATGGACGAAGTTGAATGTTGAGATTCCTGGACTTGAAAATTGGAAGTTTGTACAGACCAATCCCATCAATTTGAGTGCCTATGCTGGCAAGAAAATACAAGTGGCTTTCGTCTACAAGAGTACCACTTCGTGTGCGCCAACCTGGGAAATCAGAAACTTGAAGGTGACAGGAAGTGTGCCTACGGGCATCTCCCGAGTAATTACCGATTGGAATAAGCTGGACCCAGCGGCACCGATGTTTGATTTGTTTGGGCACCGGGTGCGCAGGAATTACAGAGGAGTGGTGATTCAACATGGCAGAAAACATCTCAAGAAATAACGGCATTTAGTTGAGATAAATGGTGTGATACTGCTGAAAAAAATGTATATTAGCAGAAAAATTGGAGGCTTTCATGAGAAATGAGTTCCTTTTATGTAGTGTGTTTGCTCTTCTGGTGGGATGCTCATCAAGCCGTTTGACATCACAGCAGAAGGACGTGAAGTTGGCCTGGACGGCGCAAAAGGTTCACGAGGCCATTGAAAATAAAAAGATGGCAGTGGATATTAATTATGTCATTCCTTTCCGTGCGGGATTGAAGCATCTAGACTATGGGTATGGCATCCGCATGTCTGGCGACACGCTTTATTCATATCTTCCCTACTATGGGCGTGCCTACAATATTCCATACGGGGGCGGAAAGGCCTTGGTGTTCGACGCTCCTATTCAAGATTATGCTGTCAGTAGCCCTAAAAAAGGGTTGACAAAAATGGATATTTATGTGGAAAACGATGAAGATCGATACGCCTATATGATGGAAATTTTTGATAACGGACAGGTTGACCTGCTGGTAAGGGCGCAGAAACGAGAGCAAATTTTGTTCAGAGGAAAACTTGTTATCAAGGATGAAAACAAGCAATAGCAGACGTATCGACCTTCTTGCAGCCTGTGTTGGATGCGCATGGACAGGTGGATTGATGCCAGATGGCTTGTCCTATGATTTGATATGTCTTTAAAAAAATGTGCCAATCCATAGCTGTTTAAATCATGACCAACCAACGTTCACATTCCTATCGGCACCACCATCATCGCCATCACCACCACGGTTCAAGGTGGAAGAGAAGGCTGAAGGCCATGGCTATTGTGGTGTCTGTTTTGTTTTTTGTGTTCTGTTCGGTGGTTATCTTTTTCCCAGAGCAGTACAGAAGTTTTCTTTCAGGTTTGCAAACTACGGCTTGGCAAAGCGGTTTGCTGCCTCATCCCCGGAGCAAATATCATTATGATGGTATCGATGTTTCGCATCATCAAGGACCTATCGATTGGCCTTTGGTGGCCAGCGACACATGCATTCAGTTTGTATATATCAAAGCTACCGAGGGCAGTACGCACGTCGATACGCTTTATCAGTACAATATACGAGAGGCCAAGCGTGCGGGATTGTTGGTTGGGTCGTATCATTTTTTGACCTCTTCTAGTTCTATGCGTTCACAATTCAACAACTTTATCACCCAAGTTGACAGTACATCTCAGCATCTTTTGCCGATGGTTGATGTGGAATGGTCGGGGGTAAAAGGGTGGAATAAGCGCCAAATACAGGATAGTTTGGCTGTTTTTGTAGGGTTGGTGAAGCAACATTACGGTTCGTCTCCGCTACTTTATGCCGATAGTCGCTTCTATAATGCCCATCTTTCGTCCCGTTTTGATAAGCTACCCCTATTCATTGCTCATTATAGTGATGAGGCTCCCGTGGTGAATGGCGCTCATCGGCACTATATATGGCAACGCGATCAGCATGGATGGGTGAGTGGTATCAATCGTGAAGTGGATTTGGATGCGTTTGCATCCGGCACGACAATCACTGATATCCTGCTTCCATTAAAATCGAATGAATAATGACTTCTGGCAAGAAAAAGTTGTTCTAAGAGGTAAAAACCTGTCTGCCGAAGCCATTCATTGTGGTTTATTCTCGAATGGAATAATAGTATTTATCTTGATAATGATAGGAGTGGGAAGGATTTATAGTAGCTCCAATTCCACGGGACAGTGGTCGCTTCCTAAAATCTCTGTATGTATTTTAGCATCAACGAGTCGTTCTTTGAGTTGTTCTGAAATGAGAAAATAGTCAATACGCCAGCCGGCATTCTTTTCTCTTGCACGAAATCTGTACGACCACCACGAGTATGTTACTTGCTCAGGATAAAGATAACGAAAGGTATCTATAAAGCCATTGTTAAGCAAAATGGTCATCTTTTCACGCTCTTCGTCTGTAAAACCGGCATTGCGGCGATTGGTCTTGGGGTTCTTCAGGTCAATTTCTTCATGGGCAACGTTCAGGTCTCCGCAGATAATCACTGGTTTGATGGCATCCAATTGCATAACGTAAGCTCGGAAATCGTCTTCCCATTGCATACGATAGTCAAGTCGGCGAAGCTCATCTTGCGAGTTGGGAACATAGACGGTGATGAGGAAAAAGTCCTCCATCTCCAAGGTTATCACTCGTCCTTCGTGGTCGTGTTCGTCTATTCCCAAGCCATACGTCACGTTCAGTGGTTCGTGTTTGGTGTAGATGGCGGTACCCGAATAGCCTTTCTTGTCGGCATAGTTCCAATACGATTGATAGCCTTCAAACTGTAAGTCCAATTGACCTGCCTGCATTTTGGTTTCTTGCAGGCAAAAAAAGTCAGCGTCCAAATGATGGAATGATGCTTCAAAATCCTTCTTCACACAGGCCCTCAGCCCGTTAACGTTCCATGAGATAAACTTCATATACTTAGCTTAATCGTGAATAATTGTGTTTGGCAATCCTCAAGTTGCCATCTTATGTTGATTTTGAGAAGGCCGAATAGCCGTCCAATTGCTTGTTGATGGTGAGGAAACACCACAATGAAAGAGGACAGATGCCAAACACTATTGGTGAAAATTTATTTATATTCTCTTTGATTCCCCACGCAGAAGATTCATGAACTCCTCACGGGTTTTGGCTTGATTGAAGGCACCACTGAATGCACTGGTAGTGGTGATGGAGTTTTGTTTCTCCACTCCGCGCATCTGCATGCACATGTGTTTAGCCTCAATCACTACCATCACTCCAAGAGGTTTGAGTGCACTTTGGATGCAATCTCCGATTTGTTGCGTCAGACGTTCTTGCACTTGCAGACGGTGACTGTATATGTCTACCACGCGAGCTATTTTGCTTAATCCGGTGATGTGGCCGTTGGGGATGTAGGCTACATGCACTTTTCCATAGAAAGGCAGCATGTGGTGCTCGCACATGGAGAAGAAATCAATGTCTTTGACGATGACCATTTGATTGTATTTCTCATCAAACAGCGCATCGAGAAGCACTTGTTTGGGGTCTTGTGCGTATCCTCTTGTCAGCACTTGCATGGCTTTTGCCACACGCATGGGTGTCTTCTGCAGGCCTTCGCGCTGTGGGTCTTCGCCGAGAAGTGATAATATTTTTTCGTAATGTGAGGCCAGTTCGTCCAGGCCTTCACGAAATTCAGTATCTGAATTCATTTGTTTCTTCGTTCCTATTGTTTAATATTGTACAGTAATTTTGCCGCGTACAATGCTGGCTTGTTTATACCCAAGACCTTTCACTTGCTTGAGAATGTGAGCCGCTTCTTCATAACTTCGATAATTACCTACGCGACAAATCCATCTGGGAGAATAGAAATGAACGTAAACCGGCTCATTAGGAAACGTCTGTTTGATGATGTCTCTGGCGGCTTCTGCTCGTTGTCTGTCGGCTCGTGAGTTGCCTCCAGCATAGACTTGCACACGGTATCCATTGATCTTATACCCCTTCCGCATCACTTTTTTGCGCAAGTCGACGGTGGGAATCTCCATCTCATTGGTCGAAGTTTCTTCGTTTTGCAGTCGTTTATCTTCATGTCTAGCCGTGGAATCATGTTTCGTTTCAGCTCCCTCTTTAGGTTTCTGACCATTCTTCTCCGCCGGGTTTGTTGTGACTGCAGGTGTGTTTTGATTCTTTGTTGCTGCGACATTTTTTACGTCTTGCGCTTTGTTATCAGTCCTACCAGTCTGTGTTGTAGCGGTTTTCGCTTTTCCGTTAACCAATTCGTCGATATCCTTACTCTGGCTAACTTTGACAGATGCTTTTCCTGGCTCCTTCTTCTGAAGATGATCAAGGAAAGTCTGTGCATCAGCAAATGTTACTGAACAAATGATGATGATGAATAAAGTGACGAATTTCTTCATTTTTCTTGATTGTTAATTCAAAAATATCAAGTGAGACAAAGGCTCACTATTGGATGGGCCTTGCCTCACTCAACATGTGTGGAGTCTTATTTCTTCCAAGCGTCAATGATGCCCTTGAAGTCGGCGCATTTGAGTGATGCGCCACCAATCAGACCGCCATCGATGTTTTCTTTAGCGAACAATTCAGGTGCATTGCTAGCTTTGCAGCTGCCTCCATACAAGATAGTAGTGTCCTGAGCCACCTCGTTACCATACTTCTCAGCAACGATTGAACGAATATAGGCATGAATCTCTTCTGCCTGATCGGCTGTAGCAGTCTTTCCAGTACCAATGGCCCAGATGGGTTCATAGGCGATAATGATGTTCTTGAAATCCTCTTCAGAAAGGTTAAATACAGAACCTTCGAGTTCTGCCTTCACCACTTCGTTCTGCTTGTTGGCCTCGCGTTCCTCCAAAGTCTCGCCAATACAGAAGATTACCTTCAGACCATTCTTCAATGCCAATTGCACTTTCTCCTTCAAGATTTCTGGAGTTTCCTTGTAATATTGACGTCTTTCAGAGTGTCCAAGAATGACATATTGTGCTCCGGTGCTCTTTACCATCTCTGCAGAAACCTCACCTGTGTAGGCTCCTTTTTCCTTATCGGCACAGTTCTCAGCACCCAAACCCACTAAGTTTTTATCCAATACGTCTGCAACACATGCCAAGTGAATGAACGGTGTGCAGATGATAACGCCGCAGTTGGGCTTTTCTGCTACTAATGCTTCATTGATTTCTTTTGCTAAAGCAACACCTTCTTGCAGGTTCAGATTCATCTTCCAGTTGCCTGCTACGATTTTTTTTCTCATTTTACTATTCTTTTTTAAGAGTTGATTTATTATCTTTTTCTTTCTTTTGATAGCGTTCTTCTTTCTTTTTCTTGAACTTCAACCACTGGCTCCAGGCCCAAAGACGGTCGGCAATGGTTAGCAACATCAACGGCAGAATGAACCACAAGAAGATTTCAGTAATCCTGGTTGGCACGCTGTTGGCCGGCATTTGCCCAATTACCTCTTCGTTCAGCGGCCGTTGCATGTCGACTTCTTTCGGCAAGTCGTTGTGACTCCATTTCCTGATAATGGTTCCTTTTTTCAGTAAAAGCAGCCCAGGGTTACTCCTGATGATGGTCTTCAGCGTGGTTTCGTCAGTCATGTAGAACGGATATTCGGCGCCCGTTAGATCCTGCCAACGCTTGATGTGCGGCTCGGTGCTTGACGTGAGGCAATAAAATGGATAATTGTACGTCTGTGCATACTCGTAAATCCGGTCAATATCGCCAAAGTTTGAGTCGTCTGCATATTCCAGATGAGGCGAGATGAGCAAGAAGGTGTAACTCGTATCGTTCAACACTTCCTGGGTTAGGTCATCTCCCTGCTGGGTTTGTATGCTGAAGTCGTGTATGGGAGGTACGTACCCTTGCGCCGTCTGAACGGTCTTACTGTCCACGAAAGTCCAAGTAGAGTCTGGGTAATTGTCCAGTGTGAACTCCTTCGTCACACCATTTTTTTTCAGCAAGAACGTTGTTTCAAACTTGGGTTGCTCCGCTCCTTCGGGAATCACCATGCCCTGTTGAATGTTAGCTCCCACATGATAAGGCCTGAAATCGAACAGCGGCAGTTTGTACAGACAATACAGACTGGACACGATGATGAAGAAGATGGTATAGTTGAACACGATCCATTGGTTGGGCCTTGATATGAAGCGCCACATGCGTGTCGGCCAAATGGCCATGACGATGGCACAACCCAGCAGCACAATGTTCTTCAATAATGTCTCCGTATTGCTCAGTTTGATAGCATCACCAAAGCACCCACAGTCGCTGATGGGATTGGCGATGGCCAACCACAGCGTCACGACTGTCATGATTGCCATGAAAACCAGCGTGATTTTCGACACCACTCGCCGCCTGATAGCCAGCAGGATGAACACGCCCAAGCAGAATTCCAAAGCCGACAAAAACACCGAAGCTCCCAACGTCATCCAGTCGGGAACCATGCCTTGCCATGCCAATGCTTCCAGATAGTCTTCTATCTTGTATTGTGTCCCCAGCGGGTCAATTGCCTTGACATATCCCGAAAGGATGAATGTCACCCCCAGGAGCAGGCGGCAAACGTTGGTCGATATCGTCTTGAGTTTATTCACTGAGCCTGATAACACCGAAGACAGCGTAGTTGATGATGTCCATCAAATTGGAGTCGATACCCTCAGAAACGAGTGCCTGTCCATGGATGTCTTCCAGTTCTTTGATTCTTTGTATCTTTGTCAAGATAAAGTCAGTGTAGCTGCTCACGCGCATCGAGCGCCAAGCCTCATCGTAGTCGTGGTTTTTTTTCACCATCAGTGTGAGTGCTTCGTTCGCATGTCGGTCGTACAGCGCCATGGCCTGCTCGGTGTTGATGTCTATTTCGTCAACGAACCCCTTCTCTAGTTGAATCAATCCCACGATGCCATAGTTAATCAAGGCCATGAATTCCGGGCGGATGCCTTCGTCTATCATGGCTTCTTTCTTGATTTCCAACGAGCGTATGCGCTTGGCTTTGATGAACAGCTGGTCTGTCAATGACGACGGACGCAAAATGCGCCACGACGCACTGTAATCGTGAAGTTTCTTCTCAAAGAGCGTGCGACATTCGGTCAGCACCTTCTTGAACTGTTCTTCTGTCTTCGTATTGTTCATATTTATTGTTTGCAAAATTAGTCAATTTTCATGAAATATCCAAAGGAAGTGGATGTCGATTTTTCGCCGACAGATCTGCGCTGAATAGGTTGATAGGTTAACAACGAAAAAAATGAAGAATCGCTTTGCGGGGTTATCTCTCGCCAGTCGTTCTTCATTCTCTGTCTTCTGCGCAACCCTTCAGGCTGCATGATGTATTTGAAACCTGTGCTACAGCCCCTGTTTCTGCCGCATTCTAATCATTCGCACCACGCCACACATGGCCTCGTAGCGCGCTTTCAGCGAGTCGCGTTCCACCCTCATCATGTTGGCTTTGTACAGATTCGATTCCATGGGGATGCTTCTCAAGACAGTTTGTAGTGCCGAGTCAGTCTGGGCAATGTCGGCCTGCGCCTGCTTCAAGGAAGCGTTTTGCCAAATGCGCAAGGCTTCCTTGCGGCTCTCTATGGCTTTGGGAAACCGCATGCGCAGTGCCATGATGGAGTCGAGTGCTTCGTTATAGCAACCGTCCTTATATAAGGTCTTAATCTGGGAGAGCAATCTTGCTGCTTTTTCGTCTTCAGATGGTGTGCACGAACAGATGAGAAGCGTACACAGAATCAACCACATATATTTCTTCATGTCGCAAAAATACGATTTTTCTTTTTCATAGCATCCAAAACATGGCTAATTTTTAGTAACTTTGCAGCCACTTAAGAAGTTTTATAGTTTCAACATGCGTAATCTCTCCAATGCCGACTTGGCTCATCTCCTTGATCAACCTATCTTTCATCACCTATCCGCTGTGGCCGATGACTTGCAGCTGGAATGCTATGTAGTGGGTGGCTATGTTCGCGACCTTTTTCTCGAACGACCGTCCAACGACATCGACGTGGTGGTGGTGGGCAGCGGCATCAAAGTAGCCGAGGCCTTGAAGCAGCGGCTGGGCAAACAAGCCCATCTGTCGGTATTTCGCAATTTTGGAACGGCGCAAGTGAAGTATCGGGGGGTGGAGGTGGAGTTCGTGGGTGCCCGAAAAGAGAGCTACAGCCACGATTCACGCAAGCCCGTGGTGGAGGATGGCACCTTGGAGGACGACCAAAACCGACGTGATTTCACCATCAACGCCATGGCTGTCTGCCTCAACGAGGCGCGGTTTGGCGAACTGGTTGATCCCTTTGACGGTCTTTTAGACTTGGAAGATGGCATCATTCGCACGCCGCTCGACCCCGATATCACTTTCTCTGACGATCCATTGCGCATGATGCGCTGCGTGCGTTTCGCCACACAATTGAAATTTTTCATCGAGGACGAAACCTTTGAGGCATTGCAGCGCAACAGAGAACGCATCAAGATTGTGAGTGGCGAACGTATCGCCGACGAGCTGAACAAAATCATGATGACCGACCACCCCAGTCGGGGATTCGTAGAACTGCATCGCTGTGGATTGCTCGAACTTATCTTGCCTGAGTTCACCCTCATGGACATCGTGGAAACAAGGAACGGCCGAGCGCATAAAAACAATTTCTATCATACCTTGGAGGTGGTTGATAACATTTGCCAACATACCGACAACTTGTGGCTTCGGTGGGCCGCTTTGTTCCATGACATCGGGAAACCACGCAGCAAAAGGTGGGACGTACAGGCCGGATGGACGTTCCATAACCATAATTACATTGGATCCAAGATGATTCCAGGCATCTTCAGACGGCTCAAATTCCCCATGGACAGCAAGATGAAGTATGTGCAAAAGATGGTTGATATGCACATGCGTCCCATCGCCATTGCCGATGAAGAGGTGACCGATAGTGCCGTTCGTCGTTTGATGAACGATGCCGGTGACGACATCGACGGCCTCATGACGCTGTGCGAAGCCGATATTACCAGTAAGAACGCACAGCGCAAACAACGGTTCTTGGACAACTTTCGCATGGTACGCGAGAAGCTGGATGACCTGAAAGAACGCGACTATAAGCGGCTGTTGCAGCCTTGCATCGACGGAAACGAGATTATGGAGATGTTCCACTTGCAGCCATCGCGCGAGGTGGGGACACTGAAGCAGACCTTGAAAGATGCGGTGCTTGATAACAAGGTGCCGAACGAACGCGAACCGTTGATGGCTCTTTTGATTGAAAAAGCCAAAAAAATGGGGTTGGACGTACCTCAAAAATAGGAGTGAAAGAACTGCGGTTTTGTCAATATTTTTGGTCATTTCAAAACTTGCATTCTAGAAAAAATCCAGCTAATTTTAGCTTCAAAAATCACTTTCTGATGCCCTTGTTTGGCCAAAAGCATTGACTTTGGTCTTCTATAGCATGCTTTTTGACCCTGAAAAGCATACTCGTTGCAGGTCAAACTCAATGCTCTTGCCGTGCAATATGATTGCTTTTGAGGTGACGTTCATAGGGAATTAAGCAGGAAGTTGCTGTGGGTGAGGCACATACAAAATTCGCGTATTTTCGACCACCGAGGCAGTTGCTTGCAAATACGCGAGTATTTGAGCGGGTTTGCAAGATTTTTCAACATCCCAGGCAACCCGTTTTTGACATCTTGGTTGGGGTAAGATGGTATCGATATTAACGCTTACTTTCATCTTTCTCCTATCCGTTTGATGTGCGTGTTTTTGAATTTTGGATCACAGGTAGAATGTTTGTTCTCACTTGATGTAAATCCTCTATTTTCGTTATTTGCAGATAATATATGTTAAATGTAAGTGGTATTGATGCCATAGTGAGAAAAAATCATGTAAATTTGCATGACAAAAACTTATAGGCTTACAATAATTTTCAAATGAATTCTTATTGTATGTTTTTTGAGAAAGAATGAAAAATAATAGATTATATAAAGGTATGAGACAAAAAAGTATGTTTTTGTTTGCAGCCATGGCTGCACTCTTGGTTTCGTGTGGCGGTAGACCCAACATGAAATTCGGTGACAACGAATATCCTGTCACGCAAATCGAGTCGACGGGTTCTACAACCCAGACCACTTATCCAGCCGTGATCAAGGGTATTCAAGATGTTGAGATTCGGCCGAAGGTGTCGGGATTCATTACAAAACTGAACGTGAAAGAGGGCCAAACAGTAGGCAAGGGCCAGGTGTTGTTCGTGATAGACAACAGTACTTATCAGGCATCGGTTCGCCAAGCGCAGGCTGCCGTGAACTCAGCCAAGTCGCAACTCAACACCGCTAAGTTGACCTACGAGAACAGTGAGCAGTTGTTCAAGAGCAATGTCATTGGCCAATACGAATTACAATCAGCTCAAAATACTTACGCAACGGCACAGGCAGCGGTGGCTCAGGCACAAGCTGCACTGGCTTCGGCGAAGGAGATGCTGAGTTTCTGCTATGTGAAGAGTCCGGCGGCAGGTGTCGTTGGCAGCCTTCCTTTCAAGGTGGGGGCCTTGGTCAGCGCTTCAAGTCCCACGCCGTTGACCACCGTTTCCAACAACAGCACCATGGAGGTTTACTTCTCCATGACTGAAAAAGATGTGCTGGAAATGACCAAGACATCGGGCAACATGTCGGCTGTCATCGCGTCGATGCCAGCGGTAAAATTGCAGATGGCCGATGGCACCATCTACAACCAGCCTGGTAAGGTGGTGAAGATGAGTGGTGTGATAGACCAAACCACGGGTACCTTGACGCTGATCGCACACTTCAAAAATCCAGATCGGTTGTTGAAGAGTGGCGGATCTGGCTCTATCGTCGTACCACGGGTAAGCAACCACGCCATCGTTATTCCGCAGTCGTATGCAACTGAGGTGCAGGATAAGATTTTTGTTTATACGGTTGGCAAGGACAACAAAGCCAAGTACACGGAAATTAAGGTGGCTCCGCAAAACGACGGACAAAACTATATCGTGACAGAGGGACTGAAAGTGGGCGACCGCATTGTTACCAATGGCATCACAAAGTTGAGCGATGGCATGGAAATCAAGCCCATCACGCAGGCACAGTACGCCAAGAAAATAGCTGATGCAGAGAAACTTGGCGAGATTCAGGGTGACTACGGAAAGATGAAAGAGGCTTTTAAATAAAGGCGAATTTGATGGGTTGGGGTGAGAACCGGCCTATCATGAATGCTGAAAAGTAAGCGAGAAAACAACAACGAATTATGACATTTACAAAATTTATCAAGCGACCGGTATTGTCAACGGTGATCTCCGTGGTCATCGTGATCTTGGGATTCATCGGACTGTCCACGCTTCCCATCGAGCAATATCCGGATATAGCGCCACCTACCATTTCGGTATGGACCAGTTACATCGGCGCAGATGCTGAAACGGTGAAGAACTCTGTGCTCGCTCCTCTTGAGGAAAGCATCAACGGAGTGGAGAACATGGAGTACATGACCTCGCAGGCTACCAACGCTGGTTCGGCGCAAATTACCATTTATTTCCGTCAGGGAACCAACCCAGACATGTGTGCCGTCAACGTGCAAAACCGTGTTTCGCAGGCTCAATCCTTACTGCCGGCAGAGGTGAACCGCGTGGGCGTGACCGTTTCCAAGCGTCAAACCTCGCAGGTGTTGATGTACACGCTGACGTCAGAAGGTGGCAAATACGATGATAGGTTTTTAACCAACTACAACAATATCAACATCATTCCGGCCATCAAGCGTGTTCAAGGCGTGGGTGACGTGCAGAGCCCGGGTATGAAGACCTACTCTATGCGTATCTGGTTGAAGCCTGATGTGATGAAACAGTATGGCTTGATGCCATCTGACATCGCTGGCGCGTTGGCCGAACAAAACGTGGAAGCTGCTCCTGGTTCGTTCGGTGAACAGAGCAACATGGCCTACGAGTATGTGATGCGCTATAAAGGTCGTCTGAAAACAGCCGAGGAGTTTGGCAACATTATCTTGCACAGTACGCAGACCGGGCAGACCCTGAAGTTGAAAGATGTGGCAAAGATAGAACTTGGGGGATTGACTTATGCCGTGAGCATGCGCAACAACAACCAACCATCGTCCATGGGTATGGTTCAGCAAATTGCGGGTTCGAACGCCAACGACATTGCTAAAGCGGTGAAAGCTGAATTGGAAAATCAGGCAAAGAACTTCCCGCCGGGCATGGAATACAAGATTAATTATGATGTGACCGAGTTCCTTTACGCTTCTATCGCAGAGGTTCTCAAGACATTGGTCATTACCTTGTTGCTGGTGTTCTTGGTGGTTTACATCTTTTTACAGGACATCCGTTCTACTTTGATTCCGATGATTGCCGTTCCGGTGTCACTGATTGGAACATTCTTCTTTTTGCAATTGTTTGGATTCTCCATCAACTTGCTCACGCTGTCGGCCCTATTGCTGGCGATAGCCATCGTGGTTGACGACGCTATCGTGGTGGTTGAGGCCGTGCATGCCAAGTTGGATTTGGGGTATAAAAGTGCATTGACGGCCAGCATTGATGCGATGAACGAGATTGCGGGTGCCATTATTTCCATTACGTTGGTGATGGCTGCGGTGTTCGTTCCGGTGTCGTTCATCGGTGGAACATCAGGAACGTTCTACCGAGAGTTTGGTGTGACCATGGCGGTGTCAATCATCATATCGGCCCTGAACGCCTTAACGCTCTCGCCAGCATTGTGTGCCATCTTCCTGAAACCAAAGAATGAGGATGGAACCGAGCGTAAGATGAGTAGGATAGACCGTTTTCATGCGTCGTTTAATACCAGTTATGAGAAGGTCTTGGGTAAATACAAAAATCGATTGCAAAAGCTGGTTAGGAAGCCAATTCTTACGGGTGTCTTCATCGTGGTGGGTGCAATAGCCCTGTTCTTGACCATGAAAACAACCAAAACAGGATTGGTTCCAGATGAAGATACGGGTACGCTGTTCTGTACGGTGTCTATGCCTCCGGCAACAAGTGCGGTGCGCACGCAGCAGGTGATCGACCAGGTTGATGCCATGTTGGCCAGCAATCCGGCCATTCAGAGCCGCGAACAGCTGCAAGGATACAACTTCATTGCCGGGCAAGGGTCTGACCAAGCTACCTTTATTATCAAGTTGAAGCCTTTCAGCGAGCGTAACATGGGACAAAGTGCCATGGCGGTTTTAGGCATGATATACAAGCAGACGGCTCAGATTAAGGATGCTCAAATCTTGGCATTCGCACCTCCTATGATTCCTGGTTTTGCCTTGAGTAACGGTGTCTCCTTGGTGTTGCAGGACAAAACAGGTGGCGATTTGAATAAATTCTTCCAAGTAACCAAGGCTTATTTGGCCGAATTGAACAAACGTCCGGAGATACAAATGGCCATGACCTCGTACAATCCAAACTATCCTCAGTATCTGATTGATGTGGATGTGGCTAAGTGTAAGCAGGCAGGTATATCTCCTGCCACCGTTTTGAGTACGCTTCAGGGATATTACGGCGGCATGTACGCCTCTAACTTCAATGCATACGGCAAGCTGTATCGTGTCATGATTCAGGGCGATGTGTCCAGTCGTGAGCGTCCGGAAGGACTGAATGACATCTATGTCCGTACACCTGGCGGCATGGCACCCGTGCAAAGTTTCATTTCGATGAAGCGTGTTTTCGGCCCATCTAATATCAATCGGTTCAACATGTTTACGAGCATCAACGTACAAGTAACGCTGAATAGCGGTTATTCCACAGGTGAAGCCATTCAAGCCATCAAGGAAGTTGCCGCGACAGACTTGCCACAGGGCTACGGATACGACTTCTCTGGCTTGTCAAGGTCAGAGAGTGAGTCGAGCAATGTCACTGGCATAATATTTGTATTGTGCTTCTTATTCGTGTATTTGATATTGGCAGCGCAGTACGAAAGTTACCTGTTGCCCTTCGCAGTTATCCTCTCTATACCGTTTGGATTGGCGGGTGCTTTCCTCTTCACGCAGTTGTTTGGCCACAACAATGACATCTATATGCAGATTTCTCTGATTATGTTGATAGGTTTGTTGGCCAAGAATGCCATCCTGATTGTGCAGTTTGCACTTGAAAGACGACGCACGGGTATGGCCATCACATGGTCTGCCATTCTCGGATCGGGTGCTCGTTTGCGCCCTATCTTGATGACTTCGTTGGCTATGGTCATCGGTTTGTTGCCCATGATGTTTGCCATGGGCGTGGGAAAGAATGGTAATCAAACGCTGGGTGCGGCCGCTGTAGGAGGTATGTTGATTGGTACGCTCTGTCAATTGTTTGTCGTTCCTGGTTTGTTTGTCATCTTCCAGGCATTGCAGGAGAGATTCACACCGATTAAGTTTGATGATGAAGAGAATTCTGAAGCAGAGGCCGAGTTGCAGCAATACGCGCGTCGCCCGGTAGGAATCACAGTAGATGAGTATAATAAGGAATAGTGATGAAAATACAAAATATAATGATTATGGGACTTGCAGCATTGGCGTTGACCAGCTGCAAGAGCCTCTATGGAACGTACCAACGCCCCAATGTGAACACCAGGGGCATCGTTCGTGATTCGCTTTCGATGACAGATACGTTGGTTGTGACGGACACAACGAGCTTTGGTAACATGCCTTGGCGCAGTGTGTTTACCGACCCACAGTTGCAAACGCACATAGAAAGGGCGTTGACCAACAATGTAGATCTTCTGAATGCTGCGCTGAACGTGAAGATGGCTGAGGCACAATTGAAAGCAGCCAGGTTGTCTTTTCTGCCTTCTTTCACCTTTGCTCCCCAGGGAACCATCGCTTCTTGGGATGGTGGAAAGGCCGTTTCAACTTATCAATTGCCCGTTGCTGCCAGCTGGAATGTTGACCTGTTTGGCAATTTGCTCAGTCAGAAACGTGCCGCACAGGTAGCATTATTGGCCACAAAGGACTATCAGACGTTGGTTAAAACCAATATCATCAGCGGGGTAGCGAATATGTATTATACCCTTTTGATGCTCGACAAGCAGCTCGAAATCGTCAACAACATGCACGAATTGACCAAGGAAACGTGGGACAAGATGAAGGTATTGAAAGATCTTGGACGCGGTATTCGGTCGACAGGTGTACAGAGTGCCGAAGCTAACTACTACGCAGTGGAGGCCAAAAAGACCGATTTAGTGCGCCAGATACGTGAAACAGAGAACGCTTTGTCGCTCTTGATGGGACAACCGGCACAGAGTATTTCGCGCGGAAGGCTTGAGAATCAGGCTCTGCCCACCAACTTATCTACCGGCATCGGCATCCGGTTGCTGGCCAATCGTCCCGATGTTCATGCGGCTGAGATGCAATTAGCCGAATGTTTCTATGGCGTAGAAACCGCTCGAAGCCGTTTTTATCCAAGTCTGACGATTGCTCCTACCGGAATGTTTACTAACAGTGCGGGTGCTGCGGTCATCAATCCTGGCAAATGGATGTTGTCGGCTGTCGGCAGTTTGGTGCAGCCTATCTTCCAAAAGGGAAAGATTATTGCAGGCCTACGCGTTGCTGAAGCGCAATATGAAAAGGCCTACAACACATGGCAGAACAGCATTTTAAAGGCAGGAAATGAAGTGAGTAACGCACTTGTGCTTTATCATTCGTCAGATGAAAAGAGCAAGATTGAGGCTAAACAAATACAAACTCTGCAACAAAATGTGGAGGATACCAAGCTTCTTTTAAGTCAGTCGAGTAGTACATACCTTGAGGTAATCACTGCTCAGCAAACCCTTCTCAATGCGCAGATGGCTAAGATTACGGACGATTTTCACAAGATGCAGGCCGTTGTAAATCTCTATCAGGCCCTCGGCGGCGGTATGAAAGAATAGGGTAGGATGGTTGATAAGTTGACAAGGTAGGGCTCTTTAGACAAAATAGTCTTATGAAATAAGGTCTAACCCGCATGATGTATCAACTCATCTGCTAAAAAACAAAAAACTAAAAAACGAAGAATTATGGCATACGATATCAGTGAGAAAGCGGAAATATCACCCAAAGCGAAGATTGGAAACAATTGTAAAATCTTCCCTTTCGTATATATTGAAGAAGATGTTGTGATAGGAGACAACTGTGTGATTTATCCCTTTGTCAGCATTTTGAAGGGAACTCGTCTGGGATGCAACAACACCGTGCATCAATGTTCGGTGATGGGAGCCCTTCCACAGGACTTTGAATTCAAGGGAGAAGACACCGAATTGGTTATCGGAAACAACAACATCATTCGTGAGAATGTCGTCATCAATCGGGCAACCCATGCGGGAGGACAGACCGTCATCGGCCATGACAACTTCTTGATGGAAGGAACTCACATCTCACATGACACCAAAGTGGGTAATCAATGTGTGTTTGGATATGGAACCAAGATTGCCGGTGATTGTGAAATTGGCAATGGAGTGATTTTCAGTTCAAGTGTTATCGAGAATGCGAACACGCGCGTTGGCGATTACGCCATGATACAAGCTGGTACCACGTTCTATAAAGACGTGCCGCCATTCATCATTGCTGGCGGTGTGCCAGTAAGCTATGGAGGTCCCAACAAGACCATGTTGGAAACGTATGGCGTCACAGAAAAGGTTCAGAGTCACATAGCCAATGCTTACCGCCTGATATTCCATGGCCAAACAAGTGTGTTCGATGCGGTGCTGCAAGTAAAGGAACAAGTTCCCGGCGGTCCTGAAATTGAGAACATCATACGTTTCATTCAGGCTACAAAAGCAGGAATCATCGGTAAACTTTAGTTCGCATCGAACACATTTATATAAAGAATAGGATAGGTTGGCACAAAAGCTTTCCTATCCTTTTTTAATGCTCTCAACAAAATACTTGTGTATGCTTACATCCTCATCCAGCTCGGGATGGAAGGCTGTGACCAGCTGATGACCTTGCCGAGCGGCTACAATGTGTCCGTTGACCGTTGCCAATGCCTCAGCCTCGCCATATACTTGATTGATGTAAGGGGCACGGATGAAGGTCATGGGGATATCGTTTTCAATGCCTTCGAATGATGATACGGTACGAAAACTGCCCAACTGTCTGCCATAAGCGTTGCGGCAAACGTCAATATCCATCGTGGAAATGCGTGAAGCCGCTTGCCCATTCTCTTGTTTAGCCAGCAAGATAAGTCCTGCGCAAGTGCCAAACACCGGCAATCCCTCATGGATTTCACGCTGTATGGATGTCAGTAAATCGAGGTCATGCAGCAACTTCACCATCGTGGTGCTCTCTCCACCAGGAATAATCAGACCGTCCTTCGGCTGCTGCCAGTCGTCTTTGTTCCTCACTTCAAACGTTTCTACGCCCAAAGAACGGAGCATTCGTTCGTGTTCGACGAATGCTCCTTGTAATGCCAATATAGCTATTTTCATCTGTTTACTTTCCTCTTTCTGCCATTAGCACTTCAATCTCGTGTTCGTTGATGCCCACCATGGCTTCACCAAGGTCTTCTGACAGCTCGGCCAACCGCTTCGCATCGTTGTAGTTGGTCACAGCCTGTACGATGGCAGCTGCGCGCTTGGCAGGATTACCCGATTTGAATATGCCCGAACCCACGAACACTCCTTCTGCTCCGAGTTGCATCATCAGGGCTGCATCGGCAGGAGTTGCCACACCACCGGCGGCAAAGTTCACCACAGGCAGCTTGCCGTTTTCGTGTACATACTGCACCAATTCGTAGGGAACCTGCAATTGTTTAGCGGCCTCGTACAGCTCATCTTCAGCCATAGAGGTAAGCCTTCTGATTTCAGCCTGCATCATGCGCATGTGTGTCACAGCCTGAACCACGTCGCCTGTACCCGGTTCTCCCTTGGTTCTAATCATGGTTGCGCCTTCAGCGATGCGTCTGAGCGCCTCACCAAGGTTCTTTGCACCGCAGACAAAAGGTACTTCAAACTTGGTCTTATCAATGTGATAGACATTGTCTGCGGGCGAGAGTACCTCGCTCTCATCGATGTAATCAATCTCAATGGCCTGCAAAATCTGAGCTTCAACGAAGTGTCCGATGCGGCATTTGGCCATCACCGGAATGCTTACGGCCTTCTGAATGCCCTTGATCATGTGCGGGTCGCTCATGCGCGAAACGCCACCTGCCGCGCGTATGTCGGCCGGTATGCGTTCAAGAGCCATCACCGCACAGGCTCCGGCTTGTTCTGCGATACGTGCTTGCTCGGGTGTTGTAACGTCCATGATGACGCCTCCCTTGAGCATTTGTGCTAAATTACGATTCAATGTTTGTCTTTCAGTTGTTTTCATTTTATTTGTTTTTGTCGGTAAATACTTGGTGTTGAGTTTCCCATCTTCTTGAAAAACTTCGTGAAATGCGACTGCGAGTTAAACCCCAGCGCATACGCTATCTCTTGAACGGTCTTGCTGGTGGTGTCCAACAAGAACTTACTTTCGTGAAAAACTTGTTCGTCGATGAGGGTCTTCGGCGTTTTCTGCACGATGCGTTTGGTCACCTGTCCCAGGTAACGGGGACTCACGTTCAGCATGTCGGCATAGAACCGCACGTCGTTGTTGGTGGCATAATGCGTAGACACGGCTTTCATGAACGCGTTGAGCAGCTCGCTTCCCCGTCCTTTCAGTTCACCCATCTCGCTCATCTGCTGATGAATGTAAGCGTTGCCTCTACTGATGGCCTCTCTGAAATCATCTGTTTCGCCCAGAAAATAGGCGATGGCCGAGGTCAGGTTGCTGCCCAATCCGTGTGCGTTGGTTTGCCAAAGGGTGGGCGAGGGCTCTACATGCATGTCGCCATCTTGCTGCCATGCGATGAAATCGTGGTCATCGCCGCTGTGCAACAGCACGGCTCGGCACCCCATGTCCAACAGCTTTCTCATGCCGTTGACGATATCGTCGTGGGTCTTGAGCGGACTGTTCAGCAAGTAGGCTGCGTCGTTTTGCTTCAGGATAACCAGCGAGCACAGCGGCAACAGCTTGGTCTTGACGCTGTCAATCGTCTCTGGCGGCATCAGCAGGTCGCCCTGGCTCGACGTTACCACCGGGTCGTAGATGAGTTTCAGTGGTTGGCGTTTCGCCAAAATGCTCACTATGTTATCCAGCGTCTTCACGTTGCGAACCATGCCAACTTTCACCACCGAGGGCTTGATGTCATCAATAAGAGCTTCCACCTGCTCTGCCACAATGTCGGCCGGGATGTCGTAAAAGCGCTGGATGCCAAGCGTGTTCTGCATGGTGATTGACGTGATGACCGACACGGCATATCCGCCCAAGGACGTGATAACCTTGATGTCGGCCTGGATTCCGGCACCCCCAGAACCGTCAGAACCGGTGATTGTCAATATCGTGTTGCGCTGTTTCATGCTACGTCGGCCCCTGATGGTGTGGCACCATGCGCGCCGATTGTCAGATACAAAGGAAAACAAAAAAAGCGAGTTGTACAAATATTGTTCTCATTATGACAATGAAAAGGTTGTTTTGTGCAAGTCGTAACCCAGCGAGCAATGCGAAATTTTCTTGACAAAGCCTTCTTCATAACTCGCGTATTCGCAGCCTCATGCCCCTTTGCTCGCAAATACGGCCAGGATTTCGCGTGTTTGTAAGATGTTTGTGTTCAGTTTGTTATCTCTTTTGTCAAGGCTTCTTACTTTCAATAGCTATGCTTTTACCTTCCAATAGCATTGCTTTTGCCCGTCAAACCCATAACTTTAATCACTCAATGTCATGGTTATTTTTAGCCCAAAGTGCATAAGAAGTGTTGAAAAAGCATGGAGATTGGCCTTCAATGTGCATGAACACCCCGCCAAAACTCTCGTCACTGCATCTGAATCACCCTATTCTTTTTCTAGAAGAAGCGTTCGGGAAGTGTTAAAAAACGGTTGGTTTTCTTGACAAAATCCGGTTCTAGAAAATTATAAATCAGCAGGGTCTGGTCGTTTTGTGGATAATCATTTGTTTGGGTTGTGATGTTTATCAAGCAACAAATGTACAGTTTTGTTTATTAAAGCAGCAAAGCTATTTTTCTTGTAGAAAATGATTTACCATATTCGACAAGAAAAAAGATATGTTGATTCTTAGGAAGCAATCTGTGAGCTATGGGCTTACAGTACGTTTGAGCGCAAGCAATATCATTTGATTTTTACCGATAAAAAGTGGTAAAAGGAGGTTTAATTGTAAAAGAAAGTTAAAAACGATATTATACTTTTAAATCAACTTGCGTTTATAGTTTTTTTAACTTATATTTGTCCAAGATGTTTTAGTGACTATAACTCTTTTTTGTTATTATTTGTACTGTTTTTACTTTTAATTCATAATTTCATGTCGTGAGACAGGATGAAATACTCAATAATGATTAAATTGGGAGTAATCTTAACTTGAAAAATATGAAACAAAAATTAACGATTTTGCTTGTGGATTTGTTTCTCTGTATAGGAGTGGCAAATGCTCAGACGCTAATCAATGGTACCGTAACCTCTGCGGATGATGGCCAACCGGTGATTGGAGCATCTGTGATGGTTGTTGGGACAAAGACAGGCGTGGTGACGAATGTTGACGGTAAGTTTTCGCTTACTTCAACGAAGAGCAATCCTATGATTACGGTGACGTACATAGGAATGAAGACGCAGACCTTGCGCGGTACGCAAAACATGAAGATCGTGTTGCAGTCGGACGCGCAGAAAGTAGACGAAGTAGTGGTGACTGGTATGCAGAAGATAGACAAACGCCTCTTTACCGGTGCCTCCGCTAAAGTTAATGCCGCGGATGCGAAGATAGACGGTATGGCTGATATCAGTCGATCGTTAGAGGGTCGCGCGGCAGGTGTCTCCGTACAAAACGTGACGGGAACCTTTGGTACCGCGCCCAAGATTCGTGTACGTGGTGCCACCTCTATATATGGTAGCAGCAAGCCACTATGGGTGGTGGATGGTGTCATCATGGAGGATGTAGAGAATGTCAGTGCAGATCAGCTCTCCTCAGGTGATGCCAATACGCTAATTTCTTCGGCCATCGCCGGACTGAACGCCGATGACATCGAGAGTTTCCAAATCTTGAAAGACGGTTCGGCCACCTCTATTTATGGTGCACGCGCCATGGCTGGCGTGATTGTCGTTACCACCAAGAAAGGAAAAGCAGGGCAGGCACACATTAATTATAGTGGCGAGTACACCATGAGGCTGGTACCCTCGTATGCCGAGTTCAACATCATGAACTCGCAGGACCAGATGGCCGTATACCAGGAGTTGTTCCTCAAGGGATATCTTCCTTATGCAGGAACGTCCAACGCCTCCGACTCGGGTGTCTATGGAAAAATGTACCAGATGCTGAGTCAGTATGACGTGCGGACAGGGCAGTTTGCTTTGGAGAACACTCCGAAAGCCATTGCCGAATATCTTCGTGAGGCAGAGTATCGCAACACCGACTGGTTTGCCCAGCTGTTCTCAACCAATATCATGCACAACCATTCGGTTAGCATTTCTTCGGGAACGGACAAATCGCAGACGTATGCCTCGGTGAGTGCCATGTTTGACCCGGGCTGGACAGAGCAGAGCAAGGTGCAACGCTATACGGCGAATGTCAATTCGTCGTTCAACCTTTTGAGAAAGGTGAACTTCAATTTGATCGCCAATGCCTCCTATCGTAAGCAGCGCGCACCAGGAACCCTCAGTTCGTCGGTGGATGCCGTGATGGGTGAGGTGAAGCGTGACTTCGATATCAACCCCTACTCGTACGCACTGAACACTTCGCGCGCATTGGATGCAAATACATTCTATACCCGCAACTACGCACCGTTCAACATCATGCATGAGTTGGAGAACAATTATCTGGATCTGAATGTCATCAACTTCCGTGTTCAAGGCCGTTTGACCTATAAGCCCATCACACCTGTTGAACTCACAGTGCTGGGAGCGGTGAAGTACGATGCGACCTCAAACGAGCACAACATACTTGATGCCTCGAACCAAGCCATGGCTTACCGGGCCATGGGTACATCGACCATCCGTGACAAGAATCCGTTCTTGTACAGAGATCCCGAGAATCTAACGGCCCTGCCTGTGACGGTTATGCCTTATGGTGGTATTATGGAACGCACCGACAACCGTATGTTTGGATTCGACTTCCGTGCCACGGCGGCCTACAACAATGTCTTTGCCGAGGATCACATCGTGAACCTGTATGGGGGATTGGAAACCAATAGCTATGACCGCCATAAGACATGGTTCCGCGGATGGGGCATGCAGTACCAAATGGGTGAAATCCCAAACTATGCCTATCAGGTATTCAAGAAGAGCAAGGAAGAGGGCGCCGACTACTATTCGCTGCGTAACACGCATGTGCGCAGTGCCGCTTTCTTTGCAAACGCCACCTATTCATGGAAAGGACGCTATACGCTGAATGGAACCTATCGATACGAAGGTACCAACGGACTGGGTATGTCAAGACAGGCACGATGGCTCCCAACATGGAATATCTCTGGGGCTTGGAACGCACACGAAGAACCTTGGTTTGAGAAACTTAGGCCGGCATTAAGCCACCTCACTTTGAAAGCATCTTATTCACTGACTGCAGACCGCCCCTCGGTAACCAATGCACAGGCCGTCATAGGCAGTTTCACACCGTGGAGATACATCACCAAGGACAGCGAGTCGGGACTGTATATAGACGATGCGGCCAACCCCAATCTAACTTATGAGAAGAAGAAGGAATGGAACTTTGGCTTGGAGGCAGGCTTCTTGTCAAACCGAATCAATTTTGCAGTCGACGTGTATTCGCGTGACAATTACGACTTGATTGGGCTTGCCACTACGGCAGGTACCGATGGCTTTGTACGTAAATATGGAAATATCGCCTCGATGGAATCAAATGGTCTGGAGATAAGCTTGAGCACCACGAACATCAAGACGAAAGACTTCTCGTGGACCACCAGTCTCATCTACTCATACGTACATAACGAGGTGACTGATTTGGAAACGTCTACGCGTGTTATCGACCTGGTGAGTGGAGGCGGTTTCGCACGCGAGGGCTATCCCGTCAGGGCTCTGTTCTCCGTTCCATTTGCAGGATTGAATGGCGAGGGACTTCCCACGTTCACCAATTGGGACGGTACAACCACCGTGTCGGGCATCTATTTCCAGGACAGTAAGAAAGAGCAGCTTGACTTCTTGAAATACGAAGGCCCTACAGATCCCACCACCACTGGCTCGTTGGGAAACATATTCCGATATAAGGGACTGAGCATGAATGTATTCATTACCTATTCCTTTGGAAACGTGGTAAGGCTGGATCCTGTGTTCAAGGCATATTACAATGACCTGACTTCAACCCCAAAAGAGTTCAAGAACCGATGGATGCGGCAGGAGAGGAGAAAACAACAGACATTCCAGCGATTGCCACACAACGGCAGAACTGGAACGACACCGACCTGCGTATTGCCTACAACTCCTATAATTTCTCTACGGCGCGTATCGCCAAGGGCGACTTTATCCGCATGAAAGAGATATCTTTGGGATACGATTTCCCAAAGTCCCTATACGGTGCTATCGGTTTGAACAACCTTTCCCTGAAGTTGCAGGCTACGAACCTCTTCTTGATTTATGCTGACAAGAAACTCAACGGACAAGATCCCGAGTTCTTCAATACGGGTGGTGTTGCCGTTCCCGTTCCGAAGCAGTTTACACTTACCTTGCGATTAGGAATTTAAAAACATTTATCGATATGAGAACAATGAGATCTATATACCATACATTTATCCTGGCTTTGGGTGTTGCAGTACTCACAGGATGCGATAATTTTTTGGACGTGATGCCCGACAACCGTACTATTGTGGACGATGAGGTGAAGGTAAAGGACCTGCTCGTTTCGGCCTATCCTACCCACACCTATCAGATCTTCACAGAACTGATGTCTGACAATGTCGACGAGTATCCCAATACCTATACAGACCGATTCGTTGGTGAGTTCTATGCTTGGAAAGATCCCACGGAGAACAACAATGAGTCGCCCGAGAACTATTGGCAGAATGCCTACAACGCTATTACCACGGCCAACAACGCACTCGATGCTATTGACAAGCTGGGAGGTCCAACCACCCCTTTGTTGCGTGAGAGCATGGGCGAGGCATTGATGGTTCGAGCATACGGACATTTCATGCTGGTGAACATCTTCTGCAAAAACTACAACGCAGCCACGTCCGACAAGGATTTGGGTATCCCACTGATGTATGAAACAGGCTCGCTGATTGGCCAGGTCCCCGATAGGGGAACGGTTGCCGATGTGTACAAGTCGATAGATGCGGATATCCAGAAAGCCCTTCCGCTGGTTGGTGACAGTCATCTCAGTGTGCCTAAGTATCATTTTAATGTGGGTGCCGCTTATGCGTTTGCTGCACGTTTCTATCTGTATTATGAAAAATGGGACAAGGCCATTGAGTATGCCAACAAGTGCTTAGGAGGTAATCCTGCGTCGTTACTCAGAGACTGGGCTAATACGGCTAAGCTGCCCTCTAAATTTGATGTGCGTTCACAACATTATGTTTCATCAGAACTGAATTGCAATCTTTTGTTGGCTACGGGATTTTCAAAAGGTGGGTTAGCGTTCGGGCCATACAGGACTTGGAAGAAATACACGCATGGCACCTATATCTCTACCAATGAACTTGGCGGAGCTCAAAACATCTGGGGTGGCAGCACGAGGCTCTACGATGCTCCTCACACCTATCCAGGAACAGGCTATAGTTACGTGATTTACTGGCGCATACCTCATCTATTTGAGTATACTGACCCTGTGGCAGGTATAGGTTACAACAAGTCTATATTTACTTTGCTCACCACAGACGAGTGTCTGTTGAATCGTGCTGAGGCCTACATTATGACTAAAAAGTTTGACCAGGCGGCAGCCGATCTGACCCTGTGGATGCAGAATGCCACTAAGTCGAAGATGGTGCTCACGCCCAAAGAGATCGAGGAATTCTATAATAAGGCGAAGTATAGTTATGATGACAAGGAAAGTCCATTAGCCTCGACCATCAAGAAGCATTTGCATCCTGCGTTCACAATCGATAAAGAAGGCAGCACGCAGGAAGCGATGTTGCAGTGTGTGCTTGGCTTCCGTCGGATGGAAACCATTCATCAAGGCATCCGTTGGTTCGACATCAAGCGCTACGGTATAGAATATCCGCGCCGTAAGATATCTATGGCAGGAGAGCCCGAAGAGAAGACGGATTTCCTTTCTAAGGACGATGACAGGCGGGCACTCCAGTTGCCATCCAAGGTAATTGATGCAGGTGTTAAGCCTAATCCGAGAAATACAACTAAAAAATAATTTTCAAGAGTATCATTATGAATGTGAAGAAATTATCAATATACAGTCTGGCGTTGTTGTTAGGTGTGACCGCTTTCACGTCGTGTTCGGAAGATGAACTAAGCGACGAGAGCATCATCACCGTCGACGACGTTGACTACACGGAGTTTGACTATTGGCTGAAAGCTAATTTTATCAATACCTACAACATTGATTTGAAATATCGCTTTCAGGATATTGAGTCAGACCATGACTACTATCTGATTCCAGCCAACTATGAGCAGTCGGTGAAGTTGGCTCACGTCATCAAGTACGCCGTGCTTGAAGCCTTTGACGAGGCGGCCGGTATCAACTTCACGCGCAGTAACTTTCCCAAGCAAATTTATCTGGTTGGGAACTGGGAGTTCAAGAACAACGGCACGTTTGTACTAGGTACTGCCGAGGGAGGCAAGAAGGTTTTCCTGGCAGGTGTGAATCATTTAAACGAGAACCTTGGAAGTGTGTCTTCGCTGAATCATTATTATCTGAAGACCGTCTACCATGAGTTCACTCATATTCTTAACCAGACAAAAGATTATCCAGCCGACTACCAGCTGATCACCTCCACAGGTTATGTGGCAGGCGAGTGGAGTGATCCTCCGTACAATGGAAGTAATTATTGCCTGGAGCATGGCTTCATTTCTTCCTATGCGCAGCATTCTCATGGTGAGGACTTTGCCGAAATGGTTTCAATTTATGTTACCAATACCGCCGAGCAATGGGACGCATTGATGAAAAAGGCAGGCGAAGAAGGTTCTGGACTGATTGCTTCGAAACTCTCCATCGTGAAAGACTATATGGAAAAGGCATGGGGAATCGATATGGATGAGTTGCGAAAGATCGTACTCAGGCGCGAGGCTGAAGTTGTTGACGGAAAGGTCGACTTGTTGGATTTGACAGTAAAATAACGAGAGGAGACTATTATGAAAAAAAATAAATATTTCGCATATCTGCTGTTCTTGCTTCCCGCATTGTTGGCGGTAGTAGCCTGCAATCCGGAACAGGACGAATATTTTGATGTCCCATCATCCAAACGCGTCAACAATTTGTTGAATTCAACGCGACAAGCACTGATGAAATCGGAGCATGGATGGGTGTTTGAGGTTTATCCAGGGCTCAGGGACAAGGACCAGGAGAATGGTGGCTTTGTCTACACGGTAAAATTTGACAGCCTGCAGGCAACCATACGGGGCGAGATGAGTGGCAATCCGGCCGTTTCGGAAACATCCTATTATAAAATGACCAGTGAGGGTGGCCCCGGCATTATCTTTGACACAGGCAACAAATTGTTTCACATCTTGGCCGAAGGAACCAGTGACCGCTATCAGGCCTATGGAGGTGACATTGAGTACCTGATTGATAGCGTGGGCGTTGATGTTATCAAACTTCATGGCGCACGTTCGGGTAACACTTGCTACTTGCGCCGCCTCACCATGCCGGCCGAGGAATATGTCAAGGGCGTGATTGCCGTACAGTCCGATTTCATCTTTGGAACCTATGGTGGCAGCATTGGCGGTAAGAAAGTTGGGGTAGAGTTTGATTTGAATAATAACCAATTTTATGTCAATCCAGATACCACGAACAAAGCGTCTGAGGAAATGGAAGTAGCATTTGTATACACCAACAAGGGTATTCGCTTCTATCAGCCTATCACGGTGAACGGTGTCGAGCTCTCGGAGTTAGCGTTCGACTATGAGGCGGGTACACTGACGAGTGAGGGCGAGGGTGGAAAAGCCTTTACGCTGCAAGGGGTGCTTCCGGAAGGTTTCCGCAAGTTCAGTGAATATGAGGGCACCTACCAGTTGGTATACGACAAAACTAAAAAGCTGACAGTCAAACTCACGCCTAACAAGGAAAAGGGTTGCTACTACATGACCAATTTCTTTGCCAATTCACCCGAAACCCCTGTTGTACTTATTTACAACAAGGCCACTGGTACGCTATTCTGGAACTCACAACCTGTAGGCGAGGAAGGTGGAAACATCGTTTTCATGTGTGCATGGGCATTGGATGCTGGTGGAACCCTGACATGGAACACCGACGCCGGCATGAAGACATCATGGAATGGTGATGAGGCGCATCCTGTCTATACATGGGTGAACAACGGGTTGACTAATTATGTCATTGACTCGTTCATCATGTGGACATTGAAACCGTCAGGCGGAAGTGCTGGCAAATACAAAGGCTCCAAGTATCTTGTAGGGACAACGAGACTGAGTCATCAAATTGCGCATGTAACAAAAATGATTAAACAGTAAAGGAGAAAACGTATGAAAAGAATACATGGAATATTAGGAGTCTTCTTTCTTCTTATAGGCTTCGTGGCCTGTAGCAGGGACGAAGTGGACAACCCTTATGCAAAGGAATCTACTATTCGGGTAGACAGTTGCTCGGTGTTGTTCCAGGCAGCTCCGTCTACTGGGCATGTCAAGGTAGTGGCTCCTCATGGAATCACGAAAGTAGAGTCGGAGCACCCATGGTGTACGGCAACTGTCAGTGGCGATGTGGTGACCGTCAAGGTGGAGGAAAACGCTGGAGCCTTAGGTCGCTCATCGGTTCTGAAGATTTATTCGGGTGACGATTTTACAAAGGTAACCGTGCAGCAGACAGGCATCATCTTCGCCATGGAGGGAGGCAATGCCATGGCTTTCAATGATGCTAAACGCTCATTCAGCCTCGCACTGAAACATAATGTGGACGTTAAGCTCACCAGTATGGCAGATTGGATTACCTGTTCGTTGAAAGACGGAGAGGTGTCTATAGACCTCACGAAGAACGACACAGGACACATGCGGCAGGGCTACATCAAGTATCAAGCTGGTTCAACCATCGTAGACTCTATTAAAATCACGCAGTGTGATTTTGATAAGGATATTGTTGGTATGTATCATCTGGTGTTCTATAAGGATGCAAATAAGACACAAAAGGGTGCGGTCAACGTTAAAATTACAAAGGGATACATGAAGTTCCCGGGCTTGTTTACTGAGAAACTGAATGTGGATTTCGATTCAGAAACTGCGACATTATCAATACCTTCTTGCCAGTATCTTGGTGAAATGCAAAGTTTATACTTGTATACCTATTATGAGTCTGAGAAATATTGGACCGTAAGCAACAGCAAGGCTGTTTCTTTGGCTCCCTTCTCTTATTCAGAGAAAGAAGGAACTACGGCACCGCTGACCGCAATCATCAATGGTGAGGAAATGCAAGCAATGGTTATTGGCGCATTCAAGAAAAAAACAACTCCA
The DNA here is from genome assembly GCF_025151385.1 of Hoylesella buccalis ATCC 35310. NCBI lineage: Bacteria > Pseudomonadati > Bacteroidota > Bacteroidia > Bacteroidales > Prevotellaceae > Hoylesella > Hoylesella buccalis. Next base: position 1,118,735 of record NZ_CP102287.1, on the reverse strand, counting down.
CCCAAGAGTGCAAACTTGGCGGGTAGTGCCCTTGATCTTTTCTATCCTTATCTGGTAAAAATCACTGAATAGCAAAGCACAGCAAACAGTTGATTACTGATGATAAAGTGAAGGATGACAATGCAGACAAGCAGTAATCCTTCATTAAAATGCACATCATTTATCTCTATCCTCTCTTTATTGCAAGTTTGGAGAAAAAGATAACTGATGTGCATTTCTTGTTTGTATCGATGAAGAACGTAACCAAGCAACCATTCGATGCCTCGCAAGTTGTTAATCAGCAACGTTCATGATTGGTGCAAAGTGATAAAACCATTGTAGACCTATCTGCTGGCATAAACATGGCTCTTTTATTAAAGAAAGGTTGTTTGTTGTCTAAAACCAATGTATTCACAACAAACTTGATGCAAAAACCAGCCATGAACCACAATGTGTGGAAGCACAACTGACCACGGCACTCACTTTTGTTAATAAATCTTTTATTTGTTAAATGCATTCTTTTTCTTTGACAAAATAAAATTGAGAAATAGCTCATATAAACCTTCAAATAATCAATTTGTGGCACATTCACACCGTACAAATCGCCAATTATCATGCTTTTGCCGCTCAATTGATATGCTTTTGCCTCTCAATCATCATGCTTTTGCCCTTCAACTTACATGCTTTTTCCTCTCAATTGGCATCTAATAGAAGGGATTTTAGCTCCAAACACATTACTTTTTGTTGGCGTTTTTAGTTCAAAAATCATTTAACAAGTTAGTAGTCAGTCTGTTAATAAATATTTCTCATAATTCGCATATTTGCAGAAATATGGCAGAGATGGCAGAAAAAACGCCTGCATTTGTGTTAAAATGACGTTGCGACAGAGAACATTTTACCGAAAAACGTTTCGTTTGACCTGAAAACTCAATGCTTCATTCTTCAATGAAAGCCCCGTGCAGAATTGACGTTAATTGTCGTTAAACCGTTGCTATATCGCTGTTTTTTTTGTTCCTTTGCAACAAATTTGGTGTATTATATCCGTATCGGAATGGGAAAAAAACGAAATAGAACCAGTAGTCATCGTGGACTACAGGCCATTACTCTTTGTATTAGCACAGCCTTGGTGCTTATTTTATTGGGATTGGTTGTGTTTTCAACGCTTACCGGCAGGAATCTTTCTTCGTATGTCAAGGAGAATTTGGTGGTGCAACTGATTTTGGAAAATGACATGACAAATCCTGAAGCTCAGAAGATTTGTGCCGACATCAAGAAGCGACCTTATATTAAACGCTTGGATTATATCAGTAAAGAACAGGCCCTTAAGGAGATTACGGCGGCCATGGGAAGCGACCCTTCCGAGTTTACCGATGGCGAGAATCCCTGCCCTGCCTCCATTGAGGTGACACTCAGGTCGAATTATGCCAATAATGATTCGTTGAAATGGATTACCGACGAATTGAAGAAATATCCCAAAGTCAATCAGATTAATTATCAAAAAGAGTTGATAGACAGCGTCAACCGCAACCTGGCTAAGACGGGTTTGGTGATGTTGGTGTTAGCCATTTTGCTCACCACCGTATCATTCTCCCTGATCAACAATACCGTTCGACTGGACATCTACGCACGGCGCTTCTCCATACACACCATGAAACTCGTGGGTGCCTCATGGAGCTTCATCCGCCGACCGTTTGTCAATCGTGCGATATGGATAGGTTTGATAGCCGGCTTGATAGCCAACACCGTGCTGGCTGCATGTATCTATGGCTTGTATGTCTCTGAACCTGACATCTTGAGCGTTGTCACATGGCGCGACATGGCCGTCACATCGGCTGTGGTGTTCTTGTTCGGCATCATCATTACGGCTATCTGCGCACATATTTCCGTGAACAAGTTCTTGCGGATGAAGGCTGGTGAATTATATAACATCTAAATAAGTAAACTCACAATCATATCGTCATGCACAGGATACAGGATACGCTGACGCATGGCAAAATCAATCAATAAGATGGATAGAAGAAACTTCGCATTCGACAAGGTCAACTTCATATTGTTGGCCGTCGGTATGATGATTGTCATCATTGGCTTCCTCCTAATGAGTGGAGGAGGCTCTACAGAAACGACATACAATCCGGACATCTTCAGCGTTCGCCGCATCAAGGTGGCTCCGGTGGTATGTTTCATCGGCTTTGTGTCAATGATTTATGCCATTGTTCGTAGACCCAAGGATCAGCATACTGAAGAATAAATGAGCATTATAGAGACCATCATTCTGGCAATCGTTGAGGGGTTGACAGAATTTTTGCCCGTGTCTTCGACGGGACACATGATTATCACGCGCGACTTGTTGGGCATGGAGGCCAACGATCCGTTTATCAATGCCTTCATTGTCATCATTCAGTTTGGTGCCATCCTGTCGGTTGTGACGCTCTACTGGAAGCGATTCTTCCGGCTCGACCACACGCCAGCACCGGCAGGAAGTACGCCAGTCAGAGCTTTCTTGCACAAATGGGACTTTTACTGGAAGCTGTTAGTGGCCTTCATACCAGCCGCTGTTATCGGATTACTGGCTAACCATTTGATTGAAAAGATGTTGGGAAGCGTTGTAGTGGTTGCGGTGATGTTGGTTATTGGTGGTGTTTTCATGTTGTTTTGCGACCGCCTGTTCAATCATGGAAGCGAGTCTACGCCGCTGACAGAGAAGAGAGCTTTGCGGGTAGGACTGTTCCAATGCATTGCAATGATACCGGGTGTCTCGCGATCGATGGCCACCATCGTGGGAGGAATGGCGCAAGGACTGACGCGTAAACGTGCAGCCGAGTTCTCGTTCTTTTTGGCTGTGCCCACCATGTTCGCAGCCACCTGTCTCGATGTGTTTAAGTTAATCAAGAATGGAGGTGTGGAAGCCTTGTCCGCGCATGTGCCCACTTTGCTGCTGGGCAGTGGCGTTGCCTTTGTCGTAGCGTTGCTGGCCATGAAATGGTTTGTGGCTTTCCTCACCAAGTATGGCTTCAAAGCCTTTGGCGTATATCGCATCATTGTCGGCGGTGCCATCTTGATTTGGTTGATGATGGGACATCAGTTGGCTATGGTTGATTAGCTGACAAGTTGACGAGTTGGCAAGTTGACGAGTTGATAGTTCATACATGATGAGTACATCACTCGTAAAAAACCATAAAACAACTCACAAACTCAAATACTTACAAACTCATCAACTCATCAACTCCCAAACTCATCAACTTAAAAACTCATTAACTCATAAACCCAAAAGCAATCACACCGTGAACTTTTATACAGGAGAAATATTTGCCATTGACAAGCCTTATGGCATGACCAGTTTTGGTGCTTTGGCCCATGTGCGGTATGTTATATCTCGCAAGTTGGGCGTCAAACGAATAAAAATAGGTCATGCCGGCACGTTGGATCCATTAGCCACGGGGGTGTTGGTGTTGTGTACGGGGAAAGCAACCAAGCAAATTGAGCAGTTGCAGGCACACGATAAGGAATATACCTGCACGCTCCAGTTGGGGGCAACCACTGCGAGTTATGATAAAGAACACGAGGTTAACCAGACATTCCCAACCGAACACATCACACGTGAGCGCATCGATGAGGCACTGAAACAGTTCGTTGGCGACATTCAACAAACCCCACCAACCTTCAGTGCGTGCAAGGTAGACGGCGAACGCTCATACAACTTGCGTCGCGCAGGCGAGGAAGTGGTGCTCAAACCGAAAAACGTTAGAATTGACGAGATAGAGGTGATGGATTTTGATTCAACGACCATGCTGCTCCAGTTGCGTGTCGTTTGTGGTAAAGGAACGTATATCAGAGCCCTGGCTCGTGACCTGGGACGCGCTTTGGACAGTGGGGCATACCTCACAGCACTGCGCCGGACCCGAGTGGGGGCTATCAAAGTAGAAAACAGTATTAACTTCGATCACTTTAAAGAGTGGTTGGATCAACAAGAAATAGACGAAAAACACCAATAAATGAAACTATCACAATTCAAATTCAATTTACCGGAAGAGCTTGTTGCTCTGTATCCTCATAGTGTTTACCATGAGATAGTTGATGACAAAGGAGAAAAGCATATCTCCCGAATGACGCGTCGTGACGAATCTCGATTGATGGTCTTGCATCGTAAGTCGCAGACCATTGACATGTTCCAGAAGAACAAAAAGGGCAAACCTGTAGAGGGGCAGTACTTGGAGTTCCGTCATGTACTCGACTATTTTGATGAAGGTGACACGTTCATCTTCAATGATACAAAGGTATTTCCTGCCCGCTTGTATGGAACAAAAGAAAAGACGGATGCCAAGATAGAGGTCTTTCTCTTACGCGAGCTCAATCGTGAAATGCGCCTGTGGGACGTGTTGGTGGAGCCTGCGCGTAAGATACGCATTGGTAACAAGTTGTTCTTTGATGAAAGCGGAACCATGGTTGCTGAGGTAATCGATAACACCACGAGTCGTGGACGAACGCTTCGTTTTCTTTACGACTGTCCTCATGAGGAGTTCAAGCAAGAACTTTTTGCGCTCGGTGAGGCACCATTGCCTCGTTATATCCTCAACCAGCGTGAGGTTCCGCATGCCGATGCGCACGACATGGAAGATTTCCAAACCATCTTCGCCAAGAATGAAGGAGCCGTAACTGCCGCCGCTACTGGTCTGCATGTTAGTCGAGAGATGATGAAACGGATGGAGATCAAGGGCATTCATTTTGCTTATATCACCCTGCATTGTGGCCTCAGTGCGTTCAATAACATTGAGGTGGAAGACCTGACGAAGCATAAGATGGACTCTGAGCCGATGAAGATAGATGCCCAGGCCTGCAAGATTGTCAACAAAGCAAAGCAAGAAGGGCATCGTGTTTGTGCCGTTGGAACGAGCGTTGTCAAGGCAACTGAAACGGCTGTCGGTACAGATGGCTTGCTGAAAGAGTACGATGGTTGGACCAGTAAGTTCATCTTCCCACCGTACGACTTTGGTCTGGCAGATACGATGATTGCCAATTTCTATCACAGTATGTCGCCTTTGCTCATGGAAACAGCTGCGTTTGGTGGCTACGAGCTGGTGATGGAAGCCTACAACCTGGCCGTGAAGCATGGTTATAAGTTTGGGTGTTACGGCGATTCACTCTTGATTTTGGACGATTAATCGCTGTCATAGACACGCAAAATGACTAAAGAGCATATCGTTTATCTCGCACTTGGTGCCAATTTGGGTGATAGGCGGCGAGCCATTCGCCAAGCTATTGTAAGAATAGCAGAACAGATTGGTCCCGTAGAACGCCAGTCTTCGCTCTACGAAACACAGCCATGGGGATTCTCATCGCCCCATGCTTTCATCAATGCTTGCATCTGTTGTCGCACCACCATGAGTCCGCTTCAGGTGTTAAGAGCTACCCAGAAAATCGAAAAAGAGATGGGGCGAGTGGAGAAGACGCACGATGAAGTTTACCAAGATCGCTGCATTGACATCGACATCTTGTTGTTTGACCATCTCAACATCCAAACTCCCGAACTGACAATTCCACATCCATTGATGCATGAGCGCGAGTTTGTGATGGTTCCTTTGCGTGAGATACTCAAAGAAGGAGAATAAAAAAAAGTAGGAGAAAACAAAAGTTGTTTCCTCCTACTTCATTCCTTAAGCTAAATAGCACGTTACGTTTTATCGACGCAAGCCAAGAGCCTTGATGATAGCACGATAACGCTCAATGTCATTATCATACAGATAATCGAGCAAAGAACGACGCTTACCTACCAATTTGGTCAATGAACGTGCAGTGTTATGATCTTTACGGTGCTTCTTAAGGTGCTCCGTCAAGTGGGAAATACGGTATGAGAACAATGCTATCTGGCTCTCAGCTGAACCAGTATCAGAGTTAGACTTTCCGTACTGTCCAAAGATCTCTTCTTTTTTTGCTTTGTCTAAATACATAGAACTTTGTTATTAAAAAATAAAAATGTTGTGCAATAATGCGGTTGCAAAGGTAATGCTTTTAATGTACATTTCATCATCGCTCTTTCATATTTTGTCAGCTTTGAGTCGTTTTTTAACATTTAATAAGTTCTTTTTTCTCGTTTTCTGTCCATGGATGTCTATTAAGGTAGAAAAAATATAGTTGATAGTTTATAATTACGAATGGTGCATTGCGAATTATAAATTAAAAGCGTTACCTTTGCAGTCGTAAAAGTTTAAGGTAACAGAAAATGCAAGACATTAGAAATATTGCCATCATCGCACACGTTGACCACGGAAAAACCACGTTGGTAGACAAGATGATGCTGGCAGGAAAATTGTTCCGTGACGGACAGGATAACAGTGGACAGGTATTGGATGCTAATGATTTGGAGCGCGAACGTGGCATCACCATTCTTTCTAAAAACGTTTCTATCAATTGGAAAGGTGCTAAAATCAACATTATAGACACTCCCGGTCACTCCGATTTTGGCGGTGAGGTAGAGCGCGTGCTCAATATGGCGGATGGTTGTATCTTGCTCGTTGACGCTTTTGAAGGCCCCATGCCGCAAACACGTTTCGTGTTGCAAAAAGCCTTAGAGATAGGCTTGAAACCCATCGTTGTTGTGAACAAGGTGGACAAACCCAACTGCAGGCCTGAAGAAGTGTACGAAATGGTGTTCGATTTGATGTTCTCATTGAACGCCACTGAAGACCAGTTGGACTTCCCTGTCGTATATGGTTCGGCCAAAAACGGATGGATGTCAGAGGATTGGAAGAAACCAACGGACAATATAGAATATTTGCTTGACAAGATTGTAGAGGTGATACCTGCGCCCAAGCAGTTGGAGGGTACCCCGCAAATGCTGATTACCAGTCTCGACTACTCAAATTACACAGGACGTATTGCTGTAGGAAGGGTGCATCGAGGCGTTCTTGCCAGTGGCATGAATGTCACCATTAGCCACCGCGATGGCAGTCAGGAAAAGACCAAGATTAAAGAACTTCATACCTTTGAAGGCATGGGTCACGCCAAGACCGACCAAGTGGGTAGCGGTGATATCTGTGCCGTTATCGGGCTGGATCGATTCGAAATAGGCGACACTATCTGTGACTTTGAGAATCCAGAGCCATTACCTCCCATCGCCATTGACGAGCCTACGATGAGCATGCTGTTCACCATTAACGACTCACCATTCTTTGGTAAGGAGGGCAAGTATGTCACTTCGCGCCACATCAACGACCGTTTGGAAAAAGAGTTGGAGAAAAATCTGGCTCTCCGTGTGCGTCCTTTCGAGGATGCAACCGATAAGTGGATTGTCAGTGGACGTGGCGTTCTCCACCTCAGCGTGTTGGTTGAAACCATGCGACGCGAGGGATATGAGTTGCAGGTGGGGCAGCCACAGGTGATATTCAAAGAGATAAACGGCGAAAAATACGAGCCTATCGAGGAACTCACCATCAATGTTCCCGAAGAGTTTTCCAGCAAAATGATTGACATGGTGACACGTCGAAAGGGCGAAATGACCTCCATGGAGAGCCAAGGCGACCGTACAAACATCGAGTTTGATATCCCTTCGCGCGGTATCATGGGACTTCGTACCAATGTGCTGACAGCCTCTCAAGGTGAAGCCATCATGGCGCATCGTTTCAAAGAGTATCAACCTTTCAAGGGAGAAATCACAAGACGAGTGAATGGCAGCATGATTGCCATGGAGACGGGTACGGCATTCGCTTATTCCATCGATAAACTTCAGGATCGTGGTAAGTTCTTCATCGATCCGGGAGAGGAAGTTTATGCAGGTGAAGTGGTAGGCGAACATGTTCACGACAACGACTTGGTAATCAATGTAACCAAGGCCAAGCAGCTTACCAACGTGCGCGCCAGTGGTTCAGACGATAAGGCGCGAGTGATTCCAAAGGTGGTGATGAGTCTGGAAGAGTGCTTGGAGTACATCAAAGCCGACGAACTGTTGGAGGTTACTCCTAAGAGCATGCGCATGCGAAAGATAACGCTCGACCATACTGAACGCAAGCGCTTGAACAAAGAGTGATAGTTCATGTAGCCTAATATACAAAGAAATCCTTGTCCCATGGGGCAAGGATTTTTTGTTCACACCCGGCAGTCCGACGCGTTATCAGGCTATGGTGTTTCTTATCTGCATCGATAGTTTTTCACCAAGTTCTATTCGTATGGTATCCAACCTATTAGAGGAGGCTTTTCAAAGTCATTGCTTTTGGGTGCCAAACTCAATCACTTTGGATGGCAAACTCAATGCTTTTGGATGCTAAACTCATTGCTTTTGCCATCCCATCTTCATGCTTATTGAAAAGAATGTCGCATTATCGCTGTCCGCTCCAATGAGAGGAGGTAAATTAACATCTATCTTCCTCGCAGTTTTAACGTGGGTTCTATAAATATTTTTTCAACACGTTAATCCACACTTCATATCCCTTTTCTGTTAGATGCAAGCCATCGTAGGTCAATTCTTGGCGCATGATATGTGTGCCTGGCTCAGTAAATAGAGGGAAGAGATTGATGTAAGTAACGTGGTTTTGCTTTGCCCATGCCTGCAACCTCGTGTTGATTTCGGGTATTTGTTCGGTCTTACCCACCAGTCGTTTCCATCTGCCTGTTGATTCGCGGATAGGAAGCATACTCTGTAGGTAGAGCTTGGTTTGTGGCGATTCGCGTCGGATGCGTTCCGTCAGTCGTATAATCATGTCGGCAATGCTGTCGGTGCTGAGGTCGTGGCTCACGTCGTTTACCCCAACCATCAAGAATATCTTGGCAGGATGTGCGGGCAAGATGGTGTGCAGTCGGTCGTAAATGCCTGTGGCTACATCGCCACTGATGCCGCGGTTGATGACCTTTTTGTTACCCAACTTGGCTGCCCAATCTTTGCCACCCTCCGTGATGCTGTTTCCCAACATCACGATGTTGTTTTTCTGTATGGCAGGTTCGTTTTCGAATTGCAGCATGCGTTGGTAGTAATGCTCATGGTACAAAGGTTCCTCATTGGTGATGCTGGCTGCAACGGCGTTGGCCACCAAGGCACGCAAACGTACGGTGTTGCCCTTGTCATGCGGATGTACGCAGTTGGTAAGCAGGATGATGGAGAGGTCGTTCACGGGGTCTATCACGATAGAAGTACCCGTATATCCCGTATGTCCGTAGGTCTCGTTGCTCAACAGATCTCCTTTATTCGAGGCGTATGGCGACGACACGTCCCATCCTAAGCTGCGTCCAAAGTCTTTCAGGCTTGATGGAATGTTGCGCATGGCATGGATGGTGTTGGGTGACAGGATGCGTTTGCCGTTCCACGAACCGCCGTTTTGCAGCATGGCACAAAGCACAGCCAAGTCGGATGCTGTAGAAAACAAGCCCGCATTGCCTGATATGCCCGCGTTCATGACGCGTGCCAAGGGGTCGTGAACCTGCCCTTTGAGCACTTGTCCGTTGGTTTGTTGCTCGGTAGGAGCGAGGGGATAAGCGGCAGAGTCGTTTCTTTTGCCCCATCGTGGCTCATCGGTGTTCGTCCAATTTCCCTTTTTATCTTGTGCGCAGGGTATGAAGTCAGTGTGGCTCATACCTAAAGGAATGAAGATGTTTTCGGCACAAAAAGTTCTTAACGATTGATGGGTAATGTGTTCAATAATGCGTTGCAAGGTGATATAGTTAAGACAACTATACCGCATGTCCGTACCTGGTTTGTATTGTCGCTGGCATTGATCGATGTAACGTGCCAACACTTGTTGCTTGTCAGCGTCGCGCTCGCTACTCAATTGTTTGACGGGAGCATAGGCAGGCAGGCCTGATGTATGTGTCAGCAGGTTGCTGATGCGTATGGTCGTGGTGTCATTTTGTTTGCTGTTCCAACTTTGAAAGTGGGGCAGATACATCTTGACAGCATCTGCAGTGCGCAACATTCCCCGCTCAATGAGGAGCATGCTAGCTATCGTTGTAGCCACAGGTTTGGTACACGACGCCAAGTCAAAAACCGTGTTCGTGGTCATGGGTTCCACCGTCGGAATGAGCTGACGGTTGCCGTATGCTTTGAGATAGGCCATCTTGCCATGTCTGACCACCGCTAACACTGCTCCGGGAATTTGCTTCTCACGGATGGCTTGATTGATAACGTTGTCAGCATTTTGCAGTCGCAGCCTGTTCATGCCTACTTGTTCGGGGTAGACTACCGGGATATCGTTGGCCCTGATGGAGGAAAGCATTCCCACCATCAAGAGCAACAGAAAGCTCATATGTTTCATCGTTGATATGTTTTTAAGTTAAGGGTGGTCATCATTCGTCTTTCGTGGGTAGTTTGGTTTCTTGCAACACCTTTTCTACTGAGCCGTGAAGTAGCAGCAGACTTTTGGCTTTGCCATAGTCTAACCCCAACAAGTCGACCAGCATGCGCGTGCCACGATCTACGAGTTTTTGGTTGGTCAGCTGCATGTTGACCATCTTGTTGCCCTTCACCCGTCCTAATTGTATCATGACAGCGGTGCTAATCATGTTGAGAATCATCTTTTGTCCCGTACCCGATTTCATGCGCGAGCTACCGGTGACATACTCCGGTCCTACAATCATTTCGATGGCTATGTCCGACTCTGCGGCCATTGGCGAATCAGGATTGCTGGTGATGCAGGCTGTCAGAATACCATGTTCGCGTGCATCGCGCAGTGCGCCCACAACGTATGGCGTCGTACCCGATGCGGCAATGCCAATCACGGTATCATTGCTGTTGATGTTATGCTCTGCCAGTTCGTTCCAACCATGTTCCTCATCGTCCTCTGCCGCTTCTACCGCATTGCGCAAAGCCGTGTCGCCACCAGCAATCAGTCCGATGACTAATGTTTTTGAAACGCCGAAGGTAGGCGGCAGTTCAGAAGCATCCAACACGCCTAAACGGCCACTGGTTCCGGCTCCCATGTAGAAAATTCGTCCGCCTTGTTTCATCCTTGGCACAATCAGCTTGACCAATTTGGCTATTTGTGGAATGGTTTTTTGTACGGCCAACGCCACCTTTTGATCTTCGGTGTTGATGTCTTGTAAAAGTTCTTCTACCGACTTATGTTCCAAGTCGTTGTACAACGAAGCTTCTTCGGTTATCTTCTTAAAGCTCATGACTTATCCTCCTGTATTTATAATGTGTGGTATTTGAGCAGTCCCTCCATGGGGGCCTTGCTGATGGTTCCTATCTTTACGCCCAATGCCTGTGCGGCTTCGGTGAGTTCCGATTGATAGACAAGGGCGATGGTGCCAATGCAATTCATGGGATACTGTTGGTAATCGTATTGCATGACGTTGCGACGGATAAAATCAGAGAAAGCGTTTACCAGCAGCGCGTGCACGGCTTTGTGTGTTTTATGCTGCTCCAAGAATACGTTTAGACTGGCTAAATAACGACTTGGAAATGGTTTGCGGTAAACATTTTCAATAATGTCGGCCATGTTGGTGTTGAACTGTGCGAAAAATTCTTCTTTAAGTTGATCATCCAACTGGTTTTTTAAGAGGTCGCTCACCAACCGCTTACCCAAGTTGGCGCCACTCCCTTCATCGCCAAGAATAAAGCCCAGCGCAGGCACTTGCCATGCTATTTGCTTGCCATCGTAGAAACATGAGTTCGACCCTGTGCCCAAGATGCAGGCAATACCAGGCTCTTTTCCGCACAAAGCGCGTGCCGCAGCCAAGAGATCTGAGTTTACTTCAACCTTTTCGTCTACCGTGAGCACCTGTCGCAGGGCATTTTCAACCACTGAAACCTTTTCGGGTATGCAGCCAGCTCCATAAAAGAAGATGTTGGAAAAATGTTTGGTGGGCAGGTGAGGCAGAAGGTTTTCTGTGATTTCAGCTACCATTTCGTCGGTCGATTGAAAGACAGGATTCATCCCTTTTGTGGTGATGACCTTTCCCAATTGATTGTCTTCAATGACCGCCCAATCTGTTTTTGTCGAGCCACTGTCGGCTATCAAATATATGTTTTGTTTCATGTCGTGCAGTAATTTTATAATTTAATGAATATACGTTTCTTATAGAGAATGTAGCCAAGACTCCAAAGTATCGTGATGATGAGCAGAGCATGGGCCAGCGATCCAAAGGTTTGTCCTAACAACGGTGAAAAAACATCACGGTAAAGAAAACCTGTGATTGAGGTTGGCTCATCGCCAAATGGGAACTGGAACGAACCAAACAAGATGGCAATCACACCACTCATGACATATAAGAAAAGTGGATTCATGCCAAATACTTCAAAAAAGCGGCACCAACGCTTATATCCTTTCACGTCGATGAGCCATATTAACAGGGCTAAAAGCGTTGAGGCCAATCCACAACTTGTCAGTACAAAGGTGGGCGACCATATCTTTTTGTTGAGCGGACAACCATAGGCAAGCAACAAACCACTGAAGGTCAGGATGGTTCCTGCAATGAACAGGGGAACGATGTTGTGTAAAATAAGACCTGTCTTGGGGTCGCTCGTGGTGGTGGCAGTAACAGTTTTTTGTTTGCTGAAAGCCAGTTTTCCAATCAAAAAGCCAATGAGGGTGTGGGCAATGGCTGGAAATGTACTTAACAATCCTTCGGGATCAATGCCGTTGTCGTGGTACATGTGCGCATCGGTAAGAACGGCTCGGTCGACAATGGACAGGATATTTGTTTCATCGTACGCGAAACCGTTGCCGCAAAACAATAAGATGGTGTAGCCTATCAACAAGGTGACGACGATGCCGAGCAAGTAACGATGACGCACGGTGATGGCCAACAGGGCGGTGATGCCGTAACAAATGGCTAACCGTGCCAACACGCCTGACAACCGAATGGTGTCGAACGACCATATAGTATGCCATATTTGCTGACCTAAAGTAGCATCTTCTAATGGGAAAGCCCAGCGATGGCAGAATCTTGAAAACCAACCAACGAATATGCCTACGAGGTAGAGTAGCAGCGTGCGGCGTATGATTTTGTAAACCGTTTGGCGGTTACAGGCAAACTGATACTTCTGCATGGAAATGAAAATACACATTCCCATGACAAACATGAAGAAAGGAAACACCAAGTCTGTGGGTGTCATTCCGTTCCATTCAGCATGCTCGAGGGGGGCGAAAATGTGTGCCCAGCTGCCTGGATTGTTCACGAGTATCATGCCAGCGATGGTGATGCCTCGTAGGATGTCGATGGCTAAGATGCGTTTACTCTGTGGCTTTTGTGTAACATTCATAGCGCAATATGATTTTAACGATATAGATAATATTTCTTTGACAGTTGCTTAAAGGTCTTCACGTCCTTGTTCCAATAAGGTGCAATATCCTCCCAGCGGTTGCGTTTCATGAAGCGTTCGCGTATTTGTTTAGAGCCACAAACTTTGTCGAACATGGAGAAACGGGCCTGATTGGCATGCTCCATGACCGAGTGTTCGGGATATAAACGAGCTATTTCTTGCATAAATACAAATTGAATGGGGGTGAGTTGAACTGTCTTATAGTTCGTGATATGTATCTGAACGCCTTGCAGTTGCTCACCTTTCCCTACGCTATAAAACGGACTAAGATGAATGGGACGGAAGGTAACACCAGGTAATCTATGGGCATTCATGGCCTTGGCAAGTTCTTCGGCCTTAATCCAAGGTGCGGCAAACAGTTGGAAGGGTAGGGTATATCCAACGCCAATAGAGAGATAACCAAACTCACCAACAATGCCGGTTGTTGGATAATACCATGCGGTAATGGCTTGTGGAATGTGTGGAGACGATGCGATCCACGGCAAGTTGGTGTCTTCGTAGGTCATTTTTCGTTTCCAACGTTTCATCTTAATGACCGTTAGTTTGCATTGAACGCCATGCTTCAACATACGCTCGCCATTAAGCATCTGCGCCAATTCGCCACAAGTAAGTCCGTAGATATAGGGAATGCGGAACTGACTGACAAACGACATGCAATCATCTTCCACCACATTGCCTTCAATGTGCAGACCGCCAAGAGGGTTTGGGCGGTCGAGAACAATGAATTCGATGCCGTTTTCGGCGGCCGCCTCCATGGCCAAACCCATCGAACTGATAAAGGTAAACGAGCGTGCCCCAATGTCTTGGATGTCGTACACTAACGCATCGATGCCACGAAGCATCTCTTTGGTGGGCTTTCGTGTCTTGCCATAGAGGGAGAAGATGGGCAAACCTGTTTTCTCATCTTTTTGGTCTTGCACCTTGGCACCTGCATAGATGTCGCCTCGCACGCCATGTTCTGGTCCATAGAGCGCCACCAGTTTGACACCAGGTGCATCGTGCAAGATGTCGATGGTCGACTTCAAATAGCGGTTAACACCCGTTGGATTGGTGATAAGACCAATGCGCTTGCCTTGCAATTGTTTGAAATTTTGACGTTCTAACACGTCAATACCAGTTAATACTTGTTTGTTTCTTGCCGGTAAAACGGTGGCAATGAAACAAAGCATGAAGGCAAGTAAAAATAGTTTTTTGAATGGATTATTTAACATTTTCAGCATCTTTTCGTCCATAATGAGGGTCAACTTTAATAATTAATGTAACCATGACGGTTGCCAAGCAGCAGGCAATGACCAACCAGAAGAAGTGTTCGTAGCCCAACCACTCTTGCAGATAACCGGCAAACATGCCTGGAATCATCATGCTCAGTGCCATGAATGCCGTGCAAATGGCATAGTGGGCGGTCTTAAATTCGCCTTCAGAGAAATACATCATGTACAACATGTAGGCAGTGAACCCAAATCCATAGCCAAACTGTTCGACGGCCACGCAAGCACTGATGATAATGATGTTGTGAGGAAGGAACATACTAAGGTACACAAAGGTAAAGCAGGGAAGCGTCATGCAGGCAGCCATTGGCCACAACGACTTCTTGAGTCCCCAGTTGGAAGCCGCAATACCACCGATGATGCCACCAATGGTCAGTGCAATAACCCCAATGGTTCCATAGACCAATCCCACCTCTTGGGTGCTCATGGCCAATCCTCCGTCAGCACTGTTATCTACTAAAAAGGGCACAGCCATCTTGAGTAAGAATGCTTCGGGCAAGCGATACAGCAACATGAAAGCAATGGCTATCCACAGTCCGGGCTTCTTGAAATAGGTTGAGAAGGTACGTCCAAACTCTGAAACGACGTCTTTAGCATGCACACCAGTAGCACCTACTTTTCCTTTGTCCTGTTGGGGATAAGGGATAAAGAACGTGTGATAAGTGGTAATGATGGTGAACAAAACGCCTGTTATGCCCAAAGTAATCATCCACGACAACGGAATGTTGCCCGTGTGCAGCTCTAAATATCCAGCAACGAACACCAAAACGCCTTGTCCGAAGATAGAGGCAAAGCGATAGAATGTACTCCTGATGCCGACGAAGAACGATTGCTGCGAAGGATTGAGAGCCAACATATAGAATCCGTCAGCAGCGATATCGTGGGTAGCAGATGCAAAGGCGGTGATGATAAACAGCACTAACGTAAGCGTAAACATGCTCACGGGTGTATTGCCCGAAGCGATGATGTCGGGTGAAGGATGTGGAAGGGTAAACGTCAGCAAAATGAAAGCCAAACTCATGAGGGCTTGCATCATCACAATCCACCAACGTTTGGTGCGCAGAATGTCGACAAACGGACTCCACAGGGGTTTGATGACCCACGGCAGATACAACAAACTGGTAAACATGGCCATGTCACCATTGGGTACACCCATCTTGGTAAACATAATGACCGATATGTTGTTAACGATAAAATAGGGGATGCCCTCGGCAAAATAGAGCGTGGGTATCCATGCCCAAGGACTGATGTTAGATGTTATATGTTTCATTCTTTATTCTCTGTTTTAATGCAGCTTCTATGTACGGAGTAAAACATTGGGTTTACAATCTCATTGAGTTTGTGCCTTAATCTCATTGAGTTTGCACCTTAATCTCATTGAGTTTGCACCTTAATCTCATTGAGTTTGTAACGCATAGATTCTATCATTCTATAACTACTTGATATTCAGTATAAAATTAGCTGTTCTTATTCTGTTTTTTGTTTGTTAAGAACCATACGAGCTTGTAACTCCCAAGTGCGGATTCGGTCTTTATAGATATTGTTGGCGTTTACTTGCTCTATGTTCAAGGCCGCATCCGAATTGCCGCCCCAACGACGGCACAGGTACAGCACGTCGAAGATACGTCCAATCTGATAGTGGCGCGAAATGTTCAGTCCCATGGCGTAGTCTTCACCATAACTTGTGTTGGGGAATCCAATTTGTCGTGCAATAGGGGTGTAGAAAGCACGAGGAGCACCGAGTCCATTGATACGCAATGCGTTGTTTCTTCCATTCTCAGGCGTCCACTCTCTGTGGTCAATCACCCCTGGAGGAAGCGTGTTGAGGTCGAAATCGGTCATGCGATAAGTGCCAATCACCATGGCACATTGTTGCTGGTAAAAGGCGTCTACGATGGTTTGTAGGGTGTGTTCGTCTGAATACAAATCGTCGCTATCCAACTGAACCGCGAACTTTCCGCAGTTGGCATGATGCAAACCATAGTTCCAGCAGCCACCAATACCGAGGTCGGTACGTTGGGGAACGAGATGAATGACACGCTCATCACCCTTGTGTTGGTCAATGATTTCGCTAGTGCCATCATCCGAATGGTTGTCAATCACGATGAGATTAAACTTGAAGTTGGTTTGTTGACGCAGGACAGACTGTATGGCAGCCTCGATGGTGCCGACCCTATTCTTGACCGGAATGATGACCGATGCCTCATATTCGAATGGAGTAAGGTTGAAATCTACCTCTTTGAACACGGGCTCGAGATAACCTCCAACAGCTTTTAGATGCTCGGTACACGCCTTTTCCATTTCTTTTTGACGTTCTTGGTTGCGTGGATCAACATAGTCGAACTGCTTTTCACCACTCTTTCGGTTGTCCTCTTCTATTTCTGTGTACAAGTATTCGTTAGCGTGAACCAAGTCATAACGTTGACTCAATTTTAGTCTAAGGTCATATAAGGCTGCGTGTTGATAAGAATTCTTCATTCGCTGACAACTTTCTTTCAATGCTTTTGAATTGAAAAGCAAGACCGATCCAAAATCGAAATCATCACGCAAAGAGCCTTGTTGGTAGTCTATCACAGGCGCATTAACACACCTGTCGTCCTTTAATTGATAATGGTCGGCATAAACAAGTCCTGCTTTGGTGTCTTCGGCTATTTGCTGTAAGCGTTCTAAAGCCAAGTAATGCAGCTTTAACGGTGTGGACTTTGTGATGAGCAAGCAGTATTCGCCCTTCGTTTCCTTTGCAATTTGTTGAATGGTTGTGGTTTGATAAAGGCTGTCTTTCAATGCGTGAAGTGTGACGAATGCGCTGACATCTTCAAATGCCTTTTGCAGTTTCTTGTACTGACTTTCATCAATGTATGGTAAAAAGCAATCTATTTGTTTCATAACGTATAAATGTTTTTGTGGTTAAATGCTATTGATATTTTAAGAGGCATAGCTCTCCACTGGCGGCCGTGACTAACAGTTGGTTGCGTCCAACGGGCACAACGGTGTTGATGAGTGAGTTGCCTATTTTGTGTTTCCATCTAATTTTACCAGTCTTCGCCTGTAAACCAAATATCAAACCATCTTTGGTGCTCCCCAAAACCACATCGCCTTGTTCGGCCATCATGGAGGTAGCGTGTTCGTAACCAAACTGTAAATTTGCTCTCCATAGTTGTTTGGGTTGTTCAGAGGTGGCGCTGTAGCACACCACACTGTCTTGCATGGTCTTGGCGTAGATGCGCGTTTGGTCTGCTGATAGGCCAATCGTTTCTCGTACTTTCGACTGATACGTGCGCCAAATGGTTGCACCCGTTGTTAAATCGATGGCCGTGAGGGCTCGTTCGGGATCTACAATAAAAACGCGATTCTGCGTGGCAACGGGCCAAACGGCTGCTGGCGAGAAGTGCATTCGAGTGAGATTGCCCGTCCAACGCCAGTTCTCATGACCGTTCTTTTGATTCAGCGAGTAAAGTGTGTTGTCCCATGCGCCAAAGATAACTTGATTGTTTGTAACCAAAGGCTTTGTTTCTACATATCCTTTTACCTTGTTATAGGTCCACACTACTTTTCCGTTCTGGATGTCAATGGCACGGAAAATATGGTCACTGCTGCCTATATATGCGATGCCTTGCTGGATGGTAACGGCTCCCAACACAGGTGCTTCGGCCTGAATACGCCATTTTAAACTTCCGTTTTTGGCATCAATGCCGTAGATGTACTGGTCGGCTGAGCCAAAAACCACAATCCCATTTTCAACCGCAGGCGTTCCCACAATACGGTTTCCCGACTGGTATGCCCACAGCTTTTTACCCGTTTTCAAGTTGTATGCCGTTAGTATGCCAGCGTCATCGCCCACAAATACTCTGTTTCCCTCAACGACAGGCGAACTATAGATGGCCGTACCCGTTTGTACGCACCATTTTCTTTTCACGTTTGGGTAGGTCTTGTTGACTGAAAAGTCAGGATAATTGTCGGCTTTCTGGTCGTGGCTGAACAGCTGATTGGTTAAAGAGTAGGCGCATATAAGCTGTTTCTTTTCTCCTATTCGTTGCTGGTAAACGATGATAGAGTCAGGAGAAACTTCATAAATGCCATATCCTGGCAGTGCGTCTTTATCGCGTAGATTGGATCGGATGAGTACGCCAGGGATTCCATCGTAAGTGGACTGTTTGTTTCTGTGATAATGGCCACCAACGAAAAGACGAATGTTGTAAGGCTTTACAGCATCGGTCAACTCATACCAATTGTCTACATCGCCTTCTAAAATAGGGTAGTGGGTGACCAATATCACCGGTTGTTTCTTGTCCTTGATGGTCGATTGAATCCACGATATATCTTGTGGTTTCACATGACCGAATGCCATGCGCATGAATGGACCTGTGTTGAAGCCCAAGAACTGAATGCCTTTGTGGAAAAATGAGAAGCGTTCGTCACCGAATATTTTGGCAAACATGGTACATCCTGATTCGCTCCACTTGGTTTCGTGATTGCCCATCACGATATAATAAGGATAGCGTAAAAGGTCTAAACACTGCTTTACTTTGTGCAGCGTTGCGTTGTCGCCCTCCTCGGTGATGTCGCCCGTAACGAGAACAAAGTCAAGACTGTCCGTTGCGTTAATCTGTGCGATAGATCGAAGCAAGTCTTCGGTTGGATTGGGATTATTTTGATTGAGGTGTATATCTGTCAGTTGGGCAAAGCGGAAAGTGCCTATTTGCGCTTGTACCTGTACACAGAAGGCAAGTGCTAATAAACTGTATATAAAGGTCTGTATTCTCTTCATAACCATAGGTATAATTTGTAATGGGATTTATTGTTTAAAGAACTGTATGACTTCTGCCATCAACTTCTCTCTGTTGGCAGCATCCAATATCGACTCAAATGGCACGCCCATGACCCATGTCTTGTAGTCACCGCGGTATGCCACTGCTGCACTAAAGTTGTTTTCGGGATAACGCATCACCGTATAGGCGTTGTCGCAAGCAGGTTCAATAGCGTCGGGCGATTCTACAATATAGGTTTTTGGTCCCAACGTGTGCGCGTAGTTGTAGGCAGCTGGTGAGAGATTGAATGACGATTTCACGGTCGACAACCGTCCTGTGACGGCCGCTCTACTGTTGCGCCACTTATACTTAAGTACGTTTGTTGCAAAGAGAATGTCTCCCTTTTGTGGCTTTGCCAATTTGTTATTCCACAGATCGCTGCCTACGTATGCACCCGATACGAATATGGATGTGCCTTGTTGGGTGTAAGCGGTGAGTATTTGTTGCATTTCGGGCGTAAAGACCTTGTAGCGCAAAGGATATATTTTGCCGTTGCCTAACTTTGTCTGTCGCTGTTTTCCCAAGATGATGTCAATCCATTGGATGTCTTTCTCAACACGGTTGAAGCGCTCCCGGCTACACGATTCGAACGAACAACCCGCCTTCAATATGGCATCTCCGTGCAGGGCGATGTAATCGAATGTGTTGCCTGCAATGACTGTTGTCTCTTCATTTCCGTGACTGTCGCCAAAGCCACCCGAATCATCATCGAGCCATGGGAGCGACCTGTTAAACTCTTTCTGGCTGCCTACATAACTGATATCTACCATATATGGTACACCGTGGTCTTCATTATCCAAGAATCCGGCATATAAAGTGTCTAACGGAGCGGGTGCAACAAAATCGGCCGGAGCCGATACTCGGTTGAATCCGTTTACCACCAAAGCCTTTTTAGCGTCTGCTTTTCCGCTGCGTCCTACGGCCACAATCTCGGATGGGAAGCTCACACCGCCCTCGTTCATCGCCACCACTTTGTAGCTGCACACCATGTCTTGGGGTACATCTGCCACATATTTACATTGCTTCACCACTTTTCCATGGTCAAACTCTCCATTTCCATAGCGCGTATACACAATGTAGCTGTTGGGTTTTGCCGTGGGTTCAAGTGTGTCTTCAACAGCTTGCCAAGTAAGTTCTACCTGCCCCTTATCCGTTAAATGGGCTGCCATGTGACTCACGGGGAGCGGTGTCACCACGTATTTTTGTTGGTGTTGTTTGCACGAAAAGCGTAGCATGGCTTTGTAAATGGCGCGACTTACCGCAAATCGGAAACGAGGATCAAGTCCATAACGCATGTCTGCAAAGTTCTGATGCGACAGCAATTCCAACAACATAGCTGGCACTCGTGGCGTGCGAGCCTCAAAATAAGTGGCGTCTTTGTTGCCCCTGCTGTGCCATGCGGGTTCAAATTGTGCCCGTATGTCTCGTAAAATACTGTTATGAATGGTTTCGGCATACTCCTTACAAAGTTGTCGCGAGGCGCCATTGGCAAACACACTGTCATACGATTGCGTGAAGTAAATGCCCAAAGTGCCAATGGTACTGTCGTTTTTGGTGACACCCGCATCGGAGTGAAAGGCCAAAGACATCTCTATGGGAATGTTCAAACCCCTGCCGCTGGGATAGCTTTCAGACCCTCCGGCCAGCCAGTTCACCCATTCGCCACGTGCTTGATAATCGTCTTTGTAATCGTCTTTGCCAGCCGTAGGACTGTAAATGCTGTCAGGAACGCCCGCCCATTGCATCCAGTAGCGTGCTGCTTCGGTGAAACGAGGGTAGGTACTTATTTCTGGTCTGCCGATATTGCCCATTCCTCCACCTATTTTAATAGCATCGGCTGTCACCACTTCGCCTGCTTTACCTGTCTTGTTACTGAGGACGATTCGCTGACTTTTGCCTAAATTCTTGTCAAAAGCGAATTTTCCAAGATAAATCCAGGTACCGCCACCCATTTGTTGATTGACCTTAAACTCGCTGATTCCTCCCCGATGATAAACGGTATAGCGGGCTGAATTGGTACTCCCAGGCACAGTATGATAGGCTATATAAACGGCGTATTCGCCTGTTTCGTCAATCTGTGGAACCCATTCGGCCGTGCTTTCTGCTCCTTTTTTTATCGAAGTCACCATGCGATAACTGCCCTCGGTAAATGGGTTTTGAAAGTTGGTATAGGTCTTTCGAAGGTAAGCGAAGCCTTTTCCTGTGCCGTTTTTCCAACTTTCTTTTCCGTTGTATTCACTATATTTTGCCTTTGGTTGAAAGCTGTTGCCGTCATTGTCCACAATGGCTTCAAAGCTGTTCCAATCCCTTTCGCGCGGAATCAGTACATTGGCTCCTGCTTGTTCGAGCATGGGAACTAAGAAAGGTAGCACATAACTCTGGGTATATAGGTCTTCAACGGTTTGTAAGAGGCGGCATCTCTGCCACTCCCAGCGGTCTAATTTGGCTTCGTAATATCGTCCATGACTTTGCCACATCGCAATATGGCGGTTTGACAGACCGTATTTTGGACGGTTATGAGTAGTGAGCTCTTGCACCAAAGGGGTGTCGCAAGTAGGTGCAAAGACCGCAGGTCTATTTTGAGCATGTATGCCAATGGTAAACAGCATACAACATACGTGAGTAGTAAGTATTGCAATTGCTTTCATATAGATGAACGATTGTTTGGGTTTATTTTGTCGTTATTTTCGTCGAATCAACAAGCATAGTCCTAAGAAGGTAAACAATGCGTTGAAAATAAGTATCTCGTAGCTAAACTGATAGCCATTGAACCATTGCATGGAGTGTTTGTCTAATATCAAACACAGCACAGGTGCAGCGATAGCTACCCATGGCACATAGCGGTCGTGTACTTGTTGTTTCATGATGATGCCAAAGGCGAACATTCCTAAGAGGGGACCGTAGGTGTAGCTGGCAAGGGTGTAGACGGCATCTACCACACTGGTGCTGTTCAGGATGTTGATGGCGATGATAACCACACCCATCAGGATGGCCATTCCAAGGTGTACACGTTGACGCATGCGTTTCACACGGTTCTCGCTCAGCGAGTGGCCACCAAGGATGTCGATTGTGAACGAGGTGGTGAGTGCTGTCAGGGCTGCTCCGGCAGCATTGTAGGCCGATGATGCCAGACCAACAATGAATAAGATGCCGACAATCATGGGGAGATAGGGCCCTGTGGCGATGGCTGGGAACAGTTTGTCGCCTGTTTCTGACATTCCATGCTGTGCTGCGAAGAGGTACAGCAGCACACCAAGCATCAAGAAAGCGGAAACCACGAAAAACTGAAGAATGATGCTGAAAATCATGTTCTTTTGTGATTCCCTGCTGTTGCGACAACTCAAGTTGCGTTGCATCATATCTTGGTCAAGTCCGTTGGTGGCAATCATCGTGAAGATGCCCGCCAAGAATTGCTTGAAGAAAAACTGCTTATCGTTGGGATCATCAAAAAACAACATTTTGCTCATGCTGCTTTGTCCAATCGCATGGAAAGTTCCGCTAAGCGAAAGCCCCATGTCTCGGGCGATGAAGTAAATACAGAGTGCCACCGAAATGATTAAACAACAGGTTTTGATGACATCTGCCCAAATCACCGATTTTACCCCTCCGCGATGCGTGTACAGCCATACGAAGCCCACAGAGATGAAAACATTGACAATGAACGGAATGCCCAGCGGGTCGAAAGCCAGCATCTGTAGGATAAAACACACCAGGAACAGGCGCACCGCAGCTCCCAACATCTTACTGATGAAGAAGAACCACGCTCCCGTATGGTAAGCCTTCAAGCCGAATCGGTTGCTCAGATATTCGTACACCGAGGTGAGCTTCATGCGATAAAACAGTGGGGTTAAGACAAAGGCGATGATGAGTTGGCCGACGATAAACCCCAAGACTAATTGCAAATAGCCAAACCCACTCTTGTTCACCATGCCAGGAACCGACACGTAGGTCACACCCGAAATGCTGGCACCAATCATGGCAAAGGCAACAATATACCATTTAGATTGTCGACTGCCCGAGAAGAAATCGGAGTTAGCTGTCGTTGATTTTCTAAACGACACGGCGAGTTGTAGGATGAAATAGATACCTACGGTGATGAGAATGATGATGGCGTTCATGTGGAAAGGATGGTTTTAGTTCATTCGCTTATTCTTGGTAAAGTAGATAGGGCCGCCGTTGTTGGTTAAATTGTTCAACGTCTTTCTGCCACTTAGCTTTAATCGTATCAGCGTCACAGCCACTCATGATCATCTCTCTGATGTAGCCTACGCCTGTTAGCTTTTCAAAGAAAGGCGTGAAGAACTTGCTGCCAATGTTTAGGTTGCGGTATGCATTGATGACATACGACAGGTCTATTCCTCGCCGCTGTATGAGTGCGGTGTCTGCGTTGCTCAAGTCAACGCCATGACACGTCTTCCCTAATTGTGGCGGATTCTTGGCACCAGCCACGCTTTGCGGCGTGAAGCTGTAGCCGTACCCTGTCATGTCAGGATGCCCATACTGCTGAAAAGGCTTTGATGTGCCTCGCCCCAGACTCACATTCGTTCCCTCGAAGAAACATGTGCTTGGATAGAGATACACCGCCTGCATGTTGGGAAGGTTGGGCGAAGGTGGGATGGGTAGCTCATACCGTGTCTGGTGCGTGTAGTTCTTGCAGGGGATGACGGTGAGTTTGCATTGGCGGTGGTTGCTCAGCCACCCTTCTCCGTTGATCATTCGCGCCAGCTCACCCAAGGTCATTCCGTGTACGATGGGGATGGGTAGGGCACCCACGCCCGATTTGTACTTCATGTCTAGGATGGGGCCGTCTACATAAAAGCCATTCGGATTGGGACGGTCTAAAACCAGTACCGGTGTCTTTACTTCCGCACAGGCATCCATGAGCTTGAGCATGGATATATAATAGGTGTAGAACCGCAGTCCTACGTCTTGTATGTCCACCACCAAGATGTCGGCACTTTTGAGAACTTGCAGGCTCGATTTTCCCTTCTTTCCGTTGTACAACGAATAGATTGGCACGCCTGTTTGCGCGTCCACAGAGTTGGTGACATGCTCACCAGCATCGGCTGTTCCCCTGAATCCGTGCTCGGGCGATATCACGCCAATGACCTTCATTCGGTAGTTGACCATGATATCCAGCAAGTGTTGATTGCCCACCATGCCGGTATGGTTGGAGAACAAAACGATTTTTTTACCCTTTAGAAGCGGGAAGTAAAGATGAGTTTGCTCCGCTCCGGTAACGACGTGTGATGTTGAGCACCAGCTGGTGGTGCTGAAAGTGCCTAAAAGCAGCAGTAGGGCAATCAGTTTTTTCATGTACTATGTTGATTTTTAGTTATGAGCAAAGATAGGTTATTTTTTTAGAATTAGAAATATAAAATCAAGAATATTCACTATTATTTGTATGATTTAACGCTTGATACCAAATGAGCACCGTTCCGAAAGGGTTTCTGTGGTTTTGCAAACAACAAGTGGAGCGATTGGAAATAATCACGGATTGCCCCTAATTTCCTCTGTTTCATGATGATGGAACCATGTCATTTGTTCGCTTGTTGAATTCGTGTTTTACTCTCAAGTCAATTCCTATTAGCCTTTGTTTTTATTCCACGGCAGTCTCTTGTTTGTGATTGAACAGCTGAATGGCAATGGGGATTGTTCGCCGAAGAATAAAAAGTGGGTGTTCTCCTCATCTTTTTCATCAAGAAGAATGATGGTGAAAGAAAATTGAAAAAATCTTTGTAACTTTGCGACTTCATGTAGCAAACTAAGTAAAAGCACGATGAATTTGATTGCAGTGAGCGGTTCTGATCAAACAGAATGGGCTTTTGTTGAGCAAGATGAGTTGGTTGATTTGCAAAAAACCGAAGGCCTGAATCCGTATTTTCAAACTCGCAGAGAGATGAGCAGGAGCATTCGTTTGGGTTTGGGCGAAGCCTACTTCAAGCGAAAGTTGGGACACGTTTATTTTTATGGGGCCGGTTGTAATGGTGAGGATAGGAAGAGAATGGTGGGTCATTCCTTGGTAGCACAGTTCAAGACGCCGGTCACGGTGGAGAGCGACTTGCTGGGTGCCACCCGTTCGATGTGCATAGATTCGGCTGGTATCGTGTGTATTTTGGGCACGGGATCCAACTCATGCTTCTATGATGGTGCTCACATCGTTAAGAATGTGCGTGCCGGTGGTTATATCTTGGGAGATGAAGGCAGCGCATCTTCTATTGGGCGCGCTTTTCTGTCGGATGTATTGAAAGAGTTGGCACCTTCTGAACTGATTTCGTCTTTTTATTTTAAGCGTCAAACGACAGCCCATGAAGTGATGCGCACTGTTTACGACAAGCCACTTCCACATTATTATTTATCCTCGATAGCAACCTTTTTGACCGATTATCAGCACACGGAATATGTGCGAGATCTGGTGACTGATAATTTTAAACGATTCTTAACGCGCAACTTGTTCCAGTATGCGTACCATCAATATCCCGTGTATTTTACAGGAAAAACGGCCGTGACCTTTGCGCCCTTGTTGCGAGCAGTTTGTCGTGAGGCAGGTTTTGAGCCTGAAATGGTTAGTGACCATATTATTGAGGGACTGATGAAATACCATGCCACACATCTGTTGTCTGAATAGGGAACTTGATGCATCCTGTTGATTGGACTATCTATTTGGTTACAAAGAAAAGTCACACTTCCCGTTCTCGTGTTGACATTTTTCTTGACAAACACCTCTTTATATTTCGCATATTTGTCAGCAACGCTCCGTATCTTTCAAATAATGAAAATATGGAGCAAAAACGTTCTCTCTTGATAGACAGGTGGTTACGGGTTTTGTGCGTTTCTTCTGCACCTCATGTTCGTTTGATTTCACGTTTAAAGCATGCTTTTAGCCGCCTTAACAGCATGCTATAAGGCTCTTAACCCATGTACTTTACCTGACAAAAGCATGTTGATAACCACCTTTACTCCATGTTATTGCTCAAATGAGCCTTTTACATTGCATTCGTAGGGAATGATTGTCGCATGTTTGCCTATCGTTTTTTTCTATTTCATCAATTTGTAAGTAGCTTTTTTTTGTCATTTATATTGACAAGTAAACACCTGTTCATGAAGAATTAGGTGTATTGTCCTGCCCTTTTAGTGTAAAATTAAACATTATTTGCAAGTTAGAAACATAAATTAATCTAAATAAAGTTTGTATTTTAATGATATATCGCTATATTTGTGCCGCAGAAGTAATTACTATGATTAGGTGAGCCAGATTAACCACTCTACCACTTCTAAGCTAAAACCTTTTTTTTGCAAACAATATTCAAGTAGAAATATATTATTAACTTAAATTTTGGGTCTATGAAAACAAAAAATTATCTATGTGCGATACTTACGGTCGCAGGTAGTGCTTTTGCGTCCCAACCGATGCTGGCATCAGCAAGTGATTGGAACTTGCCTGGTGTGATGATGCAACAGCAAGCCGTTCGTGGTATCGTAGTTGATGCCCATGGCGAACCTATTGTGGGTGCCACGGTTGTTGTGGTTGGTAAAACGTCGTCAGGTACGATTACGGATTTAAACGGTCGTTTTACACTTTCTGTGAATGCTGGTACTCAAATTCAAATTTCTTACGTAGGGTACAAGACGGTAACGCTTCGAGCAAGTGACAACATGCAAGTAAAGCTTGAGGAAGATGCCGGACAGCTTTCAGAAGTAGTCGTAGTGGGTTATGGTACTCAGAAAAAAGCCAACTTGACGGGCGCTGTGGCCAGTGTTGATCTTGACAAATCTCTGAGCAGTCGTCCTATAGCCGATGTTGGTCGAGGATTGCAAGGAGCGGTTCCGGGGTTGAATATTAGAATACCAACCGGTGAAGTTGGTTCGGATCCTTTGATTAAGATTCGTGGACAAATAGGTTCTATTTTAGGATCGAGTAATCCGCTTATCTTATTAGATAATGTAGAGATTCCAAGTATTCAGCTGGTGAATCCTGATGATATTGAATCGATTTCGGTGTTAAAAGATGCCGCTTCAGCTTCTATTTATGGTTCTAAAGCAGCTTTCGGTGTAGTTTTAATTACGACCAAGAGTGGTACCAAGAAAGACAAGTTTGAAGTAAATTATTCGAATAACTTCTCTTGGCAAGACCCAGCGAAGAAAATTGAAATGGGAGGAATCGATGGTTTGAGGTACACTCTTGATGCACACAAGAACCGTCAAGGTACAATGCCTGCCGGAGGTTTTTGGCGTGTCAATGATGAGAGTTTTGAAAAGATATTGCAATGGCAGGAAAAATATGGCGGTTCTGTTAACTGGAATGATCCGGTTGTGTATGGTCGCGACTGGATGTTTGACGGTGTAAACAAATACGGATACCGTATTTACGATGGTGTAAAAGCCATGATTCGTCCCTGGGCTCCGACACAATCACATAATCTATCCTTTTCGGGCAAATCAGGTAAAACGTCTTATAACATAGGATTAGGCTATTTAGGACAGAACGGAATGTCGAGAGCTGCAAAAATTGATGATTTCAAACGTTACAATGCTTCGATAAGTATAAACTCGGAAATCAACAAATATCTGTCGATTAGAGCAAGTTCTATCTATTCGGATCGTAATAAACGATATCCCGGCGTGGGAACTACAACAGCCGACCCATGGCTTTATTTATATAGATGGAGTGCATTGATGCCAATTGGTGTTACCGAAAATGGTCACAATTTGCGTGAGGCTGCCTATGAAATTGGTGCCTCTAATACCGACAATTTTGAAAATAAGTATTATAACATCAATTTGGGCTTTACCGTTAATTTTACCAAAGATTGGGATCTTAAATTCGATTATACTTACGATCATCAAATGCAGGAGCGTAATTCTTCTGTCATGCAATATGAAGCAGGGCAAACGTGGTACAGCCCTTCAGAATTGTTTGTTGATGGAAAACCTGTATTTGTGGATGAAAACGGCAATGTTTCTCCTGACGGAACGATGAGAGCCTATACGTTCCCGCTGCAGAAATATTTCTCTAACAACACAGCATCTCATGTCAGGGATTATAACCGGTTTGTGAATAGAAATACAGTTAATGCTTACACAACTTATAATTTGTATCTGGATCAGGAGAAAGAACATGCGTTTAAGTTCATGGCTGGTATGAATGCGGTTACAAGTAAGAGCAGATGGATACAAGGACAGAAAAACGATTTGATTGATTTGGAGAATCCACAGTTTCCATTGGCCACCGGCGATCAATTTATATCAGGTGACCGATTTTGGGAAGGTCAGATGGGCTTCTTCGGACGTGTTAACTATAATTTTGCAGACAGATATCTTTTGGAGGGCAACATTCGCCGCGATGGTTCATCAAAATTCCCCAGTCATTTAAGATGGGAATGGTTCCCCTCTTTCTCTGCAGGATGGGTGTTTAGTAACGAAGCCTTCATGGAATCGATTTCCAAAGTTTTCTCTTTCGGAAAGTTGAGAGCTTCATGGGGTAGCATCGGCGATCAGACAGTTCCTAACACGCTCTACAAATCAATTCTTAGTGATGGAGATTCTAATTGGTTAGGAGTTGAAAGCAGCAAGAGAAAGTACTATGGAACACCATCAATTATCGATTATGATATTTCGTGGCAGCGAATTGAAACATTGGATTTCGGTGTAGATTTGCGCTTCTTTAAAAATGAGTTAGGACTAACTTTTGATTGGTTCCAGCGTTATACGAAGGATATGATCATACCTGGAGAAAGTCTTCCCGTTACATTGGGAACTGGTGCTCCACAAGGTAACTATGGAGACTTGAGAACCAGAGGTTGGGAATTGTCATTAGATTATAGGCACCGGTTTGAAAATGGCTTAGGTATTAATATGACAGCCATGATTTCCGATTCTTATACTGACATTACGAAAGGTGCAGATCACTTGATTCCTTGGGAAAATCGTTCAGTTTATAACTCCTATTCAACAGGTAGACGTTATGGTGACATCTATGGATTGGTAACGGATCGTTTGTTCCAAAAAGATGATTTCGTTTATGATACAGATGGAAATCTTGTTAAAACGAACGTAATTTATAAAGGTACATTACGCAAAACCAACCAGCAATCAACCAAATATCCAGTTTATCAGGTACATTATGAAAACGGAGATAAGTTGATGTTTGCCCCTGGTGACGTCAAATTTGTCGATTTGGATCATGATGGTTACATTACTCCAGGTGCCGCAACCAACGGAGATCATGGTGATTTAACGGTTATAGGAAACTCTACACCGCGTTATGAATACAGTTTCAGGTTAGGATTGGATTATAAAGGTTTCGACTTTTCCATCTTCTGCCAAGGCATTGGCAAGCGTAAGATCTGGGGTAGTGGTCAGTTGGCCATTCCAGGATTTTTTGCCAAGGAAGGCGCTATGCCAAAAACATTTGCAACAGAATATTGGACGCCTGAACGCACAGACGCATTCTATCCAAGAGCTTGGGATTTAGGTGGTTCAAACTCTGGCTTCGGCATGCAAGTTCAAAGCAAGTATCTCTTGAACATGGCATACCTGAGAATTAAGAACATCAACATGGGATATTCTTTACCCAAGAATTTACTATCGAGTTTATATTTAACTAAAGCAAGAGTATATCTGTCGTTAGAGAATTTCTTCACCTTTGACAAGTTGAGAGGTTTGCCAATTGATCCTGAAGCCATTTCTGGATACTCTATGTTTAGCAGTTCATACAATCTATCACGTACGGGAACAGGAACTCCTGTGTTCAAGTCTGTTTCTTGCGGTATTCAATTATCCTTTTAATTAAAGAAATTATGAGACGATATAAATTTTTATTATTCATTATATGTGCTGCAATCTTTGCGAGTTGCAACGACATATTGGATCGTCCTTCGATAACAACAGCCGAAGATGATACCTACTGGAACAACGAACAAAAGGTTCGTTTGTATGCCAATTCATTTTACTCGTATTTCTTTGTCGGGTATGGTTTGAAATATTCTGACGTAGCATATACACCAACAAATTATAATTTTAACGATGATGTTGTCAGTCTTTCGACGCAGCCTCAGTTTAACCGTGTAGTTCCTACTTCGATAGGTAGTACGTCTTTGGGGCTCATGTGGAAAAGTGATTTTGCAGGTCCAACAT
Source organism: Hoylesella buccalis ATCC 35310 (assembly GCF_025151385.1). Taxonomy (NCBI): domain Bacteria; kingdom Pseudomonadati; phylum Bacteroidota; class Bacteroidia; order Bacteroidales; family Prevotellaceae; genus Hoylesella; species Hoylesella buccalis. Next base: position 1,088,298 of record NZ_CP102287.1, on the reverse strand, counting down.
GGAATTTTTCCTGGATTCGCAAGTCTAATGTGATGATTGATCGTCTAGAAAGAGATATGGGAAGCGTGCTGTCTGCTAATGCGTACAATCATTGGATGGGAGTAGCTCGCTTTTTTAGAGGGTTAGAATATGCACGATTGGTGAATGTGTTTGGTGATGTGCCTTATTATAACCATGAAGTCAAGAATACTGATTACGATGCATTGTATAAAGACCGCACACCACGCAATGAAGTGATGGATTCTGTTTACAATGATTTTGTTTATGCCATGCAAAATGTGCGACTGAATGACGGAGAAATGTACGTAAATCGTTATGTTGTTGCTTCGTTTGTGTCAAGATGGGCACTTTTTGAAGGCAGTTGGCAGAAGTATTACTATCACAATGACGAAAGAGCAAGCAAATTTTTCCAATTGGCTATAGAAGCTGGTGACATGGTCATCAATAGCGGAAAGTATGACATCGAACTGGATTTCCGTTCTTTATTCGGATCTACAGATCTTGCTAAGACCAAAGATTGCATACTTTACAGACGATATGATCCCGGTCAGGGCATCACGCATTGTGTTGCCTCGAAATGTAACATGAACTCTCCTACGGATGTAGGACCAAACTTGGATTTAATCAAGGCGTTTATTTGTACAGACGGCAAGGATTATCAGTCTTCTGATATTAAAAATGCCAAAGATTTCTCTATGGAGAATATGATAAAGACTCGTGACTCGCGCTTTGAAGCATCGTTCTTTGATACTCCAACCCCGATGTCTAAAAGTTCTTATCTATATATTACTAAATTTATTCCACGCCAAGCCTTGGATTACCTGAAAACTGGTGGAACCCCAACCGCAGAGTTTCAGGGAGAAAAGAATGTTACAGCTTACCCTGTGATGAGATATGCTGAAGTTTTGTTGAACTGGATTGAAGCAAAAGCAGAATATGCTACAGTGGGCGGTCCCGCAGTAATGCAAAGCGACATCGATATTTCTATTAATAAGATTCGCAATCGTCCTTTGGCTGAAGAAGCTATTGCAAAAGGTGTAAAGAAAACAGCCCCGATGCAGTTAACCAATCTCAACCAAGATCCGAACAGGGATAAATCGGTTTCGCCGTTGTTGTGGGAAATCCGTCGCGAACGCAGAATGGAACTTGCATTTGAGTATGCCAGAATTATTGATCTTCGTCGTTGGGGAAAACTCAATTACATGGACACTGAGGCCAACGAAGATTTATTGATAGGTACTTGGGTTAACTTCCCTAAGGAAGCGAAAGATCAATTGAAACCCGCCAATGCCAAGAAAATCCGCGTGGTGAAAGCCAATGGTAAAAAGGTGACTTTTGATGGAACTAACGGTGCAGAGATGGTAGGATTCTTCTATCCATTAGAGAATTTACCACGATTCCCATTCCTGGATCTTCCAAATGTGAATCCGTATCTTGCCCCAATTGGCACCAACCAGATCGTTGATTATAAAAACAAAGGCTATCAGCTGACACAAACTGAAGGCTGGCCATCAACAGCGAACTAACATTTTATGTATTTTAATAAAATAAGAAACTATGACGAAACATATTAATAATCTAGGACTGATAGTCGTTGCGTTGCTTTGCTGTTATGTTTTTACAGCTTGTGACGATGACTATCCGGCAAGTACGGTAGATCCTTATGAAACCGAATTGCTTGCCATCAAAATCTTGAATGCCGGACCTGATGGAAACAGAGTGGTCGAAGGAACGATAGATGAAGAAAATAAGATGATTAATTTCCCGAGGCTTGAAGTAGAATCAAACTTTTCTGCTTTGCGGGTAGAAGCAACTTTATCACAAGGAGCACATCTTAAAGATTCTGTATTTGATTTCTCTATGGATGAGGCTGATGCCTATAAAACGCTTATCCTCAGGGTGATGAATCAAAAGCGCTACAAAGATTATTTCATGAAGATAAGAAAGAAGATTCCTGTGTTTGGTGCAGACTTTGATAAGCCTTCCGTTTACAACTTCTCTGGAGATAAAGTTTACGACAGCTATAAATCTTTGTTAACGCGCTGTGCCGACTTTGACGGAGAGCATGTGTTGGTTGTCACAAGGAGTGAAACGAAGCCCCATTTGTTGAAACTGTCTGACTTGAAGGAAGGAAAAATCAATCCAATTAAATTGGATTTAACAGGTGTATCAGGTGGAACATTCCCCTACAACACAGGTGCTCTATCGGGTGGACACATCTATCTCGCGTCGCTTTCAGGCGGTCATGCTTCACCACTTAAGATTTACTATTATGAAACTCCGACCTCTGCACCAGAGTTGATAGCAGATATTAATGTTGGAAAAATCGAGGGTGCTGGTAACCGTCATGGTGATGCGATGACATTGAATCTTGATGAAAGCGGTAACGGATACATTTTCTTCCCAGACAATGGGGCCAAAGAAGTTCTTCGATTTACCGTTAAGAATTTCAAGACTATCAGCGATCCTATGGTGATTCCTCACAAAATGGATGTGACTACCTTTAACAGCATCCATAGAATTGAGAATTCTTCTGACTATCTGTGGGCTGGTATTCGTACTCCGATTATGTTGACCGATGCCAATTTGACCGTTAATTACTCGATGAAGAAAGATAACTTCCCACTAGAGTCGATTGCGCCTCGCATCTTTACGTTTAACAAATCACGCTATTTGATTACCTGTACAGCTGGTTTGGGAGGTTCAACTAAAGCAACACCGACATTATCCGTCTACGATATTTCAAAAGGCAATACTGTTAAGGAAGCGTTAGAGATATTTGATAAGGGCGATAATCACAATCCAGTGTATTCATTTATACTCGGCGGTTCTGGTAATGGTGCTCCTGGCACACACACAAATTACTATATCGAAAAAGATGCGAATGGCAAAGATGCCAAACTGTATATATTTGCTTCTCGAGCCAATTCTGGATTTGTTATCAGCGAATTCCCAGTAAAAGTAGCTGAGGACGATTAATATATTACGACCAGATAGAAATGAAAAGAATAAATAGATTTATATTTTTTGCCTTTATTGTGATGTTTCTCTTTTCGTGTAACGAAGAGAGAGACGATCACAACAAGGGCAAAACCCCGCCTCCTACACCTTCGGGACCGACTGCAGAGCAACCTATTGTTCCACGAAAGGAACTGAGAGGTGTATGGATGGCAACGGTTTGGGGACTGGATTGGCCTATGGGGAAATATGATCAGGTTTCCCAGAAAGAATTATACTTGAAATATTTGGACCTTTTTAAGGACAACAATATCAATGTTGTATTCTTCCAAGTAAGAGGAATGGCTGATGCGTACTACAATTCACAATATGAACCATGGAGTAAGAGCATCACCGGAAAGGCAGGTGTTGATCCTGGGTATGATATTTTGAGATTCTTAATTGACGAAGCGCATAAGCGAAACATTGCTTTTCATGCATGGATCAATCCTTATCGCATATCGACACGTACAGGCAGTGATACATCTTTTCCTAAGTTAGATTCGAAGATTCCTGCAAATCTTGTGAAAGACTATAACAAAATTCGCATTTATAATCCCGCTCTCCCTGCAGCTCAGGATCGTATCGTGAATATTGTCAAGGAACTGATTACCAAATACAACGTTGACGGCGTTCACATGGACGATTATTTCTACCCGTATCTTTCAAGCGGAGAAGGCATGAACGACCAAAACGAATATGCAACGTACGGTCGGACTTTTAATACGATTGAAGAATTTCGTAGAGATAACGTCAATAAGGTTGTGAAAAACCTTCATGACATGATCAAAAATACCAATCCAAACTTGGTGTTTTCCATTGGTCCTGGAGGGAACATTGAGAATAACATGAACTTGATGTTTGCTGATGTTGCAAAATGGTCAAAAGAAGGTTGGGTAGACGTGATTATCCCTCAACTATATTTCCATACAGGTAGTTCAATCTATAATTTTGATAAGGGATTGGCTCGCTGGAGTAATATGATTACTAAGTCTAAATTAGTGATTGGATATGGAATATATAAGTTTGGAGACAGCAAGCAAGGCTCCGCTTACATGAACTCTTCTGAGCTGACTAAGCAGATGCGTCTTGCGGATGAAAATCCTAAAGTGATGGGTGGGCTTCTCTATAGTGCTAAATATCTCTTTTCGAATCCTGTAAACATCATGAGTGCCATCAAGCAGCGTTACAAAGAGCCGGTAGTAATGCCGTACTTGCTGGTAGAAAACCCCACTTTGCCCAATGCACCAAAGAATCTCAAAATAATGAATGACATTCTTCATTGGGATGCTGTTTCGGGTTGCTATTATGCCGTTTATTTGAGTACAGGATCAAAACGAATGGCAAAACTGGTAGCAACGACGAAGGATAACAATGTAAAATTGTCGCGACTAGGAACCTATTTTGTGACAGCCGTCAATGAAAAAAACAACGCTGAAAGCAAAATTTCCGATTTGATAAAATATGGAAACTAAGCGGGGCCATATTTAATAAGGTGGAATGAATCGAACTGTCTGGCAGAAATGCAGGATAAAGGATTCGGCATTTTGATGTCAACAGCTCGATTGCTTCCATTGAAATCTAATGCTAAAGTAATGTTTTTTTAGATGGAATATATAGATGATAAAAAGAGGAAGGTAGTTTAGACTGTCGACAAAAATCTGTTTTCATCTATATATTTCATTCTAAAAGATAACAACCAATGGTCATAAAATGAACAACGTACCATTGATTTTGATTTCTATTGTTTAACTATTATCTGTCTATTATGAAAAGAAAAATGCTACTAATTTGTATCATCTGTCTACCCTTCATCGGGCAAGCGCAGGTGTTGAAGGTAGGATCGATGAAGAAGATCGACCTTCCTAATGGGCCTACAAAAACAGTTGTCGGGCTAAGTCCTGTGGGAGATTATATCCTTTTGTCTACAGCTTCCAACAACGGTCTTGTAAAGTTCGATTTAAGTACAGGGAAAACTCAGGAATTGACATCAGGAAAAGGAACAGGATTTAACGTTAAAATTTCCAATGATGGAAAACAAATTCTTTATCCTGAGAGTAGTTATTCCAAGAATAATTTGCGTCGTGTGAGTTTGAACGCTATTGATTTATCTACAGGTAAGACGCAACAGCTTGTGAAACCGTCGCGCAACCTGCAAGGTTATTCAATTGGTGGAGCAACTGTTTCGGTTGTCAAAGACAACAAACAAAAGCTAACTCGTCTACAACCCAATGCCATCAAGCGCTTTGAGATGCCTACGTTGTCCATCAAAAATCGTCAATTACTGATTACTAAAGGCGGAAAGACACAAGTTTTCTCGCCCAATGGAAAGCAATTCAGCTACATTTGGCCTTCTGTTTCGCCTGATGGAACCAAAGCCCTCTACTATGTTTGTGGCGTTGGTGCCTTTGTTTGCGACATGAATGGTTCAAATCTCAAATCTCTGGGTACACTGCGTGCTCCTCGTTGGTACAACAACGATGTTATAATTGGTATGAACGATCAAGATGATGGTGAGTATGTTTATGCCTCTTCTATCGTAGCCAAATCATTAAGCGGACAAGAGCAAGTCTTAACTAATGATTCTGTAATCGCCATGTACCCCTATGCAACGTTGAAAGGCGATAAAATCGTCTTCTCTACTCCTGCTGGTGAGGCATACATGATTGACATTAACATTAACAATAGATAAAGTACAATGCTATGAAGAAATATATTTTACTCACATTATCATTGCTCTTTGCATTCGTTGCCGTTCAAGCAAGAAACGGGGGCAATGATGTTCGTATTTATTTGAATGCGGGGCATGGCAGCTGGGGACCTAATGACAGGCCAATGGCAACAATTCCGTATCCGGCAAATCCAGAAACAGGTCGTCCAGATACGCTTGGCTTTTATGAAACAAACACCAACTTATGGAAAATCCTGAAGTTGGGTAAAACGCTGGAAAAGATGGGTGTGAAAAAAGAGAATATTCTTTATTCCAGAACCCTCAATGGGCCTTATCCTTATGTGAAAGGTGCACCCGATGAAGAGAAATACAATCGTAATTTGTCGGAAATATGTGCTGAAGTTGAAGCAAATAATATGGATATGTTTATCTCCATTCACTCAAATGCAGCAGCAGACGGCTCACTTACTAACTATCCTTTGTTCCTTTATCGTGGACAAGATGGTAAAGGAAACGACTGGTCACCTGGAAGTTATGATATGTGTAAAGCATGTTGGGAACCGCATTTCACAAACGACATTGATATATACAGCTATTACAGCAAGACCCAGATGAATATTCGAGGCGACTCTACATTCTATGGAGGAGCTTGGGTTAGTCCAGTTACAGGGAAAAAAGGTTATCTGGGCGTACTTCGTCATGGTGTTCCCGGTTTCTTGCTCGAAGGTTATTTCCATACTTACCAGCCTGCTCGTCACCGTGCCCTCAATCCTGACTATTGTGGACAAGAAGGTATACGCGTAGCACGCGGCGTGTGTGATTACTTTAACCTCACACCTGAAAAAACAGGTTATATCATGGGAACAGTGAAGGATATGCACGAGAAAATCGTTCACCAACTGTTCAACTATGCGCCAAATACAAACGATCAATGGTTGCCACTCAATGGTGCAGAAGTCACCCTTTTGAAAGATGGAAATCAGGTAGGAGCCTACAAAGTTGATAATAACTACAACGGAGTTTTTGTTTTCGAAGGACTTGCCCCTGGCGATTATACACTTTCTGTAAAAGCAGATGGTTACAAAGAGCTGACAGAAGAGTATAAAAAAGCAATCAAAGTTGAGGCTAATCAGACGTCATACGCCAAACTTTTGCTTGAATCAGAAAGCTATGTGCCACCTGCAATTGTTTATGAAAACTATCCCGAACCTAATTTAAAGAGTTATATAGGCGTTCCTGATAAAATAGAGTTCTCCAATTCTTCGAAAGCCTATGAAGATATTACTGGAAAAATGCAGCGTGCCATTGTTAGAGGTGATTCTACGATTATCTTATCAAACAATAATGGCGAGCCAGTGATCAGTCTGATCAATAACAAGACAAACGAGTTTGTTAAAAAACTCAGCATCAATGGTATTGCAGCGGCCGAACCTGATAATGATGGGTTCAAATCGCGTTTGAGCGATATCGCTTTCACAGCTGATGGAAAGCTTGTTGGTGTAAATAGTGAGGAATGCCAATTTAATGACGGCCAAGTCAGAGAAGGCTCTACCCGAGGAGAAATCTTCGTTTATAAGTGGGATGATTTTGATGCAGATCCCGCCGTATGGGTATCCACCAAATCTTCAGCCAACTATTATAATGCCATTGTTGGCCGTACGCTGGCTGTCAGCGGTCCGTCTAACGACTGTCATGTGTTCATGTCTGCCGCTAATTATTGGGGTGATAAACATATCAAGCGCTTCATCGATCTGAACATTGTTGACAATCAGATTGCAAGTACGGTGTTTACTGAAAAAGATATTAAATCAACAGCTCCAAGTCCAGTTAACAAATTGGCTACAGGATTAGAAGTTCTTCTTCAGGTTTCACCATTGGCAGACGATCAATATGTCATTGACGGAACCGAATTCCTGCCTGTTGAGTTCAAGCCAGCTAAAACAGTTAACGTCAATAGCGAAGTACTTGGTCAGCTTTCCGATCAAGATAATTTAGTAGGACAGGCGGCAACTGGTGTTTCATTCTTTAAGTATGCTCATCATTCTATGATGGTAACTCCATTTGTTACGGATGGAAAAGTTGGCGGCTTGCGTCTCTACGATATTACTGACGGTATTGATAAAGCCAAACTCATTCAAACAAATACTGAATTGCCAGAAGCACTTCCAGCAACAACCGATATGGGTACAGGATCAAGTGTTGATGGACAAGACATCAATTTGTATCTCATCGTAGGCAATGTGATTACCACATTTACTACGAAAGGTATCGAACAGTCTGCCGTTAAACGTATTATGGCTTACGATTTGAAGGGCGAACAGTTGCCTGACAACTCATATAAGTTCACTTTCACTTCAAACGACAAGGCGCAATCTGCACAATTGGTATTCACTGATGCGGCAACAGGCGAGGAAGTTGGAACTGCCGACGTTCCTGATGTTAAACAAGGAAGCAATACTATTACCTTAGCAGCCGATCAATTGCCAGGGCAATCGGGCCAAAAGCTTAATTGGGCTGTAAGGTTAACAGGTTCTGCGGTTGCAAATATCAGTCGTTTAACCTCGAATGATGCATCGATGCAATATCCAAAGACCGTATTTGTGGCTGTTGACAACTCACCTGAATCCGATTATTTCGGTCGCTTCTATGTCAATGCATATTCTATTGGTATGTATGCATACAATCCTGATTGGACACGTATCAATGAAAATCCTTATATAGGGAAAGAAGCCAAGTGGGGTTCACAGTACCGTTTGGGTGTTGATTCTAAGGGAACTGTCTATATCTCTGATTGGAGTGACGATCATTCCGGCGTATATCTGATGAATCCTGCCGATCTTGAAGGTGAATACACTCAATTCTTTGTTGGCGAACGCAATAGCGACGGTCTATTTGTTAATAATGGCGTTAATGTCGGTTCATCATCTCCAGGTTTGTGTGTTTACGGTACTGGAGCTGATACGAAGCTGTTCGTTTCCTTGGAAGACTTTGGAAAGGATGTCGGAGTTTATAATATCGGTAACGAAGATGGTACGATAGCATCAACGTGGGATAAAGCTCCAAGTCAAATTTTCAAGGTTGGCAGATACGAAATCAATGGAAACTGTAATCTCGTTGGTGGACTCGACGGAGGTGTTTGGGTAGCTCAGTACCGAGGTGCCGGAAATAACGTGAAAGGTGTACCATCTTTGATTTACGTTAATCATAATGGTGAAATCGTATTCAATTCAGGTACACAAGAATTTGCACCCCTGTTGAATGGTTCTGCTAAAGCAGGATTTGCCGTCAACAGAGATAACTCGTTGTTGGTGATCAATGATGGTACAAACGTACTCCAATTCTTTGACATCACATGGAACGACGGAGTACCTACGTTGACCCCTAAATATTCGTATAAGGCTTCACTCACGGGTAGCGGCATTCAGCAAATGGCATTCGATTATGCTGGTAATTTGGTGATTGGTCATCAGGGCGTATCGATTTTCTCTATACCTTCCGAGAAGAATGTAACTACGGTTCCGGCAAAGAAATCGCTCGTTATCAACGCAACAACTGGCATTAACGAAGTAGCAGCTGCACCTCAATTGAGAATATCACCGAATCCGACAACTGGACGCATTCATATTGAAACGTCAGAGGCTATTAAGTCTGTACGCGTTTACAGTGTTTCGGGCTCATTGGTTGCTGAAGGCTTAGACGATTACATGGATTTGAGCCGTCTGCCCAATGGCATCTATATTGTCAAGGTTAACAACTTTAATGGTGTTCGAATCATCAAACGGTAAACGTTGAATAAAGAAAGAAGACTTTTTGCTGGTTGATAACTATTGAAAAGTTCAATTGAGCTATCGGTTATCGGCAAAAGTCATTTAAACTTTGCAATCTGCAGGCATGTTTTTAGACATTGCCTGCAGATTTTTTTCATTGCTTCTATGTATCTAACTATCATTAGCCGCTTTTGTGTGGTATGGTCGCTTTTACCACCAAGGCCTTTGTTTGTGACTGAATAACAGCAGCTCGATGGGAATTGCCCGGCGAAGAATGAAAAGTCTTGTTATCGCATACATGTAGAAGAACGATGGTGAAGACTAATTGAAAAAATCTTTGTAACTTTGTGACTTCATGTAGCAAACTAATTAAAAGCACAATGAATTTGATAGCAGTGAGCGGTTCTGATCAAACAGAATGGGCTTTTGTTGAGCAAAACGAGTTGGTTGACTTGCAAAAAACCGAAGGCCTGAATCCGTATTTTCAAACCCGCAGAGAGATGAGTAGAAGCATTCGATTGGGTTTGGGCGAAGCCTACTTCAAGCGAAAGTTAGGTCACGTCTATTTTTACGGGGCCGGATGTAATGGCGAGGATAGGAAGAGAATGGTGGGTCACTCCTTGGTTGCACAGTTCAAGACGCCGGTCACGGTGGAGAGCGACTTGCTGGGTGCCACCCGTTCCATGTGCATGGATTCGGCTGGTATCGTATGTATTCTGGGTACGGGGTCTAACTCGTGTTTTTATGATGGTGCTCAAATCGTTAAGAATGTGCGTGCCGGCGGTTATATCTTGGGAGATGAAGGCAGCGCATCGTCTATTGGACGTGCTTTCCTGTCGGATGTATTGAAAGAGTTGGCACCTTCTGAACTGATCTCGTCTTTTTATTTTAAGCGCCAAACGACAGCCCATGAAGTGATGCGCACTGTTTACGACAAACCACTTCCACATTATTATTTATCCTCGATAGCAACTTTTTTGGCCGATTATCAACATACTGAATATGTGCGAGATCTGGTGACTGATAATTTTAAGAGTTTCTTAACGCGCAACTTGTTCCAATATGCATACCATGAGTATCCCGTGTATTTTACAGGAAAAACGGCTGCGACCTTTGCGCCCTTGTTGCGAGCAGTTTGTCGTGAGGCAGGTTTTGAGCCTGAAATGGTTAGTGACCATATTATTGAGGGACTGATGAAATACCATGCCACGCATCTGTTGTCTGAATAGGGAACTTGATGCATCCTGTTGATTGGACTATCTATTTGGTTACAAAGAATAGTCACACTTCCCGTTCTCGTGTTGACATTTTTCTTGACAAACACCCTCTCATATTTCGCTTATTTTTCAGCAACGCTCCGTATCTTTCAAATAATGAAAATATAGAGCAAAAACGTTCTTTTCTGATAGACAGGTGGTTACGGGATTTGTACGTTTCTTCTGCATCTCGTGTTCGTTTGATTTCACGTTTAAAGCATGCTTTTAGCCGCCTTAACATCATGCTGTAAGACTCTTAACCCATGTTCTTTGCCTGGCAAAAGCATGTTGATAACCACCTTTACCCCAAATCGGTCATTAGGATTTCTCTGTGTCGTACGGCAAAGAGAAATCCTTTAATTTTTTCCATATGGACAAGAATGATTGTCGTGTTTTTAGTGATCTGGCTAAATATAGGATATGCTTGTCTTTTGTTCTCCCCAGATAGGCTGGCGTTGATAACAATTCGTACCGAATTGTCTTCAGAAATTTCTTCTTGTTGGAATTAATCAGCGCATGTCTGAACAACGACATAAAATTATATGCCATTACAATGAAACTCCTACATGCCTCTGTTGCCCAGAAGTTATGTGTGACAAAATCATCAATGGAGAAATCATTCTTCAGTTCCTTTATTCTGTTCTCAGAATCCGCCCTTCCACGATATGAGTCATATACAATCTTGGCCGGCAGGTCAAGGTCTGTTACGAAGCAGCTGTATCGGTATTTCCCGAAATCTCCCTCATACTCGAAAAGATCCAGCTGTTTGATTTGCTTTCCCGCTGCTTTTGGGCGCTTCTCAATTTCTTGCCTGACCATCACAATGCGTCAGGGTTTCTCCCAACTGTTTGCTTGATAGATGGTTTCGGATATTTCCAATCCGTCTATCTGCTCTATCCATTTGCGTTCATGGGTAAGACTGTACTTTATACGGTTATTGAAACGGCAGGCTATGATATAGTGTAACCCTTTGTTTTCCAGATAGTCAAGTATTTCCTTTGCAAAGAAGCCACTATCCATGCGGACCAGTCCGACACGTTTGCCCTCAAGTATTGAGAGTGTGTCCTCAAGAAATGACAGATAGTTGGTACTTGCAGATGTGTTGCCAGGACGTAGCCAGTAATTTGCTATCATCCTCACATCGGAAACGAATGCAAGAAGCGGATGGTGCGATAGTCGTCCAGGACGTTTTGGGTTGTACCCTTTGGCTGCTCCCTCCTGGTTTCCCTCACGGACCATCACGGTCGGATCGAAGTCCAAGGTGTAATTGTCGAACTTCAACTCTGAGAAAAACCAACGGAACAAATTTCCGAAAACACGCTGGTTGACAGCTTGGGAGAATTTGTTGAGATAGCGCTGGTATGCACGATGGTCTGCTCCGCGTTTCCACCCAAGTAGATCACATAGTGCAGTGTCATAACGTACCACGTCAAGATGGCCAAAGCAACTTGCGCCACACCATACACCTGCAAACAATCCCAATATTAACTGGATCGGGTCGTAGCCCCGATTGGATCCTTGAAGCGGAACACCACTTTGCATAACATGCTCTTCAAAATGGCATTTCTCAAGCATTTTGAAGAACAGGGAAAGATCACCAAAAGGTGTTATTTCCTTATTTACGAACTTTATCCGTAGAGTCAACCAGCAAGTGCAAAATTACAAAACGTGTTTGAAGAATTCACTCTTTGGTGTAGCAAAGTTTAATTTTTCTCTCGGTCTTTCGTACATTTTTTTTGTATCGACATAATTCTCTTGTCCGTATAACGTTCAAACGAATCCTTTTTCGGTATATACTGTCTGATTAGTTTATTTGTATTCTCAATCGCTCCTTTTTGCCATGAGCAATATGTATAGGCGAAGTACACAGGTACGCCTAAGTACTTGGTAATGTCCTTATGTGCCGCAAATTCAGGTCCGTTGTCTGTTGTGATGGTCTTCAGGCAGTCCTTGTATGGCAGCAGCAGTTTCCTAACTACCTTTGCCAGAGGCTTTGACTGTTTTCCAAATGCAGTTTCTGCATAAGCAGCATACTGGTAGACTTCTCCACTAGCGTGAGTATGGCGTGCTGGTCAGGGTCTACGATCAAGTCCATCTCAAAATCTCCGAATCTCTTCCCGTCAACTTCCTTACTTCTTTCATGGATGCTGACCCTATCTTTGATTGGAAGATGTTTGCTCTTGGGACGATGCCTGTACTTCATCTTATGCCTTGTGTGCTTGGCAAGTTCCACTGTTGTGTCATTGTGGATGATGTTGTAGATGGATTGATGGGACACCTTTATCCCCTCATTCTTGCGCAAATAACCTGATATTTGTCTTGGAGACCACTGGTCATTGATGATATATTCCCTTGATTCTCCAGACCAATTCGTCGGGGAGTCTGGCATTCGTTACCGTCCTCTTTCTGCGCTGCATGGCCATATCCTGCGCCTTTGTCCAGATATACTTTCCCGATGGCGTGCTGTTGTTCTTTAGCTCACGACTTATCGTAGCTTCACTCGTGCCCACAATGCTGGCAATTTCTTTTCTCTTTGTTTTCTTTTGGAGTAAGGTGAAAATTTGCGACCTTTGCTCCGAGGTTAATTGATGATACATATACAATACAAAGTTAATTAATCTTTGGGAGACTGCGGTCTCCCTTTTGTTTTTTTTTGTATTGCTGATTGTGCTCTTCGGGGGCTTCGCGCCCCCGGCCGCATGGCAAACCTCCGCGGTGTTTTTCATGGTTTTTGTACAATCCAAACACCAACAAATTTTGCACTTCGATTTTGAATCTTCAGACGCTTTTTCTAATGACCGATTTGGGGTAAATGGCGAATGAGCCGTGCGGAGATCATGACTATTCTCATCTGTTTCCACTTCAATGACTTCCGCAATTTCAAGCATTACTATCTATTTTATGTCAGGGAGCACATGAGGGATTTGTTTCCCGAGCAACTCTCCTATAACCGTTTCATAGAACTGGAAGCAAGAGTTGCCGTTGAGATGATGCTGTTTCTGCAAGTGTGCTGTCTGGGACGTTGCACCGGAATAAGTTTCATAGACAGCACGTCCATACCAGTGTGCCACAACAAGCGCATCAGTCGCAATAAGGTTTTCAAGGAATACGCCTCAATAGGGAAGAGCACGATGGGGTGGTATTTCGGCTTCAAACTGCACTTGACTTGCAACGAGCGTGGAGAGTTGGTCAACTTCATGTTCACCAAGGCGAATGTGGATGATAGGGATGAAAGAGTGCTCAACAGGCTCAGCGACAACCTCTTCGGTAAGTTGTTTGCTGATAAGGGATATATATCCCAAGGGCTTTTCGAAAGATTATACAATGATGGCATTAACCTTGTCACGGGGTTGAGGAGTAACATGAAGAACAAGCTAATACCCTTGTATGACAAAATATTACTCAGAAAGAGATCGGTCATAGAAACCATCAATGATGAACTGAAAAACGTGGCACAGCTGGTACACTCCAGACATAGGAACGTTTTTAATTTTGATATAAATGCACTGTCGGCACTTGCAGCCTACTGTTTCTTTGAGAAGAAGCCGGCTATCAATGTAGATTTCTGCATAGACCGACAAGGACAGCAGCTTACACTGTTCTAAAACCAGTCATATCAGAGTTTGATGGAATTTTATGGATAACCTCTGTCTCAAGATAGAGGAGAGATATTTATGCCTTAGGTGAACTATTGAGAACGGGACATTTTTATCCCGAACTCAGGTTGTAAGTACTTTCCTATAATCAATTGACAGTTTTTTTATTTTTTTGATCTAAGTTGCTTGTTAATATCTCTATGAACGCAATAGTTGAGTGCTGTGACAGAAGAAAGATATAGATAAATTATATAATATTAGTATAATTTATGATTGTGGGGGGGGGGTAAAAAACTTACCTTTGCAACAAATTATTTGAAGGTACTTTTCACACATGGTATCTCTTTTGATGAAAAGTTAATAAACGTAATGAATACAAGATGAAGAAACCTTATTTGTCCCCAAGTATTTTAGTGCTCGCATCACAAGGTAATGTTGGGCCAAACATCGGTTCAGGCGATGATGATGCTGAGTTGCAGCCAGACGAAAATGATGATGAAGGCTCAACTCAACCGGCCAAGTGGTCATTGTTTGAGTAGTGCATGGGTTAAACACATGCAGACATGCTTTGACTATCTATGCTGTGCTGAGCGCACAGTTCATGGGTAGCATGTGAGATGAACAACAAAACAAATTTATTGATATCAAAGATGAGAAATTATTTACAACGAATGGCGTTATTGCTGTTGATGTTGCCATTATGCATGGCCGTATCGGCGGTTACATTTGTCAATGTGACTCCTGACAACAGCAAAGTGACGAAGGTTGATGTGGGCGAGCAGCTAAGCAGCATCACGTTGACCGTGACGTTGGGTGCCGACGAGGCGCTTAACGGACAGGCACAGTTGCGGACCAGTACCAACGAGACAGACCAAGTCAATAATGGGAGTGGCTTTCTTTCAGACAATGTGCTGAAGCAGAAAACCGCAAATCCCAACGTGTGGGAAATAACATGGTTGAACGTGCCGGTAGGGAAATATAAGGTTTATTTCCAACAAGCAGGTGGAACGGCACACACATTCTTGCACGATGTGGAGATAGTGGAGATACCTTCAACTGATCCTCCTGTGATCTCGTTCAAGGTGAAAGACGCCACGTGCAACACGTCGCCAACAGACACCAAAAATGGTAGCATAACCGTGAATGTGGAGAAGGGTGTAGCTCCTTTTTCCTATAAAGCCACCATTCATCACGCAGACAATACTACTGAGGAGAAGACCTTGGAGAAGACTCCGAATCGTGCATGGATTGTAGACGGATTGGCATCGGGCGATTATATCGACGTGACCGTTACCGATTCGAAAGGCAAGACCGTCACGAAGAAATCTGAGTTGGTGGGCTTCGGAAAGACAACAGTGTCTTTCGGGCAGGACATTTTCATTAAGCAGACAGGCGATTGCACATTTGATTATTACATCAGGGCAACCATTAAAACGGAAAACCAAGATGCGTTGGATGCTCAGACCGAACTCTTGGCGCAGACATTGAAGTTGCGTAGTAATGCCGATGGTAAATATTACGATGTGGAACATGTGGCGGCTTACGACATGGCAAAGCCATATTATTCAGGCCAGTACTATCGTTTTTACAAGGTTGCATCTGCTGCCAACCTCTCGTCACAACGATATAATAGAATTTTTGGCTTGAAATATTCTACCCTTTGTGATGGAGAAAAAACAACGCGTGACTACTTTGCGCATGTGCGTACGCTGGATGAAATGATGAATTTTAGCACTTCGTCAAAGGGAAGTTTGAACCCTGCTGACTGTTCTTACCAAGACGCTAAGTTCACCATTAAGTATGATTTTCAGGGAGGAACAGGGCAATATTATTATTTGTACTCCTATTACTTCATGGACGAAGCACACCGCTATGCAAAATTGTTTAAAAAAAATGAGGATGGCACTTATCCTTCCACACCAGTCAAGGAGGATGTGCCTATGCCCATCAACGAGTTTGATACACGATGGTCGCAGACAATAGAAGTGGCTGAACCGGGTACGTATAAATTCGTATATGCCCCTGGGTGCCCTGATTTGAAAATAGAAAAGGAAATTGTGGTTGAACCTATCAAGCCTGAGTTTAAGGATGTAAGCGATTGGATGTCTCCTACTATAAACAAAGAGTTGGGAATACATGGCAATACCGCTGGCTTGGCAATAGGCCTTGCTAATGTTTCTGCCCCATTGACCCTGACCGTGAAACGACTTGATGACAAGAGAGATTTTGTCATAACCGACTTTGCGGATGACAAACCGTACACCAAGCACATTGATTTCCCACAGGATATAACCTACGACAAGTTGCGTGACGCCTATTTCATCGCCGACCTGCCTGCTGGCAAATACGCACTTGATTTGAAAGA
This sequence comes from Hoylesella buccalis ATCC 35310, assembly GCF_025151385.1. Classification (NCBI taxonomy): domain Bacteria; kingdom Pseudomonadati; phylum Bacteroidota; class Bacteroidia; order Bacteroidales; family Prevotellaceae; genus Hoylesella; species Hoylesella buccalis. The sequence goes on along the minus strand of NZ_CP102287.1, from coordinate 1,071,646 downwards.
CAATTGCAACAATACTGCAACCTATAACTTCGAAATTCCAGAGAGCAAGCTCCAGCATTACAAGCCAAAGCGCGATGAGGGCTACAAGGACGGAGTGTATGTAGGCGTTGATTGCAATGGCAACAATGTGGTTAAGTTCGATTTCGGTCCGGAAGGAGACAATGTTGCATATGCTTATAAAGCCAGCACGGGGGAGCAAGGAGCATCAAGTAGCAGAAAGACATGGGCATCTAATGTAGATCCTATCACTCCATTGGAAAAACTGACAGGCACCAACTATTTTGGCGCTGCCTTTGCTCCGAGTTTATATAATGGACACAGTTATTCTGATGGGAACAACATCTACTCTGCCATAGCGAAAGAAGATAGATATTATAATAGTGACGAGGTTGTCATCCGCCCTGATGAGCCAGGCGATTATGCCCGCAAGACATACAAGTTTGATTTCACCGATTATGCTGACAAGGCAGCGTTCGAAGTCTTTGGTGCCATGTGCAATCGTGATGGTAATGGTACCGGCATGGTGAGTGTTGGTGTTGCTAAAGGCGTGAATGTAGCGTTGCCCGTTAAGTATGAATTGTATAAGACGGAGGATGGTTCGACCCGAATTGGGGAACCACTTAAGACTTACGAAGCCACCAGCGCACAGGATGCTCTCAATGTAGTATGGAAAGATGTGGAGGTAGGGAAGTACCTCGTTCTTACCATTTTTAACGGCACATGCGAAGGAAAGAAATTTGTTCAGGTATCGCCTACCGACATACCAGAGCCTTCGGTGGAGACAGAAAACGGTTTCGAGGTGAAGAGCATTATCAACCTTGACATTACCGACGGTATGAAACCGCTACATCTTTATTTGCCTGTTTCACCTTATATATATAATGTAGAATGGTACGACATTACGAACACTCCCGAAAAGAAAGTGTTTGACGGTAACGATATCAACGTGACATTCAACGAGCCAGGCGTGTACACCTATCAGGTTCGCACCACGTTTACTGACCGCACATCGTGTCCGGGAAGCTCAGGTGGTGACCGAATTGTGAAGTTCTACGTCACAAAGACCGACAAACCCAACTACTGGGTAGGCTCGACGAGCGAAGATTTCAGCACCGCTTCCAACTGGACAGCAAACAAGGTACCTGACTATGAAGAGGACATCGTGTTTGCTACGGAAGAGAATAACAACGGACATGCTGCCGAAAGAGATTGCCGACTGACAGAAGGAAAGTCGCCTCTTTCGTTTTGGGCGGCAAGTCTGATTAACGAAAGCAGCGAGGCGATGGTTGTTCCAGCAGGTAGTGCTTTGGTGGTTAAGAGTGGAACGGTGGGCTTCGCGCATGAAATTAAGCAGGATGGAAGCTTAGATCCTGTTCGCTTGAGGATTGAGGCATCCGCTGAAGATGTGCCAAACGGAACTTTCATTGCGAAATATCCCGGTGCGGCATCAGACAAAGTGTATGCCGAGGTGCAAATGTATGTACGGTCACGTAAACTTGAGCAGCCTACATCATGGACAGATAATTTGGAGGGTTCGCCTACCAAGGGTACGACTTTCCCTGTAAAATATACGGATCAATTCTTTGGAATACCGTTCCAAGAGATGTCATCGGGCATGCTCGGCGGTTCATATATTTACAAATATGATGAGGCGCATAACGCTAAAAACCAGTTCTATCAAAAGTTTGTTGGTTTGAAAGCTAAGGCGCCGATGACCGCTTTTGCAGGCTATTCAATTCGAAATGCGTCTACAACGCCTAAGATTAAAACTATGAAGGGATACCTAGATTTTAACAATGTGACGTTGACGCTCACTCAAAAAGCACCGAAAGTGAATGGCGCTACAAATCAAAGCGACGCCGTGAATTATTGGGGGTTGGGTCAAAACCTATTTGGAAACTCCTATACGGCACCCATAAGCTCAGCTGCTTTGGCACAAGCTATCGGATCCAACACTAATGTGGAGAATACCGCATACCTATATCGTACAGGCAGTGGGAAAGACTGGGGAGAAAAGGTCGTAACTGGAGATAATGAAGGAGCGGGTTCTTACCAGGCCGTGCCATTGTTCGCTGCTTCTGATTTGACTTTCTATGTAATTCCTTCTATGCAAGGTTTCTTGTTGAAATTTACGTCAGAGGAAGTCAAACCAAATGGTGACAATGCTGTGTTGACATTGGATTACAACAAGGTTGTGACATTAGATGGCAATAGTCCACAGATGGCTAAGCGTTTTGGTGCTGCTCCAAGCGAAACTTCTGGTTCTGTGAAGTTTGAGCTAACTGGTGAGCATGCACACGAGACGATGTGGTTGTTGGAAAATGCCAACACGTCTGACGACTTCGATAATGGTTGGGATGGCTTCAGACTTGGAGCCGAATCGGTGCCTACAACGATCTATTCCAATGCCAAACCAGGCATGTTGCAGGTCAATACCACGAACGATTTGACCAAGGCGAACATCACCGTGAAAACAGGAAAGGCAGGCAATTACACCTTAACCCTTACCCGTAGAAGGCTCAACCAGTATCCCGACTTGAAGCTTGTCGACCTGAAGCTGCAGCAGTTGGTACCCTTTGATGGCGACAAACTGTCTTACATGTTCACCGCTGGTGAAGGCGAGACGGCTACAGACCGATTTACATTGGTCAACACCACGGCAACAACGTTCTCAGATTGGACTACAAGCATATCGTCCATTGATAACGACATGGAAGGTGAAGTAACAGTTTATACGCTGTCTGGACAAATGGTGGCACGATTTAATTTGCCCCAAGACAAGAATTTGATGAAGAATAGTATGAAACGAGGAATTTATATCTTATCGGTTAAGAACGGAACAGTGACCAACAACCGAAAATTTATAATTAAATAATAACGCATTCTCTCGTTTGTTTATAAAAGGAGGTAGCTTCCCAATTCATAGAGGAAGTTACCTCTTTAACGTAAGAGGTGTCAAGATTATTATGGATAACGTTTTCTGTGGATATCATCTCTATGGAAATTGAAGGGAAGAGCGAACACAACTTTATTATTTAATAAGGATATTTTTACAACGGAAAACACCTGCAAAGTTGCAAATGTAAAATTAGTGACATGCTACATTGAGTGAAAATAAATGCTGAATTTTCTTTACAAAGTACCTCTCATAACTCGCATAAAAATAACCAACGTCAAAGTTGGTCGCAAATACGCTAAAAATGAGCGAGGTTTGTAACAGTCTGTTGTTAAGGATGTTATGCAGAATGTTGCCTATTTCATCCCTCTCTCTCTTGAAATTTAACAATATTTAGAGAATATTTGGATTTTAGGTATAAATAAGTAAAAGAAATTTATAGTTAGCTTGTCTCTGATCCGACGGGAAGTTGGAAACATCTTTGATGGGCGTGATTCGCCTTTTCTATTCATAGGATGACCCTAATCGATATGTAGAAATAATAAAAGAAGATTTCTATGTGGAGATTACATAAAATATAGATGATACTAAAACGGTTAATCCTTCGACGAGGATTAACATATATTATTTTTTGGATGCCTTATCATCACGACAAGAAGGTGTATTATATTAAGAAAAAATGGTAATATATGCACAAAGCGTTAGCTAGAACTCAGGCTTCATAATTGCTTTAACAACCGCTATGGGTGGTGCGGTGGTGTGGTAGCTTGGTTCACGGTTCATTCTTCGATTTCAGATAAACTTCGAACTAAGTTTGCGATGAAATGACTGGATGTTTCGATAGGGGAGTAGTTGATGTATCTCATACTGCGCCGGAGATTACGCCGGAGCACTTTGTTGTTGTTTTGCACAAATCCTGCTTTGCCTTCTCTGAAATGCCATTCCTTTGTCGTATCGATTTCTGTATGGGTCAGGGTTCTTAAAATCAGAGGATAGGCCTCGCGTTCTACATTCTCTACGAAAGGTATTTCGTCTTGCTCAAAATTAAAGACAACAATCAGGATGCTTCCCTGAAGTTGTGCCATGCGTTGTAGGTGAAGTTTGGAGAGCCAGGTTTCAAGTTTGACAAAATCAACCTTGTCACCTCTGGTTCTTAAGTAGCTACCCAGTTCGATGATGCCTCTGACGGAGATGCCTTTGGCTAATATGTGGTTGACGTTAAAGATAATGATGTCAAGCAGTTGAAGTGTTTCCATGGAAGTATCAATTGCATGACGCTCATCGTGTTTGATTTTTTTTAAACGCTTGTTTAACGTGGGATTGCTGAGATGTGGGTTGGTAAACCATTCCTGTTCATCCTTGTCAGTCATTTCCTGCAAATCAAGAATGAGCTTTTGTGGAATGTGGATGTTAGTATCATACTGATGGTTCTTGATGCCTTTCAGCGCGATGGACACTACGTTTTGAGATGCTGCCATCTGAAACAGTCGGTTCCACTTGAAGGTCGTCATGGGCTCTAACGTAACATACTCATTGAGTGCTCCAGAGCGCAGCAACCGAAAGAAATTACGTTTGATGATATCCATATTTGATGACGTGTGAATGAAACCTGATTGATGTCGCCCAGAGGCGCGTCCACAGTAGCTGTAGGTCAACGCGGCCGTTGCTGATGGGCAAGGGCTGATTTCCTTTTTTTACAATTGCGTGCGACGATAAAAATCCATGTTTTCTTTCGTCAACAACTCTATCGGCATGTAGTTTACGGGTTCAACCTTCTTTTTCAGTACGATGGCTTTGAACAACGTGTCAATGCAGCAGTAGCCTTGCTGGTAGGCATGCTGAGCGACCAGGAACGACACGCTGCCCTGTCTGAGGCATTCAGCGTTTTTGCCCACCATGTCGTATCCCATGATTTGGGTGCTTCTTCTGTTGGTTCTTAACAGAAAGTCGCCCATGATGTGTGCTTTAGAGCCAAAGGTGATGCAATGATGTATTTGAGGATACTCATTGAAAAAGTTTTCTAACCTCAAGTCATATTCTTTTTTGGTGGCCTTCATGGGCAAGCCCAACTCGATGATTTCAATCTCGGGAAAGTGTTCTGACATGTAATGTCTGAATCCAACCTCACGATTTTCCTGCTGTTTGCTGGTCACCTTTCCGTCCTTGTTGCGCTTCATCAGCACGATTTGTTTCTCTTGATGGGCTACCATCATCAGAATCCTTGCCGAGAAGTAGCCGCTTTTGAATGAGTCTTGTCCGAAGAAGGAGAGTGGATTCAGTTCGGGCATGTACGAATCGAGCAAGACGAAAGGGATGTTCAATTCGTGCAATTGATCTGTGAACGCTCTTGTCAAGTTGAGTGTTGCCGGAACGATGATCACCCCGTCGGGCTTCTCTTGCAAACAGGTGGCTGCCACCTTTTTGAACGACTCTTCTTTGAGTCGCTCGTAATAGAGCGTTTTCGTCTCGAGATTGAAGTCGCGTCTGGTTTCTATGGCTTTCTTTGCACCTTCTTCAATTTCCTCCCAGTAAGTTTCAGATTCATGTTGTGGGATGATGAGATAGAAGGTGTATGACTTGTTGTACGCCAAGGCACTGGCATACACGTTGGGTTGATAATTCATCTCCGAGAGTGCTTTCTCCACCTTCTCACGCGCTGAGGGAGAAACGTTGGGACGTCCGTGCAAGACCCTGTCAACCGTTCCAACCGAAACGCCCGCCCGCTGGGCGATATCCTTGATTCTGATTTTTTCTGTCATATCACATTTAAAATATGTGCAATCATCGTGTAAGCCGAACACAACGTAAGTTTACTTACTTTGTTGAGGCGCAATCTATGTGATGCAAAATTACAAAGAATAGTTGTATTGTGCGAAAGCACAGTTGCATATTTTAAGCATAATCAATATTTTCCTTCGATTTTCTTCATTTTCAAACAGCAAATGGTTATCTTTGTGTGACAGATTATTTGCCAGCCTAAGCATGTGTCATCAAGAAACAACCAAACGCATCTATTCGGTATTGCTCACACTTGTCGTTCTCTTGTGTGCGATAGCTTGCTCAGACCCTCACGGTGACGACGTGGTGGCTCTGAACGAAAGAGCGTACCAGTATCGCTACCGCAATTTGGATAGTACGTTGCTTTATGCCAATCGGGCGTTGCAACTGGCAGGCAAACATGGTGATGGTTATGCCGAAGCCCTCAACCATCTGGCGTTCGTCCATATAGCAAGGATGGAATATGCCAAGGCAGATTCGCTGCTGTCTGAAGTGCGCAAATCGACCAACAATCAAATAGAATTGTTAGTGGCAGATGTTCAGTTGATGCGTCTTTGCCAACGTTGCTCCAAAAACAAGGACTTTTATGTTTATCGAGAGAGTGCCATGAGGCGTCTACATCGAATTGAGGAGGAGTACAACAGTTTGGATGAGCACCAAAAACGCCGAATGATTTATGCCGAAAGCGAATTTTATCTCACCACCTCCACCTATTTTTATTATGTGGGTTTGGAAGATTTATCGCTCGATGCCATCAACCAAATTGATGTCAACGGCGAGATAGCTCAAGACACCTCCCAACTGTTGAATTATCTGTATAACGTTGGTGCGGGCGGCATCATCCTCGATGGCACGCGTGAGGAAATCAACCAGGTTGAGTTTGAGTATCTTACGCGATGCTATGTGCTGGCCAAGCAGCATCATTATCCCTATTGGGAGGCCAACTCGATGCAGGCCATGAGCGAGCATTTGCAGCGAAAAAGATACCGAGACAAGTTGATTCGCGACAATTTGCCCTCCATGCAATTCATCAATCCGTACGACATGCCCGATTCGTTGTTGGCCGGAAATTTGGCGCAACGCTCGTTGAAAACATTCATTCAATATGGCGACGTTTATCAAATTGCCGGCTCGTATCGAACGCTTGCGGAGTGTTATTGGGAGTTGAAAGATTACAAGTCGGCCTTGATTTGTCTGCACAACGCATTGGAAACCAACCATGCCATCAATCAAGCTCCCGACCTGGTGGCATCTATCCGAGAGCAATTGTCACTGGCTTACTCGGCCATTGATGACAAGCAAAACAGCGATTACAACCGAAATTTATACCTCGACATACAGGAAGGAACCAGGCAGGACCGGCAGTTGGAGGCCCGCGCTGAACAATTGGATGTGTCATCCAAGCAGTTGAATCGGATGATTCTGGCCATCATCATCACCATCGTTGTCGTATGCTTGTTGTTGTTTATCTTCTACTACATGAGAAAGAGGAACGACCGACAGGCTTCAACGTTGACAAAACTCATGGAACCCCTTGAAAAATGGAAGCACGACAATGAAGAGGCACTCGAGGAAAACCAAGAGAAATATGAAGAGATTGAGGAAGAAAAACATGTTCAGCAACTGCACGTTTCCAAGAATAAGAAGCGTAATCTTGAGCAACGAACCAAAGTGTCGCTTGTCAACAGCATCATTCCTTTGATAGATCGGATGTTGCACGAAATACATCAACTGACCAAAAAGACCGAGGCGAAGTCCATCAGGGACGATCGGTATACCTATATCGCGGAGTTAGCCGAGCAGATTAATGATTATAACAGCATTTTGACCCATTGGATACAGTTGCGGCAGGGTGTGTTGAGCCTGAGGATTGAAAGTTTTCCGTTGCAAGATGTCTTTAATTTGTTGTCACGCAGCCGGATGAGTTTCTCCATCAAAGGCATTGATTTGCAGGTAATGCCCACCCAAGCTGTGGTCAAGGCCGACAAGACGCTCACCGTGTTCATGCTAAATACCTTGGCTGACAATGCAAAGAAGTTCACGCCTTCTGGCGGACAGGTTCGGATAGACAGTAAGGAGGGTGACGACTATGTGGAGATTAGGGTAGAAGATACGGGCGTTGGCATGTCTGAACAACAAATTGAGCACCTGTTCGTCAACAAGCCCATCGTTGACCACACGCTTGAAAGCGTTGATGGCAACCCTCCGTCGCACCGCATCAGCAACGGATTCGGGTTGATGAATTGCAAGGGCATCATCGATAGATATCGTAAAACCAGTAAGATATTCAACGTCTGCACTATTCGTGCCGAGAGCGTAGAAGGCAAGGGTAGCACGTTCGCCTTTAGGCTGCCGAAGGGAGTAGCACGTACCATCGCGGTGCTTTGCATGGTGGGTTCGTATTTCATCAACGTGAACGCAGGCGAGTCGGGAAGTGTGCCGCACACGCCCCATCCGATTGGTCAAGCGGAGGTGGTGCAGGGCGAGTTCATCCAGCAAGCTACTGCTTTTGCCGATAGTGCTTACTTCAGCAACACTACTGTCCACGAAAACCCTTTAACATTTCAAAAAGTAACAAATTGATAGTTACCCATCAAAATTGAGGCAGAGCTGCAGGTTTTTTCCTTCAGTAAATTCTTCCTCTTTCTGTTCAATGAGCAAGTCACACAATGGCATTTTTGTCAACAATGCCGTGCTTAAAATTCTTAGAACATCATAGGTTTGAAGCTTTAGCCCCATACATTCTTGTACGATAACGACAAGACAATATGCAATGATAGCTGCATAGATTTGTATTTTTACAGCATTCTCCGAGGTTCCATAAAACTCTTTGATGCGCAGATGTTGCTTCAGCCATTTGAAGAACAGTTCTACTCTCCATCTGTATTTGTAAAGCATAGCAACCTGTTCCGCTGTAATTTCAAAATTGTTCGTGTAAAATACAAATGTCCTATTACCATCATAGTCATAGAATACCACTCGTCGAAGTTTATTTGGATATTGCTTCTTAGTCTTGTATCCCTTGAAACGTATAATTTGGTCAGCCATAATTCCAGATGAAGGGTTGTTGTATTCTTTATCCTCTATGACCTCAAACGGCATTTTATGCTTCTCTCTCACGACAAAGTAAGCTTCTGCTCCTTCTATTATATAAAGTTTCCTAGTTGCCATATACGCTCTGTCAAATATATAGAAACTCTCTTTCTCATAGGGAATTAGCTCCATCACTTGAGAATCGTGAACTGAAGCGTCTGTAATGACAGAAAATGTCGGAATGTCTGTCTTCACGTCATACAGTTCATGCAATTTCACTCCTCCTTTCCCATGATGCAGTTTAGTCCACCAGTATACAGAAAGGCACAATGATATTGTTGAGGAGTCAAACGCATAGACATTGTTCGATATGAAGAAGTCCTTGACGACTCCTCGTTTCTCTCTTGCTATGGAAACCATCTTGTCTGCAAACTCTTGGAATATCTTGACTTCGCGTATTTCATTGGCCTTGCTCAAATTGCTTCTACTGACATTCTTTCCAAAACCAAGATGGTGGAACGCTGACTTGAACGGAGTGATGGTTACAATAAGGTCTCGTAATCCCTCACGATTAGACAACTGACCAAATAGAAGAACCATCAGATGATTCCAACAAGTGAAACTCTTCACATATTTATTACCTTCATACTTTTTTATCAACCATTTGAAATGGTCTGTCGGCAGAAAGTCGCACAGCTGTGAAAATACGTATCGACCTTTGTTCATAAGTATCTGCTTTCAAATTGTAATTTGTGGCAAAGATACTCTTTTCAAAAGTAGGGAGTCTATTTTATCTCCTACAAGCTTGTATTTATAGGCGTTTCAAGAGATTATTAAAAGATTTTCGTGGACAGTAGTGCTTCAGCAACATCCAAGGAACTTATCAGAAAACCCTGTTGTTTGCAGACAGTTGCCTGTATTATCTCAACCGCCATTACCGAACATGCAGACCTCATGGCGTAGATACGATGACCATCATGTCAAACAGTACCGCATTGCCGGCAGAAATTAAATGGTTATACGATAGTATTCCAACCAATTACAACATCATCCTTGGCATCAGAAACGAAAGTGCCGTGGCCGCATTGGCCTTGCACAAGTGGGCCTTGTACGCTTATAACAACAAGGCTTATACGCAGTTGTTCCGCGAACGCAGTGCAGACAGTACGTTAGGCACGTATGTTCAAATGATGCAACGTTCAGAAGTTAATAAGAATGTGGCCCTCGTCATCCTTTCTTTGATTTTCATGCTGATATTCCCAGCCTATTATTTTTTGTATGATCGACATCGGGTGTATTATCGGTTCAGCGTTGATCGAATCCAGGAAATCAACCAGACGTTGTTGAGTGAGGCCCCCGCTCAGGAGAAATTACAGAAGATACAGACGCTTTGGACGTTCAACCGCAGAATGTTGAATACCCGATTTACCAAACTTAACGCTATCGTTGAACAAATCATGGATGCGTTACGAGATCGCATTCATGTGGAGGAAGTGCAGACAACCAGCATGGAACTGGCTCAAGACGAATTGCGAAGAACGAGTTACGAAAACGACCAGTTGCACATCAGCAACAGCGTGTTGGACAACTGTCTTTCAACCTTAAAGCACGAAACGATGTATTATCCCGCTAAAATAGGTGTTTTGGCTGATGGTAAAGACGAAAATCTTCCAGTGTTGAGCGAGCTTTCTTCTTATTACAAAGACCTGTACATGCTGCTGAGTGCGCAGGCCATGCGACAGATAGACAATCATGTCAAGGTGGATGACGACATGCTGCGCTATCTGTTTGACATCTTGAAAGAGCAAAATGGCGGCGAGCTGGTGCTGACTGCTGAAGACAAAGACCCCGTATATTGTCTTATTCATGTAAAGATGAACAATCTTCATCTCTCCGATGAACAAGTCGCCGCTCTATTTACGCCCAATACCGTTGACATGCAGTTCATGCTGTGCAGGCAGATTGTTCGTGAGGTAGGAGAGGCTACCAATGCGCGTGGCTGCGGCATCCAGGCTGTGAAAGATGAGACAGGACGAATAAACATAAATATCACCTTAACAAAAACGATATGGAAGAATTTAAAATTATCATAGTAGAGGATGTTCCTTTGGAACTGAAAGGTACCGAGGGCATCTTTAAAAACGAGATTCCTGAAGCCGAAATCATTGGTACGGCAGAAAACGAACAAGAATATTGGCGCCTGATAAAGCAGCAGGTACCTGATTTGGTTTTGTTGGACTTGGGACTTGGTGGCTCCACGACCGTTGGCGTTGAGATATGCAGGCAAACGAAACAAAGCTATCCGCAGGTGAAGGTGTTGATATTTACCGGCGAGATACTGAATGAAAAATTATGGGTCGACGTGCTGGACGCGGGGTGCGATGGAATCATCTTGAAAAGTGGCGAACTGCTCACGCGGGGGGATGTTGGCAGTGTGATGGCCGGCAAACGCATGGTGTTCAACCAGCCGATATTGAAAAAAATCGTGGAGCGCTTCAAGTTAAGCATCCATAACCAACTGATGCGGCAAGAGGCGCTTGTGAATTATGAGATTGACGAATATGATGAGCGTTTCCTCCGTCATCTGGCCTTGGGCTATACCAAGGAACAGATTACGAACTTGCGCGGGATGCCCTTTGGCGTAAAAAGTTTGGAAAAGCGACAGAACGAGTTGATACAAAAGTTCTTTCCCAATGGCAACAACGGGATTGGAATCAATGCCACCCGACTGGTAGTCAGGGCCATTGAGTTGAGAGTGCTTGACATTGATAATTTGCAAGCCGATGAAGAGTAAGGTCTTTGCCATCGTTACGTTCAGCTTAGGAATCGTACAAATTCTGCTCATTCTGGTGTCGTGGTTCATAACAGCCACGATGCCCATGTCGCCTGTGCGTTCGTTGTTGAGCAGTGAGGGAATCAGATGGTTTTTCGGTCAGTTCACTTACAACCTCGCCTCTCCCTTGCTCGTCTGGCTCATTCTTGCGGGAATGACGCTGGGCGCATTGAAACAAAGCAGACTGTCTAAGGCTTTTACACCTTCTGCCAGGAAGGAATATCGACAGCGTTTCGCACTAAAATTGGTTTTGCTCGAACTGGTAATCTTCGCAGGGATTATTGGTTTGTTGACACTCATGCCCCAAGCCATCCTGCTGAGCGTGACCGGTCATTTGTTTCCAAGTAGTTTTTCGCAAAGTGTCTTTCCAATAGTATGTTTCATGGGTTGTGTGGCATCCGTCACCTTTGGCTTGTTAAGTGGCGCTTTTCGTTCGCTGACTGATATTTTTAATGCTTTGTCAGTCGGGATAAGCAGGCTCTCTCCCTGGCTGGTGGTCTATGTGATGGCTGCCCAACTGTACCATTCTTTCTTGTTCGTCTTCTAATCTATCCCATACCACATTTTGTGGAAAAGATTGGGGAACGAAACGGGCTGCAAGCCCAAAAACTTTTAGCCCAAAGCAACGCCCAAAGTAAACGTGTGATAATATGTATGCTCTAAAGGGGCAAAAGCAATCGGTTATCATTGTATTTCGATTGCTTTTGCCCCCGTAGGTCATAGCTTTTTCAACGCATTCAATCCCAGGGTGTTACCCTAGGCAAAAAAACTTTTGGGACTTGCAGCCTGTTGGGTGTCGCGTTAACCAACCAGAAAAAGACGTGGTTGGTTATCGAAGTTTTACACCCTTTTCGTGAAAAAGTGACAAAAGTAAGTAGGTGGGGCGGGAGTGTCAAGCCATTCCCCTAAGACAGTTCGGATAATTCGAGCCATCTCATGCTTTTTTCATCCAGCTCTTCTTTTAAAGTGGGTAGCAGCATGCTCTTGGTTGTGAGGTCTTCAACGGTCAACTTTCCGCTGCATATCTCTTCTTCCACATCCTTTATCTGTTGCTCCAGCTTTGTAATGTCCTCATCCAAAACTTCAAACTCTCGTTTTTCTTTATAAGAGAGCTTTTTCTTTTCGTTGTTTCTGTAATCCTTTGCGGCAGGCTTCTCCTTCTTTTCTTCTGGCTTCTGCTCGATGGGTTTCAGGCTGTTCCACTCTCTGAATTGCGTGTAATTGCCGGGGAAGTCTTGAATTTCGCCCTCACCCTTGAACACTAAGATGTGGTCAACTACCTTGTCCATGAAATACCTGTCGTGACTGATGACGATTACGCACCCCGGAAAGTCTTGCAAATAGTTTTCCAGCACCTGCAGTGTTTGAATGTCTAAATCGTTCGTAGGCTCATCAAGCACCAGGAAATTGGGATTTTTCATCAACACCGTGCAAAGGTATAACTTGCGCAACTCGCCGCCACTGAGTTTGTAAACAAAGTTGTGTTGCTGCTCAGGCGTGAACAAGAAGTGTTGCAGCAGCTGCGAGGCCGTCATGCTTTTGCCGCCACCCAGATTGATGTTCTCGGCAACGTCACTGACCACATCAATCACTTTTTGCTGTTCGTCAAACTGTAATCCTTCTTGAGAGAAGTAGCCAAAACGAACGGTTTCACCGATGTCGAATTTCCCACTGTCGGGTTCAACGAGCCCCATTAACAACTTGATGAACGTTGACTTCCCGGTTCCGTTGTTGCCGATGATTCCTAATTTCTCAAATCTGGCAAAGTTGTAATAAAAGTCTTTCAGTATCACTTTGTCGCCCCAAGCCTTCGATACATATTGACACTCGAAAATCTTGGAACCGATATACACATTGCTCGATTTCAGTCTGATTTGTCTTTCCTCAACCTTTTGTTTGGCTACCTGTTGCAGTTCGTAGAAAGCCTCCTCACGATAGCGCGCCTTGTGTCCGCGAGCCTGTGGCATGCGCCGCATCCATTCCAGTTCGGTACGATACAAGTTGTTGGCACGCGCCACCTCTGCCCGCTTGTTTTCGATGCGTTCTTGGCGCTTTTCCAGATAATAACTGTAATTACCGCGGTATGCGTAGATGGTTCGGTCGTCTAATTCAAGAATCGAATTGCACACGCGATCCAAGAAAAAGCGGTCGTGCGTCACCATCAGCAGTGTCTTGTTGCCCCGCGACAGGTAGCTTTCTAACCACTCCACCATTTCCAAATCCAAATGGTTGGTCGGCTCATCGAGGATGAACAGTTCGGGTTCTGTAATCAGAACGTTCGCCAAGGCCACCCGTTTTTGTTGTCCACCACTCAGTTGTCCCATGGGTTGGTCAAGATCATCAATGTGCAACATCGTTAGTATTTGCTTGGCCTTTAATACTTTCTGTGGATCGCCTTGATGATTAAAGCAAGCGTCTAACACCGATTCGTTTTCATCAAACAGGGTCTTCTGTTCAAGATAACCAATCTTGAGATCTTTCTTCATGATAATCTCGCCACCGTCTTTGCCTTCCTTACCGGTAAGAACCGACAGCAGGGTAGACTTGCCGGTGCCATTCTGGGCGATGAGACCGATGCGCTGACCTTCGGCAACGGAGAAGGAGATGTTGTTGAACAAAACAAGGTCGCCGAAAGATTTCGTTAGATTCTGAACGTCTAAATAGGGTATTGGTCCAGCCATGTTTACAGAAGTGATTGGTTTATTTCATCGATATAAGCCAACAATTCTTCGCGGCCCGTTCGTTTTTCCGAACTCGTAATAAAGTAAGGTGGCAGTTCTTCCCAGGCATCTTTTAATTGTTCCATCCACTGGGCTGCATTGGCTTTCGCCTTCACCGTGCCCAGTTTGTCGGCTTTGGTGAACACAATGGTGAAGGGTATCTCGTTTTCTCCTAACCAATCGATGAACGCACGGTCTATCTTTTGTTGCTCGTGGCGCACGTCAATCAGCACGAACAGGTTGACCAACTGCTCTCGTTGCAAAATGTAGGTGTTAATCATTTTCTCAATATCCGCCTGCACTTTCTTGGATCTCTTGGCAAATCCGTAGCCCGGAAGGTCAACCAAGTACCACTCATCGTTAATCAAGAAGTGATTGATGAGAAGGGTTTTGCCCGGTGTGGATGATGTCTTGGACAGTCCCTTATGGTTGCAAAGCATGTTGATAAGACTGGATTTTCCTACATTCGAGCGTCCGATGAATGCATATTCTATCCGATTGTCTTTGGGACATTTGTCTATGGTTGGCGATGATATGAGGAATTCGGCCTTCTTTATTTCCATATTCTTACGTTCTTTCTGCAAAGATAATCATTATTAGGCAAATATGCTGCGGCCATCAGATAATTCTTCGGGGAGGCTCGTTCTGTCAAATATATTTGGCAGTTCAGCCAACAACCACTATCTTTGCAGAAGATAGGCTTCGCCTCAACAAAGAAAGTAAACTTTCTCTGTCTTCGGCTTGCACTATCTTTTCATAAGATAGGCTTCGCCTCAACAAAGCAAACAAGCTTTCTTTGTGTTCGGCTTGCACTATCTTTGCACAAAAAGAAAGTAGATATGAATAAATTTTTAACCAAGATAAGGCTGTTGCTCTTATTCGTGGTATGTAGTAACTTGTTGGCAAGTAAGGCCGATAATCTGAAAAAACGTGAGTTTCGAGGGGCTTGGATACAGTGTGTAAATGGCCAGTTCGAAGGAATGGGAACGGCCAACATGCAGCGCACGTTGAGTTATCAATTAGATGAATTGCAGAAGAATGGTGTCAATGCCATCATCTTCCAAGTCAGGGCAGAGTGCGATGCGCTCTATCAAAGTAGTTATGAGCCATGGAGTCGTTTCTTGACAGGCGTGCAAGGACAAGCGCCCTATCCTTTTTGGGACCCACTTCAATGGATGATAGAGCAGTGTCATCAGCGAGGGATGGAACTGCACGCATGGATTAATCCTTATCGTGCCAAAACCAAGAGTACTTCCGCTCTGGCCGGCAATCATATTGCCATCAAGCAACCTGGCAAGGTATTTTCGTATGCCGGACAGTTTATTCTCAACCCGGGCGACCCCGCCAACAGGGAATATATTTATAAGGTGGTTGACGACATTGTGCGTCGCTATGATGTGGATGGTTTGCACATCGACGATTATTTCTATCCTTATCCAGCTCCTGGTGAAGTCATTCCCGACGGTCGCGAATTCCAACTCTATAATAATGGATTGAAGAACGTCAATGACTGGCGTCGCTATAACGTCAACTTGTTCATCAAAGAGTTGGGAGAAAAGATACACCAGCGTAAGCCTTGGGTGAAATTTGGCGTTTCGCCCTTTGGTATTTACCGCAACAAGAAGAATGATCCAACACTTGGCAGCAACACCCGGGGATTGCAAAATTATGATGATCTTTATGCCGATGTCTTGTTGTGGGTGAACAAGGGTTGGGTAGATTATTGCGTTCCGCAGTTATATTGGCAAATCGGTCACCCAACGGCCGATTATGACACGCTCATCAGGTGGTGGAATCGTTATGCCGGTAACCGACCTTTATACATTGGCGAGAGTGTGGATCGTACAGCGAAGTATGCCGACCTGCAAAACCCGAATAGCAATCAACTACCGGCAAAATTCCGTTTGCACGATCAGATGTCGAATGTGAAGGGTACTGTTTTGTGGTATGCCAAGGCTGTGGTGGATAATGTAGGCAACTACGGAACGGCTCTTCGCAACTACTATTGGAAATATCCGGCCTTGCAACCCGAGATGCCGTTTATTGATGGCAAGCGTCCAAAGAAACCTCGAAAGGTAAAACCTGTATGGACAAGCGACGGCTATATCCTGTTTTGGACACAACCTCGTGGTAAAGATTGGGATGACGTAGCAACAAAATATGTGGTTTACCGTTTCAACAAGGGAGAGCGTGTCAACTTGGACAATCCCTCCAAGATTGTCGCCATCACTTCGGAAACGATGTATAAACTGCCTTATGTTGATGGCAAAACCAAATATCGATATGTGGTTACTGCGCTTGACAGAATGAACAACGAGAGCAAAGCTAAGAAAAAGAGCATCAAGCTGTAATACTCTTTTCGTATTAGAGCTTCTAAAAAAGAATGGTGAAATGAAAATGGTAGGGACGTGACTCATCATGTTCCGCCTCATTTGAAATCATTGGCCCTCACCATGCAGGGGCGTGATTCATCATGCTCCGCCGAACGGCATTCATGAAAGGGTGTCAAATGAAAGAGGCAGCCAGGTAGCTGGAAAAAATAAAAAAGGTTCAAGAAAAACAGAAATTTGTTTTCTTGAACCTTTTTTGGGTTGGTAGGGATAATCGGGCTCGAACCGATGACCTCTGCAATGTGACTGCAGCGCTCTAAACCATCTGGGCTATACCCCTGTTTGCCGCATCGTAGAGAACGACGACACTGCAAAAGTATATTTTTTTTGTATTCTAACAAAAGGTTAATCGCTTTTTTTATAAAAATCTGTTTCTGTCATGATATTTCCCTTTAGTTTTTGACAGATTCATAGGATATTTTTACCTTTGCAACCATTAGTTTTTTAATGTAAAAAGATTTTACACATAATGATTCATTTAAAAAGAGAAGCCAATTTGTTGACGATAACATCATTGGTTGCTTTTCAATCATTGGCTTACCTGCCCGCGTTCGCAAATCCTGGCACAAGGGCGATGATGGTGACGGATGACAATCATGCCAATGTGCATGCAGAGATGGTAGACACGATGAGGTTCAACTCGCCCATCAGTCTTGACGAAGTAGTGGTGACGGGGCAGGGCGGAGCCATTGAACGGCGAAGGTTATCCTCGAACGTCACCAAGATTTCAGGTAAAGACTTGCAGAAGTTGACCGTGGGGCGTATGGACGAAATGCTGCGCAACGCCATCCCTGGGGTTCAGTTTTCACTCTCAGGTGCGCAGCCCGGCAGCACCTCTGTCATCAAAGCCCGGGGATTGTCCTCGGCGTTTTCTAATTCTACCCCCATCATCTACATCGATGGCGTTCGCACCGACAACCTCAACACCGGTGCCATTCTCAATTATTCCAAGAAAGGTTATGGCGCCCAGCCTTACACCATTGGCGACATGCCCATGGGTGAGATGGCGGCGTCGAGCGCGCTGAGCGATATTTCCATGGAGAACATCGACCATATAGAGTATGTGAGCGGTGGAGCGGCCACCACGCTCTATGGTTCTGATGCGGCCAATGGCGTGATACAAATCTTCACGAAGAAGGGAAGCTCGGATGGTTTTCACGCTTCCGCGTCAGTGGACATGGGATGGGACAAGGCCACCACGCAGTTTTATCACTTCCGCCGTACGGCCGATTTGCTCAACCAGACGGGTTTCGAGCAGCGTTACCGGCTGTCGCTTGCCGGCGGAAACAGCAAGTATGGGTATAGCCTGGGTGCCAACATGATGGAAAACACGGGTGTGGTGATACACAACAACAATGCCCATAAGCGTTACGACCTGCGTTTTGGCTCGCGCGCTCAGCTCACTACCCAACTGGAGTATCAGAACTCATTTGGCTTTGTGGCCGATGATTATAATCGCAGTCGCAATGGCAATCAGGGTTTCTATACGGGACTATGGTTCACGGAGGGCAGCGCTTCCAGCCGCTTCAAGTTCACCGATGCCAATGGCCATGAACAGAGATATCCTGCCGATATCGATGCCGCCGATGATGACACGTTTGAGAAGATGCGAGCCTTTGTGGACAAAGCCGAGGCTTTGCAGCACTATCGCGAGTCGACCAAACATTTCCAAACATCGCACACCTTGCTTTACAAGCCATTGCCCCAACTCACCGTTAAAGGCGTTTTTGGAATTGACTATCGGGCTAACAACAACAAGGAAATCGTGACCAACGAGTATCTCATTCATATTGGTGAGAAGCATGTGGGCACGACGGATGCCGGTCGTGTCAACAATTTCGACCGCAATTACTTCGGGCTCACCGCCGACATCAACGGACAGTACAAGTTTTACCATGCCAACCGGTTGAGCAACGTGCTTACTGCCGGCTTCCAATATTTCAACACGCATGACCGTCAGGCCATCTATCGCGGTACCAACGTGCGCGATGG
The DNA here is from genome assembly GCF_025151385.1 of Hoylesella buccalis ATCC 35310. Classification (NCBI taxonomy): domain Bacteria; kingdom Pseudomonadati; phylum Bacteroidota; class Bacteroidia; order Bacteroidales; family Prevotellaceae; genus Hoylesella; species Hoylesella buccalis. Next base: position 1,053,004 of record NZ_CP102287.1, on the reverse strand, counting down.
GGCCAAGGTGATGAGTGGAGCCGGAACCGTTCAGGCCGACGAGTGGCTCAACTTCCTGCACAGCTACAGCTTTTACGCGCAGGACAACATTGGGCTGTTCAATAAATATTACGTTGATTTAGGCGCACGCGTGGACTACAACACCGCATTTGGCGACAATGTGAAGTGGCAGTTTTATCCCAAGCTCGGCCTGTCTTACGTGATGAGTGACGAGCCATTTCTCGCCCCATTGGTCAGCAGTGGCATGCTGTCCATGCTGCGCGTGTTCTGCAACTACGGTGTCGCGGGCAGCTATCCGCCGCCATTCGCCTATCAGCGCACCATCTCCGTGACAGGCTATCAAGGCAAGCAGGCTGGCACGTTCGGGCAGTTTGGCAACCCTGACTTGGGACCCGAGAAGAAACATTCGTTCGAGGTGGGTTTCGAATCATCTTTCCTCCATGATGTCGCCACGCTTTCATTCACCTACTATCACTCCGTTACCAAGGGTGCGTTGTTCACGGTTCCCACCTTGCCGTCGGCCGGACGCGCGGCCAGCTACTTGGCCAACATTGGCGAAATCAGTAACCTGGGCGTTGAGATGGCACTTGCCCTCAACATCGTGCGTACCAAGGACTGGCAGGCCACCCTGCGCACGGCTGTTAACACCAACCGGAACCGCGTATTGAGTGCAGGTGGCACGGTGCCGTTCAGCATTGGCGGGTTCGGTCCCGAAACCATTCAGACGGCAGTGGAGGAGGGTAAGCCCGTAGGCTTCTTGCGCGGCAACAAGGCCGTTCTCAATGCCGATGGCACCCTCAAGGAGGTGCTTCGCATGCAAGATTTGGGTTCTACTATCCCCACCTGCTATGGCAATGTGTCGATGGATGTTCATTATAAAAACTGTAGTCTGTGGATGAGTGGTGACTATCAGACAGGTAGTTACGTTCACTCGTTCGACCGTCAGTTCCGCTTTCAAAAGGGATTGAAAGACGATGTGGTGCCCCAGAAGGCACTCATGGGCAGGAAGCAGAAGGACGCATGGCTCGACTTTACCAACTATTTCGTGGAGAAGGCCGACTTTTTCAAGGTGCGAAACGTTGGCTTGAGCTATCTTTATCACCTCAAAGGCTCAAAGCCCGTGGTCAAGAGCGTGCTGTTCAGCATGAGCGTCAACAATCCGTTGAACTTCACTGCGGCATCCGTAGACCCCGAAGCGGTCATCTCGGGCGCGCACTCGCAAGGGGCTGTGGCATCGGGAGGACTGAATTATGCCACCTATTCGTTACCCAGACAATATATTTTCTCACTGAAATTCAATTTGTAAAATCATGCAATCAAACTTATCATATTCCCTCATCATCGGGGGAACGTTGCTGTTGGCCTCGTGTAACTTGGTGGCCCCCGGCGACATCGAGAATCCTAACGTCACAGAAGATGGTTATCTCCAGGGAGGCAACGCCATGGACACTTGGGTGAACGGTGCCGAGAAGACATTGGCCCTTACGGTTGGTGACTTCTGCTTGCAGACCGAAATCATCTCTGACAACTTTTTCAACAACTACACACGCGAGAGCAAACTCTTTGACGAACCGAAAATATTGTACAACGATCCCGACGTGAATGGCTTGGAACGAGCTGTGCAGCAGTTGCGCGCTACGGCCGATTTCGCCTTTGACAAGGTGAGCAAGTATGACAAGAACGTCACGAAGGCGCAGCTGTTCAAACTTCATACCATCAAGGCTTACGGCTTTTTGCTCGGCGGTGAGAACTTCATGGCCCTGCCTGTGAGCGAGCGGGGTGCGGTGAAGACCTGGCAAGAGCTGTTGCAACTGGCGCTGCAATCGCTGGGAGAAAGTGAGAAATATGCTGAAAACGACACGCTTCGGTCGTTTGTTCACACGCTCAAGGCGCGCGCCTATTACCGTCTGGGCAAGGTAGACGAGGCGTTGGAGGAGAGTGGCATGGCGTTGAAGCTGTGCGACAATCTGCTGTGGCAGGTGCAGTTTGATGGCTCAAACAGTGTATTCAACGCGATGCAGGATGACATCTGGAAAGCCCTGTATCAGCCATTGCCGCGTCTTAACTTTCTCAATCCCAAATATGTGCAGCTCACGTCCACTTATGAAAGTCCCATCTGCATAGCCAAAGCCGAGGAGAACCACCTCATCATGGCCGAAGCCTTGCTGGCCAAGAAAGAAACGGACAAGTGCAAGGCGCAACTCAAACAACTGCTCGGTCTGGTTAAGTCGCGCCCCGTGCGGCACGATGTGAAAGATTGGGCCAAAACACGAGCCGTGGGAGGCATCAAGGAATATCCCGACGGAGCCGCCTACACTGTTGCCGCATCGCCGGGTGAACCTTATCGTGAGGGGTTGGTGTTGAGCCGAAAGAAGCCGCAAGTGGTGAGCGTGCCCACGGTTTCAGGTACGTCGGTGACGGCAGAGATGATAGACCGGTGCCAAGGCCACGACGCTCTGCTCGAGCTGATTTACCTGATGCGCCAAGAAATTTTCATTGCAGAGGGACGGCGCATGAACGATTTGGGCATCCGCTTACCCATCAGCGAGGTGGAGGCCAAAGCCAATCCTGCGGCCGCTCCTTACATCAAAGCGCATATCCCAGCTTTCATACCGCTTGGACAGGGCATGGATGCTTTTGAGCTTGATAAGAAAAACTTGCGGGTCACCATCCGATATAACATGAATCATCTCATCGTCGGCAACAAGACCACAGCTGATGTCGTGCCATTCGAATAGTGGCGTATATGCGTAGGGGCATGATTTATAACGTTCCGTTAAGAAAGAAAAATAAAAAAGGTAGGGGCAAGTTCAAGAATGCGACGGGACTTTCGCTCCAGCTCCGCATCCTTGTTCTTAAGCTCCGCATCCCTTTGCTCAAGAAGTTTAACAACAGCTTCCCGAGTTAGAGAATGGTAGTCAGATGTTATTGTGCAACGAGTCGTATCTATCACATTATCAACTTTTGTTTCGTTGAGTACAAACATAAGTTTTTCGGGCAAAGGTAGTAAAGCAAGAAAGCTACACAAAGGCGGCTAATATTGGATGCTAACTTTTTTATTCATAAGTTTTCAAATACCACATAGGTAATAAATAATGGACATCTGGAGCTTTTCGGCTTACCAAATGTCCATTACGCCAAAATCATTATATTCCTACATGCTTTTCCCAAAGAAACAGACACTTGTTATTTGTGATGATTTAAATAATCTGCTATTATAAGCAATAATAAGTTGATAGCAAGTAGGCTAAAGTTGAATATTTTTGCTTTCTTACATTTCGATTTCATTTCTGGTGTATTGCTTTGCTTGTTGTATTCATCAAAAATCTCTCTATATATATTATTTCGAAAGAATATCATGTATTCAAAAATCACCCAGAAGACAATATATCCCCAAGCAACAAGTTTGTCAACACGAAGTGGAGTTCCAAGTAATAAACACACGAAATAATCAATATTTCCTATTAATGTAAATGATAAAATCATATGCAAACCGCAAGCATATAACATCGACATAGTATAGCTCTCTTTATGCCTTCTGTAATAGCGATACACTATGTAGTGTGTGATATAATAAAATTCTATCAAATTTTTAAATGTTATTTGTTCCAAAAATCTAAGTCATTATACTCCTACATGCTTTTCTCAAAGAAACAGACACTTGTTATTGGTAATGATTTAAGTAATTTGCTATTATAAGTAATAATATATCGAGAACAAGTAAGCTAAAGTTAAATATCTTTGCTTTTTTACATTTTGACTTCATTTCTGGTGTATTACTTTGCCTTTCGTATTCATTAAAAAGTTCTCTATATCTCCCATTTCGGAATAATACTATGTATTCGAATATCATCCATAAGATAGCATATGCCAAGATTGAAACTTTATTAAAGTGCCCCGGTATATTAAGGAATAAACACACAAAATGATCAATTAAATCTATAAATCCTAATGATAACCCACCAAGAATTGTGAAAGCATACATAATCGATGTGTCACAGGTTTCATTATGCCTTCGGTAAAAGCGATATATTACATAATGTACGATATAATAAAAATCTATCACCTTTTATATTATTTATTCCAAAAATCTAAGTCATTATACTCCAATGCACTTTTTCCCAAAAATATCAGTTAACTTGTCATTCTTGGAATCATAGCTGTAAATAGTCTGGTATTCAACAGTGCCGCTTGGATGAATGATCGCCACTTTTGATTCATTCAGTTTGCCAGTGTATGTGTATGAGTTGTCAACCTTCTCAATGATACCATTAAGTTTCTTCTTAATACTTCCTGTCGTATTACCTTTTACGTCAGCGTGATTTGTCACGTCCCTACCTGTTTTTCACATAGTTGACGAAAGCGTAGCGGTGGGCGTGGCGCTCGTCGATGCCATGTTCCTCGCGTGATATCTCGTGCCAGTCGTCATAAGGGGGGAAGAACACGTCTGCGTGTTCTGGCACGTCGTCTACCTCAGTGAGGCACAGTCGGTCGGCTCGCTCGATGGCTTGTTGGTAGACATGGGCACCGCCGATGATGTAGATGTCCTCGTCGTCAGCGCAGTGAGCCAGTGCTTCGTCGAGCGACGCGAAGCTATCGCAACCCTCAAAATGGGTTTGCGTACGACTCAGCACGATGTTGCGCCGGTTGGGCAATGCGCCTTTGGGCAGCGACTCGAAGGTGCGCCGCCCCATGATGACGGTGTGTCCGGTGGTGAGTGCCTTAAACCGTTTCAGGTCGTTGGGCAACCAATATAACAATTTGTTCTGATAGCCGATGGCTCGGTTGCGCGCCACGGCTGCGATGATGGTGATCAACATGATATTTACTTTTAAAAACGGCCTCTCCCCCTTACCCCTCCCCAAAAGGGAGGGGAGTGATTAGCCGGTTAATTTGCACTTTTGGCCTCTCCCCCTTACCCCTCCCCAAAAGGGAGGGGAGTGATTAGCCGGTTACTTTGAACTTTTGGCCTCTCCCCCTTACCCCTCCCCAAAAGGGAGGGGAGTGATTAGACAAGCCATCAACTCGTCAACTCGTCAACTTGTGAACTCGTCAACTATATATACTATCAACTTGTGAACTCGTCAACTTGTGAACTCGTCAACTAAATCTCTCACACCGCCACCTCTGCCTTGATGTGGGGCCAGGGATCGTAATTGAGGAGCTCAAAGTCTTCGTATCGGAAGTCGAAAAGACTCTTCACGTCTGGATTCAGCTTCATCTGCGGCAGTTCACGGGGCGTGCGGGTGAGTTGCAGCTTGGCTTGCTCGATGTGGTTCAGGTACAGGTGCGTGTCGCCCGTGGTGTGGATGAAATCACCCGCCTTCAGTCCTGTGACCTGCGCCATCATCTGTAGCAGCAGGGCATACGAGGCGATGTTGAACGGCACGCCCAAGAAGGTGTCGGCGCTGCGTTGATACAATTGCAGCGACAAACGCCCGTCGGCCACATAAAACTGAAACAGACAGTGGCAGGGCGGTAGTGCCATTTCACTGATGTCGGCAGGATTCCAAGCGGTGACCAGCATTCTGCGGCTGTCGGGATGATGCTTAATCAGGTCGATGACGTTTTGTATCTGGTCGATGGTGCCGCCGCGATGATCGGGCCACGAACGCCACTGATGTCCGTACACGGGACCCAAGTCTCCGTTTTCGTCCGCCCACTCGTTCCAAATGCTCACGCCATGTTCTTGCAGATATTTCACGTTGGTGTCTCCTTTGAGAAACCACAGCAGTTCGTAGATGATGGACTTCAGGTGCAGTTTCTTCGTGGTCAGCACGGGGAATCCGTCCTCCAGGTTGAACCTCATCTGGTGCCCGAAAATACTCTTCGTGCCAGTTCCGGTGCGGTCAGTCTTCACCTTACCTTCTTCGAGGATGCGATGTAGCAGGTCTAAATATTGTTGCATAGTTCGTTTGTTTTATTCAATGTCAATGATGTGTGGCTCTTCCTTGGGGTTATACTGGCTCTTGATGCGCCATTCGTTGGGGTAGAGGTTGTTGGCTCGGTTGCCGATGTTCTTCATGAAGCCCAGCGGCAGACCGCGGTAAGTCACGAGGATGAAGCCCCGCGGGGTGTCTGCCGGCAGGGCGATGGCCTGACTTCGCAGATAGTTCAAAGCCTCAGCATGACTGAGTTCCACCTTCGGAAAGGCCGCCGCGTTGAGACAGGTAGACAGAGCGAGCGACTCACTGGGAATCCAATTCTTGCCCTTCTGCTGACCCAGGCAGATGCCGGCCGACAACACGCGCAGTTGGCTGGCAGCCTTTTCGTACAGTCCAACCAGCGGTTGTCGCAGAGCCAGCAGCTCGTCACCTTTATATATATAGCAGAAATTGTCGGGTTGCAGCAGCCATTCACGAACCATGTCGTTGTCCTTGCCGCTGCCGCTTTTCGCCTCTTTGCCCTTTGCCCCTCTCAAACTCGATTGATTTTTGAAAGACTTGTCCGGCTTTCTCTCCCCATCTTTCCGCAGCACCGCCATAAACAGACCTTCGCCCATTTGCTTTCCCTGGGCATTGTGATAACCGGGAATAAAGCGGTAAACGTGCAGAGGTTCAGCGAGATAAGGCGAACCGCCGATGGGCTTGCTGCCCTGGTTTTCTTGATGCAATGGAGTTGGAGCAATAACCCAATGAGTTTCCGTGTCAATAGATAAGGTTTTAGCCCCCAATTCACTACATATCCACGCCACGTTTTCCTCATTCTCTTTGGCGTTGAAAGTGCAGGTAGAATAAATCATCAGTCCGCCCGCCTCGAGGCATTCCCAGGCATCAGCCACGATGTCGCGTTGCAGGCGAGCGCAGTTCTCCACATTTTGCTCGCTCCATTCATCGATGGCGTTGCTGTTTTTGCGAAACATGCCTTCGCCGGAGCATGGTGCGTCGCAAAGAATCACGTCAAACCGTAGCCCGGCCTTGCGGTAATCAGCTGGATAATTGTTGGTGACAATCACGTCCGTATGTCCCCATTTCTGCACGTTTTCCGCCAGCACCTGCGCACGGTTTCTCACCGGTTCGTTGCACATCAGCACGCTTCCCTCGGGCAGTTCCGCACGAGCCAGCGTTGACTTTCCGCCCGGGGCGGCACACAGATCCAGCATCTTGACCGGTTCTCGAACATATTGTCTGAGCACGGCCGACAAGAACATCGACGACGGTTCCTGCACATAGTAGGCACCAGCGTGCAGCAGTGGGTCGAAGGTGAACGCGGGCCGGCATGCCAAGCGATAGCCCTGGTCGCACCAAGGCACCCGGACATGGGGCACGGCAACCCGGGCCGATGGACATTTCTGGCGGTTCAGCCGGATGCAAGCAGCGGGTTCGTCTTGCAAGGCTTGCACGAAGTCATCGTACAAGTGGTTGCCCATCAGGGTGCGGGTGTAGGTTTCAAATGCTTCGGGAAGATGCATTGGCTTGTTTGTTTCGTGCAAATGTAGAAAAAATTTTGTTTCTTTGCAACTAAAAGCATGGCTGTTGCGTCCAACAAACAGAAAATTAAAAAATAAGGATTGAAAATATGAAACAGTATCTTTTAGCATGTTTGATGTTGCTGGCCATAGGCATCAACGGAGCCACGGCTCAAGGTCATCATCGTCACCATCAGCCCGTAACGGGTGTAACAACGTCGGTCGACTCGCTCAACCAGGGTGTTGAGGCCTATTCGGACACCACCTCCGCGGCATCCGCTCCCGCTGATTCGATGGCGGAAGATTCGGGGTACAATGCTGCTGCTGATGACGACGCCTACTGGGATGACGCAGACTCCGACTTTGTTGTCGAAGGAATTCCCTCCTGGTTGAGGCATCTTGGCGGCTCCTTCGGGGCCAAGGCCTTCGCCATCGTGGTGTTATTCTGCGTGTTGTTCTTCATTTTGTTGCCAGTTATCATCGTGATTATGGTGTTGCGCCATATCATCAAGCGACACAACGACAAGGTGGCGCTGGCCGAAAAGGCCGTGGAGAACGGGCAACCCATTCCCGAAGAGTTGCTGCGGGTGGACAAACAGAGTTCGGAATATCTGTGGAAGACGGGCATCCGACATGTCGCTATCGGCGTGGGACTTATGGTGATGTTCGGCATCTGGGGATCAGAAACGCTCATTGGCATTGGTGGACTGATTGTCTGTCTGGGCATCGGACAACTCGTCATGGCGAAGACTTCCAGCAAAAATCACGATGAATTGAAATAGCGTGAAACCCCTCGACGATTTAACCCTTGTGCGACAGGTGACTGTTTCTCACGACAAGCGGGCCTTCGACCAGCTGGTGGTGAGGTATCAGTCGCCCATTCGGCGTTTCTTCTTGAGTCAGACCTTAGGCGACCAACCGCTGAGTGACGATCTGGCGCAAGACACTTTCGTCAAGGCTTACACCAAGTTGGTGCAGTACAGGGGACAGTCGAAATTCTCTACCTGGCTCTACCGCATCGCTTACAACGTGTTCTACGACTATACGCGACAGCGAAAGATGACCGAAGGACTGGATTCGCCAGCCGTTGCCGTACGCCACGCTACGGTGAGCGACAGTCAGCTGAAGATGGATCTGTACGATGCCTTGGACATCCTCACGCCCACCGAACGACTCTGCGTGACCCTGCAGCTCATGGAAGGACAGCCCATCGACAAGATTGCCGACATCACAGGACTGGCGGAAGGAACGGTGAAATCGCATTTGTTCAGGGGCAAGGGTAAACTAACAACTTATTTAAAACAAAATGGTTATGATGGAAAATAAGGATGACGAACTGCTCAGACAGTTCTTTGCACAACATACTTTCGAGCTCGCCGACAATGGTTTTACCCAACAAGTGATGCAGAAGCTGCCACGGCGGTTGGTCAACCTCAACCGCATTTGGGTATTCTTCTGTTGTCTCTTGGGCGTGGTCTTCCTGCTGGTGAGCAACGCGCTGAACCAGCTGCGCATGGTGTTCAGCAATTTCGTGGGCGACATCAATGGCTGGATAGCTTCCATAGAACTGGGGATACAAACGCCCATCATGGTCTATCTCACCATCCTCACCTTTGTCTTCCTCGGTGCTTATCAGGCGGTGGAGTCCAACCGCTGATGTGACCACGAATCGTGTTGTTAACTACGAATTACACGAATTACACGAAAGAAATTGCTGTACAGGAACGCAAACCATTAAATTCGTGTTATTTGTGTAATTCGTAGTTGAAACCACCCAAGCTTAATTCGTAGTCGTAACTACTCAAACTCAATAAATATTCCTCCGTCATCCTCTTTGTTGTTGTCGTGGTTCTGGGGTTTGGGCTTCACTTTCAGGTTGCCCTTTTCGTCAAACAAACCGTAGGTGGTGCGCAGCACCTTGAACTCTGTGCGGCGGTTCAGTTGGTTGCATATCTCTTGTTTTTCGGGGTCCAACTTCTTGATGAACGCTTCTGTCAGCACGTCGTCTTCTTTCAGCCATGGGTAACGCTCGGTCAGCTTCTTGCGAACCACCTTTGGCTTCTCCTTCCCATAGCCCACGGGCGATAGGCGGTCTTTGGCAATGCCACCTGCAATGAGGTATTGCACCACCGACTCGGCGCGCCGCTGCGCCAACTGCTTATTGTATTCCTTCGAACCTTTATAGTCGCAGTGCGCGCTCAACTCGATGGTTACGTTGCCATTTTCGTTGAGCAGCTTTACCAGCTCATCGAGCGCCTGTTTGGATTCGGGACGCAGGGTGGCCTTGTCAAAGTCGTAGAAGATGTTGTCTATCAACACCGGAACGGTGATGGAGGCCAGCGGGAATTGCAGGGTGTATTCTTTCGATTCGTCCACCTTGCCCACGCGCAACTCTTCGGTGTGGTTCAAAAATCCCTTGCATGTGGCCAACAGCAGATAGTCGACATCCGGCTTGATGACGTAGGTAAACGACCCCTCGCTGGTCACGCTCAGTGTCTTGTTGGTGCCGTCGCTGCCCACGATGCGCACCTGTGCGGCCGGCAGTTCGTAGCCATCCATCTCGTACACCCATCCCTTGATGGTCTGTACAATCTCTGGATTCTCAAACCAGTAGATGTGGTCCCAGCCCCGTGCGTCGCCTCGGTTGGATGAGAAGAAGCCTCGGTTGTACGCCCCCTCGAACGTCATGCCGAAGTCGTCGCCCTGCGAGTTGAGAGGATAGCCGGGATGGAATAGGCGATAGGCCGATGCCTCTCCCTGCTTCGTTGAGTCTTGCCGCCCCACTTGTTCGGCGGAGGCGTTGGGTAGAGCGATGTAAATGTCCAGTCCGCCCAATCCTGGATGGCCGTCGCTGGAAAAATACAGGTCGCCATTGGGGCGGAAGGTGGGGAACATCTCGTTGCCCGGCGTATTGATGGGTGCCCCGAGGTTCTCCACGCCACCCAGTCCGGCCGGTGTGATGCGCACGCGCCAGATGTCCATTCCGCCCATTCCCCCCGGCATGTCCGAGACGAAGTAGAGCCATTGTCCATCGGGCGAGATGGCTGGATGGGCGTAGCTTGAGAGCGTGTCGCGGGTGATTTCCAAATTGTTGGCTTTGCCCCAAGCCGCATCCGCTCTACTGGATTTCACGATCTTGGCATAGCGGGGATTGGTGGCGTCGGTCACACATTGGGTGAGGTACATCTCCCGTCCATCGGGACTGAAGGCACACGCACCCTCCTCGGCATCGGTGTTCAGTCCGCCCTGCACGGGTTCGGGCTTGCCCCAGTTGCCTTTGTCATCCTTGACAGATACAAAAATATCGGCGGGCTTGCACCCCGTGATGCCGCTCAGCTCGTTGCCCGTGGCCTCGTTGCGGGTCGAGGTAAAATACAGTTGGTCGTGGTCGTCGCCCAGGAGCATGGGCGAATAATCGGCGCGTCGCGAGTTCAGCACGTTCATCTTCTTCACCGTGTACCGGCTGCCCGCCTCTTTCCATCCATTGGCACGCTGTGCCGAGAGCAGTCCTGTGCGGGCCAGCTCATGGTCGGGCATCGAGTCGAGCACCAACTGGTATTCGTTGGTCGCCTGTTTGTAGTCGCCGTGCCGGAGCAGTTGGCGAGCCAACCCCAGGTGCGTCATGATGTCGTCTTGCCGGTATCTGATCACGTTGCGGTAGGCGGCGATGGCCTGTGGCGTAGCGTTCAGTCGGTCATAGCACAGCGCCATTCGCTTGGCACGCTGGCCGCGGGTGTCTCTTTCCTTGGGCGGTGTCTTGCGATAGGCCTGCTTAAACTGGTTGGCCGCGTCGTGATACTCGCCAATGACTAAAAACTGTTCGCCCTTCTTCATGTTCCGTTCCGCACCACAGCCGGCCAGCAGTAGGGTAATGAGGATGAGCAACGTGAGATGATATCGATTGTGCATGCGTGAGGTCTACATTTATATATATGATATGACAACGCTAATATAGTTGCTTTTATTGCCCCGCTTCCCTGTTTGCTGTCAGTTTTTCTCTCTCAGATTTCGTAAAAACACCCATGCGAATGATGTGTTATTTTATTCGTATTTGTATAAATTACATTTAATTAACTTTTCGGGGGGGGTAATTTTAACAAAACTTCATAACTTTGCCACCGTAATATGCACGACTCTTCCAATTTCTTGAGTCGTATTTTTGAAATAAGTTAAACTAAATATAGATTTTATGAGGAAAAGTTATGTAACGCCAAGCATCTTATTGCTACCCCTGCAAATCGGTCCCAATGCAGGAGTGAGTGGCGAAGACAGTGGGGGTATGAAACCGATTGGAGCAAAGAAAGGCGACTTCGACGAAGACGACTTCGACATGTATGGTGGCTGGGGCGACTGATGCCCTATGTTGCATGTACGCTTTGAAAAACAATGAAAGTTCAGAGAATTAAAAAAAAAGAAATGAAAAATTTTACTTCTTCGAGGTCGTATAGACCTCAAGTGTGGCAACGCTGCCTGCTCATGCTCGTCATGATGCTCACCTGTGGCGTGGCGGCTTTTGCACAAAGCTACACCTACGAAATTAGCCATGTAGATGTCATTTGTGGCAACGATGCAGGTTCTGTGACGCTGACTATTAAAAACACAGCAGGAAACACCATTAATGGTTCTGCAGAAATCCGTAAGACGGGCGACCCTGACCATATTGTTAATACAGGGACTGGAACACTTGATGATGACGGCAACTTTGTTGCTGGTGAGGGAAACACATGGAGCAAGACATGGGCAGGTGTTCCCGCAGGCTCGTATGATGTGTATTTCCGTCATGATGGAACGAGGGATAAGGCTGGCACGGTGACCGTTGTCAATGTTACGGAAAATTATACGAGTCCAACCCTGACCTCAAAGATTCAGGCTCCATACTGCTCTCCTGGTGGAGCTGCCAATGGTAAGGTAACGGTAACGGTAAAAGATGGTGTTGGCCCCTTTTATTACACAGCAGAAATCAAGCGTGCAGCAGGTGGAAATCCCGAAACGCTGACTTCTGGCGGAAGTATCTCTGAACGTACTTGGACTGTCGAAGGACTTGCCCAAGGCGATGTAGTTAAGATATCTGTGGCCGACACACAAAATGGTGTTTGCCCCGAAACGTCGTCGGCAGCACAGGTGGAAGTAACCATGACCAAGGAGAACAATCCGAGAGTGGGATATAATGGTGTTGGTCTTTACCGCGAAGTCTTGGATGGAACAGGGTGTAACATCAATGACTATGTCAGATTGTTTATAGACCGAGGTACCGAGGAGGCTCGGAAAGCCCAAAAGGATCTTTTGATTACCTCTTTGCAAATGTATCGTTGGAGTAGTTCTAAAATTTCAGATATGGAATATGTGAAAGACAAGAGTTACACGGATTCGGACGGTACCGAATATCTTGTCTTTAAGTTGCCTAAGGGTGTCAATGCAAGTTCGAATACTTATCTCCAATTAAAATATAAGGACTTATGTTCTGGAGAAGAGATTTTTATTAATAACTCAAATAATCCTTTTACATTTGTATCAAAGTTTGGAGAAAAGAGCAATTCTCTGTGGGGTGGTGAAACCATGAAGTTAAATCCTGTTGCTGAGCAAACTTTTGATGCAGAATGTAACCAGCTGACCAAAAATTATCGTATTGATTATTGGGTAACCATGAACGATAGCAAGTGGGGGCAAGGTTTTACCCAATATTATTTCCCTAAAGGTACGAAGGCTACCGTTGAGCAGAAACAACCTGATGGCACTTGGAAGGATTTGAATATTGACGTGCCTTTGGATGGAATATCTTTGTTTGGCAGGCAGAGAACAGTACGCACCATCGACTTGAACAAATATGGTGATGGAACCTACCGTGTTGTATATAAGTCAGGATGTATCTTTACCAACCTCTCAAAAGAGGTGACACTCAAGGCTACAGGGTCACCGCAACTTAAGAGTAACACCCTTGATGCGCTTTGCTTCTATGGCATCCATGGCAATACGGCAGGTACAGTGATTGACCTGCTGAACAGTCCTGAAAAGGTGAATGTAACTATCGAAAAGGCTGATGGTAGCAAGTCTACCACCTTCATGGCCACCGACTTCCTCAGTGACAAGGAGTATCAGTACACCATGAATTTCCCTATCCGCATAGAGGGGTACCAGCCAGTGATAAATGCAAATAGTAAGGAAGGACGCATCACCATTGGCGACCTGCCCGTAGGGAAATACAAAATTTATGTGGATAAATGTGGACAAATGTCAGAGCCTGCCACATTGGAGATTAAAGATACTGATTTGCGACGCTATAAGCCAAGTAACGAGAATGGATACAAGGATGGTATCCGTGTAGACATGGGTTGTAACAATGATCATCAGGTTAGTTTTGATTTTGGAATCTCAGCATGCACACCAACGAAATGGTACGATGCAACTAATTTAATTTCTTGGCAATATTGGGAAAAATCTCCAGATAACTCATCCAGCAATGTTCATGGACCCTATGAAGAAAAGACACCTATTACGGGCATACGGTCACAGGAGGGTTGGCAAATCTCTATAGGTTTTTGGAAGCGTGCCAATGTGCTGTACTCGGCCATGGCCAATGCCTATGTGCCTGGCTCTGGTCCAAGTTTGTCAGAAGAGTCGTTCTCTAATAAAATCTTCACGATAGACTTCGCACCAACTGAGGGTAAGGGAGCATTTGAGTTCCAGGCAGCCATGTGTGATGATAAAAACTCTACTTCGGGTATGATCAGTGTGGGTATCAAGGAGGGCTTCAATGCTACTTATCCACTGCACTACGAAATTAGGAAGGCCACCTGGAACAACGGTATCGTAACGCCGGATGCTACGGTTTTGGCTTCAAAAGACATCACAGGGTCGACTTCTTCCAAACATATTTTCACTGGACTGGAAGCTGGCTGGTACCAGGTTACGGCAGCTTACAATTATGGCACTGTATCTGGCTGTCCTGTTCAGAAGAAGAATGTTTATGTGGGGAGTGTAGGTATTCCTGATGTAAAAGCAGAGTGGATAGAGAAATGCTATGGTCAGGGACTGGCTCCCAACCATTTGGAGTTGCCAGTATCTACTTATATGTATGATGTGAAGTGGTATCTGGATGACCAGGAAGTAGGTGTCGGTAATACTTATGACGCTGTATTCACACAACCTGGAACTTATACTTATAAGGTGAAGACATGGTTTGCAGAGGGTACGTCTTGTAAGGGAAATCCAGGTGGTGAGCGTACCGTAATCATCACTGTTGGCGACTGCACGGGACCGATGGAGAAAAACCTATGGGTAGGTAATGAGGACACCAAGTTTGAGAATCAAAACAACTGGACGGTCAAGGTACCGGCAGATGGCGAGGACGTGGTATTTGCCACCGAATCGAACAATGCCAATCCTAAGAACCCTGCACAGACAGGCGCAGCCAAGAACGATTGCGTATTGCCAGAGGGCAAGGTGCTGACCATCGGAACTCTGGAGAACCAGTCAGACAAGGCTCTTGTGGTATCGAAGAAGAGTAGTGTGGTTGTTTCTACTGCGTTAGTAGGTTACAATCAACCTGGTGATGCCAAGAAGTTGGTGATCAAGACCGACGAGAAAGGAACAGATGCTGGCGGCTCATTTGCCGTATCGTATGCTGACCCATGCAAGTCTGAGGTATATGCAACGGTAGAGCTCTATGGACGTGGCCAGAAGTTAGGCGATGAAATGTTAAAGATTGAGGACAAACTCGATGGTTCGCCTACAAAGGGTCGCACGCTACAAGCAGAGCCTTACACATGGCAACAGATTGGTATTCCTGTGACGGACATGGCACCAAGTCCTGTATTCAAGGGTTCTTACCTGCAATACTATTCCGAGGCGAAGAACAGCCCGAAGCAGTATTATCAAAAGTGGAGCTGGATGGCCAAGGACAACACGATGTCTCCATTCGTGGGCTATCAGTTGACACAAGATGCACCGAAGGTATATGCCTTGACAGGTAAGTTGAACTTGTGCGACCACAACTTGACGCTGACACGCCAGGCAGCGGAGGTAACAGCATCTAAATCTACCAACGTGGGCGAGAAGCACTGGGGATTGGGACAAAATATCTTTGCCAACTCTTACACAGCTGCCATTGATATTGCCCAGCTTAGCTTCCCAAATGAAGTTGATCCTACAGTGTACGTGTACCATACGGGTAGTTTTAACGACTGGTATGGAAACAAGTCGGAAACAGGCTCGAAGAACCTGAGCGTGGCAGCAGGTGGCTATTTGGCTGTTCCTAAGGATGCGGCAGCAACTATTGGTTACAAGTCGATACCTTCTATGCAGGGCTTCTTGCTGAAGTTCACCAAGGAAGAGACCAAGTTGGGCAATGAGGCTACCGTGACAGTACATTACAATAGCGTAGTGAAGAACGAGCGGGTAGCCATGGCGAAACCTTTTGAGGTCACAACGACAGAGCCTGGCGCCGTACAGATGGTTTTGGAGAGCAGCAAGGGTAGCGATGTGCTTTGGCTCATTGAGGCCGAAGGCACCACCGACCGCTACGACCGTGGTTGGGATGGTCGCAAACTATTGACCAATGCACCTGCCAGTCTGTATGTACAAAACGTTGATGGACAGATGCAGGTGAACGCAACTGCCGACCTCACGCAGCAGCAAGTTACTGTAGAGGGTAGTGACAGCGAGTTGTACACGTTGACCATCCGCAAGAAGAACCTGCCACAGTACGAGCAT
Organism: Hoylesella buccalis ATCC 35310; assembly: GCF_025151385.1. Taxonomy (NCBI): domain Bacteria; kingdom Pseudomonadati; phylum Bacteroidota; class Bacteroidia; order Bacteroidales; family Prevotellaceae; genus Hoylesella; species Hoylesella buccalis. The sequence continues at coordinate 1,036,887 of NZ_CP102287.1, read as the reverse complement.
CTGAAGTTGGTAGACTACACCACTCGTCAGTTGGTTGACTTGCGTGAGGATGTTACCTCTTATTCTTACACCATGCGTCATACGGGTATGGATAGCAACCGCTTTAAGCTGGTGAACACCACGGCAACCTCATTCGGCAATTTGCCTACCGAGATTCAAGGGGTAACGACGGCAACCTGGAATGGACCGGCTGTTGTGTACACCGTTTCGGGTGAAAGGGTGGCCAATGTGCGTCAGCCTGAAGACCTGAATCGCCTCAAAGCTCAACTGCCAAACGGTGTGTACATCGTTTCGATGCAGGTGGATGGTAAGACGGTGAGCCAGAAGATGGTTATCACGAAGTAAGCAGTAAGCTTCATTCAATACTACAAAATATGGGCAGCGAGCGCAAGGCTCGTTGCCCATATATTTTTATGTCTTCGTCGTAGCGTCACCCATGTTCAATTCAAACATACAGGGTAAAAGTACACCTACGAGTTCATGATGACGAAGTGAGTGATGTCCACTTCCCTTGCTGTTGGAAAGTGATATGAGAAAAACGACGGGCTGTAAGCCCAAAAGCCTACAGCCCAGGGCAACGCCCTGAGGTTGGGATGCATAGGGATAACTGCGCCCTGTAAGGGCAAAAGCGTCTGTTTATCATTTTGTTACACTGGCTTTCCCCCATGCTTTTGCCCCTGTAGGGCGTACTCTTACTCACATGCTTACCCAAGGCGATGCCTTGGGCTATAAGCTTTTGGGCTTACAGCCCGTTTTCAAATAATCACGCAGATAGCGCAGGGTTATATTGGCGCAGGGTTATATTGGTGAAGGGTTGTAATGGTGAGAGTGGTGTGTGTCTTTACTTAGACGGCGCGTCTGATGCACCTAATTGCGGGTGACTGTTGTCGCGCAACACGTCGTTCACGATGGTGGTGATCTGCGTCTTCAGTTCGTTGACAAACTGGGCGGCATCGTATTTTTGGTGTTCGATGTCGCGCAGCTTCTTTTCCCAGATGCCCGTCAGCTCGCAACTCGTCAGCAGTTTTTCCTTGATGATGTCAATGAGTTGTATTCCAAGGGGCGTCGCTACGATGCGTTTGCGTTCGCGCTGGATGTAATGGCGCTTGAACAACGTCTCGATGATGCTGGCGCGTGACGAGGGTCGACCGATGCCGTTTTCCTTCAAGGCGGCGCGCAGCTCCTCGTCGTCAACAAACTTTCCCGCCGTCTCCATGGCGCGCAGCAGGGTGGCCTCGGTGTAGTATTTCGGTGGGGTGGTTTGCTTCTCGGTCAGGGTGGGGATGTGTGTTCCGCTCTCACCCTTTGTGAAGGTGGGCAGGGTGCGTTCCTCGTCTACAGTCTTCTCGTCAGCGTCGTCGTCCTCCTGCTGGTTTTTGGCGTACACGTTTCTCCATCCCGGGGCCAATATCTCCTTGCCGCTCGCCTTGAACTCGATGTCCTTCACCTTTCCCATGACGGTGGTGGTGGCGAATTTGCAATCGTCATAGAACACGGCGATGAAGCGGCGGGCGATGAGGTCGAACACGTTTTCTTCCATGTTCGATAGTCCCATGGTCGGCACGCCGGTGGGGATGATGGCGTGGTGATCGGTTACTTTTGAGGAGTCGAACACCTTTTTCGATTTCTTCAGCGGCTTTCCGCCCAACGGCTTGATAAGATCGGCATACACCGTCTTGCTTTGTATCTTTGTCTGATAAAGTCCGTTCATGGTTTGCGGACATTTGGGATAGATGTCGTCCGACAGATACTGGGTGTCCACACGCGGATAAGTGGTGTATTTCTTCTCGTATAAACTTTGAATCAGGTTGAGCGTCGTCTCGGCCGAATAGCCAAACTTCTTGTTGCAGTCTACCTGCAACGAGGTGAGGTCGTAGAGCTTCGGCGGGGCTTCCGTGCCCTTTTTCTTTTGCACGTCGGTCACGGTAAACGGTTCACCCTCAATGGTCTTGAAGGCGGCCTCGCCATCTTCTTTCTTGTCAAAGCGGCCTTTGGTGGCGGTAAACGTGGTGTCACGATAGATGGTAGCCAGCACCCAATACGTCTCGGGCTTGAAGTTGTCTATTTCTTTCTGCCTGCTCACGATGAGCGCCAAGGTGGGTGTCTGCACCCGCCCGATGCTCAGTACCTGTCGGTTGCGTCCGTATTTCAGGGTGTACAGGCGCGTGGCGTTCATGCCCAATATCCAGTCGCCGATGGCGCGTGACAACCCAGCCAGATACAGCGGTTCGTATACCGATTGCTCTTTCAGCTTGTTGAATCCCTCGCGGATGGCCTCGTCGGTCATCGAGCTTATCCACAACCGCTTCACGGGGCATTTGGCTTGTGCCTTCTGCATCACCCACCGCTGAATCAACTCACCTTCTTGTCCCGCGTCACCACAGTTGATGATGCTGTCGGCGTGCTGCATGAGTTGTTCGATGACGGCAAACTGTCGTTTGATGCCCTCGTCGTCGATGAGCTTGATGCCGAACCTTGGCGGCAACATGGGCAGGGCGGCCAAGCTCCAGTGTTTCCAGTTGTCGTAGTAGTCGTTGGGCTCTTTCAGACAGCACAGGTGTCCGAAGGTCCACGTCACTTGGTAGCCATTGCCCTCCATATAACCGTTTTTCGAGCTATGGGCACCGATGATGCGTGCGATGTCTTTGGCCACGCTGGGTTTCTCTGCTATGCAAACAATCATTGTCAGTTACTTTCTTTTGTTTTTAGGCTGGTTCTATAAATTAGCTTTGTTAGATTTTGAACTTATTTTTGAGGTCAAAATGCAAGAGAGAGAAGGAGTGTAGCGAGCTACACGACTGAACGAACTTACATTTTGAACCAAAAAGAAGCCAAAAGATAACAAACCGTATTTCATAAAAATTTAATGACTTTATGCGGCGGTAATTTATAGAACCAATCTTTACAGTTCCACCACCGTAATGCCCGCGCCACCAAACTGCACGTGCTCGTCACGGTAACCGGTTACGTTGGGTATGCCCGAGAGGTAGTCGCGGATGAGTTGTCGCAGGATGCCGTTGCCCTTGCCGTGCAGGATGCGCACCCGATCCATGCCCATGAGGATGGCGTCGTCAATGAAATACTGCACAGCGTTCAGCGCCTCGTCGCCCCGCATGCCTCGCACGTCCAGGTCTTGGTGAAAGTTCTTGCGGTGCTCGTCGATGGTGTCGCGTGTTTTTTTACTTATCTTCACGGCACCCAGTCGTTCTTTCAACGTAGGTTTAGACGTTTGCTCGACGGCGTGTTCCAACCTACCGGCACGCATCTTGGTGCGCATGTCGCCGAAAATCACGGTGGCGTTGTCGCCTTCCACCTGCTCAACGGTGCCGATGGTGGTGAGCCCGATGATGCGTACCCGGTCGCCCGGTGCGATGGCTTTTCGCTGTTGCTGGCGGTCGGCAGCCTGTCGCACCTCTTCTTGTCGCTTCTGTTGCTGTTTGGCTTTCTCGGCTTTGCGCTTCTCTTTGCGTTCTTTGCGAAGCCGCATCTGCTCTACCTTCTTGGCAAACTGCTCATCGCTCATGGTGCCGTTGGGCGCTTGGGAATCGTCGGCCTTGATGCCCTGCTCAAACACCTTCAAATCTTCTCGTATGCGCCGTGTGGCCTCTTTCTCGGCCTGTTGCTCGCGTATCTCGCGTATGGCGTTCTCAATGCGCTTGTTGCTCTGCCTGAACAGTTCGTCGGCCTGCTCTTTGGCGCGCTTGATGATGAGCTTGCGTTCTTGCTCCACCTCACGAATGTCGTTCTCGTAGCGTGCGATGGTCTTCTCCATATCCTTCTCGCGCTGGTGGATGGTCTGCCGCTTGTTCTCCCAGTAGCGCTTGTCGCGCACGATGTCCTGGAGGTATTTGTCGCTCTGTATGTAGTCAGTCCCCACGATGTCGCTGGCCTTGCTGATCACCGTTTCGGGGATGCCCGTCTTGCGTGCTATCTCGATGGCGAAGCTGCTGCCTGGCTGTCCGATGGCCAACTTGAACAAGGCCTGCATCTCGTGGCGGTCGTAGAGCATGGCTCCGTTAACCACACCGGGATGAGCGTCGGCGTAATGTTTCAGGTTCTGGTAGTGGGTGGTGATGACGCCCCATGCCTGTTTGTCGCAAAACTGCTCCAGCACCGCCTCGGCAATGGCGCCGCCTATCTGTGGCTCGGTGCCGGTGCCGAACTCGTCGATGAGCAACAGGGTGCCGGGATTGGCCGTCTTCATCATGTTCTTCATGTTGAGCAGGTGGCTCGAGTAGGTGCTCAGGTCGTTCTCTATGCTCTGTTCGTCACCGATGTCGATCATCAGGTGCTCGAAGATGCCCGCCTTTGAGCGTTCGCCCACCGGGATGCTCAGTCCGCATTGCAGCATGTATTGCAGCAGTCCCACGGTCTTGAGGCATACCGACTTGCCGCCGGCATTGGGTCCCGAGATGATGAGCATGCGCTTCTGGGGCGTGAGGATGATGTCGAGCGGAACCACCTGTTTGCCCTGTTTCTCCAGCGACAGGCGCAGCAGGGGGTGCGTGGCGCCAATCCAGTCGATGTACGGCTGTGACTGTAGTTGCGGCTCGATGGCCTTGATGAGTTTGGCCAACTCGGCCTTGGCGCGCACCAAGTCAATCTTGGCCAGCATGCCGTAGGCCGCCAACAGCTCTTTGACGTGCGGCCGCACCTCGCGCGTGACCTCGGAGAGAATGCGAATCACCTCTTTGCGCTCCTCGCTCTCCAGCTCCCTGATGCGGTTGTTGGCCTCTACCACCTCGGTGGGTTCGATGAACACGGTGCGTCCCGTAGCCGACTCGTCGTGCACGATGCCCTTGATTTTGCGTTTCAGTCCCGGTGCCACGGGGATGACCAAACGACCGTCGCGCAGGGTGGGAGCCACGTCTTTGTCTACCACGCCCTCGCTCTGGGCGGCGCGCAGGATGCTGGCCAGCGTGTGCGAGATGCTGCCCTCGGTGCGTCTTAGTTCGCTGCGTATCTGTGCCAGAGCCGGTGAGGCGTTGTCGCGGATGTGTCCCAACTTGTCAAGAATCTGGTCGATGCGCCGCAACAGCTGCGGAAACACCACCACGCCGCGCGTCAGTTCTTGCAAGGCAGGGTAGCGGTAAACGATGGGGCGGCTGTCATCGTCATCCCCCTCTTCATCCCCCTTGCCTTGTCCCTCGCTTTGTGCGTCATCGGCATCATCGCCTTCGGTCTGAGCCAGAAAGCGCACGATGGCGATGATGGTCTCCAGCGAGCGGCGCAGGTCAAACAGCTCGTCTTCCTCCAAGTGCGTGTTCTCCAGTCGAATGCGGGCGATGGCCTGTCGCATGTCGAAGAAATATTGCAGTGGAAAGTTATCGTCCTCCTGCTGTATGCGCCTCATCTCCCGCGTCTGCTCGAGCCATGCGCCGATAATAGCGGGGTCGGTGCAGAACGCCAGAGCGTCCACCTGCTCCTTGCCCAGCGTGGAGAGGCAGCGCGCTTTCAGCAGTTCGCGTATCTTGTCAAAGCCAATCTTGCTTTCAAAGTTGGTTGGGTAAATCATGCTGCAAAGATAATCATTTACGCACAAACCGCCATCTTTACCAAAGCGCAACCTTGCCTATTTTCCCTAAATCAATTGAGGCCGTTGGCACGCCGAGGGCCTTGAACACCCTGCTCATGGTTGGAATGCTGATGCTGTAACCTTTTTCCAGTCTTGAAATCTGAGCACGCTTCACCCCGATGCGCTCACCCAATTCCTCTTGGGTGAGGTTCTGTTCAATCCTGGCTTTCTTGATGGCTTCGCCTAACTTATAGGCATGAATCGACGCTGCCACTCTTTGTTCGAACTCATCACGTCTTGGCGTGCCTATCTTTCCGAAGTGCCGATCAAGAACTTCATCAGAAGTGTACGTCTTGAATTTTCCTACCTGTTTCATATCTTTTCTCCTTTATCCTTGAAATACTCCAGCCTAATTTTTTCTGCCTTAACAATTTCTTTTGGTGGCGTCTTCTGTGTCTTTTTGATGATGCCATGCGTTGCTATCACCAACGTTTCTTCTTTCGTGTCCCAAAAGGCAAACAGTCGATAAGTAATCTTGTTGTAAAGACTTCTGAACTCCCAAATGTCGCTGTTATCCAGTTTTTTGAACAGCTTGGAATTTTTTTCGCCACCCTCAATACGTTTGACGATTTCGAGTAGTTTGTCTCCTGCCGATGTTGGTAGACTCTCAATAAAATCCAGCGCATCTTCCAGATATATGACTTTTGGCTTGTTTCTCATACGAAGTTTCTTTATCTATGCAAAGATAGAAAAAGTTTCTAGTATACGAAACATTTACACCCATTTTAACCTGTATTTCACACAGTTCTTTCATTTAAAAATAATGTATTTTGTTATTGAAACAGCGCAGATGAAATCAACAACGAAATGAATAGAAAACACGAAAATGTGAGTGTGATATAAAGAAACTTTCGTAAGTTTGCCATGAAGATGAACATAATCATAATTTGGTAACCTTATATGAAAGATATGAAAACAAGAGGATTTTTTTTAATATTATTGGTTGCAGGGTTATTGTGGTCATGCGGTAACGCCAACAACAGTCGCAGTGACAGACCAGTGGATAGTGCTTTTGTAAGCAGTGATGAAACACCAGATGTTGTTCAACAAGCAACTGAAGACACGCAAGAAGAGCAAGTTGAAGAGGCAACTCCAGATGAGCACTACGATCAAAGTGATCATGAAGATGCAACAGCATCTCAATCTAAAGGAGTCTTATTCCGCAATAGCCAAGATGTAATGATTTACACCATGGGACATGAGTTCACAGATGGCGAAATCACGATTCGCTTTCGAGAGAATGGAATCTTTGCCAATGGCCAGTGTATGACTTTTGCTCCAACAGTGAGTGATTTTGATGGGTATCAAGCTATCGTCACAGCCATGGATCCTCAACATAATAGGTATACTTTCATCGTTGATTCTTCGAATGGAACGGTGACTGACCGAAGAGATGGAACCGTGTATCGTTGTCGTTAGTCATTCTCTAAGTCACCATCTCATGGAATCGGTTGAGTCTGTACCATAAGCTTCAATCGATTTTATATTTCTATAGCTCTACTGCAAATAAATATCAAATGAACAAGTTGTTTATTCTATTGTTGGGAACAATTTTTGCTTCCTGCAACAACTCTTATAAGGACAGAGCTAACAATCTCATAGCTGCTTCAGATAGATACCATACAATAGGTGCAGTCGATAGACTTGATAGCGTTATTTCGTAAATCTAGAAGTGTCATTCTCATTTTTATTTACACGAATACTTTTACTGTCATGACCAATATTATAAGTTATAGACAAACGAACACACTGCGTATTAGGAGCAATAGTGTTTATAACCTGAATGCCTTGTCCATAATTATATGAAGATTCGAGTTTTTGTTGATTGAAAAGATCTTCTACCGTGAGCGCAAAGGCTAAATTTTTATTTTTTAGCAAGGTATATTGCATACCCATATCTATGCTCATTGAGCCTTCCTTTTTTACTTGCAATAAATTGTTTCGTGTTTTGAAGGAAGGGTTAATGTAAAAGCCAAAATTGTCTGTTATTTGATAGGAAACATACAAATTACCACTTCCATACCAATTGGCTTTTGGATTGGATTCTGGCGATTTGATTTCTTTTATCACATCATGGTAACTGAGATTTCTTAGGTAAAGATACAACGAGCCGTTAAGTTTTCCTTGCATGAAAGAAAATGGTACAGAAATATCCCCATAGAGATATAATAGGTCGGCATAATTCTTCGGTTGAGTATATCTTATTCCATTGCTATCTAAATTATAGGTCGTTCCGAATGTGTTGGAGTTTAAACGTGCTCCTAATGAAACAACAACATATTTAAAGAGTAGGTTTTGTATTTTAAAGTCGTGCTGCATGGAAGATTTTAGGTAAGGGTTTCCAATACTATACTCATTGTCGCTATAATAAGTAATACCGGGAAGCATGGAGAAATATCCCGGACGGTTATTCTTCATTGTAAGGTATAAAGAAGTGCTGAAATTATTACATATTTTCCAATCCATGGTTAGATATGGAGCAAAGTTCCATTCTCTATTTTTTGATGTATTCGTTGTTAAATATTTATAATGCTCATACTCTGTTCGTAGTCCCAAATACAGCGACAAATTTTGGTGAAATCTAAATCTCCCTGACATATATAGCCCTATGATGGTTTCCCATACAGTAAAGTCAGTTTCTTTTTGAGATATAACTATTTCACTCATTTTAGAGAAATAAGACTGGCTACCGATAGTATATACAAAGTTCGGGAGTTTCATTTTATATTGGGCTTCTACTATATGTCTATATCCTCCCATTTTTTTATCAATCATAAGAGAACTTCCCAAGCTGTTATTTGAGATTTGACTATAGTTGTCGCCACCAGTAAGCAAACCGTATGAAACTTTAAATTGATGCTTCAACGTGTCTGCTGAAAGATACTCTATATTAGTAGAAAGCAAATCTGTCCAATCACTTATACGACGAGATGTTGATTTATCTAAAATCTCCCCCGTTTTGTATGTTTCTTGACTTTTGTGATGCAAATCATCTACATAGTAAGATGCAAAATAATTCAAACTTCCATTTAAAGCTTTAGGTGTCCAAGTAAGATTCAGTACCCCAAAATAGGCATCTTTGTTTCGTGTCTCTTTCTGATCCAGTAATTTATCAACTTGTTCATAAGAGCATGATTCCTTTGTTCTTGTGAGAAGAGAAGATTTTGCATATCCCAAAGTTGCGCTTCCCGACAAGTCTCCATATTTACCTCGTAGATCGATATAATCTCCCCACCTGTATGCCTCATTACGCAGAAGTGTTCCGTGTGTCGTATTGCTTATATTAAAACCATTTTTCACTCTTTCTTTTGTCAGGATTTCAATAGTCGCATTTTCTCCGGAGAGTCTATTTTCAGCTGTTGCCACACTTTTTATATAGATTTTTTTTAATTGGGATGCAGGGATTGATTTCAAATAGTTAAGAAGGGTACTCATCGGCATTCTTTGTTTTACTCCGTCAATGACAACAAGTGGGTCATTACCTTGAACCTTTATGCCTTCAGGTGAAATCACAATACCGGGAGTTCTCTTGAGTACATCCATAGCATTGTCGGTAATACCTAAAGTTAGTTTGCCCACATCAATACCAAGCTTTCCTTCCGCCAGAGTAATAGCTCTCTTGTATGCGGAAACGGTAACGTCCTGCAATGCTATTGCATTTTCTTTCAGAACTATTGCATTCTCAAAAACGTAATCAGAGGGAACATCAATTTGAAAAGCATGGAACCCTACACAACTAATCTTCAAGCGCAAAGTTTCGTTCTTGTGTGAAGAGCAGTCTAAAATAAAGATCCCATCATCCTTGCTATAGGTAGAGGTGATAACTTTAGTGGTATCTGAAAGTGATACGCAAATAACACTTGCATATTCGATAGGTGTATTGCTATCATCCACAATTTTCCCAGATATATTTTGTCCCCAAAGAGGCAATGTTGATACCATTGTAAAGAATAGCAAAAAAATAACTTTATGATGCATGGACGTATTCAATAACATTTCTGTTCGATTTTATATTGCGTTTTGTTTGTAATATTGTTTTAGCATAAAGGTATAAAGGAGTCAATACAATTTCGTATTACCTCTTTTATATTACACCGATCACGACTATTTGCCATGATTACAAGATTTTTGACAGCACGACTTAGGATCTTCTGGCTCTTGTTGTGAACTGTCAGTTTGTTCAGCTTCTTCTTTAGAAGAAGTGTTAGCATGAGAACTAACTCCCATAATGTGACTCATTTCTTCATCTTCCAACATCTTATAGGCTTGATGGTACTTTTTTAGCCTTTCAATATCGTTGTCTGTAAGCTCATTCAGCCTCGTGATATCCATGTTGTCTTTGAGGTCAGCTATCTTCACCCTACGACCAATGGGATTCGCCTTGCTGCGCTGAATGAAGTCAAAATAATCTTCGCCTTTATTTCGAGAAACAGATAGAACGGCGTCCACGATGTATGTCGGGAATCCCTGCGTGAGCAGATATTCGGCGGTGATATTTCCATCTTCTATCGTATCGTGTAAAAGCGCCACTATCTTACTGTCATCGTCCTGGCACAACTTCTCAACACGAAGCGGATGTCCGATGTATGGCTTCCCTCCCTTGTCAATTTGTGTTTTGTGCACTTCGGTAGCAATCTGCATAGCCTTGTCTCTAAGTTCATCGAAATTGTTCATAGCAGTCTATTCAAAATTAAGTTCTAATTTCATTCCAAGAGATTTCATTTCATCCAGTTCCATTTTTATTTCCTTCTCTTGTTTATTCTGTGGCGTTCGTTCGCCACTCCATAGCTTGGCGTATATCAAATCCAAATCATGATCCTGAGAATTTACATATTCCTCGTAACTCTTATATTTGCGGCCTTCTGCATCTATATACATAGAGATTTATAGGATATATAAAGATAGTATTTTTTTTTGGTAAGTAACTAATTATTTACTCATATTTTGCCTTATTCGGAAAAAATGCGAATTAGCCGAACTCCGAAAGGGACGCCACAGATCGTTTCTGTGCAAAGTCGGATTTTGCCAAACGAGAGAATATATGTACCTTTGTATATGAGTAGGCACCTAACCCGTTTTGGGTGTGTACACTCTCAGGTCTTAATCCAATGACCGGTATACAGTCCCAGTAATATTCAATCAACTGTGTACTTTTTTCAGGAATCGCATAGACAATGCAAATGTCATTTACATCATCATTAAGAATAAGGAGGAATTTAAAATGAACAATAACAACAAACATTCATCCCACAGTCACCATAATCATGGCGATATGGATCATTCAAAACATGAGCACGTAAGCACGGAAGAACATGGAGACCATAAGGATCAACATCACGACCATCATGCCCACCATGACCACAGTGGGCACGGAGGGCATGACCACCATCATCACGGAAACTTTAAGGAACTTTTCTTAAAGTCATTACCACTAGGAATCATTATTATGCTCTTATCCCCTATGGCTGGGTTTGACCTACCAGTCCAGTTTACTTTTCCATATTCTGATATTGTAGTAGCTATTTTATCTACTATATTAATTATTTATGGTGGACGTCCATTCTATCAAGGGGCAGTTGACGAATTTAAACAAAAAGAACCTGGAATGATGGCTCTCGTTTCTTTAGGTTTAAGTGTTTCATATTTATATAGTATTTATACTGTAATAGCAAGCTACGTAACAGGTGAACAAATTATGGATTTTTTCTTTGAATTTGCTTCATTACTATTAATCATGTTATTAGGTCACTGGATTGAGATGAAAGCTATTGGAGAAGCAGGAGATGCACAAGAAGAACTGGCTAAGCTAGTACCAAAAGATGCTCATGTAGTATTAGATGACGATTCAATAGAAACACGACCAGTTGCTGACTTAAAGGTAGGTGATTTAATTCGAGTTCAAGCTGGAGAAAATGTGCCAGCAGATGGAACTATCGAGCGTGGCGAATCACGTTTAAATGAAGCTCTTCTAACTGGGGAGTCAAAAGCAGTAAAAAAAGGCCCTGGCGATGAAGTAATCGGAGGCTCAACAAATGGAGAAGGGGTTCTTTATATTAAAGTGAATGAGACAGGTGATCAATCCTTTATCTCTCAAGTACAGGATTTAATCAGCCAAGCTCAAAGTCAGCCTTCCAGAGCAGAAAATATTGCTCAAAAGGTTGCAGGGTGGCTCTTCTATATTGCGATCATTGTCGCACTAATAGCTTTTGTAGTATGGACGCTTATAGCGGACATCCCAACGGCAGTAAAATTGGCTATCACAACATTAGTTATAGCTTGTCCACACGCATTGGGTCTAGCTATTCCATTGGTCACCGCTCGTAGCACAAGCTTAGGAGCAAGTCGTGGCTTACTAGTAAAAGACCGCCAAGCCTTAGAAATAGCTCAAGATGCAGATGTGATGATTTTAGATAAGACAGGTACTTTAACAACAGGTGAGTTTAAAGTATTAGACGTTGAACTTTTTAATAACAAATATAATAAAGAGGAAATCATTGCCTTACTGGCAGGTATTGAAGGAGGATCTAGCCACCCGATTGCTCAATCAATTATAAGCTTCGCTAAGCAGCAAGGTATAAGTCCAGTATCATTTGATTCCATTGATGTGATTTCCGGTGCTGGCGTAGAAGGCAAAGCCAAGGGCCATAGTTACCAATTAATCAGCCAAAAAGCATACGGACGTAATCTGGATATGGATATTCCAAAAGGAGCAACTCTCAGTATATTAGTAGAAAACGATGATGCTATTGGTGCTGTAGCTTTAGGGGATGAATTAAAACCAACGAGCAAACAGTTAATTAAAGTTCTTAAAAAGAACAATATTCAACCAATTATGGCAACAGGTGATAATGAAAAAGCGGCTCAAGGCGCGGCAGAAGATTTAGAGATTGAATATAGATCAAATCAATCTCCACAAGACAAATATGAGTTAGTAAAAACACTTAAAGAAGAAGGAAAGAAAGTTATCATGGTAGGTGACGGTGTTAATGATGCCCCTTCTCTTGCCTTAGCAGACGTTGGAATAGCAGTCGGTGCAGGAACTCAAGTGGCGTTGGATTCAGCTGATGTCATCTTGACTCAATCTGATCCAGGAGATATTGAATCATTTATTGAATTAGCACACAAAACAACTCGTAAAATGAAACAAAATCTCTTTTGGGGAGCTGGTTATAACATTATAGCTATCCCTCTAGCTGCAGGAATTTTGGCTCCTATTGGTATCAAATTAAGCCCTGCATTAGGAGCAATCCTAATGTCTGTGTCAACAGTCATCGTCGCCATTAATGCTATTTTATTAAGTTTAGATCCAAAAAATAACGGTTAACAGACCGAATGATTGAAACTCCTTAAAGTATCAATATACAATAGTTTTACAGGAGAAAAAGAGATGTAAGTACTGGCTCTTTGTAAAATCGTGTTGGTAGAAGTAGACGATTTTTCTACCAACACGATTTTTAATTTATTATAAAACTGATTTCTTTTAAAATCCTATAAGCCATTGATTTTATAAGTTTTATAGCTTGTTATTCTATTTTCTTGACATCAATACTACAGTCTCAACCCCTATGGTTATGGGGAACATATCCACGCTCGTAGATGGAAACATATCAAAGATTGGCTCTCGTTTGTAGGAACATATCGACTGTAATTATTTCATTTTCAAGCCTTTATCGATAGCTTCCTGAATAATCTTATGACAACAAACTCCCAACGGATTTTTTTCTTTACAATTAGAATTTTTCATTGCCCCAGTGATGGCATTTACTTCTTTTACGGATTTCGCGCCATGCTTTACAACTGCTTCAATTACCTGATTTTCTGTGACTTCGCTACAATAACAAGCATACTTAGGATCTGCATCTTTCTTAAACCAGATAGGAACTCTAACTTGGTCTTTCAAGAATTTTATTTCATTATCTAAGTTATAGTAAACAACGTCGCAGTCCTCGTTCATGCAAATCTTATATTGATCTCCGTTAACAGCATTACGATAATCATCTACCACTAGATGTTCAACAGTTACTTTACTAACGGAAATCCCTTCATTATTACATACAGGACAATTGTCTTTAATTTGATCCGGCTTTTCTGTTTTGCATCCACAACAACATTCATTATTAATCTTCATATTCTTAGCCTCCATATTTTCATTATAATTTCTTTTTTAAACTAGGTAAAACCAATTTTGTAGAGTCCAACAGCAAATGCAAATTTATGGAAAGTTTTCGAAGAATTTGTATTTAGGGGTATCAAAATTTAATTTTTCTCTTGGTCTTCTGTTTATTTTCTTTTGTATTTCCATTATTTTTCGGTCAGAGAAATCGTTGAAGTTTGCCTTTTTTGGTATGTACCTTCTAATGAGTTTATTTGCGTTCTCTACAGCACCTTTCTGCCAGGAGGAGTAAGAATCGGTGAAGTAAACCACCACCGGATTTCTTCCATTCATGCTGAGCCGCCTTGTTATTTCCTCGTGTGCGGCAAACTCACATCCATTGTCAGTGGTAATGGTAAGCAGTGATTCCCTATATGGAAAGAGCAATTTTGCCACGGTCTTTGCCGTTGGTAACGCCTTCCGTCCCTGCGGCAGTCTTTCCATGAGAATGTAGTTAGTCGAGCGTTCCGTTAAGGTAACAATGGCATGACCGTACGAGTCGACGATAGTGTCCAGTTCCCAGTCTCCGAAGCGCGTGCCGTCAGCCTGCATTGGTCTCTGGTGTATGCTTATACGGTTAGGGATATTGGTAGCCTTCGTAGGACGCAACGCCTTGCTCCTCTTTGTGTATTTGAGCCTATGTGGCATATGTGAAGCAAGTTTTCCGGTGGTGTCTGCATGGACGTGGTTGTAGATGGTCTGCTTCACGATGTGAATACCCTCACGTCTGAGCACGCCTGCAATTTGGCTGGGAGACCAGTCCTCATCCTCTATCATGCGGTCAACACGCCACCATAAGTCCTCAGGCTTGCGGTGATTGCCTTTAAAGCCGTGCTTGCGGGCTTCGCACTTGGATTGTGCATACTTCCACACATACGTGCCGTCTGGCTTGGAGTTTCGCCTGATTTCACGGATGACCGTTGAGCAGGACACTTCGTTACTCTAAGCAGCACACCAACTATTTATTTTTTGAGTTTTAAACTTTGGTAGAAGTCTTGAACTCTTTATATTTACATAACTATTTGCCTCTATCACTATTATGACACGAAACCCTGCACAATGATCTAAAATTTTCAATTCTAACAAGTCTTTTTCAGTATTTTTAACTTCATAAAAACCTCTTTGGCAATAATGCCTAATTCTTCTTTAGTTGTTAAAATTTTTTATTTTACCATCATCGTTCCCCTGATTTTCAATTAATCTTCTTAGGTTATATAAGAAGTACATATCTTTTTAATCTTAAAGTTTTTAAGTCTTAATTTTAAAATTTTCAATCTTAGATATTATTTAAATCATTCCAAAATGCTCTAAAGCATCTTCGATTGCTTTTTCTTTTTCTTCTGGGCAATTTGGCACTCTTTGATTTTCTTTCTTACTAAAATTATAATTTTCTCTCTCTATTAGACCATGTTTCCTTTTTATTTGTGCAATATATAGGCTTGAAACTTTTAGTCCGTATTTATCTAACACATACTTTTTAATTTCTCCATAAGTTGCGTCTTTTGAAAAGTCAATTTCAGATAATTCATCTTCCCCTATTTCTATATCTAAATGATGTTCTGTATTTAGTTTGGACAACAGAGCTACCGTCTCCACGTGCATTGTCTGAGGGAACATGTCTACCGCCTTGATTTTTTCTAGTTTATATCCTTGTTTTTCAAACCTATTTATATCTCTTGCAAGTAGATGCCTGGTACTACTCCCCCTATGAGCCGTGGAGCCGATTTCTGACGGGTGAGCAGGGGCGAGCCCCGGAGCCGCTCTGGGATCCCCTTGCCTTTATGATAAAGATCTGCCATGAGCGCTTCATCGAGCTACATGCCTGGATCAATCCCTACCGCGCCGTGGCCGACATCTCTTCCTACGTCGCACCGGGGCATCCCTCGAAGCAGCATCCGGAGTGGTTTGTCCGATATGGCAAGCAACTGCTCTTCAATCCCGGGCTTCCCGAGGTGCGCGCCTACACCTGTAAGGTGGTGCGCGACCTCGTCACCCGATACGACCAATGGGATTAGCCTTGCTACGCTGAATGAAGTCAAAATAATCTTCGCCTTTATTTCGAGAAACAGATAGAACGGCGTCCACGATGTATGTCGGGAATCCCTGCGTGAGCAGATATTCGGCGGTGATATCTCCATCTTCTATCGTATCGTGTAAAAGCGCTACTATCTTACTGTCATCGTCCTGGCACAACTTCTCGACACGAAGCGGATGTCCTATGTATGGCTTCCCTCCCTTGTCTACTTGTGTTTTGTGCACTTTGGTAGCAATCTGCATAGCCTTGTCTCGAAGTTCATTGAAATTCTTCATAGCAGTCTATTCAAAATTAAGTTCTAATTTCATTCCAAGAGATTTCATTTCATCCAGTTCCTTCTTTATTTCTTTCTCTCGCTTATTCTGTGGAGTTCGTTCACCGCTCCATAGCTTGGCGTATATCAAATCCAAATCAAGATCGGGAGAATTTACATATTCCTCATAACTCTTATATTTTCGGCCTTCTGCATCTATATACATAGAGATTTATAGGATATATAAGATTTTGAATCTGCACAATGTTTTCTGAAGTCCCACTCGCTTCAATTAAAAATACGAGAATCTCCTACTTTAGATATTCTTCACACAAGGCAACCCACAACGAGGCACCAATGGGGAGGATTTCCTGATCGAAGATGTACTTAGGATTGTGTACCATAGGCGTTTCACCATTACCCAACATGATGTAGCTTCCTGGTCGTTCTTGCAACATAAAGGCAAAATCTTCACTGCTCATCATTGGCTTACAAGGGTACACTACATTTTCCTCTCCAAAATATTTGCGTGCCACTTCGGCAGCAAAAGCTGTTTCTTCGTGCGAATTGACAAGCACTGCTCCAGGTTGTCCCTCTTTTATTTCATATTTACACCCAAAGCATTCGGCTTGGGTGGCCGTTATCTCGCGAATACGTTGCAACACCAGCTTACGCCCATCGGGCTGCATGTTGCGCATAGACAACTTGAGTACAGCTTCGTCTGGAATAACGTTTCCTGCGTTACCTGCTTGGAATGAGCCGATGGTGACCACGCCATTATTCCAAGGAGAGAGGTTGCGTGCAACAATCGTTTGTAGGGCCATCACCAATGAGGCACCAGCGACGACGGGGTCAATGCTTAGTTCGGGCATAGAACCATGCCCACCACGCCCCATTAAGCGTACCTCCCAATTATCTACTGCCGACATTGTTTCTCCATCATGGAAATGCAGTACCCCCTTAGGTAGTCCCGGAATGTTGTGTATGGCATATATTCTATCGGCATTAAACTTCTTGAAAAGTCCATCGTCAATCATCGAAGGACCGCCCTGCATGGTCTCTTCGGCCGGCTGAAAATAGAAGTAAACGGTTCCATTAAAGTGCTTTGTATCTGCCAGATACTTAGCTGCCCCAAGTGCCATGGCACTGTGACCGTCGTGTCCGCAGAGATGAGAAATGCCGTCGTGCCTACTCTTGTAAGGCAGGTTGTTGATTTCCTGAATAGGGAGCGCATCCATGTCGGCTCTAATGCCTATTTTCTTCTTTCCATCGCCATGACTTAGTACGCCTACCACACCCTCAATGCCATGTTTTCCTACATGCTCATGAACCTCGTAGCCCATATTCTTTAGCAGGTCGGCAACATACTTGCCTGTATTTACCTCTTGGGTAGATAGTTCGGGTTCTTGGTGCATGGCTTCCATCCACTGTTTCATCAGTGGCAACATGGCAGCCAATTCTTTCATTGGTTTTACGTTCATTTTACTCATATCGTTGGTTTAGTGTATAGCTTCTCAAAGAAAGTGAGGAGTGAGATTAAAATCACACAAAGATAGTTATTTTTTTGATGAAATTATCAACAGAATCACTTCAAATGCGTGTAAGGCATCACGATTTTTTTATTTAAAAAAGCCTCTCGTTGACCACAACAATGATTTGATTTTATTTCACCAACTTTCGCCCTTCCATGCAGGAGCCGTGTGCCATCATCATGCTGTTTTCTCATTCCGTTCATTGTTTTTGCCCGCAAATTTAGGTCGTTTTGAAGTACCTTCCAAAAGACAGCACTAGGCTTAGCGGGAGCAAAATGATGTCGCATGGGCGTGACGTTCGCATTTCGAATCGGAGGAATGGGGAGCGGGGAACGAGTGCAGCGGGCAGCGGTGTTGGGAGAGAGGAGAGCGGGGAACCAGTGCAACGGGCAGCGGTGTTGGGAGAGAGGAGAGCGGGGAACCAGTGCAACGGGCAGCGGTGTTGGGAGAGAGGAGAGCGGGGAACCAGTGCAACGGGCAGCGGTGACGGGAGAGAGGAAATCGGGAAAAGTTGGAAAGTCGTGACCGAACCATGCGGCATCGTGTCCTCGACGCTGTTTTTATCGTTTGTCCTAAATTTTTATTTCTTTAAAAAAACGACGACGGCGACGTTTCTCGTCCTATCGTCGTCGGATTATCAGTATGATGAGTATCATCAGTATCATTAGTATGATTAGTATTATTAGTATATATAGGAGCCATGCTTGATTATCAATGAGTTAGGAGGGGGTAAATTGATTGTTCGTTCAATTATGAATCAATTATGGTTCAACGAACGATTCATGTTCGGCAATCTTTCGTTTGAAGTTTTTGGAAGGATCAACCTCTCATGGAGCGTTCTTCTTTACCGAGAATTGTTAAGTATTTTTACGTCAACCCCTGTGTGATTCGTTTCATTTTCAACACCCTGCAATTGATAATCTATTGCCCTGCAATCTCTTTGGGATTGGCCTTCAAAGTCATGTCGATTGGCCGCCGATATCATGTAGTTTTCGTCCACCTTATTAAATAGTGATCAATACTATAACGAAGATACCATAAAAAAGGCAATTGGGTTAATTATTATTAACCCTAAAATCCGCAACTAAGTCCTTGAACGTCCATATTGCGTTTAGGCTGGTTCTATAAATTACCACCGCATATAGTCATTAAATTTTTATAAAATACGTTTTGTTATCTTTTGGCTTCTTTTTATATAAAACAGGCTGCGCCTCAACAGTTCAAACAAGTTTGATTGTATTCGGCTTGCTCCGTTTTTATATAAAACAGGCTGCGCCTCAACAATTCAAACAAGTTTGATTGCATTCGGCTTGCTCCGTTTTTGGTTAAAAATGTAAGTTCGTTCAGTCGTGTAGCTCGCTACACTCCTTCACTCTCTTGCATTTTGACCTCAAAAATAAGCTCAAAATCTAACAAAGCTAATTTATAGAACCAGCCTTAAAAACCCATCGGAAAACACCGGATGCGTATGGCGCAAACTGCTGTAACTACTCAGAGGAACCTGCTGTTTGCTTGAGGTTAGGTTGACGATAGTGAGTTAGGAAAAGATATGGTTGTTGCAAAACATGCAACAACCACTCAGTACGGTGCCATCGAAGAAAAGACGCAGACCCATCCTGTTGATGATTACAACCTCGACCTTTTGCTTATTACATTGATCTCGCCCCTATGGATTATCTTGACAAGCCCGTTCTCATCCTGGACTCCGATTGTGAAGTATCAGGAAAGGTTATATATACCTCATTTAGTTTAAATCCATGATGAATGAGAAGGTGATGAAGAGAACCTTCTCTCAAATTTTTGAGTATCACTCATCAATGATCACACCAAATGTGGAAGGAACCAATAGACGTTGCGATTTCTTCCCTGGCCTGCCCATGGCATGGATACATTTCTTGAAGATAAAATTTGCCTTTAGATCGCCTCGACATAATACCCCAGACGGTTTGGTTTGGTTCCGTCAATAAAAAGATAATAATTGCCACTCGGATTTTCAACGCACATGACTTCTGTATAGGTGAAGCCGGCATGGGTGGTGTGCAATGATTCAAGTATGTTGTTTGGCACTGTCGCGCCTTTTGGCAACGCATAAGTTGTTTCCTTCCACTTTGTGTCGATGTTGGATGTTTTAAATAAAACAGACTTCAACACGCCGTTGTGTATGACGAGGTAGTTGTCAGAGCCCAGGTCATTGACATAACCAAGTGTCACAGCTCCGCTGTAGCGTTTGGAAATCCAATCAATATCAGTAGATAGCGGACGCGCATTGACCGGCAGATTCAACATATATTTGCACGACTTGAGTATCGTTCCGTCGCTGCCGATGACAAGTGTGTGAACGAGGTTTTTCTCAGTGGGTGTGTCCTGCAGATAACACAGTATGTAGTATTTGTCGTTGATGAAAGTCTGCGACATTTCCTTTATTTCACAAAACTCGTTTTTACGGGCCTCAGGGTTTTCTTGGAGAAGACGTTGCAGCACTTTATAGGGCAATTGGTCAATGGCGGGCAGCGTCTTGATGGTGCGGTTCCACACATTGTTAAGATATACCACAACATATTCGTTCCCCGCCTTGTCTGATGAGAATATAAATGTTTCCTGCTGGTCGGTATGGCGGTAAAAGTCATTGCCTGTGTAAACGTCATCAATGGTGGTGTCTCCGCAGCGGTTACGGAAATCGCGGGTAACAGTCTCCGGCAAGTTATGGGTGTTTTCCGGTATATCGGTTTCGGAGTTGCAAGAAGATATAACAAGTGCGATAGCAACAACCGTTACGTACAATAAATGGCTTGATTCTAAAAATTTCATTTGTGCTTTCTTTTTAAAGACGTTTGTCTAACTATTCATTTCAATGGTATGACCACCATGGTTTTCAACGGCGGATTCCATAAGAAGGTGCAAAGTTAACTATTTTTTTCTGAAACATTTCTCTTGGATTTATAAATCTGCGTTTCTTTCTGCGCGTGCTATTTAATTTTCGGACAATCTCCTTGATATCATTTTTGATATTCACCCGAAAGCTACCTTTCCTTTCCACCAACGTCATTGATCACGCCCCCTACGGATTACCTTGGCAAGGTCGCGCTCATCCCGTACTTCGTTAGTGAAGCATCAAAAAAGGGTTAATTATATTGACAAAAGGCCTTTAAATTTTCTCGGATTTGAAAGTAAGTTGGTCTTCACTCGAAATACGTCAAACAGTCGGTGGTTTGCAAATGGTTGACTGCCAATGACTTTGAAAGTCGGGGTTTTTTCTGCGATTTTTTCGCTTGCGATGGCGTATCGAACGGCATAGCGGTTAGCACGGATATAGAAGGACTTGCAGTGTTTTTCTATTTCCTCCACGATTTCCTCGGAACATGATCCACAATCAGCTCTGAAGCGATTGATAGTGAGCCCATTCTGTTCAAATCTCTCAAAGAACCTCTTCAGCGTGTCCTTCTGATGGAAACGAAGGTTTTCGTTAAGCCAGATGAGCAGAGCTAAGTTTATTTAAGCTCTGCCATGGCGAGAAAACGTGCCATGAAATGGAACGATCTACACCTTAGACTGAGGGTTGAGTCGATTACAGATGATAATGTGGAGTCAAATTGCTCCATGACCCGAAAATAATCCCCCAAAAGGAGTGAGTCTCTCAGATTTAATTTGTATCTTCGCTATGTCTATCGTCGGATTCTCTTGTTTTTTTGCAACACTAAGATAAGTGAAAAATATGACATAGCAAAATCCTGAGCAGCTTTTTGTTGCTCTGGTACTTAAAAAGTTTAATTTATAATAGTGGTGCGGAATCAAGGGTGAACTAAAATAACTAGCGTATGGAGACAATAGCAAACAGATTGAACAAATAAACCTTGTACTTTGTGACGAATAATTTAATTTAGAGAGTGTCGGACCTTCTTTTGGAGTGTCCAACATTCTCTTTGCCGTAGATAATTATGAATAAATTTATATTACTTATTTTATTATTTTTTTCGATTATCGATACTACAGAAGCTCAAACCATTGACTTCTCTCAGCTGAAGAATCCGCCTAAGAGCGATACGATAGCAAAGAAGATATTGGAGACGGCGCAGTATGTGGTGACCTATGACTACAAGTACGCCAAAGATGCAGCCTATCCCGACACGAAAAGGGAGGGACTGACTGTGTTGCAAGTTGGCGAGAGATATAATCGCTTTTGCGACTATTACGAGCTTCAGTTTGACTCGCTGATTGACGTGACGGCAAAGGAGAATCTTCCGATAATCCAGACGGGTCCGATGATGCTAAGCGTTATGAAAAAGAAACAATTCCGGGAAAGCATCATCATCGACAAGCAAAAAGACAAGGAGACGATACAGCGCACGGCTGGACTGAAGCAAAAGTACCAATACAGTGAGGACTGCCCAAAGCTGGAATGGGAATTGCTCGAAGGCGACTCAACCATAGCGGGATATAAATGCAACAAGGCGAAAACAACGCTCTTCGGAAGGACATACACGGCTTGGTATGCGCCAGAAGTAAATATGCCTTATGGCCCTTACAAGTTCAACGGACTGCCGGGACTGATATTCAAGGTCGTTGATACTCAAGACAACTTCATCTTCACACTGGTAGGACTGGAAAAGGCGACCACTTCAACACCTATTTATTTTTGGACAAAGAGCGACATAATAAAGACTAGCCGCGAAAAGGTGAGGAAAATCTACAAGAACTACTGTGCCGACCCCGTAGGAGCACTCACTTCCGACGGAACTATCAAGGTGGATGCTGAGACGAGAGCTAGCGTAAACTCCAAACCTTATAATCCCATAGAACTTGAATAGCAGCATCAGTAGAGCCTTCGCCATCATTCTCTTTTTTGCTATTGGCTTTGCGACAGCCATTGCGCAGACGGGCAAACTGGAGTTTGTGGTGAAAGATTCGACAACACAGAAACCACTTGTCAGCGTGACGTGTCGAGTATATTCGTCGCAGGGCAAGATGTACCGCTATGCCATTTCCGGCAATGGCGGCAGGCTATCCGTAGCCTCTGCCCAAAACGACATGTTGGAGTTCTCTCTCATGGGTTATGCGAAGAAAAAGCTAAGTGCGAGCAGATGCAGTCAGTCGGGCATCAACACAATATTGTTGCAGCAAACGGAGACGCAAATAAAGGAAGTCGTAGTCAAAGTGCCGCCAATAAGGGCGAAGAGCGATACGCTGGTGTACAATGTCAGTTCGTTTGCAAAGGATGGTGACCGCCACCTTGAAGACGTGTTGAAGAAGTTGCCTGGAGTGAAGGTGTCGAGCGACGGGGCGGTTTCGGTGCAAGGAAAGGCTATCAACAAGTTCTATATTGAGGGACTTGACTTGATGGGCAGCAGCTACAACCAAGCCACTCGCAACATGCCGATAGAGGCTGTGAAGAGTGTGGAGGTGATAGAGAACCACCAACCCGTTAAGATGCTTGAAGGCAGGCAGATATCCGACCGCGCCGCACTGAACATAAAGCTAGACAATAAGCACAAGTCAAGGCTCTTCGGCGAGATACAGGCAGGGGCAGGCATCAATCCTGACAGGTGGGATAACAATCTCTTTCTCACCCAGATAATGGATGGCAGTCAACTGCTTATATCGGGAAAGATGAACAACACGGGAACGGACATCTCGACAGATACGAAAGAGCATATCGACATGACGGACATTGATGCCTACGAGCCACAGATGCTAAAGGCTCTCTCAACCGAAATGGTGGAGGAATCATTGCCGCAGGAGAGGTATCTCCTCAACAAGTCGTATTCGGCAGGATTGAACTGGCTGAAGAAGTTGACCGACAATTCCACATTCCGTTGCAACATCGTCTATTATGGCGACCATTCAACGAGCAGCAATGAGATAAGCAACACTTACGGCGGCGACTATCCACTAACTATCAGCGAGAGCAAATCCTACAAGAGAAAAACCTTTGCGCTGATGCCAATCATGAAATATGAGTTGAACTCAAAGGAAACATTCTTGTCGGACGAGCTGCGCTATTCCATCAATCGCTCAACACTTTCGTCGTTGATTGGCAGTCGAGGTGCATCCATTGCCGAACGCACATATAGCCGTCCCGCTTACCTGCAAAACTACTTGAACTCATCGTTCCTGTTGGGCAGACTGGTATTGCGTGCGAAAACACTTTTCCGCTATTACGACCGAAAGGAATCTTTGGACAACAGTAGCGACTCCTTCGCAATATACAATCTCCGCGAGTCGCTCGTCTCAAAGTCCATGATGATAAAGAACCTCCTGTCGACGAATGTTCCTCTCTTCAACAACAATCTCGACATAGATGCAAAGGTTTATTATCGCGATAACAGCTACGAGATTGTTTCCAACATGCACCGCAAGCAGCTCAAGCTATCCGTTCTCCCAAGTTATTATCTGAGGTTTAGCGACAAGGGCGGCATATCCTTGGCTCTGCCCATCGAATATTCCCACGTAAGCATTAGTGGCAACGACTTTGTCGGCAAGTCTCGCTCTTATTGGTGGATGTCGTCAACTGCCACCCTGCGCCACAAGTTTTCCAACAGTTTCAGCGCAACGATGTCAGCTTCGCTTACCCCTAGCGACAATGTCTTACCATACTATTCACCATGTCAATACTTTACTGGTTATCGATCAATAGTCATTCCGAGCAACAACATTTACAGGAATGTCAATAGTCGGGCATCGCTGTCGCTAAGATATCGAGACTTGGTCAACATGTTTTTCGCCAATCTCACAGTTCTATATACCCACGAGAAAGCGGAAACCTACAACAACTACGAATATACATCCGACTACAACGTGATAACCGAAGTCGAGGGCACAAACAATCGCCACTCATTTATGGCTATATTGTCAGCCGACAAGTCATTCACTGACATCGGATTGTCGCTGAAGACGGAATTCTCATACTCCCAAAACAGTTATATGCTTTCGCAATCGCAACAGACAACGACCAACCATTCCAACATATTTGCCGTTCACGTTGAGTCGATATATCAGAAACTGAAATGGTTGCGAATTACAGTCGATGCCACAGGCAATGCCTATTGGGAGCGAAACGACATCAGCAATTCCAGCACCCTAAAGTCACTCGTCGCCAATGCCTCCCTCTCGCTATTTCCAATAAAGAGCGTTGAGATAAAGGCAAAAATGCAGAGCATCACCAACGAGATTGCCACCGAAGATTATAAATCAAGCACCTTCATCGACGGCTCCGTCCGCTACACCATCAACAAGTCGTGGGCTATTGGAGGAAGCTTCGCCAATGTGCTCAACTCGAAGTCGTATGTCGTAGCCCCAAACGCCGGCATCAACACCTATCGCTCCGTATTGCCGTTGCGAGGTCGAGAGTTTATGGTGCATTTGTTTGTTAGCATATAAAACTCATCATTCATCTCTTTCAAAATATATCCTATAAAAACAGGGGAAAGAAACAGGGGGACAGGTTCCTGTAGACAATGTTTGCCGCAAAATCCGGGCATACCGATTTATTCCGTTATCGTATTCTTCGGAAGCAGCGAGTTTAAGGATATTACTTGTAATGCAGAAAACACCTTTATAGTATATCCTCGCTCTATCCGACAGGTCGTATCGGATATTATGATGCAGCCCAACGCCAATTTCGGGAATAAGTACGAGATTATGAACTTATTCACCAAAGGAGTACAAAACGGAAATGATTCGATGATTGTTTCTTCACAAATCAATTCTGCTGCATATTATGGTCGCAAAACGCCACAGTCCACTTATACCATATCTTTCAACTCATTATTCCGTTTTCGTGGTTTTTCACACAGAAGAAAATTTTGGTAACCCACTATTAGCGTATTAAATAGGGTCTGCTAATTAACTATAACTATCTGACAATTAACTATTTATGCTGTATAAAATTTGGTCAATTCGCCCAAAATGACTACCTTGGATGTTAAAACATTCAAGAATCGAGATGAAATATTACTCACAATATCGCAGTCACGACCTGTGTGAACTTCAGGAGTCACTTTCGGGATTGAGCAAATCCAACCGCTGGGTCAAGCTGGCCGACCACTTTCCCTGGGGCAGGATAGAGAAGGAATACAACAAACGCCCGAGGAACAATCACAACGGTGCCGGCAACAAGCCTGGTCGTTATGTTCGTCTAACTCTTTTGTACACTTACAATTTAGGCTGGTTCTATAAATTAGCTTTGTTAGATTTTGAGCTTATTTTTGAGGTCAAAATGCAAGAGAGTGAAGGAGTGTAGCGAGCTACACGACTGAATGAACTTACATTTTGAACCAAAAAGAAGCCAAAAGATAACAAAACGTATTTCATAAACATTTGATGACTATGTGCGGTGGTAATTTATAGAACCAGCCTTTAACTCGAAGTTAGTAGTGAAATTTGGCAAAACGTAAACAGGCCAACATACAAAAACTTTACGGCGGTAATTTATAGAACTGCCCTAAAATGTTGAGTGCGAACTTTTCTTATATTCGCACTTTGCCTTTCTAATTGGGATTAGCGTTACATTCTTCATTTTGCTCCTTTGATGCCTATCAATGTTTCTTGTTTTCGCTTTTATTCTGTCGTATCTTTGCATCGTCAGTCAGAGAGACTGATTCGGCAGACAATCAATCCAGGAAGCGGTAACCCAGACGATAAGCCGGCATCGAACAGGAAACTGCGTACCATGAAAAACACACAGCCGAGAATTAATAATCAATCATTTAAAACACACAAATTATTATGGCAGTAATGTATAAACTGTATCAAGACAAGAGAGTTACTTCTTCAACCAAAGGCAAGTGGTATGCCCGCGCCATTCATCCACAAGTGATCGAAACCGATGCTCTGGCCGAACGCATTCAGCGCAACTGTACCGTGAAGCGCAGTGACGTGGTGGCCGTACTGGCCGAGTTGGTAGAGGTGATGCAAGACGAATTGCAACAGAGTCGCGTGGTGAAACTCAACGGATTTGGTTCGTTTAAAATAGGACTAAGAACTAAGCCTGCCGATAAGGCAGCCGATTTTAACGTGACCAGCAATGTGGTGAACTATCGCGTGAACTTCCTTCCTGAGATGACGGGTGGCGGCGGCAAGGGCAAGAAGCGCAACCGCAAGTTCCTCGACGGTCTCAAGGTTCAGGAGGCTCCCAAGAACCCCGTGGACACGAAGAAAACCGCCGAAGGAAAGGCGGAGGAAAACGTAGATCCCAATCCGAAACCTTAAATCTTCCATCCTCCCCGCCCCAGTGGTGGGGAGGAGTTTTTAGAAAAAAAATAATCACTATGAAACGCATCAATTGGAAACTTATATTCAAGCTCATCATCACCATCGCCACCGCCATCCTGGGCATGCTCACCTCGCAAGACAAACTGCCTTACAACGAAAATTGAAGAGCATCACGGGAGGGCCATTGGACTGGGCGTATCGAACAATGGAACGTGCGACTGCGCCTCGTGACGAACGTACTTTTGCTTCTGGCAGCCATCGTGGCTATTCTCAGTTGCTCGAGGATTCTCTGAAGGGCGGTGCTACAACAAAGCAGATTTAAAAACCGCCCAGAAATAATGCAAAGCCAACCCGCCACGGTTGGCTTTGCTTTTGGCTGAAGCATCAAAGATTTGCTGCTTTTGCAGAGAGGGCGAATCGGGGCATTGCATGGGGAGTGGCACAATCGGTTTGGTGAAGACTAATTGTTGGAAAAAAAAGTATCATTTTTAGGTTTGTTACAGATATTTCATACGTTTTTCTTGGTTTCGTATGGTTGAATGCTTATTTTTGCGCATAAAATAGTAAGTTACAATACATTTCATAGTATATTGATAGGCTGATGGGTGATGAGATTCTTTATTTTTACAACACGCTTTTGAATTGGGACACCACGGCATTGTTGGCTGTGAATGACATGGGCAAAACAATGCTGAACGACGAATTAAGCTGAAAACATGACCAATCATCATCAACGATTAGACGAATCCTTGCAGGAATCATGCGGCGATATCGGTGCTGTCGATTCGGCACCTGTCGGGGAGCCGGTGGCCGACTGTGACGTGTCTTTTCATCCCATTGCTTATTTTCACTCACCATTTACGTCCTAGTTTGGCATTCCCAAGCAGAGCGGACTGGCTGCTGGTTTGCACGGCACGATTGTCTTTGAGCCAGCCTATCGCCAAGCTGATGCCTTGCGGGGCATCGAGGGTTTTGACTATCTGTGGCTCATTTGGCAGTTCAACGCCAATCCACATCAGTCGGACAGTCTGTTGGTGCGCCCGCCCGTGTTGGGCGGAAACCAGAAGGTAGGCGTGTTTGCCAGTCGTTCACCCTTCCGACCAAACCCCATTGGTCTGTCATCGGTGTTGCTGGAGCGGGTGGAGTGGGACACACCGCAGGGACCTGTGTTGCATGTGTTGGGGGCCGACTTGATGGATGGGACGCCCATCTACGACATCAAACCCTACGTTCCTTATGCCGACTGTCATCCGGAAGCCCGAAGCGGGTTTACCGATTTGTCGAAGATTCAGCGGTTGGAGGTGGTGATTCCCGATGAGGTGGCGCGCCAGTTCACGCCTGACAAGTTGCGCACTTTGAAAGAGGTTCTCTCCCTTGATCCGCGTCCGGCTTACCAACGGTCGAGCGAAAAAACATACGGCATGCCGTTTGATGGAAAGGATGTAAAATTCAGGGTTGTAGAAAATGATTCCACCCATGACTTTGATGGGCAAGATGCACATTCAGTATCGTCCACCTGTTGTGCCACGGAAAACGCTTCGTTAAAAATGTCTGACGGAGCGGTGCGTGGAGGAACATTGATTGTTCTGGGCATCTCTGAAGGATGAATAAAAAAATCCACTGATGACTGATGACCAAAAGTGGGCAACAGTCAGCAGTGGAAATATTTGATGATGAATCGCACAGGATACGCACCAATGTATAGATGTGGCTGGCGTTAGTCGTTATCTTCTTCTTCAGTTGAGGAGACAGCCTCTTCGGCTTGGTTGGAATCGCCAAGATTGGTCATCCTCACAATCACGATACTCACTTCGTACAGCATCCAAATAGGCAGAGAGACGATGAGCAGAGTGAACACGTCGGCCGTGGGTGTGACGATGGCCGCAAGGATGAGAATGGCGACAATGGCATGTCGACGGTATTTAGACATCCATTCGGCCCGCAGCAATCCGAAGATGGCCAATAGCCAGCTGATAACGGGAATCTCAAACACAATGCCAAACACCAAGCTCAACATGAGCATCGTATCCATGTACGACTGAAGCGACAGCATGGTTTGCACTTCATTGCTGACCTGGTAGGTACCTAAAAAGCGAACCGTGAGGGGGAAGATGAGATAATAATTGATGAGAATGCCAATGATGAACATGACGTACCCGCTGCCCACAATCTTGAGGGCATAGCGTTGTTCGCGCTGGTACAGAGCGGGTGAGATGAACTTGTACAACACGTACAAGATGTAAGGTGAGGCGCACAAGACTCCGAAGCAGAGCGCCGTCTTCATGTGTATCATGAACTGCTCGGTGAGCCCGATGTTCACCAGTTGGATGTTGAACGGCTCTACGCCCAGCAGGCGATACGTCACGAACTGGCTGTCCTTGGGTGCCAGTACAATGTTAAAAAGCTCTTCCTTGAACATGAATGCCGCGATGCCACAGATGAGGGCTACGGCAATAATGCGTATGAGCGTGCCACGAAGCACGTCCAAATGTTCCCAGAAGGTGAGTTCTAAATCTTCTTCCATCATGAAACCCTCCATGGGTGGTGTGTCAATCCCTTCCTAATGTGGTGGGATAGGGGAGTGTAAGAAAGGCGGCTGTCGTCTTATTTCTTCGTCTCTGTGTCGTTGGTTTGTTGGTCTGGATCGAGGTCTTTCTCGATGCCGTTTACGCCATCTTTGAAACTTTTCACTCCTTTGCCCAAGCCTTTCATCAGCTCAGGGATTTTCTTTCCTCCAAACAGGAGAAGAACAACAAGTACGATGAGTACAATTTCCGGTGTTCCAAGCATAATATCAATGTTTGAATTGAGCACCACGGCCCGACCATCTGGTGAGAAACTCACTTGCAGGGTAGGCATCTGCCTGGGTGCTATGGTTAGTGGTTTTGTTTTTTCAATGTATGTCTCGCCTAACCATTGCTGGCGAGTGCGATGATGCAAATGTACGAATAATATTTCAAACGGCAAGAATAGGGGCTGAGAAATCAATGAGGTAGGTCAATATTTCTCAGCCCAGATGTCTTTCTCCCATGAGCGTGAACGGAGATTCCCGTTTATCAAAATTCGCTGGTAAAGTGGAATTTGATGTGCTTGAAGTCTTGCTGGGCCATGCTCAGCATGTAGCTTGAGTCGGCCAGGAACACGTCGCGTCCCTGTCGATCCTTGGCCATGTATTGGTATTTGCGCTTCTTGAAGTTTTCCAGTTCCTCCTGGTTGTCGGCTTCTATCCAGCAAGCCTTGTACAGTCGAACCGGTTCCCATCGGCACTTGGCATTGTACTCGTTCTCCAGTCGGTATTGAATCACCTCGAATTGCAGTTGTCCTACGGTGCCGATAATCTTGCGTTGGTTGAACTGGTTGATGAACAACTGTGCCACACCCTCGTCCATGAGCTGCTCGATGCCTTTGTTGAGCTGTTTTGACTTCATGGGGTCTTCGTTCTCGATGTATTTGAACATCTCGGGTGAGAACGATGGCAGTCCCTTGAAGTGAATCTCTTCGCCCTCGGTCAGCGTGTCACCAATCTTGAAGATGCCGTTGTCTGGCAGGCCCACGATGTCGCCGGGGTAGGCTTCGTCGATGGTACTCTTGCGCTGCGCCATAAACTGGGTGGGCGACGAGAAGCGTACCGTTTTGCCGTTGCGCACGTGCAGATAAGGCTGATTGCGCACAAACTTGCCCGAGCATACCTTGCAGAAGGCAATGCACGATCGATGGTTAGGGTCGATGTTGGCCGTGATTTTGAAGATGAATCCCGTGAACTTGGGCTCTTCGGGGCGGATGATGCGTTCTTCTGCCTGTGTGGGTTTGGGGCTTGGCGCAATCTCTACAAAACAGTTGAGCAGTTCCTGAACACCGAAGTTGTTGAGTGCCGAGCCAAAGAACACTGGTGCCACCTCAGCCGATAGGTAAGTCTGCTTGTCAAAAGCAGGGTACACGCCGTCAACCAGTTCGAGGTCATCACGCAGTTGGGCGGCCTCTTGTTCGCCCACCTGTTTGTCCAGTTCTTCGCTTTGGATGTCTACCTCCACCTTCTCGGTCACTCGTTGTTTGTTGGGTGTGAAGAGGTTGAGCTGCTGTTCGTAGATGTTGTACACGCCTTTGAACTTTCTTCCTTGTCCGATGGGCCAACTCAGTGGGCGCACCTTGATTTGGAGTTCTTTCTCCAGTTCGTCCAGCACGTCGAATGGATCACGTCCCTCACGATCCATCTTGTTGATGAAGATGATGACCGGCGTCTTGCGCATGCGGCACACCTCCATCAACTTTCGGGTTTGTGCCTCCACACCTTTGGCCGAATCGACCACGATGATCGCCGAGTCAACGGCCGTGAGCGTGCGGTAAGTGTCCTCAGCAAAGTCTTGGTGGCCCGGCGTGTCGAGAATATTGACCTTGTAGCCCTCATAATCAAACTCCATGACCGAGGTAGATACCGAGATACCTCTTTGTTTCTCGATGTCCATCCAGTCGCTGGTGGCCGTTTTCTTAATTTTGTTGTTCTTGACCGCTCCGGCCACTTGAATCTGTCCACCGAAGAGCAAGAACTTTTCGGTGAGGGTGGTTTTACCTGCGTCGGGGTGTGAGATGATGGCGAAGGTTCGCCTGCGTTGTATTTCGTTCATAAATCGTTATTTCGTATGCATGCACTTCGTGAGGCTCTCTTCCCAATGAGGGATTTCGATGCCAAAGGTTTCCTTGATTTTTGTCTTGTCCAACACGCTGTAAGCAGGTCGTTGAGCCGGTGTGGGATATTCAGCGGTGTGCAGCGGCTTGACGTGACAGGTGGTGATGCCGGCAATGCGGTGAATGGCCTTGGTGAAGTCGTACCAGCTCGTGACTCCCTCGTTGGAAAAGTGATAGATGCCCGGCACGATGCCCTTGTCGATGATGGTCATGATGGCCAGAGCCAGGTCGTGAGCGTAGGTGGGTGTGCCTATCTGGTCGAAGATTACGCCCAGCTGCTGTTTCTCTTGGCCCAGTCGCAACATCGTCTTAACGAAATTGTTGCCGAAAGTAGAGTAGAGCCAAGCCGTGCGGATGATGACATGTTTTGGACATATCTTCGCCACAGCCACCTCACCAGCCAACTTGGTGGCTCCATACACGCTGTTGGGGCAGGGGGTGTCGGTCTCGATGTAAGGCGTGTGTTGCGTGCCATCAAATACATAGTCGGTGCTGATTTGCACCATCCATCCGTCGCGCTTAGCCATTGCAACAGCCAGGTAAGTTGGTGCTTCGGCGTTGAGAGCCGTTGCCAATCGCTTGTTGCTCTCCGCCTTGTCCACGGCCGTGTAGGCGGCGCAGTTCACGATACCATCGATTTCGTGTTCTTCCACGAACCTGTTGATGGCGTCGCTGTCGGTGATGTCCAGTTCGTTGACGTCGGTGTTGAACCAGTGGTGCTCTGGATAATCCTTCTGCAGCACCTGCATTTCGTTTCCCAGTTGGCCGTTGCAGCCTGTAATGAGTATGTTCATAGTTTTAATCCTCCTCAAATTGAAGTCCTTCGTTGCGATCCTTAATATAATAATCAGACAGCATGCCGATGAAGGTAGTTATCTCCTGAATGGCATGTGTGGTGTCGGGCGATATCTCCTTCTGTTGCAACCGCAGCAGCATCACGCCGTACAAGGCGTTGAGGCATACCTGTATCTCGTCTTCCTCGTGTTCGCCTTTACGCCTTAGTTCTACGATAAACGGCAGCACCTTGTAATACTGTGCCGAGTAGAAGGGAAACTTGGTACTTTGCAGCAGTCTGCGGTGCAGGTCAATGAGGTCGGTGACGATGACCTGATTGATTTGCAGGTGTCCGCCCTGTCGTTTGCCTTCCTCGTTCATCATGCGAATGAGGTTGCCGTACCAGTCTACCATTTCTTCCTTCTGTTCGTCCGTGTAGTCGAACTGACTGATGTATTCGCGGCGGATGCGCGACAGCGAACATTCGTACACGCGGATGATGTCTTCTACCTGCCACATATATAATATGTATTCGGCGATGCTCTTTTTGCGTAGTTGTTGTGAGATATACACGTTTGATGTTGTATTAAGAGGTTGAATATTCGGTGGGGTGCTTCGGCGTTTCCAAGTGAAACGGCATCGGCTTGCCGTGCCAGTCAGCGGTTTGACAATAACAGGCTAATAGTGGAAGGTGTAAAGATTGAACACCGTACCGATGAGGATGATGATGGAGCACACGATGACGATGCTTCCAATAATCTTGTTGATAATCACGATGCCGTTGTTGTCAAACTTGCCACGCACCTTGTCGATAACCCAAGTCAAACCGTACCACCACAGCAAGGCGCCGCCAAAGATGCCCAAGTAGCCGCTCACCATCTCGACTGGATGGTCGGGGACGACAAACTTAAACTGCGCATACATGGCGATAAACAGCAGAATGATGAGTGGATTTAAAAACGTTAACCAGAAAGCCGTGATGCCGTTGTACAGGTATGTACCCTTCGTTTTGCCGCTAACGTGCATGTGCTTTGTGGGGTTGTTGCGAAAACTGTAAATGCCGAAAAGCAACAACAGTATGCTGCCCAATATCTGCAAAACAAAAAGATTCTTGGGGTTGGTAATCAAATCCATCACAAAACTCATGCCAAAGCCCGTGAGCAGTGCGTAAATGATGTCAGAGCATGTGGCGCCAAAGCCTGTTACCAAGCCATACCAACGTCCCTTGTTTAACGTTCGCTGAACGCACAACACACCCACGGGACCCATCAGTCCCGAAGCAATCACTCCGATGATGATGCCCTTCCATATTTGGTCGATGATATCAATGTGAAACTCAAACGGCATAATGTATGCAAAATTGCGAAAATTATGCGAGATGCACAAATTTATGATGCTAAAGTTTGTGTTATACAAGTTTTTTAATACCTTTGCGAAACGTGTAAGAACCCCTCATTAGGTCTTCCCGATAGGGTTCGTCTGCGTGCGAAAGGGCATGGCATATCTCGTGCAAGCAGAAGGGTGCAACGCTGATATAGCCGAGAGCCCACACGCATCCACGCCCGCAAAGGGAGGTAGTAAACGATTTCTATACTAACTTATAATAAAAACGAAAACATCACATGAAAGCAGTTTCTGAATTGAAACCGTATGTAATCGGTTTAGACTTAGGTGGAACCAACTCTGTCTTCGGCATCGTTGACAGCCGCGGTGACATCAAGGCCACCACATCCATCAAGACGCAAGGATATGACAACGTAGACGACTATGTAGACGCTTCCATTGAGGCTTTGCAGTTGATCATAGACCAAGTGGGCGGCATCGACAAGATTAAAGCTATGGGTATCGGTGCACCCAACGGCAACTTCTATAACGGAACCATCGAGTTTGCACCCAACCTTAGCTGGGGACACAATGGCATTGTGCCTTTGGCCAAGCTGTTCTCCGATAAGTTGGGCATCCCCGTGGCACTCACCAACGACGCCAATGCGGCAGCTATCGGTGAGATGACCTATGGCGTGGCGCGCGGTATGAAGAATTTTATCGTCATCACCCTCGGTACGGGTGTCGGCTCGGGCATCGTTGTGAATGGTCAGTTGGTGTATGGCAGCGATGGATTCGCTGGCGAGCTGGGACACGTTGTGGTGCGTCGTGAGAACGGACGTTCGTGTGGTTGCGGTCGCTTCGGCTGCTTGGAGGCTTATTGCTCGGCCACCGGTGTTGCCCGCACGGCCCGTGAATTGCTCGAAACAACCGAAGAACCCTCTATCTTGCGCGACATGATTCCGGAAGACATTACGTCATTGGATGTGAGCATTGCCGCAGGTAAGGGTGACAAGCTGTCGCAGCACGTTTATCAAATGACGGGCGAAATGCTCGGTGAGGCTTGCGCCAACTTTGCCGCTTTCTCTTCTCCCGAGGCATTTATCTTCTTCGGTGGCTTGACGAAGGCTGGCGATCTGCTGATGAAGCCTTTGAAGGAAAGCTACGACAAGCATGTACTGAAGATATTTAAAGACAAGGCCAAGTTCTTGATTAGTGGGCTTGATGGTTCATCGGCCGCCGTGTTGGGAGCCAGTGCCATTGGCTGGGAGATATAAGCATCGCTGCCACAGCAACGATTAAAATGATGGATGCTGGCTTCAGCGTATTGGCTTTGATAGCTTTTAAGCTTATCATCTAAGCCAAAGAGATAGTACATAAAGTGAGGGTGTATCATACGCACAAGTTATGATACACCCTCTTTTCTTTTGTTATCGGCCTTAATTTTTGATTACCTTCTTGCCACCAACGATGTACACACCTCGTGGCAAGCTCTCAACGTGGGTGCCGAGATACACCCCGTCGAGGGTATAAACGCCGTCCTTGGGAGTAGGTGCGTCGGTGGTAGGATGGGCAATATCGGTTGCATCGGGTACAATCACCACCTCGCTCGTCACTCTTTTACCGTCATTACCTTTCATTAGTGGGGCAAACCCCGGTTTCTTATTCATTCGGCAAAAGCCTATAAAACCAATCTGCTAAGGGTGAAGGACAACTGAGCAATCCCTCGTTGTACTGTAGATTGAGAAAAGAGAAACGGATACGTTCCTGTGGGTGGTATCGCTCGTTATAGACAGATAGGCTTCTGCCACTCACACAATTTTCTGCCTTTACCTCTATCGGTATGATACGCTCACCCCATTGGATAACGAATTCTATCTCCGCACGACTGTCGGGCGACCAGTAGTACGGAATGTCATCGTTCAACAACGGCATGAGCGACTGCAAGATAGCGTTCTCTGCCATACTGCCCTTAAATTCCGTATAGTTGGCATTGGCATTCAGGATGACAGTGGCAGGAAGCCGTGCCAGTCGGCGAAGCAACCCGCAATCACAAGCATATACCTTGAAAACCGACGGATCTGCGTAGGCTGAAATAGGAAGTCCGGGCTTGGTAATGTTGAACACCCTGTAAATCATTCCAGCATCCTCCAGCCAAAGCAGCGCGTCTTCATAGTCCTTTGACCTTGCGCCTGGTTTTACTATCTTGAAGATGAACTTTCGGTTCTCCTTGGCAAGTTGCGAGGGCAGCGAGCGCCAGATGGCATGGATGCGTGGAATCTCCCTCGGCGTAGCGTACTTGGCAAAGTCAAGTTCGTAGAGGTCAAGAATGTCTTGCTGCACCTTCTCCACAGCCTCCATGCCTTTGTTGCCAAGAAGGCTGATGGCCGCCTCGGGCATACCACCGCACACGAGGTAACGCCTGTACTCTGTTTTCAACTTGTTGAGGACAATTTCAGGCAGGTGACTGGCATCATGCAGATTTTCTACATAGCTAAACGTTTTCTCATCGGCAGCACGCAGAAACTCCCGGAACGTGATGGGGTACATACGCACGATGCTCACCTTGCCTACCGGCACCGTCATGCTGCGCCTCTTCACCGCTACGCCAAGCAGACTGCCAGCGGCAATGACATGGTACGCTGGCGCATCTTCATAGAAGTATTTTAGGCTGTTCAATGCCTCCTCGCACTCCTGAATCTCATCGAAGATAATCAGCGTCTTACCTGCCACAATGGGAACCTCCGTATACAGCGAAAGCTCTTTCAGAATTCTCTCCGGACTTTTGGACGTTTGAAAGACAGACCTTAACTCTGGCTGACGATCAAAATCGAACTTGGCGCAATAGTCAAATTCCTCCTTGCCAAACGCTTCCATTGCCCATGTCTTGCCAATCTGCCTTGCTCCCTTTAATAGAATTGGTTTCCTGTCCGTTTTTTCCTTCCACCTCCTCAAGGTGTCTATGATGTCTCTTCGTATTTCCATTATTTACATTTTTAAGTGCAGAAAAGTGTGCAAATCTACATTTTTCTGTAGTTGTTAATGCGAAAATAGCAATTATTCATAAAATAAACAAGTTTTGTGGAAGAAATATGGAGATGAAAACCATGATTTTTAACAACGAAAGACACAAAAGAATCTAAAAAAACATTGCCGCAAAAGACATTTCACGAAAGAACGTCCCGTTCAATCTAAAAAAAAACGAAAAACAGCGTTGCAGCCTTTCACTTTTGACGAAACAACGGAGAGAGGTTACAATGCATTGATTTTAGCTTTTTTCGCCAGAACGTCTACGTTCTTTAGTTCCTTTACATCACTTGCAAATTTTCGCGTTTTCTGTTTATTTCGTTGTTGATTTCATCTGCGCTGTTTAAAAAAATAAAATTTATTGTTTTTTTAATGAAAGAGCCGTGAAAGTATGTCTCGATTTTTTTTTATGATAAAAAGTTGTTGATTGCCAAAAGCAATCATTTTTCTTTGTTTTCATAACAAATTGGAAGGGTGAAACAACATCTTTGTATTTGGATTGTTAATGATTTGCAATTGCAGGCCAAACTGATGGACTTTGAAGGCCAAAGTCAAAGAGTTTGTACATGCTTGTATGTTGTTATGAATCAGATTGTTAGGAGAGTGTTATTTACTGTCTGTCATACAACACCAGATGATTGCAGTTAACCTGCTCAACCTGATTCGGTACCATTCGGCTGAAGATAGAAGGGTTGGCGTGCGGCTTTTTCCTGCTTTATTTTCCATATAAATGAGGATTGTGCAGTTTTAAAAATCTTTCTACCTTTGCCAACGAATCAAAAGAAGCATTTACTAACAAACCAAGGTGGGTTTTATAAATTACCACCCCTGAATTATTCAAATTCAATAAAAAATGATGTGGGTTACGTTTTTGTTCTGCTTGTGTTCTTTCAAGAAGATGAAAAGGCATGTGTCAGACCGAGCTAATTTATAGGACTCACCTATGTTTAATACGTTATGAAAATGAGAAATGTTTTCGCAGCAGTTTGTTTAATGGCGTTTG
The DNA here is from genome assembly GCF_025151385.1 of Hoylesella buccalis ATCC 35310. NCBI lineage: Bacteria > Pseudomonadati > Bacteroidota > Bacteroidia > Bacteroidales > Prevotellaceae > Hoylesella > Hoylesella buccalis. The sequence continues at coordinate 999,323 of NZ_CP102287.1, read as the reverse complement.
CTGTTCTGGGATTTTCGTCGTGCGACAATGATGAAGAAGAAACCAAAGTGTCTAATATCGAGTTGGCCAAGGCTCATCTCAATGGCGAGGTGGTACTCTCCACGGCGGCTTTCATGAATGATTTTAACATCACTCGTTTGCCCGAAGGATGTCCGGCGAAATACAAGCTGACATGGGACAAGGATGTGCTCGTTATTTTATTGAACAACTTGAAAATTGGGTCGATGCCATTTGCCATCAACTTCGGCTGTCGTACGATGCTCGAGGATGTGAAAGCCGGTGACAAAGACGCACCGAAGGGCGATGGCTGGATGAAGATTACTGGCACCGACGGCTGCTTGGCCATGCCGGGAACGCCAGTAGGTGATTACAAAAAGGGCAGCGGCGCCACGGTGAAGGGATATTACAATGTAAAGTCGCGCGAGATTGAGTTCACCATGGATTTCAACATGGGCAAGACCATGCCTATGATTGCAAAGTGTGGTCGTCAGGTGGTTGACAAGAACAGACTCAAGAACTATGATGCTGAGCTGCAAGAATTCATGAAAAAATTCAAAGAAGCCAAGGAGAAGGAAAAACAACACGGAGGAAAATAACCAGTCCCTCGTGTAGAAATGGGAGTTGGCCGGAGATTCCCTTAACTCCCGTTAACTCCCCCCATTACCCCCCTTAACTCCCGTACCTTATTTCTCCAACCACAAAAAATATAGACGATGAATCCATTTATCCAAAAACATGCGCCACTCAGCTTCCTCATCAGCATCTTGATGATAACCCTGTCTTCCTGTCACAGTGACGACGATTTGCAGTTGGCTTCGGTGAGCAACGAATACACCGCGCAGACTAAAGAGGTGCTGTCGGGCAACGTGGTGTTGTCTACAAGAACTTTTATCGGTGACGTGGACATGACACGACTGGAAACGGGGTGCCCCACAAAATTCAGTTTCACTTGGCAGGGTGACGAGGTGGAGATTCGGCTGATTGATTTCCATGTCGCCAACATGCCGTTCATCATCAACTTTCAGTCAAAAGCCCGCTTGTACACGCTCAATTCGTGGGAGCAAAAAGAATACAAAGGCAGCGGATGGGTCAAGATTTATGGCATGGACGGACTGTCAAAAACCGCTGATCGAGAAAGTAAACCGCTGGATCAAAAGCAGGGAGCCATCATCAAAGGATATTACAATGTGTTGACCCACGAAATCAACATGAACATCAACTTTAACATGATGAACGTGTACTCCGATTGTTTCTTGCAGAAAGTGGAAAAACACCGCATTGATAGATTAGATGAGGAAATGAAACAATATCAAGCCGACCTGGTGGCTTATAAAAAGCAGAAGGGTGAGCTGTAGCTCATGGTCTGCCCAACGGTAAGCCTCAAAGATGATTAGAACAAACATAGTAAACACCAAACTCTTTATCCAGTCGCTGCTTCTCGCCTTTCTCTGTTGTACCCCGGTCAAGGCCCAACACACCCTTCGCTTCACCGTACACCAAGAGGGAACAAGGCAATCCATCGAAGCGGCACGTGTCACCGTGGCTGGCAATAGAGCTATGGCCGGCGCCACCCATACCGTGACCGACCGCCTGGGCAATGCCTACATTCGTACCGAAACGCCTAAAACACTTTATTATGAAGTATCGGCCATTGGCTATGTTCCCCGAAAAGGCGACATACAACCTCATGACACGGTGGTGAGCATCATCCTGCATGAGGATGTTTTGCATCTGCACGACGTGGTGGTGACGGGTTCGCGAACGGAACGCCCCATCAAGTTGTCGGCCGTGACGACACAAGTCCTGGGTGGAAAACAGCTCATCGATGCGGGATACAGCGATCTGCAGCACGCCTTGCAGCAGGAAACACCGGGACTGAACATCCAGAAAGTGGCCTTCGGCAACGACATCTCCATGCAGGGACTTGATGCTCGTCATGTACTGTTCTTGCAAGACGGTGAGCGGATGACGGGCGAGATGGCGGGCAACTTGGACTACGAACGATTCAACCTGCATGCCATCGACCGCATTGAAATCGTGAAGGGAGCCAGCAGCACCCTTTATGGCAGTAGGGCATCGGGGGCAGTCATCAATCTTATCTCCAAGAAAGCCGACCGACCGCTGGATGTAAGGGCCGGCTTGCGCTGGGGACAGATGAACCAACGCAACTACAAGAACCCTTCGCCGACCGATTTTCCATATATGTTCGAGAAAAACGCCGACCGACCTAATCTGCAAGCGTGGCTCTCGGCTGGAGCAAAACAAGGGGCGTGGACAACGCAAACCGACGTGTGGTACAGCTCGTCGGATGCTTTTTACCTGTACCAAGCCAAACACGACAGCAAGACCTACACGAAGGAGGCCAATCCCTTCTTACCACACGACACCACGCTTGTTTCATCAGCCGACCGTCCACCCTTGGGCATTGAGGGAAAAGAACATTTGTCGGTGGCGCAGAAGCTGTATTACGAACCGTCCAAGCACTTGTCGCTGCAGCTCTATGGGTCGGCTTTTTTCATGAACTCGTATGACTTGTTGCAGGACATGAACTTCTCGCAAAGCCGTGACTACATGGCCGGACTGAAGTTTCGCTACAATGTCAAGAATTGGTTCAGTATTCATTTAAGTCTGCACGGCGACTTCTACGATCGGTTCAAGCGACACGAGCGCATGAACTTGCGCAAGAAGGTGTATAGAAGCACCATCTTTGAGCCGCGACTGAGCATCACCAGCAACTACTTTCCCAATCATGATTTGATTTTGGGTGTGGAGCATGTCACCGACAACCTCACCAGCGACCGTTTTGTGAACCGACGCATGACGACGCGCGCCTTGCACGAAACCGAGTATTTCGTGCAAGACGAATGGCAGGTGAACAGTAAGTGGATGATGTCAACGGGTGTGCGCAGCAATTTCTCAAAAGCCTTCGGACTGATGTGGATGCCAAAGATTGCAGCCAAGTATTCGCCCGATGACCATTGGGCCTTGCGAGCCAACTACTCCATGGGTTACCGAGCACCCAGCATCAAGGAGTTGTTTTTCAATTGGGACCACATGGGGATGTTCCAAATACGGGGAAACGATCAGCTAAAACCAGAGAAAAACCACTATATCGCCTTGGGAACTGAGTATAGTGACGGCAAGGTGTTTGTTAACGTCAACGCCTACACCAACTTTTTCAGAAAGAAGATAGAAGGAGTGTGGCGCATCTACGACTTGCAGTACAACTTTGAGTACACCAATCTCACCAACCAGCGGTTCGTGGGACTCGAAACCATCTTGAAATGGAATTTCGCGCAGCGCTTCACCTTCAATGGAACTTACAGCTACGTCAACGTCAGCAAGCTGGAGGGTTTGCAGCTCAACACCACCTCGCCCCATGCGGCGACAGGCAGTTTAGACTACACGCTGAACAAGCCCAACTATCGGTTGAAAGCCATCTTCAGTGCTTCTTTCATGGGAGAGAAACGCTTTGATGTGCAAGACCGCATCTGGGTGGGCAGCCAGCAAAAAAGTTACGATGCCTACTTCCGCTGCACGCTTCCCGCCTACGTCATCTGCAACCTGTCGGTGGTGCAAACGTTCTGGAACCAAGCCAAAGTGACCTTGGGCATCGACAACCTCTTTAACTACAAGCCCAGTACCTTAGGTTCGGGTGTCACCCTGTTCAACGTGCCCGGAACCTGTGGCGCACGCGGTTATGTGCAGGTGGAATTCTTGGTCGACCAACTCGTAAAATCTCTGAAACGAAAACGATGAAAAATTATATAGTCCTACTTCTCACGCTTACCCTCCTCGGTTCGTGCGTGCGGTACGATGCCGAGGAGTTCACGGGACATACGCTGCCCCGCATCACCGGTTACAACACAGGCGTCACCAACGATTGGATGTACTTCAATCTGCGTACGGGACAGGTGTTCAACCGCACCGCACCCAACCAGGATATCAGCGAGGGCGAACAGTACCACCGTACCGACTGGGACTTGGCTTTCTGCGGACACCGTTTGCGCACCAACAGCGGCACATCGGGAATAGGAAAGGGAGGAGCGGCCGACTTGGGCTACGGCAAGTATGACAAGTGGATGACGGCGGGCCAGCTGCCCAGGAATTTGACATGGGCGGTAGATGATTCCACCGTGTCGGTCACCTACTCAAAGAAAGACTGGATACATCATTGCGTAACCCACAATCTCGACGTCGACGAACACCCTTGGTTCGATCCCAACAGCGGACCGGCCACCACCTATACGAGTGCCAATCCCATCCTGGCCAACGCCGTTGCCTTTTTAGCTCCGCCCCCCGTCTACACTCCTTCTTTTCACACCTACGTCGTACGCACGGCCGACGGCAAGCGTTATTTCAAGTTGCAGATTGTGAGTTGGTACCACGCAGAAGCAGAAATTGGTGATTCTGGCGGCCGCATCAGTTATTACCTGGAGGAATTGAAAGAGTAGGGGAGAGCCCGCGGATCATCCTCACTCCTCGTACGCCGTTTCATTCTTGATGGCGACAAACGATATTTCCCATTATGCCAGAGCTTCGCTATGCAAGCAGAACATGGAAGTCGCCCAAATATAGGAAACCACTACTGTCCACGAAAACCCTTTAACATTTCAAAAAGTAACAAATTGATAGTTACCCATCAAAATTGAGGCAGAGCTGCAGGTTTTTTCCTTCAGTAAATTCTTCCTCTTTCTGTTCAATGAGCAAGTCACACAATGGCATTTTTGTCAACAATGCCGTGCTTAAAATTCTTAGAACATCATAGGTTTGAAGCTTTAGCCCCATACATTCTTGTACGATAACGACAAGACAATATGCAATGATAGCTGCATAGATTTGTATTTTTACAGCATTCTCCGAGGTTCCATAAAACTCTTTGATGCGCAGATGTTGCTTCAGCCATTTGAAGAACAGTTCTACTCTCCATCTGTATTTGTAAAGCATAGCAACCTGTTCCGCTGTAATTTCAAAATTGTTCGTGTAAAATACAAATGTCCTATTACCATCATAGTCATAGAATACCACTCGTCGAAGTTTATTTGGATATTGCTTCTTAGTCTTGTATCCCTTGAAACGTATAATTTGGTCAGCCATAATTCCAGATGAAGGGTTGTTGTATTCTTTATCCTCTATGACCTCAAACGGCATTTTATGCTTCTCTCTCACGACAAAGTAAGCTTCTGCTCCTTCTATTATATAAAGTTTCCTAGTTGCCATATACGCTCTGTCAAATATATAGAAACTCTCTTTCTCATAGGGAATTAGCTCCATCACTTGAGAATCGTGAACTGAAGCGTCTGTAATGACAGAAAATGTCGGAATGTCTGTCTTCACGTCATACAGTTCATGCAATTTCACTCCTCCTTTCCCATGATGCAGTTTAGTCCACCAGTATACAGAAAGGCACAATGATATTGTTGAGGAGTCAAACGCATAGACATTGTTCGATATGAAGAAGTCCTTGACGACTCCTCGTTTCTCTCTTGCTATGGAAACCATCTTGTCTGCAAACTCTTGGAATATCTTGACTTCGCGTATTTCATTGGCCTTGCTCAAATTGCTTCTACTGACATTCTTTCCAAAACCAAGATGGTGGAACGCTGACTTGAACGGAGTGATGGTTACAATAAGGTCTCGTAATCCCTCACGATTAGACAACTGACCAAATAGAAGAACCATCAGATGATTCCAACAAGTGAAACTCTTCACATATTTATTACCTTCATACTTTTTTATCAACCATTTGAAATGGTCTGTCGGCAGAAAGTCGCACAGCTGTGAAAATACGTATCGACCTTTGTTCATAAGTATCTGCTTTCAAATTGTAATTTGTGGCAAAGATACTCTTTTCAAAAGTAGGGAGTCTATTTTATCTCCTACAAGCTTGTATTTATAGGCGTTTCAAGAGATTATTAAAAGATTTTCGTGGACAGTAGTGATAGGAAACCTCTGCACTTGCTGATGAAATCCTTTGGAATCCGCCTACCACCCCCTGTGACTATTCAGCGGTTGGTGCATGATACCCAATAATTGTTAACAAATTTTAATTACATCATTCTTTTTTGTTTTTATTCTTTTGTTTCTATGAAATCCCTTACCTTTGCACTCGCTTTTCGGCTGATACCTCATCAAAGATGATAATCAAGGAGAGATGGTAGAGTGGTCGATTACAACGGTCTTGAAAACCGTCGCACTGAGAGGTGCCGGGGGTTCGAATCCCTCTCTCTCCGCGTGAAGTACTCTGTAAAAAGAGTTGAGAAAAACTTCAAAAATCCGTAAGTATCGTAACTTCAATAAGTTGCGATACTTTTGTTTTATACAAATCTTACTTTTCAGAGGTCGTTTAGAGGTCGTATATACTCCCAAAATACTCTCCTGTGGCTACAATCTGGCTACATTTTTTTGAGGCAAACAAAAATTGTAGCCAAGAGTTCGTAGAGAGTTCGTTTAGAGTACTTGTATTTTACTGCTATTCAAACAATTATGTAGAACTTTGTAGCTGGGCTACAGAAGTTGAAAGTATGGACGTTTGGCTACAATTTCCTTTTCGTCTGGCTACAATTTCTCTATTTCTGGCTACAATTAAAAAAAACAAGTATGAAGACAAATTTTAGAACCGCCTTCTATCTTAGAAGCAACTATGTCAACAAGGAAGGAAAGACACCAGTAATGTTGAGAATCTATCTCAATAATGAACGTCTTTCACTTGGCTCCACAGGAATTGCGGTAGAGCAATCACTATGGGACAAGGAGAATGAGAAACTGAAAGGACGTACAACCGACGTTCTTAGTACAAATCTTGAACTGGACAACATTCGTAATGGCTTGCAGAGTATCTATCGAAAATTAGAAGACAACCCCGATATATGTCTAGAGCGCATCAAATCAGAATATCTGGGTAAGAAAGAAGACATTGATACACTGTTGCAACTCTTTGATAAGCACAATACCGATATAGCACGACAAGTTGGTATTTCTGCGAGTAGTGCAACATTACAAAAATATAATGTCTGCGAACGCCACTTCAGGGAATTTCTCCAAAGGAATTACAAAAGGTCGGATATCAAACTATCAGAGCTTACATATACGGTTATTAGAGAATTTGATATCTACCTTCGTACTGTCGTTGGGCAAAATCCCAATACCGCAACCAAGACAATGAAAACTTTCAAGACCATAACAATATTAGGACAAAAAATGGGAGTTTTGTATCACGACCCCTTCCTCAACCACCGTTTTCACTTGGAGCCGGTCAATCGAGGTTTTCTCACGGATGAGGAGATTATGAAGATAGCCAACAAGGAATTTGCTATTCAACGCTTGGAGTTAGTAAGGGATGTTTTCATCTTTTCATGCTTCACAGGTCTGGCATATATCGACGTATCCAACCTTACACCAGACAACATTGTTACGCTTGATGACAAGCAGTGGATTATGACCAAAAGGCAGAAAACAAGCGTGGAAACAAATGTGTTGCTTCTTGACATTCCCAAGAATATCATCGCCAAGTACAGTCATAAGACCTATCGGGACGGCAAACTATTTCCCATCCTAACGAATCAGAAAACCAACGCATATTTGAAAGAAATTGCCGACATTTGTGGCATCAAGAAGAATCTGACCTTCCACATGGCGAGGCACAGCAGTTCTTCTTCCTTGCTGAAAACGAACGATTTACAGATTTTGAATTTACGACAGGTAACGATTTAGAAACAAGTAAAATTCTCTTATCTGTCTTATTCTGCATTATTGAAAAGAACGCTTTTTCATAGGTGCAAAGGTATATATTTTTTCAATATTATAATGGGGGGGGAATGTATTTGTTCAAGTTAAGACCTCAAAATCATCTCATCAAATTAAAAAAGTCCTATATAATTCATCCGAAATGAGATTTATTGCCTTATCTTTGTACTAAATTAGGGTATGTAATATCAATTTGAGATGAGCAAGATTAATATTGATAGAATCGTAAAGGATATTAAGTCTAAAACGACAAGTTTAACACCAGTCATTGAAGCTGTGTGTAATTCAATTGACGCAATTGGTCCTGAAAGAACCGATGGTGTTATTGATATTATAGTAAAACGAACTGGCCAGCGTTCTTTAAATTTGGACAACACTCATACTCTGTCTGATATTGTATCAATAGATATAGTTGACAATGGTATAGGTTTTACAGAGGAAAACAAAGACTCTTTTGACACCTATCGAAGTGGATTTAAGATGTCTAAAGGAGGAAAAGGTTTTGGACGATTTATGTATCTAAAATACTTTAATAACGTTTCTATTGAAAGTGTTTTTCGTGAAGGCGATAAATACAAACAACGTAGTTTTACATTTGGTCATGCAGATGAAATAATAGAGAATGAGCAAATAATAGATCTTAAATCCAACCCCGACTTACATACAGGTACAGTTCTGCATCTATCTTCAATTAAGTCTTTTGATTTGGATAAAGGACTTGAAGTTATTGCCAGAAAACTTGTGGAACGTTTGCTGGTATTCTTTGTTACGGGAGGAAAATATACTCCAATAATTACGATTAAAGAAGACGACGACTCCAATTCAATAGTACTGAACGATTATATTGGAGAAAATTCCGATATTCAGCAGATAGGTAAAGAAGAAAATTTTACGATAAAAGGTCGTGAGAATGAATGGGATTTTGTAGTCAAAATTTATAAAATATACTATTCTGCAATAACAAATAAAATCTGTCTAACTGCAAATTTTAGAGAGGTTACAGAGTCAGCATTGCATAACTATGTGCCCGAGTTTAAAGAAACGATGTTTGAGATAACAGAGAATGGCACTCAAAAGAACTATATGATAAAAGCGTATGTTCAAGGAAAATATCTTGATGACAATGTAACAACAGAAAGAGATGGTTTCAATTTTGGCAAGGAAGATGATATATACTCAGATTTATCTGAAAGACAAATAATGAAAACGACTTCATTAATCATTAAAAAGTATTTTTCTGATGATATCGAAAAACGATATAATGATAAGAAGCAAAAAGTAGAACATTATGTATATACCACAGCACCCTGGAATAAGACTTTGTTAAAGGATGTAGACATGGAGTCTATTCCCATCGGTATTTCCGATTTTGACTTGGAAATGCGTTTCCAAAAGATAAAGTTCGACAAAGAGCAAAATGCGAGAATTGCATTGAAAGAGTTACAAGATAAATACTCTACAGAAGACGATAGTGGTGATAGTACATTAGAAGATGAAGTCAATGAAATCTTAAAAAATGTAACGGAAACTGCAAAGAATGATTTGGCTCATTATGTTTGCCAAAGACGTAGAATAATAGAACTATTTGATGACTTGCGTAAAAGAATAGATAGCGGCAAAGCCCACAAGGAAAGTGAAATGCATAACTTGATTTTTCCTATGATTAAGGATGATAGGGAAATCGAGTATGAAGATCATAATTTGTGGCTACTTGACGAAAGATTCAACTTTACCCAATATATTGCCTCTGATAAGGTCATTTCTAGTTCTGATCACAAAGAACCAGACCTTGCTATTTTTTATGAAAGTGGGCTATTTTATCGAAATGGAGAGAACACTATCACATCTCCTATTGCAATTGTTGAGTTCAAACGACCTAAACGCACAAATTATCCTGATGAAGAAAATCCAATAAATCAAGCATTACGATATGCAGGTAAAATTCTTGAAGGTAAATATGAGATGCCTGAAGGTTTAGAAGAGGTTATAGTAGATAAAAGCGTAACACCTGTTTACATATACATTGTTTGCGATATAGTTCCAAAAATTAAGGAATTTGCAGATTTGACAGGACTTACCATAAGTCCAGATAAGCAGGGATACTTTGGTTATAACCCACCGTATAATGCATATATTGAAATTAAGAGTTTCAAAAAAGTTATTGATGATGCAAAAATGCGTAATCAAATATTCTTTAAGAAATTAGGCCTATTATAGATAACAAAATATTGTAAGGTATTAAAATTTTACAACTATGAATATTAGTCAAATTGAGATTAGAGATTTTTGGGGCAAGTACCATATTAAGTGGGAACTTAATCCATGTGTAAATATATTAACAGGAATCAACGGAGCAGGTAAAAGTACCTTGCTAGATTTGATTGCTTATATTACTATTGGTGGTAAACTTCCAAAGTCATTAGTTAAAAAAGCATCAATGGTAAAGATCAAGTTTGATGAAGATGATGCAACAATAACAAATATAGTTTTTAATGACAGTTACCTTAATCTCACTAAAAAAGCTCAAGAAAATGAGGTATTAAAAGAGCTACAGGAAGATGTTGAGATGGATTTTGCTAATACGAGTAGAAAAAGCAGACTAAATAGTTTGATGCTAAATGCATCAATTAGCTTCGTTACCACAAAATCAGAAGGAAAAATACCTTCTGCAAAGTTTCTAAAAGATTTAAATATAGATATCATCAGTACATTTGATGAACCAATATCCTACATTGAAGATAAGTCCAAATGGGATTCTTTGCACGATGAAGGAGTCTGGTCTAGTCTAGATAAAGAACTTCATGAATTGCAAGAACAATATTCTTACTATATAGGTAATTTGGCAAATACAATCGAGAATATGGTTATATCTGGGATTCAGCCTGATATAGAATCATTAAAGTCATTATATGCTCCTAAAAACTTATTCATCAAGACAATTAATGAACTTTTTGAATCAACCGGAAAAGTTATAGATACAAGTGATAGTAAACTGAGTTTTAGGATTGTAGAAGATGATTTACCGATATCTATTTATGAGCTATCTTCTGGAGAAAAACAAATGTTGTATATTCTATGGAAAGTTCTTTTGCAGAATCAGAAATCATATATATTGTTTCTTGATGAACCTGAAATATCCCTTCATGTTGATTGGCAAGAATCATTAATAGAAAAAATTAGATTATTGAATCCTAATTGTCAAGTAATAATCGCAACACACGCTCCATCTGTATTATTAGATGGTTGGCAACCATATGTAAAGAATATTGATGATTTGAAAATTAAAGTTGCAAAAAATGGCTAATGATATATCTTCTGGAGGAAGTTCGGCGTTTTTAGCTGCAAGGAGATTCTTTAGAGCAAATAGTTCAACCGCAAAAGAAGAAATCGAAGTTTTTGTAGAAGATGAAGTAGACACTGTTTTTTGGCGTCATTTCTTTGCCAAGCATGAACCAGATAAAAAATTCAAGATTAAGGTTCTAAGATGTGGAAATAATGAATTATGCGGTAAAGATGCCTTAATAAAGTTCATTAGATTGGATTCATTAGGCCGTAATAAATTGATCGCTATAGATTCGGATTATGACTATATTATAGATGATTACCATTCTTATACACAAGAATTAAGGGCTTGTAAATATGCTATTCATACTAGTGATACATATTCAATAGAGAATTATAAGATTGTACCCTCCATACTTAAGGAAGCAATATATCTTACCTCATTTTGCGAACAAATAAGTGAAGATATTAATGTGATGATATTTGAGACTTCACAACTTCTTTATAATCTATTTACTATTCATTTGTTCTCTACAAACAAAAAAGATAATGTATATAAGCTATCTGATTTTAAGTCTGATTTAAACAAACTTACTTACAAAAACAACAAGGTAAATGAAAGTACCAACACGTATATCTCTAATCGCATAAATTCCTTTAATTTATACATAGATAATAACCGTGCTGAATATGATGATTTTCTATCTCAATTGAAATCTAAAGGTGTTGTGGAATGTAATTGTTGGCAATTTATGAATGGACATGATGTATTAGATGAGATTGGCATTAAAATAGTGGCGAATATCTCAAATAAATACAGAGGAGAATATTTACAATGGCTTCATGCTAATGTTGCAGACCAAACACGAAAAGAAAATCTACTTAAGAAGTTTAACAATTCAACTCGAGTTGCAGATGGCTTGCATCAACTAAAAGATAGAATTCGTGAGATTTTATATGATATTAAGCCTGATTTTACTTGGGAAGCATCTATCAAAAACGACAATCAAATTCAGGCTATATTTCAATAATTATAGGATTTATTGTTACTCAGAATATCTCTCTGAAAATTTGAATTAGGGGAAAATGGAGTTGACGAAAAAGAAGAAATAGCATGGCTCCTAACTAATACATGTTAGTGTCGGAGCCTTGCCATCTTTTCATTATTACGGTTCATCCGACATTTCGAGTGATACGACATTCATGTAGTGCATATAGCCTTAGTTTAAAATATCGTTCCTCCCTAAATCCGTATGCATTGCGTTTCATCATTTTTATCTTATTGTTAATACCCTCCACTTTACCTGTTGAGATATGGCAGTCATACCATGCAAGTATACCTCTTTTGTAAGCCAGTATAGTCATTGCCATCTTTTGCAGTTGTGGAATATGACTCTCTTTTGCTTGCTCCACCCACTCCGTTAAAACTTTTTCAGCCTCCTCTTTACGCACTTGCAACCATATCTCCCTCAACTGTTCTTTCAGATAATACGCCTTTGATAGAGGCTCATTCATTGCCAAGGCATTTTCCAATCTCGTCTTATATTTCGCATCATAGATATCTGCTCCATTACAAAGCAACAGATATCTGGTTCCCTTGAGTACCTTACGTTTGTTAATATCCTTCTCCATGTTATATTGTATTCGCCGTATATCATCAAGTTTGTCATTCATCAGCTTTACGACATGAAAATGGTCAAAAACGTGTATCGCATCTGGACAATTTTCAAGTACGGAGCCAATAAAAGCCGCTGACAAATCCGTGGCAACATATTTGATAGATACATTCTTGCGCCTCACCTTCTTCCAAAAGTCAGCCAAAGCTTCTATTCCCTTACCCTCACCGACATGGAGAATGCGCCCGCTAATAAGGTCTACAACGATTGTTTTGTATATGTGTCCTTTCTTGACGGCAAACTCATCTATACCTATACACTTAACACCATCAAGCGACGGAGGGGAATAATGGCTTTCAAGATAATGGGAATGTATCTCCTTTACTGTATCCCAACTTACCTCAAGCCGTGCCGCCACATCTTTTAGGGTCATGGAACGCAACAAGTCTACGACATATTTTGCAAAGCGGTGAGTGTAGGAACTGCTGCCCGTTGCAAATCGTATCTTTTCCTGTTGGTCGTAGTCACAATCGTTGCATTTGTAGCGTTGGACTTTCATGCGGATAACTATTTTCTTGCCACCGATCGGAAGACCGAGAAAGTCTCTTATGCGGTAGCCATTTTTCACCAAATGAAGTTTGCCACATTTTGGGCAGACGCTTAAACGTTTCTTGTTTTGTACGTGAAGAATAATTGTATTACCTTTGTATTCCTCCCTTGTACATTCGAGACTATATAGTCCCCATGCGTGATATAGAAAACTGCTGTTCATGATTGTATATCTGTTTGTGGTTATTCAAATATACTCAAGTTCAGCGGTTTTCTTTTATCTTATTGTTAAATTTTCACTCGAAAAGTCGGATGAACCAATATTTTTACAAGCAAGTCTTGGATCTGTCTTTGTGCGGCACCAAGGCTTGCTTTCTTTTTATCGGTAGTCGCTTTACTCTGGCGACCGCAGTCTCCCAAAGATTAATTAACTTTGTATTGTATATGTATCATCAATTAACCTGGGAGCAAAGGTCGCAAATTTTCGCCTTACTCCAAAAGAAAACAAAGAGAAAAGAAATTGCCCGCATTGTGGGCACGAGTGAGGCTACGCTCAGTCGTGAGCTTGAGAGAAACAGCACACCATCGGGAAAGTATATCTGGACGAAGGCGCACGATATGGCCATGCAGCGCAGAAAGAGGACGGTAACGAACGCCAAGCTCCCCGATGAATTGGTTTGGAGAATCAAGGAATATATTATCAATGACCAGTGGTCTCCAAGACAAATATCTGGTTATCTGCGCAAGAATGAGGGGATAAAGGTGTCCCGCCAGTCCATCTATAACATCATCCACAATGCACGACTGGGGAACTTGCCAAGCATACAAGGCATAAGATGAAGTACGGGCATCGTCCCAAGGGCAGACATCTTCCAATCAAAGACAGGGTGAGTATCCATGAAAGAAGTAAATTAGCAGAGCCTAACTGTTGATAGTCTTCTGCGTCCCTCATTGCCTTCCATTAGTACTGAATTTATGGCTGACAATGATTGTCATAAAAAGGGCTTGATTCCGTGTGAGGAATCAAGCCCTAAGTTCTTATGCTCAAATAAGCTTTTTGCTCAAATAAGTTTTAGCGGACAGCAATAGAAAAATCTGCCCTTCTTATAAGGAGCGTGAGAAAAATACTTAATTATTCTCCTTTTTCCATGTCTGCTTTCAACTTAGCAAGCACATCCAAGTCACCAAGGCTTGTACCTGCTGTCACATTGTTGATTTGTGGAACATCATTCTGTTTCTTGGCAGAGGCGTGCTTGTGAGCTGGCTTCACGTCTTCTTTCACATCTTCGAAGGTACGGCTGTGTGAAAGAATGATACGCTTGGTCTCCTTAACAAACTCAATTACCTTGAATTCGAGTTCTTCACCCTGTTGTGCCTGTGTTCCATCTTCCTTCACAAGATGCTTAGGTGTGGCAAAGCCTTCGCCACCTTCATTCAGTGTGATAACAGCACCCTTGTCCATCATTTCGGTAATCTTACCGGTATGAATAGAACCTGGTGTGTAAATCGTCTCGTAGGTATCCCAAGGATTCTCTTCCAGTTGTTTGTGACCGAGAGAGAGACGACGGTTCTCTTTATCTATTTCGAGAACTATGACATCGATGGTAGCACCTACTGTTGTAAACTCTGAAGGATGCTTTACCTTCTTAGTCCACGAGAGGTCGCTGATATGAATCAAGCCGTCAACACCTTCTTCAAGCTCAACGAAGATACCGAAGTTGGTGAAGTTGCGAACTTTTGCTGTGTGCTTGCTGCCAACAGGATATTTCACCTCGATGTCCTCCCATGGATCGGCTTTCAGCTGCTTGATACCCAAGCTCATCTTACGGTCTTCACGATCCAATGTCAGGATAACAGCCTCAACCTCATCACCTACATGCATGAAGTCTTGAGCTGAGCGCAGGTGCTGGCTCCAAGACATTTCGCTGACGTGAATCAGTCCTTCTACACCAGGAGCAATCTCTACGAAAGCACCATAGTCGGCCATCACCACAACTTTACCCTTCACCTTGTCACCTACCTTGAGGTTTTCATCAAGTGCATCCCATGGATGTGGTGTCAACTGCTTCAAACCGAGGGCGATACGCTTCTTCTCATCATCGAAGTCGAGGATAACCACGTTGATTTTCTCGTCCAGTGAAACCACTTCGTGTGGATCGCTTACGCGGCCCCATGAAAGGTCTGTGATGTGTACCAATCCGTCCACACCGCCAAGGTCGACAAACACACCATATGACGTGATGTTCTTGATTGTACCTTCAAGAATTTGGCCTTTCTCAAGTTTGCTGATAATTTCTTTCTTCTGTGCTTCCAACTCAGCCTCGATGAGCGCCTTGTGTGAAACAACAACGTTGCGGAATTCCTGGTTGATTTTCACTACCTTGAATTCCATGGTCTTGCCTACGAACACATCGTAGTCGCGTATAGGATGAACGTCAATCTGGCTTCCTGGCAAGAAAGCTTCGATGCCAAACACGTCAACAATCATACCACCCTTCGTGCGGCTCTTGATGTAGCCCTGAATAATTTCATCGTTGTCGAGGGCTGAATTGATGCGATCCCAGCTCTTGGTAAGACGAGCTTTTTTGTGAGAAAGAACCAGCTGGCCTTTCTTGTCTTCCTGGTTTTCTACATAAACCTCAACCTTGTCACCTATTTTAAGGTCTGGGTTGTAGCGGAATTCTGAAGCGGGAATGATTCCATCGCTCTTGTAGCCAATGTCAACAATGACCTCTTTTTTGTCAAGGGCGATAACGGTTCCTTCTGTCACTTGGCGCTCACTAACCTTGTTCAAGGTTTCATCGTAAGCCTTTGCCAAGTCTTCTTTGTTGGCGTTTACGTTTGTACCATTTTCAAACTCATCCCAATTGAAGTCTTCCAATGGTTGAACGTTCTTTAAATCTGACATAAAATAATTAATGTTTAAAATTTAATAAAGTTAGACTTTATGTGAATAAATAAATCGGGTGCAAAATTACAACAATATAATGAGAATCAACGGGTGTTGTTTGTAAAACATATCGATAATTACATTATTTTAACTAATCGGATGAGCGTAGTGCATTTTATAAGCATGTGTTCAGTTTAGCTATTCATGTTTTAATCCCATTTTTTCGCTAGATACATCTGTATTTGATAGAAATAGCAAATTTAGTACATAAAGCGTTATGGGTGACCATTTGTGGAAATTTTTCATGATACTGACCAAAAATAGGCGGCTGTGTTAACAAACCTTTCGTTTGTTAAATTGATTCGTTATATTTGACAAAGTAAAATCTCAAAATGGACAAAAAAAAGACGAGTTTTTAGGATTTTAGAGTCTTAAAATTACCATCACTGACCCCATTCATATCGGATCAATCAGCTATAAGCATGCTTTTACCAACCAACCTACATGATTTCAGCTTGCAATTTACATGCTATAGAAGGCCTATTTTGCGAAAAAACAGGATTATTCCTGCAAAAACTCATCATCTTTTGAATGTATCCTTAGTTCAAAAAATGCGTAAATCATTAATAATCAATCTGCTATCAAAACCGCTTAAAATTTCGCATATTTTCAGCATCCGAACCAGTTGGTCGAAAAAACGCCCCAGCATTTGTGTTAAAAAGTTGTCGTTACAGAAAACATTTCATAGATAAACATTCCGTTTAGTCTAAAAAGTTCAAAGTTCTATTGTTAAACGAAAGAGCCGTATTCTGAACGCAGCTTGGAGTCTTTTCTTTTCGACTTGAAAATAATGTTGTTTTCGTAGTTCAAACATC
The DNA here is from genome assembly GCF_025151385.1 of Hoylesella buccalis ATCC 35310. Classification (NCBI taxonomy): domain Bacteria; kingdom Pseudomonadati; phylum Bacteroidota; class Bacteroidia; order Bacteroidales; family Prevotellaceae; genus Hoylesella; species Hoylesella buccalis. The sequence goes on along the minus strand of NZ_CP102287.1, from coordinate 982,365 downwards.
CGAGTGAGTTAATGAGGCGGTTTGTTGGTGAGTTCTTTTGAAATTGTTATCTTTGCAAAATCATAAACGAACCAGTGTGGGTGTGCATCTTTTAGGAAAAGAATGGGCGCTCCAAGTGTTCAACACTTACAGAAATAACAGCACGTCACAAGATAGAATAACCTTGTAGTTGCGAAATATCATACAAAATGGAAAAGATTTCGTTGAAGGCATATCTGAGGCAGTATTTCGATATGTCAGAGAATCGTGAGAAGGAAGAGGATGTTGTTGATGAAATTGCATCGGGCGTAGCCTTTAAAGGAGCTAACCTTTGGATTCTAATTTGTGCCGTGTTTATTGCTTCTTTAGGATTGAATATCAATTCTACGGCAGTCATCATCGGCGCCATGCTCATTTCACCACTGATGGGACCTATCTTAGGCATGGGTTTGGCGGTGGGCATCGATGATTTGCCGCTGCTGAGACGGGCCGTTAAAAACTATATGGTGGCGACCATTATTGGTATCATCACAGCAACTGTTTATTTTTTCTTAACACCTTTTCAGGGTGTACAATCAGAGTTGTTGGCGCGTACCGAGCCTACCATTTACGATGTGCTCATCGCCTTCTTTGGTGGTGCGGCAGGTATTGTCGCTGCGTCTATCAAAGACAAGGGTAACGTCATTCCCGGCGTAGCCATTGCCACAGCATTAATGCCTCCACTCTGTACGGCAGGATATGGTATCGCAACAGGAAATTTGGCCTTTTTTGCTGGTGCTTCTTTATTATATTTTATCAACACCGTCTTCATTGCTGTGGCAACCACCTTCGGTGTCTTCTTGTTGCGTTTCAGACGCAAACACTTTGTAGACCCTCAACGTTGTAAGTTTGTGCATCGTATGATTTTAGCCATTGCTATTTTAACGATGATTCCGGCAGGTTATATGACTGTACGAATGATGCGAACCAGCTTGTTTGACAAGCAGTTGAGTAACTTTGTTCAACATAATTTGAAATGGAAAGGAACACAAGTGGTATCGCAACATCTATACGGAGACAGCGTATTGCAAATCGTTGCCTTAGGAAAAGAGATTACGCCAGAGCAAAAGAAGAAAGCGCAGAAGGAACTGAATGAGCATTCGCGGCTGAAACATCTGAAACTAACTGTTATACAGGGTACCGAATCCTCAGATTTAGTACCAGAAAAAGGTACTCTTGTAGCCATCTCGAAAAATCGGGAACAAAGCGTCAAAGTACTTCAAGAGCAAGCTGTTGAAATCAAGAATTTACGAGAAAAATTGGGGAAAATTGATTCGTATTCACAACTGAGTGTGGATATGTTGAACGAGATGTTGGTGCTATACCCAGGTGTGCAATCGCTGGTGTTGTCCCCCGTTGTCGAAGCTAATTTGGATACCACAGCAAACGAGCCTTACCTTTTAGCCATCGCTCAATTTAAAGTGAAGAAACCATTGACGAGCCAGCAGAACAATCAAATGCGCCAATGGATTCAGAAGCGCACGAACGAAGAAAGTGTCAAGCTGGTGATTACCTATGCCAAGTGATGAACAATGAGGGAGAAAGTGTTGAAATACAAAGATTTATCAATAAGCCCGTCCCCGTTGTAGGTACCTATTTTTTCGGGATGAATACCAATGTTTTGGGCAGTTTTTTCCATTTTCTTTGACGTGCAATTTTCATATTGCTGCCTTCCACTTGCTTCAACGTGTAGGTGTTGTCTTTGTTAAGGGTTAAAGTGGCCACTAAGTCTTCGCTACCATAGTCGTTGGTAATTGCCAGTTGAGCCGTGTTTTTATGAATCTTGGCCGATGTGAACAACCATTTTCGTGAATCGATGCTATCACCCATGAAGCCAGGAAGTTCACCAAAGATTTCCTGTCCAGGTACAGTAACGTTGTTCTCGTACAAATTCATTTTGATGTATATTCTGTATTCCGCATTACCTATGACACCCTTGAAAGGCTGCTTTTGCGTGTTTTGTGCTGTCGCCAGCATGCTTAGAAAGCATAAAATAGGAAGAAATAGGTACTTTTTCATCTTTTGTTGATTTTAGTTGTGTATAGAAAGGCTCGGGTAGGGGCTGCGTTAGATGTCCCTAACTGGCCAATATGCTCCCAGTTATTGCAAAGTTACTGCTTTATATCAATAAAACGCGTGTATTAAGAAAATTAAAGAACCTATCATTTGGATTTCACCTTTTTTATATTATCTTTGCTCATCATATTATGATTCTTATGACTAAGGACTTGTTGCGTCCCGACTATATATTTGAGTCGAGTTGGGAAGTTTGTAATAAAGTGGGAGGTATTTATACCGTTCTTTCTACGCGAGCAAAAACATTGCAGGATCAATATCCGGACCGAATCATCTTTATCGGCCCTGATTGTTGGAAAGAACAAGACAATCCATATTTTCAAGAAGACAGCTCTTTGTTCGCAGATTGGAAGAGCAAAGCCGCTGATGACGGATTGACATGCAGAATTGGCCGCTGGTCAGTTCCAGGACATCCGCTTGCCATATTAGTGGATTACCAACCCTTTTATGCGCTGAAAAATGAGATTTATGCCCAAATGTGGGAGTGGTTTCAGGTGGATAGTCTGCACGGCTATGGCGATTACGACGAAGCCTCTATGTTTTCGTATGCAGCCGGCAGGGTGGTGGAGAGCTTTTATCGCTTTTATCTGGACAAGACCAAGAAGGTGATTTATCATGGAAATGAATGGATGACCGGCATAGGATTGCTCTACATTCGCCATCAGGTACCCGAGATAGGCACCCTTTTCACAACCCATGCAACGAGCATTGGGCGAAGTATCGCGGGAAACAATAAGCCCCTGTACGAATACCTGTCGGCCTATCACGGAGACCAAATGGCCGAGGAACTCAACATGCAGAGCAAACACTCGATAGAGAAACAAACCGCACATCACGTTGACTGCTTTACAACCGTGAGTGAGATTACTGCCAACGAGTGTAATGAGCTGCTGGATAAACCCGTTGATGAGATATTACTCAATGGTTTTGAAGACAGTTTTGTGCCACGAGGGCAAGAGCTGACGAGCAAACGTAGGCTGGCAAGAAAGCGAATCATAGAAGTTGCTAATGCTTTGATGGGCAATACTTTTGATGACAATACTTTCATTGTTTCTACAAGTGGCCGTTATGAGTTTCGCAACAAAGGCATCGATGTCTTCTTAGAAGCTATTAACCGCTTACGGTTGTCGCAAGATGCCTTAACGCGTAAGGTGCTGGCCGTGGTGGAAGTGCCGGCTTGGGTGGGCGAACCACGTGCCGACTTGATAACAAGGCTGGCGTCGGGAGAATCGTTTGACACGCCCTTGGAGCATTCTATGTTAACCCATTGGCTTCGGGACATGCCAGGCGACCGCATCCTTCAGATGCTGGAAGCGCTGAATATGCATAACGCCGAACATGACAACGTGAAAGTGATGTTTGTTCCGTGCTACCTCACGGGTGATGATGGCATTTTAAACCTGCCATATTATGATTTGGTTGTGGGTAACGACCTGTGCGTTTATCCTTCCTACTACGAGCCTTGGGGCTACACGCCGTTGGAGGCTATTGCGTTCAGGGTGCCTTGTGTCACAACCGATTTAGCGGGATTTGGTTTGTGGGTTAATCGAACAATCGGAACGTATGGTGAGATTGAGCATGGTGTGAAAGTGATTCACCGTACTGACACCAACTACTCTGATGTGGCCGACGAAATCAAGCAAACCATCATGCAGCTGTCAAAGTTATCACCTAAAGAGGTGAATACCATACGCCGGCGAGCAGCCGATTTGTCAAAAAAAGCATTGTGGCAACGGTTTATTAAGTATTACGAAACAGCCTATCACCAGGCTTTGTCACGAGTAGAGAATAGAATAATCAAGTAAGAAAAAAATAAGAAAATTAAAGATTTATGAAAATTAAGACGAGCAATGTTAACGCTCCACAGTGGAGGGAGTTGACAATCAAATCAAGACTGCCCGAACAACTGAAATGTTTGGACGAATTAGCACATAACATGTGGTTTGGTTGGAATCACGAAGCGCGTAGTCTCTTCAAGAGTCTTGATGAGAAATTGTACGAAGCAGTAGGGCACAACCCTGTGCTGTTGTTGGAGCGCCTTAACTATGACCGCAAAGAAGAGATCGTGAACGATGCCAAGTTGATGAAGCGCGTCGAGGACGTGTATGCCAAATTTCGCACTTACATGAACGTGGAACCCGATAAGAAGCGGCCATCTGTTGCCTATTTCTGCATGGAATATGGCATTAATCAGATATTGAAAATCTATTCAGGAGGTTTGGGCATGTTGGCTGGTGACTACCTCAAAGAGGCATCAGACAGCAATGTAGATATGTGTGCTGTAGGCTTTTTGTATCGTTACGGCTATTTCAAGCAGTCACTCAATATGGAGGGTAAACAGATTGCTCAATACGAGGCTCAAAACTTTAACTCGCTTCCCATTGAGCGTGAGGTTGATGAAAATGGCAACCCCATCGTGGTTGACGTTCCCTATCTTGATTATGTGGTGCATGCATACGTATGGCGTGTGAATGTGGGCCGCATCAAATTGTACTTGTTGGATACTGACAACGACTTAAACTCAGAGTTTGACAGATCCATTACCCACGCTCTGTATGGAGGTGATTGGGAAAACCGACTCAAGCAAGAGATATTGCTGGGTATTGGTGGTATACTCACATTGAAGAAACTGGGCATCCAGAAAGACATCTATCATTGTAATGAAGGCCACGCGGCTCTGTGTAATTTGCAACGTCTTTGTGATTACATTGAGAGCGGACTGACGTTCAATCAGGCAATGGAATTGGTGAGAGCATCCTCACTGTACACGGTGCATACCCCCGTTCCGGCAGGCCACGACTATTTTGACGAAACCCTTTTCGGAAAGTACATGCAAGGCTATCCACAGCGTTTGGGTATCACATGGGATGAATTCATTGGAATGGGACGTCAGAATCCTGACAATCATACAGAAAAATTCTGCATGAGTACCTTTGCATGCAATACCGCACAAGAGGTTAATGGCGTAAGCAAGTTGCACGGATGGGTAAGCCAAAAAATGTTCGCTCCTATCTGGAAAGGCTCTTATCCAGAGGAGAGCCATGTAGGATATGTGACCAATGGTGTACACTTCCCAACATGGACTTCGACAGAGTTTCGTGACCTTTACGACAAGTACTTCGACAAGTCGTTTATGAGCGACCAGAGCAACGAAGACATTTGGCACGCGTTTCTGAAGATTCCGGATGAAGAGATTTGGCAAACGCGCATGAAGTTGAAAAATAAGCTGGTGAAGTATATCCGTGAGAAGTTTACCGAGAATTGGTTGAAGAACCAAGGCGATCCGTCACGCGTGATGTCACTGCTTGAATGTATCAATCCAAATGCGTTGATGATAGGTTTCTGTCGTCGTTTTGCAACCTATAAAAGAGCGCACTTGTTGTTTACAGACATCAATCGGTTGTCAAAGATTGTGAACAACCCAGAACGCCCTGTGCTGTTCTTCTTCTCGGGCAAGGCCCATCCTGCAGATGGAGCAGGTCAAGATCTCATCAAACGTATCTATGAGATTAGCCAGCGACCAGAGTTTTTAGGTAAAATCATCTTCCTGGAAGATTACGACATGCATTTGGCCCGAAGACTGGTTTCTGGTGTAGATATTTGGATGAATACGCCTACGCGTCCACTCGAAGCCTCGGGTACGTCTGGCGAGAAAGCCGAGATGAATGGTGTTGTCAACTTGTCCGTGCTCGATGGCTGGTGGGTAGAAGGTTATAGAGAAGGTGCCGGGTGGGCTTTGCCTCAGAAGCGCACTTATCAAAACCAGGAGTACCAAGACCAGTTGGATGCAGCTACCATTTATTCGCTTTTAGAGAATGAAATTATTCCGATGTATTATAGTAAGAATGAGGAAGGCTATAGCGAACAATGGCTTGACGTGGTGAAGAAATCCGTTGCGACGATTGCACCTCATTACACGATGAAGCGTCAGTTGGACGATTACTACGACAAGTTCTACGAGAAGCAAGCAGCTAGATTTGCTGAGTTGGCCGCTGAAGATGCCAAGTTGGCTAAAGAGATTGCGCATTGGAAAGAGACAGTGGCTGAGCGTTGGGATGCCATCCATGTTGTTTCAAAGGATACTGAGTTCTTGACAAACGGTGGCGAAACGGGTGTTGAATATCGCATGAAATATGTGATTGACGAACAAGGCCTGGAGGATGCTGTTGGTTTGGAGCTGGTGACACTGAAACCCTTACCCGATGATGAAGGTCGTGAGCTTTATCGCGTACGTCCCTTTGAGATGACAGGGCACGAAGGCAATCTATATACTTTTGAAGCAGTAATAGATCCTGATGATGCCGGTACCTTTAAATCATGCGTGCGTATGTTCCCAAAGCATAAAAACCTGCCACACCGTCAAGATTTCAACTATGTAAAATGGCTTGATTAACTTGAGGTGATTGAGTTTGTATTAGAGGGTGTGTCAAGTATTTGACATGCCCTCTTTGGTTTATTCCATCAAGCGATTCGGTCGTTTGCTCGTGCATCGATGTACTATCTTTTCCTCAAGATAGGTTTTGTGACACTCATTTTTGAACAAACATTTGTAAGGGTCTTGTTTTTTTAGTAATTTTGCAATGCTTTACGAATACACTTAAAATTCATCTATCTAATGAATATTTCATATAAATGGCTTAAAGAATATGTCGATTTCGACTTGACTCCGCAGGAAGTTGCGCAAGCCTTAACTTCTACAGGGCTAGAAGTGGATGCCTTGGAAGAAGTTCAAACCGTCAAGGGAGGATTAAAAGGACTTTATGTTGGGCAGGTGTTGACCTGTGAAATGCACCCCAACTCCAATCACCTCCATATCACGACAGTAGACTTAGGGAAGGGAGAGCCTCAGCAGATTGTATGTGGCGCCCCCAATGTGGCTGCTGGGCAGAAAGTCATCGTAGCCGACCTTGGCTGTATTTTATATGATGGTGATGATTCGTTTACCATCAAGAAGAGCAAATTACGGGGCGTAGACTCATTCGGAATGATTTGCGCCGAAGACGAAATTGGTGTTGGTACGTCACATGAGGGTATCATTGTGTTGCCAGAAGATGCTCCTGTTGGCCAGCCTGCTGCAGAATATTATAACCTTGAGAGCGATTGGATTATCGAAATAGACATCACAGCCAATCGGGCTGATGCTTTGTCTCATTACGGTGTAGCTCGTGATTTGTATGCATGGTTGAAGCAAAATGGGTATCAAACCAGTCTGCATCGTCCGTCTTGTGATGAATTTAAGGTAGATAATGAAGACTTGCCCATTGATGTCAAGATTGAGAATACAGAGGCCTGCAAGCGTTATGCCTGTCTCTCACTCACGGATTGTGAGGTGAAAGAAAGTCCGGAGTGGTTGCAGAACAAGCTGAGAGTAATCGGCTTGCGACCCGTCAATAACATCGTTGACATCACAAATTATGTGATGATGGCCTACGGACAGCCCATGCATTGTTTTGATGCAGACATGGTTGAAGGTCATCAAATCGTGGTGAGAACACAGCCAGAGGGGACCAAGTTTGTGACCCTCGATGGTGAAGAGCATACTTTGGGTGAACACGACTTAAGCATTTGCAATGCAGAACACCCGATGTGTATTGCCGGAATCTTCGGTGGAAAGGGTAGTGGTACCTATGAAACAACACGCAATGTTGTTTTGGAGAGTGCCTATTTCCACCCAACCTGGATTCGCAAGAGCGCACGCCGGCATGGTTTGAGTACGGATGCAAGCTATCGCTTTGAACGCGGCATCGATCCTAATGGCACGATATACGCATTGAAGCAGGCTGCGATATTGTGTCAGCAGCTCGCGGGAGGTAAGGTTAGCATGCAGATTAAAGATGTGTATCCTACACCTATTGAAAACGCCCAAGTGTCACTTTCATACGATTATGTGAACGGTCTCATTGGTAAAAAGATAGAGCCAGAAATGATGAAGAGTATCTTGGAAAGCCTGGAAATGGAAATCAAGAGCGAGAATCAAGAAGGTCTTGAATTGTCTGTCCCCGCATACCGAGTTGACGTTCAGCGCCCCTGTGACGTCGTAGAGGATATCCTGCGTATCTATGGTTATAACAACGTTGAAATTCCAACGCAGCTCAAGAGTTCGTTGACCATACAGGGTGATGAGGATAGAGCAGCCCATTTGGAAAACTTGGTTGGTGAACAGTTGGTTGGATGTGGTTTTCATGAAATTCTGAACAATTCGCTTACCAAGACGTCTTATTATCATGATTTGAACCGTTACCCAGAGGAGGCAACCGTAAAGATCATGAATCCTTTGAGTACCGATCTGGGTGTGATGCGCCAGACGCTATTGTTTGGAGGCCTTGAAAGCATCATGCGCAATGTGAACCGTAAGCAAACAAACTTGCGCTTCTTTGAGTTTGGTAACTGTTACCAATATGTAGCAGAGCGAGCGAATGAGGAAGATCCGATTAAGGCATATCAGCAAGCTTATCATTTAGGACTATGGGTTACTGGTAAACGTGTGGAAGGAAGTTGGGCACATGCAGATGAGTCCAGTTCATTTGACGAACTGAAAGCCTATGTTCAAAATATTTTTGCCCGGTTAGGCGTGCCTTCTGGCATGTTGGTAACAGAAAAAAGTGAGAATAACATCTTCTCTCATGGTTTGAGCATCATGAATCGAGGAGGAAAAAACATCGCTGAATTGGGTGTTGTTTGTAAAAAGTTGCTAAAGCAGGTTGATGTAGCTGGTGAAGTTTATTTTGCTGAAATCAACTGGACGGCACTTATGAAATTAACTCGTAAGAATAAGGTTGAGTATAAAGAGTTGTCTAAGTATCCAGCCGTTAGTCGCGATTTGGCCCTGTTGATAGATAAGCAAACAGAATTCGAGCAAATAGAAAAGATAGCCTTCCAGACAGAAAAGAAGTTACTGAAGCGCGTTGAACTCTTTGATGTTTACGAAGGCAAGAATCTACCTGAAGGCAAGAAGAGCTATGCCGTCAATTTTATTCTGCAAGATGAACAAAAAACATTGAATGACAAGCAGATTGACGGAATCATGCAGAAACTTATTAAGAATCTCACAGAAAAGCTTGGTGCCGAACTTCGATGATTCGGTTGCCATGGTTTTGTGAATATAAACGTTCATATATCATTAAATAATCAACATTTAGGCGCGAAAGTTCTTCGTCCTAAACCTCTTCAATGAAGAGGATTAAATATTTTTATTCCAATGGGAAGAGCATTTGAGTATCGTAAAGCAACGAAACTGAAAAGATGGGGCCACATGGCTCGTACATTCACGAAAATAGGTAAACAAATTGCAATTGCAGTAAAAGCCGGAGGACCAGATCCTGAAAACAATCCCGCTTTGCGCGCCCTCATAGCCAATGCCAAGCGCGAAAACATGCCGAAAGACAATGTTGATCGTGCCATTAAGAACGCAATGGGGAAAGATCAAAGCGACTACAAATCGGTTACTTACGAAGGGTATGGTCCTCATGGAGTGGCTATCTTGGTAGATACTTTGACGGACAATACCACCCGAACCGTTGGTGATGTGCGGTCTGTATTCAATAAGTTTAATGGCAACTTGGGAACAAGTGGTTCACTGGCATTCCTCTTTGACCATAAAGCCGTATTCACCTTTAAGAAGAAAGATGGCTTGGATATGGACGAACTGATTCTCGACCTCATAGATTATGGTGTGGAAGATGAATATGATGAAGATGAGGAAGAAAACGAAATAACCATCTATGGTGCCCCCACGAGCTTCGGTGAAATTCAAAAACATCTGGAAACGGACGGTTTTGAAGTGACAGGAGCTGAGTTTACATACATCCCGAACGATTTGAAAGACGTTGCTCCCGAAGAACGTGAAACAATTGATAAAATGGTAGAGCGTCTTGAAGAGTTTGACGATGTGCAAACTGTTTACACCAATATGAAACCTGAATAACAGGAACATGTTATAGAGAGTGCGTCAAGTTTGGCGCATTCTTATTTAGTCATGACATGACCGGCATACACGAAAATAAAAGGAGATAAACTCCTAACACTTATGGTTAGTGCTTATCTCCTATATAATAGCTGTCGCTAACATTGGATTTAGTTTCTTAAAGCTGCAAGAACTTGCTGAATTGAGTAGAGGACTAAATCCTGAAAATTCTTTAAATTCCTGCCTTGACCATTACCGGATAGTGATCTGATGGAAACTGACCGTATGGCATGTCATTTATAACACCATACTTTTGTATGCTTACATCTTTCGTAACAAAGATATGGTCAATACGCTGATCTTTACCTTTTTCTCTGATTTTCCATCCATTTGATGTGCCGTAAGTTCCATAAGGTGGCTGTATTGATATTTTGTATGAATCGAGAAGCAGACCGTCATTTAGCAATATTCTAATGGGTTCGCTTTCAGGCGTTGCATTGAAATCGCCAGTGATAATGACCGTTGCATTGGTTCCTGCGATGGATTTGATTTTTTGGGGTCAGTCGTAAAACCCAGTTGCAACCCTCTCCCTCTCATGCACATAATTTCATAAGTATTTGTTATCTTTGCATCATGAAGACCGAGCAATTGTTGCGTTGTATCTTTCCAGAGATACTCGCAGATTATTTTGATGTGATAGATATCCAAGAGAGTATTTCCCAGATAGACTTCTGGTTGGATGAGCGTAACTTTATGGAAGAGGTTGACCGCAAGTCCGGCACGGTAAGCAGTTACGGCTTTACCGCCGAACGGGTTGTCCATGACTTTCCCCTTCGTGGCAAGCCCGTTTACCTTCATGTCCGCCGTCGAAAATGGCGTGACAGTTCCACGGGTGAGATATTCAGTTATTCTTACGATGACTTGACAACTGAGGGCAGCAAACTTTCCCCTGAGTTCGTTTCTTTTTTAAAAGAATAGAATTGAGTCTACTGCGGAGAGCATTACAGGTATCGGCTCTCACTATGGCGTAGACGGCAAGCAGCTTTCCACCCAATACAAGGAGCATTTCAGCGATTATCGCCAGTGGGAGCAGTTGTCGCATGCGGGAGACTGGCTGCTGTTTGATGAGAACCTGGGAGAGAGCCTGAGTATCGATGAGACTTGTCTGAGCAGCGGTGAGGTCTATACGTTTCTGACCAACAAGGCTGGCAAAGGTGGCAGGGGTACGCTGGTAGCTGTGGTCAGGGGAACAAAAGCCGAAGATGTGATTCGTGTTCTGGAAAAGATTGACCTTTCCAAAAGAAAGACTGTCAAGGAGATAACGCTCGACTTGTCTTCCTCTATGATGATCATTGCGCGCACGGTGTTCCCCAAGGCACTCATCACCAATGACAGGTTTCATGTGCAGAAGCTTTACTATGACGCTTTGGACGACATGCGCATAGCCTACAGGTGGATGGCAAGGGACAGAGAAAATGAGGAGATGAAGGAAGCCAAAGCCAAGAACGAAACCTACAGGCCATTCAGATACAGCAACGGTGACACACGCAAGCAACTGCTTGCCAGGGCGAAGTTTATACTGACTAAACACAAGTCAAAGTGGACAGAATCGCAAAGGCTAAGGGCTGAAATAATCTTTGAAAACTACCCGGAACTCAAAAAAGCCTATGACCTGGCCATGGAACTTACCGATATTTATAATGCCAGAAGCATCAAGGACGCTGCAAGATTGAAACTGGCTAAGTGGTTTAACGAGGTAGAGAAGTTGGGCGTGGATAATTTCTATACGGTAATTGACACCTTTAAGAACCATTATGATACCATACTCAATTTCTTTGTCAACAGAGCCACAAATGCCAATGCTGAATCCTTCAACGCAAAAGTCAAAGCCTTCAGGGCACAGTTCAGGGGAGTAACGGATATTCCTTTCTTCCTTTATAGGCTTATGAAATTATGTGCATGAGGGGGAGAGGGTTGCAACTGGGTTTTACGACTGACCCATTTTTTGCAGCAACAATCGAGCTGATTCTCTTCGCGCTATTACTCCTTGATGGTCAAAATGTGAGTTAAATAGAAAGAATATTTTTCCTGAAATTTTCTCCCGGAATTTTCCCCACGAACAGATTCGGTTACAGCATGTAACATCCCACCCTAATCCAACTTTCTCTGGAATTTCCGAATACCAGAAATTTCCCGAGTCGAGGAGATCAAATCTATCTTTTCGATAGAAAATGGCAGAGTGTTCGCCCTCGTCACCTCCATCTCGTCCCTCACCAATCCAGGCATATTGTTTTAATTCGGCAATTTGGACCAGCATGTGTTTGAATCCTTCTTGTGTTCCAAAAATATCAAACTCATGAAAGCGAATCAGTGATTTGCCTAACTCTTTTCGCTTTGACCACTGGTTAGCTCCGTCTGACTTAGTGTCCATCCGTAGGTTAAATGTTGCAACATTGATGTATGCTTTGGATTCTTGTCCTTTTTGAGCAAAGCTAAGGGTAGTGCAGCTCAGAAAAACAGCAAGAATTAAGATGAAATATCTATTTCTCATAATTGTAATCTAGTTTCTTTAATATTTTAATTTCTACCATCCTGGGTTTTGATGGAGATTATTATTTTTCTGTATGACGACCTCTGGGATCGGGTAAAGGTATTGGCGAGCGGGCCAATCACGTCCTTTGATGTTGTATTTGAGCAGATAGCCTGAACCTGCCTGAACCACGTTGAGAACATTGTTCTTCTTCGTACCAACATATACTCCAATCGGTGCATATTTGGCATCATCGATTTTATCGGTCTGATAAAAATATACATCAGCCTCCCCATCGCCATTCATGTCGAGAGGGGTGTTTAAGGCAGGTATGTATACACCTTCCCAAGGATCATCAGCCCACAGATGTGCACAGTTCCATCGTTTTAAATCGTTCATTCTAAAACCTTCCAAACAAAGTTCAATGGCACGCTCACGACGTATTTCAAGGATGGTAGCATCATTTACATCAGGATAATATGCAGCGATGTAAGGTTCAGGCGATGTAGGTTTCGCAGTTAACGTTCCTGTTGTTGGGGTGCCTCCAGTAATGCCAGCACGCATTCTAAGAACTCCTATCGTTTTTGCCCAGTCTTCATCAGTCAAAGTGTTAAGTTCTGCTTTGGCTTCGGCATAGTTGAGCAGAACCTCGGCAAACCGCATCAGTGGAATGTCGTTGTCGTTGGTGCGTGCATCATCGTAAGATACGTCGTCCATCGTATATTTGGTGTATTGGTAACCTGTTAGAGAATGTCCTGAGAAATTGGCTGCCGTAGGAACATAATTGCCAGTAGGGTCCATGCGGGTGAAGTCATAACCACGGATGGTTTGATTTAATCGCAGATCACGATTAGTTGTTTCTTCTACAAATGTCTTGAAACTGCCATCATTTTTTGTCTCACGATAGGGACTACCGTCTCGGTTGAGGTAAGTCTTAGCAAATTTTCTTGACATGCATAAGTGAGGACCATACGTGGAAGAGTTGAACCACCAATTTTGTTCTCCCATCTGCAATACTTTGTCTGTAGCTATGGCCAGCATTACTTCTGTTGTCACAGCATTGTCGGCAATAAACAGCTGTCTATAAGAACCGCGCCCATTTGTATAACTTGTACCTGTATATATTTTATACGGCCCTTTGTCAATCACCTCTTTGGCTGCTTCAGCGGCGAGTAGATAGAGCTGTTTTGGTGAATATTTCGTACAACCTGTGCGAGCAATATCGAGTTCGTCTGTTGCATGGTATTTTCGCCAAGCTGCTTCGAATAAGCAAACTCGTGACTTGAAGGACGCAGCCGTCCACTTGTTCACAGTTGTTGAGTTTTTGGTAGCATCCACCTTATTAATATAGTTATATGCGTAGTCGAGATCGTTAAGTATGTGTTCAATAATGACATCACGCGTGTCTTGCGAATTAAAAAGGTCAGGATCTTCACTGTTGTTAAAAACCTTTTGTATCCATGGCACCTCACCATAACTCACTAACTTGTTAAAATAGAATCTGGCACGAAACAGTCGAGCAATTCCATTATAATGGTTTCTGATATTCTCACTGACAGCTGGGTTGGTATTGTTTTCTAAAAAGAAGTTGATATTCCGTAAAGCTCCCCATGACCAGCTGCTGGATGAGTTGGTGGTATAAGCGCCGACTTCCATGCCGCCAATTTGGTTTTTTGCGCTGTAATCGCTCGTTGCATCTTGCTTGAATGCACTGGAGTAGTTTGGTAAGTCATTATAGAATGAGTATGCGTAGGTTTCAAGTCCTTTTGCGGAAGAAAACACCATGTTAACCGATGCGGAAGATTGTGGCTCTTCGTTCATGTCACAAGATGATAAGAGGAAAATTCCCAATATCGAGAGGCATAAAAATTTTTTTTTCATATCTGAAGTTCTTTGTATATAGTTGTGGATTTGTTAGAATGTGATGTTTAGTCCAATGCTGTATGTGGACATCATCGGGTAGTTATAGCCATCTCCGCTTCCCGAGTTCAAATCAATATCTGAGCTTCCAATGTTGGAAACGTTAACGTCTTTTGTGTATTTATAAAGCGGTGACCATGTAAAAAGGTTCTCTCCACAGAAAAAGACACTGGCTTGTCTGATGAATTTTGTTTTGCTAAGCCATTGCTGTGGAAGGTTGTATCCAATCTGCAAGCTCTTTAATCTCAGGTATGAGACATCCATCAGATATCGTGTATTAGCGTTGTTGTGTCCTCCATGGAAGGGAGCGTAGTAACCAGCATAGCGGGGCAAGAACGCATTTGGATTTTCTTCTGTCCAATAATTATTCTCATGCCATTTAGGCATTTGATTATATGGGCGGTTATATTGTCCCCAGAACACCGAGGCCTCGTTTGAAGGATACCAGTCTTGTTGACCTACACCTTGGAAAAATGCATTAATCCAAATGTTATTCCAGTCAGCAGATAGAGTAAAACTGTAGATGTAGCGTGGTTCCTCATTGCCAATAATGAATCGGTCTCCTGGATCATCGACCGTATTCTTTCCTCGGTCAATGTATCCATTTCCGTTGCGATCTTCGAACTTGATGTCACCAGGATACAGTTTGTATGATTTGGAAGTCTGCATCAGTGGATTGTAATATTTTTGTCCTGCAGCAATGGCAGCAGCATTTGCAGCGTCAATTTCCTCTTGGTTTTGCCATAGTCCGTTCGATTCGAATCCCCACAACTCTCCAATACGCATACCTTCATAATAGTTTCCTGCGAGTGACTGATTGGCTCTTGTGCTCAGCGATTTTGTGGCATTATTATATTTGTCAATGACCGAATAGTAGTCAGACAATGTAGCCTTTATCCCATAGTTGAATCGTTTGCCACCCAATTGAAATCCATCTCTCCATGCAATGGCTATTTCATAACCTCGTGTTGTAAGATCTGCATAATTACCTTTTGGGGAAGAAGCTCCGAACACATCTGGTACAGTAGGTCCCGCAACAATCATGTCTGTAGTTTTGCGCACATAGTAGTCGGCGTTGAACATCAATCTATTGTTTATGAAGTTCATGTCAATACCAAAGTTGTAGGTAGTAGCTGTTTCCCAAGTTAGGTCATCGGGCATTGCTGCTGGGCTGGATGTGTAGCGGCGTCGAAGTCCGTCAAGAATATATCCAGACGTAGACACGCCCATTGTTTGGATGTATTGGTAATTGTTTAATCCAGCTGCATTTCCCAGTTGTCCGTATGAACCTCTTAACTTAACATTAGACATCACGTTTGGGTTGACTTTCCAGAAGTGTTCTTCAGATAGTCTCCATCCCATGGATGCTGATGGGAAAAATGCCCAACGATGGTTTTCAGGAAATCTTGACGAGCCTTCATACCGACCGTTTACCTCAAATAGATAACGGTTGTCGTATGAATAGTTGAATCGGAAGAATGCTCCAGCAAATTGGTATGCATTCCATGACGAAGTTATGTTCTTATTATCAGTGCCCATGGCCAAATTAATGTTTTCCACTTCGTCTGTTAGCAAATCATCGTTATATGAAAAAATCTGTTTAGCGTTTTCTTTCTCATAGTTCCAGCCTACCATGCCCTTGAAATAATGAAGTTCGTTGAACGTTTCTTCATACTCTGCATAAATGTTCGTGGCTAAATATCTGGTGTTGCGTACGGTTTCTGCTATGTTAGAGCGAATTCCTGCTATATATTCTATTTTGCTTGTGTTGTCATTGTTGACAGATTTAGCGTAAGGTGTGCGAACTTGCTTGGTTGTACGCTCCAGAGAATTCTTTTTGAATGTAAAGTCTCCATTAAGACGAATTTTGTTGTTAAGGAAAGTGGCAATGAACGATGTAGTATTTTTATATTCATCTTTCTTATTATTGATACCACTCTGTCCATATAGCAAATCTCCCACGCCATATACGGCACAATATGTCAGCGTACCGTCTGGATTAAATATGGGGGAAGATGGATGCCCTTCGTCAGCGATGTTGCGCCATATCACTCCATTTCCTTCTGAGTAAGTGATAGGATTGTAATAATTATTATTGGAGAATTCGAAATTATTATTCACTTTCAACCAGTTGGTTATTTGGTAACCAGCTTTAAATCGCATGTTGTACGACTTGTATTTATCTGTCTGTTTTTTGCTATCAAAAAGTCCATCGTATGAAAAGAAACGTCCTGATAGATAGTAGTCGAATTTGTTATCGCTTCCTGAAATAGATAGATTCTGACTTTGGCTAAATACGTGATCTTTATAAAGGATATCGTACATATCTACTCCTTCAGGGTAATACACATATCTACCTTTTGTGCCAATACTTCCATCAGAAACTACTGTTCCGAAATTGCCACTATCATGGCGCCGTTTGTATTCTTCCAGCCATGCTGTGGAGAATTGTTGCGTCTTATTGATACCTGATGGATTAGAAGAATTGAAGTTATAATAGGCCATATGAAAGTGTTCGGCCCATGTGTAGCCGTCTGAGACAACATCAGGGACATTTGTGGGTCTCTGTATGGAGTAATTCGACGAATAATTGATTTTAGCAGTACCTTTCTGAGGATTCTTTGTGGTAATTAATACCACACCATAAGGAGCTCGTGCACCATAGATGGCCGATGCTGCCGCATCCTTTAGCACTGAGACGTTTTCAATGTCATCTGGATTCAACAATGAGGGGTCTCCTTCCACGCCATCGATTAGGACCAAGGCGCTGCCACCATTAATTGAACCCGTCCCACGAATATTGAAAGCAGAGCTGCGTCCAGGCTTACCATCAGCCAGACTAATGTTCAGGTTTGGTACTACACCCTCCAGCATCTGTGTCACATTGGCTGTTGGTCTGCCTTTAAAAACCTCAGATGACACCTGATCAACTGCTCCTGTCAGATTAGCCTTCTTCTGGGTTCCATATCCTATAACAACCACTTCGTTAAGGTTTTTTGAATCTTCTTCCAGCTTAACGGAGTAGGATTCAACTCCTTGTTTTACTGTTATTTTTTTTGTTATAAAACCTATATATGAAATAACTATTGTGGATCCAATAGGAACATGCTGTAAGGTGGCTATTCCCTCCATATTAGTAATGGCACCAACATCTGTTCCCTCTATTGAAACTGTAGCACCAGTGATGGCACCTAATTGATCGGAAACAATACACTGGATGGTCATGTCCTTTTTGTTGGAAACTTGCCTACTTTGTATTGATTCACGAAATTCACTTGCATTGGCAAAGCCTCTGTTAACTGGAATTATCAAAGAACCAGCTAAAAGTAGTGTTGCTAAACTTCTCCTTTTACCCATAAATAACTTTTTGTTTTAATTATAACTACAATCTTACAATTTTTGCTTGCAAAAGTACACAGCTCATGTTGCAAGCAGGTTACGAAGCTATGTAAAAAAGATAACACCATGGGTAGCTGGTAGTATAAAAGCACTGTAAAAATGCTATACTACTGTATAGATCATAATTTTTCAGTCAATGTGTTATTTCATTTTCAGGTGGGGATGCTGTCTTTAGAAATCTGATAGAATTTACTGATAATCCTTTGTGCGTATTGTTTGCTGATACAATATTTTCTGTGGTTCTTTATCTGAATGCACTATGTAGGCAAAATTATATTTTGCTTCTTTTAGTTTCTTAATACTTGTATTGTCCTTAATCTCCTTCACCATGAGTTGGTGTATTTTATCCCTGTTCTGTGCTACAATTTGCGCATTGTCCAATTCACCAACAAATGAACAGTGGTAAGTGTAGGTCTTGGTGTCTTTTTGAAAGGTCACACTGTCTGTTCTCGTACCATTAACAACTGGGGTAGGGCAGTATTTATCTGTATATTCCTTGGCTTCCCTTGCGCATCTGTCTTCCAGACTCTCATGACATGAAGACAGCATGGGAATCAATAAAATAGCGATGAATAATTTTTTCATGTATTCTTACATTATAAGCATTTCGAAGCTCGTATGTGCCGAGTGAAAAGCTAGTTTTTTCAGTTATGTTTGGGCGGATTCTATCCACTGCAAAGATACAAAGTTTTTACTAATTTTATCATTTCGTTCGTTGATATATGGTTTTAAATAGTTATCTTTGCATAAGATTGGAGGCCTTTGAGTCAATTTGACGAACATAATGAAATTCATGGCACTATTTACTAACAAAAGGATTGATTTCACTCTTTTAAACTAACGATTGAACTTCCTTCATAGCGGTAGTACAATCTTTGATACTATAACGAAAATATCTGATGGATCAAATAAGAAACTTTTGCATCATTGCCCATATTGATCATGGAAAATCAACCTTGGCAGATCGATTACTGGAATATACTAAAACAGTTCAAGTGACTGGTGGACAAATGCTTGATAGCATGGATTTGGAAAAAGAACGCGGCATCACGATTAAAAGCCACGCTATCCAAATGGAATATCAATATGAGGGACATAATTATATATTAAATTTGATTGATACTCCGGGGCACGTTGACTTTTCTTATGAGGTAAGTAGGAGCATAGCTGCATGCGAGGGTGCTTTGCTGGTTGTCGACGCTACGCAAGGTGTGCAAGCGCAGACCATCTCTAATCTATATATGGCCATCGAGCATGACCTCGAGATTATCCCTGTCATCAACAAGATTGACATGCCTTCTGCCATGCCAGAAGAGGTTGAAGATGAAATCGTAGAATTGATAGGGTGTGACCGTTCTGATATTATTCGCGCATCTGGTAAGACAGGTGAAGGTGTTAGCGATATATTAGATGCTGTGGTGCAACGCGTTCCACATCCTGTGGGGGATGAGAAAGCTCCACTTCAGGCATTAATTTTCGACTCTGTTTTTAACAGCTTTCGTGGTATCATCGCCTATTTTAAAATAGAAAATGGATGCATCAAGCAGGGCGATAAGGTAAAGTTTTATAACACGGGAATGGAATATGATGCCGATGAAATTGGCATTCTTAAGATGAATATGGTTCCCCGGCGAGAAATGAAAACCGGAGAAGTAGGCTATATCATCAGCGGCATAAAAGATGCGAAGGAGGTGAAAGTGGGAGATACCATCACCCATGTAAACCGTCCCTGCGAAAAGGCTATTGCTGGTTTCCAGGAGGTGAAGCCAATGGTGTTTGCGGGTGTTTATCCCATCGACCCTAATGACTACGAAAACTTGCGAACATCTCTTGAAAAGCTTCAACTCAATGACGCCTCATTGTCGTTCTCTCCTGAATCGTCTGTGGCACTTGGTTTTGGCTTCAGATGTGGATTCTTAGGACTCTTGCACATGGAAATCGTGCAAGAACGTTTGGATAGAGAGTTCAACATGGAGGTCATCACTACCGTGCCCAACGTATCTTATATGGTTTACGACAAACACGGAGAATCGAAGGAAGTTCATAATCCGTCTGGTTTGCCAGAAGCAACGATGATTGAACATATTGAAGAGCCTTATATTCGAGCTACTATTATTACGGATGCCAACTACATTGGCCCCATCATGACGCTCTGTTTGGAGAAGAGAGGCGAGCTGGTTAAGCAGGAGTTCATCTCTGGAAATCGCGTGGAATTGCATTTTATGATACCGTTAGGAGAAATTGTCATCGATTTCTACGATAAGTTGAAATCCATCTCAAAGGGTTATGCATCGTTCGATTATCATGTAGACTCGTTCCGACCCTCAAAGTTGGCCAAGCTCGACATCTTGCTCAATGGAGAGCCTGTGGATGCGCTGTCTACCCTGACGCATCAGGACAATGCTGTGAGTTTGGGTAGAAGGATGTGCGAAAAACTCAAAGACTTGATACCAAGACAGCAATTCGACATAGCCATTCAAGCCGCCATCGGAGGGAAAATCGTCGCCAGGGAAACCGTGAAATGCGTCCGTAAGGATGTAACCGCTAAATGTTACGGTGGCGACGTGAGCAGAAAACGTAAATTGTTGGAGAAGCAAAAGAAAGGAAAGAAACGCATGAAACAGATTGGAAATGTAGAAGTTCCGCAGAAAGCGTTCCTTGCTGTGCTGAAACTAGATTAATGTTTTAGGCAAACTAAAAATTACTAACTTTTCAATACCAGACAAATGAAAGAACCTGTTAATACACCTCGTGATATTGCAAGGGAATTGGCACGTAGATACAGTACGATGACACACGAGGAGTTGGATGCACTTGAAAGCATTCTCGTTCCCATGAAATTTGCGAAAGGTGAAATGATTCTCCGTGAGGGAGAAGTGTGTCGCAATATTTATTATCTCGACAAGGGATTGATACGTCAGTTTTATTTCAAGAACGACAAAGAATTAACAGAACATTTAGGCGAAGATCACACCATCTTTATGTGTATTGAGAGTTTGTTCAAAGAGCAGCCCAGCCACCTACAAATAGAAGCACTTGAGGCTTCTGTTGTTTATGCCATGCCCAAAGATAAGTTGGAGCTGATATCTCTGCATCATGTCAATATTCAAATGATGTATCGAAAGATATTAGAAGAAAGTTTGATTATCTCGCAGGTTCATGCCGACTTAATCAGATTCGAGTCAGCACAGAATAGATACAAGCGGATGTGCAAATTGTCTCCCCAAGTAGTCTTGCGCGCTCCGCTGACCTATATTGCCAACTATTTACAGATGACTCCCGAAACATTGAGTAGGGTGAGGGCCTCTACTTTGTTGGACTGATTCACGATTTCCATACGGAAAATCCAAAATGAATAAAATAATCTGTTTGTATTTATTTGTTGTTGTTAGTGTTTGTGGCGCTAATGGGCAGACTAAGCTTAAAGGTGTTGTAAAAGACAAAAATAACATAGGTGTAGAATATGTAACGGTATGTGTGGATAGTATCTTCACTTTAACAGATAGAAACGGAGAGTTTTCCCTCGAACTTCCAATCGGTATCAAGGGTGATATGACTTGTACACATATTGGTTATAAAAAGAAAGTAACACCGTATTCTATATATAAAGGTGGAATCGTTGACATATCATTGGAAGACGAAGTCTATAAACTTGGTGAGGCTTTGGTTGTAGCCCGAAAGACTACGCCTACAGCGATTCTTCGAAAAGGAATGAAACTACCTGGCGATGTTGCTTTCGGCAATGCTCCAACAGGCAAATATGAAATAGGACCCAAATTTACTGTCCATGATAATTTTATTATTGATAGCTTCAACTTGAAGATAAAGAAATGCACCTATGAACATTGCACGCTTCGACTTGTTGTCTATGAATTTTCAAAAGGAAAATTTTCCCCTATCATTTCCAAACCTATTTATTTCAACCTATCTCCTTTGAATAAGAATTCTGAAATTAATATTGAAACAACATCATCAATAGCATTACATAAAGGAAAAGATTACTATATTGGCCTAACTATAGTTTCTGGTTCAAAGGGAACAATCCACTTCCCTGCCTATCTTCGTAGCGGATTTGTAAGAAATCTAATTCAAGGGACCATGAAAAAGCTACCAGCAACAGTTGGTATTGGTATAATTGGACGGAAGCCAACCCTTGCAGATTAATTTAAGATCTACTCGCCTCACCAGCCGGACGTACTTTGAATGTCATGTTTGCGGCTGCCGCATTCAACTTCAAAAGAACCATGTGGCTTCTTTTGTACCTTTTTGAAAGAATGATTATATGGTGCTGTAGAGGCTGAATTTAAATTTTCAAAACCAATTCATCACGCAGGTCTATATGAAGAATGCGATGTCGCCTTTTTGAGAGTCGACTAGATATATACTTGCACCTATCCGAAAAAAATATGCCACAAAATTTGGATATTAAAAATATTGTTCGTACTTTTGCGAACAACAAAGAAGAAAGGAGAATTGGAGTGAAAAAGAAACAGTACACAACAGATCAGGAACAGATTGCTCGGTTTGCCAAAGCAATGGGACATCCGGCACGGATGGCTATTCTTGCTTTCTTGGCAAAACAAGAGAGTTGCTTCTTCGGTGACATTCACGAAGAACTGCCCATTGCCAAAGCAACCGTTTCGCAGCATTTGAAAGAATTGAAAGATGCTGGCTTAATTCAAGGGGAGATAGAAACGCCCAAAGTCCGGTATTGTATAAACCGGGAGAACTGGGAACTTGCCCGAAAATTGTTTGCAGCTTTTTTAGGAGACTGTAAATGTAAAAGTACATCGTGCTGTGAATAGCAGTACTTTTTTTTGGAATAATTGTTCGTAGTTCTACGAACTACAATTATTATATTAACATTAAAGTATAATGACAATGGAAATTAAAGTATTAGGAACTGGGTGTTCAAGCTGTAAAGCCTTGTACGAAACTACCAAACAAGCTATTTCAGAATTAGGTTGCGATGCAACCCTTATCAAAGAAGAAGATTTATTGAAAATCATGGAGTATAACATTTTACGGCTTCCGGCTTTGGTGATTGACGAGAAAGTCGTATCAGCCGGGAAAAAGTTATCCCTTGCAGAAGTGAAAGAGTTGATAACCAAATAAAAATGAACTATGAGAAAATTATTTTATCTACTGATTGCAACGTTGGTCTTAGTTTCCTGTGGTAACGGTGCAAAGAAAAAGACCGGAGAAAATCAAGCGGAAGAAATACAGTCTAACCGCATAGAGGTTCTATATTTTCATGGAGCGCAACGGTGTATCACTTGTCGGGCGATAGAAGCAAATACAATTGCCCTTTTGGATAGCCTTTATTCAGAAGAAAAGGCAGACGGTAAAATTATCTATAAAGTGATAGATATTTCAAAGAAAGAAAATGAAGCGATTGCAGACAAGTACGAAGTTACATGGTCGTCTTTGTTTGTAAACGCCTGGAAAGATGGCAAAGAGAATGTAAACAACCTGACCGAGTTTGGTTTTTCCAATGCGAAAAATGCACCGGACAAGTTTAAAGAGGGAATTAAAAGCAAGATTGACGAATTGTTAAAACAGTTGTAAGATGGATTTTCTTCAATCGCTATTAGATAACAGTTCTATTCCTGCTATTACAGCTTTTATATTGGGGATCTTAACGGCGGTCAGTCCATGTCCGTTAGCGACCAACATAACGGCAATAGGATTTATTAGTAAGGACATAGAAAACCATCACCGGATATTTATAAACGGATTGCTTTATACTTTCGGCAGAGCAGTAAGCTATACGGTTCTTGGCTTTATTCTTATCCCTGTTCTCCGTGAGGGAGCAAGTATGTTTATGGTTCAAAAAGCCGTAAGCAAGTACGGGGAAATGCTGATTGCTCCTGCGTTAATCATCATTGGAATATATATGCTCGATGGAATAAAACTCAATCTACCGAAAATCAATATCGGCGGTGAAAGTTTGAAAAAGAGGACTAAAGGCGGTTGGGGGGCTATGCTATTGGGTATGTTATTCGCCCTTGCTTTTTGTCCTACTAGTGGAGTATTTTATTTCGGTATGCTTATGCCTATGTCAGCAGCGGAAACGGGTGGGTATCTCTTACCTGTTATTTACGCTATTGCTACGGGATTACCCGTAATCCTTGTTGCATGGATTTTAGCGTACAGTGTTGCCGGACTGGGTAAGTTTTATAACCGGATGCAAATATTCGAGAAATGGTTTCGTAAAATAGTTGCCATCCTCTTTATTGCGGTAGGAATTTATTATGTAGTAGTCTTTTATCTATAAACATGGAGTATCACTTTAAACAAAAAAACAGTATGAAAAAGATAGAAATTTTCGACCCGGCAATGTGTTGCCCCACGGGTCTTTGTGGAACAAATATTGACCCTGAATTAATGCGTATTGCGGTTGTTGTTGAAACATTGAAAAAACATGGTATCATCGTTACCCGTCACAATTTACGTGACGAACCGCAAGTATATGTAAGTAATAAGACTGTAAACGAGCATCTGCAAAAACATGGGGCGGATGCACTGCCTATTACTTTAGTGGACGGTGAAATCGCCGTTTCAAAAACCTATCCTACCACCAAACAAATGAGTGAATGGACGGGTATCAATTTGGATTTTATGCCAGTAAAATGAGTACTCATCAGCTAATTGTATGGAAATGAAAACATTTAATTTATCAGATATAGATTTAACGAAGTATCTTTTCTTCACCGGAAAGGGCGGTGTTGGAAAAACTTCGATTGCTTGTGCTACTGCGGTAGGCTTAGCAGATAATGGAAAGAAAATACTTCTTATCAGTACAGACCCGGCTTCAAACCTGCAAGATGTGTTTAATCAAACACTGAACGGACACGGCACGGATATTCAAGAAGTACCCGGCTTAACGGTCGTTAATCTCGACCCGGAACAAGCCGCAGCCGAATACAGGGAAAGCGTTATTGCTCCTTTCTGGGGACAACTGCCCGAAAGTGTAATTCAGAATATGGAAGAACAACTTTCAGGATCTTGTACGGTAGAAATTGCGGCTTTCAACCAGTTTTCCGATTTTATCACGGATGCTAACAAAGCAAAAGAATACGACCATATTATCTTTGATACAGCCCCCACGGGGCACACGTTACGAATGTTACAACTACCATCAGCGTGGAGTACATTTATTAGTGAGAGTACGCACGGTGCATCTTGCTTAGGTCAATTATCCGGTTTGGAAGAACGGAAAGGTATCTATAAGCAGGCAGTTGAAACACTTTCGGATGCAAACGCAACCCGCTTAGTATTGGTTAGCCGTCCTGAAATCGCACCATTAAAAGAAGCCGCCCGTTCTTCACATGAATTGCAATTACTGGGAATTAAAAACCAGCTATTGGTAATCAACGGGCTTTTGCTGCAATTAGATGAAGCCGATAACATATCGAAACAGATATATGACAGGCAGCAAAATGCCCTGAAACAGATTCCTGCGGAGCTGCTGGAATATCCGTCTTATTATGTCCCTTTACGGTCATACAATTTATCTAATATTGCGAATATCCGCCGGATGCTTTACAATGATGATTTGACAAATGATGCGAACTATCAGCCGATTACCGATGCCAAAGGGATGGATGAACTGATAAACGACCTCTATCAATCAGGAAAAAGGGTTGTTTTTACTATGGGAAAAGGCGGCGTGGGAAAAACCACTATAGCCACTGAAATAGCCCTGAAATTAACAAAACTGGGCGCAAAGGTGCATCTTACCACCACCGACCCGGCAAATCATCTGAATTATAACCTTGCTGTTCAGGCTGGCATTACGGTAAGCCGTATTGACGAAGCGGAAGTGTTGGAAGCTTATAAAAACGAGGTTCGCAGTAAAGCTGCGGAAACAATGACAGCCGAAGATATGGAATATATTGAGGAAGATTTACGTTCACCGTGTACGCAGGAAATTGCAGTATTCAGGGCTTTTGCTGAAATTGTCGATAAAGCAGAAAATGAAGTTGTAGTAATTGACACCGCACCTACTGGACACACTTTGTTGTTGCTGGATGCAACGGAAAGTTACCATAAAGAAGTTCAACGTACACATGGCGACACTCCCGCTTCCGTAAGAAAGCTGTTACCACGTTTGAGAAACCAGCAGGAAACAGAAGTCGTTATTGTAACCCTGC
Organism: Hoylesella buccalis ATCC 35310; assembly: GCF_025151385.1. Classification (NCBI taxonomy): domain Bacteria; kingdom Pseudomonadati; phylum Bacteroidota; class Bacteroidia; order Bacteroidales; family Prevotellaceae; genus Hoylesella; species Hoylesella buccalis. The sequence continues at coordinate 956,363 of NZ_CP102287.1, read as the reverse complement.
CCGAAGCAACACCCGTATTTGAAGCCGAACGTTTGCAAATGGATTTACAACGTGCTGGGATTAATAATAAATGGTGGATCGTGAATGCTTGCTTGTCATTAACTGACACTGAAAATCCATTCTTGCGGGCAAAGGCGCAAAATGAATTGGTTTGGATTAAGAAAGTAGAAGAATTGTCAAAGGGAAATGCTGCCCTAATAGCTTGGAAAAATAATTAAAAACATGAAGATTTTAATTCTTTGCACAGGGAATAGCTGCCGCAGCCAAATGGCACATGGCTTTCTACAATCATTTGACAATAAACTGGATGTCTTCTCAGCAGGAACAAAACCTGCTGAAAAGGTTCATCCGATGGCGGTAAAGGTTATGGAAGAAATAGGGATAGATTTAGCCCATAATATCCCTAAAAGTGTAAACCTATATATAGGGCAGGAATGGGATTATGTGATTACGGTCTGCGGTGGGGCAAATGAAAGCTGCCCAGTGTTTACTGGTAAAGTCGGAAAGAGACTGCACATGGGATTTGACGACCCCTCGGAAGCAACCGGAACGCCGGAGTTTATAAACAGTGAATTTCATCGGGTACGGGATGAAATAAAAGCCCGTTTCTATGATTTCTACCTGAACGTATTAAAACCACAATTAAGCTAAATATTTGTTATTATGGAAAAGAAACAAGGAATTGGATTTTTTGAAAAATATCTGACTATCTGGGTTGCCTTGTGCATCATTATTGGAATTGCCGTGGGACAATGGCTTCCGGCAATTCCGCAAACATTAAGTAAATTTGAATATGCCAACGTGTCTATACCCGTGGCAATCCTGATTTGGTTAATGATTTATCCGATGATGCTAAAAGTGGATTTTCAAAGTGTTAAGAATGTCGGCAAGCGTCCGAAAGGAATAATAGTCACTTGCGTTACAAATTGGCTGATAAAGCCATTTACCATGTTCGGAATAGCCTATTTGTTCTTCTATGTGGTTTTCAAAGCCTTTATACCTGCTGGATTAGCCGAAGAATATTTAGCCGGGGCGGTATTATTGGGGGCTGCACCTTGTACAGCTATGGTGTTCGTGTGGAGTTACCTTACCAAAGGGGATGCCGCTTATACACTGGTACAAGTGGCTGTGAACGATTTAATCATATTGGTAGCGTTTGCCCCTATCGTTGCTTTCTTGCTGGGAGTTGGCGGCGTATCAATCCCGTGGGACACTCTGTTGTTATCCGTAGGGCTGTTTGTCGTGATACCACTTGCTGCCGGGGTCATTACCCGAATAATGGTTATCCGCCGCAAAGGTGTGGAATATTTCAATAACGTATTTGTTAAGAAATTTGATAATTATACGGTAGGTGGATTGCTATTAACGCTTATTATCCTGTTTTCATTTCAAGGAGAAACGATACTGAACAATCCTCTGCATATCTTCTTGATCGCCGTTCCGCTTGTGTTGCAAACGGTTCTGATATTCTTCGTTGCTTACGGTTGGGCGAAATGGTGGAAATTACCCCATGATGTTGCTGCACCTGCCGGAATGATTGGGGCAAGTAATTTCTTTGAATTGTCGGTTGCTGTGGCTATTTCTCTGTTTGGTTTACAATCCGGGGCTGCCTTGGCTACCGTGGTGGGAGTGTTAGTCGAAGTTCCAGTAATGTTGATGTTAGTAAGGATTGCCAATCACACACGAAACTGGTTTGCTGCTACAAAATAACAATAGGGCAAAAGTCTTAATCTAACTTTATCTTAAAAAAGGATCTTGGTGCTGAAAATGTTTGTTCCTAACGTTTCCAGCATTCTGCCTGTTACAAAATCAGAATAAAGATACATTTGTTGTTGAAACAAAAAAAACATGATTGTTTTTGACAACAAACAACCAGCCTTACGTCAAGTCTTTGAATAATGGCCTTGTAGAAGTTACGGATAAGTGTTGTAAGAAGAAGGAACACTGTGTTCTCTGCCATGAAAGATTTGGGCAATCTGTCCCACCCGAAACCAGTGTTCATATCATCGAAGATACGTTGGATTTCATCCTTCGTTTTCACTACTGTCCACGAAAATCTTTTAATAATCTCTTGAAACGCCTATAAATACAAGCTTGTAGGAGATAAAATAGACTCCCTACTTTTGAAAAGAGTATCTTTGCCACAAATTACAATTTGAAAGCAGATACTTATGAACAAAGGTCGATACGTATTTTCACAGCTGTGCGACTTTCTGCCGACAGACCATTTCAAATGGTTGATAAAAAAGTATGAAGGTAATAAATATGTGAAGAGTTTCACTTGTTGGAATCATCTGATGGTTCTTCTATTTGGTCAGTTGTCTAATCGTGAGGGATTACGAGACCTTATTGTAACCATCACTCCGTTCAAGTCAGCGTTCCACCATCTTGGTTTTGGAAAGAATGTCAGTAGAAGCAATTTGAGCAAGGCCAATGAAATACGCGAAGTCAAGATATTCCAAGAGTTTGCAGACAAGATGGTTTCCATAGCAAGAGAGAAACGAGGAGTCGTCAAGGACTTCTTCATATCGAACAATGTCTATGCGTTTGACTCCTCAACAATATCATTGTGCCTTTCTGTATACTGGTGGACTAAACTGCATCATGGGAAAGGAGGAGTGAAATTGCATGAACTGTATGACGTGAAGACAGACATTCCGACATTTTCTGTCATTACAGACGCTTCAGTTCACGATTCTCAAGTGATGGAGCTAATTCCCTATGAGAAAGAGAGTTTCTATATATTTGACAGAGCGTATATGGCAACTAGGAAACTTTATATAATAGAAGGAGCAGAAGCTTACTTTGTCGTGAGAGAGAAGCATAAAATGCCGTTTGAGGTCATAGAGGATAAAGAATACAACAACCCTTCATCTGGAATTATGGCTGACCAAATTATACGTTTCAAGGGATACAAGACTAAGAAGCAATATCCAAATAAACTTCGACGAGTGGTATTCTATGACTATGATGGTAATAGGACATTTGTATTTTACACGAACAATTTTGAAATTACAGCGGAACAGGTTGCTATGCTTTACAAATACAGATGGAGAGTAGAACTGTTCTTCAAATGGCTGAAGCAACATCTGCGCATCAAAGAGTTTTATGGAACCTCGGAGAATGCTGTAAAAATACAAATCTATGCAGCTATCATTGCATATTGTCTTGTCGTTATCGTACAAGAATGTATGGGGCTAAAGCTTCAAACCTATGATGTTCTAAGAATTTTAAGCACGGCATTGTTGACAAAAATGCCATTGTGTGACTTGCTCATTGAACAGAAAGAGGAAGAATTTACTGAAGGAAAAAACCTGCAGCTCTGCCTCAATTTTGATGGGTAACTATCAATTTGTTACTTTTTGAAATGTTAAAGGGTTTTCGTGGACAGTAGTGCTTCGTTTTCTCGCCATGGCATAACTCGAGCATGCTCGGTTCTGCTCATTTGGCTTAACGAAAACGTTCCTTTCCTCCACGATTTCCTCGGAACATGATCCACAATCAGCTCTGAAGCGATTGATAGTGAGCCCATTCTGTTCAAATCTCTCAAAGAACCTCTTCAGCGTGTCCTTCTGATGGAACCGAAGGTTTTCGTTAAGCCAGATGAGCAGAGCTAAGTTTACTTAAGCTCTGCCATGGCGAGAAAACGTGCCATGAAATGGAATGATCTACACCTTAGACCGAGGGTTGAGTCGATTACAGATAATAATGTGGAGTCAAATTGCTCCATGACCCGAAAATAATCCTCCAAAAGGAGTGAGCCTCTCAGATTTAATTTGTATCTTCGCCATATCTATCGTCGGATTCTCTTGTTTTTTTGCAACACTAAGATAAGTGAAAATTCTGACATGGCAAAATCCTGAGCAACATTTTGTTGCTCAAGTACTTAAAAAGTTTAATTTATAATAGTGTTGCGGAATTAAGGAATAACTGTTCTATGCCATTCGCACCATTCATATTTCTTATTTGCTTGGTGGCAGGTATTGCTTACCTTATCTATGTCAAGCGGAAAGAGCGTGAATTCATTGAGCAGGTTACGCCCATTACTCGTGGCGAATGGTCGGAGCGCAGAGTAATATTGAAACTTCTGAAAGCGGGTATCAACCCCAAAGCCATATTTCACGACTTATACATTCAGAAGCCGAACGGCACTTATACACAAGTCGATGTAACCGTTGCAACCAAGGTAGGCTTAATCGTTTTTGAGGTAAAGGATTACAGCGGTTGGATTTTCGGCAACGAACACCAAAAGTATTGGACGCAATTACTGGCATACGGCAAAGAAAAGCACCGCTTTTACAACCCCGTAATGCAAAATGCCGGACACATTCAAGCTATCAGACAATGTTTGCCGCAAAATCCGGGCATACCGATTTATTCCGTTATCGTATTCTTCGGAATCAGCGAGTTTAAGGATATTACTTGTAATGCAGAAAACACCTTTATAGTATATCCTCGCTCTATCCGACAGGTCGTATCGGATATTATGATGCAGCCCAACGCCAATTTCGGGAATAAGTACGAGATTATGAACTTATTCACCAAAGGAGTACAAAACGGAAATGATTCGATGATTGTTTCTTCACAAATCAATTCTGCTGCATATTATGGTCGCAAAACGCCACAGTCCACTTATACCACATCTTTCAACTCATTATTCCGTTTTCGTGATTTTTCACACAGAAGAAAATTTTGGTAACCCACTATTAGCGTATTAAATAGGGTCTGCTAATTAACTTTAACTATCTGACAATTAACTATTTATGTTGTATAAAATTTGGTCAATTCGCCCAAAATGATTACCTTTGGATGTTAAAACATTCAAGAATCGAGATGAAATACTACTCACAATATCGCAGTCACGACCTGTTTGAACTTCAGGAGTCACTTTCTGGATTGAGCAAATCCAACCGTTGGGTCAAGCTGGCCGACCACCTTCCCTGGGGCAGGATAGAGAAAGAATACAACAAACGTCTGACACTTGGATAGAAGCTTGCTTCTTCGCTAAGAACATCATGAAGTTCCTAAGGGGACTTCTTTGTCTCATTTTCGAAAAATCGGGCTTGAGGACCTTCCAAAAGAGAGTTATGAGCATTTTTGACAGCATGAAGGCTGCATTACCCATACCGCAAGGTTGTATGAAAGAAATAAATTAGCAGACCCTAATTAAATGAATATCAATATATTTGCACAAGATAATATAGGGAAGAAAAGTACTCTACAGGGAGCACGCTTTCTGTTTGTATTATTAATATTCTTAAGTCATTGCTCTTCGCCATACATTACATCACCATTCGATTTTGGTGGAGAATGTGGTGTTTCGTTCTTCTTTATTCTGAGCGGTTTTGTGTTGTCTTTGGGGTATGGTCCACGAGTAAGCCGTGGAGAATTTAGAACAAGGCAATTCTTTTGGCGACATTTTATGAAACTTTAGGTTCATCCGACTTTTCGAGTGATACGACAGTCATGTAGTGCATATAGCCTTAGTTTAAAATATCGTTCATCCCTAAATCCGTATGCATTGCGTTTCATCACTTTTATCTTATTGTTAATACCCTCCACTTTACCTGTTGAGATATGGCAGTCATACCATGCAAGTATACCTCTTTTGTAAGCCAGTATAGTCATTGCCATCTTTTGCAGTTGTGGAATATGACTCTCTTTTGCTTGCTCCACCCACTCCGTTAAAACTTTTTCAGCCTCCTCTTTACGCACTTGCAACCATATCTCCCTCAACTGTTCTTTCAGATAATACGCCTTTGATAGAGGCTCATTCATTGCCAAGGCATTTTCCAATCTCGTCTTATATTTCGCATCATAGATATCTGCTCCATTACAAAGCAACAGATATCTGGTTCCCTTGAGTACCTTACGTTTGTTAATATCCTTCTCCATGTTATATTGTATTCGCCGTATATCATCAAGTTTGTCATTCATCAGCTTTACGACATGAAAATGGTCAAAAACGTGTATCGCATCTGGACAATTTTCAAGTACGGAGCCAATAAAAGCCGCTGACAAATCCGTGGCAACATATTTGATAGATACATTCTTGCGCCTCACCTTCTTCCAAAAGTCAGCCAAAGCTTCTATTCCCTTACCCTCACCGACATAGAGTATGCGCCCGCTAATAAGGTCTACAACGATTGTTTTGTATATGTGTCCTTTCTTGACGGCAAACTCATCTATACCTATACACTTAACACCATCAAGCGACGGAGGGGAATAATGGCTTTCAAGATAATGGGAATGTATCTCCTTTACTGTATCCCAACTTACCTCAAGCCGTGCCGCCACATCTTTTAGGGTCATGGAACGCAACAAGTCTACGACATATTTTGCAAAGCGGTGAGTGTAGGAACTGCTGCCCGTTGCAAATCGTATCTTTTCCTGTTGGTCGTAATCACAGTCGTTGCATTTGTAGCGTTGGACTTTCATGCGGATAACTATTTTCTTGCCACCGATCGGAAGACCGAGAAAGTCTCTTATGCGGTAGCCATTTTTCACCAAATGAAGTTTGCCACATTTTGGGCAGACGCTTAAACGTTTCTTGTTTTGTACGTGAAGAATAATTGTATTACCTTTGTATTCCTCCCTTGTACATTCGAGACTATATAGTCCCCATGCGTGATATAGAAAACTGCTGTTCATGATTGTATATCTGTTTGTGGTTATTCAAATATACTCAAGTTCAGCGGTTTTCTTTTATCTTATTGTTAAATTGTCACTCGAAAAGTCGGATGAACCAAACTTTATCCGCTTCATTTGTTACTCTTTGCGATAATGTTGGTACTAGATTGGCGTATAGGAAATCATTATGATTGGTCGCAGATATTAACTACATTGCTATTGGTGCAATCGTGGATTCCGAGCAATCATACTCTTTATAACATTAATCCTGTTTCGTGGTTTCTGTGCGATACGTTATTCTTCTATCTTATTTTCAAATACTTATATTCGTTTATAATAAAAATGAGTTGGAGCAAGCTGATAAAGCTGATAACGGGATTTGTAGTAGTATACTTAATAGCTGCTTGGCACGTGCCAAACAATATGATAAATTGTACGCTATATGCAAATCCTTTGTTGAGAGCTTTTGATTTTACTCTTGGTATTGTTGCATATAGATATTATAAAACTGCGGATATTAGCTATATAAAGAATTGTACTCACAATATTGGTATGCTGGTCATTAGCATAGGTGTTGGAATGACGTTATATGTTGTTTATCAAATGCTTGATGGTAATGGTGTGCGTAGTGTGGCTTTATTTTGGCCTGTTATGCCTGTTTTTATTATTTGTTTAGCTACTATCGATGGCACAGAAGATTTTTTATCGCGCCTATTATCATCACGCTTGATGGTGTGGCTTGGGAACATGAGTTTTGAATTCTTTATGGTTCACTCGCTCGTTATGAGATTATTGAAACATACAATGAAAACAGGCGTGTCGATATTTTCTGATTATATGTTCTTCGGTGTTGCCCTGTGTGCATCTATCCTTGCTGCATGGGTGCTTAATCGATGTTTTACAAAAATGATGCTACGCAAATAATATCTTAAAACAATAATCACCATTAGCGTCATATTAATGGTGATTATTGTGAAAGTTTAAATCTTATTATACGAGCACATTATTTATTGATGTACTCCAATATTTGTTCGGCATGTATAGGCTTTTAGTTTAGGCTATTACTGTGTAACTATATGAATATAAGAACTTATGGACCATCACTCCAAATTTCGGAAGACCCAAAATAATTCATGTCTTCTTGCAGAAACGAAATCAAATCATTATATTTGCAGTAACTAATACAATAGTTGTTAAATAGTAATATTTAATATAACAACTAATATAGAGGTTACTATAATGTATATTTTTGAGCCTATATCAACGGAAGACATCCTCAAACGCCTGTCAAGCAACTGCCGATTACGTCGGCTGGAAAAGAACATCTCTCAGAAAACACTGGCAGAGACAAGTGACGTACCACTGTCCACGATACAGCGGTTTGAGCATACCGGGGCAATTTCCCTTACCAGCTTTGTGAAGATTGTTCGTGTACTGGGTTATGCGGACGATATGATGGAGTTGATAGGCAAGCCCAAGTATTCAAGCCTTGACGAAATGATTAAGATTAACAAGAACAAAAACAGAAAGCGAGGAACAGATGAGAGCGTTTGAATCCTTGAAAGTGTTGTATCACGGACACCTGGTTGGAAGGCTGACTATGGGAGTCAATGACACCTGCCTTTCTCAAAAATGCTATCTCACTTTATGAGGAACGTCTTTTTAACACAAATGCTGGACGAATTTTCAGCTAACTTATTCGTGTGTTGAAAATATGCTAACAATGGGAATGTTTTGTTATCTGCTTGAATGTTAGTGTCTTATGTGATTTTTAAGTCCAAAACGAAATCAAAAAGCAAAGTGTTTTGGGGCAAAAACTCCTTTTTTTGTGCAAAAAAGACCTTTTATATGATGTAGATTGGGCGGCTAAAGCATGCAAATTAAACGGTAAAAGCATGCAAATTAAACGGTAAAAGCATGCTAATAGCTGCTTTATTCCATCTGAATAAGTTACAAGATGATGGATTGAAGGCTTCGAGCACCTAAAAAATCTCCAAATTTTTTCTATTATTCAATTTTGTTTTGTCAAAGAAAACGAATCGAGTTAACAAATGAAAGTTTCGTTAACAGATTCGGACGGAGTTGATTGCCAACCAGCCTTATTTTCACATCGTTTCGTAAATAACAGTTCCATTCGTGTTCATACAAAAGGGCATGTTTGTTTTTACATCGAACATCATTGTTTCATGAAAAAGTCGTATGTGTTTGCTGACGACTTCAGGTGAAGTGAGCGAAGTGGCTTTATTTGTATTTGTCGATAAAGTCTTTAGCTCTGGTATCACCTAACTCTTTCGCTTTATTCAAGGTTTCCAGTCCTTCTTTCTTTTGCTTGTTTTGTACTTGGGCTAATCCTTTAATGAGATAGGCATCGGCATAACTTGGTGCGAGGGAGATGCACAGACCGGCCGTTTTGATGGCATCTTCGTATAAATTCACTTTCAATTGTAGCGAAGCCATCTCTGCTAAGTAAGTAGGTTCTTGCCGATTCAAAACGGCTGCATGAGCAATGTCGTTCAAGGCTTGTTGATATCTCCGCAACTGTGAATTGCACTTATAGCGCGTGTAATAAAATTCATGACTGGCTCTGCCCAGCATCAACGTGTCATATTGATTATAATCCGCCAATGCTTTTTTGTATTCGCCAATCTGGTCGTAAGCTACACCGCGTGCCAACACATAGGGAGCAGCCACTGGTGTCAAAGGCTGTGGACAGGCTGCGACGGCACTATCCAGTAAGGTTAGAATCTCTTTCTCATCAGCTTTGAGTTGAGTCTTTGCCTGTGCGGCTTCGTAAAATAGTTCACCAGAGCGTAAGGATGTTTTCGTTAGCGCCATGAACATGTCATAGGCCTTTTGATATTCTCCTTTGGTAAAAATAATCTGTGCTTGCTGATGTTGATATACAGGAAGTGGATTGATGTTATTTGCTTGTGTGGCTTCATCAAGTGCTTTATCTAATGACCATTGCGTAAAGGTGGAGTCGGGCTGATAAAGTTGCTGCTGATAGATGAGTTTGGCATACTCGGAGTGGGCAACATCCTTGTTTTTAGCATGCTTAATTGCCGTTTCCATCTCGTCGGCAGCCTGTGAAAGCTGTCCTTTGCTTGCAAAAATGTTTGCTTGCGCTACATATCCATCAACAGATTGCGGGAACAGACGTTTAAAGTCTTGCACATATTTGAGATAGTTCTTATGATTCTGTTCTCTTGACATCATCAGCATGACCAGTGCCTCTGACTCCTTGCTTGGCATTTGTGTGCGAATAGAAGTTTGTCGCAAAACGGGGTCTGCAATGCTCAGTCCGGTGTTTACTTTCATGTCGTTCATGAACTTTGCATCCACAGCATGCGTCTCTTCGGCACTGTTGGCATGTTGCAATATACCAATGACCTCACCCTTGGCATTCACGAATGGGCAGCCTTCCTTGTTCGCCGGTGCTTCGGAAGAGAAGATATAATAGGCGTACTTATCCATAAAGGTTTCCACCTTTTGGATTGGCACTTGCTTGATATCAAGTGATTTGATGGAATAGCCTACGATAGAAACTTTCTCATTCACCTTCGAGGTAGACGAAGCAATTTTTGCAGGAGTGGTGTTTCCTACTACTTTAAACTTGCATACGTCATATAGTTCGTTCGCTCCAATCATAACGTCAACTGTCATGGCCTTGCCTTGAGCATCAATCACTACAGCACTGTCGGCTCCCACAAAAGGTTTCCATGTGCTGATTGCCTCTCCATTTTCTCCAACAAATACACCACGTGTTGAACTAAGCAAGGTTCCATCGGCCTTGAACGTAGTTAATGAGAAAACAGATTTTGCTGCCTTTTTTACATTTGCAGACTGTGCGTAAACCTGGGAATGTCCCCCTAGCAGCAAGGCAATGAGGGTGGTGAGGGTTAGAATTGTTCTTGATTGTATTGGATGTATCATTGTGCTATTTATTTCATATTTAAAAGTTCGCGTGCGTTGGCAAGAGCCGCTTCTGTGACATTACTTCCACTCAGCATCTGAGCCACTTCCTGTACACGTTGGTCTTGGTTAAGTTCGTACATATTGCTTACCGTACTATCTTTTAATTCAGACTTGTTTACCTTATAGTGAGTTTTTCCAAGGGCAGCGATTTGTGGAAGATGAGTTATACTGATGACTTGCCGATCGTTCTTGCCCATTTCGTCCATGATGTATGCCATTTTCTCGGCAACACTACCACTCACGCCCGTATCTATTTCGTCAAAAATGATGGTAGGAAGTTTGACGGCCCCACTAATCATAGCCTTTAATGACAACATGACGCGCGCTATCTCACCACCGGAAGCAACTTGTGACACGGGTAATAAGGGTGAATTGGTGTTGGCGCTAAACAAGAAAGAAACGCCATCTTGCCCTTTGTTTCCTAATGGTTTCTGGGTGATTTCAACTTTGAAGCGGATGTTAGGGATGCCAAGAGGTACCAAGCGACTTGACATTTCCTTTTCAATAGTTTTGGCGGCCTTTTGTCTTATTGTTGTTAGTTGATTGGCTTTCTTCGTACAGTCTTTGAGCAGCTGGTCAACATGTGCTTGTAGTTTTTGTAGTTCTTCGTCACTATGGTCGATATGCTCCAGTTGTTTTTTTATTAACTTTTGTTGAGTGAGTAATTCGGTAATGGTTTCCACATGGAATTTGTGCTCCAATGCATTGATTAAATCAATTCGCTCTTGAAGTTTTGCCAGCTGTTGGGGATCGAATTCTATGTTTTCTGTTTTGTTCTGAATCTCGTTCTCTATATCTTTTAGTTCGATATAACAGCTTTCTGTTCTTTGTGCAACCTCTTCAATGGGGGAGTAAACTTCCTTGATGCCATCCAGTTGTTGAGTAATTGTTCTCAAAGCCTCGATGACGCCAACCGATTCTGCAGACAACAACTGTTCTGACTGATATAGGGCTGTCTTAATTTCTTCTGCATGTTCGAGCGTGGCGAGTTCCTGTTCGATGGCTTCCTGTTCACCCTCAACAAGTTGTGCTTGTGCGAGTTCACCATACTGAAAGCGTAAGAACTCTTCGTTTTCTTGACTTTTTGCAATGTCAGCTTTCAATTCTTCCAACTGTTCAGCAGCCTTCTTGTATTCTTGATAACATGCCTGATATTGGGCCAAACTCTTGCTGTCCTGCGTAATGATGTCGACAACTTGTAGTTGAAAGTCTTCTTGGTTGAGCAAAAGGTTTTGATGTTGCGAATGGATATCAATCAATTGTTCTCCCAATTCTTTCATGGTGACAAGAGGTACAGGAGTGTCGTTGATAAAGGCCCTGCTCTTTCCTGAACTGTAGATTTCCCTTCTCACGATACAGTCTGTTGCATCATCATCGATGTCATTCTCTTCGAAAAAGTGGAGAAGATTGTATTTGCTGACATCAAAATGAGCTTCAATCAAGCATTTATCCTTTCCAGTTCTGATGAGTTTTGTATCAGCGCGATTGCCCATCAAGAGGCCAATGGCTCCAAGTATGATGCTTTTGCCTGCTCCTGTTTCGCCCGTAATAACGGAAAAACCAGGATAAAAGTTGATGTCAAGTTCATCAATCAGCGTAAAGTTTTGAATATGTAATTGCTTCAGCATCTTTATTCTTTGATTTTTTCCCATGCATTGTTTTGGGAAGCGTTGATGGAAAACAGTATTTCGTAGACCCGCTCTTTCTCTTTCTGGGTTCCTTTTCCGCTGTAGATGTTGGCCAGTTCATCACGCTTATAATCGGTCCATATCTGCGGTAACAAGCTTAACGGTCTGTTTTCGTGACTTTTTTTCAATCCCTCTTCCAATGCGGTTGTGATGTTTGTTCTTCCTCGCTCAACGTTTGTGGCCATTTGGTCTAAACCGTTTCTGAAATAATCGTATTGCAGTTGGCGGAAGGGTGACATGGCGCTATCCATGTAGTCGTTAATGATGGCAAAACGGTTTCGGCTGTCGTCGAATGATTTCCAACCCGTAAAATTAAGATTCTGCGCATTATTGGTTAGGTTGAGGCATCTTTGCAGTATGTCTTCACCGCCCATGGGGGAGAAGGAGTCTAGATTCAATCCAATGATGAGATAAGCATAATAGGCAATCAAAGCAGTGAGCTGGTTATTGATGGACTCTTCATTGAATTCGAGTTGATCGAATTGGGCAAACTCAAAATTAAAGTCGTTATCTGTATTATTATATAATGTAGTGGTGTAAGCAGAGTTGAATACGGGCCTATTGGCTTGTATCAATGCCCGACAAGTGAACATGTTTGTGGCTTGATCGTATTTGGTCACCGTAATGTTGAAATTACATGGAATGCGCTCTATGCGTTGGAACTTCAGGTTGGTCCACTGCCGGTCATTGATGAATCTAGTGAGTGTCTGCTCCAGATTCTCAAAAATGCTGGCATCCGTACCTTGTATTTGGTTGTGGTTGATATGGATACGCGCATTCAATTCCTGACTGTATACCGGCGAATAGACGCCAGCAGCCAAGAAAAGACTGAATATGAGGAGTGATACAAACTTCTTCATCTGTCAAAAAATCAGTGCGCCAATCGTTCTTATTTCTTGTTAAACTCTCGTAAGCGTATACGGGTGAGCACCTGTTTCGTGTTGTTGGTAAAGTCATTGGATAACATCCAACTGTAATAGCCTGGATCTTTTAGAAGAACTTCTGTCACGGCACAACCTTTATATTTACCGAAGTTGAACACTTCTTGTCTCATGGGTGAACCATCTTCTGTGGTCAACACCTTGCCGTCTGCACCTTTCATGTCTCGCCAAACTATACGGCCGGCAAAATCAACATTATCATTCATCTTGGAGAATTCGGCCAAATATTTCATATCGTTGGGCAATGCCCTGTCTGCTTCTTCTGCTGTTTCGGGATTGTATTTATCCAGTTGTCCCATCAGTACACGATAAGTCACCTCAGCATCTTGGTCTGCCCGATGGGCTTTAAAGTCGTCTTCCATTTTCCGCCCACAATAGAATTTGTAAGCTGCCGCCAGGTTGCGTCGCTCCATCTTGTGAAAGATAGTTTGAGCATCAACCAAATTGCTTTTACTAAAGTCGAAGTCAATGCCTGCACGCAGGAATTCTTCCGCCAGTATTGGTATATCAAAGTGATTCGAATTATAGCCTGCAAAATCACAACCTTTAAATTCTTCTGCTAACTTTTGCGCTATATCTTGGAACTTGGGTGCATCTGCTACATCTTCGTTGGTAATGCCTGTCAAGGCAGAAACCTCGAGAGGTATTTTCTTTTCAGGGTTGACAAGAATGTTCTCGCGCTCTTCTTTTCCGTCAGGAAATACTTTGATGTAAGATATTTGGATGATACGGTCTTTTACTAAGTCAAGTCCTGTTGTCTCGAGGTCAAAAACTATGATTGGTTTCTTTAAATTCAGTTTCATTTTTTAGTGACTTGTCTATGAATAAAATGGAAATATCTACCCGATATCGAAATAATAGTTTTCTTTATTGGGTAGATATGTTTTGCGTCATGCGAGTTGCTGCATATCAGTCATTAAGCAGCATTGGCATAATAAGCATCAGGATGTCTTCGTCTTCCTCCTGTGTCGTCGGGACAATGACACCTGCACGGCTTGGATCAGCCAGTTGTATTGTTACGTCTTCACTTTCAAGGTTGGTGAGAATCTCTGTCAACGAACTGCCCTTGAAACCAATGTTCATGGTTTGGCCAGAGTAATCGCAAACGATGCTTTCCTTGGCACTTGTCGCAAAGTCTATGTCTTCGGAAGAGAGCTCCAGTTTACCAGTTTCCAGATGAAGCCGTACCAGTTGGCTGCTTTCACTGGCAAAGGGTAGGATGCGTCTCAAGGCGCCCAGGAGTCCCTTGCGATCGACGGTGAGTTGATTGGGATTGTCCTGCGGGATGACAGAATTGTAGTTAGGGTATCTGCCCTCTATCAATCTGCACGATAATGATCCTCCTGCATAATGTATTTCGGCGTTCTTCGTATCAAACTTAATGACTGCATCTCCCTCGTCTTTTGTCAAAACGTTTCTTAGCAGCATGGCTGGTTTCTTGGGTAAGATGAACGATGCCGGCGTTTCACTCTTTAGTTTGAAGTTTTTGTTTCTAACGAGTTTGTGTCCATCGCTTGCCACGATTGCCAAACTGTCATTCGTCAGGTCGAAATATATACCGTTCATGACAGGTCTCAGCTCGTCTTGTGCTGTGGCAAAGAGAGAACGGTTGATGTTGTCATTGAGAATCCCAGCATTCATCGTAATGACGGTTGCACCATCTGGTATTGCTTGTGATTCGGGATATTCTGCCGCATTTTGAGCAGTGAAGTTGTATACACCATTCTGGTATTGTATCTGAATGGTTAAATTGGTCACATCCACTTCAAAAGTCAGCGGTTGCTCTGGCAACTCCTTAACGGCGTCAAGAATGGTGCGGCTAGGCACGGCAAATTTGCTTTCACCATCACATTCATCAAGGTGCAATGATGTGCGCATGACATTTTCACTGTCACTGGCGGTAATGTTCAGCTGTTTATCTTGAATATCGAAGAGGAAACTGTCAAGAATTGGCAATGAATTCTTGCTGTTGATAACCTTAGAAAGTGTTTGCAAGCGACTGTTTAAAGCACTGCTTGATAATGTAAATCTCATGGGTATGATGTTTTAAATGTTTGTCTGTATTTATTAGTTACAAAAATACAAAAAAGCATTGTGTTGGACAAAAAAAGGTACTAAAAGTTTCTTTTTTTAGAAGTATTTTACTAATTTCGCAAAACAGTAGACACACATGTTAGATAATTTATTAAAAAAAACACTATAAATGGAATTACAAGGAAAAGTTATTGCTGAAATGCCTGAAAAAAGTGGCGTGTCAGCGAGAGGAGAATGGAAAGTGAGAGAATATGTCATCGAAACGCACGACCAGTATCCTCGCAAGATGGTCTTCTCTGTTTTTGGTGAAGATCGCTTGCAAAGATTTAATGTTCAGGTAGGACAAGAGGTGTTGGTGTCGTTTGACATCGATGCTCACGAATATAATGGTCGTTGGTTCAATAGTATCCGTGCTTTCGATGTACGTCAGGTAGATCCAGCGACGTACGGTGTACAGGGAGCGCCCGTGCCACCTGTCACATCCGATAACACGACTACACAGCAGGCTGACGCACAGCAAGGTGGAGCACAAGCTCCATTCCCTCCACAGTCTGAAATGGCAGGAGATAATGCTGACGACTTGCCTTTCTAACGTACAGCAGCCAATTGTAAATTACATAAAAAAGAGGATATGTCTATTGATGGACATATCCTCTTTTTTTGAGAACCCGCGGTTTGAATATTGTTTGTTAGACTGAAGGTCCAACTGTAAGTGTTTGTGTCAAGAATTACATGTGCAAGGAAAGGGCATTCATCGCAAGATGCAATCAGATGGAACCTGGCTGCAACTCTCTGACTTACCTGGCTGAAACTTCACATCAGACTTTTCATCGTGGATGAGTGCACCTTTGTGAACTTGCTTTTAGCTTGCTTTTGGCGAGGTTTTAAATGGAGCTTTTTCTTTTTCAGCCATTCTTTCTTCCGCTCCTCGTAATCTCTTCTTTTCCGTTCCAGATAGTTGTCTGCCATGACTTATTTAAAGTGTGAGTAGATGACAGACAGCGTTTGCTTGTTTGAGCCGCCAAAGAGTTTGGTGCCTGACAGTGACATGTCGTGTACAACGTTGGTCAGAATCTGCGTCTGATTGAATGTGTAATAAGACGTGGTCACCGGTATGACAACCAGTTTGTTCCAATCTTCCGACTGTTTACCTGTAGCCTTGTTGCGCGCCATGGCCTTGATGACACTTCCAATGTTATTGAAGGTATAACCATTGTTGGCCCTGTCGTAAGTGGCGAGGAAAGACGTTTTGTAGTCGGCAACTCGTTTGTGCTCAAAGAATGTATATAAACTGTCTTTCTGAATCAGCAAGAGTGTCTTCGGAATGTCTAATGCAAACTTGGAGTCAACCTCATTGTTGATTCGTTTCAAATGAATTTTTGCAGCGTTGATTGAATCTTTTTCATGCCCTTTGCATATCTCTTCGACAGGGATTGTGATTTCCGTGAAGATGCCGGCAGGTGATTTTAAGTAAGTGTTGTTCTTGTCATTCACCAACTCGTTA
Organism: Hoylesella buccalis ATCC 35310; assembly: GCF_025151385.1. Taxonomy (NCBI): domain Bacteria; kingdom Pseudomonadati; phylum Bacteroidota; class Bacteroidia; order Bacteroidales; family Prevotellaceae; genus Hoylesella; species Hoylesella buccalis. The sequence goes on along the minus strand of NZ_CP102287.1, from coordinate 939,591 downwards.
ATTGTCTTTCGGTCGTTCACCATGGTTGATGTCTGCAATACCTCTTCGGTGCCTGAGAATGAAGCTGTTCCTGTATAGGTGCTGTCCTTATTAGCGAACCTGAAATAAACGTTCAGTTGTGTCCTGAATATGTAGGCCATCGAACCTAAACCACTGACGTGTTTGAAATAGAATCCCGGCACAACATGCTGTGTGAATGTCATGGAGTTCTTGAAATATTCAGGATGTTGATAATACTGGTTTAGGATATACGTACCATAATTCTTATATCTTTTGCCGTTTTTGTCGGTGTATGGCTGGTTCAGCTTAATTTTGATGTGATTCGTGTAGTTCTTGTCCCATCTTGTTTTTTCACTGATTTGCTGGTCTGTCAATGTGTAAACCTTATCAGCTTGTAATCCATTAGTGCCGACATACCCATTTTCTATAGGGTCAAAATTAGAATAATAGGTGTTAGCTTCGCTCATGGGTCTGCTCATTTCATAAGCAGTTAGCTTCATAGGCGCCAGCGAGTCACCATAGAATTTGTCGTAGTACAGTCTGATTTCGCACGAATCTGCCACAATCATTCCGTCTTCTTTGTTGACCATTTTGTCAGCATCAGGAAATTGATAGTTTTCCTGAATGTGGAATTGAGTCATGAAATTTCCGGTGATGTATCCCCCAGTTTCCGGGTCTCTAATCTTTCCCAAATATCCCAGGGTGTTTCTTGACAACACAGAATCTGCCGCGATAGAACGGGTAGAAACCATGAATGTATCGGTTGAAATCTGTAGATTGTCCAACGAGTTGGTCAATGATATGCCCACATTGTCGGTCGTATCGTCACATGCCGTGAACATGAGTGCGGCAAATGCAAGAACTGCAATAATCTTATTTCTCATTTGTGTTTAAGCTGTATTAAGTGCTGTAAACTAATCTGTTGGTGCTTCTGTATGTCCTTTTGTAACCCAAACGTGCTTATTTCTGCAAAACAAGATCATAGAACTCTTGATAGGCCTTCGTGAAATCACTTCCTGGATATTTCAAGAATGGCAGTTCTTTGTCTGCACAGTACTTCAAGAGCTTTTCGTTGACGTCAGTGCCAGCCTCGATAATGCCATCACTATAGTCAATGGCCAGTTTGCCCAGTTCGAAGAAGTCGAACTTCTCATTGTATGGCTTGAGTAAATCCAGCTTGGCGTCTTTAAACTGCACGCATCTTTTGAAGTTGGTCCCCAAGTCGGTTTTGAGTTGTGTTTGAAATAGGGATGTAATCACCTTGGCGTTTGCAAACGAAGGTTCATCTTTATAAGCTGTCTTTACATATAACGGGATTACGGCTCCCATCCATCCTTGGCAATGAATGATGTCGGGTACCCAGCGCAGCTTCTTCACTGTTTCGAGAACGCCACGTGCAAAGAAAATAGCGCGCTCGCCATTGTCAGGATATTCTGTTCCGGATTCATCAACCGTCATTTGCCGCTTTGTGAAGTAATCTTCGTTGTCGATAAAGTAAACCTGTATTCTCACTTGGGGAATTGAAGCAACCTTAATGAGCAGTGGATGATCGGTGTCATCAATGATTAGGTTCATACCAGAAAGGCGAATTACCTCATGCAGTTGGCCACGTCTTTCGTTAATGTTTCCCCATTTTGGCATGAAGGTCCTGATTTCGCAATCATTTTCCTGCATGGCTTGGGGAAGGTTACGTCCCATGAGCGACATCTCTGTCTCTGGAACGTAAGGTGTCATCTCTTGGTTGATAAATAGAATCTTCTTCGTCATGTCCTTGTTTGGCGTTTACTTGTTTAATGGTGGCAGCATGGCTGTGGCATGCAAATCGTCAGCTTATCAGCTGGCAACATCTGACCTTGATAGTAGCTTGTTACAATTGCCCAACATTAAGCCTACAACATCTGCCCACTGCAAAGATACGAAAAATAATCGAATTACTGGCGTTAATTCTCTTAATTCGGTGTTCAAGCCCTTGCAATTTGTTATTTTTAAACTTTCTGCGTGCCATCTGCCTTTACATTCCTTATCCGCTTTTCTATGATAAATGCCTGTGCAACATAATAGGTTGTACAGGCATCTATGGTTTATCCAAAATTGTTCTGTCTTGATGAGAACTCGTGAGTGGTGTGCCCATACGCATGATGGCATCCTGTTGTCCTCTACAACGAGATGCTGTCTGCGTGGTTTTACATCCTCCTGTCTCTTGTGTCTAGTGTTTCGCGGCCGTTTATTCTATTACCACCAGCGGGGTGTCTTCCATGACGCTTTCACCCTGTTTGATGCAGATAGCTGTCACCTTGCCGTCCTTCTCGGCCTCGATGTTGTTGGCCATCTTCATGGCTTCCAGCACAACAACCGTGTCGCCGGCCTTCACCTCGTCGCCTACATGCACTAAGATGTCGGTGATGACACCAGGGAGAGGCGCCTTCACGGCATGGTCGGTGTTGACGTTGGTGGCCGACTGGCTTTCTTCTTCTGGCTCGCTGGCTACCGGTTTGTTCAATACAGGCTTTTTCTCAGGCTCTGGCTCAGCCTCAAGTTCAACATTGAAGTCCTCGCCATTGACAATGACCTGTGCTACATTGTCGATGATGTTTCCTATCTCGACTGTATATTCCTTGCCGTCGATGATGTATTTGAATACTTTCATAATCAGTGTTTCCTTTCTCTTAAATAGGTGAGTGGTTTACTTTGCACCGCACAGTTGTGGCTTCTCTGTGAAAGAGACGAATTTGGCGTTCCACAGGCTCTGCTTGGGCTTGATGGTTATTTTGCCTGATTCAATGTCGTGTACGTTGTTTCCCCTATATTCATAGAGAGCCATTGCGATGGCTGCATAAATGTTCTTATCCATGTCTGTCTTTTTCTACTTGATGTTTCTACATTGGCATGCATCCGTGCTTCTTGGCCGGAAGACTCTGTCGCTTGTGTGCCAGCTGTGCCAGTCCGCGGCAGATGCGGAAGCGTGTGTTGCGAGGTTCGATGACATCATCTATATAACCATACTGAGCTGCCTGATAAGGATTGGCAAACAGTTCTGTGTACTCGTCTTCCTTCTCGGCCAGGAAGGCGCGCACGTCCTCACCAGCTTCTTTCTTTGCCTTTGCTTCTTTCGCACTTAACACAGCCACGGCACCCGAAGCTCCCATCACGGCAATTTCGGCTGTTGGCCATGCAAAGTTGAGGTCGGCTCGCAATTGCTTGCATCCCATCACGATGTGGCTTCCGCCATAGCTCTTGCGTAGCGTGATGGTAATCTTCGGTACGGTGGCCTCGCCATAGGCGTAGAGCAGCTGTGCGCCATGCAGGATGACGGCATTGTACTCCTGACCGGTTCCCGGAAGGAAGCCCGGAACGTCCACCAGTGAGACGATGGGGATGTTGAAGGCATCGCAGAAGCGAACGAAGCGCGCCCCTTTGCGACTGGCATTGGTGTCCAACACGCCGGCGTAAGCCTGTGGCTGGTTGGCCACGATGCCCACGCTCTGTCCGTTGAAGCGGGCAAAGCCGGTGATGATGTTCTTGGCAAACTTGGGTTGTACCTCGAAGAATTCGCCATTGTCCGTAATCTCTGCAATCACCTTATACATATTATAGGCCATGTTGGGATCGTCGGGCAATAGCTCGTTGAGCAAGTCACTCGTGCGGTCAACTGGGTCGGTGTTCTCCACGCGCGGCGCCTCTTCGGTGTTGTTGGACGGAAGATAGGTCAACAGCGTCTTGATAAGCTGTATCACCTCTTCGTCGTTCTTGGCGGTGAAGTGGGTCACGCCGCTCTTCGTGGCATGCACGCTGGCGCCTCCCAGATGCTCGGCATCGATGTCTTCGCCTGTTACCGTCTTGACCACCTTTGGCCCTGTGAGGAACATATAGCTGGTTCCTTCGGCCATCATGATAAAGTCTGTCAGGGCAGGAGAGTACACGGCTCCACCTGCACAAGGGCCAAGGATGGCAGAAATCTGCGGAACCACGCCGCTGGCAAGAATGTTTCGTTCGAAAATCTCACCATAACCAGCCAAGGCACAAATGCCTTCCTGGATGCGCGCTCCACCCGAATCGTTCATACAGATGACAGGAGCTCCGTTCTGCATGGCCAAATCCATAATCTTACATATCTTTTCAGCCATGGTCAACGAGAGCGAACCTCCGTTCACGGTGAAATCCTGTGCGTAAACGTAAACCAAGCGGCCGTCAATGGTGGCACTACCCGTCACGACTCCGTCGCCCAGGAACTGTTTCTTCTCCATGCCGAAGTTGTGGCAGCGGTGCAGCTTAAACATGTCGTATTCTTCGAACGAGCCCTCGTCCACGAGCATGTCAATACGCTCGCGCGCCGTGTATTTTCCACGCGCATGCTGCTTTTCTATCGCCTTCTCGCCACCGCCAAGACGAGCTTGTTCTCTCTTGGCTACCAGCTCTTTAATCTTTTCTACTTGTTTACTCATATTATTATTTAATCTTTTAGTTTCGATATATATGACGTCACAAAGGTAATAATAATTAGTGAAAGGTTGATGGGTTGAGGCGTAATTTATGTTATTGTAACACGGCTCTTTCGTTTATAGAACGTTGTTTGTTGTCAAAAACAATCATTTGCAGTTCAACGATGTCGCCCATGTCCGTGCGAATGTGCAGTTGTCTTCCTACGAAGGCAAATCCCTTACCCATTTCCATGATAAACTTCTGCAAATGGTTGATGATGCTGCTTTCCAGTTCAGACTCTGTAAAGTCTGCATCCGACTGCAAGCCAAGAAACTCTGCCACTACAGGATTTTTGATAAATTCCAACTTATCCTGTTGCATAGGAACTGTGAGCTTGTGCATCTCGTCAACAACCTTATCTTTATGTGCAGATTGGAGTAGGCGGTTATAATATTGTGAGACAATATTACGATGCAAGGTGCGCGTGCTCCACATCTCCCTCAATGCCTCTTGTTCATACCACCTACGCACAATAGGATCTTCTACCCTTATTAGTTCCCGATAATGCGTCCATGGCAGAATTTTTCTGCTAAGCGGAAATGAATCTTTAGATTTTGTACGCACTGCGTTCACAATCTCAGATTGCCCACTCATGGTGTTGAAGTTTTCTAATTGTTGACGCACTGCGTCTACTTTTGCTGATTGTTGACTCACTGCGTCAACAATCTGTGGAAAACAACGATAGAACTTCAAATAATTATACAAAGAAACACGTTCAAACCCCTTGCCATACGCATGAGTTAGTTCTTTAGCAAGTGTAGTTATTACCTGTTTTCCATATTCGGCTCTTTCTTCTCCATCAAGTTTCTCACGTGCAATGCGTTCACCAAGCATCCAATTGCGGAGTGTGAGCGAAACATTGACAGCACGGTATGCTTGCTCACGGGCGTCCTCTATAATCGAACAGATGTCCGAATATAGGGAGCTGAAACCTGTTGTGTCTTGTATATGATTGTCCATAATTGTTTAATGATGCAACTCTACAAAATTTTTCTCTCCAAAAACCTCATCGCAAACAATGCGGAGGTTATGTACCTCATTGTCATCAATCGAAATAAATATAAGTCCTTCTTCTGAGAGCAAGTCTCTTGCTACTTTCAGTCGGGGATAAATCATGTTCAGCCAATCGTTGTGGAAACGACCGTTGGTGTCGGCATTCTTTTCAAAACTTCAAGTAAATGACATCAAAACCACTTCGGTCATTGATAGCATTTTGCAGCGATACCCTCTAAAAGTTCACTTGCAAAGATAGACAAAACTTTCGAAAATTTACACTTGCAAATACTCTTATTGTGCGTGGTGACACACGGATTTGTCATTAAAGAAATGATGATTGATGGTAATAAATCATCCTTATTCTTTTATTTCATCAACATCATCACTTCAATGTAAGTGCCGTGTTATGGGGTAGAGTGGAGCGTGATGAATCACGTCCCTAACGGGTGTTTCATGCAAAAATGTCAATTTTTTATCTCAAAAACATCCCTTAAATCGGCTCTTGAAAAGTTTCAATCTAGAAAAAATCGATAGGCAAAGAGGATGCAAATAGGGGATGATGTGTTAAGAAAAATCGCGTTTTATGGTTAAAGCAATGGTTTAACTACACAAGAAGCATGCTTTTACCAGGTTATATGCATGCTATAACCAGTCAATTGCGCGCAAATTGGGGGCATGAAGGCATGCTTTTTAGCCGAAAAATGCTTGAATTTAATTACCAATTCGGCTGAATAATTCGTAATGTCTTGTGTGTCAGTGAACTGCGAAAAACGCTCATGCTTGGCGTATTTGCAAGCAAACCTGTGTTCGTTTGCAAATAAGCCAAGCATGAGAAGATGCGTTGTCAAGAAAATTCACAAAGATAAACCTACACGAAACGATGTGGTTCAACGTGAATTTAGTATGGCAGTCTGGGTTTGGAACCCTGCACCAGACTGCCATTCAATGTTTAAGCCTTGCTCTTGTCTCGCGTAGCTAAGATGAAATAGCTAATCAACAGCAGGTATGCGGCCAGTGACAGCAATTCGGACAAGGGGTTGGCAAGCCAATCTGGATTGATGGGATTGAAGCCTGTAAAGCGTAGCAACGCGCTCAAAACGCCCATCAACGCACCGCCGGCGATGAAGCCGCTGGCCAGCAGCGTACCCTTCTCTCCGCGCTGTTTGTTCACCTCATTGTTCTTGCTGCGTGTGGTCACAAACCAGTGAATGGCGCCACCGATGAGGAGGGGCGTGTTGAGTTCCAACGGAATGAACATGCCCAATGCAAATGCCAGTGCGGGAATTTTGAGTAAAGTGAGGATGATGGCCAACAATGCACCGATGCCGTATAAGATCCAAGGTGCGCCCGCACCATTCATCAAGGGCTCGATAACAGCTGCCATGGCATTGGCTTGCGGTGCCACCAGATGCCCTTGTTGTGCCGGATCGAAGCCGTAAGTTTGATTGAGCAGCATCATCACGCCGCCCACGGTAGCCGCACTGACCAGGGTTCCCAAGAACTTCCAAGTTTCTTGTTTGGCTGGTGTCGTTCCCAACCAATAGCCAATCTTCAGGTCAGTGACAAACGCACCGGCCATGGAGAGAGCGGTACACACCACGCCTCCCATGATTAAGGCGGCTACCATGCCCTCGGGACCGTTGAGTCCCACGGCTGCCATGACCACGCTGGCCAAGATAAGTGTCATCAAGGTCATGCCCGATACCGGGTTACTGCCTACGATGGCAATGGCGTTGGCTGCCACGGTGGTAAACAAAAAGGCAATGATGGCCACTAAGAGAATGGCAATCAGCGCATGCGTAAAGTTGTGCATAACGCCCAAAAGGAAGAATGCAAAGGTGATGAGAATGGCGGCAATGGAGCCGATGGCTATGACGCGGAACGAGATATCCCTGCGTGTGCGTATCTCTTCTTTCGTCACCTCACCTTGGCCTTTCATCTCCTTAGCCGCTAGTCCAACGGCACTTTTGATGATACCCCAGCTCTTGATGATGCCAATGATGCCCGCCATGGCAATGCCACCGATACCGATGCTCTTGCCGTAGGTGGTGAAAATCAGCTCGGGAGACATCTCGCCCACCGTCATGGTGAGGTTGGTTCCACCGATGTTTAGGATGGTGTCGCCAAACAACAGTGACAGTCCTGGCACGATGAGCCACCAAACGGCGAACGAACCCATACAGATGATAAAGGTATATTTCAGTCCGATGATGTAACCAAGGCCCATCACGGCTGCGCCGGTGTTTACCTTGAAGACCAGTTTGGCTTGATCGGCCAGCTGCTGACCTAAGCCGAAAACGCGGGTGGTGAAGTTCTCATTCCACCATCCAAAGGTGGCTACGATGAAGTCATAAAGCCCACCAACCAGTCCGGCCATAAGCAATGGCTTGGCCTGCGACCCGCCTTTGGCACCGCTCACAAGCACTTGTGTGGTGGCAGTGGCTTCGGGGAACGGATATTTTCCATGCATGTCGCTCACGAAATATTTGCGGAAAGGAATCAGAAATAGAATGCCAATGACTCCTCCCAGTGCTGAACTCATGAAGATTTTCATGAACGACGCACTCATTTCGGGGTACTTGGCTTGAAGAATGTAAATGGCAGGCAGGGTGAAAATGGCTCCAGCCACCACTGCACCCGAGCAGGCTCCGATGCTTTGGATAATCACATTTTCACCAAGTGCCTTGTTTCGCTTGGCGGCTGTTGACACGCCTACGGCGATGATGGCAATGGGGATGGCTGCCTCAAACACCTGTCCTACCTTCAAACCCAGATAGGCTGCGGCGGCCGAGAACAACATCGCCATGAGGATACCCCATGTCACTGACCACGCATTGACCTCGGGGTAGGTTTGGTTTGCGTGCATGATGGGTTGATACTCTTCTCCTTCTTTCAGTTCCCTGAAAGCATTTTCAGGTAATTGCACTGACTCTTTTTCCTTGTTTTCCATAAGTAATATTTGTGTTTTTGCTGACAAAGATATACTAAATCAATAAGATAGCAAAACGAATTGTAAGATTTTATTCCACTTTGTTATGATTGCTGTAGAGTGGTGTGGAATGTAAAAAGATGAACGCCGATGGGCGATAGTTGAACTATTTTTTATACATTTGCATTCCCAAGTTGGTAAAACAATAAAATACTTCAACCATGGCCACTACCAAAAACAAGCGTCCAACACCGATAGATAACTCTTATGCGCATGTTCAGCCACAAGCAACTGACGTAGAAAGAGTTGTTCTGGGGGCACTGATGATAGACAAAGACGCTTTTTCCATCATTTCCGAGATTCTTCGTCCTGAGTCATTCTACGAGCCAAGGCACCAGAAGATTTTCCATGCCATCCAGTCGTTGACGATGGAGGAGAAGCCGGTTGACATCATCACCGTGACCGATCAGCTGAAAAGAGAGGGGACGTTGGAGGAGATAGGGGGTGCTGCCTATGTAGTGGAGCTTAGTGCACAGGTTGCGTCATCAGCCAACATTGAGTATCATGCCAAAATACTTTCGCAGAAATCGCTGGCTCGTCAGTTGATTTCTTATGCCAGTGTCATCGAAACCAAGGCGTTTGATGAGTCGCAGGATATAGATGAATTGATGCAAGAAGCCGAAAGTGATCTCTTCACGTTGTCGCAAACCAACATGAAGAAGGACTATACGCAAATTGATCCTGTGATTGCCCAAGCAACGGAAATACTGCAAAAGGCATCTGCTAACACAGGTGATTTGACGGGAATACCTTCTGGATATACCAAATTGGATGGCATTACAAGTGGCTGGCAGAAGTCTGACTTGGTGATTATTGCGGGTCGTCCGGCCATGGGAAAAACGTCGTTTGCACTTTCTATTGCTAAGAATATCGCTGTAGATCATCATGAACCTATTGCCTTTTTCTCACTGGAAATGAACAATGTACAGTTGGTAAACCGCTTGATATCCAATACTTGTGAGATTGCGGGCAACAAGATTCTGAGTGGACAATTGACTGCTGATGAATGGAAACGTTTTGATACGAAAGTGAGAAACCTGATGGGTACACCTATTTATATAGATGACACGCCCGGACTGAGTATCTTTGAGCTAAGAACCAAGGCGCGTAGGCTGGTCAGAGAGAAAGGCGTAAAGATTATCATGATAGACTATTTGCAGCTGATGAATGCCAATGGCATGCGGTTTGGCAACCGTCAGGAGGAGGTTTCTACTATCTCCCGCTCACTAAAGGGACTGGCTAAAGAGCTGGATATCCCAGTACTGGCTCTGTCACAGTTGAGCCGTAACGTGGAGAATCGCGATGGATTGGAGGGAAAACGACCGCAGTTGAGCGACCTTCGAGAGTCGGGTGCCATTGAGCAGGATGCCGACTTGGTGCTGTTTGTGCACAGACCGGAGTATTATCGGTTGTATGAAGACAACAATGGGGTGGACTTACGAGGTAAAGCTCAAATCATCATAGCCAAGCATCGTAAAGGTGCGACGGGCGATGTGCTGCTTAATTTCCGTGGCGAGTATACGCGTTTTGAAAACTTGGACGAAGGTTATTCGATGCCAATTCCAGAAGGTGGGGAGTTTATGGAGTCGCGTCTTAATGGAGGTTTCCCACCTCCAGAGTCCACACCTTTAGGAGATTTGCCTCCAGCAGAGCCTGTTCCGTTTTGATGAATGGGCACTTTTCTCAATGAATACGATAGAGATTTTGGTATAAAATAGTGAAAAAGAGACTGTTATGAGTGGTTTTATCAGCATGTTGAGATGTACTTTAGATGCTTTTTCTTTCAGGGAAAAGGCGTGCATCTTGTCTGTTTTCATACTCTTTTTCATGTCTCTTTTGCCTTTAAACGGTTTTGCACAACAGCGTGAAGCGTTGCGTGATAGTTTGAAGAAGGCCACCGCAGCCTTGGAATATCATCCTGATAGTGTGGACTTGCGGTTGAAAAAAGCTGCGTGGAATTTACAATTAGAGCAGTGGCAGTATGCTAAAGACGAGTATGATAGGGTGTTGAACAAAAATCAAGACAACATCGCTGCCTTGTATTATCGGGCTTTCGCCAATCAAAAATTGGGGAGATATAATTTTGCCCGACTTGATTATGAGAATCTGTTGCAAAGAGTTCCCGGACATTTTTCTGCGCTTTTAGGTCTGGCTTTGCTCAATCAGAAGGACAAACACCATACGGAAGCACTTAATCAGATTAACCTGTTGGTGAGTCAACATGCCGACAGTGCGGTGGCTTATGCCGCTCGTGCGGGAATTGAAGTAGAGCAGGGGATGCTTGAGTTGGGCGAATACGATTATTCAGAGGCCATCAAAAGGGATCAGAAAAATACTGATTATCTGCTGAACAGAGCCGAACTGCGCATTCAATTGGGTAAAACTGAAAAGGCAAGAGAAGATCTTGACCGTCTTGTGTCATTAGGTGTTCCGCGCCCAGCTCTCAAGAATTGGTATAGAAGACTGAAGCGATGATTTTGAAAACGCTGTGCCCTAACAACCTACTTCCCCCGTTCTAACACTTTTAAGGCGCAGCCGTGCCGGCACTATTTCACGTCAAGCGGGAACAAACCATACAATCGGTCATCAATCATATCTGTAATCTCCTTGAAATCTTGTGGGTTTTCTTTGAAATGAAGGCGGTCGCCATCAACAATCATGAGGTTCCCTTTGTACGTGCTAATCCAGTTTTCGTAGAGCGTGTTGAGCCCTTGTAAGTAGTCTATTCGGATGGATTTTTCAAATTCACGACCACGTTTTTGGATGTGAGAAACCAGGTTTGGAATCCCTGAACGGATGTAAATCAAGAGATCAGGCAACTTCACGAGCGACATCATGAGGTTGAAAAGGTCTGTATAGTTGTCAAAATCGCGGTCGCTCATCATACCCATGCTGTGCAAGTTGGGTGCGAAGATGCAGGCATCTTCAAAGATAGTGCGGTCTTGAATGATGGTGTCGTTGCTCTTGCTGATGGCAACTACGTCTCTGAACCGCTTGTTGAGAAAGTAGATTTGCAAGTTGAACGACCATCGTGTCATGTCGGCATAGAAATCATCCAGATACGGATTGTCGTCTACTGGCTCGAATTGTGGTATCCAATTATATCGTTTGGCAAGCATGGTAGTGAGGGTTGTCTTGCCGCTTCCTATGTTTCCAGCAATGGCTATGTGCATGATGAATGAGTGTTTGTTGTGTGAATAGAATGATTGTTGATATGTTGAAAAGACGCTGCGTTGTGATTACAGATTGCCAAAGAGGCCGAACAGTTGCGCATCAATCTTGTCGATGATTCCTGAAAAGTCTTTCGGATTGTGCTCAAAGTCAAGCGCGTCCGCCTCAATGATGAGCTTTTTGCCTTGGTATTTATTGAGGATAAAATCTTCGTAACGCTCGTTAAGGTTCGTGAGATACTCCAGTGGAATGGCCTGTTCGTAGTCTCTACCGCGCTTTTGGATGTGTCCAACCAGGTTGGGAACAGACGAACGGAGGTAAATCATGAGGTCAGGAAGCTTGACAGCCATCATCATAGCCTCAAACAGTTCCATGTAAGTATTGAAATCTCTGTCAGACAAATGACCCATATCTCGGTTGTTGGCGGCAAACACATATACCCCTTCGTATATCGAACGGTCTTGTACGATGGTTTCTTTCGATTGAGCTATATCCAGCAAGTCATGAAAACGTTGCTTCAAGAAGTAAACTTCAAGGTTAAAAGCCCATCGTTCAATGGATCGATAGTAGTCGTCCAAATATGGATTGATGTCCACCGATTCCAATTTAGGCGTCCACCCATAGTGTTTAACCAACATGTTTGTGAGGGTTGTCTTGCCGCTTCCGATGTTTCCTGCGATGGCTATATGCACTGTTTTTGTCTTACTAAGAGTTGATGACTAAGCAGAATGAGCCGGGTGTATTCTATCTATTAGATTCAAAGATGCAAAGCCTTTCTGCATTTTGCCTGCAAAGTTAACCGAAACAGTGCATACTTCAAAATATATTAGTTGGTTTTTCTTGGTTTCCGTTTACCTTGACATTGGCTGTCTGAAAGAAGCTGTCAGTCCTTCGTGTGAGATGTTTTTCCCTTACTATTTGATGTGTTATAATGTTTGACGAAAGGTTATTTAATTTTAATTACGTCCATTTATCATCCAATTCGCGCATACAATTAAAATGAAAATCCTATATTTGTGTCATACAGAATGATTCATCAAAAACATAAAAATATGAAAGGACAAGTTTTATCTGCGGCACTCATCGCCTTCAGTATCGTCGTTTTAGGATTTGCGATAAAGGGCGGTATCGATAACTTTGTGAACAAAGACCACAAGGTAACGGTAAAAGGATTGTCGGAAAAAGAGGTTGAGGCGGACAAAGTGACATGGCCCATCTTATCAAAAGAAATTGGCAACGACCTGCCACAGCTGTATAAGAACATTGCCAACACACAGGCCATCATCAAGAATTTCTTGCTGAGTAACGGTATATCTGAAAGCGAAATCAGCGTCAACGCACCCTCGGTGATTGACATGAATGCCAACCAATATTCCAGCAATGAGTCGCGTTATCGCTATAACATCACCTCATCGATAACCGTAACATCGAAGAAAGTAAAGTTGGTGAGAAGCATTATCGCCAAACAAGGCAGCTTACTCAAGGAAGGAGTGGCCATTGTGGATGGTGGATATGAGAATCCTGTGAAATACGAGTATGTGTCTTTCGCGGCCATGAAACCCAAGATGATGGAGGAAGCCATTGATAATGCTGAGAAAACAGCCCAGCAATTTGCCGAAAACAGTCGCAGCAAACTGAACAAGATTACCAGTGCTGATCAAGGACAGTTCTCCATTGAGGACCGTGATTCCAACACGCCTTACATCAAAAAAGTAAGAGTGGTGACCACCATTACCTATTCTTTGAAAGATTAGCCGCCGTTGAAGGTCACGCTAAACAATTGATAGTCTAATCGAGTTTCGCTGGCTTTGTGGGTAAAAGAATAAACAAACAACGGATGTTTCATCGTGAAGCATCCGTTGTTATCTTTAGGTAGGTATGTGATGATGATTGACCTACCCACTTGTTTCTTGTGTGTAAACGAAGAATTTTGCTTATTTGTTCTTCAGCAAGTCACGAATCTCCGTCAAGAGTTTCTCTTCTGTTGTGGGTTCAGGTTTTGCTGGTTCAGGCTCTTCTTCATTCTTCTTAGTGAATTTCATGACTGCTTTGACGAGCAAGAATACACAGAAGGCGATAATTAGGAAATCAACCGTCTGCTGAATAAAGTTGCCATAGTTCAATGTTACGGCTTCCATGCTCTTGCCATCTTCTGAGAGTTTCTCGCCCAGTTTGATACTCAAGTCTTTAAAGTTGACACCGCCAAGCAGAAAACCAATGGGAGGCATGATGATGTCATCCACGAGGGATGATACAATTTTACCAAAGGCACCTCCGATGATTACACCGACAGCCATGTCAACCACATTGCCACGCATGGCAAATGTTTTGAACTCATTTAAAAACTTCTTCATAATTGTCTTTTTTTTATAATAATAATCGATATTTTGTCATGTAGACTTGTCATTGTTCTTTTTCGATGATTATATTCTGTAAAGTTATCGAATAACAAGGCTTTTTTATATTATTTAATACATGAATCACATGCAAATATAGAAAATAAATTGTAACTTTGCATACAAATAAAGGATAATTGTTACTTGACGTTCGTTTTTTTCGTTGTTTCATGACACGATGAGAGATTCTGTCATCAGGATGACAATCATTTCTATGATTTATAATTTAACCCTTTAATAAATAAACTAAAAGTAAAATGATTAAAATTGGTATTAACGGTTTTGGCCGTATCGGTCGTTTCGTTTTCCGTGCTTCTTTGGAAGAGGCTAATGCAAAAGACGTAGTAGTTGTAGGTATTAACGACCTTTGTCCAGTTGATTACTTGGCATACATGCTGAAATATGACACCATGCACGGTCAGTTCAACGGTACAATCGAGTATGACGTTGAGAAGTCTGAACTGATTGTGAACGGTAACAAGATTCGTGTGACCGCAGAACGCAACCCTGCTGACTTGAAGTGGGATGAGATTGGAGCAGAATATGTTGTTGAGTCAACAGGTTTGTTCTTGACCAAAGAGAAATCACAGGCTCACATCCAGGCTGGTGCCAAATATGTTGTGATGTCAGCTCCTTCTAAGGACGACACTCCAATGTTTGTTTGCGGTGTAAACCACGAGAAGTATGAGAAGGGTACACAGTTCGTTTCTAACGCATCTTGCACCACCAACTGCTTGGCTCCTATCGCTAAGGTGTTGAATGACAAGTTTGGTATCACCGATGGTTTGATGACCACTGTACACTCTACTACCGCTACACAGAAGACTGTTGACGGTCCTTCTATGAAGGATTGGCGTGGTGGTCGTGCCGCTTCTGGCAACATCATTCCTTCTTCAACAGGTGCTGCTAAGGCTGTAGGTAAGGTGATTCCTGAGTTGAACGGCAAGCTGACAGGTATGTCTATGCGTGTTCCTACTTTGGACGTTTCTGTTGTTGACTTGACCGTTAACTTGGCTAAGCCAGCTTCATACGACGAGATTTGCAAGGCTATGAAGGACGCTTCTGAGGGCGAACTGAAGGGTATTCTTGGATACACTGAAGAGGCTGTTGTTTCTTCTGACTTCTTGGGCGACCCACGTACCTCTATCTTCGACGCTAAGGCAGGTATCGCTTTGACAGACACCTTCGTAAAGGTTGTATCTTGGTACGATAATGAAATTGGTTACTCACACAAGGTTGTTGAGTTGATCAAGCACATGGCAAAGGTTAATGGCTAATCAAAATTAGTCGTTTAACGATAAATAAGCCGTTCGAGATAGCTCGAACGGCTTTTTTTTAGTATATTTGTCGCGTGAAGATGTTAACAATCTTAGGTCCAACGGCCAGTGGGAAAACGGCATTTGCAGCCCATCTTGCAGCCGATATCGGTGCTGAAATCATTAGCGCCGACAGCCGACAGGTGTATCGAGGGATGGATATCGGTACAGGCAAAGACCTCTCTGACTATGTCGTTCACAAGCAAATTCCCTATCATTTGATTGACATTGTTGATGCTGGAGAGAAGTACAATCTGTTCCGGTATCAGCAAGATTTTCATGCAGCATACGAGGATATTGTTTCCAGAGGCATCATTCCCATCCTCTGTGGCGGCACTGGTCTGTACATAGAAGCCGTGTTGAAAGGTTATGCGCTGTCGCCCGTGCCCCAGAATGAGCATCTGAGGCAGCAGCTAAGCGGCAAGTCTTTGGCCGAATTGACGGACATATTGATTGATTTGAAGCATAAAAACCATTCGGTGATGCACAATCAATCTGACGTAGATACAGCGCAGCGCGCCATCAGGGCCATTGAGATTGAAACCCATCTATTGCAGCATCCCATGCCCCAACGCGCACTGCCACCCATTGACGCATGCATCATCGGACTGCGCATTGACAGGGAAGAACGCCGGAAAAAGATTACTGACAGACTGAAACACCGATTGGAAAATGGCATGATCGAGGAGATTCAAGGGTTATTGGCTTCAGGTATACCGCCCGAAAATCTTATCTATTATGGATTGGAATATAAGTATGTAACCGAGTATGTCATTGGAAAAACTACCTATGACGAGATGTTTCAGCAACTCGAAATTGCCATCCATCAGTTTGCCAAGCGACAAATGACTTGGTTCAGGGGAATGGAACGGCGAGGGTTCGTCATCCATTGGATTGACGCGACGCTGCCCATGGAGGAAAAAATAATAAGAACGAAAGAGATATATGGCTATTGACAACAAACGGTGGGGGATTATTTACTGCCCCAAGAGCAATGCTTTAAGACCACAGAAACATTGGGAGCGCATCGAAAGAAGCCTGAAAGCCAATGGGGTGGAATACGACTATGTGCAAAGCGAGAATTCCGCAAGCGTGAGTCGTTTGGTCAAGATGTTCATCAATTCGGGGTACAAGACGATTGTCATCGTTGGCGGCGACTCGGCTCTCAATGACACCATCAACTGCATGATGCAGGCCGATTCGCAGCTGCGTGACGAGATTTCTTTAGGACTTATCCCCAATGGACTGATGAACGACTTTGCCCATTTCTGGAATATGCGGGAAGGCGAGGAAGAGCGTATCATCAAAGCGCTGAAAAAACACCGTGTCAAGAAATTGGATTTGGGTTGCATGCGGTACACTAATAAAAACGGTGAGGCGTGCAGGCGCTATTTCTTGAATTGTGTGAACATAGGCTTCATCGCAGCCATCATGAACCTGCGCCGCAAAACACGCCGCTTATTTGGGTCGCGAACCCTGTCGTTCTTTTTTTCTTTCGCCTTGTTAATCTTCCAACGACTGGATTATAAAATGCATCTCAAGATTAATACCGATATCATTAAGCGTAAGGTGATGACGGTGTGCGTGGGTAACTCGCTGGGATATGGCCAAACGCCAAACGCCGTTCCCTACAACGGCCAGTTGGATGTTTCTGTGGTCTATCATCCCGAAATGACCCAACTTTTTGAGGGTATCTATTTGTTTTTGCGAGGTAAGTTCCTCAATCACAAGAGTGTACACCCTTATCGTACCAAAAAGGTTGAAGTGTTTACGGCCGAACATGCCATGGTGGGTATTGATGGACGACTGATGAAGACGCCGGTTGGAAAATTCACGTTGTCGATAGAACCCGAAGCCATCAATTTCTTGTTGCCAGACTAATCTCTTTTCTTATTTTTGCAGTTGTCTCCCAAGGCTTCAGCGTTTCGGTTCCAAACCCATTGAGTTTGGCCTCTAAACGCATTGACTTTGACCTCCAAACTCATTGACTTTGGACATCAAACTCATTGAGTTTTGTCTGCCAGCGTTCACTGAACTGGTTTTTGGGCGTTACATCCGTCTGCGTACCTGTATCGGCATTGGTTTTTTACGGAAATGATATTGGTGAAAACATGCTTGTGAATGGTGCAGGAACCACGTTGTCTACTAACATCGACAGACAAGAGGGAAAACCACATTTGTTGCTCATCCAGAGCGAAATAAGATGAATTTTACAAATAAAGTTCGGTTTTATTTTGCTTTCAATTGAAAAATGACTAACTTTGAATCCGCCGTCAAACACGCAGAAATGTTGTTTGCTGCGGCCGTTAAATCTAGTAACAGACCAATATTATACCTTAATAGGCCTATGAGCTATCTTAAATTTGAACGGGCTTTCATGACTAATTTGGAGGAATCTCTTCAGAGAGAATTGCTGCGTACCAATCGGTCGGGAGCCTATTCCTGTTCTACCATTGTGGATTGCAACACCCGCAAGTATCACGGCTTGTTGGTTGTTCCTGTCCCCGAACTTGACGATGATAATCATGTGTTATTGTCGTCGTTGGATGTTACGGTCATCCAACATGGTGCAGCGTTCAACCTGGGTTTGCACAAATATCAGGGCGATCATTTCAGTCCGAATGGACACAAGTATATTCGCGAGTTCAATTGTGACAAAGTTCCTACGACCATCTATCGGGTAGGTGGAGTGTTGTTGAAGAAAGAGGTGGTTTTCCAACACTATGAAGACCGAATCTTGATATGCTATACGCTGCTGGATGCACACTCTGAAACCACCTTGCGTTTCAAACCTTTCTTGGCTTTCCGTAGCGTTCGACAGTTCACGCACGAAAATGCGACGGCTAGCAGAGACTTTGCGCAAGTGGACAAGGGCATCAAGACATGTATGTACCTAGGTTACCCCGAGCTGTTCATGCAGTTTTCTAAAGACAATGAGTTTGTGTTCCAGCCCGATTGGTATCGTGGAGTGGAGTATCCTAAAGAACGTGAGCGTGGCTATGCGTCCAATGAAGATCTCTATGTGCCCGGATATTTCGAGCTGAACATCAAGAAAGGAGAGCAGGTCGTGTTCTCGGCATCTACCTCTTCCTGCGATCCGAAAGAGCTGCAACAACTCTTCGGCGAAGAAGTAGAGGCGCGTAGTCCGCGCGACAATTTCTTTCACTGTCTGGTCAACGCTGCCCATCAGTTCCACAATCGTACATCTGAAGACGAACGGTACATCCTGGCTGGTTATCCCTGGTTTAAGTGTAGGGCGCGCGATACGTTTATCGCCCTGCCTGGATTGACCTTGTCTATCGAGGAACAAGACTATTTTGAGTTAGTGATGGCAACGGCCATGAGAGGTCTCACCGAGTTTATGGAAGGCAGGCCGTTGACCGTAAAAATATATGAGATAGAGCAGCCCGACGTGTTGTTGTGGGCGGTATGGGCCATTCAGCAATACGGTAAGGAGGCTGGAATGGAACAATGTATCAGTCGGTATTATCAATTTGTGTTGAAAATCGTTGATTTCATCGAGTCTGGACGCCATCCTAATCTCAGCCTCGAGAGTAATGCACTGCTCAAGTCGAATGGCAGAGATAAGCCAGTGACATGGATGAACTCTATCGCAAATGGTCGCCCAGTTGTTCCACGTTCGGGGTACATCGTTGAGTTTAATGCGCTATGGTACAATGCGCTGAAGTATGTAGCAGCCTTGGCAGAAGAAAGCGGAGACCTAAAAACCGTAGATCATTATGAAGCTTTGGCGAAAAAATGCCAGGAATCGTTTGTGAATACCTTCTATAACGAACACGGTTATCTGTTTGATTATGTGGATGATGGGCGCCCCGATTGGAGCGTTCGACCCAATATGATATTCCCTGTTGCCTTTGATTATTCACCGCTTACACAAGAGCAGAAGAAAAATGTGTTGGATGTTTGTACACGAGAATTGCTAACGCCAAAGGGATTGCGTTCGTTGTCACCCAAAAGCAATGGTTACAACCCCATGTATGTGGGGCCGCAGACGCAGCGCGACCATGCCTATCATCAGGGAACGGCATGGCCTTGGCTGGGTGGTTTTTACATGGAAGCGTGTCTGAAATTGTACAAACGAACGAGATTGAGTTTCATCGAGCGTCAGATGGTGGGCTATGAGGACGAGATGATGCAGCACTGCTTGGGTACGATTCCCGAGTTGTTTGATGGCAATCCGCCGTTCCATGGGCGTGGAGCCATCTCGTATGCCATGAACGTGGCAGAGGTGTTGCGCACGTTGGAGTTGTTAGAAAAGTATAAATATTGAAAAGGAGGATGAACAAATGAAAGTATTGATGTTTGGATGGGAGTATCCTCCTCATATCCTCGGTGGTCTGGGTACGGCCAGTTTTGGTATCACCGAAGGACTGAAAGCGCAGGGAGACATGGAGATTACCTTCTGTCTGCCAAAACCATGGGGTGACGAAGATCAGTCGAACGCCCATGTGGTTGCCATGAACAACGTGCCTATTGCCTGGCGTGACGTGGATGCTGACTATGTGAAAAGTAGAATAGGAAACATCACTGACTACCAGGAGTATTATCGATTCAGAGATCACATTTATGCTGATTTCAATTACATGAATGTTAACGACTTGGGATGTTTGGAATTTTCAGGTCGTTATCCCGATAATCTGCATGAAGAAATCAATAATTATTCTATCGTGGCAGGCGTGGTTGCCCGTTCACTTGACTTTGACATTATCCATGCACACGACTGGCTGACCTATCCTGCCGGCATCCATGCGAAGCAAGTGAGCGGAAAACCACTATGCATTCATGTGCATGCAACCGACTTTGACCGTAGCAGGGGCAAGGTGAATCCAACCGTTTATAGCATGGAGAAAAACGGAATGGACAATGCCGACTGTATCATGTGTGTGAGTGAGCTGACTCGGCAAACGGTCATTAATCAGTATCATCAAGATCCCCGAAAGTGCTTTACGGTGCACAATGCTGTTTATCCACTGCGGCAAGAATTGCAAGATATCCCTCGTGCGGACCACCGGGGGAAAGAGAAAGTCGTCACTTTTTTAGGGCGTTTGACCATGCAGAAGGGTCCTGAATACTTTGTTGAGGCTGCTAATATGGTGCTTCATCGCACACACAATGTACGTTTTTGCATGGCAGGGTCGGGCGATATGATGGATCAAATGATTTATCTGGCGGCTCAGCGAGGTATTGCACATCGCTTTCATTTCCCTGGATTCCTACGTGGAAAACAGGTGTACGAGTGTTTGAAGGCTTCTGACGTGTATGTCATGCCGTCTGTGAGTGAGCCGTTTGGCATCTCTCCGCTAGAGGCAATGCAATGTGGTACACCCTCCATCATCTCCAGACAGAGCGGATGTGCCGAAATTTTGACCAACTGTATCAAAGTTGACTATTGGGACATTCATGCCCTGGCGGATGCCATCTACTCCATTTGTCACAATGAAAGTCTGTTCACCTACCTGCAAACAGAGGGAAAGAAAGAGGTTGATCAGATTACATGGGAGAAGGTTGGCGTGTGGATTAGAGAGCTTTACGAGCGTACGATGGGCTGGCGTTAAGTGTGATAGATATGTGTGAAATAACGAAAAACCTATAAATAACAATGAAAACAATTTGTCTATATTTCGAAATACATCAGATTAGGCATCTGAAGCGTTATCGCTTTTTTGACATTGGTACCGACCATTATTATTATGATGACTATGAGAATGAGCGGTCTATGACAGAGATTGCCAATCAATCGTACATGCCAGCCCTCAACACCCTGTTGGACATGATTAAGACGCACAATGGATATTTCAAGGTGGCCTTTTCTCTTTCAGGCGTGGCGATAGAGCAAATGGAGATTCATGCACCGCAAGTGCTTGAGAAATTGCAAGAACTCAACGAAACAAAATGCGTGGAGTTCTTGGCCGAACCCTATTCGCACGGTCTTTCATCGCTGATTAATGAGGAATGTTTTGCAGCAGAGGTGAAGCGCCAGTGCAAGAAGATGGAAGAGTATTTCGGCCAAAAACCTCGTGTACTACGCAATTCGTCATTGATTTACAGTGATGACATCGGACTGCAAGTTTCACAAATGGGGTTTGATGGTATGCTGACAGAGGGCGCCAAACAGGTGCTGGGATGGAAATCGCCTCATTATGTTTATCATTGTACGTTGGCGCCAAAGCTGAAACTTTTATTGCGTGACGTGGAATTGAGTGACGACATCTCATTGCGTTTCAATAACCGTTCATGGGAAGGTTATCCTTTGTTTGCCGACAATTATATCAACCGAATCGCTGAACTTCCTGATAAAGAGCAGGTAATCAACATCTTCATGAATCTGTCTGCCATAGGGATGTCGCAGCCTTTGGACAGCAACATTCTTGAGTTTTTAAAGGCATTGCCGTTTTGTGCAAAGCATAAAGACATCGTCTTTTCTACTCCTTATGAGATATGTTCAAAGACCCAGAGCGTTGGTGCCTTGGATGTTCCAGATACAATTAGCTGGAATGATGAGGAGAGAGATGTGAGTGCTTGGCTTGGAAACCCCATGCAGCGAGAGGCATTCAACAAGCTTTACAGTGTTGCTGATCGCGTGAGAATCGCCAATGATCCGCGAATTAATCAGGATTGGGATTATTTACAAGCCAGCAACAACTTTAGATTCATGACCACTAAATCGTCTGGAGTGGGATTGGATCGAGGCATTTACAGCAGTCCTTTCGATGCCTTTACCAATTATATGAACATCTTGGGTGACTTTATCAATCGGGTGAATACGCTTTATCCTGAAGAAATCGATAATGAAGAGCTGAATTCTCTATTGACAACCATCAGGAATCAAGGCGAAGAAATAGAGATTAAGGAGAAGGAAATCCTGCGTTTGCAGACAAAAATAGAAAAGATAGAGGCGGCCAGTGATAAGCTCAAGGCGAAGCTGGACGACGATACAGACAAGGATAAAGGTACGGTTTCTGGTACAGAGGCAACGTCAATCGCTGCCAAAGACAAAGATTTACAGGCATGATTCGTTGTCGTTTTGTAGCGATTTAGTTGTGAAACATCATATTAGTGGCATGCGCTTCAAGGATTGCGCATGCCACTTTTTGGTGGTAGGTCAGTAAAATCTTTATATGAGGTTTCAGCAATTGCGCCTAAAATTGTTTGCTCAACGACATTTTTTTCGCACCCCTTTGTTATTTGCTCGAAAACCTTTATCTTTGTACCATAGAAAGACATGAAGACCAGAGTGGGGCATTCTGTAACTAATAAGTTAGCTCGTTCTTGTGCGGAATGTGTCGTTCTATACATTACGAATCAGTATCCTGTAATATCATCAATATGCAACAGAAAATTATCATTTTAGACTTTGGTTCACAAACTACACAGCTTATTGGCCGAAGAGTGCGTGAATTGGATACCTTCTGCGAAATATTACCGTATAATAAGTTTCCTAAAGGTGACGAATCTGTCATTGGTGTCATCCTGAGTGGTTCGCCGTATTCGGTGCATGACCATGAGGCATTCAAGTGTGACTTAAGTGATTTCATAGGCAAGTACCCCGTTTTGGGCATCTGCTACGGCGCCCAGTTCATCTCATTCACCAATGGTGGAAAGGTAGAAAGTACGGGTACGCGCGAATATGGACGCGCTCATTTGGAAAAGTTTGACGCAACTGATCCGCTATTCAAGGGCTTCCAACCGCAGTCACAGGTGTGGATGAGCCATGGTGATACCATTACTGCCATTCCAAGTGATTGTCATGTCATTGCCAGTACAGGCGAGGTGAAGTATGCAGCGTACGCCAGTGAGAAGAATCCAACATGGGCTGTTCAGTTCCATCCCGAAGTGTTTCATTCCACACAGGGTACCACTTTGTTGAAAAACTTCGTGGTGGACATCTGCGGTAGCCAGCAAACATGGAGCCCTGCATCATTCATTGAGAGCACGGTTGAGAGCATTCAGCAACAGGTGGGCAATGACAAGGTGATATTAGGACTGAGTGGTGGCGTTGACTCTTCTGTGTGTGCAACACTTTTGAACAAAGCCATTGGTCGTAATTTGACCTGCATTTTCGTCGACCATGGCTTGTTGCGGAAGAATGAGTTCAGCAATGTTATGAAGGCTTATGAAGGTCTTGGCCTGAACGTGATAGGCGTTGATGCCAGCAAGAAGTTCTTTGATGACTTGAAAGGAGTGACCGATCCAGAGCAAAAACGCAAGATTATCGGCCGCGACTTCGTTGAGGTATTCAACGCAGAAGCGAAGAAAATCACCGATGCCAAGTGGTTAGCGCAGGGAACTATCTATCCTGACCGCATCGAAAGCTTGAGTATTACTGGCATGGTTATCAAGAGTCATCACAACGTGGGTGGCCTTCCAAAGGACATGCATCTGCAACTTTGCGAGCCTCTTCAGTGGCTGTTCAAGGACGAAGTGCGCCGAGTGGGCTACCAATTGGGGATGCCCGAACATCTCATCAAGCGTCATCCGTTCCCCGGTCCCGGCCTTGCTGTCCGCATTCTTGGGGACATTACACCCGAGAAGGTCGCCATTTTACAAGAGGCGGACGATATTTATGTTCGTGCGTTGCATGATTGGATTTGCGACGATGGCGAGCCATTATACGATAAAGTGTGGCAGGCTGGAACCGTATTGCTGTCTACTATTCGCAGTGTTGGTGTGATGGGGGATGAGCGAACTTATGAGCATCCCGTTGCATTGCGTGCCGTTACCAGCACGGATGCCATGACTGCCGACTGGGCACACTTGCCATACGAGTTTTTAGCAAAGGTGTCTAACGAGATTATCAACAAGGTGAAAGGGGTGAATAGGGTTTGCTACGATATTTCTTCGAAACCGCCTTCGACCATCGAATGGGAATGATGATTCCTCATTTCCATGCAAAATATAACAAAAAGTCCCAAAGATGATCATCACCTTTGGGACTTTTTGTTCATGAATGTTTGCTTATTTATATTCAAAGCCCGCACTGATTACTTGAAAACCAGCTCTTCTTTTCCAGGTTTTTTCTCGATGTTGATGGTGTCACCAGGTTGGAGTTCGCCCGAAAGAATGCGTGCTGCAACGCCATCTTCAATATAAGTTTGAATGGCTCTCTTCAGTGGACGGGCACCAAACTGCACGTCATAACCTTTTGTAGCCACAAACTCTTTTGCCTTATCCGAAACATGAATGTGGTATCCCATGCCTTCAATGCGTTTGAATAGCCCCGTCAATTCGATGTTGATGATCTTCTTGATGGCATTCAAGTCAAGCTGATCGAAGATAATGATTTCGTCCAAACGATTCAAAAACTCTGGTGCGAACTGCTTGCTCAGGCTCTTCTGAATAATCGAGCGGGCGTATTCCTTATCCTCATCATTCATGCTGGGACCTAAATTGTTGGCAGCATTGAAACCAATACCACGCCCAAATTCCTTCAGTTGGCGTGTACCGGCATTCGAAGTCATGATGATGACGGTGTTTCTAAAGTCAACCAATCGACCGTTTCCGTCCGTCAATCTTCCTTCATCCAACACTTGTAGCAGGGTGTTAAACACGTTACCGTGCGCCTTTTCTATTTCGTCCAGCAAAACAATGGAGTAGGGATGACGCCTAACTTTCTCGGTTAGTTGTCCTCCTTCCTCATAACCTACATATCCAGGAGGTGCTCCCACGAGCCGCGAAACATTGAAACTCTCGGTGTATTCGCTCATGTCAATCCTGATCAGCGCATCCGTTGAACCAAACATGTGCTCAGCCAATTTCTTGGCAAGATAGGTCTTTCCTACGCCAGTAGGCCCCAAGAACATGAAAGCACCAATGGGATGGTTCGGATCTTTCAATCCAATGCGATTCCTCTGTATGGCCTTTACCAACTTGTCGATGGCTGGATCTTGGGCAATGACAGCGTCTTTCAGCTCTTTGGCCATTCCCTTCAACCTCACGCCTTCAGCTTCTGCCATGCGTTGAACAGGCACACCGGTCATCATTGACACAACATCAGCAACCTCGTCCGCCGTGATGTTCACCCTTTCGTCCATCTTGCCGGACGACCATTGCTTGTTCATGTCTTCCAACTCAATTTCCAATTCGGTTTGTTTGTCTCGATAACTGGCTGCCAATTCGAAATTCTGATTGCGTACAGCTTCTTGCTTTTTTATTTTAACCGCATCGATTTCTTTTTCTTTGTCGGTGATAGAGGAAGGCACTTCAGCGTGCTGTAAAAACACTTTCGACCCCACTTCATCCATGGCATCAATAGCCTTGTCGGGGAAGAAACGGTCGGTTACATACCTTTCTGTCAACTTGACACAGGCCAACAGTGCCTCATCCGAGTATTGAACATGATGATGCTGTTCGTATCTCTCCTTGATATTTTTCAGTATCTGTAGCGTTTCCTCCGTGGTAGTCGGCTCAATCAGCACCTTTTGGAATCTTCGTTCCAACGCACCATCTTTCTCTATCGAGTTTCGATATTCATCCAATGTGGTAGCACCAATACACTGAATCACACCACGAGCTAATGCCGGTTTCATGATATTGGCGGCATCCATGCTTCCAGGTGTGCTTCCTGCACCAATCAGCGTGTGAATCTCGTCAATGAAAACGATGATGTCAGGATTCTGTTCCAATTCTTTCAACAGGGCACGAATACGCTCCTCAAATTGTCCCCGGTATTTCGTTCCGGCCACGATGGCTGTCATGTCCAGACTTACCACTCGCTTGTTGAATAGCACGGGAGATGTCTTGTGCTTGGCAATCAGTTGTGCTAATCCCTCTACGATGGCGCTTTTACCGACGCCCGGCTCACCTATTAATATAGGATTATTCTTCTTTCGTCGTCCCAGAATCTCGATAACGCGTAGAATTTCCTTGTCCCTTCCTACCACCGGATCCAGTTTTCCCTCCCTTGCTGCTTGTGTCAAATCGGTAGAGAAGTTGTCCAGGATAGGCGTTTTGCCATTCCCTTTTCTCGACTGTGTCGTTGTTGATGGTGCAACATTGCTCTGGTTATGAGCCGTTTGCTGTCCTCTTGAGTCAAACTCAGCTTCCTCTTCCTCGTCTGGCAAGTCAAGTCTGCTGCTTGTTGGTTTTGCCATTCGTCGCAAATAGGTCAGCGTATCTTCGTAGTTCATGTTGTTTGTTTCTAATATTTCTTTGGCTCCATTGTTGGCTTGGTCATGCAAGATGGCCAACAACAGATGATGCACGTCCACCGTTTGCGTATGTTGAATCCTCGCTTCCAGCACGGCCAGCTTCAAAATGTTGCTGGCTCTCTCGTTCAAAACGAGTTCCGACGTGTTGATGGGTTCGTTGATTTCTTCTATTCGTACCCGGTTTTCCAATTCTGCTTTCACGGTTGGAAGATTGATGTTCAATCGTGTAAACACATTTTGTACCAGGCTATCCTTTTCTCTGAGCATCCCCAAAAGAAGATGTTCCGGGCCAACTGATCGGCTGGCCAGTCGGGTAGCTTCCTCTCTACTGAATGCCAGTACTTCGGATACTTTTGGTGAAAACTGACTAGTCATATCTCTTTTTACCTTTCTTTTCTTATTAAATACTACTTAATAGTTTGCAAAAATCGTGCCAATCTACGATAGCATCGCCATCCAATCCTGATGTCTTACTATCAAGAGGTGCCTCGTCTCGGCATCAATCTCATTGCCGATAGAGCCAAGAAAATACACGATTCACCCACGGTATGTATATCCTGAACCAGCGGTATTTGGTCACTGGCTTGCCTCCGAACCTGAGGATGAACTCTCTGAACTGACTCTTCTTAAATGGTAAGCCAGCGTAGAGGAAGTAGAAATGCGCGCAATGATTGGCGTGTGCATACTTAATGGCGTTCCATACCGTGACCGTGTCGGGGTGCAGGGGGTAGAAAGTCTTGCGCTTGGATGCCAGATACCACAGATAAGCGTTTCCTTGTGAAAGGATAATGGTGCATCCGCCAATCAGCTTGTTTTTGTACTGTGTGATGAATGTCTTGGTGTGTTGATTCTGATACAACTTCGTAAACATCTCTTCAGAAGGGATGAATCTCTTGATTTTGCTTCTGAAGTGATTTTTCAGGTGATTGTAAAATAGTTGGAGTTCTTCCGTGGTAGCCACCTCACTCGTCGTCACTCCGGCAGATTCAGCGTGTGCGATACGTTTCAAGGCCTTCTTGCTCAACCTGTTTTCTGGCGGCATACTGTGCAGCGAATTATGAATCTCTTGCCAGTTCATGGGGAAGTACTTGTTCTGTCTGAAGTACTGATAGCCAAACATCTTCTGGCTCAACGCGCTGAACTCTGTGTATAGCGCGAGCTTGCGCCTGAAGAAACGGTTGATTTCATGCAGCATCAGCCCAAACACTTGTTCCTTGTTCTCACAGCTGTCCTCATATTCTCCCTCGCCGTAAACTCTCCCTTGCTTATATATAAAAGGTGGAATCCAGGAGCCATGCCATCTCAGCAGCGCCAACATGTGAGCGACACACTTGCCTGAAGGGTCTTGTGCAACAACCATGTAAGGCGTTTGACCGGATGTATGCTCGGCTATCCGGAACAGCTCCGTGCTGTGAAAAAAGTTGTTGCAGGTTATCGGTGGCAATTCAGAGCTCTTGGAAATGATGCTGACCTTGATGTTGTCCATAGGACAAAAATACGAAATGTTTTCTGAAAAAAACAATGTTTCAGTGAATTTGATTAACTTTGTCCCAGAGATTTTTAACTATTCTGATGATTAAACCATACAAAATCATTCTGGCTTCACATTCTCCACGGCGCCAAGAGTTGCTGCGGGGACTTGATGTGAGCTTTGAGGTTAAGGTGAAAGAGGGAATTCCCGAGGATTATCCAGCCGATTTAGACACGGTTGAGATACCCAAGTTTATCGCACAAAAAAAGGCTGCTGCCTACGAAATGGCTCAAGACGAGCTGTTGATTACAGCCGATACGGTGGTCGTGCTGGGCCGACATGTCATGGGTAAGCCTGTGGATGCCGACCATGCCCGACGCATGTTAAGAGAGTTGAGTGGCAAGACGCATCAAGTGGTAACGGGCGTTTGTCTGAAAACGGCATCGGAGCAGCGTGCCTTTTCGGTGGTGACAAACGTGACGTTTAAAGAACTTTCGGATGCTGAGATAGATTACTACATCGAGAAATACCAGCCTTTCGACAAAGCAGGTTCCTATGGTATACAAGAATGGATTGGCTATATTGGTGTAACCAAGCTGGAAGGTAGTTACTTCAACGTCATGGGATTGCCCGTTCAGCGCATTTATGAAGAGTTGAACAAAATGAAGTAACCATCTTCAATACAGCGCTTTAAGGTTGTGATACTTTTCCTTTTAAAAGGTGATTGCGAGTGTGTTTATCACCTTTCTGCATCATGCGTTCTTTCCATTCATGCAAAGTGGTTTTTCAATAGCATTGAGTTTGGTGCTTAAAGTCATTGGGTTTGGTGTCCAAAGTGATAGAGATTGGACGTCAAACTCAATGCTATTCAAATCGAGGAGCAGATTGATAGAAAAATAAAACGAAGAACAGTGTGGCTCTTCGTTTTAACTCACTCTTTACAAGTCACTTTCGCTTACATTGAAGGTGTTGATACTCATGTCGCCTTTTTCAATTCCCAACTTCAACCATTTCATGCGCTGTGCGCTGGTTCCGTGGGTGAACAACTCTGGCTGACTGTATCCCTGTGCCTTTTCTTGCAGGTAATTGTCACCTATTTTTTCGGCACAGTTGATGGCCTCTTCAATGTCGCCGTCTTCCAACGAATGGTATTCCGCGTCGTCATAATGGGCCCACACGCCGGCGTAATAGTCGGCCAAAAGCTCCAAGCGTACGCTCACCTTGTTGGCTTCAGCCTTGCTCATACGGCTCATCATGCTATGTCCTTCTGACAAGATGCCCAGCAAATGCTCCACATGGTGGCCCACCTCATGCGCGATGACGTAGGCGTAGGCAAAGTCGCCGCTGGCTCCCAATTGGCGTTTCATAGTGGTGAAGAACGAAAGGTCAAGGTACAGCTTTTGATCACCCGAACAATAAAACGGTCCTACTGCCGATGTCGCCGAGCCACAAGCACTCTGTACGCCACCCGTATACAACACCAATGTAGGAGGAGTGTATTTGCGTCCCATCTGCTGAAATACCTTTGTCCATACGTCTTCCGTGCCTGCGAGTATCTGTCTGGAAAACTTTGCCAGCTCTTCCTCTTCTGCCGTGAATTCCCGTTGTTGTGGGGCACGCTCTTCTTGCAAGCCGTTCAGTGCGCCTTGCTGGATGACGTTTCCTATCACGTCACCGAGGTTTCCGCCCGACATGAATGTCATCAGGGCAATCACGACAATGGCTCCTAAGCCTCCGATGCCCGCCTTTGCGCCTCTTCCCATGCGCCGCCGGTCTTCTACGTTGTTGCTTTCTCTTCGTCCGTTTAATCTCATTTTGTATGTTGTTTTGTGGTTGACTTATTGAATTGAATGACTGACAAATTTAATCATTTATTTGATAACTCCGTTCAAAAAGCCCAGGAATGATGTTCCGCTGCGGTAAAATCCTCTGTTTTTGTATGATGAGGGTGGTTGAAATGCGGCCTCACGCATCTGAAGTGGGTGTATCACTTTAGGCTTGCCGCACCCCAATTTATCGACTTACGGAGTTGCTAACCTTTCGACGTTGCTGGTACGTTACGGTCGCAAAGCTGGCGATAGGCACAATAGGTGCATCGTTTCAGTTCGCTGGTGGGTGCGAAGGGGATGGATGGATTGTAGATTTCGCTCAGTAATTGCTGCAAATTTTCCTTGAATTTCGCATCATGCTCCCCAATGTCCAGCACCTTTTCTTTCTCTAAAAGCAGTGTCGGATCGTAGTCTTCACCAGCGGTTTGTTGGATAAAGAGCAGTGCCGGACTTACTGGTAGCTGTGCAGGATTGAGCTGGGGATGGTGCTTGACGATAGAAGCGTATAAGAAGGTTTGTAGATAATAGTCCTTGTGCTTTTCTGAAAGCTTTTCATCGGTAAAGATGTCATCCACGTCAACGGGCGTCGATGTCATGGATTTGCCTGTTTTGTAGTCGATGACCCGTATGCGATGCGTGCCGTCGGGATTGACAATCTCGTCCAATCGGTCGATGTAACCACCGATGGACAATGAGTGGGAGCCTTGCGCTGTCTCGAAAGTGAGGGTAGAACTAACCTTCTCTTCCAACGACTTGATGACGAAGGGTGCCAGCTTTTCATCAATTTGCAGCAAGCGGTTGAGGTAGTCGATGATGACCCTTCGGTTGATGAGTTGCAGACCATTGTACTCGGGTCGGTAGCCCTTGTTGCTTACGTTGAACAATTCTTCGTTAAAAGCTTGGTCTACAAACTGTTCTATGCGCTTTCCTTTCGTCCGTAAGTCATGGATGTCGCTGGCTTGTATGCGTTGGTTTTTCACCTTCAGATGGGTATAAATCAGTTCTGCGCTGCGGTGAAAAATGTTGCCGAACATGCGGTTGTCAACGGCATCCTCAGCCTCTGGCTCCTTCAATCCTGCGAGGATGTTGTAATAAAATTGCAACGGACATCGCAGATAGCGGTTGATGGCGGTGGGAGAGAGCTGCTCCAGCTGGTTCAAAACCTGCATCACCTGTTCGCTTTTCTCAATCACTTCCGGCCCATGCGTCTCCATGCTTTGCCCGCACTGCATGGAGTATCGTTGGATGGAGTGCCCATTTTCTACCATCATCTGCAACATGAACCTGCTCATTTCGCCCGTGTGACTAATCTCGGTTGAATTGTTATAGGTAAGCGTCACGTCGGTGGCTCGCTGTATCAAGCGGTGAAAATGGTAGGCATAGATGGCCACTTTGTGCTTCACCGTGGTGAGTCCGTATGCTTCACGCAAGGCATGTGGGATGAAAGACGTGTCGCTCACCCCTTTTGGCATGTTGCCCTCGTTGCACGACAGCACAAGCAGATGGTCGAAATCGAGGTTGCGTGTTTCCAATACGCCCATCACCTGGATGCCTTCCGCGGGCTCGCCGTGGAACGGGATGTTGGTGGCTTGAATGAGTTGGGCCATGAGGCGTTCGAAGGTGGTGAGGTTAATGGTGAGGTCGCCGGCTGCGATTAGGTCTGACAGTCGGTTGATTAAGGTGTACATTCTGAACACCGATTCCTGGAAAAAAGCGTCTTCGTTGTCTCTTCCTTGCTGTCCTATCCGTTTGAGGATATTGAGTATCCATTTGGTAAGCAAGCAGTTGGTTGGGTCGTCATCTATGTCTGTGAACAGAAGGGACAGGCCGTCGTCCATGGAAAGCTCGCTGCGGGTTGGAAAGTAATGCTTCTCGGTTTCGAGATGTGTTAGCAATGTTTGGTGATTCTCTGAAATATACTGGGCGTACGGATGTCTTAACACACGCTTGACGGCTGCCAATCGGTATTTGTCAGTGTTGAGGATGTGGCCGGAGGTTTGCAGCATCAGCAGGACGTTGATGAGTGATGCCACCGGCGATTGTGCCAACGGATACCCCGTTGTGATGTTGATTTTTCCCGCTTCTGGTGGGATGCAGTGGATTACCGTTTGCAAGAGCTGCTCGTCGCACATCACGATGGCGGTGTTCTTGCCAGCGTCAATGCGATCTTTCTCACGCAGCCAAGTGGTGATGTAGCGGGCTTGCATGTTCTCAGTGGGAGCCGATAGGTAGGTGATGTCTTTCGGTTGTGTGAACTGTTTGTATAGCTCGTCCGACTGGTTGTCCAGCTCATTCGGGAACACATCCAGGTATTGACGGATGAAATGGCCGGCCTCTTGCTTGCCGTCTGTCAGGTAATAGCGGTCGAAGTCCCAATAAAACATGGCCTTACCCATGTCTTTCAGTCGTTTGAAGAGGGCTTGTTCTACTTTTTGCAGCACGTTGAAGCCCACGAAGACATATTGTTCGTATTCAAATTCGATGTCCTCATTCTGTGCCACTTGTCGATAGAGAGCGCCTTCGTAGGCGATTCCCTGAACTGACAGGCGCTGGTTGAAATCGTGATAGATGTCCTTGAAATGGCTCCACAGATTGAGAAATCGACGCTTGAGTTCGGTATCGTGATCTTCATCAAAGCTCTTGAAAAACGCTTGGAGTATCTTTTTTTGCTCCTCAGACAGGTAAGAAACGTCATCAAACTCGTGTATGTCTCGAAGATTGGCAAACACTTTGTCGGCATCAACCATGTTCTTGTCAATGTCATCAAAGTCGGAGAGCAACAGTTGGCCCCATCCATAGAACTTGTCAAGCGTTTCATCACTTCCGGTACATGCATTGAATGATTTGTGCAAATCACAGATTAATTTGATGGAATCGCCGACGGTAAAGGGGGAATGCCGACGAAACAAGTCGCTGATGGTGATGTAGAACGGACTCCAGATGGGGCGGTCTGACAGGCATGCCAGCTGCTCGTTCATGAAAAGCGACGCGCGCTTGTTGGGAAAAACGACCGCCACGCGGGATAAATCCTGCCCGAACTTGGCAATCAAGTCTTGGGCTACATATTTTAAAAAGCTGTTTTTCATATCACTTCTTCAATCTTGTTGCTATAAACATACCATAGGTATCCTGTCACATGGGCATGACCCATCTGGGTCAACAATTGCATGTATTGCCAGACTTGATTGATATGTTGGGGCTTTGGTTGCCCAAACTTGAAGTCAACTACAATCATCTGTTGTCCGTCGGTCATCACCCTGTCTGGGCGATGGGTCATCACTTCTCCTGTCGTAGGATTGACATGCAAGATGCTGCACTCGTTAAATAGTTTCCATTTGCCTGAGAACCAGCTTGCAACCTTGGGATGATTGAGTCGCTTGTTCAACATCTCTTGCAGTTTTTCTCGGGTCACAATGTCATCGTATAATACGCCATCAAATTCTAATTGCTTCAATACAGCTTCCACATCGTCAGCGGTTTTGATTTGAGAAAACAGCTGATGGAGGATGTTTCCCAGTTGGATGTAGCTGGATTGTCTGTCATCTGGCTCCTCATCTTGATTGACAAACTCTTTGCTCTGGTTGCTTTGTCTGAATTCAACCATGTTGTCAAAACTCTCTATTTCTATCTTAAGCGTCTTGACAGGCTGCTGAAAGATGTTTTCGGAAGCCCTCTTTGTTTCGTCTTTAGGCGTGGATAGCGTTCCAAACTCCAGGCTGATGGTGTCCTTCTTATCATCTATGTCGCCCGTGAGAATGCTCCCCGACAGTGCTTTGTGCATCTCTTCCACACTTTCTTCAATTACCTTCGATCGCCTGCCGGCACTCTTTCGCTGGCCAAGGATGTAGAGACTCTTGCCTGCTCTGGTCAAAGCGACGTAGAGTAGGTTGAGGTTGTCAACCATGTTTTGCAGATGCTCGTGCTGATAATCGGGTTCGAAGAAAGTGTTTGTCATGCTTTTCTCCGAGAAATCTATTGGTATGAGCGGCAGTTGACAGAATGGTTCAGCATCCGTTTTGCACCATAATGTGTACCTTCTTTCAAGCTGCCAGTCACAGAAAGGAATGATGACATGGTCGAATTCCAGTCCCTTACTCTTGTGAATGGTCAGTATTCTGATGCCATCAAAGCCATCACTTTGAATGGTTTTGTCATGCAATGTCTCGTTCCACTGCTCCAGAAAGTTGTCCAATCCAGTGATGTTGTCAGTCAAATATTGATTCAGCAAGTCATAAAACTCGCAGATGTACGCGCTTTGATCCTTTAGTGTGTCGAGTTGAAAGATAGCAAACAAACGTTCAACCAAATCGATTGGTGGTAAGGTTAGTAATGAATCGGCCTGTTGTGTGAATTCTTTCGGAAGCCAATCCGTAACGTCTTTCCCTTGAATGAATAAGTCGTTGTCGTCCAGTTTGTTGTTAAGTATTCGCTTTTGATATACTTTTGATAGATTAGCCAAGGCGATTTTGTCTTCCGGATGCAATAGACAATGCATGGCATCTATCAACAGATTGACCGCAATGGATGAGTCCAATCGGAAGGCTTCGTCAGATACCAGGCGTATTTCCGGCATGCTTTCCATCAGTGCATCAGCGATGGTGGGTATCTCTTTGTTGTTGCGAACCAGGATGGCGATATCTTTTTGCCGTACTCCTTTCCCCATCAGCGTGGTGATGATTTGTGCGATTTCACTCACCATCAGGTTATCATAGTCTTCTTTTGGAAAGAGTTTGATGTTGGCAAAGCCTGTCCTGCTCTTCTCATCAGGCGCTTTTTGGCACACGTCCTCGTACGCTTTCTTTACTTGTTCGGCTTCTTCAGGGTTGTCTGTGGCCAGTGCTTCATACTCTTTTCGTGCGACAATCGTGAAAAATGTGTTGTTGAAATGAATGATGTTCTTCTCCGATCGACGGTTTACGTCAAGTTTAAGGGTTTCGAGTAGGTGCCCTTGTGATGGAAATTCCTGCTCAATGTTGTTCAACAGTCGCCAATCACCAGAGCGGAACCGATAGATGCTTTGTTTGACATCGCCCACGATGAGACCGGTACCATCAGCGTGACTGATGACTTCTTTCAATAGAATCTTGAAGTTTTGCCATTGGATGGTGCTGGTATCTTGAAACTCATCAATCATGATGTGTTTGAGTTGTGTGCCTATCTTTTCAAATATAAAGGGCGAGTCGCTGTCCTCAATAAGCTTGTTGAGCAACAACTGTGTGTCACTGAGTAAGAAGCTGTTCGAGTCGGCATTCAGCTCTCTTACCTTTTTCTCAATGCTGCCGAGCAGTCTTAGCTGGTTGAGATGTCGCAAGATGAGTGTTGCTGTGCGGAAAGGAACGAGTAGTTGTCTTCGTCTTTGTTCTGTGGTGTTCAACAAGTTGGTGAGCTCTGTAGCCAACATCATCAACCCCTCATCTTTTTGATCGCCCTTTCTCAACCACTCTTCCGGTGCATCCGCAGCTTTCTGTGCCGTGGCGTTGAACAGCTTGTCGTCGTCATATTTACCTGAACTGAGCTTGATGAAGTAGCCTGCGGGTCCTTTTTTCCCTCCCTTGAGATCATCGATGGAAGCCTGATGTCGGTCGAGTGTTTCGTTGAAGGCTTCCCCCATTTTACTGAATTCTGCTGATGCTCGATCTCGGATGTTTCTCAATTGTTTGGTGTATTGCACAAAGAAGTTGTCTTGACTCAGTACGCTTTCCAGCTCATCGCGATGCGCTTTATACACATCCTTAAAGATGTTCGAGCCAAAATCCTTGATTTCTCCGATGACATTCCATGACTTGTCGTCAGAGATGTTTTGCCGGATGTATTCGTATATCCATCTCAAGAGTTTGTCGTTTGGCTGCAATTCTTCAATCAACTCATCTACTGCCTTCTCTTTCACTTGCTTATCTCTCAGCTCAATTCTTAGATTTGCCGTGAGATCAAGTTCCCTTGCCAGGTTTCTCAACACGCTTTGAAAGAAAGCATCTATGGTCTCTACCCTAAAATAATTGTAATTGTGCAACAACTGTCCCAATGCCTTTTGCGCTCGTTCACGGATTTTAGTGCTAGGAAAGGGGATGGATTCTTGTATCTTGTGTAAATAACTATCAGAGTCGGGCAAGCCATGAGCGATGCCATATAACTGGCTCAAAATGCGCATCTTCATTTCTTCCGTTGCCTTGTTGGTAAAGGTAACAGCCAAGATGGAACGGTAGGCGTCTGGGTTCTCAATGACCCGCTTCATGTACTCAGTGGCCAGTGTGAAGGTTTTGCCGCTTCCCGCACTTGCTTTATACACCGTGAGCGATGGTTGTTGGTCTGAAAAGTTGTTCGTTGCAGTCATGTTTTGAGTTTTACCATTGTCTGAATAGTTCGAAACCAAACTTGAATCCAAAGTTCCTGTACTTGCCGTTGATGGTCGAAACAAACGCCCCAACAGAGGCAAGGCGGGTCTTGAAGGCATAACCCAGTTCGATGTAAGGATGGGCCTGCTTTGCGTGTAAAGCACTGAAATATAGTCTTTCTCGCTCTATGAAATGTCCCGCGAGTGGCACCCAGGCAAGTATTAAGAAAGGTGACTCGTATGTGAAGTTGGCTCTCGCATAATAATGAGATGAGTTATACAGGTCTGAATCCAGCAGTTCGAACTCGCCTGACCAATCGTCTATCCATCCATCGGGGAGGAACGTCTGTCTGAAGTTCTCAAAATCCACAAAGTAATCATTGCTGGAGCGATGGGAATAAAAACCGCCTCCCAAGCGCATGGACAGGCTCTGCACGTTCCACAAGGGCAAGATGTACTGACCGTCAAATTCCCAACGCGTGTACGGCACGTTGGTGTTCGCCAACTTATTGAGGCTTTGTTCGTAGCTGGCGGTCAGGGTAGGACCCGCATATCCCCAGGGTCTATACTGCACTTGCAACTTTGGGGCGAGAGAAGAATACATCCTAGGCTTGTTGATGAGGACGAATCCCTCTTTGTGTACGGCGGAACGGTGGTGGAGAATCAAGCCGGCTTGGAAACCAATGTGTTTGGACAGGTCATAATTGGCAAAGCAATCCCAATAAGTATCTTTGAACTCATCCAATTGCATACCCTCCCAAATGGGATTGTTGTCGGTGGCCAAGTTCAGCTCGTTTACCAGTCTTCTGTTTTTGATACGGCGACCACCGGATAGGGTAGTTTTCAGGTATGCGTTGTGTTGTTTGTCAAAATAATAGATGAGTGGCGTCCAAAAATAAAACTGTTTGAGTTTGAAAGAATAACCGGCCTTGAACTGAAGCCAAAGGTCACTGTTGTTCGTAAACTTGTATCCGCCGCGAATATTAAACTTATAATAAAATCCTTGGTTGTTGCTGTATCCCATGAAGAGCGGGTTCAAGATGGGGTTGATTCTAAAGTATCCCTGTTGGTCTGGCCCGAATTTTTGATTGATATGCGTCAGCACATTTTCCCCAATCATGTCCCACAAAATGGTTTTCAGCTTCATCCGTCTGCTGAATGTCGGAAGTGTGTCAAGCTTTGTAGTGTCCTTCTCGGCAGCTTCTCTTGCCTTCACTATCCTGCCATAAATCAGTTTTTCATACGAGGTGAGCGGCTCTGGTCTCAACTGTTTCATCTTGTTCATATCATGGTCGTCCTCCATGTGGTCATCAACAGGTTTGGGCAGATTGTAAGCCATGGTGTAATGAGCTTTGATGTCATTGCCCAGAAACAGGAAACGAGCATCCAAGTTGCATTTCTCCGGGCGTATAGCTTGCATGATACCGCTACCCATTTTGATGAAAAGCCTGAATTGTATCATGTCGTATTCACCCGCCAGCCTCACTTGTATGATGCGGCCGTCATGGGGCGTTACGATGGCTACCCCGTTAACCAGCAGCGTGTTTTTCAGCTTGGGCTTGAACCTAAGTCGGATAACACTGTCAGATTCTTGCTCAAAGCTGTATTTGTAATATATTTTGTTCTGTTTGTTGAAAGGTGAAAGAATGTTTTCACCAATCATGGTCACGTCATATATGTTGGGCGTGAGATAGCTCATCAAGGTTGGCATGGCAACGTGTCGGTGGGGAATGGTGGACAGTGACAGCAGCTTTTTTGTAGTAAAGTCGCCAGAAGGCAGTAACGACACTTCGTTGAAACTTTCTTGTACATATTCCCGTCTGCCACCATGGGCCACCGCATACATGGTAGGTACGGCCATGAGGAATACATTGCGCTTGTTCACACGCAACGAAGACTTGATGTAAGCATAGCTGGTGGTGTCGGCAACTCGCCTAATCTCGATGTTTTGTGGGTAGCTGAAAACACGGTGCAACAAAGTGTCGAGTTTACTTTTTGCAGACCATACTTCCTGTGGCAATGCGAGGCTGGGAAGTATCAACATCACTACTTTCAACAATGCTGTTCTCACCAAGGACAAAGGTACGATAACCCTGGCAAAAAAACGAACAATTGGTTAATTTCTTATCGGCATATTTCATTCATGTGCTGATGGCAGAAATTCCATGCGAGTGATTGCAAATGGTGGATGTCACCCTTCTACTTGCGTTTGTGCAGGACCATCCATAGTTGACAGCTTTGCCGTTTTCATCTTTCATCTATCTTCGTTATTTCTGCCAACCTAGAAAACTTGGACGCACAATGGTATTGTGAAAATTGTCCTAAAAAATGACAATAAATTTGCTGTTGCAAAATGTTGAACTAGAAAAAAATGATAGGCATTCGGGATGCACAGAAGGAGTAAATCATCAAGTTTTATGTTGTCTGGGTGTAAAAGCATGGAGTTGTTCTTGTAAAGTGTATGAGTTTGCTCTTTAATAAGCATGCGTTTGGTGCGAAAAAGATATCGTATAACAGCACTAAAGTACCTTTTTAGCAGTGTAAACGAGCGATAAATCGCCTTGAAAATCACTATGAAAATCGTAAAGTTGTGACAACTAATGTATTGCGTTTTTCGCTCATTTTTGCGATATTTTCATCTTTGGACGTCTTCATGGAAAATACGCGAAGCACAGCGCATCATTTGTTAAGAAAAATTTAACAAATTCATTACCGAACATCATCATCCCCCTGCGAGGCATGAAGGCCAAAAGTTCTTAAAATATTGAAATATAGTGGTAAAATAAATATAAAATGGTAGACAACTTTCGCTTCTGTGTCATTATTGTTGTATTTTTGCGTTCAGTTTAAAAATTGAATAACAACACAATTATGGCAGAAGCTATTGATATTCGTGAGTTAAACATGCGGATAGAACAACAGAGCGGTTTTGTGACCGACCTTGTTCGAGGTATGGATCAAGTCATCATCGGTCAGAAACATTTGGTTGATTCTTTATTGATTTCCTTGCTCAGCGATGGACACATCTTGTTGGAAGGTGTTCCTGGATTGGCCAAGACACTGGCCATCAAAACGCTGGCCCAATTGATAGAAGCAGACTACAGTCGAATTCAGTTTACACCCGACTTGTTGCCTGCCGACGTGATTGGTACCCTGATTTATTCGCAGAAGGAAGAGAAGTTTCAAGTGAAAAAGGGTCCGGTGTTCGCCAACTTCGTCTTGGCAGATGAGATTAACCGAGCACCAGCAAAGGTGCAGAGTGCTTTGCTGGAAGCCATGCAGGAACACCAGGTGACCATTGGTGAAAACACCTTTAAGTTACCTAATCCGTTCCTGGTGATGGCCACGCAGAACCCCATTGAGCAAGAAGGTACTTATGAACTCCCCGAAGCTCAGGTAGACCGTTTCATGCTGAAGGTGGTCATTGATTATCCTACCTTGGAAGAGGAGAAACTCATCATCCGTGAGAATCTTCAAGGTGCCATGCCGCAGGTCACGCCCGTGACCACTGCGGAGGAAATTCTCAAGGCTCGTACCATTGTCAACGAAGTGTATATCGACGAAAAAATTGAACAGTATATCGCTGACATCGTTTTTGCTACCCGATATCCCGAGCGTTATCAACTGCTTGAACTGAAAGACATGATTACGTTCGGCGGTTCGCCGCGCGCCTCCATTAACCTGGCCAAGGCTGCCCGCGCATACGCTTTCATCAAACATCGCGGATACGTTGTTCCTGAAGATGTGAGAGCGGTGGCACACGACGTGCTGCGTCATCGCATCGGATTGTCGTACGAGGCAGAAGCCAGCAACATGACATCAGAGGAAATCGTGTCGAAAATCATCAACAAGATAGAAGTGCCCTAGAGCGGGACGAGGAACAACTTGCACAGACAGTCGCGTCTGATGAGAAACAACCCTGAAGGGCATGGTTCTACTGGATGAAGAATATGGATACAAGTGAAATCTTAAAAAAGGTAAGGAAAATTGAGATCAAGACTCGCGGACTGAGTCAGAATATCTTTGCAGGGCAGTATCATACTGCCTTCAAAGGGCATGGTATGGCTTTCTCGGAAGTGAGAGAATACCAGTTTGGGGATGATGTCCGTGATATTGATTGGAATGTCACCGCCCGCTTTAACCGTCCCTACATCAAGGTGTTTGAAGAGGAACGTGAGCTCACGGTGATGCTGCTCATCGACGTTTCCGGCTCTTTGGATTTTGGAACTAAGAAGCAAACCAAAAGAGAGATGGCCACTGAGATTGCTGCCACACTTGCCTTTAGCGCCATACAGAACAATGACAAGATTGGTGTAATCTTCTTTTCAGACAGAATAGAGAAATATATCCCGCCCAAGAAAGGACGCAAACATATTCTCTACATCATACGCGAGATGTTGGATTTTGAGCCAGAGAGCAAGAAGACTGATGTTGCCATGGCCATAGAATACCTCACGCGAATGATGAAACGACGCTGCACGGCCTGCGTGTTAAGCGACTTCTACATCCGTCACGATGCCAAAGAATACGATCGCTTCGAGCATGCCATGAATATTGCAAACCATAAACACGACATGGTTGCCGTGCAAATATACGACCCACGTGCCAAAAACCTGCCAAACATTGGCCTGATGAAAATATGTGACGCAGAGACGGGGCATGAGATGATAATAGATACCTCGTCGGCCAAACTGCGCCGCGCCCATACGGCTTATTGGATGGAACGCAATGCCCAACTCAAGCAAACGTTTGCCAAAAGTGGGGTAGATTGGACGAGTGTGGCAACGGACGAAGACTATGTGAAGGCCATGATGCGACTTTTCGCACAGCGTGGCGTTTAATAAGCTTGTCTGTGGTGGGCGAACCATCTATCTGGTGTGTAAATACCATATAAGAATGAATGTAAACATAAAATATATCGT
This sequence comes from Hoylesella buccalis ATCC 35310, assembly GCF_025151385.1. NCBI lineage: Bacteria > Pseudomonadati > Bacteroidota > Bacteroidia > Bacteroidales > Prevotellaceae > Hoylesella > Hoylesella buccalis. The sequence continues at coordinate 898,523 of NZ_CP102287.1, read as the reverse complement.
TGGTATCTTGCTTTGCCTTTTGTGCAAAACAAGCTTGTCTGCCCAAACGGCCGTCGAACAAAAGATTGATTCGGTTGGCATCTTCATTGGGCAGCAGGCTCACATGACCATTGACGTGACGGCTCATGAGCGTGCCAAGATTCAATTTCCATCCCTCAAACCCTCGCAATATTTAGTTCCGGGAGTAGAAATCATAGATGTTTCGGATGCCGATACAATGGCATTGGACAATCACTTTGTGAAGGTGTCTAAGAAATACACCATCACCTCGTTTGATGAAAAATTGTATGCCATTCCCGGACAAAAAGTAAAGGTTGATGGAAAGGAATATGTGGGTGGCACCTTGGCGTTGAAGGTGGTTACCATGGATGTGGACACGCTGCATCCCAACCAGTTTTTCCCACCAAAGGACGTGCAGGATAATCCTTTCCTGTGGAGTGAATGGAGTCCCATCTTTTGGATGAGCGTCCTCATGTTAGTACTCTGTATCACAGGATTTTATCTCTACCTCAGACTCAAGAACAACAAGCCCATCATTACCCGAATTAAAATCGTCAAGAAGATACCTCCTCACCAGAAAGCCCTTACGGCTATCGAGAAGCTGAAAGTGGAGAAGATGACTACTTCAACCGATCAGAAGACTTACTATACCGAGCTGACTGACACGTTGAGAAAGTACATCGAGGAACGTTTCGGCTTTAACGCCATGGAGATGACCACCACTGAAATCATCTACCATTTGCAGCAAAACGGTGACCGCAAGATGATGGACGAGTTGAAGGGACTGTTCGAAACGGCCGATTTGGTGAAATTCGCCAAGCACGAGGCACTTATCAATGAAAATGACATGAACCTTGTCAATGCCATCAATTTCATTGATCAGACAAAGATAGAGGGCCAGCCTACCGAAGAACGCATCGTTCCTAAACTTGATGAGAGTGACAGGCGTAAGCAAAAAAACAGAATGACAATCAAGACCCTACTCGCGGTCATAGGCATCGGTGTGCTGGGCCTGCTGGTTTATGTCATTTATCATGTGTATCTCCTGGTGATTTGATTGGGAGCGGATGTGATGTCATTAAAATGAATGAAACGTGGAATTTGTAAATAAAGAATATTTTCTACTGCTGTTGCTGCTCATTCCCTATGTGGTATGGTACTTCCTTTATCGCAAGAAGAGTGAGCCAACCATGCGAATGAGCGATACGCATGCTTATCTGTTCGCACCCAAAAGCTGGCGAATGCGGCTGATTCATCTGCCTATGGTGCTTCGGTGCGTCACCTTCATCCTGGTGGTGTGCGTGCTGGCTCGGCCACAAACGCGCAACTCTTGGGATCAGCGTTCTGTCGAAGGTATTGATATCATGCTGGCCATGGACGTTTCTACGTCTATGTTGGCAGAGGACTTGAGGCCCAATAGATTGGAAGCGGCCAAGAATGTTGCTGCCGAATTTATTTCTGGCAGGCCCAATGACAACATCGGACTGACGATATTTGCTGGTGAATCGTTCACCCAATGCCCCATGACAACCGATCATGCCTCGCTCTTGAACCTGTTGCGAAATGTTCGTACTGACATCGCTGCGCGTGGATTGATTTCTGATGGTACGGCCGTGGGAATGGGATTGGCAAATGCTGTTTCACGTTTGAAAGACTCCAAGGCCAAGAGTAAAGTGGTGATTCTCATCACCGATGGTAGCAACAACATGGGTGACATCTCGCCGATGACCAGTGCACAGATTGCTCAGAGCTTGGGCATCAGGGTGTATACCATTGGCGTAGGAACCAACAAGGTGGCTCCTTATCCCATGAATGTGGGCGGGACGACACAATATGTGAACATTCCGGTGGAGATAGATTCAAAGACCTTGAGTGACATCGCCGCTGTGACGGAAGGCAACTTCTACAGGGCAACCAATAACAAGGAATTGAAACAGATTTACAACGATATAGACAAGTTGGAGAAAACCAAGATGGAAGTCAAGAAATTCTCCAAGCGTTATGAAGCTTTTCAGCCATTCGCTTTAGCGGCCATCATCAGCTTGCTGTTGGAACTGCTGCTGAGAAATACGGTTTTGCGTCGTATTCCTTAAAGGTTTTATGGCGCAACTCGTCAAACTTGTTCGCGTGAAAAACGTACGACGGCTGTATAAGTTGTATAATATGTTGAATACGGAAAGTATATGGTAAGATTTGAAGACCCGATATATCTTTGGCTATTAGTCCTGATTCCACTATTGGCATTGGTTCGTTTTATGGGCTATCGCCGAAGAAGACAGAAATTAAAGAAGTTTGGTGACCCCGAACTCTTGAAGTTGCAGATGGCCGATACCTCGAAGTATCGTCCGTCTGTCAAGTTCTGGTTGTTGCAGGCTGCACTGGCTTTGCTTATCATCATGTTTGCACGGCCACAGATGGGGTCGAAGATATCCAACGAGAAACGCAGAGGCATAGAAACCATCATCGCCTTGGATATATCAAACTCCATGATGGCAGAAGACGTGGTTCCGTCGAGATTGGCCAAGAGTAAGCTGATGGTAGAAAACTTGGTGGACAACTTTACCAACGACAAAATAGGGCTTGTGGTGTTTGCCGGAGAGGCCTTTGTGCAACTGCCCATTACGAGTGATTACGTTAGTGCGAAGATGTTTCTGCAGAATGCTGATCCCTCACTCATCACCACCCAAGGCACTAATATAGCACAGGCCATCCGCTTGTCCATGAGCAGCTTCACGCAACAAGATAAAGTGGGGCGTGCCATCATCTTGATTACCGACGGTGAAGACCATGAAGGCGAGGCGTTGGAGGCTGCTGAAGAAGCTCGGAAGAAAGGCATCAACGTATATATATTAGGTGTAGGTGAAACCAAAGGCGCTCCCATTCCAACACCAGATGGCGGCTATATGACTGATGATAGGGGACAAACCGTCATGACAGCCTTGAACGAGAAGATGTGTCAAGAAGTGGCTAAGGCTGGTGAAGGAACCTACATACACGTTGACAACACGAGCGATGCGCAGAAGCAATTGAATGACGAGCTGGCCAAACTGCAGAAAGGTGAAACCAACAGTGTCATTTATAGTGAATATGACGAGCAGTTTCAGGCTTTTGCCATTCTGGCTCTCCTGTTGTTGATACTTGAAATATGCATATTGGAAAGCAAAAATCCAATGCTGAGTAAGGTTCGGCTGTTCAAAAAAAAGGAGAATAGAGAAGGATGAATAATACATTAATCAGATATATGCTGGGCTTGTTTGTCATGGCTTTGTGTGCGACAAACGTGTATGCGCAGAGTGACCGGCAGTTTATTCGCTCGGGCAACAAGCTGTATCGGTCGCAAAATTACGCCAAGGCAGAAGCTGAATATCGTAAAGCCATTGCACAAAATGGTCAAAATCCACAAGCTTTGTACAATCTTGGATGTGCGCTGATGATGCAGCAGAAAGATTCTGCGGCGATTGTGCAATATGAAAATGCGGGGAAGTTGGAGAACAGTAAATCCAGAAAGGCGAAGATATTTCATAACATTGGGGTGATTTGTCAGAATCATCAAATGTATGGAGAGGCGATTGAAGCCTATAAAGAGAGTCTTCGTAACAATCCGGATGACAACGAGACGCGCTACAACCTGGCTCTTTGCAAACGCCAACAGAAGAATCAAAAGCAGAATGGTGGCGAGCAAAAGAAGAAAGACGATCAGAATGGTAAGGATAAACAGAAGAAAGATGATCAGCAGCAAAAGCAACAGGATCAGCAACAACAGCAAAAGAACAAGCCGAAAGATCGGATGAGTAAGGAGAATGCGGAGCAACTCTTAAATGCAGCCACGCAGCAAGAAAAGGCCACACAGCAACGCATGAAGAAAGCCATGCGGCAGTCGGGCAAGAAGAAGCTGAAGAAGAATTGGTAAACCACACGTGATTAAAAGGATGAATAAGAAAAGGATGAAGCTATATCTCAATTATATATTTATCACCATACTCATTGGTGCGTTATGCCCACTGGTTGGCAACGCACAATCCATCACCGTGTCGGTGCCATCTCATGTGTCAGTAGGAGAGAACTTCAGGCTGTCGTACACCATCAACACACAAGAGGTAGATGATTTCAGAGCTGGTAACATCCCAGATGCTATCGAGGTGATTGCCGGACCGTACACATCCAGCCAGTCGAGCTTTCAAATGGTCAACGGTCATACCAGTAGTTCGTCATCCATCACTTACACCTATACGTTGTATGCCTCAAAGAACGGTACTTACACCATACCGCCTGCAAGAGCACGCATCAACGGAAAGACCATTACGTCGAGAGCGGCGAAAGTGACTGTGTCAGGTACCGCACGACAGAACAATGGTGCGCCTCAGATGCACGATGATTATGCTGGAGAGGCACAAATGAGAAAGGCTGGGAGCAAGATATCGGGTAACGATTTGTTCATCAAGGTGAGTGCCAACAAGCGAAGAGTGCATGAACAGGAACCTATCCTGCTGACCTATAAAGTATATACGCTCGTTGATTTGACACAACTGGAGGGTAAGATGCCCGACTTGACAGGCTTTCACACGCAGGAAATCAAGTTGCCACAGCAGAAAAACTTCCATGTAGAAAAGGTCAATGGGAAAAACTATCGCTGTGTTACGTGGAGCCAGTATGTCATGTATCCGCAAGTAACGGGAAAATTAGAGATACCAAGCATCACCTTCAAAGGTATCGTTGTCCAACAGAATAGGGCCGTCGATCCCTTTGAAGCGTTCTTCAACGGAGGCTCTGGTTATGTGGAAGTAAAACGCAACATCGTGGCACCGGGGCTGACGGTGCAGGTAGACCCATTGCCAAAGCGTCCATCAGATTTCTCTGGTGGGGTGGGAAAATTCAACCTTTCAGCTTCAGTCAATCACACGGAAGTGAAGGCGGGCGAACCCATATCCCTGCGTGTTGTCGTGGGAGGCGTAGGTAATCTGAAACTGATTAAACAGCCAGACGTTGCATTCCCCAAAGACTTTGACAAGTATGATGCGAAGATAACGGATAAAACTAAATTGACGGCAAATGGTGTTGAAGGCAACATGATTTATGACATACTGGCGGTTCCCAGAAATCAGGGACAGTATGACATACCTCCCATTGCGTTTACTTATTACGACACAGGCCTGAATGCCTACAAAACCATCAAGACACAGGCTTTCAAGATCAACGTGAAGAAGGGTGATGGCAAAGGCTCTTCGCTGGCTGACTATCGACAGGAGAAGGCTAACGACATCAGAGGACTCAAACTGCAAAATGTGAGAATGCACCGTGTGGATGAGTTCTTCTTTGGCTCTCCGCAATATTGGGTGAGTTTGTTGGTGCCGCTGTTGGCATTTATCATCTTGTTAGTTGTGTTCCGCAAACGTGCTTTAGACCATGCAGACATTGTGAAAATGCGTGGTAAGAAAGCCAACAAAGTGGCGACCAAGCGACTGAAGAAAGCCAGAAACCTCATGGAACAGAATAAACAAGCCGAGTTCTATGATGAAGTGTTGCATGCCTTGTGGGGATATGTCAGTGATAAATTGAACATGCCGGTCGAACAGCTGTCACGTGAGAATATCGCTGACAATTTGCAACGGCAGGCTGTTGATAACAAAACTATTGATACATTTATCTCGGCACTGGATGAATGTGAGTTTGAAAGATATGCCCCTGGCGATCCATCGGGTAATATGAATAAGACGATTGACTCAGCCATGACCGCGATTATGGAAATAGAAAATGTGATGAAAACGAGCTCAAAACATAAAAACAATTCGGCAGTGCGTGGCAAAACATTCCTGTTGTGTGTGTTGACGGTGTTCGTTTCACTTTCAGCTTCGGGCATCACCAAGGAGAACGCCGATACCGAATATAAACGAGGCAATTATCAGCAGGCTATCAAGGATTATGAGGAATTGCTCAAAAAAGGCGTCAATGCTGACTTGTACTATAATTTGGGTAACGCATACTATCGTACAGATAACATCACCCAGGCCATCCTTGCCTACGAACGTGCGCTGATGCTGTCTCCGGGTGACGATGACATTCGTTTCAATTTGCAGTTTGCCAGCTCAAAAACCATTGACAAAATTACCCCAGAGAGTGAAATGTTCTTCGTTACTTGGTATCACTCATTGGTCAATTTTACAAGTGTTGACAACTGGGCTGTCATGGCAATTGCGTCCATTGTATTGGTGTTGTTGCTAGTACTCATGTTTCTCTTTGGTCCCAACGTAATGTTGCGAAAGATTGGCTTTTATGGCGGATGCTTGTTCTTTATCCTCTTTGTTTTCTGTAACTTCTTTGCTTATCAGCAGAAGTATAATCTTCAGAACAGGAAGGCAGCCATCGTCATTGCTCCTTCCGTCACGGTCAAGAAGACACCAGCTAATGGTAGTGCAGACGAGTTTGTCATCCATGAGGGCACCAAGGTGGACATTACAGACAAAGGACTCAACGATTGGCGTGGCATCCGCCTGGCTGATGGGCGAGAAGGGTGGTTGCGAACCCGTCAGATAGAAGAAATATAATACATTATTAATACAGCATTCTGAAGTTGAATATACAAGCATTAACCGACCTGGATCATCAACTGCTGTTTGCACTGAACGGTTCTGACTCATTGTTTCTGGATGGAATGATGATGACCTTAACCTCCAGTGTGACGTGGATTCCTCTGTATGTCGCCTTGATTTATCTTGTTATCAAGAACAATGAGACGATGACACAGATATTTCTCGTCATTGGTTTTGCCGCCTTGTGCTTGCTCCTTTCATCGGGAATGGCCGATGCCTTCATCAAACCTTTGGTGGGTAGGATTCGTCCTTGTAACGATCTGATGCTGAAATACCAAATCGACGTGGTTGACCAATATCGTCCGCGGACTTTTAGTTTCTTTTCAGGTCATGCGTCCAACACGTTTTCTATTGCCCTGTTTCTCTGTCTGTTAGTCAGGAGTAGTTTGTTCAGCTTCTTTATGATCTCATGGTCTCTGCTCAATGCCTACACCAGACTGTACTTAGGTGTGCATTATCCAAGTGACGTACTGGTGGGATTCGCTTGGGCAACCGTCGTTGGATTCAGTACCTATTGGATGTATTGTCGGGTGAATCGAAAGCTCTCGGCCAATACGAATTACATCTCGAGTCAGTACACCCAAACGGGGTATAACTATAAGGACGTTCATCTTGTTATCTTAGTGATGTCTGTATCTTACATGTATGCTATATTTAGAGGATTAGTGTTGTTTACTTAATGAAGGTAAGAACAAAGAAATAATGGATACAAAACATATACATATTAGTGATTATCAGTACGATTTGCCCGACGATCGTATTGCAAAATTTCCTATAGCGCAGCGCGATCACAGTAAACTGCTTTTGTACAATCAAGGCAAAGTGGGCGAGGATGTGTTCTATCACCTGAAGAATCATCTCCCACAGGGAGCTTTGATGATTTTCAACAACACCAAAGTCATCCAGGCGCGAATGTACTTTATGAAGAGTACAGGCGCCAGGATAGAGGTGTTCTTGATGGAACCAGCTGCTCCAACTGATTACGAACAGATTTTCCAGACAAGGGGTCACTGTGCGTGGTACTGCATGATTGGCAATTTGAAGAAATGGAAAGAAGGGGCTCTTACTCGTTCTTACGAAATAAAGGGTCGCAGTCTTACGCTGACCATAACCAAGAAAAGTCAGCATAAAGAGGATCAGGCAGAGGGAAATCTACTGCTGTCCGCACCTGCTACTCACCATTGGGTTGAGTTTGATTGGGATGCAGAAGATATTAGTTTTTCCGAAATATTAGAAGATATGGGCGAGCTGCCCATTCCTCCTTACCTCAATCGGGAGACACAAGAGAGCGACAAGACCACTTATCAGACCGTGTATTCCAAGATAAAAGGGTCGGTGGCAGCTCCAACGGCAGGTCTTCATTTTACCAACGATGTGCTCAAGTCGTTAGACGAGCATGGCATCGACAGAGAAGAGGTAACCCTTCACGTCGGAGCCGGAACGTTTAAACCCGTGAAGAGTCAAGAGATAGAAGACCATGACATGCACACCGAGTATATCTGCGTACATCAACAAACATTGGAGAAACTGTTGCGACACGATGCAAGTGCCATCGCAGTGGGTACAACCAGTGTGCGGACATTGGAAAGTTTGTATTACATGGGCGTGTATTTGTCGGTACATCCCGATGCCTCAGAAGCCGAGTTACATGTCAATCAATGGGCTCCTTACGAGAGAATGCGAGAGGATGGAACGACGGAACAGTTGGATGGGGGATTGATAGACGGTATCACGCCCATGCAAGCGATACAAAACGTTCTCAACTATCTCAAGCGAAATCAATTAGGAGCCTTGCACAGCTCAACTCAAATCATCATCGCACCAGGCTATGAATACAAAATTGTGAAGATGTTGATTACCAACTTCCATCAGCCACAGAGCACGCTGTTGCTGCTGGTCAGCGCATTCGTTCATGGCGACTGGCGTAAGATTTACGACTATGCGCTGGCACACGATTTCCGCTTTCTCAGCTATGGAGACAGCAGTCTGCTGATTCCTTAATCGAGTTTACCACTCGATGTCACGTCGGATGATAACAGACTAAGTGTTGAACGGCCATGTGCTGGACACGTTTGGCAGGGCAAGTAGAAATAAACATGTTGGATATTTACATTTTTTTATAAGATGAAGATAGGTGATAAAGTAAGTTTTCTCAGTGAGTCTGGCGGTGGTATCATCGCAGGATTCCAAGGAAAAAACATCGTATTGGTAGAGGATGAAGATGGTTTTCAGATTCCTACTCCCATCAATGAAGTAGTGCTTGTTCGGGAAGATGACTATAGCACCAGCAAAGTTGTGAGTTCTCTTTCACCGAAACCTACTTCTGTGAAGCAGGCCATCAGCCATGCTGAAATGGATGAGGAGGAGGAAGATATAGAGCAAGACCCGGCTGACAAGGAGATTACCTTCCGTGCTCCGGTAGAAGAGCGTAAGGGTGGCAATCAACTTAGTTGCTATCTTGCCTTTGTACCATTGGATATCAAGGAGGTGACCCATACGAGATTCGAATGTTATTTCGTGAACGACAGCAACTATTATGTTCGATTCACTTACCTTGCTGCAGAAGGACAGAGCTGGACGTTGAAGGCTACACAGGAAGTAGAGCCTAATACAAAAGAGTTTATCGAGGAGTTTGGGCGTGAGGATTTAAATGAATTGGGTCGGGTAGCCATCCAACTGATTGCCTACAAGCGTGAGAAACCATTCATCTTGAAGCCAACAGTGGATATGCAGTTCAGGGTTGATCCAGTGAAATTCTACAAGCTTCACACCTTCGAAGAGAACGACTTCTTTGAGCAGCCAGCCTTGCTGTACACCATCATCGAAAAGGATAAAACCGCACGACCGTTGGTTGTAGACCCTACAGCTTTAAAGGCCGAGATGTATCAAAAGGCTGAACAAGATCACACCAAAGTTGCATCGTCGGAAAAAGCAAAGGCCGACACGTACATGAGTCGGTACGATGACAAGCGCCGAAAAGGAAATCCTTTTGTGATGAAGCATCGGGGTGATGACAATCTTCTGGTGGTTGACCTGCATGCCAATGAGTTGTTGGACTCTACTGCGGGCATGAGTGCCACGGATATTCTGAATTACCAATTGAAGAAGTTTCGTGACACTATAGCTGAGTATGCTAATAAGAAGGGGCAAAAAATCATCTTCATCCATGGTAAAGGTGAGGGTGTGCTGAGGCGAGCGCTCATCAATGACCTGAATTATCGCTACAAGAAATATCCATATCAGGACGCAAGTTTCCAGGAATATGGTTACGGAGCGACGCAGGTGACGATTAAATAAGGAGGGGTAAACAGGAGTTACGAGGGGAGTCAATGGGAGTTAATGGACATTAGCTTTACAGTTTAACTTAGGAGTTAATAGGAGTTACGAGGGGAGTTAATGGGAGTTAATGGACATTGCTCTTTTAAATAAAAAGAATTTGCTGGTAAACTTCATTTGCCTCCACTTACTCGTGTCAAATAATACGAACAACTTTAAATCAATACAATATGAAATCAGGATTTATTAAGGTAGCATGTGCAGTACCACTGGTCAAGGTGGCAGACTGCAAGTACAATGTCGAGCAAACTGAAGCTCAGATTGCTCAAGCAGAAGAACAGGGTGTCGAGATTATCGTCTTTCCTGAGTTGGGCATCACTTCCTACACGTGTCAGGATCTGTTTCAGCAGAATCTTTTATTAGATGCGTCAGAAGCTGCTGTACTTCATTTGTTGGAGTTCACGCGAAAGTTAGATGTCATTGTCATCATTGGGTTGCCTATCATTGTCGGTGATTTGCTCTTGAATTGCGGCATGGTCATTCAGCAAGGACAGATCATTGGAGTGATTCCAAAGACGTACCTGCCCGATTACAGTGAGTTTTATGAGAAGAGATCGTTTGCGTCTTCACAAGATTTGAAGGAAACAACCATACATTATGCCGGACAGAACATCGTAGTGACCCCGGATCCACAAATCTTCGTTACTGCCGACGGTGTGCAATTCGGTGTAGAAATATGTGAGGACGTGTGGGCCCCCGTTCCACCAAGTAATACGTTGGCATTGGCAGGTGCAGACATCATCTTCAACCTCTCGGCCAGTGATGCTCTGATTGGAAAGTACAACTACCTCAAGAGCCTGCTCTCTCAACAAAGTTCCAGAACCATCACGGGGTATGTCTATGCGGCCAGTGGTTTTGGTGAGAGTACGCAAGACTTGGTTTATGCGGGCAATGGACTCATCTATGAAAAAGGTACCATGCTGGCAGAGGGGAAACGCTTCACCTTCGAAGGACAGATGCATGCCGCACAAATAGACATTGAGATGTTGAGAGCCGAGCGCAGAACCAACTCGACGTATGTCAATGCTCAGCGACAAGTAAATAATTACGCCAAGCAAAGAGGATTTTCTGACAACTTGAGCCCTAATCAGTTTGCCATTTTCAGCAATGGATCGGCCATCCATTACCTGCCATGCCTGCCATGTCTGCGGTCGTATGACTTTAAGCTTGAGCGCGAGATTAATCCACATCCCTTCCTCCCAGATGCAGAACAACTGGATGAAAGTTGTCAGGAGGTACTCAACATCCAGTCGATGGGATTGGCTACGCGCATCAAGCACATAGGTTGCCGCAACGCTGTCCTGGGCATCAGTGGTGGCTTGGATTCTACGTTGGCACTGTTGGTTTGCGTGTTGACGTTCGACCAACTTGGTTACGACCGCAAAGGAATCATCGGTGTGACCATGCCTGGCTTCGGAACGACAGACCGAACCTATCACAATGCCATTGATTTGATGCAAGAGCTTGGTATCACCATCAAGGAAATCGACATCCGTAAGAGCGTCAACCAGCATTTTGAAGACATTGGGCATGACCCCAATGTACATGATGCGACGTATGAAAACTGTCAGGCTCGCGAGCGCACACAGATATTAATGGATTTGAGCAATCAGCTCAATGCTTTGGTGGTTGGCACAGGCGACTTGTCTGAATTGGCCTTAGGGTGGGCAACTTATAATGGCGACCACATGTCTATGTATGGTGTTAACGCAGGGGTTCCTAAGACTATGATTCGTTTTTTGGTACGCTTCTATGCCCAACACCTCACCAAGGATGACCAGACCGCGCGTATCTTGATGGATGTTATTGATACGCCTATCTCGCCCGAGTTGACACCTGCCGACGAGCATGGGGATATTAAGCAAAAGACAGAGGATCTGGTGGGCCCGTACGAGTTGCACGATTTCTTCCTTTATTATTTCTTACGTTTTGGCTTCCGTCCTCGCAAGATATTCTTGTTGGCCAAAAAAGCTTTCGCAGAAACAAAACCGCAGCAGCGGCAAGGTTTAGAGGGTGACTCGCTCAAGATGATAGGATATTATGATGAGGAAACTATTAAGAAGTGGCTCAAGGTATTTTGCAAGCGTTTCTTCTCTCAGCAATTCAAGCGTTCATGTTTGCCTGATGGACCGAAGGTGGTCAGCGTGAGCTTAAGTCCTCGTGGTGATTGGCGCATGCCAAGCGACGCTACCAGCAGACTTTGGTTAGAAGAGTGTGACAGCTTGTAAACAATGTGAACAGTATGTATGCTGTCAAGGCATACGAAAAATGACTACATAACTTAAGTTTCACTCCCTCATTAACAGCGAAAACTGTTTCAGGGAGTGAAACTTTTGTTATAAAAATCTACATATTGCTTTGCCACCTGCACATAGTCGTGGTGCTTCTTGATATATTCCATGCTTTGTTGTTGTAGCCGTTTCACTCGTTCAGGATGTTGTACCAGCAGCTCCAACTCATGCTCAACGCTTTCGTAGGAAGGTTCTACGTTGATGATGGGCCTTAGCTCCGTTTCCTTCAGTATTTCGTAATTCTCCGGTTCGCCGCCACCGATGCAGATGATACCTCGGCTCATGGCCTCCAGAGCGTTCATGGATGGCGTATAACTGTATAGTTGATCCAGGATGGCGTCAGAACCATTCATCATCTTTTTATATTCTTCGAAAGGCACATTCTCGGCAATTTTCAACTGAACTTGCTGGGGATATTTACGCACGATTGCCTGTGCAGCAGCCAACATGATATCCGTTCCTTTGTAGACCGACCGCTCTTTGTTGATGCCAATAAACAATTTTAATTTGCCATCTTCTTTATTTTTAACAACGTCGTTGCTTGTTGAAACACGGATAGGATAGGGGATGAAGGTTGTTTTTTGTGGGAAGATGGGTTGATAACATGCCCAATATTCATACAATCCGGCTATAATGCCATGGCAAGAGTTTGCGATATATTCGTTCAACTGTTGTTTATCAGTGCCCAGCCAGTCTTTTCGTTCTTTCAGTGCATCGGGTGTATTTCTCAGTTCATGCCCCATGTTAAAATCGCTATAGCGCAATGGCATGGTGGTGCAACACGTATTTACCCAATAGTAGTCCATGCCAAAGGCTGCCAAGAATATCTTCCGATTGTGTCTGCGCAAATAGTGGTATATCGGTTCGATGCGGTGTGCCTTAAGTTCGAGGAACATGGGGTTGATGACCTGCACCACATCAAAATCTCGAAGTTTGGGCAAGAGTGCATACAGTCTTGCCAGATAAGAGATGCCTCCCATCTTGCCAAGTTTCCTTGTCAGATTGATGTCACGGGGATAATTTTTCCAGAAATCGCCATTGGAAAGAACCGTCACTTGGTGGCCAAGCTGGCGTAATCCTTCGGCCAATGTCCAGTGTACGTTACTATATTCTCCAAGGAGTAGTATTTTCATATTCGGTTGCTGTCAAATCGGTATGGTGAACATGTTAGCACCAGCTTGTTAGTAGAATCAAGAATTTCCGCCCCATCTTTGTTTGTATCACACTTCTGAACAGACGATACTTCCTGGTGTAATTCTTTTTCGGGAGTGGGTAGAGCCCTCTTCTTCTCAATCGTTCAATGGTTTTGTTCAAATGGTTGATGCTGTGTGTATATCTGGCTACATTATAGAGATAATCCATCGACAATTGAGCGATACGTCGTCGCATGGCGTTGCGTTCCATTTCGGGCCATGAGTCCAAACGGTCTTGAAAATGAAAGAGAATGTTTTCTGTGTCTTGAAGCCGTTTCATCAACGTTCGTGGAGCTTTGCTTGTTGTGCAAGAATTCTTACGACGCCTATAATGATAAGCCCTGGCATCGGTCACATACATCCGCTCTGCGCGCAGAAGTAGTTGTGGCGTAAACTCTTCATCCTCGTTGAGTAAGCCATTTGTAAATTGCAGTCCACAGAGGATGTCCTTCTTGAACAGGTATTTCCACACCATCACTTGCAGATTGTTTTGACTGATATAGGCGCTCCCGGTCATGGGGCCTTGCACAGATGGCGCATTGTTCCCCTTTTTAGAGGAAGATGTGGCGAACGATACCACATCCGCATTCTTGTAACGTATAATGTCAAGACAGTGTTCGTATGAAAAAGGAATCAGTGCATCGTCGCCGTCAATAAACTGAACATACATGCCATTTGCAATTTTCAAGCCCAAGTTTCTGGCTGCCGCAGCACCTTGGTTTGTCTGCCTGATGTAGGTCAGTTGATTCTGATATGCGGCCAACTCTTGCAAGGAACACACGTCTGATCCGTCATCTACCAATATAATCTCCCGTTCATCCTGTCCCAAAGACAGAGAAAACACGCTTTGCAAACACTCGGTAAGTAGATTGATGGGTAAATTGTAGGTCGTGATAATGAAACTCACCAACGGTGTTTTTGATAAGCCTTGAGAATATATTTGTTGAGTTGGCATAGATGTTTTTCCTATCATTTTACTTACTTTGCTAAGGCGAAGTCTGTTTTTGCAAAAATAGTGCGAGCCGAACATAGAGAAAGTTTACTTTCTATATTGAGGTGCAGCCTATTTTATGCAAAGATAGTGCAAACTAAATACAAAGCAAACTTGTTTGTTTTGTTGAGGTGCTGCCTATCTTATGCAAAGATAATGGTTTTCTTCATTCCTTCCGCATTTGCTGCGATAATTCTTTTATGTTAAAATATTTGTCAATGAAAGTAATAAATGTTCCTAGACGTCGTTTTAACACTGATGACTGTGGAACGACGTAACAACAGCTATACGCATATTTTAAAGTATACTAGTTTGTTTGGTGGTGTGGAAGGCTTCATAGTCTTGATCAGCATCATCCGCAACAAACTTATCGCACTAATCCTGGGGCCGGACGGTATGGGACTCATGTCCTTATTCAACTCCACCATCAAATTGGTGTCCGATTCTACCAATTTTGGCTTGGGCATGAGTGCGGTCAGAGAGTTGTCTGCCTGTTACGAAACCGGTGATCAGGCTGCCATTCAGCACCAAATCACCGTGGTTCGGGCTTGGGGCGTCTTCACTTCTTTGCTGGGTATGTTCGCATGCGTCGCCCTAAGTCCTGTGTTAGATCGATGGATTTTTGACTGGGGCGACCATTCACTGCATTTTGCTCTGTTGTCCGTCATCATCGGAATGGCTGCCATCACCCGGGTGGAACTGGCTATACTGAAAGCAGTGAGAAAGCTGAGTGCCCTGGCAAAAATCTCTGTTTATCATGTGGTGGGCGCATTAATCACCTCCATCCCCATGTATTATATATGGGGAGAAACGGCCATCATCCCTTCGCTCATCGTCATGGCGCTCATCCAGATGCTCCTCACGCTTCATTATAGCAACCATCTCTATCCCTTTCGCATCTCGTTCAACACGGCTTTGATGTCAGAGGGTTTGGGAATGATACGCTTGGGTATCGCCTTCGTGCTGACTGGCGTGATTGGAAGTGGCGCTGACCTCTTGATTCGCCGTTATCTCAACATAGCGGGATCGATGGGTACAGTGGGCCTGTATAATGCCGGCTACATGATGACGATGACCTATGCCGGCATTGTTTTCTCTTCCATGGAGTCAGATTATTTTCCTCGATTGTCTGCCATCAAGGCCAATGGCGCCGCTCTGAGCAAGGTTGTCAACAACCAGATTGAGGTATCTTTGCTGCTGGTGGCCCCTATGTTGGTAGCCTTCATTGTGTGCACGCCCATTCTTCTGCCGTTGCTGTACAGCAGCGAATTTATGTCGATACAAACCATGGTTCAGGTTACCTTGTTGGCTATGTACATGAGGGCCATCAAGTTGCCCATTGCCTACATCCCGTTGGCAAAAGGTAACTCCAGGCTCTATTTGCTCATGGAGGGGCTGTACAATGTGGTGTTGGTAGCAGCTGTGATATATGGTTACAGGCTATTCGGGCTCTTTGGAACTGGCGTCGCCATTACCTTAACGGCTATTTTCGATTTTTGTTTGCTGTTCTTTTTCATGCATCATACCTACCAATATCAGGTTTCTTCATCGGTTGTTCGATATTCGCTCATCCAAATACCCATCGGACTACTTGCTTTTTTCCTGACCAGGGTGGACAATCCATGGGTATATTGGATGGTAGGCGGCCTTCTTACCACGGTCAGTCTTATCATATCTCTGCAAATTCTGCGTAGAAAAACCAATCTTTGGGAAAAGTTGAAGGCCAAACTGGCTGGATGGTTCTCTGTGTGAACATGAGCTATTGTGAGTTCCGAAGCATGAATTCCACACGATGATAGAACCGTGTTTCATCATGTTCAGCCGCTTGAAAATGCTACCTTTTGAGTAATAAATTTGTGTTGTCAAATGGTAGTGGCTATACATCCATTGCAATTCACATGACTTTGGGGTCCAAAGTCAAAGAAATTGGCAGCCAAACTCAATGGGTTTGACTGCCAATCTCTATGTGTTTGTAACTCCTTGATATACAGATTGATTACCTGTGTGTTTAGAATCTGTAGTCCACTTGTACGTCTATGACCGAGTAATTATGGTTTCCGTCAGCCAAAGAGCGGTCGTTGGTGTAGGCGTATTCGGCACTAATCAACATGTTTTTGGTGAACGAATAGTTGCATCCAATTTCATATTGCGTCTTCGACTGGTTCCATTCTCCTGTTGGGCGGTACATGTCATAGCGCGCTTTTACCCGCAATTTAGATTTGATGATTGGAGCCATCACCAGTGCATAGGCACCATCGGCCTTGTCACCTGCCTTATAATTAATGTTAGCATTGGTGGCATTGGATGGATTTTGGTAGGTTTGTGTAAAACTCAAACCTGTAGAATGAATGTATTCAGAGCGGAACGTCCAGTCGTTGACAAGATATTCGGCAGAGAAGGCATACCGGTTTTGCCTCAAAGAGCGAACACCCGATTGCGTTTGGTTTACGGTCTTGCCACTGGCGTCGGTGGTTGTGATGGGGTTGTGCTGTTCGTCAAGCACGTTCCATGTGCCCTTCCGGGCGTAAGTACCCGTCCAACCGAAAGCACCAATTCTCATGCCTTTGACTGGCATTACCCACAAACCGCCAATGATGTCTTTCTTTTGATCCACATCCTTCACGTTGATTCCCTGTCCGTTGAATACGCCTACTTGGTAGTGCAACAGTTTGCGTCCTTGGCTGTTGCTCAAGAAATCACCCTGCAACTGCAGACCGATGTCGCGGCCGTTGGATGCATGACCACCCGCACGGTCGTTAAAGCCTGTCAGCTTGAGTATGGTTTGCGCATAGCTCATGAAGCCTTGCTCCATGGGGTGCATAGGATTTTCAAAGCTAAAGGGTCGCTTGAACTGTCCCATCTTGATTCTTAAATAGTCGGTCTTTTGCCATTCTGCGAAGGCGTCGACGATGCGTGGACTGCTTCCAAGATTGGTGGTATTGCCGTTGAACTGTATTTGGGTCTTCCAATAAAAATCGTTCGCGATTCTACCGTCAAGTGACAGTCGAACCATACGGATGTTGAAAGTGTTTGATTCGGCATTCTTTTGTGAACTATATTTATACTGTGTCATTCCATAACCGGAAAGTTTCACGTTGTTAAGCCATGTAGGTAATTTTACTTGTGCATGAGCAGAAATGGCCATTGCGGCTGCCAATGCCAAGAGAGTTTCTTTTTTCATAATTTAGATGTTAATATCATGATTTTGTTAATTAATGTGCAAAATTACTATATTTTTTTGATAATTGACATTATGTTTCATAAAAAACGAGTTGAACAATCGTCTGGCCACACAACCTGCGTGTGCATTTTTCCCTCTTAAAATGTTTTCAACAATTAATGATAGAATAATTTGTCAGTATCAAAAAATAAGATTATTTTTGCGGTTGTTTACAAGCAAAGATACAATCTTATGAAGAAATTCTTTTTACCAATTGTCGTATTGACGATGGTTGTGCTGCTGGGAAGTTGTTCTAGTGGTAAAGATGTACCGTATTTTCAGAATATCGATGAGATTAGTTTGGCTGGATCAAAAGGTCTTTATGATGCCAAGATTATGCCAAAAGACATGCTGACCATTACGGTGAGTACAACAGATCCCGCAGCAGCGGCTCCTTTCAACCTGTCCGTAGGGAACACGGTGGGAGCATCAGGCCAGTTGTCGAACGGTGCTGGTAATCTTCAAGGATATCTTGTTGACAATGATGGAAATATCAATTTCCCCGTCATCGGACACATACACGTTCAGGGTATGACCAAATCGCAGTGTCAGGACATGATTCGAGGAAAGCTGCTGCCTTACATGGCCGCTACAGAGAATCCAATCGTCACGGTGCGAATGTCAAGCTATCGTGTAACGGTCACCGGGGAAGTAAACAGCCCGGGAGTGTTTCCGGTAACTACCGAAAAGATGAGCATCGTGGAGGCGTTGGCTCAGGCTGGTGACTTGACGGTGTATGGCAAACGAGATAACATCATGCTGATTCGTGAAGATGAGACAGGACAGAAAAAGATGGTTCGGCTCAACATGAATGATGCAAACTTGATTAACTCGCCCTATTATTATCTGCAACAAAACGATATTATATATGTACAGCCTAACAGCGTGAAGTCAAAGAACGCCGGTATCGGTCCGTCAACCACTTTGTGGTTTTCGTTCATTGGTATCGTGACGTCGATTTCTTCTTTGTTAGTAAACATTTTGAGAAATTAAGAGAAGACGGATAATGGCTTTTCAGAATAAAAATGAAGAATACCATGATATGATGTTGTGATATTCTTCATTTTTTTTATTTTGTGAGCCAGCTTGACACAACAATTAGCAGATAAGAGGATAATGATATGGAACCGTTAAAGCATGAATGTGGAGTGGCGATGATTCGCCTGTTGAAACCTTTAAAATATTACCAAGACAAATATGGTACCTGGCAATATGCGCTCAACAAGTTGTACCTGATGATGGAAAAGCAGCATAACCGTGGGCAGGAGGGTGCTGGTATGGCATGCGTTAAACTTGGTTCAGAGCCAGGCACCGAACACATGTTCAGGGAGCGGGCTGAAGGTAAGAACGCCATCACGGAGATATTTGGTAACGTAAGGAGTGTGTTTATGGGGGAATCACCCGAGAACATGACAGACATCGAGTATGTGAGAAAGAAACTGCCTTTTGCCGGAGAGTTGTACATGGGGCACTTGCGTTACTCCACAACGGGGAAGAAAGGACTGTCGTATGTTCATCCTTTCATGCGACGAAACAATTGGAGAGCCAAGAATCTTTGTCTGTGCGGCAACTTCAACATGACAAATGTGGAGGAAATCTTCCAAAAATTGATACAACAGGGACAGTGTCCTCGCATCAACAGTGACAGCTACCTGATGCTCGAGTTTATGGGTCATCGATTGGATCGTGAGGTAGAGCGCAATTATGTGAACGCCAAATCGTTGGGATTGGAGAATATGGATATTACCCGTTACATTGAAGACCATGTGCAGATGAGCAATGTTTTGAAGACGACCATGCAAGATTTTGATGGCGGATACGTTGTATGTGGCATCACTGGGTCGGGTGAAATGTTCTCCATGCGCGATCCGTGGGGCATCAGACCAGCCTTTTATTATAAGAATGACGAGGTGGTGGTGCTGGCCAGTGAGCGTCCCGTCTTGCAGACAACCTTCGATTTGGAGTGTGATGACATCTGCGAGTTGCAACCTGGACAGGCGCTACTGGTTAAACGTAACGGCGAGTGTAGCATCGAACAGATATTAGAAAAACGCGGTAATTCACCATGTTCGTTCGAACGAATCTATTTCAGTCGAGGTTCTGACCGTGACATTTACAAAGAACGCAAGAAGCTGGGTGAACTCTTGACGCCGGCCGTGTTAAAGGCTATCGATAACGATACGGCGCACACGGTCTTCTCGTTCATTCCTAATACGGCGGAAGTGGCGTTCTATGGTTTGTTGCAAGGCTTCAAGCAGCATGTTCATCAGAAGAAAATCCAGACGATACAATCCTTGGGACATGTGCCAACGACAGCAGAGTTGGAGGATATTTTATCTGAATCGGTTCGTTCGGAGAAGGTAGCGTGGAAAGACATTAAACTGCGCACCTTCATCACCGAAGGCAATTCGCGCAACGATTTGGCTTCGCATGTGTATGACATTACTTACGAGAGCTTGGTGGCTTATCAAGACAACCTGGTGATTATTGATGACAGTATCGTTCGTGGAACGACATTGAAGGAGAGCATCCTGCACATCCTCGATCGTCTTCATCCTAAGAAAATCATCATCGTTTCCAGCGCACCGCAGATACGTTATCCCGACTATTATGGAATAGATATGTCGAGTTTGCAGGAGTTTTGTGTCTTCCGCGCAGCCATCAAGTTGCTGAAGGATCAGGGTAAAGAAGATACGATTGGTGACGTTTACGCCGCATGTTTGGACGAACTGAAGAAACCTGTGGAAGAGATGCGCAATTGTGTTCGCGACATTTATGAGCCATTTACGGTGGAAGAGATTAATGAGAAAATCGTTGAAATGCTCCGTCCAAAAGATGTCACCACCCCGATAGAGTTGGTGTTCCAGTCCATTGACGGTCTGCATCAAGCCATTCCAAACCATCGCGGAGACTGGTACTTCACAGGTTTGTACCCAACACCCAATGGCATGAAGCTCTGTAATCAGGCTTTCATAGATTACTATGAGAAAGAATATAAACAATCATGATTAAACAATTGATATAATGAAGAATGTGACGCTTGTATTATCCGATGGAACTCGTTTCCACGGAAAATCTTTTGGGTACGATGCACCTGTGGCTGGAGAAGTGGTTTTCAATACAGCCATGATGGGCTATCCAGAGAGTTTGACCGATCCATCGTACGAAGGCCAATTGTTGACACTTACTTTTCCCTTAGTGGGCAACTACGGAGTGCCACCATTTACCATGGAGGAAAATGGCATTCCTTCTTTTATGGAAAGCGAGCGAATACATGCTTCCGCTCTGATTGTATCCGATTACAGCGATTACTACAGCCATTGGAATGCGGTTGAAAGCCTTTCTGAATGGCTGAAACGCGAGAAAGTGGCAGGTGTCACCGGCATAGACACGCGTGAATTGACCAAGGTGTTGCGCGAGAATGGTGTCATGATGGGAAAGATTTTGTTTGATGAAAATCCCGAACTCATTCCCGAAGCTGATTATGCCGGCGTGAATTTCGTTGACCGGGTGAGCTGCAAGGAGATCATTCGATACAATGAAGGTGCAGGCAAGAAGGTCGTGCTGGTTGATTGTGGCGTCAAGGCAAACATCATTCGAAGTCTATTAAATCGTGGCGTCGAAGTGATTCGCGTTCCTTGGAACTATGATTATACAGACATGGAGTTCGATGGTTTGTTCTTGGCTAATGGGCCTGGTGACCCCGACATGTGTGAAGAGTCGGTGAATATCATCCGCAAGCAAATCAGTGAGTCACGAAAACCGATTTGCGGTATTTGCATGGGTAATCAATTATTGGCAAAGGCAGGCGGTGCCACCATCTATAAACTGAAGTACGGTCATCGCTCACATAACCAGCCAGTGCGACAAGTTGGTACCAACAAATGCTATGTGACGAGTCAGAATCATGGATATGCCGTTGACGCAAAGACGTTGGAAACCGATTGGGAAGAACTGTTTGTGAACATGAATGACGGGAGCAATGAAGGCATCCGCCATAAAACCAATCCTTGGTTCTCATCTCAGTTTCATCCTGAAGCATGTTCGGGACCGGTTGACACCTCGTTCATATTCGATAAATTCATTGACACATTAAAGTAAGAGAAAACTATGAAAGACGAAAATATAAAGAAAGTTCTGCTACTGGGTTCTGGCGCATTGAAGATTGGTGAAGCTGGTGAATTTGATTATTCCGGTTCACAAGCATTGAAAGCACTTCGTCAAGAAGGCGTTTCCACCGTGTTGATTAACCCGAATATTGCAACGGTTCAGACCTCAGAAGGGGTGGCCGACAAGATTTATTTCCTACCGGTTCAGCCCTATTTCGTGGAGCGTGTCATCCAAAAGGAAAAACCTGACGGTATCCTGTTGTCGTTTGGCGGGCAAACAGCCTTGAATTGTGGCGTGGAATTATATAAGAGTGGCATCCTCGAAAAATACCATGTGCGCGTACTGGGAACGCCGATTCAGGCCATTATCGATACGGAGGATCGCGAACTCTTCGTGGAGAAGCTGCGCGAGATTGACGTTAAAACCATCAAAAGCGAAGCGTGTGAAAATATTGAGCAGGCTCGCAAAGCCGCCAAAAGCTTAGGCTACCCTGTGATTATCCGTGCCGCTTATGCTCTTGGAGGACTGGGTAGTGGATTCTGTGACAACGAGGAAGAACTGAACAAGCTGGCTGAAAAGTCATTTTCTTTTTCGCCACAAGTGCTCGTAGAAAAGAGCTTGAAGGGGTGGAAGGAAATAGAATATGAGGTGGTTCGCGATCGTTATGACAATTGTGTCACCGTGTGTAACATGGAAAACTTCGACCCACTTGGCATTCATACTGGTGAGTCGATTGTCATCGCGCCTTCACAGACCTTGTCAAACAGTGAGTATCACAAGCTGCGTGAGTTGTCTATTAGAATCATTCGACACATCGGAATCATCGGAGAGTGTAACGTTCAGTATGCGTTCGACCCCGAAAGTGAAGACTACCGCGTCATTGAAGTGAATGCAAGGTTGAGCCGCAGCTCTGCTTTGGCCAGCAAGGCAACAGGCTATCCCTTGGCGTTTGTGGCGGCAAAGTTAGGAATGGGTTACGGCTTGTTCGACTTGAAGAACTCCGTTACCAAGACCACCAGTGCTTTCTTTGAACCGGCTCTCGACTATGTAGTTTGCAAAATCCCACGTTGGGACTTGTCCAAATTCCGTGGCGTAGACAAAGAATTGGGCTCATCCATGAAGTCTGTTGGAGAAGTAATGGCCATTGGACGCAACTTTGAAGAGGCTATCCAGAAGGGACTTCGCATGATTGGACAAGGGATGCACGGCTTTGTGGAGAACAAAGAACTTGAGATTGAGAACATTGACGAGGCTTTGCGCGAGCCAACAGACAAGCGTGTGTTCATCATTTCCAAGGCCATGCACAAGGGATATACTATTGATCAGATACACGAGTTGACCAAGATTGACAAGTGGTTCTTACAGAAGCTCAAGCACATCATCGATATAGACGAAGCACTGAAACGCTGTACCAGTATCAATGTCTTGGACAAGGAGTTGCTGCGTACAGCCAAAGTCTATGGCTTCACTGACTTCCAGATTGCGCGTGCCGTAGGTCTTGAGGCCGAAATGGCCAACATGCACCAGGCCATGCTCGTGGTTCGGAATCTCAGAAAGGCATACGGTATCTTGCCAGTGGTGAAGCAAATTGACACTTTGGCGGCCGAATATCCGGCACAAACCAATTATCTGTATATGACTTATGCAGGCGTTGCCCATGATGTGGCGTTTGAGAAAGACAAACAATCCATCATCGTGCTGGGGTCGGGCGCTTACCGTATCGGCAGTTCTGTTGAGTTCGACTGGTGCGGAGTACAGGCATTGAACACCATCCGACGTGAAGGTTATCGGTCGGTGATGATTAATTATAACCCCGAAACCGTTTCGACGGATTATGATATGTGCGACCGTTTGTATTTCGACGAGTTGACTTTCGAGCGTGTTATGGATATCGTTGAGCTGGAAATGCCGCATGGTGTCATCGTCTCAACAGGCGGTCAGATACCCAACAACTTGGCAATGAAACTCGATGAGCAGCATGTTCCCATCTTAGGAACAGCCGCTAAGGACATCGATCATGCAGAGGATCGCGCTAAATTCTCTTCCCTGTTGTCGCAACATGGCATCAATCAACCAGAGTGGAGTGCGCTGACTTCCATGGACGACATCAATGAATTTGTCGATAGGGTAGGGTTTCCAGTATTGGTTCGCCCGTCTTATGTCCTTTCAGGCGCTGCCATGAACGTATGCTCTAATAAGGAAGAGTTGGAAAGATTCTTGAAGTTGGCTGCCAACGTGAGTGAGGATCATCCCGTTGTGGTGTCAAAGTTCATTGAAAATGCCAAGGAAATCGAGATGGATGCTGTCGCCATGAAGGGCGAAATCATGGCCTACGCCATATCAGAACACATCGAGTTTGCCGGCGTTCATTCAGGAGATGCAACCATTCAGTTCCCGCCACAGAAGTTGTATGTCGAAACCGTTCGTCGCATCAAGCGAGTGAGTCGCCAAATTGTCAGTGCACTGCACATCAATGGCCCATTCAACATCCAGTTCATGGCCCGTGACAACGATATTCTGGTCATCGAGTGTAACTTGCGTGCCTCACGTTCATTCCCGTTCGTCAGCAAGGTGCTGAAGCTCAATCTCATCGACCTAGCAACAAAGATCATGTTAGGAGTGCCTGTTGAGAAACCCAGGAAAAACCTGTTCGACTTGGATTATGTGGGCATTAAGGCCTCGCAATTCTCGTTCAATCGCTTGCAGAAGGCCGATCCAGTCTTGGGTGTAGACATGTCGTCTACCGGTGAAGTGGGGTGTTTGGGTGATGATACCAATCAGGCTTTGTTAAAGAGTATGCTCAGCGTTGGTCACCGCATCCCCAAGCATACCGTGTTGCTTTCAACGGGTGGAGCTAAGCAGAAGGCGGAGATGTTGGATGCAGCCAAGATGTTGAAGCAGCATGGTTACGAACTTTATGCAACGGCAGGAACCAGTCAATATCTCCATGAAAACGGTATTGATAATACCATGGTATATTGGCCTAGCGATGAAACAAAAGAACCGCAGGCTCTCACATTGTTGCATGAACATAAAATAGATATGGTGGTGAACATCCCGAAAGACCTTACACCGCGTGAATTGACCAATGGCTACAAGATTCGTCGTGCAGCCATCGACCTCAATGTGCCACTGATTACAAACAGCAGGTTGGCCAGTGCGTTTATATCTGCCTTCTGTACTCTGAAGATGGACGATATTGACATAAAGGCGTGGGATGAGTTCAAGTAAGTTTTTGAGTTTCTGAGTTTTTGAGTTGGTGAGTACGCTTCTTCGCACAACCAATACAAGAACTCAAAAACTCAGAAACTCTAAACTTAAAAACTTATATAAAAACTTATACAAAAAAAACCATCACTCACGAGGAGTGATGGTTGTTCTCTCAATTTTGTTCGTATTGATTACTGAGCCTGAGCTACAGAGTCAACTGCACCAGTAACAGAATCAACAGCAGCAGCAGCTGTAGAGTCAGCAGCTTCCATTGTAGAATCTACTACAGAGTCAGCGGTTGCTTCCAAAGAATCAACAGCAGCGTCTGTCTGAGATGTTTTGTTACCACAAGATGCGAATGAGATAGCTGCTACAGCTACGAACATTAAAACTAATTTCTTCATTTCTTTGCTTTTTAAATCTGTAAAACAATCATTTGTTTATTAAAACATTGCAAAGGTAAGGTTTTTTTCGATACTCCATACTTTTTTTTAGTCTTTTTTTTGCTTTTGTTTGTAACTTTCCTGTAACTATCTGATAATCATTTGTTTGTAATTACTAAAATTATGTTAAATTTTTATGTCTTTTCATCGGGTTTACAAAAATAGGGATAGAAATCGACAAATTGGATGCTCAAGTACAGCGATCTGAACTTTTTTCTTTAATTTTGCATACCATATTAAATAAGGTTAGATGATTGATACAAGTGCTTTTCAAGGTAAAACCGCTTCCTATTATACACTGGGTTGTAAACTAAATTTTTCAGAAACTTCTACGTTCGGAAAGATGCTTCAAGAATTGGGCGTTCGTACCGTTGACAGAGGCGAGCGTGCCGACATCTGCCTCATTAACACCTGTTCGGTCACCGAAGTTGCTGACCATAAATGCAGGCAAGCCATTCGTAGGATGGTGCGAGAGAACCCTGGTGCGTTTATCATTGTCACCGGTTGTTATGCCCAACTCGAATCAGAAGCAGTGAGCAAGATACCCGGCGTGGACCTGGTTTTGGGCTCTAATGAGAAAGCCCACTTGGTGCAATATCTCAATGATGCGTGGTTGCGCAAGAATGCACTTCGTGAGCAGGGTGATGATGTGCCTGATAGTTTGCATGCATTCCAATCGGTCAAGACGAAAGACATCAAGACTTTCCAACCCTCTTGTTCGAAAGGTAACCGCACACGGTATTTCCTCAAAGTGCAAGATGGGTGCAACTATTTTTGCACCTATTGCACCATACCCTTTGCACGCGGCTTCTCCCGCAATCCATCCATTGCGTCTTTGGTTCAGCAGGCCGAGCAGGCTGCGGCAGAAGGTGGGAAGGAAATCGTGTTAACGGGCGTCAACATTGGCGAATTTGGCGAAAGAACCGATGAGACTTTTTTAGACCTTGTCAAGGCTCTTGATCAGGTGGAAGGCATACGCCGATTTCGAATTTCTAGCTTGGAACCCGATTTAATGGCCGACGAATTGATTGATTATTGTGCGCAGTCCAGGGCCTTCATGCCCCATTTTCATATCCCTTTGCAAAGTGGGTCTGACGAAGTGCTTAAATTGATGCATCGTCATTACGACACCTCGCTGTTTGCCGACAAGATACACCATATTAAAGAGGTAATGCCGCATGCCTTTATCGGTGTGGATGTCATGGTGGGCTGCCGGGGAGAAAAGCCCGAATACTTTGAAGAAAGCTACGAATTCATTCGTTCTCTGGATGTCACTCAGCTCCATGTCTTCCCTTATTCCGAGCGTCCCGGCACCCGTGCGTTGTCCATTCCGTACGTCGTTTCAGAGCGAGATAAGAAGTTGCGCTCGAAGCGTCTTCTGCAGTTATCTGATGAAAAGACGCATGCTTTTTATGCCAAGTATGTGGGGCAGGAGGCTGAGGTGTTGTTTGAAAAAGCCAATCGTGGTCGAGCCATGCACGGTTTCACCCGCAACTACATTCGTGTGGAACTGCCCGCAGCATTGGCCAAAGAAGAATTTGATAACCAATTGATAACGGTCAAGTTGGGTGACTTCAATCATGACCGCTCTGCATTAAAAGCAATGATATGAAAGTAGCAATTGTCATTTTGAACTGGAATGGAGCTAAGATGTTGGCAACCTACCTCCCTTCCGTCATCAATTATTCTCGCGATGAAGCCGAAATCTTTGTTGCTGATAATGCGTCGACCGATGATTCCATGTCATGGTTGTCAAAACATTACCCCATGGTGAAGCAAATTGCCCTGGATCGTAATTGGGGTTTTGCCGAAGGCTACAACAAGGCTTTGGGCCATATCGATGCCGAGTACTACATATTACTCAATTCCGACATTGAAGTAACTCACCACTGGCTAACACCGCTCATTGAGTTTATGGACGCTCATCCGCAGGTGGCTGCGTGTCAACCCAAGCTGTTGTCGGTTTTCGACCACGACCAGTTTGAGTATGCGGGCGCGAGCGGAGGATTTATTGACAGATATGGCTATCCATTTTGCCGTGGCCGCATCTTTCAGACGGTGGAAAATGATGATGGCCAGTATGATGATCCCTGCAAGATAGTGTGGGCTACGGGAGCGTGTCTGATGATACGTTCTCACGATTATTGGGAGGCTGGAGGGTTGGATGGCCGTTTCTTCGCCCATAGTGAAGAAATAGATTTGTGCTGGCGCTTGCGCTCACGCGGCCGTGATATCTATTGTGTTCCCGACAGTCAGGTGTACCATGTGGGTGGAGGAACGCTGCCCAAGAACAATCCGATGAAAACATTCCTGAATTTCAGGAACAATTTGACTATGCTTTACAAAAACCTTAATGACAAAGATTTGAAGCATGTTATGCGTGTTCGGTGGTGGCTTGATTATCTTGCAGCCTTACAAATGCTGTTGTTGGGGCACCATTGGGGCGACTGCCGTGCCGTGTTCAAGGCCAGAAAAGCATTTAAACGCTGGCGAAATGAATTTGAATTTGACCGCCAAAAAATTCAGAACAGCAGGTTGGTGCAAGATGAAGAAATTCTGAGTCCCTATTCCATTCTTTGGAAATACTATGTCAAAGGAAAGAAAAAATACAGTGAAATCTAAGCGGAATTAAAGTAATTTTGGCTTAAATTTATCTTTTTTAGTTTAAAATTTGCTACTTATTATATTTTTGCTTAATTTTGCTCATAATAAGGATAATGTGTATTCGTTTTGAAGCAATATTATAGTCTATTATTTTTAGCCATCCTGTTGTGTAGCGCTTGTCAGCTAAAACTCAAGCCCTACAATCAAGAAGATCAGAAGATGCTGGTAGAAGTACAGCGCTATGATCGTCTGGAGAGCCGTTATCTCACAACGGGTGATTTCTCGGCGCTTCAACAAATGAATACCACCTATCCCATGGAAACCCGCACGTTGATAGAAGACGTGTTGGATTTGGGCGAAGTGAACGAACCGTACATCAATTCAAAATTCCTTAATTTCTACCAAGACTCCCTGCTGCAAGTCCTCATTTCTGATGCAGAAGCTGAGTATGCTGACATGGATGACATCAACAAAGAGCTGAGCAGTGTCTTCATGAAGTTGCAAAAGTTGCTGCCGGGGCTTGAAATTCCCACTGTCTATGCGCAAATTGGCGCGCTCAATCAGAGTGTGGTGGTGGGCGACAAGCTGATTGGCATTTCGTTGGATAAGTATTTGGGGGTAAATTATTCGGTATATAAGAAATATTATTCCGAGCAGCAACGACAATCCATGAAGCGCGAATACATCGTGCCCGACTGTGTCGTTTTCTATTTGTTGAGCGTCTATCCCATGGAAGATCACGGCGTAAACACGCAGGTGGAGAAAGATTTGCACATGGCCAAGATTATGTGGACGGCCAACAAAGTGCTGGGGAAACGATTTTTCAAAAGCGACTATGTGAATGTTGTCGACAGGTTCATGCGCAAGCACAAGAGCATCTCGGTAGCTGCATTGCTAAAACTGGATGACTATTCCAAATTTGAGGTATAGGGTGGTGTTTTAAATTTACGCCTATACCTATTTTTTCCTGATTAATTCACATTTATTATCATAATATTATGCCATTTCAATAACATTGAGTTTGGCGGTCAAAGTCATTGCTATTGAGGTCTTAACTCATTGAGTTTGAAGGTTAAAGTCATTGCTATTGAAGGCTTACCTTATTGAGTTTGGATGTCAAAGTCATTGCTATTGAAAATCAATGTGTGCATTCCAGGATTTCTTCCTATTTTGACATCACGAAAAAAAAGATTTTTTTTATTTTGCGCATTCTTACATTTAGCGTACCTTTGCATAAGACAGGCATCGCCTCGGCAACTCCAAACAAGCTTGGTTGCGCTCGGCTCGCGCTGTCTTTGCATAAGACAGGCATCGCCTCGGCAACTTCAAGCCAGCTTGGTTACGCTCGGCTCGCGCTGTCTTTGCATAAGACAGGCATCGCCTCGGCAACTTCAAACAGGTTTGGTTGCGCTCGGCTCGCGCTGTCTTTGCATAAGACAGGCATCGCCTCGGCAACTCCAAACAAGCTTGGTTGCGCTCGGCTCGCACTGTCTTTGCATGACATAAAAAATACATGAAATGAACTTAAAAGTACGTTTGGCGGCAATGAATTTTCTTGAATTTGCCGTTTGGGGTTCCTATCTTACTTGCATGGGAATCTATTTAACCAACATCGGAATGGCTTCCAACATCGGTGCATTCTTTGCCATGCAAGGGGTTGTATCCATCTTCATGCCTGCATTGATGGGCATCGTGGCTGACCGTTTGGTGCCTGCTCAACGCCTTTTAGGCTACTGTCACCTGCTGGCTGGCTTGTTTATGTTTGCGGCAGCCTACTATGGGATGAGCCAAGGAAGCAATGCTGAGTTTGGTATACTCTTTACTCTTTATTCATTTAGTGTGGCTTTTTACATGCCTACTTTGGCATTGAGCAATTCGGTAGCCTACAATGCCTTGACACAAGCAGGGATGGATACCATCAAGGACTTCCCACCCATTCGTACATTTGGAACTATTGGCTTTATCTGTTCCATGTGGTTTGTAGATATCTTTGGTTTTAAGAGCGATCAGAATCAGTTTGTGGTCAGCGGTGTTTTGAGCATTCTCTTGTTTCTTTACACCTTCACGTTGCCTCATTGTCCTACGTCCAAGGGGCAGCATGCAACTGGTTTGGTTGAAGCTTTTGGACTGAAGGCCTTCTCCTTGTTCAAACAAAAACGAATGGCCATCTTCTTTATCTTCTCCATGCTATTGGGTGTGAGTTTGCAGATAACCAATGGTTTTGCAACCCCTTTTATTGAAAGTTTCAAGACGTTGCCTGAATATGCGGGCACGTTTGGGGTGAAATATCCTGTGATACTTTATTCTTTGTCACAGGTCAGTGAGACCCTTTGCATCTTGATGATACCCTTCTTCATGAAGCGTTACGGCATCAAGAACGTGATGTTGATTGCCATGTTCGCATGGGTGCTGCGGTTTGCCTTGCTTGGATTGGGTAACCCGGGTGACCGCGTGTGGATGTTTGTGCTGTCCATGATTATCTATGGCGTAGCCTTTGACTTCTTCAACATCAGCGGCTCGTTGTATGTGGACAAAGCCACCGAACCCGCTCTTCGCTCCAGTGCGCAAGGCTTGTTCATGCTCATGACCAACGGCATCGGTGCAACGGTTGGATCATTGGCTGCACAGGCAGTGGTTACCTCACATACCATCAACGGCGTTACCAATTGGTCGGCCTGCTGGTATGCATTCGCTGGATATGCCTTGGTAGTGGGAGTGAGCTTTGCTCTGTTGTTTAAACCCAAGAAAAATATGGGGAAGGCATGAACAAGGTACGGCTGATTTTCAAGAGCGTAACAGAGATTGTGGGTTCTGACAATGTGGGATTGCTCATCCTGGTGGATGAACAACAACAGCGTCAGCTTACCATCCCATGTGACCGCAACATGCTGTATCAGTTTAGTCTTCGTGTACAAAAGGTCCCAATCACGAACAGGATGCTGCCAGAAGTGTTGTGGCAGGTCATCCGTTCGCAAACTACGTTGCACTTTGAGATTCTCATCAACGACCTGATAGAGGGGCAGTACAGGGCTGTGTTGTATAATGTAGAAACGCTTGAACCAATCTTGATACGCATCAGTGATGCCATGCTTTTGGCCTATTTCAGCGACATTCCAATATACATTGATGAGAAGTTGATGAAAAAGCAGAGCGTAAAGTATGTTCACAATGCGCAGGGTATGTCCATTCCGGTAAACACCTTGACGGATGAAATGCTGAAAAAGGCATTGAAGAAGGCCATTGAAGATGAGCATTATGAATTAGCATCCTTATTAAGAGATGAGATGAAACGACGCAATTTGCTTGATGCTTGATGTTTGAATATGAAAGAAGCCAGATATTTTTACGTTCCTGATGCTGCCCAGGCTACAGAATTACCACCAGAAGAGGCGCGGCATGCTGTCAGCGTTCTGCGACTGAAAGCTGGTGATGAAATATTCTTAATGGATGGAATGGGTACGTTCTACCAGGCAAACGTCACGCTCGCGGCAACCAAGCATTGTATGTATGACATCGTGAAAGCGTTGCCTCAGCAGAAAACATGGAAGGGACATGTGCATTTGGCCATCGCACCAACCAAGATGATGGATAGGATGGAATGGATGATTGAGAAGATGACTGAGGTTGGCTTTGATGAAATCACGTTTCTGGACTGTCGCTTCTCAGAGCGCAAAAAACTACGAATTGACCGCTTAGAAAAGATTGTTATCGCTGCAATGAAGCAGAGTAGAAAGGCTTGGAAACCCGTAGTTCATCCCATTATGCCCTTTCAAGACTTCGTTAATCAGCAGCGAGAGGGCGGCCTGTACATTGCCCATTGTTACACGGAGATAGCCAGAAAGGATTTTCTTAACGAGATACAGCAAGCTAATGGTCAACAAGATGTTACCATACTCGTAGGCCCTGAAGGTGATTTCTCAATCGACGAAGTGAATCAAGCCCTTGAAAAAGGGTTTTCGTCTGTGTCATTAGGGCAAAACAGATTGAGGACAGAAACCGCAGGACTGGTATCAATTGTGATGTCACAAGTGGTAAAACGCGTCTTATAGTCGATGAAAGAAAAGGTTGGAAACATATAACAGGCCCAGGGAAGGCACCTTCTTGACAGTCTGATGTTTCATTAATAGAAAGGTAAGGTTCAATATGAAAGTATTCAAACTATATTACATTTCCGCATGCTTGCTCATCATTGCTTTTTTGTCATCTTGTTCAGATGGTGAATATCGCCAAGCAATTCCGAAGTCAAGCACTGCTTTAGTGTCGTTTGATGTCAGCAAGATAAGTGGGGTTAACAGCGCCACGTTACTGAAAGTACTGCTCCGGATGAAGAATTTAGATGAGAGTGGTATCGATTTGACACACAAGATTTATCTTTTTGAATCGCCCGATGGGAACTTAGGTATCTGTGCGAAAGTGCAGGACCAAGGGAAGTTAGAGCAAATGTTCGTGAAGATGAACCGCAAGCCCGTGAAGTATCGTGAGGCCTATTTCGCACAAGTGAGTGACTCATGGATTGCCGGTTACAATGATCAGTCGCTCTTAATCATGGGACCTTTGCCACTTACTGCGCAGGAAGTCATGAAAGGCACGATGGCTAAATATCTGCAACAAGACGAGGAAAACAGCGTGATAGCTTCTCCTATATTTGAAAAATTGGAGGGAATTGACAGTCCCATGGCGATGGTTGCACAGGCGAAAGCCTTGCCCGAACAGCTTGTTGCACCGATGACGTTAGGCGCTCCGAAGGGTGTAGATGGGTCACAAGTGCTGATAGCTGCTGAAATGAGCATCCAAAAACGATGTCTGACCATCGAAGGCAGACCGTTTTCTTTTAACCAACGCATCAATCAAGAGATTGAAAAGTCGTTCAAAGTATATCGTCCCATCACCGACGCTTACCTGCAATCCATGTCAAACGAGGCCTTGTTGGGCATGTTCGTGAACGTAGATGGACAGAAGTTTTTGCCCATTTTGCAGCAGAACAAGGGACTTCAGGTGTTGCTGACGGGTATCAATCAGGCGATAGACATGGACAACATCATCCGCAGTGTCGATGGTGACATGTGCATCATTGTTCCAAACTACTCTGATGGAGCCCTTCAATTGTCGATGGCTGCGCGTCTTGCGCATACAAAATGGCTGGCTGACATCTCCTATTGGAAGCAGTCAGTGCCGCAAGGTGCTAAATTGACGGATGTCGGTAAGAACATCTATTCCTATTCAGATGGCAAGACTAACTTCTGTTTCGGAGTGAGTGAGGACAAACAGTTCTTCAGTGGCAGCAGCAAACAAGAAGCGTTGGCTTCAATTGGTAGGGCGAAAACGCCACTGCCCGAGCAGCTGCAAAATCAAATAAAAGGACAGAAAATGGTCATGGTGATTCATTTCAACGATGTGCGTAATGAAACGATGAAAGTGTTTGTTGATTTGCTGAAGCCCGTATTTGGACCTGTGAACACTATGGTATATAAATTAAAATAAAAGGTGGATAGTATCACGTTGAACAAGGTTCTGCCGCATGTCTTTTCACATGTGCAAGGATTAGTGTCAGATGTTTGGAATGAAGAAATCACCTTCCACAAGGGACATTATTATCTGTTGGAAGCCAATTCTGGCAAAGGAAAGAGTACGTTTTGCAGTTATTTGATAGGGTATCGGCGTGATTTCGATGGAAAAATCTTGTTTGATGAGCAGAATATCAATGCACTCACAATCAAAGACTGGGCAGAAATACGCACCCGGCATGTCAGTTATCTCTTTCAAGAGTTGCGTTTGTTTCCCGAATTAACCGCTCTTGAGAACGTTATGATGAAAAACAACATGACGCATTTCAAGACCAAAGCGCAAATTCTTGATTGGTTTGATGAATTGGACATTGCTGACAAGGTGAATGTCAGGATAGGACAGATGTCCTTTGGACAACAACAGCGCGTGGCATTGATACGCTCGCTTGTCCAGCCTTTTGATTTCTTGTTGGCAGACGAACCCATCAGTCACCTCGATGATGACAACTCCAACGCCATGGCACAAGTTCTCTTGTGTGAGGCTACTCGCCAAGGAGCCGGCGTCATTGTTACGAGTATCGGCAAACACCTGGGTTTAAAATATGATAAGGTTGTAAGACTATGACGCTTGTTTGGAAACTTCTTAGGCAACATGTGAGCATTCCTCAGTTTGTAGGTTTTTTCTTTGCAAACCTGTTTGGAATGATCGTCATTCTTTTGGGATATCAGTTTTATCGTGATGTCATGCCTGTGTTCAACAGCGATGACAGCTTCATGAAGGCCGATTACCTCACCATCAGTAAGAAAACGGGTACGACATCCACCATCAGTGGGGAAGATAATACGTTCAATGGGACAGAGATTGAAGAGTTGAAGCAGCAACCTTTCGTCAAAAAGTTGGGCGCATTTACCTCGGCAGAATATAAGGTGAACGTAACGTTGTACGTCAAGGAAACCAAATTGCTTGATTCCGAATTCTTTTTTGAGAGCATTCCAGATTCGTTTGTCGATGTTCCGCTTGCCCAATGGCATTATGACGAAGGCAGCAAGACGGTGCCCATCATCCTGCCCAGGTCATACATCACCATGTATAATTTCGGTTATGCGCGCAATCACTCATTGCCGAGCATCTCTGAAGGTGTGGTGGGAATGCTCAATGTGCGGCTGGCCATTCATGGCAATGGTCAAGATGAAGTGTTTGAAGGAAAAGTCATTGGATTCTCTGGTAAATTGAACTCCATCCTCGTTCCCATGTCATTCATGTCGTGGAGCAACCATCACTTTGCACCAAACGTGACGAGCAACCCCAACAGATTAATCGCTGACGTGTCAAACACGCGTGACGGTGCCATTGCAAAATACTTGGAAAGTCATGCGTATGAGGTGGAAGACAGCAATCTTGCCAACGAGAAAGCCATCTCGTTCTTATCGTTAGTCGTGTCTATCGTAATGGTTGTGGGTTTGTTCATATCCCTCTTGAGCTTTTATATCTTGCTCTTAAGCATTTATCTTCTCGTACAAAAGAATGCATATAAACTTGAAAATCTCTTACTGATAGGCTATCGTCCGCTGCAAGTGTCAAAGCCATACATCTTCCTCACACTCATGCTGAACGTCGCAGTTTTGCTGATAGCCGTTCTGGCCGTGTATTGTGTACGGGATTATTACATTGAAATACTGTATGCCATGCTTCCAAGCATTGACAAAACCAGTATGCTTCCTACTTGTTTATTGGGATTTGTTATCCTGGCGATTGTGTCTTTCATCAACAGTTTGATTATCCGTCGCAGAATCTCTGCTTTATACAAAAAATAAAAAAAGGCAATGGTCTTCACAGATAATCGCCTTCAAATCTTCAATAGGTATTAGTCCTTTAAGGTAAAAAGATTGTTTTCAGGATAACACTTGCAAAGTTAATGTTTTTTTTGAATCCTCCAAACCTTTTTAGTTATTTTTTTTATAAAATTAAAAATGTATCCTTAAAGGTGCAGAATTCTGCATTTTTTCAAATTTTGAAGTGACGTCGGTCAACCGCTATGTTCGATGCATTCTCCATCAAAGTGTCTTATACTGAAATAGCTTGACACATAATCAAACTCAAAAAAAAGTAAAAAGACATGACGAAATCAAGCAAAAGAAGAGAATTTAGTGACGCGTTCAAGCTGCAAGTGTTAAGTGAATATTTTTCTGGCGGCGGTTCTAAATTATCGGTGGCTCGCAAGTATGGGCTCTCGCACGGCCTTCTGCTGGCGTGGATGAAGAAGTGGCCTGTTGATTCAAAATGCTTATCTTTGCCGGAAGAAATAATCAACACTTACAAAATGGCACATCCCAACGTAGAATTCACAGCTCAAGACGCTTTAGAAAAGCGGATAGCTGATTTAGAGAAAGCTCTTGAATATGAGCGTCTTCGCAATTACGCTTACAAGAAATTGATAGACATCGCCGAAGCCGAGGAGGGCATTTCCATATTAAAAAAAGGTGGTGTCAAACAGTGACGGCGCTGCACAATGAATACTCCAAGGTATCCATCGAAAAATTGTGTGGTCTGTTTGACAAACGACGCCAATGGTATTACAACAAGCGCAAGACTGTCGTTTCCGAGCAACAGCGCGTGCGCCTGATCCTCTCCATGGTAGACTACTATCGCCAGTACTGCCCGGGACTGGGAGGCGTGAAATTACATCACCTGCTAAAGCAGGACTTGGGAGTGGAAATCACCCATGGGAGGGATGCCTTCCTCCGCCTGCTTTCCAGTAATGGGCTGATGTTGAAAAAGCCCAAACGCCGGCGAACGACAAACTCCAACCATCTCTACAAGAAATATTCGAATCTGGCACAAGGCCTTGAGGTGAATCAGGTTAACCAGTTGTGGGTTGCGGACATCACCTATATCTGGATTGCCCATGACGTGCTGTATCTGCATCTGGTCACGGACGCCTATTCCCACGCAGTGATAGGCTGGTGCCTGTCAGAGACCATGGAGGCGGAGAACACCCGGAAGGCACTGCTCATGGCCATCCAAAAAGCCGGAGGAGACAACCTTTGCGGAACCATACACCACTCTGACAGAGGCGTGCAATATGCCTGTAACGAATACATTGACACGCTTATGAGTCACCACATCCGAGTCAGCATGACCGAATGTTACAAACCAACGGACAACGCCATGGCCGAAAGACAAAACGGCACGTTCAAAGTGGAATGGATATATCAGCATCAGATGTATCAAGACTTCAATCACGCCCAGCGTGAAATAGCGCAAATGATTGATTTCTACAACCTCAAGCGACCGCACATGAGCATCGGAAAGAAAACGCCCATGGCCGTATACTCAGGAGAGGAACCTGGGCCGAATCTTTGGAAAAAAGAGAAAAACAGTCGTGCGTCAGCAAAATAAGAACTATCTTTGCCAAGCCCAAAACAAGGTGAGCGACGCTTACAGGCTAGCTTACCTAAGTTCTCCAGGGGCATCGAGCCCCTGAAGAACTTGCCCAAAACAAGGCTCGCTCCTCTTTAGGCTATTTCATTTCTCCACCAAAGGAAATGCTTATAAGCCTCGAAAAACGGAGATTGACAAGTAAAATAGTACAATAAAAAAATATTGACAAGTAATATAGAATAAACAACTAAAAACTGTCAAGCGATTTTAGGAAATGACAAAGGCAATGCCTTTGACCTGCAATAGCATTGAGTTTGGGCTCCAATAGCATTGAGTTTGGCCTTCAAAGTCATAGACTTTGGCCATCAATAACAATGCCTTTCCATTCCAATATGCATGCGCTTGCGTGGCAATCTACATATTATCTTGAATATGATACAGTTACGATGCGTCCCGGTTGGGTGAATATTCAGGGACGATCTATTCTTTAATCTTGATGAATGCATTTGTCAGGATGGCCGTGAGTCCACCTGTCGTAATGCCCGAAGAAAAGATGTTTTTAATGGTTTCTGGCATGTGATCCAATATTCCGGGTACCATTTCTACGCTAAGTCCCAGGGCAAAACTGATGGCCATCACCAATACTGCCTTTCGGTTGATTTGAGTTGACGCGATGATTTTGATGCCTGCGGCAGCCACGGTTCCAAACATCAGCAGCGTGGCACCACCGAGCACCGGGGCTGGAATTAAGGAAAACACCAATCCAACAACAGGGAACAGTCCTAAAACAACCAACGCTCCGGCAATGTAGTAGCCCACATAGCGGCTGGCGATGCCTGTTAATTGAATCATTCCATTGTTCTGTGCGAAGATTGAATTGGGGAAAGAGTTGAACACAGCGGCCAACATGGAGTTGAAACCATCGGCTAAAATGCCGCCCGATGCTCTTTTTTCAAATACTTCACCTTCGATGGGTTCTCCGGAAATCAGCGAGTTGGCCGTGATGTCTCCATAAGCTTCGATAGCTGTTATGAGGTAAACCAGTCCCAAAGATATCAGGGCAGATATGTCAAAACGGAATCCATATTTGAACGGAACGGGAATGATAAAGCCTCCATAGCTTTGAATGGAATCCAAGTGAATCATGCCCATGAGATAGGCAGCGATGCATCCAATGAGGAGGCCCAGCACGATTGAACTCATTCGAAGAAAGCGGTTGCTGGAACGATTGAAGATGATGATGCTAAGCAACACGAGTGCCGCCAACCCAAGGTTTACCAGAGAACCAAACGATCCGTCAGCTTCGGCTGCGGCACCACCTCCACATGAGTTGATTCCGGCTTTGACCAGCGACATGCCTATCAACGTGACAACGATGCCAGAAACCAGTGGTGTGATGATTTTGCGTGTGTACTTTAATAGGCGGCTCACAAGCATTTCGACAACAGAGGCGAACATGCAGGCGGTAAATATATAGGACAAAGCCATTTCGGTGTTCAACTTGCCACCTACCATGCCAAGCATGCCGGCTCCGATAATGGGGCCTATGAAGGAGAAGCTGGTGCCTTGGATGCACAAGAGTCCTGTACCAATGGGACCGATGCGGTGACATTGTATGAATGTGGCGACGCCAGAAACGAACAATGACATGGAAACCAAGAATCCTGTTGTTTCCAAATCAAAATTAAGGGCATTCGAAATAATCAGCGGTGGCGTGATGATGGCTACAAAGATGGCCAGCAAGTGCTGCAATGCGGCAAAGATACTTTCTCGGAGAGCCGGGCGGTCGTGAAGACCATAAATCAGGTCAGTCGACTTTGACCTTACTTGTTCTTGTTCTGTTGCGTTCATTTTTTAGCGTTCAATCAATAGGGGAGTGGTTACTTTTCGATGTTTTTTAATTTGATTTGGCAGTTGTCCAGCGATTCAATCATCGCCAAAGATTCGCATCTCACGCCTTCTGCTTCTATCCCATCACGTCCATGTTGGAAGGTTTTTTCAATGATAAAGCCCATTCCAACCAGTTCTGCACCCGCCTGCCGGCATAGATCAATGATGCCTTTGGCGGCATTTCCATAGGCCAGGAAGTCGTCAATGAAAACCACTTTGTCGTTGGGTGTTAGATAATCCTTGCTGATAACGACGTTATATTCACGCTGTTTGGTGAATGAGAAGACCGTGGTGGATAAGATGTTGTCCATCGTTGACGGTTTTTTCTTCTTGGCGAATACCACTGGAAGGTCCAGAAGTAACCCCATAACGATGGCAGGCGCAATGCCCGAGGCTTCGATGGTCAAGATTTTGTTGATTTCCGTTGAGGCGTAACGTTTGATGAATTCGATGGCGATGGCTTTCATGAGGTTGGGATCCATCTGGTGGTTGATAAATTTATCTACTTTCAATATGCCACCAGGATAGCATTTGCCATCTTTCAGAATGCGGTCTATTAATGTCTTCATCTTTTGCATTATTTTAATAATGCATGCAAATTTACGAAAAAGATTGTAAGTGCAGAAAGATGACAAGCTATTTTTTCTTGCCGCTTGTGCCGTGCTTCACTTGATGCTATCGCTTGGCAGTGCGGTGTCTGTTGATTGGTCTATTTGTTGTTTGCAGCCGTTGATCATGTTTTCAATCTGTGCCATACGGTATTTCAACCCAGTCTTGTATCCGTAATGTTGATAGTAGGAGCGTGCGCTTTCAAAATACTCAAGTGCATTTTCCCAATCCTTTTGGAACAGATAACAGAATCCAAGACGGTAGAGGGCATCGGCTTTTTCGTTGTCATGACATACGTTCAGCATCTTTTCATAGCATGGGATGGCGGCTTCGTATTGTTTCAATTGAAAGTGACTTTCAGCGTTGGCATAATAATAGACTGATTGTTCGTGAGGTGCGAAGACGGTGATGCTCGGCATAACCGAGTCCAGATACAGGCATGCCTGCTCGTATTTCCACAGGTGATAGTAGCACACGCCGATGTAAGCCTTGTATCGTTGGTTGAGAAGGTATTCCTGGTCAAGTTTCTGGAACAGCAAAAGAGCCTCGTGATACTTCTCACTTTGAAAGTATTCAAGCGCCATGTTCAGTCGGTCTTTGTCACTGATGGGTCGGTTGTGAGTGGCATCTACCAGGTTGATTTGCCCAAACAATAACACGAGGGTGGCCAACCCAATCATCAGACAGTGCTTCGAATTCATGTTATGTTCCTCATTTTGTGTAGAAATCAATGACGCGTTGGATGGCTCGTTGACACACAGGACAGAACTCGGGTGTGTCATTTGTGCGCATTCTACAGTCGTGTGACGCACGGTAAATGCCTTTCAGCGAGTAGCCAGCGCCTTCTATCAGTCCCACAGAAGGTACATTTCCCATCATGTCTTGCCATTTATCAGAAAACTTAACCTTGGTTGTTATGTTTTGTTCCCATGGTTCAATGTCAGGCGGATACATGGGGATTTCCTCGAAATCATAGGCATATTCGTCGGCAAGTCCGGCAAAGCTATGGCCAAACTCATGCACAACAACAGGTTTGAACGACGGATGATGGGTCATTGACAGGTTGTATGAATTGAGAATACCGCCGCCTCCGTACTGATGAGTGTTCACCAAGATGATGATATGTTCGTATGGAAGTCCTGCCAGCCAGTCGTGTATGGTCTTCAACCGCAATGTGGTAAGGTAACGGTTGCTATAAAACGTGTCAAAATGCGAGTGCAGAGCGGTGTTCTTCCACAAACCTTTAGAAGGTTCGCTGGTACCACTGTCAGCCGAAGGAGCTTTGACCGCTATGATGTTAAACCTGTTTCTCATGGCCTTGAAAGGCTCATGCGCGAACAATGCCTCGGTAGCTTCGGCTGCATCTTTCAGGAAGATGTCCATTTCGTTAGTGCGATATCCCTCTGCCAGAAAGGCGATGTGGATGCAGCGGGAGGTGTCTTGGGCTGTCTGTAGTGTTTCAAATGGAGTGCGGTTTCGTTCTCCGATGCGTTTAATCAAGATGTCACTTGGTGCGACCGTGTGTGTCAGTTGGGTTATCGTTTCACGCCTGTTGTCATTCAATGTTACCGTAATGTCAACGGTGTCCTTGGGCATTGGAACGAGAAATACATTCTCGAAAGCCCTGCTCGTGTGCTTGGCTTCATCGTAAGTGAGCCATTCTTGAAACAACGTTGAAAACGAATTGCGGTAGAGCGTGCGCTTCGTGTGATGGTCGCGGACGGTTATTTGGCCGTTTCCTTCCATGGGTAATTCGGCCAACCGCTGTCTTTTTCCATACCATCGGGGCATGACATTCAATTGATCAACGGCGATATGTTGCTGGTTCGCATTGCCCGAAAAAATATAATCAATGCGCAATGTGCTGTCAGAAAATGCCGTATTGAAGTCCTGCGCGTTCACGTTTGCCGACATGAATAGGCACAGAACACATGGTAGCGTATTGGTCAGGAAAGTCTTGATGTTCATCATTCAATGCTCAATAAATTCAATTTCGTTCATCAACTCTTGTACATAGTCGCGTTGCCAATCGTCTATGTGTAGCTTATTGTCACCATATAGCAAGATGTCGATGTCCATTTGGATGCGATTAAGCGACCTTTCAGCCCCTGTGTTTCCACATATCCGTTCCATGTTTTTCACCTTTTTAGTGAGTTCTTCAAGGGATTCTTCCACCTCTGTGTATGCCAAACAGTTGTAAAATAGGGCTGATGCCATGCCAATGGGCTGTGTCCACTTCTGTGTAGTGAACTTCATGTCAGGCCAAGTGTCAGCCAATAGCTGCATGACTTGTTTCATGTTGCGCTCTTGGTTGACATTTGTTCCCAATGCTAAGATTACTTGTTTGCTGTCCATTTGTACAAAATTACTAATAATTATTAAACGTACACCAATCCATTGTGCTTTTTTTATGAATTTATGTAACTTTGTCTAACATCTTAATGTTCATGAATAAAATTGCGATTATATTCCTCTTTTCAATTTCATCTATGGCATCATGGGCCCAGATGAGATGGAACCAGACCTATCAACTCTACATCAATCAATACAAAGATTTGGCTATTCGGGAGATGCTTCAATACCGAATCCCAGCGAGTATCACCTTGGCTCAGGCTGTTTTTGAGAGTGGAGCAGGGCGAAGTAGATTGGCACGACTGGGCAATAACCATTTCGGAATCAAGTGTCATGACTGGACTGGTCGTACTATTGCCGAGGATGATGACGCTTTGGGCGAATGCTTTCGCGCATACGATCATCCCCTTCAAAGTTTTGAAGACCATAGTAAATTCCTTGTGAACAGCAGTCGTTACCGCAAGTTGTTTAGCCTTTCCATGCAAGATTACCGTGGTTGGGCACATGGTTTGAAAGCTTGTGGCTATGCAACCAACCCGCGATATGCTTATAAACTCATCGAATTGATAGAGCTTTACAAGCTTTATGTCTACGATAGTGCCAGATCATACGATCACGCCATGGTTGAATATTCAGGCAATCAAACAGTTGTTAATCAGGCAAAGCCTTTACATCCTATCGCAATCTTCAACAAGAATTATTATATCCGGGCTCGTCGCGGCGATACTTTCAAGCTGATTGGCGAGGAGATAGGCGTGTCGTACAAAAAGATAGCTAAGTACAACGAGCGAGATAAAGATGATGCTTTGACAGAAGGCGAAATCATTTTCCTGAAGAAAAAGCGGAAAAGAGCACCGAAAGCTTTCAAGAATCGTCCGCATGTTGTCAAGAACGGAGAGAGTCTGTATATCATCGCACAGATTTATGGCATGCGTCTGTCCAGTTTATACAAGTTGAATGGTTTTACTCCAGACCATACCATCCACGTCGGTGACGTTGTGAGAGTATATTAGGACAAGCCAGTTTGCACGGCTGAGAACAATAAATACGAAAAACCATTGAGCCAGTAGGGTGAACCTCGCTCAATGGTTTTATTTTTCAGATCAATTGAATTGTCTCCTGACTTCGTCACTCAAAAAACATGTATTTTATAACTGGTTGATAAACACTATTTTGTATCTTTGTGTCATCTAATATTGGGTGACACGAAAGATATTTTAACTATGTTTGTCCGCAAAAAGAAATATCCATCTGGCAATATCGGAGTTATCGTTGTTGAGAAAATTGGAGGCAAAATGAAGG
The DNA here is from genome assembly GCF_025151385.1 of Hoylesella buccalis ATCC 35310. Taxonomy (NCBI): domain Bacteria; kingdom Pseudomonadati; phylum Bacteroidota; class Bacteroidia; order Bacteroidales; family Prevotellaceae; genus Hoylesella; species Hoylesella buccalis. The sequence goes on along the minus strand of NZ_CP102287.1, from coordinate 855,499 downwards.
AACTTGCCACAATTGGAGTAGCCTATAATGAAGGTGAGGTTGAAAATCTTGTCATTGAAGCAAAAGAATGGATTTCCAGAGAGAATTCACGCCGCCAGCCCCAGCTTGATCTATTCGGCGAGGAACGTGAGGCCTGTGACCATGAGCGTGAAGAAGTCCGCCGTGTCCTGTCCAATGTCAGCAATATCTTTCTCAACGGATGCGACTTGATATTAGACCGCACGTTTGACAGGATTGGTTTCAATCGGATTGACGATGATGTATTCCGCAAGCTTGTTAAGGCTCGTTTGGCATATCCAACAAGCAAAGCTGCCACGGTGGAATACCTTAAAAACCACTTTGACGAAGATATGGATCTCTCAAAAATCTATCGCTATCTTGACAAGCTTAGCGACCATCAGCACGAAATCGTACAGGACATAAGCGTGCAACATACAGCTAAACTGTTCGGTGGAAATATCGGTGTGTTATTCTATGATGTTACCACACTTTACTTTGAAGCGGATTATGAGGACGAATTACGCAAGACAGGTTTCTCGAAAGAGGGACGTCACAGTAATCCTCAAATCATACTTGGACTGCTTGTCAGCCTTGGTGGCTATCCGCTTGCCTATTGCATCCATGAAGGCAACAAATATGAGGGTCATACGATGCTGCCGACGATAAACGAGTTTGTAAGCAAATACGGATTGGAAAACTTCGTTGTAGTGGCAGATTCTGGTCTGATGAACAATGCCAACATAGCGGAACTTGAATCGCACGGCTACAAGTATATAATAGGTGCGAAGATAAAGAATGAAAGTCAAGAGGTCAAGAACTGGATACTGGAACAGCCCAAGCGCGACTGCCAGATGGTTGAATATGACAAAGGAGGCGGACGTCGTCTCTTGGTCGGCTATACAGATGACCGTGCTAAGAAAGATGCCTATAACCGGGAAAAGGGAATACGCAGGTTGGAAAAGGCTTACAAGCATGGTGCGCTCACGAAAGGCAACATCAACAAGAGAGGTTACAATAAGTTCTTATCCATGGATGGTGAAGTGAAAGTCGCCATCAATTATGACCGTGTTGCCGACGACTCCAAATGGGACGGCCTAAAGGGATATCTCACCAATACGGATATACCAATACAGGACATATACACGGCATATCACAACCTTTGGCATGTGGAACGAGCCTTCCGCATAGCCAAATCAAAGATAGAGATACGTCCCATGTTTCACTTTACGCGCAAACGAATCGAGGCTCATATATGCATCTGCTTCGTGGCTTTGAAAGTATACAAGGAATTGGAGCGTATGTTGAAAGTCTCAGAGATTAAGATGAGCATAGACAAGGTGCTTGCATTGGCAAAGACCATTACAACGATACAAATCAAGCTACCTCTGAACAAGGAGGTTTATACGCAGACTATGCTGATGGCAAGACATCAGAGAATAGCTAAACTCTTTGACGAAGATTTTTGGGTGACACGATGACGAAGTCAGGAATAAATACGAAAAACCATTGAGCCAGTAGGGTGAACCTCGCTCAATGGTTTTATTTTTCAGATCAATTGAATTGTCTTTCGGAACACTACTGAATAATGCGCGTCATGTTGAACTCTGCGATTTTTCCGTCAGGATTTACCTTGGCTTTGATGCGATAATGCATGGTTTGCTGCGTATCATCCACCTTATTAACATCTTGGTCTGCAGAGAAATTCACGGTGTATTCGTATTGTTCGTCACCGATTTCTTTCTTGTCAATCTTGTAATCATTGAGCAGATGCCATGACATGCTGGCCACCTCCTGGTTGTATAGTTTATGCAAAAAGGTGATGACATCATTTTTATTCGCATCCACTTTACCCAGAAAAGAACTGATGACAGGACTGACCGTGCTGGTCAAACCATCCTCGTCCTTTGCGTTGATACTCTGAAAGAACTGTTTGAACAGCGAGCTTAACATGGCCCTTTCCTCTGGTTGAACCGTCTGTGCGTTGATTGTTTTGATGCCATCTTTAGCATCATCTACATACGCACCGTTGGGATGGTCTTCCAAGTAAAACTGGTATGCGTCCACACTGTTGGCTGAGCTGGCTGCCACCCAGTCCAACGAGTCAATCTTGCGCATGGCTTCCGCACGGTGTTCAGAGTCGGGATGCTTGTCAAGATAATCTTCCAGAGCTGTTTTTGAGTTGCTCACCCAAGCATCGGTCCATTCGCTATCCATTTGCTGGATGGCCGTCAAGCGAACGTGTATGGAGTCTCTGTGTGCCATGGGTGCGTCTTTAAAGCGGTCAAGATAGTCCTGAAGCACGATGGGATCTTCGCTCTTGGCGGCAAACTCGTAAGCCTCCAACTCTTCTTTCATTTGTGCATTGTGATAGAAATAATAGCCCACTCCACATGCAATGATGGCTATGATGAAAGCTATTATTAAAGTGGTGTGTTTCTTCTTGGAACGTTGCATGTCTCCGTTGGGTGCGGGAGGCGTTGTGTCCACCATGGTTGTAGGCTCTTCTTTCAGCTCTATAGCCTGTTCATGAACCGGAGAGTTATCATCGCGATAGTTCATATTGGCGTGGTGGCAGTTTGGACATTCGTGCAAATCATTAAAATAAACTTCACCACATTGCGTGCAACGGGTCACTCTTTCAGCAATTTCTACCCCACAAGAGGGACAAACGGGTGCTCGGTCACTGATTTGGTGGCCGCACTCCGGACATCTAATTATCGCCATATTGTCAAAGTGTAGTATATGTTTGTTAATGTATCCATGTATACTTTCTCGTGTTCGTGACATTTCGTCGGAATCTGATTTCTCTGAGTCCGTGTCTTCCCATCATTCTGCTTTTATCAACAAAGGTATTAATTCCGTTGATTCTACCTTTACCCGTGTATTGCCACATGGTAATGTCTCGCCCGTCTGCCAATACCGGTTCTCGGTCGGTATACTGCGCTATCATGATTTGATAACTGTCCAGTTGTCCAGATAGGTTGTGGTCATAGAAGTTGGCACCCGTGTAGATGAGTGGTTTTTGTTGATAAACTTCTTCCACCATGCCCAGGAATTTGTGCAAAGAGTCACAAAAAGCTTCTGTTGACAAGCCGTTGCGAGTTTCTACGTCAATCATGGGAATGAGGTCTTGGTCACCAGGTCGGCACTGTGTCATGAAGTTCTGCAGTTGGAGCGTCAAGTTGGTCTTAGGTCTGAAGAAGTGGTACGAACCCACTTTCAGGCCATAGCGATGCGCCAACTCAATGTTGGTTTGATAGGTAGGGTCTATCCTGTCACCGCCTTCAGTGGCTTTGAGGTAGACGTATGTGTTCTTGGTGTTTTCACCTACTGTTTCCCAAAACACCTCTCCTTGGTAGTGGCTCAAGTCGATGCCATGTACATGCGAGCATGTGTCTTCGCATTGTACGTCAAAATATTGGGCATGGACGGCCAATATGCAGAATAGGGCAATCACGCATGAAACGATTCTTTTCATATCTGCAAATATACATAAAAAACAGAATCTTTACGCCCGGTTGTCTAAAAAAAATATAGTCAGCGTGTATCTTTGTGGAAAATTTGCTTCTTTGGTGTCAATCGTTGTTTACAAAATCATTCCCGAATCGGTGAAAACATGGTTGAAAAGTGATAAGGAAAATTTTATTTCTGAAGATTATCCTTTTCCTTCTGATTACTCTCATCTTTCAGAAGATCTGCCAAAAAAGAATCCAGGTCCTTGTCTAAATCGTTCATCAAGTCGCCTCCTATAATCACGGTATCATCGTCTGCGACATATAGTTCGGCTATATTCTCTTGTTCATCATTCTCTAAAACAAAGCTAAATGGCTTGAGAATATTCATCTGATCAACCGTTTCATGAAGTTGTTTCAGGACTTTGCGAAGAATGGCAGCGGCATGTTCGTAGAACTTCTCCTCCGTATTGTCTATCCATTCTTCAACGACGCAACGGGTAATCTCGTTTTCATCGTCATCGAATGCTCGTAATTCTCCACTGTCTTGATAGATTCGGATGTGAATATCCGTAACCAGTGATGGGGTTTCATCTGACGTGAACTTTTGTGCTATCTTGCGAATAGCATACTCAGTCTGCTTGTACACTTGTTCGGTTGCGTTCATTAGTAGGTCCTTTCGATTATGCCCTGCAAATATAATTCTTTTTGCGAACACAGCAAGCAAATTTAGAAATAATTTATCTTAATGGTCACGGCTCTCTCATTTATGAAAGGTTGTTGGTTGCGAAAGACTGAATATCACATATTTGTATAAACAACGATTATTAGGAATAAAACAACCTTTGACGACTATGTTTGGAATGATAGCTGATTATTCACCATCGCCATTCGAATGTGTTAACAAACCTTTTGTTTGTTAAATCAATTCGTTTTCTTTGACAAAATAAAATCGCAAAATAGAGAAAATAGGAGAATGTTTAGGGTGTTCAAAATCCTGAAATCATCATCTTTTGCCTCATTTACGCAGAATAAACCGGCAATCTGCATGCTTTTGCAGTCTAAGATAATTATTAAAATGTATCTAATTGAAAATAAAGAAGTTACCTTGTTTGTACAACTAAACTGGTAACGATTTGGAAACGAGCGAGCTACTTGGCTTCGCTGTTTTCTGCCTAACAAAGAACGCTTGTTATTCCGTTTGCAAAGATAATACTTTGTTACCGAATAACAAGCGTTTTTGATGAGATATTCTTTATTCTGCACTTTTTGTATGCTGCTATGTTTATATTCCCCTTCCACGTTTCTTCTTTCTGTTAGCTTGGTATCTGAGTTTGCGCTGCCATGCAGCTTCGGTTAAGTCATAGCCTAGTGTACTTGGTGTAATCAAATCGCCTAACCCTTCCACAACTTCATCGGCTGCGCTAACAATGGTGTCTGCCACTGCACCAATGGAGTTCTGCACTCGTGGGGTATCATTGTCTCGTGAGACAGTGGAACGGCTTTTGGGTACAAGCTGATAACCTGTATCAGATTGTTTGTTGTTTTCTGTCGGCTCTTGTACTGTTTGATGTGGTTTCTTTGGTTCTTCCTTGTTAGTTGGTTCAAAATTCTTTTGCAAAGAACGGTAGCCGAATTCCCTGCCAATTTCGGAAGCCTTGAAGGATTGCCCTGCGTATGAGAACTTCAAGCCATAGACCTTGCCCTGCTTGTTCTTCATACGCTCTATAATAATGCCCTTCTTGTTCAACTCGTAAAGGAACATGGAGTGTCCCGTGATACCTGTTCCTTTGTACTTGTCAAGCAAGGAATAACAGATTTGCTGAACCTCTTTCTTGGTTTGCTCTCTCGTTGGACTTGCTTTTGTCTTTTGATATTTCTTTTCTGCCTTGACCTCCTTTGCAATGGTCAAGCCTTTCTCTCTGCTTATTTCCTCCGCCACTTTTGCTGCCCTATTGCTCACAAAAGTAGTATCATAGACTTCTCCATACAGACTGATACGGTTCGCAATGATGTGAATATGTCTGTTATCGGTGTCCTTGTGCGTTACCGCCACCCATTGGTGGTTGTCGAGTCCCATTCGCTTGGCAAACAAATGAGCAATCCACATAAGTTCGGACACAGGCAGTCTTTTCTCGTCCTGCGGTGCGATACCGATTTCGATACGGAGAAACTTGTTCCTGCAACGGCTGTTGTAGTCACTGACCACTTTCATTTCCTCGTAGATGGTCTTTGAATCTCTGCTGCAAAGATTGTGGAATGCAAGCCGACTACCGAGTTTACCTTCCCTGAAAATATAGTCCAAAGCCGTGCTGCCGTGCGCTATCGCCTTGCATTTACCTATCATTTCTTGTTAGATTTAAGACCTTATATATTTCATCATCCACCCGAAAATGCGGGTCGTAAAACCGCTTAAATGCCTCTTTGGCACATAGCGAAAGGTTCTTAGTGATGAATAGCCACCTTTCATCCTTGACTTTGATGAGATTGGAAATCTGCCCGTAGAACCTTCCTGTATGCTGGAGAATGGCAATGGCTTCCCTCTCATTGTCTGTCATCCTGGGAACGGCTGTTACTTCTCCGTTAAGGAGTATCTCACGGCAGTAGTCAGAGAACTTCCGTCCCGTGCTTTCCGCTTTTGACTTGATACGTTGCTTTTCCTCTAAGGTGCATCTTACCTTGATGAACTCCGTCTTCTTCATCTGCTGCCCTTCCTTATCCTGTTGCTGCCATCGGGCAGATTTTCCTTTGTATCTGCTCATATAAGTTTTTTTGAAAGTTAATCATTGTAGATGATTCGTTGTTGCTTAATTCCCGAACACTGACCGATGAGAACGGAGTGATTACGGTCTAATCTCCCCGACAGTCTGACGAGGGGAGCAAGAGCAGTTTGTGGGTACAAACTGACGTCTTGCAATATCAGCTAACGAAACGTTAACGCACAAGGCGTTTTGCTGCCGAAAAGTGAATGCCGTGCATTCTGTGTTTAACTGCGTTCGTGGTGTTCCCATCATTCAGTATGTTTGACAAATGTCTGTTGTTATGTTCTCTAAAAAAGGGTTGAGGGTTTTGAGTGGAATAATATCCCCTTTTCCCAAAAGTCCTCGCCCCCTTTTCCTGTGCCTCACAGCTTTCTCCACTTCTCTATGTCCTCACCATACTCCTCCAAATGAATGCGCACGATGTTCTCCACGAAACTTGAAAGGTTGCTGCCCCTGTCGCCTAACCTGCGCACGATAAAGTCGGCACGTTCCTGCGTTTCCCTGCTCAGATAGACCGCTTTTCGGTTGCTTAGTTTTGTTGGAACAAGGTAGGCCTGCTTGTAGGCTTCGAGCGTCTCCTTTCTCTTTTTGGCACTGATGCGCCTTTGAACGGTTGCGTTCTCTGTATGCTGCGCAGGTTCAGAGTGCGCAGTGTTCTCTGTGTACTGTTCGTTAGTTGGTCTTTCTATTTCAGGAACCTCATTCCCTTTCTGTGGAGTAGATTCGTACTCAGTTTTATCTTCCACACCCAAAAACCATGAAAAATCTTTGTCCGTTGTCTTTGTTTTATTTTCCATTTCGCTATCTAATTTTATGTTTGACTTGTTTTGATTTCTTACTTTCCTTTTGCTCCGTAACCGTCATCCGTGTCCGTTCCTGCACTTTCTGCTGCTCCTGTTTACGCATACGGCAGACATGAAACTCGTTGAGGTCTTTGAAGCCTTTGTAATGTATGGACATATCCTCCACCTTGAAACCTGCCTTGACGAAATCATTGGTTGCCCTCCGTCCTGCTTCATCATTATCAAGGAAGGCACGGATATGGGGCAGGTGTCGGTCGTTCAGATAGCGAACAGTCCTTGCCACATTGCTTACGGAGTTCATCACAAGGCAGTGGCTGGCTATCTCCTCTTTCATTGAAAGAAAAGAAAGGAAATCCATAAATCCTTCAAACACACATACAGGCAGTGGCTTGTCTATTGCGTGTTCTGTCTGTTTGTCCGTAAATATCAGAGTAATGTCCTTCGGAGCTATCGTTCCCTTGAACGAGTGATTGTCTCGGAGCTCATATCCTCCCAACAGGTTGGCAAAGCCAATGGCTTGATAGCGCCTGCCCCTTACCTCGTAACTGATACATTTAAGAAATGGCGTTGCCTTTTCCAAATCAATGCAGCGTATCTTTGTAAGATACTCCCGCAAATGTGGCGGCAAGGTGTCTGATATGCTTATCAGTTTCCTTGTCTCGTTTGCAGCCATCGTAGGTTGTAAATTATTAGGCACGAAGTTTTTACGAGAACTACATGTTATATTATCGAAAGCGTTCTGTCCCAAACGGTGGATGGCTTCCGATAGCGTGCAGCTCTCCAAGCGCATACAGAGGTCGATGATACTTCCGCCCCTGCCTTCGGCATAGTCTATCCAAAGGTTCTTCTCTGTGTCCACCTTGAAACTCGGATGTGTTTCTGCACGCAGCGGTGAGCGGTACAACGCATAGACTGGTGTTCTGCGTACAGGCTTGATGCCTATCCTTTCAAGATACTCCACGATGGGGTATCGCTTGATGCGTGATAAATCTTCTTTCATTGTGATATGTTTTAATTGAATGGATTGAATCATTTTTGTTTGAATGACAATGGTGTATTTGAATGGTAATTGAATGATTATTGAAAGAAATTCTCTTTTCAGAAGTTTTTCCCCTCCAAACTTTTTCATCTTTCTTCTTACTACATACTATTTTAAGTTAAGTAATTGATTTTCAATATATTTTGTAGTACAAAGTCATACTACGAACTTACAACATACGGCTACTACATTTGGTTGATGCAATAACTTGGCAAGGGACAAGGGAGAATCTTCCTTACCTTATATACATAGATTGGACTGCCGCCCTCACGCCTCTTGCTCACTTTCTCAAAGCCTGCCCTTTTCAGGGCTTCGCCCATATGCTTTAAGGACAAGGGATGATGCGTATAAAGTCTCAAGTAGGTGATTATCTCGGTGGTGGTCATATAGGTACAGTTGGGATTATCCTCCGCTGGCTTCTCAAAGCAACGGAGCAGCAGTTCCATTTCTGCGGTCTGTACTTGGAAGTCTTCGCTCTCCCTGTATAGTTCCGTGATTTCATCATCGTCAAACCAATAGCGAAAGCCTGCGTTTAACAAGGCTTTCGTTTCGGCATAGACATTATCCATAGATATTGCCTTTGCACGCTCAATGTCAATGGAAAACACCTCAAAGGGAAGAAAACGCCTGCTGCCTGTGGGGTCGGTAAGGAAGTCGTTACCATTTACCTATGCAACGAAGCTCGCTAAGTGTGGATATTCCTCCACATACTTGTCGTAGGGCATACGATACTTGACCATCGGGCAGGTAATAAGGTTTTTGAGTTCGTTTTCGTCACGCTTGTTGAGGGCTTTGAGCTGGTCATCAATGTTTACGATGAGGTTTTGCCCGATATAGGTAAGTGTGTCCTTCTCCTGCGGATATATCTTGCCCGTGTAGCTGTAACCATGCAGAGCAGGAGGACAAAGCAAGTCAAGGAATGTTGTCTTGAACTTGCCCTGCTCGCCTGTCAGCACGAGACAGGTATGGTTACGGCACTCACGGTCGTCCATAGCGTAGGCGACTACTGCCACGAGCCATTTTGTAAGATATAGTAGCCATTTTTCGTGATTGCGCACCACAACACAACCTGCCAGTTCGGGAATGGCTTTCAGTGAAAGAGAGAAGGCATTGCAGCAACTATTGTATTCGTCAGTGTTACCACAACTACTGCCTATATCCAGCAAGGGCAACGCTTTGAAATACTCTTGTATTGGATTGATGCGTGGCGAGAAGCTGCTCTCTATAATGGAATAGAGGTTGTCGGAAGAGGTTATTATCCCGATGTCGTTATCTATCTCCCTTCGAAGCGTATTGATTTCATAGCGACCCACTTTTGAAAAGTGAGCATCGTCCTTGCACCTGTATTCGGTTCTACCTAATATCGTGTTATATCTGAACTTATAATAGGAGGAGAGATAGGTTTCTATCTCACCATTTTTGGAGGAAGTCTTCCTTTGCTTGGGCGTATTATTTTCGCCCACTGAATTGCCTTTATCTGCGCTTGTTTTCATTATATGCCTGTTTTTGTTTCCGAGAGTGAAGTTATGAAGAGAATGGGAAAGTTCCAAGCATTCGGAGAGTGCTTGCATAATGTTGCGCAAATTGGCAATGAATTTCTCACGAACTTTTGACAGGAAACAGTCGGAAAGCATGGATTTAAGCCCCAAACAAGAAGATAAATGCGTAAGAGATGCAAGAAAGGCAGGTGCTTATTTGTTCCATTCTGCATAGTATTGCATCGGCTAAAAGGATATGATAAAATGGAGTAAAGAGGCAAAAAGAAGAGAGCGACAATCCTTTTGTCCTTTCATTGTTTTTCCCGGTATTTCCCTACTGTTCCCTTGTGCTTTGAAGTATGACTAACACTCCCTACTTTTGCAGGCAGAAACGTGCGGTGAAGCACAAGACAAGAAAAGGAAGTACAAACAAAACAACAATAGAATTATGGGATATTTTATCATTACGGATTCAAACTGGGCAAAACTGAGGAACGAGATACTCAGTCTTGCCGAGACCTGCCACAAAGCTTTCGGAGAACAGAGTCAGCACACCGATTGGCTGCACAACGGCGATGTATGCAAGTTGCTTAATATCAGCAAGCGCACCTTGCAGCATTACCGTGATACGGGCGTGCTGCCCTTCTCACAGATCGGGCACAAGTGCTATTACAAGCGTGAGGACGTGGAGCGGCTGTTGCAGACTAAATCGGAGAAGACAAAAACAGACAGAATAAAGAATAACAAATAAGACAAGGGTATTATGGAATCAGTAAAGGACTTGAACATGGAAGCGGATGATATGCAGGGGGTGCTGTCCGCACTTGAAGGAGTGAACAGACGGATAAAGGAAGTGGCACAGACACACAAACCGCTGTTTGGAGGTGAGCATTTCCTGACGAGCAAGGAAGTATGCGAGCGGCTGTATATCAGCCCTCGTACTTTGCAGGACTATCGGGACAGGAAGATTATTCCCTACACACAGTTCGCGGGGAAGATACTTTATAAGGAATCGGACTTGGAAAGGTTGGTAGAGAATAATTATAGCTATTAAAAATTAAGAGCCATCTAACAAGTTCATATGAGACTTATTAGATGGCTTGTATAAATAACGTGAATTCGAAGAATTTAGAATAAAGTAAACTGTGTATCTAAAGTCCTTTGTACATTAATACACGGCTTCTTTGGAAATAGACTATAGGCAGCAATAGCTCCCAATAAATTGACAAAAAACTATTGAATGGCTGATGAATAGGGTGTTCTACCTATGCGATATTCTTCAGTTTATCATTCAAAGACTCAATGATAGCCCTCTTTCTGAGCAGCTGTTTGTCAGAGATGCTCATCAGTGTTCCTCTCATGTTGCTTTTCAACTTGAGAATAAGCAGTATGCCATCAACGAAAAGCCTTTGGAAAAGGTTCCTGTTGGCATATCCCATATCACCTACTAACTTGCCATAAATGAATTTCACAAAGACTTGTATTTCAAATGTCTACAGTCTTCGGCGTCACTGCGAGTAATCATGAAATTTAGAACTTCTCCTCTCTCATTGCAGATCAAATGCAGCTTGAATCCATAGAAACAGCCCATGGAGTATTTTCCTCTTTTAACAACACCTCTGAAAATTTTATGAATGTATATTCTTTGGTTTCTACAAATGCGAAGTGATGTACTGTTAACAAACTTATGCTTGTGCATTTTCCCAAAAGTATCTTCTTGATAACAAGGCTAAAGGGACGGCAACCTCCTTTTCCAGTCCGAAAAAGCGACTATACGAGACAACATCTGGAACCAGATGGCGTAGGTGCTTTGCGAACCTTTTCAAGATAGAAATGCTTTTGGTAACGATAGCCTGAGTCGTGAAAGATTATCATATTCAGCATGACTTCTGCCTTAGACATCGTAGAATTACATGGTATTGTTTCTTATTGGCCGATTTTAGCATATATTTCGCCATCATTGTATTAAAAAACTTGCAGAATCATCTGCCAATACAGAATATTTCCGTAACTTTGTCTTCAGTAATCAAAGTGATTTTTGCTTGTAATTCTTTGTATTTCAGAGTTACAATAATTTTTGCTAGTTACCAACTTTATAAAGACCTATAATAGTTGAACTCACGTTAACATAAAAGATGCGCATAGAGATACTACAAGCGGGAACAGGTGATAGTATTTGGATTAGTCACAATAAGAAAAATGTTGTGATTGATGGTGGGAAATCTACAATAGCCATTAGGACTAGATATGACAAAATACCACTAGATGAGATTATTGACCTGCTTGTGGTGACTCATATCGACTCTGACCACATAGCTGGCATCATAGCATTGGTTAAACATATGAAAGAAAATGGGGAGTCACATAGGCTGAAACAAGTTTGGTTCAACTTCCCCAAGAAAGAAGAGACAGATGAATACTCTGTTGCCGAAGGAAATGAGTTGGCATCACTTCTTCTTGGAATAGATGGTGTGTGCTGGAATAACAACATTTCCGAATTGCTTGACTCTACGATAGAGGTTGGGGATATGAAACTGCGTGTACTGGCACCTGATCATGATGTGGCTGATGAATATAAGCCAAACAATCCTGATGAACTTGGAGTTTATCCAGAAGATTGGCATGTAAATTTAAGGACCTTGATAGATAATGTTGATGATGACGATATGGATGAAGGAGGTCCCAATAGCCAGTCAATTATAATTCTAGTTGAATGTGAAGGCAAGAAGTTGTTGCTACCTGGTGATAGTACCCCCAAGGAGCTATATGATGCGCTTCTGTATTATAATAACACCAATGGTACACCTCTTAAACTGGATTTTATGAAACTTCCCCATCATGGAAGTACACGAAACGTCACTAAAAACATCCTTGACGCGGTTACATGTTCAGACTTCATTATTTCAACTAAGAAGAATAAGAAATATCGTTTCCCAAATAAAGAGACCATTGCCAAGCTTCTTCGCTACAGAAAATGTGCAGATAAGGCAATCAACGTCTACTTTAACTATCAAGATTCTCTTGATGTGCTTGGAATAACAGCAGATGAGTTGATGGAAAATAATATTAATCTCAACGTTTGTAATGAATTCGTTTTTTGACATACGCAGTAATTGTGTTAAGATAAAGGCGGACATCAAGAGTAGGGGGCTCCAGTTTCGAGGAAGTGGAGTCCTCTACCCTTTGGATGTGGCTGAAGGGTACGATTATGTCTTTACGGCTCAGCATATTCTTAAATATGATCGGAAAAAGGCGTTAAATGCTGTTCTTGATAAAATAGAAACCATCGAAATAGATGTGTTTGAGGATGGTCATTTTATAACCTATAAGACCATTACAAAAGGCAATATCGCGAATTCTTTACTTCCTATTGGTGAAGATTTTCTTATCATTAGGATTGATAAGAGCGAAAAGCATTTTACTCCTTTCTTCTTGGCAGATGACCTCATTGAAGAAAAATCCATGCAACTCTATGGGGTTTCAGGCGAGGCGCAAGACATAATTACTAGACTGGATTGTATGTGTGTAGATAGCAAAGTAAATCTGGTTAATATCACTTCACATGTAGATAATATGGACAGTCTGCATGGAATGTCAGGTGGTGGCGTTTTTGCCCAGAACCAACCATTAATGTATGGTATGTTATGGAAATATGCTGTGACGAATGGTGAGTTTCACAATGTAAAGATTACACAGGAATTAGAGGAAAAGATTAAATCACAGTTAATTGTACGAAAATGGAAATCGCTTAATTTTATTAATATAACACAGTGTAAACAAGCAATGAGCGTTGTTTACGACAGTGTATTCCGTGATGTCAATGATTCTATACTGGTTAACCATAATAATACGCGGTTCCCTCTTGAGGCAAGATTTATAATGCCTGATTTTATTGATGAAGTACAAAACTTGTATTCTGATGACCAAGGGAAAACAGAGGAGAAACCTATTGAAGTTGATCCTACAAATCTCTATATAAAAAGTAGTGAGATCCAGGAATATAGTGAGCAATATCTGAAAGAGTTTTATAACCAGCTGAATAAAACAAGCAATAGGGAAATTAGAATTCCTGCATCAACTATATTAAATCCCAGCAGTAATATATTACTCATTGTAGGAGGCCCTGGCTCGGGCAAATCTTCTTTGCTAAAGTATCTTACCTTGCAACTGCTAAAAGGAAAAATGAATGCCTATGACGGCTACTTGCCTGTATGGATGCCATTTTCATATATGGCAAGGAATTGCGATAGTGATATAAAGAGTATTGTTCGAGATTGGCTTCAAGAAAACAAGTTATGGGAGAAAAACAGCTATTATCTAGAATATGCATTTGAGCAGCAGAAGATACTGCTAATAGCTGATGGAATAGATGAATGGAGTGAGGCCCCCCTACAAGCAGACAGAATTATCCGAAAAGTAAAGGCAGAGACAGAGGCTGATAATTTACTCGCCATTTTTTCAAGCAGGGAATATGGCATTGCGAATATCAATTCCCCTTTCAGTACAAGCGACACATATACAATCGCACCATTGTCTGCGCTACAGCAGGATGAACTTGTGAAGAAATGCGTAAATCATTATAATGGAGTGATTCGTGAAATAAAGAGCACAGTAGAGTTCCTATCTGCTAAGTTGAGGTCATTACAAGATATTGATCGAATGAAAGAGAACCCCATGCTACTGACCATCCTTATTGGGCAATATCTACAGGGTAACGAACTTCCTCACAACAATATTGCGGCCATGAATTGTATAATGGAACAATTGTTTGTCAAGCATCAACTTTCACGCAAGTATCAGGCTTACGACTATTCTGGGGCATTTGACTACACAAGCAACAAAATGATGCTTGGAATCCTCTCAAAAGAAATGTTTGACTATTACAATGATGGCAGCATGGATAAGACTCAGGCAGAAATACTGCTTAACCAATACCTGAATAGTCAGACATCAGGGCAAGAACTGATTAATGCGCATATTGTTGATGATTTATTCAGGCATAATACACATCAACTTGGTGTTATAGAGGAAAGGATAGGTTCTCGCATTTCCTTCATCAATAGGCAACTACAGGAATTTATGACTGCTAAATACCTTTCGGTAGATATAGAGAGGGCTAAAGTTTTTCTCCGAGATAAAGTTTCGGATGCCGGGCTACACCAGGTTGTTCTCTTCCTTTTCGAAATGATGCCAGCATCAGCTTTTGTAGGTTTGTACAATATCTTAAAACCTATAAAGGCAAACGATTATAGGGATTATTATTTATATAAATTGAAATTAGAGGTTTTGGTAAGATCTACGAAGGCACCCAAACATTTCTTACTAAAAGAAATAGAAGAATACATACAAAGGATTGAGTGGGAATCTGATTATGACATCAAACATGATTTACTGGAAATTCTGCTTGATGGTTTGTATAATACCTCATTACAAGATCGCATTGAAGACTTTATATCCAGATATATTCCTTCAACTTCCGTATATCATGACATCAGGCTATCGGGGTTGGCACAAGTGGCTGATTTGACAGAAGAGGATCGCCAGTTTATTGTTTTGACTGTTATAAATGGTGATGTGAACAACAAAATACTCGCATCTAAGGTAATTAGGGGTCATATCGCTAGCGACGAAAAGTTGCTGGAGATGGTTAATTCATATATAATACCATCAACATTGCCAGAAGTGGTAGCCTTCTTCATCAGAAGTGTTATTGTAGACGGGATAGATATAGATAAGGAAAACGAGCTAGTACGAAAAGTAGTGGCGTGTGACATCTTTACTCACTTTTATCAAATTGAGTTTGCTTTATTTACAGGTAGGCCCGTTTCATCTGATGAAATCCTTGAATTGGTTACAGAACTACCATTTTCAATTCAAGAGGAAGCTAACCGATTATTGCAGCAATATTTTCCACAAGACGATGCAGTCATGCAAAAGGCTCTAAAGTCAGTTAGTGCATTCTACGAAGGACGAGGTAATATTAACAAGGGTATAGCATGGAATTACCTGCTGACATGTTGGATAAATCATCCAAATGTTATCAAGGCCATTAAGGAAGAACTTAATAAGGAATATTCTTTTAATTTTGGAAATAGCTATGAATTGTGGAAAATTATTCAAAGACAAGAACTATCTCCAGATTTGCTTCAAGTGATAACCGAATGGGCTGTCAATAGGGACAAAAAGCATTTTAAATGGGGTATTGAGTCTCTCATTGTAAATACCATTGTTAACGATTCTCGAATCAAGACTAAACTTCTTGAAGCATTAGAGGATATGAAAAGTTATCAGCATATTGTTGTCCATCCTCTCATCAAAAACTGGGGACAAGATGCTGATGTTATAAAAATACTGCAACAATGTCTGGATGAGATGCCGTTAGACCAATCTTCGTGGATAGCAGGATATGCTTATGAAATATACCAAGGCAATGACGAACGGATTATGGCGTATCTAGATAAATGTATCAATGATGTAAATAAGGGTATAATGAAAGACCGTGCAGTGTCTGTGTATATAGGACATTATAAGGAGAAATTTGCAGAAAGATACATACCCCGGATACTCAATGGAGAAATCTCTATGAGTGATCATATTCTCGGCTCAAAATGGGGCATACTGGAAGCCATTATACAGAACTATTCAGAGCGTAAGGATGTCAGAGAGTACCTTCAGAATTATTATTCTGACGACTATAGATTTGCTGGGCAGATTATAGCAAAATATCATGGTTCTGAGTTGGCCTCCAGAATGCTTAAAAAGTGGTATCACATGGATACACGTTTGAGGCTGATGATGATACACAAAATTTCTAACTTGTCGAGTATGGACGAGCGCATAGAAGAAATATTACACTTATTCCAACAGGAGGGTAATGCATATGTCCTATGTGATACAGTTTTGTGCTTAGTAGAACACTTGAAAAGAAAAGGAAGAGACGCTGATGTGTTTAAGATTGCAGAAAAGGTGTTCATCACGTCACAGGTCACGACAGAATATACTTACAAAATGCGATTCTGTATTTACCTGATGTACCATAAACTTGATGAATATGTGCAGATTGATTTACGAACAGGGGGTAAAGAATACGAGTTTGCTCAGTTTCATGCCTTTTACAATGATAGTCCATATGTGGAGAAGACCATTGCAGATGAAGCAGATTATTTGCTTGCAAATGATATGGCCAATCTGAAGAAGATTGTCAGAGATGATAAGGGTATTTATTCGTATATTGTTTTCTTCTCGAAATATGTTAATCCTACCTCGAAGGCAGCAAACATCATTGTAAAATATCTTATAGAGAATAAAGTAAAAATAGATGATGCAAATATTCTGTTGTTCTTAAAAAAAGTCGGGAGACAAAAATCGTTATTGAAAGAATTAGTGATAAGCCATATTGATAATACAAATAATGAAATGTCTGCAACTGTGGCTCAAATCATTGCCGTAGAATTTGATAAAGATGAAGATATTAAGAATCTATTGAAGTTGGATGAATGGAAATGGCGTAATAATTCTTTTAACCGTGTATCGCTCAACTGTTCACTCAACACCAACGTGGAGAAGCTAAAAGATATATTTGACGAATATAAGGAGAACAAATATGATTTGAGCAATGATTATGCTTTTTACAACTTTATATTCTCAATGATAGATAAAAACAAGGTTTTTGAAAATTTAAAATACTACTTAACTGAGCTTCAAGATACATTTGTTTATCGGATGATTATCACTCCTTTGACATTAAGATTGAAACGTGATAAAGCAACAGCAGATGTGCTTTATGAAGAACTTATGCATACCGAGGACTCAAGAATTAGGGTGGCCATCTATTCATTACTTTCGTCTGTTGGGGTGAAAAGTTCGGAATTGAGAGAATGGAGAGAGCAACAGCATGAGTATCTTAATGAATATGGTCATGATATTGTATTGAATAGGGATAGGCAATTGATGGTGATTGTGCAATAACAACGACGTTAGATTCTGATCTAATATATGCCATTATTACGCAAGTTAGGGATAAGAAGGTACTATGACACTTGATACATTACTTGCAATCTCTTATACTATAGGATCTTTAAATCAGTCTATCAGCTAGATTATTAAGTTCGTACGTAGTTTGCAATATGCCAAATGCTTAAAGTCATAATGACAATATCCTAGTCTACTAGTAACAGCTGGTGAATTTTATTGATATCCCTGATACTCAAAAAATACAAGTATAAATTTATAATGAGCGAAATAAGTACATAGGATCTTTATCTGTAAATAGTGGAAGCAGTTGCAAAGGATTTCTGGCGAATAGCAAATGTCATATAAGCCTCCTTTAGAGCATGGCTAAAACAATGAAAAAAGGCAAATGTATTCATAGGTTCTCAAATGCAACAAAGGTAATAAATAAAGGACATCTGGAGTTTTTTCAGCCTACCAAATGTCCATTACGCCTAAAATGTTATGTCTTTGTTGTTTACTATTCAATCAGTTTTTCAAATCTCTGGTAAACTCAATTCAGACTTAAGCACTATTCTTTCCTTTTTATTCAGAGTTAGATTGAGCAGCCCATTGAATGCTATATCAGACTCTTCATATTTCATATTCGGTCTGGCAAAGTAAACTTTAAGTTTATCCCAAATCGGTCATTAGGATTTCTCTGTGTCGTACGGCAAAGAGAAATCCTTTAATTTTTTCCATATGGATAAGAATGATTGTCGTGTTTTTAGTGATCTGGCCAAATATAGGATATGCTTGTCTTTTGTTCTCCCCAAGTAGGCTGGCGTTGATAGCAATTCGTACCGAATTGTCTTCAGAAATTTCTTCTTGTTGGAATTAATCAGCGCATGTCTAAACAACGACATAAAGTTATATGCCATTACAATGAAACTCCCGCATGCCTCTGTTGCCCAGAAGTTATGTGTGACAAAATCATCAATGGAGAAATCATTCTTCAGTTCCTTTATTCTGTTCTCAGAATCCGCCCTTCCGCGATATGAGTCATATACGATCTTGGCTGGCAGGTCAAGGTCTGTTACGAAGCAGCTGTATCGGTATTTCCCGAAATCTTCCTCATCCTCGAAAAGATCCATCTGCTTGATTTGCTTTCCCGCAGCTTTTGGGCGCTTCTCAATTTCTTGCCTGACCATCACAATGCGTCTGGGTTTCTCCCAACTGTTTGCCTGATAGATGGTTTCGGATATTTCCAATCCGTCTGTCAGCTCTATCCATTTGCGTTCATGGGTAAGACTGTACTTAATACGGTTATTGAAACGGCAGGCTATGATATAGTGTAACCCTTTGTTTTCCAGATAGTCAAGTATTTCCTTTGCAAAGAAGCCACTATCCATGCGGACCAGTCCGACACGTTTGCCCTCAAGTATTGAGAGTGTGTCCTCAAGAAATGACAGATAGTTGGTACTTGCAGATGTGTTGCCAGGACGTAGCCAGTAATTTGCTATCATCCTCACATCGGAAACGAATGCAAGAAGAGGATGGTGCGACAGTCGTCCAGGACGTTTGGGGTTGTACCCTTTGGCTGCTCCCTCCTGGTTTCCCTCACGAACCATCACAGTCGAATCGAAGTCCAAGGTGTAATTGTCGAACTTCAACTCTGAGAAAAACCAACGGAACAAATTTCCGAAAACACGCTGGTTGATAGCTTGGGAGAATTTGTTGAGATAGCGCTGGTATGCACGATGGTCCGCTCCGCGTTTCCACCCAAGCAGGTCACATAGTGCAGTGTCATAACGTACCACGTCAAGATGGCCAAAGCAACTTGCGCCACACCACACACCTGCAAACAATCCCAATATTAACTGGATCGGGTCGTAGCCACGGTTGGATCCTTGAAGCGGAACACCACTTTGCATAACATGCTCTTCAAAATGGCATTTCTCAAGCATTTTGAAGAACAGGGAAAGACCACCAAAAGGTGTTATTTCCTTATTTACGAACTTTATGTCACAGTCGCGCATTGGAGTATATACTTTTTTCGTGGTAAAGTTAGTAAATATTTATGGATCAAGCATATACAATGCTGTTTTTCTAATGGCGGTTATTAGAAAATGACAAGAAGCTTTTTCTAATGACCGATTTGGGTTTATAATTACCAGCCGACAATTTACTCATCTTAAAACTAACATCGTATTTGCAAATGCAATCGGCAAGTGCATCAAGGACATTATGGTACACGATAAGGGTTATCTGATTATCTTGATTAGCAATATTCACATAAATCTTTCTTACGGAACAGTTGGCTTTCAAATCTTCCAGTAGACACTGGGCTATACCGTCTTTGTCCAACTCTATACTTAATTTTGTTGGAATAGCATTGTTTTCTGCATAGAAGTCAGGACGTGTATCTGTCGGAGAGATGCTTAACTTACAATTAGAATTTGCAACATCATAAATTCTTAATGGCTCAAGAAATACCTTCTCAGAGGAACATGCAGATAATCCACAGAAAAGGATTAGGCTGTAAAATACTTTTTTCATAATTACAAGGATTTTATATGTTGATATTTATATAAACGTAATTACAAGTTATTTCTTGCTTATATTATTACGTATTTCTGTTATTAATGAATAAACGTATCTGACACTTTCCAAGCCTAAATCATGATTTGTGTCATGTTGTAGGATGGATACCCCTTTCTACTTTATACATAAATGATAAATTTTATATGCCAAAGCTCCATTGCCTTGACATTTGAGAGTAGAAAGGCCTCCTAAAAACACGAAGCATGATAAATCACCTGCAAGAAATTGATCATTCATGTTTTATAATTTAGACAAATTAAAATTATCACTGAACTGAAAAATGTCAATGACTCGTTTCTTGCTTGCAAAAATATAATCAAAAAATCTGTATTTCGAGAATCCTCAAAGCGCAACCGACCAACCAACCAATTATTTAACTTTATCAGACGGTTTGTAGGAGGATATGAGGAGAAATGAAGTGGCAATGGCTATAAAATATCATACCTGAAGGTGCACAAAGTCCAAGTGATATTCCCTTTTATTCGTGATACAATATAATGGTATAAAGGGCAATGAATAAACAAATACTGTGGTTAGAGAATATCATGCCCCCTTAAAAAAATAGCCCTCTTTGATACGATAATCAAAAAGGGCTGAAATCCGCAATAAAGACATACATTTTATGGATAGTGTTTACTATTCAATCAACTTCCCGTGTTTTTTGAGTATTGAGAGAAACTCTCCCCATTCTGCCGCTCTTTTTTCTTTTGCTTTTTGAATGGCCTTGTTCTCTTTAACATATTGACTATTGTCCTCAATATTGCGTGGGTAACAGTCACTCAGATAAAACTTGCCAGATTCTGAAACTAATGATAAGTCTGTGAAGATTTGACTATTGAAAGATGACACAAACGTTGAGATATGGAGTAGAACCTTACCATACGAATGTATTTCTATATTACTGTAAATGGGAAAGAGCTGACTTGTCGGCTCAAAATCTTGAAAAATAATCTCACGGGTCTGCGCGTTGAAAGACTTGATGTTGTCAAGTGTAAAGAGATAGAGGCTTGAAGCGGCTCTTGTCATTCGGGCTGTTCCTATAGCAAACAATTCCGTTTTCGATGCTTGCACTGTGGGAGTTGAAGCAGACTCATCTTCATTGCTGCAACCAATAAACAGCAACGAGAAGATGAACGCTTGTAATACACAAAAGTACCTTTTCATAATTTGTTGGATTTAATTAGTTATTATAATATGTGATCGTCAATTATGTTCATATACTTCTTTATTTCTGCCATTAAGGAATAAACATGCTTAACACTTTCCAAGCCAAAGGCATGATTATCCTTGCATCTGTTTTCAACCATATCGGCAAACGCTTGAATTTCCGAGAAGAATCCTTGTGAAACAATTTGGTTATTCCCAACTATTGGTACAAAACCATTCCTTCCGTACAGATTGACAACGGTTGCATTATTTTGGAAGACCTTTTCCAAAGGGATTCCCCATATTGCAGAGTGTCTTGGAGAAAAATCAAGTCTTTCCATTCTGTCCAATATATACTGTCCTTTGTCCGTACTGATACTTAATTGTTCCTGTGGATTCTGCCAAGAGTAATCTGTTGATAGTTCCAGCATCCCCGTTATATTTTGATGCTCCAACACAAGGAATAAGGTCTGGCCACCATCCTTACTGCGCATTTCCTCTGCTGCCTTTACCTTTGCTTTGCCAAAGAGAAACGTAACATAGTCAAGAGGATGGATAAACAGGTCGAGCATGGCATCACCCTCTGGGTATAGCCCCGTAAGATAGTGATAATGATAATGTCGTTTGCCATCACCTTTCAATCGCTTTTGCAGAATTTGAGTGGCAGGGGCAAAACGTCTTTGCAGTCCGACGACGACATGTTGTGAGCCATAAAGTTTGACGGTATCGGTCAAAGACTTTAGTTCCCTCTCGTTCTCACACGGTGGTTTCTCTATGAATAAGGACTTCCCTGCTTTAATGACTTCGTTTGCTATATGAAAGTGCGAATGTGGATTAGCAGCCACAAAGACTCCCGAAACCGTATCATCATTCAAGATGTCTTGTAAAGAAGTCGTACCTTTTACTCCCTTGTACTTTTGAGAAATCAGCCCGGCTTTCTTCTCCGAGGTGCAACAGATGTATTTCAATGGCAACTGAAGATATTGTATCACAGGCAACAGGTTACTGACACAATGATTGCCAAGACCTACAAAAGCATACCGTTGGGTGTAGATATGGTTCAGTTCCCTTATGCTCCGCACACTCTTGTATCTGCCGATGATTTCGTCTATATGTCCCATAGTTTATGCTGTTATTTGCTTGAAATGTTCCTTATAGGTGATTTGCGTGTTGCTGCTCCATTGATATTTCCCGTAAAACAATTCTATCAGTCGCTTGGGAAACATTTTCTCCAGATTCCTTAACAGGATAATATCATACTTCCGGTGATAGTTGATCCAGCATTGATTACACGTTTTGGAATGTTGACACTGAATCTTACAGGTTTCCTTTGAATTGAATATCTCGTCAAGCGTGTTCTCATGGGTGTTGCCCAAGACCACGTCCAAATTCTGGCACAACGGGACATCTCCATTGGAATGGATGACCAACTCACTGAAAATGCTATGGCACCTCAGTTTCAGCCTGTTATTCTTCCATTCGTCATATAGGGCCACAAAATCAAAATTTTCATCCGTTTGATGTATGGATGAAGGTATCTGACGGATGAAATTATCATCATTGGCTTCCATCAAGTCCTTGGTCGTGTCAAAGAATGACATTGTGCTGTAAATGCCAATACGCACGTCTATGCTATATTTCTTGGCACAATCTATGACATGCTTCATATCCTCAAACGAGTTCCATGGAGAAAGACAGAACATTAGGGAGATAGGTACGATGTCTTTACATGTCTCTATAACCTTAATCACTTTGTCATATCCATCTCTCCCACGCATATAGCGATAGGTTTCTCTATTGCCGTCAAGTGATATGTATAGATGTTTGGGATGATGATTCTTTACGGAAGAAATTACCTTGTCTGCTGCAAGGCAATTGGACAGCAATGTATAGTTAGGGTGGTTAGTATCAAACCATCCCAATATCTTGTCTGCTTTGGGATGGAGGATAAACTCACCTCCTTCCAAACCGACCATCGTGCGTTTTGTTACACATTTGCTGTTCATTATTTTGATGATGTCATCTAAGCTGAGATTTTCTATAGGTTTCTTCCAAATGGAACAGTGCTTGCAACGAGACTGACAGCTTGTTGTGGAATATATCATCAAGGATGTGAGTTCCTTGTGCTGTCTTCGTACTACATTGTTGACAAATACAATTCCATTGTGGATGTAGTCATAAATACTATACATTCTTTCTTTTGAGTTTTATCTTTTATTGTTAAGAGTAGAAAACTACTAAAAGACTGCACTGTATTCATGACTTTTTATTCACTCATCATCTCCATTTACCAAGTAAGCCGCAATCCAAATGGTACCGTTATGATGAACGGATGCTCTGTGCGGTAGGTTTCAAGGCCGCTGCCATTCCCGAAGTAATAGAACATATTAGGTTCTAAATACAGACTGAAAGGCTTGAATAGCCTATACTGAACACCGATACCTAAGTTCACAGACCATTGATAACGTGGCTTGATGTCACCCTTTAACGTGTAGGACGAGTCAGACGTTATGATATACTTCTTATCAAGTGAACTGTGAACTGGCATCTCGAATGTCACTCCACCGGTCGTATAAGCATTGAATCGTCCCTTGCTCCATATACGATAGGTCAATCGCAATGGTATGCCCACATAATCAATCTTCTGGGTCTTCAACAAGGTCGCACCATGAAACTCACTCTCAAAATCAGACTTTATTCTTGTGTAAGTCAATCCTGTTCCAAAAGTCCAATGGGAACTTAGTTGCTTGTTGAGCGACAAACTAAAGGTCTGAGGGCGGTAGTGATGCGCCTTCTCACCTAAGGAAGCGTTGCCCTCTGTTGCATTATTCAGTGCTATCCATGACATTTTTGCCCTCTCGACGGAATCCATCAGTGCATTGTTCCGAACTAAATAATTTACATAATCATCCCATGTATATAATTTAGCCGCAGCCCCACCATTAGCGTAATCTACTACTGATAGGTAGTTCAAATTGGACATGGCTCCATTTGCACCGGCATTGGATGAATAACCCATATTGAATGTCCACGGATACTTCTTCTTATTGCAGACACTAGGCGACATACTTTCATTCAATGCCATCATTTTTTCTTCGGTAATTTGTGGAATACGAAGCACGGAGTCTATGGTGCTGATACCCTTTATAACCAATTGTTTCTGTATAGAATCCACATGGAAAACTACAGTCTGCTGCTCGGATTCTACACTATCTGTTATCATCCGTGAAGAAATCTTTTCAGTAGAGGTAGCCATTTCTGCCAAGGCACGTTCATCATTATTACTGGTACTTATACTTGATGGGATGGAATATCTTGGTTGCACTATCTTTTGAGAGGCAGATTCTTTTTGAACCCGTCCTGGCAGCCCCTTATGAGTGGTTACTGCTGTTTGCTTGTGTTCAGAAGTTCCAACAGTTTTGTCCTTCGTTACGAAATAGATATAGACAGGTATCAGAATTGGAAGCAAGAAGAGCATCCAATAGTTCATCAGTATGGTCCGCAACATTTTCTTTGCCCGAACCAACTGAGAAGATGAACTGTGAGGATTGATACCAAGCAGTTCTCCAATTTCCTTATGGGAAAGACCATCCAGAACCGAGAGTTTGAATATCTCCCTGTTCCCCTCCGGTAACGACTCTATTGCCGACAACAATAGTTCAAGTTCTATATTCTTTTCTTCCTCGTCTTCTTCGCTCAAAAAATCTGTGCCCAGACTAGACAGAGGAATGTCATCCTTCACTGTGCTTTGCAGGTACCTTAGAGAAAGGTTCCTTACAATGGTGATCATCCATCCCTCCAATTTTGAGTTGTCTTTCAGCGATTTGATGGAGGTGAAGATGATGATGAACGCATCATGCAAAATATCTTTTGCCGTGCTTTCGTCTGTCACATAATGCTGGCATATCCGCAATAATCTGTCGGAATATGCCTTGTATAAATTTCCGAGAGCTTTCCGTTCTCCCTGTTTACATGCGTTTATATCAACATCTACTTTCATAGATATACTTTTCCTTTTTATTAAAGGAGCAGATTGTGACTAAAAGACTGCACGAATTTTGAAACTTTTTTTTGAAAAACTTGAAAAAAGACTCAAATTTATGACTAGTGGCCTATTTTTAAGGGCGAATAATCAACAACAAGAGCACTATTGCAAAGTTCACCTCCCGTCATAAAGGAAACATTGGATTGCGTATTTTGATACCTGTAACAAACGATGGTCAATGGCACATCTAAGGAATTATAATTTGTCTGAAGTCATGAAGTAATTTCTCCATTCTTTTCATCAATTCCTTAAAGGGCTTGGCTTCGCCATATATATATCCATCTACCATATTTGTCTCATAGTCCAGACGATAGGCTTTCAGAACCTCATTTCGGGGGATAAAATCAATACTTGTCGGATAATCTTTGTCATAGTCCACATATCCCAAATGATAGAAACGACGACGATGTTCTACGATAGCCTTATAAAGGTTGCCATCGTTCAGTGACTTCTGGCCAAACTCTGTGTCCATCAATCTATCTAAATCATAGAGATGCCGAGACATACGCAATGTTCTTGGTTCTTCCTTTTGAAGCTCCTCACTAAGAAGCAGTGCCTTCTCCAAAAATGTTCTTGATGGCGTTACAGTCTTGATAGATGCTGTCATTTCATCATCCTCCTCAGGGAACTTATCGAAGACAAGAGAGTGAATGTCGCATTTCTCATTAGGCTCAGACATAGATAGACAACTGATTTCTATTTTAATCCTCGCATCAATAAGTCTCATGCTGGACGGCAAAATGCTCTCATAATTGACGAATATTATAGTCGGGTCGCTATCATGGTCTATAGGCCTTGGAGGTTCCCCTGTCACCGTTTCATTCATTATAGTATACCCTTTAACTCCCATTTTAAGGAGTTCTGCATCCAGTTCTGAAGAGAGAGTCCCATGAATATAATCCCGTGATGCTTTTCTTAGTTTCTTCACCTGATTGTTGTTCTCGCACTTTGCAAATGGCAAGTTAAGGACGTCCCCAAAGAAGTTCCTGCCAATGGAAATGTCTATATCTTCACTGAATCGATTGATGAGATTCCATCCTTTACTCAATGAAGTTCCCCCCTTGAAAAGAAGCCATTTCCCACAAGATGTATTGAACAAAGCTTTGAGGACTACTGTCACCCACCAATCCTTCTCTATCGCATTATCTTCGATATTATGATCTTGTGCGACTGATTGTATCATTGAGATCCTCTCATCAATGCTATGATTCTGCCAACTGCTCATGATTCTTATTGTTTAGGATGTTTATTATTTTTCTTCTTATCCATGCAGGCATGACTTTTAAGTCTTCCGACATGGTATCGTCCTCTGGATATTTACTCAATATCACATTGATTGCACTTTCCCACTCGCCATTATAGTTTCGTTCACCGATAGCTTTCATGGCTTGTACTAACAGACGTGTGACCTTTCCCTTCAATGCGAAATTCTTGGGCACTCCTCTTTTGAACGTAATGGTTTTATTGCCACACTTGATTTTTCTTGCAGACCCACTGGTGAGAAAAACAGGGGTCATGGTAACTTGTTCGGACAATCCGAGCATATTCAGCGCGGTGCTGCCAGTAGGGAGAATCTCTGCATTATCTCTTTCTGCAATAGCACGAGCAATATCCTCGGTAGTTGGATAAACAACACCGAATTTGGTTTCCTTTGTTTTTAGGTATATACCACGAGATAGCCTTAATAACAATCCCTGCCGGACAAAATCTGACAAAATTTTGCCAACATACTCGTCGTCGTATTCTGGGAAACTATTATTAAAAAACAGAGTACCGGTGTTTGCTTTTTCAATACAGTTCCTAAGAATATCAACAACCTTCTTTTCTTCTTTGTTTATTAACATATATTAAGTCGGTTATTTTTGCAAAAATACCGAGTATTTTCCAAACACCCAAATTCTTTGAAGTTATTTTTATTTGGGTTGATCATTTCCATTCCATTTCAGAATATCATTTTGCAAGTGATACGAATATAATGGCAAGCAGTGTGTGTTCTTACTGGAAGATTACCAATAGAAGTAGTATGTAGTTTTTAAGTAGTAACTGGATGCTTCTCTTACTAACTACGCTACAAGATTTTTTCTTTCACCGTATTATACCCTATTGTAGTTATGTAGTAAGATATAATCAGTGAAAGAAAAAAGCGTATTACCATCAGTTATCCATGTTGCCTATCAGGAATATCGGTGTTATTATGGATGCTGGTTTCTGCAGCTTCTGACAGATGTACTTTCTGAACAAATGCGCTTCCGTGTTGTCTAACAGAAAGGACAGAGCGATGATGATAGAAAGCGGATAGAGCGGTGCATAGCCTTTGAGCGGTCCATTGATAACGACTTCTTCCTCGTCAGCAACTCTTTCTTCGGGATGCAGGTTGGAAGATATCATAATTGTCTGAAGCCTATGGTTGAGTTTCCTCCATGTTACCCCAAAAAAACTCACAAGTTCACTCTCTGTCATGGCTATCTCTCCGTTTCCTTTGCGAATGACTTGCATTTTGCTGCCCCAATCAAAATAACTACGCTGATTGGCAGTGTTTGTTCTTATTTTTAGGTTGTTGTTTGTCTTCATGCCGATTCCTCCATTTTACAGGTTACAATATCCGAAGATTCACAAGCCTCTCTCTCCGAAGTTTCCTTTTCTTTTGCTGATTGCTTGGCAATGAGCCTGTCCATATCCTCTGATATCTTCCTGTCCGTTACCTGCGCATAGACTTGAGTGCTTGATATGGAGGCGTGTCCCATCATCTTGGCTATGCTCTCAATAGGTATTCCTGCGCTTAGGCTCATCGTGCCGAATGTATGTCTTGCCATGTGGTAGGAAAGTCTTTGGCAGATACCGCAAGCCTTTCCCACAATACTCAGTTTGGCATCCATGACACTGCGGCTGCAATCACGGTGAAAAACAAGGTGGTCGCCTTTTTCTTTCACCGTCTGCTGTACCTCGCTTCTTTCCGGCTCTTTCTGGCAATGACTGATGATGGTTTCCGCTATGGGATGTAACGGCACGATGAACTCAACTTTGGTCTTCTGACGTTCCTTTCTTATGTACATCTGTCCGTCCGCTGCCGTTTGGATATGCTTGTATTCCAAATTCTCCATATCTGAGATAGCCAAGCCTGTGAAGCAGGAAAAGACAAACATCAGTCTTGCCAGCTCCGCTTCCTTGTCGTTCATCTTCATTGCCATAAGTTTCATCACATCGCTCTTTTGCAGAAAGCGTATCTTCTTTTCCTCTTTCTCAAACTTGGCATTCTCAAACGGATTACAGCGGATAATTCTCTTGCTGACCGCACGGAACATCAGTCGGCTCAGCCAGCAGAGGTTGCTGTTGACGGTAGATGCTTTCAGCCCACGCTTTTTGAGAAAGAAGCGGTATTCCTCGAACAAGTCCTCTGTAATTGTTTCGATGGATATATCCTGCACTCCTTTGTTTTCTACAAATTCACGGAGATTTCTGTCAGAATAAAACAGGTTCAGGTAAGTTCCCTCTGCCCTTGATCTGCCTACACTTTCCTTGACTGCTTGGAGTTCCGCCCTGCTCATGGCAAGGAGCGTGGTCGGATTGGTGGCAATACCTTGCAAGCGGTTCTTGATAAGTTCTACGCT
Organism: Hoylesella buccalis ATCC 35310; assembly: GCF_025151385.1. Lineage (NCBI taxonomy): Bacteria > Pseudomonadati > Bacteroidota > Bacteroidia > Bacteroidales > Prevotellaceae > Hoylesella > Hoylesella buccalis. The sequence goes on along the minus strand of NZ_CP102287.1, from coordinate 826,633 downwards.
TACCACTCCGTCCCTCGTCAGTATGTCCCGATAGGTTTTCTCTACTAATTCCCTGAACTCATTGATTCTTTGATTGGTCTTCCTGTTGGTTGTCAACCCCTGCTTGGTGTTCCACTCAGAGGGCTGGCACTCTTCGCCCGTGGTAATGGCTGTATTCTTTCCGTCGATGGTGATACGGCAGAGAATGGCGGTATTGCCATCTGCCTTGGTCTTCTGTCTGTTGATATAAAATAGTATCTTGAATGTACTTCTCATTGTCTTGGTAGTCTTGATTTATAAGTAATGATAAGATAGAAAAAATAGGAATCAGATTGTTAACTGCATATCTTCAGTGAAAGAAAGGAAACGGTCAAATTCCTCAAAGAGTTTCTGCGGTGTTACCTTTGCATAACGCTCGGTCATGCTCACGTTGGAATGCCCCAGCATCTTACTCACGGTCTCAATGGGTACACCTTGTTCAAGCGTGATGAGCGTGGCAAATGTGTGCCTTGCCGTATGTGTGGTAAAAGGAAACGAGATGCCTGCACGAAGCCGCAGGGCTTTCAAATAAGATTGGTAAGTAGCATATCCCATGAAAGGGAGCAATGTTTCCCTTTCATCGCTGTGGAGCTTCTCCATCAGCCGTATGGCTTCGGGCAGCAGTTTGACACGACAAGGCACACCTGTTTTTTGGCGGTTGAACTTCAGCCAAAGGCTACCCTCGTCATCACGCACAAGATGGGACTTGTCCAGTTCCATCAAATCACAATATGCAGCACCCGTATAACAGGCAAAGAGGAAAATATCCCTTGCCGTTTCCATTTCCTCCTCCAAGTCCTCAAAGTGGAGAGTCTTTAACTTCTCAAATGCCCCTCTGTCAAGTGCTTTGGGGAGTTTCTTGTTACCCTTGCTGATTTTGACTTTGTCGAAAAGTAGGATGTCTGCCAACCCCTCACGGTAAGCCAGCCTGCATACCGTTTTCAAATGGGTGGCAACATTGTAGAATGAGCTTTCCTGAAATCCACACTCCCCCAAGAAGTACTGCTGAAACTCATGGATGAAGTTCTCTGTTAGTTGTGAGAAGGCTAAATCAGAAACCTTATACTTCTTTTGGATGAACTCCTGCAAGTGGATTCTCGTGGAGTGATAGCTGGCTATTGACTCTTTTCTGATGTCTACACCGATATGACTTTCTTTCTCTTTGATGAGCATATCAAGCCTTTCGATGAGCATGCACCGTGTCTGCACACTTCCTTGAAACTGTTCCTTCACATCGGTTGCGTCAAATGGACAACCTCTTGCAAGCAAAGACTGATAGGCTGACTGGATGGACAGCAGCAAGTTCTCCAACCTGCCATTCACTTCCACCGCCTCACGACTTTTTCCGTCCATTCTGCTCTCACGGGGATTCCACAAGTCAGGATTGCAGGAGAGCTTGCAACTGAACTGCGCGATAGAACGTCCGATGGTTATCCGCCCCATAATCGGTGCCTTGCCCGACTTGTCCAGTCCGCTCTTTTTGAGGTAGAGCAACACCTTCATTTTTTCTGTTTTCATACGCTTTGATATTTTGTGGCAAAAATACCAATTTCAAAGCGTTCATCACTTATGCAGAAAACTGCCGACCGTAGCAACAGCCACACGAGCGAAAATAATTCAGTTACCGAACATTGCTCCATCGTTACCTATGACGAATTCGGGTAACGCTCTGGTAACTGAACTTCTGCCTAAATCTGCATATTATAACTCTTTTTGAAAAGAGCACTTCTATGCAAATTATTCCGTTTTCTGCTCATTATCAGTCTGTTTACACCAACTTCGATATTTCTTCATTTTCATTGATTAGTTGCGGTGCAATATTTATGCTCTTGCTCCTCAATATGCATGCTTTTACACCCCAATTTACATCATATAACACGCCTTTTTGTACAAAAACAAGGGCTTTCACCCTCAAAACACATAGATTTTTCATAGTGATTTAGATTTATAAATCGAATAACTTACTATGAATCAATAAAATAACAAAATACTTCTATATTTCGCATATTTTCGGCACATGAGTTGGTTGATGGATAAAACGCCGAGCATTTGTGTTAAAAAGTCGTTGCGACGGAAGCTATTTCACCGAAGAACGTTACGTTTGCTATGAAACAAACGCAGAGAAACATGCTTCAATGAATGAGCCGAGTTGAGATGACATGCTGATTAATTTGTCATCACATCACCTACTTTTTGTATGCAGGCTTTGCTTGTTTCGGCTTTTTTGTATAATTTTGCGTTTGATAAGATATAAAATTCAAACTATGTATAGAACGAATACATGTGGGGAGTTGAGACTTTCCGATGAGGGCAAGGAGGTAACCCTGTCTGGATGGGTGCAGCGTACGCGTAAGATGGGTGGAATGACATTTGTTGACGTGCGCGACCGATATGGTATTACCCAACTTGTTTTTAATGAGGCAACCGACGCTTCTTTGTGTGAGCAGGCCAACAAACTGGGGCGTGAATTCTGTGTTCAGGCAACGGGTAAGGTGAGTGAGCGACAGAGCAAAAACGACAAAATGCCGACCGGAGATATCGAAATTTTGGTCAGTCAGCTAAACGTACTGAGTGAAAGTTTGACGCCTCCATTCAAAATAGAAGACGATACCGATGGCGGTGACGATTTACGAATGAAATATCGATACTTGGATTTGCGCCGACCAGCGGTAAGAAAGAATTTGGAATTGCGCCATCGGATGACGATTCTGATTCGCAATTTCCTCGACAACGAGCAATTCATTGAGGTAGAAACACCTATATTGATTGGTTCTACTCCGGAAGGTGCGCGCGACTTTGTGGTGCCTTCGCGCATGAATCCCGGACAGTTTTATGCATTGCCACAGAGCCCACAGACGCTCAAGCAACTGTTGATGGTGAGTGGGTTTGACCGCTATTTTCAAATCGCCAAATGTTTCCGTGACGAAGACTTGCGCGCCGATCGTCAACCCGAGTTCACGCAAATTGACTGCGAAATGAGTTTCGTTGATCAGGATGATGTTATCGACTTGTTTGAAAATCTGTGTCGTCACCTTTTCAAAGAGATTCGTGGGGTAGAGCTACCAGAGAAGTTGCAGCAAATGACCTGGCACGAGGCGATGAGACGTTTCGGCAGTGATAAGCCTGATTTGCGTTTCGGCATGGAGTTCGTTGAGCTTTTGGATGCGTTCAAAGGCAAGGCAGATTTTAGTGTCTTCAATGAAGCAAGCTACATTGGTGGCATTTGTGTGCCTGGATGTGCCAGCTATAGTCGTAAGCAATTGGACGAACTGAGCGACTTTGTTAAACGTCCGCAGGTTGGTGCCAAGGGATTGGTATACATTAAGTATAATGCCGATGGAACGATTAAGAGTTCTGTTGATAAGTTCTACTCAAAGGAACAGTTGCTGGAAGTGAAAGAGCGAATGGGCGCCAAGGATGGTGACTTGGTATTGATTTTGAGTGGAGACAATGCCAACAAGACGCGCGTGCAGTTGTGTACCCTTCGCTTAGAGATGGGCGAGCGACTGGGACTTCGTGATAAGAACAAGTTTGAGTGTTTGTGGATTGTTGATTTCCCCTTGTTCGAGTGGAGTGATGAGGAGCAGCGCCTCATGGCAACGCACCATCCGTTTACCATGCCAAATCCAGACGATATCCCCTTGCTTGATGAGCATCCTGAACGAGTTCGTGCCAAGGCATACGACTTTGTTTGCAACGGTATTGAAGTAGGAGGGGGGAGCCTGCGTATTCATGATGGACGGTTGCAGCAAAAGATGTTTGAGATATTGGGCTTCACACCTGAAAAGGCAATGGCTCAGTTTGGTTTCTTAATCAATGCGTTTAAATATGGTGCGCCACCTCATGCAGGTTTAGCGTTCGGGCTTGATCGGTTTGTGAGTATCATGGCCGGCTTGGATAGCATTCGCGACTGCATTGCCTTCCCAAAGAACAACAACGGCCGTGATGTGATGCTTGATGCGCCGTCGACCATTGATCAAAAACAATTGGATGAATTAGAGATAAAACTTGACATACATCAATAAAACGCTTCTTTGGTTCAACTAACCCATAAATGTGTTACTTTTTGATGTTTAATAATTGTGTTTTTTAAATAAAATGGCTACCTTTGCTTCGTTAATGAGATATTTTACCTCATTTGAAGTGCAAAGTATATTAAAATTTTATTGATTATGACAGAAAAGAAAGTAACGGCAGCAGTAGCTTCAAAGAAGGTTGCGGCTCCCAAGAAGTGCTCCACAACAAAGAGAGCTGCGGCAAAGAAGTGCGCTCTTGTGGTAAATGCTGAAAGCGTTGGCTTCCGTGCTGGTGATGTTTATCAAGCATTGGCTGCAGCAGACAAAGCGTTGAGCGTTGCTGAAATAGCTAAGGCTGCTAAAATTGGAACAGAAGAAGTCTATCTGGGAATTGGATGGCTGTTCAAAGAAGGTAAAATCAAGGATTCAGAGAATCTGTTTACTTTGGCTTAATTGCAACTCCTTGCTATCGGCTTTAGCCGATTATGAGGGTGCAATATCATACTTTCTTGTTAAACAAACAGGAAAAATTAAATGAGCTCGAAAATAATTTGGGCTCATTTATTTTTTTTCTCTCGCTATCGTATCGTTCCTCTATTGAGTTATGATGAGAGCCAATAACAGTGTTATTGATTCGTTTTTTTCTTAATTCTCTTGATTCTTCTGATAGCTTCTGGATGCTCGGGGCAGAGCTCTAATGCCTTTTGATAGTTGCGCAAAGCAGCTTCTTTCATCCCTTCTCTTTCACATTCTTTGCCCATCATGACATATTCAACGGCGAGCCGTTTCAGCAAATCTTCTTTTTCTTTTTGCTTGTCTCGTAAGCGTTGATTTTCTTCTTTAAGCGTGTTGATGAGATTGAGCTTTCGCCTGATTAGGCGTTTTGCCGCAGGCTTTTCTATTTCATACCTGCTGTGAATGGCCAGAAAGAAATTATCCAAGGCCGATTGCATGTCCCCCTGATCGAATGCCGTCACGGCATCATGATATTGTTTTTCGGCTTTACTTTGTTGCAAGGCTTTGTCGAGAGATTGCTGGTCATTGTATGTCTTGGCAAAACTTGTGATTTCTCGACTAATAAAAATATTCTCTTTCTTGATAGGGGCTTCAAGGTTAATGCCTTCTAACGATCGGCAACGTGACAGGGCAACGTAAGTTTGGCCTCCAGCAAACACGCCTCCAGATAAGTCGATGTTGACTTGATTGAAGGTAAGTCCTTGACTTTTATGAATGGTGATGGCCCATGCCAGCCGAATGGGGAACTGGCGGAAAGTTCCAATTACTTCTTCTTCAATCTTTTGTTCTTTTTCGTTGTAGGTGTATCGAACGTTTGACCAAATGTCTTGTTCTACATCTACATCCTCACCTTGTTCAGTCCTCACGTAAATTAAGCCATCGCTCTCATCTCCCATGCCAATGACGGTGCCTAAGGTACCATTCACCCATCGTTTGTCTCTGTCGTTCTTGACAAACAAAACTTGCGCACCTGTTTTGATTTCAAGTTTCATGGGAGTGGGCAGATTGTTCTCGGGGAACTCGCCTTCGATGATGCCATAGAAGACAGTGGGTTCGCCTGGTAATTGTTGAAGGTGTTGCTGGTTGATGTAGTCAACGCTATCTCTTCGAGTAGATAAGGTGATTGCCAGTCCTTCATGATTTTGTTGAGAGGTGTTTCCTACTCTTTGATTGAGAATGGACAAATCGGTTTGCGAAGTGTTGGACGTTCTGATATGGTCTAATATACTGATGAAAAGTGGGTCCGTTTGTCGGTAAATTTTCTGAAGTTCGATACAAATCAACTGCATCTCCCTGAAAACATGAGCATCAAAAAAGAACTTTGAAGGATAAAATGGTTGTAGCAATGCGCGTTCGTCCTCTTTTAATACCGGCTCTAACTGGTACATGTCGCCAACGAGTAATAATTGCTTTCCTCCAAAGGGAACGCGCATGTTCTGAGCATAAACGCGCAGTATCTTGTCAATGAAGTCGATGATGTCGGATCTTACCATCGAGATTTCGTCGATGATGATGAGTTCTACTTCCTTGATGAGTTTGATTTTCTCGCCGTTATATTTGAGTGTTTTCCGAAGGTTTCGTATGCTATACCTGTTGTCGTTAGGCAATAAGGGATGGAATGGTAGCTTGAAAAAACTATGCAAAGTGCTTCCTCCCACATTGATGGCAGCAATGCCCGTTGGTGCAAGAATGACATGTTTTTTCTTGGTTGTCTGTGAGATGTATCGAAGAAACGTTGACTTACCCGTTCCAGCTTTCCCTGTTAAGAATAATGAGCGATGAGTGTACTGAATAATCTGCAGTGCGTTTTGCAACTCCAGATTATTCAGATCAATGTGTTCGATGTCAGTTTCCTTAGCCATACCCATTATAGATTATCCAAATGGATTACCTTTTCTGTTGGTGTATGGTTTTCATGTGATTTGTCCGAACTGTCTTTTTGTTTCTCATTCTCATCTTTGATGGGTTTTGAGATAGGGTTGCCATCTTCGTCTAGAATGATTTCTTCAGAGATGGAGCTCAAGCTATGTGTTGCAGTTGTGTCCACTCGCGCCTGCTGGTAATAACTCGGACAGTTGTACATGTCGCTGGTAATATCTTTATCTTTAGGCTTACCAAACTTGCCATGATATTGTTTGAAGTTTGGATCATCCAGTACAGCTTGCAAGAAGTAGCCACAGATGGGTAGTGCTGTCCTTGATCCTTGCCCTAAAGCACCTGTGCGGAAATGGATGCTGCGGTATTCTCCGCCTACCCATGCGCCAACAACCAGTTTTGGACTGATGCACATAAACCAAGCATCTGAGTGGTTATTGGAAGTTCCTGTCTTTCCTCCCCATTCCGTATCGTTGTGTTTTCCTACGTATCCCCATAGGCTTTGTGACGTTCCGCCTGGTTCTCTTAGCCCACCCAGCAATAGTTGTTGTACGAGAAACGCACTCTTGTATGGAATTACTTGTTCGGCTTTGTTGGGTGCGATGTAGACTTGCCTCCCATCACGATCAACGATGTGCGTGACCAGAATAGGCTCATGATGTTTGCCATCGTCTGCGATAGTGCTATAGGCATTTGCCATTTCCAGTAGGTTGACGTCGCATGATCCTAACGCAAGGGATGGTTCGTCCTGCAGTGGACTCTTGATTCCCATCTTCTCTGCCGTGTCAATGATTCGTTTGATGCCCATCTCTTGTCCAAGTCTCACGGCGATAGAGTTGATACTTCTCGCAAAGGCACTCTTCAAGGGGATGGAGTCTCCTGAAAAACGTCCATTAGCGTTTCCCGGTGTCCATGTAACCTCTTCTTTCTTTTTCTTGTCATATACTTTCATGGAGATGTATTCATCCCGCCGTTTGTCACAAGGTGTCAGGCCTTGGTTCATCGCCTCAGTATAAACAAAGAGCTTGAAGGTGGATCCCGGTTGGCGCATGGCAGTTACTTTATCATATTTCCATGAGTTGAAGTTGATGTCGCCTACCCAAGCCTTCACGGCTCCTGTCTGTGGCTCCATCGCAACCATGGAGCAGTGCATGAAGCGCACCATGTATCGAATGGAGTCCATGGTTGACATTTCTTTCTCTATGGTTCCTTCGTCATAATCGAACAATTTTACCTTGTGGGGCTTGTTCAAATAATAGGTGATGGAGTCTGGATTATTCTGATATTTGGCGGCAAGGTATTTGTACACAGGCTGTCTTTGTGCGATTTGCTCAATGAATCCAGGAATAACCTTTCCGTTTTCATCAATCCATGGATCATTTTTACCCCAGTGATTATTGAAGTTGCGTTGAATTTGCTTCATTTGTTTACGTGCCGCCTCTTCGGCATACTTCTGCATGCGGGTATCAATCGTGGTATATATCTTCAGACCACTGCTATACAAGTCATACCCATTCTCCTCGCACCAATCCTTCAAATAGTTGGCGACAGCTTCCCTAAAGTATAATGCCTGACCGTCATAGTTAGATTCTACGCTATAGCTAAGCTTGATGGGAATGACACTCAGACTGTCATATTGCTTTTTAGACAGGTCGCCCTTGGTCACCATGTTTTGCAAAACAACATTTCTACGTTTAAGACTATTCTTGGGATTGGCTATCGGGTTATAATGTGTTGTGGCTTTAAGCATGCCTACCAGCACGGCACCTTGTTCAGTTGTGAGATTCGCGGGTGTTGTGTTGAAATAGGTTTTACTGGCTGTTTTGATTCCATACGAGTTAGATCCAAAGTCAACTGTGTTGGCGTACATGGTAAGAATATCCTTTTTATCATACAGCATTTCAAGCTTTAAGGCAATAATCCATTCCTTGCTTTTCATGATAAGTATCTTGATACCTGGTATCTTACCAAGCAATCCAGTGGAATATTGCGTGCGTACGCGGAACATATTCTTGGCCAACTGTTGCGTAATGGTTGATGCTCCACGGGCATCATTTCCAACCAAAGCATCTTTGGCCGCACCAAAGAGTCCTTGAAAGTCAATGCCAATGTGTCTGTAGAATCGTTCGTCTTCTGTATCAATCAGTGCTTTCCAGAACTGCGGATTCACTTCTTCATACTTGACGGGTGTTCTGTTTTCATTAAAATATTTTCCTATGAGCTTCCCATCTGCACTATAAATCTCAGACGCCGAGGAGGTATTGGGATTCTTAATCTGGGCGAAACCTGGTGATTTGCCAAACAACCAGAGGAAATTAAGATCAACAGCTCCAAGATAGATGATAAGTGCTATCAGCCCAGAGAGTAAAGCTATGCCTGTTTTGGTGTACCACGTTCGTCCTTGGTACAGGTTTTTATACCATGGCCAGAAGCCACGTAGTTTGATCCACAACCAGCTGAAAAATCTTTTTATCTTGTGAAGCATAATGGAGATAATTAATTTGCAAAGATAGCGAATTACTTGATTTCTATCGTTGATCGTCTATATAATTTATGATTTCTTCAATGTTCGTAGGCGAAAACCATTTGATTTCATTGTCACGTTTGAACCAAGTAACTTGTTTTCTCATGTATTGTCTTGTGTTTGACTGTATTTTTAAGATGGCATCATCCAGTGAGATGTCACCGTCGAAATAGGCGAAAAGTTCTTTGTAACCTACCGTGTTCAAAGCGTTCAGGCCCTTCTGTGGATATACCGCTTTGGCTTCTTCAATCAATCCTTGCTTCATCATTTTCAAAACACGGTTGTTGATTCGCTCATACATCTCTTCTCTAGGACGGTTGAGTCCAATCTTTACGATGTTGAAAGGCCGTATCTTCTTTGTGTTTGTGCGATATGAAGAATAGGTATTCCCAGTCATATAGCATATTTCAAGTGCATGAACCACGCGTCTGGGATTATGTAAATCCACAATTTTGTAATGTTCTGGATCCAGAACTTTTAACTCTTCAACGAGAGCATCCAAGCCTTCAGTTTCCAGTTTTCGTTTCATCAGCTTTCTTGTTGCCTCGTCGACCGTTGGTATGTCGTCGATACCTTGGCATACAGCATCAATATACATCATGCTGCCTCCTGATAGCAAAGCCATTTGTTGCTGGTTGAAAAGCTGGTTTAAAAGTTGCAAAACATCTTCTTCATATTTGGCTGCACTATAATAATCTGTTAGATGCAACGTGCCAACGAAATAATGTTTTACTCGTTCTTGCTGCTCTTTGGTTGGGGCTGCTGTACCAATAGGTATCTCAGCAAATAGCTGTCGAGAGTCGGCATTGATGATAGGCGATTGCAAATGTTCAGCAATTTGCAGCGCCACCTCTGTTTTTCCCACTCCAGTAGGGCCTAAAAGCACAACAAGTGTGTTCATTTATCTGATGATGCCTCGTTGAGAACTTTCTACAAAGTCTATGATGTATTGAATTTCAGGGGTAACTGTCAGGTTCTTTCTGATTTCTTCTATTCCTTCTTTCAAAACACCTTTGCTATAAAGCAATCGATAAGCTTGGTGTATCAGTTGGATTAATTCGTTGCTGAATCCTCTTCGTCTCAGCCCGATAATGTTGATGCCGGCATATTTGATGGGTTCTTTGCCCGCCATGACGTAGGGCGGAATGTCTTGTGAAGACCTGCTGCCACCCTGAACCATGACATAACCACCGATGTGACAGAATTGATGACATAAAACCGTCGCACTGATGATGGCGTAGTCATCTACAGTCACTTCACCGGCAAACTTGGTGGAATTGCCAATAATCACATTGCTGCCAATGATGCAATCGTGTGCAACGTGCATGTTTTCCATCAGCAAGTTGTTGCTTCCAACCTTGGTCGTTCCTTTTGATGCCGTTCCTCTGGAAATGGTGACATTCTCACGGATACTATTTTTGTCACCTATTTCACAGATTGTATCTTCACCGGCGAATTTTAAATCTTGCGGCTTCGTGCTGATGCTGGCACCGGGAAAAAACTCATTGTCATCACCTATTCGTGCTCCATAATTGATGGTGACACTATTCTGTAAGATATTACGGTTGCCCAGTACTGTGTTTTTATCAAGATAGCAAAATGGGCCGATGACATTATCGTCACCGAGTTGCGCTTCTGGATGTACAAAAGCTAATGGGCTTATTTGATTCATAGGGTATTGATGACTTTATGATGATGAAAAACATCGAGAGACATTTCTGTTTATTTGTTTTTGATGATCTGTGCCATAAACGTAGCTTCAGATACCACTTGGTCGCCAACAAAGGCATAACTCTTCATGGTACTGATGCCATGGCGTACGGGTTGAATCATTTCCACGCGGAAGATAAGCGTGTCGCCAGGAACCACTTTCTGCCTGAACTTCACGCTGTCAATCTTCAGAAAGTACGTAGACCATCGTTCTGGTTCTTCTACTTGGTTCAAAACCAGCAATCCTCCACATTGAGCCATGGCCTCCACTTGCAACACTCCAGGCATGACGGGTTCTTGCGGGAAGTGTCCTGTAAAGAAGGGCTCGTTGCTTGTAATATTCTTTACCCCAACAATCGTGTTAGAACCAATGGCGATGATTTTGTCTACCAACTGCATAGGATAACGATGGGGGAGTAGTTCCCTGATTCTCTTGTTATCCATAATGGGTGGCTCATTGGGATCGTAAATCGGTGCTTGTATTTCATGTTTGCGAATCTCTCTGCGCATCAGGCGGGCAAACTTGTTGTTGATGGTGTGTCCTGGCCGTGTCGCAACAATTCGTCCTTTGATGGGTTTGCCTATCAAGGCCATGTCACCGATAATGTCCAGCAATTTGTGACGTGTGCACTCGTTTTCCCACATCAAGGGCTTATGCTGAATGTAACCTATCTTGGTCGCATCCATGCGTGCCACTTTCAAGATATCTGCCAGTTGGTCCAGTTGCTCTTGTGAAACTTCTCTTTCGTAAATCACGATGGCATTGTCCATGTCACCACCTTTGATGAGGTTCGCTTCGAGCAAAGGAAGGATGTCTCTGACGAATACAAAAGTACGGGCAGGCGCGATTTCTGTCGCATAATCATCGATATTATCGAGTGTCGCAAATTGACTGTTGATGAATTTTGACTCGAATGAGCACATGGCCGTTATGCTGAACTGATCATCGGGAAGTATCGTAATACACGAACCTGTCTCCTCATCCTTCACTTCTATTTTCTTACGAATGATGTAAAAATCTTTCGGCGCATTTTGTTCTACGATACCAATTTCCTGGATTTTATTCACGTAAATGCCGGCTGAACCATCCAAAATAGGAAACTCAGGTCCATTTACTTGAATCATACAGTTGTCTATCCCCATTGCATACAGGGCAGAAAGACCGTGCTCAACGGTAGAAACGCGCACATCGCCACGTGCTAGAACCGTGCCACGTTGCGTGTCAACCACGTTTTCGGCAATGGCATCAACGATGGGTTGTTCTTCCAAGTCTATTCGCTGAATTTTATATCCAGTATTTTCAGGAGCAGGATTAAAGGTAACAGTCAAATTCAGCCCCGTGTGCAATCCTTTGCCACACAGGGAAAAACTACCTTTTAGTGTTCTCTGTTTGATTGTATCCATTCTATGATTTATTTATCGAGTGCAATTGTCTTATTTGATGTTCTTTTTCAATCGTTCCACCTCTTCTTTCAGGTTGTTGATTTCGTTGTATAGTTCAGGAAGTCTTCGGAAGATGGCTTGTGAGCGAAAATAGGCTCTCTCCTTCATGGGTGGCGTGCCAATGAGTTGTTGATTGTCCTTAATGCTTCCAGGTACACCCGACTGTGCGCCAAGAAATACCTTGTCGCCAATGGTGATATGTCCGGCAATTCCTACTTGTCCACCAAACATGCACCATTGTCCAACTTTTGTCGATCCGGCCACACCTACCTGCGCACTCATCACGGTATGTTCACCGATGTCGGTATTGTGGGCGATTTGAACCAAGTTATCAAGTTTCACTCCTTTTCTAACATAGGTGCTGCCCATGGTCGAACGATCAACGCAAGTGTTGGCACCCACCTCTACATCATCTTCAATGGTCACAATACCAATTTGCGGTATCTTGTCGTAGCCATCTTCAGATGGAGCGAATCCGAAACCATCGGCTCCAATGACGCAGCCCGCATGCAGGATGACACGATTTCCTATCTTGCAATTGTGATAGACAGTTGCGTGTGGATAAATGATACATTCTGAACCTACTGAGGCGTTCTCCAAAACCACTGCATGTGGGAATATCTGCGTGTTGTTGCCAATCACGACATTCTCTCCGATGTAAGCAAATGGGCCAACGTATACATTCTCGCCTATCTTGGCCGTTTCGGAGATGGTGGCCATGGGGTGGATGCCAGTCTTTCGGGGCTTAGTCGACTCATATAATTGAAGTAGTTTGGCGACACTATCGTATGCGTTCTTCACGCGTATCAAGGTCGTCTGGACGGGGTTGTCCAATTCCAAATCCTCATCAATAAGAACAATCGATGATTGTGTATCGTATATATAATGTGTGTATTTTGGATTAGAAAGGAATGAAATCGCTCCACTGGTACCTTCTTCAATTTTTGCGAAAGTGTGAACAGTTGCTTCTTCATTGCCTTCAATTTTGCCTCCTATATATTGTGCTATTTGCTTGGCAGTAAATTCCATACTTTAGGTATCTCAATTGATTATTTTGCAAATATACCTATTTTTACTCAGACTTTTGACTGACAAATGTAATATTTGCGTTTTTTCACTGAAACATTTATTTCTTTCACGGTTCGTCTATCACAGTTGAAACCCCAATGGGGCAGGTGTAACCTCACTGTTTATCGATATCGGTGTTCAACGAGAGTCGGGTTAAAAAGGAGTTATTTATGATATGAAAGTTTATAACCTTTCTAATTCTTTTTCCATTTCTTGCTGAAGTTTCATGGCACTCTTTGCAGCGGCCGTGGCAAAGTCTTCTCCTTGGCCGGCATAGATAATGCCGCGTGAACTATTGACGAGCAACCCACAATCCTTCGTCATTCCATATTGGCAGACATCTTGCAGGCTTCCTCCCTGCGCACCCACGCCAGGCACCAGCAAAAAGTGATGAGGAGCCACCTTTCTGATTGCCTCAAACATGTTGCCTTGCGTTGCACCAACCACATACATCATGTTTTGATCGGTCCCCCACGATTGAGAAGTCTTGATGACTTTCTCAAAAAGTTTCTCACCGTTCTTGTCTTCCGTCAACTGAAAATCATGCGATCCTTTGTTGCTTGTCAGTGCCAATACAACGACCCACTTGTCTTCATATTCGAGAAAAGGTGTCACGCTGTCTTCTCCCATGTACGGAGCCACGGTCAATGCATCAACATCGTATTCTTCAAAGAAGGTCTTGGCATACATGGCTGATGTGTTCCCGATGTCACCTCGTTTGGCATCAGCAATGATGAAATGGTCGGGATAATGCGCTTTTAGGTAGCTAATGGTCTTTTCGAAAGAAGTCATGCCCTGAATACCTTTACATTCATAGAACGCCAAATTTGGCTTGTAGGCCACACAATAGGGTGCCGTAGCATCGATAATGGCTTTGTTGAAGGCAAAAATAGGGTCTTCTTCATGCTGCAAATGTGGCGGCATCTTCTTGATGTCGGGATCCAATCCTACACATAAGAAAGACTTTTTGTCGAAGATCTGTTTTATAAGTTGTTGTCTGTTCATATACTATCCGTGAATATAAAAGTAGTGAATTTGTATTAACGTTATTCCCTTTTGCACCGTTGTCTTTGGCTATCGCTCACCCAATGAATGGTGGGTGAATTTCAATCTCTATGCTTTTGGGCGCCAATCTCAATGCCTTTGCCATTCAATCTCTATGCTTTTGAACCCCAATCTCAATGCTCTTAAATAGCTTGTTTTGAGATTATTTATAACAAACTGTATTTCAGTGTTTTATGGGCTAATAGAGTCCTTGTGTGTTATAGAAATCTTATGGTAATTATTTGTTTGAAAGCTATTGTTATTGTCTTAATGAAATATCCTTCAGAATTAAACGATGTCTTATTGTTTAAAGTTCGTTCTCTTTGAGCTTTTCCGCATTCTCTGCTACTGTCAGCGCATCTATCATTGCTTGAATGTCACCATTGACAAAGCCTTGCAGGTCGTGAGTGGTGTAGCCAATGCGGTGGTCGGTGACACGCCCTTGCGGATAGTTGTAGGTACGAATCTTCGCACTGCGGTCGCCAGTAGATACCAATGACTTGCGTCGGTTGGCAATATCATCAATGTATTTTTGATGCTCACGGTCGTAGATAAAGGTACGCAAGCGTGACAACGCACGTTCCTTGTTCTTAGGTTGGTCGCGTGTCTCGGTACATTCTATGAGAATTTCCTCCACTTCGCCCGTGTTGGGGTTCTTCCATGGATAGCGAAGACGAACGCCCGATTCAACCTTGTTGACGTTTTGTCCACCAGCCCCTGAGCTTCTGAACGTGTCCCATTTGATGTCACCTTCATTGATGTTCACCTCGAATTGGTCGGCCTCTGGCAACACAGCCACCGTAGCAGCTGATGTGTGCATGCGTCCCTGGGTCTCTGTGGCTGGCACGCGCTGCACACGATGTACGCCACTTTCGTATTTCAATGTACCGTAGACATTATCGCCACTCACCGCAAAGTCGATTTCTTTGTAACCGCCCACTGAGCCTTCGTTGACCGATGTGACACTTAACGTCCAACCTTTCGAGTCACAATAATGCTTATACATGTTAAACAAATCGCCCGCAAACAGGGCTGCCTCATCTCCTCCCGTGCCAGCACGTATTTCCATTTGTACGTTCTTGGCATCTTCGGGGTCTTTTGGCACTAATGCTAATTTTATTTCTTCTTCCAACTGTGGCTGCATATCTTCGTTAGCTTGCAATTCCTCACGAGCCATTTCTTTCATGTCAGCATCCGTTTCATTGGCAAGAATATCTTTCGACTCTCGTATGGCATTGAGGCATGCAATGTATCGTTTGCGAATGTCCATGATGTCCCCAAGGTCTTTGTATTCCTTGGTTAGCTTCACATAGCGTGGCTGATCGGCTATGACATCTGGGTCGGTAATCAAGGTAGATACTTCTTCAAACCTTGCCTCTAATCCATTGAGCTTGTTCAGTATGCTGTTGTTTTCTATCATATATATTAATATTCGAATGTTCCAAATTCTGATTGAATGGTCAATGCGCGTACTCCCTCTTCGATATGACCGATGATTTGTGCGTCAACATTAAAGTTTTTGCTGATGTTGATGATTTCTTGTGCGTACTCAGGAGCTACATATATCTCCATGCGATGCCCCATGTTGAACACCTTGTACATCTCTTTCCAATCGGTGTCACTGCTCTCTTGTATCACTTTAAACAAGGGAGGAACGGGGAACATGTTGTCTTTTACCACTTTACAATTGTCGCTGACAAAGTGAAGCACCTTGGTTTGTGCGCCTCCCGTGCAATGAACCATGCCATGAATGTGACTTCGGTGTGCATCCAACACCTTTTTAATAATAGGTGCATAGGTGCGAGTAGGCGAGAGAACCAAATGACCGGCATCAACCTCCACGCCTTCTATGCTGTCGGTGAGTTGATATTTACCGCTATACACCAACTCGTTGGGTACGGCATTATCGAAACTTTCAGGGAATTTTTCTGCCAAATATTTGGCAAAAACATCGTGACGGGCACTGGTCAGACCGTTGCTTCCCATGCCACCATTGTATGTTTTCTCGTAGGTAGCTTGTCCTGTGCTACTCAATCCGACGATGACATCGCCTGGACGGATGTTGGCATTGTCGATAACCTCGCTGCGTTTCATGCGGCAGGTCACGGTTGAGTCGACGATAATGGTGCGCACCAAGTCGCCTACATCAGCCGTTTCGCCGCCTGTGGGGTAAATGCCAATGCCCATGTCTCGCATCTCTTGCAGTAACTCGTCGGTGCCGTTGATGATGGCAGAAATCACTTCGCCAGGTATCAAGAGTTTATTACGCCCAATGGTACTCGACACCAAGATGTTGTCTACCGCACCCACACACAGCAAGTCGTCGGTATTCATCACAATGGCATCCTGTGCAATGCCCTTCCATACGCTGAGATCGCCCGTCTCTTTCCAGTACATATAGGCCAAAGACGATTTGGTTCCAGCACCGTCGGCGTGCATGATGTTGCAATAATCAGGGTCGTCTCCCAGTATGTCGGGAATGATTTTGCAGAAGGCTTGTGGGTAAATGCCCTTGTCGATGTTTTTGATGGCGTTGTGAACATCTTCCTTTGCGGCAGAAACACCGCGCATCATATATCTATCCATGTGTATCAATGTTTTTTAAGTTTGGTGAGTAAAACCGTTGATGTGATGACAAACAGCTGCATGAACCACTCTGTTCTTTCTGTGGCTATTTGTCTAAACACATCATTTCTTGAGAGGGTTTAGGAAAGAGCATTTAGGCTTGGTGCCAAAACTCCCATGAGACAAAAGCCTGCAACAGCAGCATTTCTAATCCATTTTTGACCGTTGCTCCCTGCTTGGCTCCCTGTTTCATGAAAAGCGTTTCATCTGGATTGTATATCAAATCGTACAGCAAATGATGGCTGCCCATTGCTTCGTAAGGCAGCTGGGGACAAACGTCGGCATGAGGATACATCCCAACGGGGGTACAGTTGACGATGACATTGTATTCTTGGATGATTTCGGGAGTGATGTCATCATATCGCAATACGTTTGGAAGGTTTTGTCGAGAAACATATTTTGTTTCAATTCCCAGCGACCTTAGCCCCACGTCTACCGCTTTTGCAGCCCCTCCGGTACCTAAGATTAGTGCTTTTTTGTGAAACGTCTCAAGCAGCGGTTCGATGCTGCGTGTAAACCCAATGACATCACTGTTGAAGCCCTTCAAGATGGTTTTCTTGCCCTTGTGTGTGACCTTGATAACGTTAACGGCACCAATAGATTTGGCCTCTGGACTGAGTTCGTCCAGATAGTGGATGACCTTTTCTTTGTAAGGCCTCGTGACATTTAATCCTTTGAGATCGGGGTTGGATGCCAACACTTCTTGAAGATTCTCTATATTGGGAATCTCAAAATTGACATAGCTGGCATTGATTCCTTCGTTTTGGAATTTCTCATTGAAATAACCTATCGAGAATGAATGCCCAAGAGGGTAGCCTATCAGTCCGTATTTGTCCATATCCATATCATTATTGCACGCAAATCCATTAGCGTGTTTCTTCTAAATCATTCTTTTTCTGCAAAATACATCGTGCAGATACCTAATGTCAATCTCTTGAACGTTGCGTTGGAAAAGCCCGCTTTCTGTAAAATCTCAACCATCTGTTCACCTTGTGGAAAGGCTTCGATGGTTGACGTGAGGTATTTGTAGGCGCTTTTATCCTTAGAAAGGAGTTTGCCATAAAAGGGTAGAAGCGTGTGCGAATATACCTTGAACAATTGTTTCATCGGGAACGAGACAGGCTGTGTCAGTTCAACAATGCTCAGGTGTCCACCTGGTTTCAGTACCCTGTAGATTTCTTTCAGTCCGCTGTCTAGATCTTGAAAATTACGAATGCCAAAAGCAGCTGTGACGGCGTCAAACGAATGGTCTGCAAAAGATAGCGCCAGACAGTCTTCTTTTTGAAAGGAAACGATGTGGTCCAAATGCGCTGCAGCAACTTTTCGTTTGCCTATTTCCATCATGCCAACCGAGATATCAGCACCAATCAACTGTTGGGGTTGCAGCATCTTGGCTGACAGAATGGCGAAATCACCAGTGCCGGTGGCTATGTCAAGTATGGTTTGGGGGGCGAAAGGTTCCAGCTGTTTGATGGCTTTTTTGCGCCATCCCTTGTCTATGTTCCATGACAAGCGATGGTTCAGCTCATCGTACGTGGGCGCAATGCGATCGAACATTCGCTCTACTTGCTGTTTCTTCTCGCCCTCCTGACTATACGGTTTTATCTTTTCTTGTCTGTACACGCTGTTGTATGAATTGTCTTTTATTATTTTAGCGAAGCGAGATAGTCGCTGACATTCTTTTCAATGCGAGCAGCCAAATCATCATGGTCGGCCGCCTTCTTGAACTTTTCGCCAGTGATGTGTTCGTACAATTCAATGTATCGCTCGCTTACACTTTCAGCATATTCGTCCGTAATCTCTGGCACGGTCTGCCCAGGCTCGTTCATGAAGTCGTGTTCGATGAGCCATTGACGTACAAACTCTTTTGACAATTGCTTCTGTGGTTCACCTTTTGCCAACTTCTCCTCATAGCCATCGGCGTAGAAGTAACGACTGGAGTCTGGGGTATGAATTTCGTCAATGAGATAAATCTTACCGTCTTTTTTGCCAAACTCATACTTAGTGTCTACAAGAATCAGTCCTTGTTTGGCTGCAATTTCCTGTCCACGAGCGAACAATTTGCGCGTGTAATCCTCGATGATGGCGTAATCTTCTGCCGGAACAATCCCCTGACTGATGATTTCTTCTTTTGAGATGTTGAGGTCGTGTCCTTCGTCAGCCTTGGTTGTTGGTGTGACGATTGGCTCTGGGAAACGTTCGTTTTCCTTCATGCCATCGGGCAATTTCACGCCACAAAGCTCTCTGGCTCCTGCCTTATATTCGCGCCAAGCGCTGCCCGTTAGAATGCTCCGGATGATCATTTCTACACGAAAGCCTTCACATTTTACGCCTACTGTCACCATTGGGTCTGGTGTGGCAATCTTCCAGTTGGGGCAGATGTCTTTGGTAGAGTCAAGAAATTTGGCAGCTATCTGATTGAGAACCTGTCCTTTGAATGGAATTCCCTTAGGTAGAATCACGTCGAATGCAGAGATTCTGTCAGTTGCAACCATCACGATCAAGTCATCGTTGATGTTATAAACATCACGTACTTTGCCATGGTAAACACTCTTTTGTCCATCGAAATGGAAATCAGTTTTTGTTAATGCTTTCATTGTTGTATGTTTAATCTTTAAACTCAAGTTTCTTTTCTTGGTTCCTGGCATTGTCGTATGCTTCATAGGCATTCACGATTCTCGTGACCAATTTGTGGCGAACGATGTCCTTTTTGCCCAATTCAACCACAGAAATACCTTCAACACCGCCTAATATTTTCAGTGCTTCTTTCAAGCCACTCTTTTGTTCGTGCGGTAAATCTATCTGGGTCATGTCGCCCGTGATAATCATTTTGGTGTTCCATCCCATGCGGGTGAGGAACATTCTGATTTGGGCTGGGGTGGTGTTTTGCGCTTCATCCAGGATGACGACAGCGTCGCTTAACGTTCTGCCACGCATGAAAGCCAGGGGAGCAATCTGAATGATGTGTTTCTCCATCATGTCTTGCAGTTTCACAGCTGGAATCATGTCTTCAAGGGAATCGTATAGAGGTTGTAGGTATGGATCTATCTTATCCTTCATGTCTCCAGGCAAAAAACCAAGTTTCTCTCCAGCTTCCACTGCGGGGCGGGAGAGGATAATCTTCTTGGCAGCCTTTTCTTTCAGGGCTTTTACAGCTAAAGCAATGCTGAGATAGGTTTTTCCAGTGCCTGCAGGACCAACGGCAAATACCATGTCCGAAGTGTTGTATGCTTCAATAAGTTTTTGCTGGTTCTCACTTCGACTTTTGATAGGGCGTCCCGAAATACTATACACCACGACATCCTTGATGGCATCGGCCTTTGTCTTGTGGTCATGAACGATGTCCAAGATATCTTCTTCCGTGATGGAGTTGTACTTCAAGACGTGCTTCTGCATCAGTTCGATGTCCTCTTCAATCTTGGCCATCTCTTCCTCGTCGCCCAAGATACGGATGACGTTTCCACGAGCAACTATTCGCAATTTGGGAAACAGCGACTTGAGCATCTGCAAATGATCATTGTTAACCCCATAGAATGTAACAGGGTCTATGTCTTCCAGAACAATATGCTTCTCAATCAATGTGATGTATAAGTTTAAATAATTGTTGCAAATGTACGAAAAAGATTAGACTTTAAAGATGTGGTATTGGAGTTTTTTCATAAAAGTGAAAAAAAAAGATTGGTACTAGGATTAACTGTTTTCTTTTTATTAACTTTGTCGCTCAGAAACTGTATTGATGAAGATTTCAAAGAAGAGATACTTACAAGGTTTTGCCCTCTGCGTTGTGTTTTTGGGCATGGTGCGTTGCGTCTTTCCTGATGTTGCGGGCAATAGGGCTGCAAAGGATATCTCTTCCCCGAGTAATCATTTTGATTCGCTGACGCTGAAAGACAAGTTTCATGAAGATCATGCTGTTAAATCCGTTGCTGCGAACAACCCTGAAGCTCGTCCGAATATGCGCTCAAAATTTTTCAATGCAGATGGATCACTTGTTAAAAACCGAATTTATAGCGTCCAGAATTTTTCCAAATCGTTTCCTGATCAGAATGATGTTCAGCTCGTTGCCGCCAATAAGTTGGGGGTGAAGCCGGTGCTTGATCGTGCCGAAGCTGAAAGTAGAAAGGCTGAGTTGGTATATATTGGTGCGAATCCTTATTTCTATGTTGATCGCTTAAAAAGCAGTATTCCTTATCTGGTGCCACAGGCTGCCGTATTGCTTCAAGACATTGGCCGCAATTTTTTTGACAGTCTGCAAGTGAAAGGAATTCCCCTTCACAAAATTATTGTTACCAGCGTGATGCGAAGTCGTGAGGACATTGAGCGGTTGAGAGGCCATAATGGCAATGCTAAGTCAAACAGTTGCCATCTCTATGGAACAACTTTCGACATTGGTTATAATCGTTATATTACTGTACAAGACCCAAATGGACCTGCCCGCCGACAGGTTCGTAACGATAGCTTGAAGTGGGTGTTAAGTGAAGTGCTGAACGATTTGCGCAATCTTAACCGCTGCTATGTAAAATACGAAATACACCAAGGATGCTTTCACGTTACGACACGATAGGTTAGAAGTGGTACTCGTATTCAGGCAAGGTGACGGTAGCTTGCCCCATCATGTCGAAATGATGATCCCTGACCATCCATCTTTGTCGTGATTTCGGTGCTCTTGGATTTAAGCACCTGGAGGTTTTGCGAAGAAGAAAACCTTCTTTTGTTCTATCAATTGTAAATCCTGAGGCTATTCGTGAGGATTTTCTGTTATAAGAGTTGATACGCCACAGTTCGAATCTATCTTCCAGTACCCATCCTGATTTGTTCCCCTTGTCCAGGCAGATGAACATGTATTCACCGTCAGGACTGAGGTAGGAGGATAAAATTTTATCATATTTTTGTGGCGTAAGGTTGAGCTCTTCATTGATGTTGAGCACTACATCCAGACAAAAAAACTTGTCTTTGCGAATGTAATACAGACTATGACGCTTGTTATCCGTATACTTGGCCACCACAGAGGCATCTTTTGATACATGTCTGGCCGCCTCGTTAACACGGTTTGCGATGGGCGTTTGAGCAGACAAATACGTTGAGGCGAATATGGATAAGAGTAATATTTTAAGTCTTCTTAATAGTATCATAATCAATTGCAAAGGTAAATTAAGAATCTGATACTCCCAAATAATTGATTTGTTTTTTGCATTGCGTATGTTACATACTCGTGGGTTGCAGCTCTTGTTATTTGCGAGTTATACACTCAGAATAAATCCTTGTTTACCTTTCAATGAACAACCGCCAGCTTTGCATATTCAAAACTGGCGGTTAAGTCATAACCATGAGAGGCTATTGCGGTCTGTTATTTTGTGCAAGAAGGTGTCCAAGGTTTCAGTTGTTTGAAGAAATCGTTTCCCTTGTCGTCTACTAAGATGAAAGCAGGGAAGTCGACAACGTCAATTTTCCAAATGGCTTCCATGCCAAGTTCGGGATATTCCACGCACTCAATGCTCTTAATAGAGTTCATCGACAGCACAGCAGCAGGACCGCCAATGCTACCCAAATAGAAACCTCCGTGCTTTTGACAAGCATCGGTCACCACTTGTGTGCGGTTGCCTTTGGCAATCATCACCATCGAACCGCCATGATCTTGGAACTCGTCTACATAAGGATCCATGCGGTTTGCGGTAGTAGGGCCCATACTGCCACAAGGCATTCCCTCCGGAGTCTTCGCAGGACCAGCATAGAGAATAGGATGGTTTTTGAAGTATTCGGGCAACTCTTCGCCTGCATCGAGACGTGCTTTGAGCTTGGCATGTGCGATGTCGCGTGCCACGATGATAGTACCGTTGAGACTCACACGTGTAGATACGGGATATTGCGACAGCTCTTTGCAGATGTCTGCCATGGGTTGATCGAGGTTGATTTTCACCACATCGCCTTCACCAGCTTGACGTAATTCCTCTGGAATGAGTGAACCTGGATTTTCGTCCAACTTCTCAATCCACAAACCCTCTCTGTTAATCTTGGCTTTGATGTTGCGGTCTGCCGAACAACTGACGCCCATTCCGATGGGACACGATGCACCATGGCGCGGCAAGCGTACCACCCGAATATCGTGAGCCATGTACTTACCACCAAACTGAGCACCCAGTCCAATCTTGTGTGCTTCGTCTAAAAGTTCCTTCTCCAGTGCTACATCGCGGAAAGCACGTCCTGTTTCATCTCCCGAGGTGGGCAGGTTGTCATAATAATGAGTAGACGCTAACTTCACGGTGAGCAGGTTTTTCTCTGCCGAGGTGCCTCCAATGACGAATGCAATGTGGTAAGGTGGACAAGCAGCTGTACCTAATGATTTCATTTTCTCTACCAAGAAAGGAACCAAGGTGCCAGGGTTTTGAATAATGGCTTTGGTCATTTGGTATAGATAGGTCTTGTTGGCAGAGCCGCCTCCCTTGGTAACGAATAGGAATCGATATTCCATTCCCTCTGTTGCCTCTAAGTCAATCTGTGCTGGAAGGTTGCATCTGGTGTTCACCTCGTCGTACATATTGAGGGGTGCATTCTGTGAGTAGCGCAGGTTGTCTTGTGTGTAGGTGTTGTAAACGCCACGAGAGATGGCTTCTTCATCGCAAAAGTCCGTCCATACCTGTTGTCCTTTTTCACCGTGAACAATAGCCGTACCCGTGTCTTGGCAAAGTGGCAGTTTGCCTTTTGATGCTACTTCTGCATTGCGCAAGAAGGAGAGAGCCACATACTTGTCGTTGTCCGACGCCTCAGGGTCGGTTAAAATCTTCGCTACTTGTTCGTTGTGAGTGCGGCGCAACATGAAACTCACGTTGTGAAAGGCTTGTTGGGTGAGCATGGTTAGAGCTTCTGGGGTTACCTTTAGAATGGGTTTGCCCTCAAATTCGCTCACCGATACGCCGTCTTTTGTTAATAAATAATACTCAGTTTCGTCATTGCCCATTTGAAACATGGGCGCATACTTGAATTCAGGTGTTTGTGCCATAATGTTTTTATTGTTGTTATTGTCTTGTTATTCTAAACGTATTATATTGTTATTTGCGCTATCAATATCCAAATATCTCTTCGGTAGAAAGACGTTTGATGTTGCCAATTTTCTGTAGAGCCTCCATGTTTAAATTCTTCTCATCGCCCAGAATGACGTAACGATAGGGCTTGCGTGCCATGTGTTTTTGCTCGAAATTGACAATATCTTGCATGGTGATGGTAGGCAAGGCTTGATAGATTCTTTCGTTTTCATCATAATCAAGGCCTCTTTCTTTGGCATCCAAATAGGCTTGAAGTACACCACTGCGTGTGACGCGAAGGCTGGCCAGCTGCTTCGTCAAACCCTGTTTGGCTATGTCGAAAGCAGCTTTACTTTGCGGAATGGTGTCTAAAATATTGTTGAACACCTTGATGCAATCCATCATTTTGTCGTTTTGAGTGATAATATATGTTTGTGCATACTCAGGATGACCTCTCAACGGACTGTTGTTGTAAAATGCTGATGCGCTATAAGCCAACCCTCTTGCTTCACGCAACTCTTGGAAAACAACGGTGTTCATGCCACCGCCAAAGTATTCGTTGAATAGAGTTCCTACCGCTGCCTGCTTGGCATCAAAAGGTTTGTTCTCGTTGTGATACATCACCATGTAAATGTTTTTAGCATTGTATGGAGCAATGTACACTTCGTTTTGCGGTGTGGTTTGTTCTTGATAGTCTTTGTTTTTCAATGCAGGTTTTCTGTTCTTGGCAGGCTCATACAGCTTGTCAAGGCAGGCAGAAAGCTGTTGTGTTCTCGTTGGGCCGTAGTATAGCACAGATTGTTCGTATTGTTTGAGCGATCGAAACAAATCAACCAAATGCTGTGGCTGTAAGGCTTTCAGTTCTTGTTCGCTTACAATATTCCGCACTTGGTTGTACGGTCCATACATGGCATACCTTCTTAAAGCATTGAAATTTTTGCGTTGATCGTTCTTGTCGTCTTGCCTTGCTTTCAATGTTAATGCAACATATTGTTCGTACGCTTTTGCATCGGGTTTCGCATCGGTCATCAGTTCGTTGAGCAATTTTACCGCTTTGGGCATATTCTCATCCAATCCTGACAACAAAATGGCGATCTTGCGCGGATTGGCTATGATGTTGAAGCTGCAGGCCAGTTTGTAAAACTCGCGTTTGATGTCCTCTGCCGATTTCTTAGAGGTACCCAGGTAGCTGATGTAATCACACGCCACTGCATACTCTTTGTTAGCAGTTGTGCCGAAATCCCAATTGAAAACAAGGTTAAAAAGTCCGTCATCGCTGTTGTGTTTGTACACAATAGGTAGCTTCTTTTTAGTCTCAGTGAAGGTTAAGTCGCGCTTGAAATCAAGGAATTGCGGCTGTATGGGCGTGGCGTGTGCATTTTTTATGTCACGCAAAAATGCACTGCTCTCGTTGCGGTTGCTGGGGATAGGGGTGATTTGTGGCTTGTCTATCTTCTTTTGCGTCGTGTCTTCGCCTTGCTTCTTGTACACACAAACAAAGTTGTCTTTGAAGTGTTTGTTGGCAAAGGCCATGATGTCTTGTTTAGAAATCTTTGCCAATCTATCCAAACGATTGACCACATCTTCCCATCTCTGATTGTTAATGAAGGCATCGGTCAGCATAGAAACGCGCGAACGGTTTGACTGTAGCGATTTGTAATAATCGCGTTTGGTGTTGTTGATGATTGACGAGAGCAAGTCATCGGCAAATGCTCCCTGTTTTAGTTTGTCAACCTCGGCCAACAATAGCTGTTTGACCTCTTCCAAAGACTGTCCCTCTTTGGGTAATCCCTCCATGCAGAAAGAAGAATAATCGGCCAAGGCATTGACGAACGAACCGCTCTCTAAAACCTTCATGCTTTGATTGAGGTTCAAATCTAACAGCCCCGCATGCCCGTTGCTCAATATTTTATCCACCAAGGTAAGTGTGTCATTTTGCATGGATGCAGCACCATCGAACTTCCAGGCCAACAATACATTCTCTGCTTCCAATCCCACTACTGTGGTGTCTACACTGGCTTTCAGGTCGGCTTGCGGTGCGAAGGTAGGGTAGGATAGTGTCGGGTTCTTCTTCCATGCTCCGAAATATTTGTCCAAGATGGCTATCACTTCATCCGGATTCATGTCGCCTGCCATGCAGATAGCCACGTTGTTGGGCACATAGTAGCGTTTGAAATAGTTTTGGATGTTTACGATTGATGGATTTTTAAGATGAGCCTGTGTGCCGATAGTGGTTTGTGTGCCATAGGGATGTGTAGGAAACAATTTGGCATTGAGTGCGTTCCACTGCTTTCTTCCGTCGTTCGAAAGCCCGATGTTGAATTCTTCGTACACCGCTTCCAATTCGGTATGAAAGCCTCTGATCACCATATTTTGAAACCGGTCGGCTTGAATTTTAGCCCAATTTTCTACTTCATTGGCCGGAATGTTCTCTACATAACAGGTGATGTCGTTGCTGGTAAAAGCATTAGACCCTTCAGAACCGATGGCCGCCATCAGCTTGTCATATTCATTGGGAATGTTGTATTTGGCAGCCAACTGTGATATACTGTCAATTTCATGGTATGCCTGTTTACGTTCGGCAGCATCGGTCAGCAAGCGATATTTCTCATATCGCTGTGTGATGTCTTGCAGATAAGCAGCCTCTTTCTCTGCATTGGTGGTGCCAAACTGCTTGGTTCCCTTAAACATCAAGTGCTCTAAATAATGCGCCAACCCCGTAGTTTCAGCCGGATCGTTCCTACTTCCGGTCTTAACGGCAATGTAAGTTTGAATGCGAGGTTTCTCTTTGTTCACGCTAAGATAAACTTTCAGTCCGTTATCCAATGTGTAGATGCGGGCTTTCATGGGGTCACCCGTCACTGTTTGGTAATCGTATACTTTTGCATAAAGACTACTTTGAAACAGTATGAGCAGTAAGCTTGACCATATAAATCTTGTTCTCATTTTTATGATTGTTAATGACTTGTTAGTAATATCCAATTTTGTTAGGTTTTGTTTCAAGTGGCTGAACCTGATTTCAGTTCTCGTATTCAACCTCTCGATCCAGTTTTTCAATGAAGTTATCGAATAAATTTTGTTCTACGTCACCCATGGCAAACTCTTTCTCAGCATCTTTTCTAATCTCGGCTATCCATGCCCGACGCGCCTTGATGTAATCTGTACGAATGCGATCGGCATCCGCCAAGGTGATGGTGTCGAGTTGATAATAATTCTTAATGAGTTCGTATGTCCAAGCCCACTGGTACTCTCGATAGTGTTCGTTGATGTCGGTGAATCTTTGCAGCACATCATCTATTGTCTCGAGTTCGCCATTTTTAATGTCGTCTATCAATCGTTCTTCTTCTGAAACAGGCAGCAGCAGTCCGGCCAGGTCTGTCCATTTTCCAGTTCCAATCGTCGTAGTGGGCGGTGTAAGTGCCGGGTCTTTCTTCAAAACTCGCTTCAAAACCGCACCCATGTAGATGTGAAGTGCGATGTCATAGTATTTGATACCTTTTTTTAGCGAACTGGCATTGATGACATATTCATGATAATTGTAGGTTGAAACGTCATCACCCGAGGCTTCGCGCAGCTTCTCCAGAATCTTTTTTCCTTCCACAATTTCGCCTACAGAGAAGGGAGAAAGCCAATCGAAGTTTACGATACTCTTTTGTGAATGTTGCGGACGCAAATCTCTTTTCGGCCACTTGTTGATGTCTCTGTAAAGGCCAACGGTCGTAATGTTTCGTCCCGGCGACAAGTACATGATGTCACCATAGGCGATGAGGTAGGAGAACGGAAGGCTGCGCGTGTCAGGATGATACATCAATTTGCCGAAACATACAGAGAATGTGCCGATGTTCGCTGGCATCAGCAGATAGGCACCGCTGGCCGTTTTGCATCCACGTTGCAGCACGCCATAGTGCATCGGCCCCATTTTATACGCATGGTTGCTAAAGTTGGTGGCGGAACCAGCATTGTAGAATGAAAACATTCCGCCAATCAACAGGCTGCTCTTGTGATGACTGGATGAGAAAGGACCACAGAAGGCTGCACAAGCCTCGCCGTTGGCCATATAGCTGTTGGCGAAGAATATACTGGAAGATGCCGTAAAACCATTTGTTATCTGGCAGGTCTCACCCACAAAGCAATCTTGCATCTTTACACTATTGATGATGGAAGATCCGTGCGAGATGATGGAATTTTCGCAAATAACACCTGTGCCAATATATACGCTGGCGGCCTCTGAACTAAGAATCGTACAGTCGCTCAGACGTGATGCACCGTTGATTTCGCAATCATCAAAGATGATGGTGTTGGTGAGTTCTTTTGTGTTCACGATTTTCACACAATTGCCAATCCATGCTTGGTCCGATTCGTTTAAAGCCATGCTCTCCTTGATGAGACGGAGTATGGCGTCTTTGAGTGCCTTGTCTTGAAAATGTTGTACCATGAAGGCGGCAAACTGACTGTT
This sequence comes from Hoylesella buccalis ATCC 35310, assembly GCF_025151385.1. Classification (NCBI taxonomy): domain Bacteria; kingdom Pseudomonadati; phylum Bacteroidota; class Bacteroidia; order Bacteroidales; family Prevotellaceae; genus Hoylesella; species Hoylesella buccalis. Next base: position 798,319 of record NZ_CP102287.1, on the reverse strand, counting down.
TAATTCTCTGAACAACACTACGTTGCCATCGCCCACTTCATTTAATACTGAAATGGTGTTGCCTTCGCCATACGTGGCTCCCTCGGTAGTCTCGAGTGTGCAAATGTTTGAAATAAAACAACTGTCGCCAATTGTATAATTATTGATATAATTGCCAACGTTCTCTATCAGGTTGTTATCACCTACGGTTACGTTTCTCAATGTGGCGTTGATAATGCCCGAATGCTTGAAAAACCCCTTCGTTACCTCCAACATTTCTTCAAAGGCACCAAGACGATTCTCGCCATAGAATAGGACGCGACTCAAATACTTTGGACTGAATCCCTCGGCAACCATGACGGATGACCAGTCTTCTGCCCAACAGCCATGACTTTCTAATACATTAATCTCTTCGCTTGTTAATGGCCTGAACTCTTTCATTTATTTCAATTAATCAGTTGGATACAAGAAGTCGTTATACGGATATTTCTGCACATGCAACTGCCGCACGGCTTTGTACAACGTTTCCCTGAATTCGTCAATGTTTTGCTTTTGTTTTGCCGAAATGAAGACACAGTTTTCATTCAACTTAGCCATCCAGGTGCGTTTCAAGTCTTCTAACGAAAGGTTTTCTGGTGTAGGAGGTGTCAAGTCATCAGGAGCTTTCTCAACCCATCTGTATTGATCTATCTTGTTGAAGACGATCATGGTCGGCTTATCTGCTGCATCCAATTCCTTCAGTGTGTTGTCAACCACCCTGATTTGTTCTTCAAAGTCGGGATGCGAAATGTCTACGACATGCAACAGCAAATCGGCCTCGCGTACTTCGTCAAGGGTTGATTTGAACGAATCAACAAGGTCGGTGGGCAATTTCCGAATGAATCCCACCGTATCGGCCAGCAAAAAGGGAAGATTTTCAATCACTACTTTGCGTACCGTGGTGTCTAACGTGGCAAAAAGTTTGTTCTCTGCGAACACCTCACTCTTGGACAACAAGTTCATCAAGGTAGACTTACCCACGTTGGTATAACCCACCAAGGCCACGCGAATCAGTCTTCCACGGTTCTTGCGCTGTGTGGTTTTCTGTTTGTCAATCTCGATGAGCCGTTGCTTGAGCAGCGTGATGCGCTGTAAAATGATTCGACGGTCCATTTCAAGCTGCGTCTCACCCGGACCACGCAAGCCAACAGAGCCCTTTCCACCACCAGAACCTGAGCCGCCACCTTGCCGTTCCAAGTGGGTCCACAAGCGTTGCAGGCGAGGCAGCATGTATCGGTATTGCGCCAATTCAACCTGTGTCTTTGCATTGGCTGTCTGAGCCCGCATGGCAAAAATGTCGAGAATCAGAGAGGTTCGGTCTAAGATTTTGACCTGAAGCTCTTTCTCTATGTTTCTGATTTGCTTGGCAGAAAGCTCGTCATCGAAAATAACCATCCCAACAGGTCGGTCATTTTCTTTCTCGTTTTCTATATACTGCTTAATTTCTTCCAATTTGCCTTTACCCACATAACTCACCATGTTGGGCCCCCCCAGCTTCTGTGTGAATCTTTTGACGGTAACTGCGCCTGCGGTGTCTGCCAGAAATTCCAACTCATCCAGATATTCATTGGTCTTCTCCTCGTTCTGATCCTGTGTGATGAGACCTACGAGTATGGCTGTTTCGGCTTTTGCTTCTGATATGACAAATTCTTTCATTCGGTATATAAATATGGTGATTGCAAAGTTACAACAAAGCGATAGAACGACAAAATAAAAACATCTTTTTTGTTACGGTGGCTAATGCAACACAATGCCAGCTAATCTGCAATGTCAGGATTTCTTTGATGTTTGATGGACAGGGCGTAAAAACAAGAGGCTGATTGATTAAGAATTTTCTTGACAACGTCCTCTCTTATCCTTGGCATATTTACAAACTCTTTCCCTGAAGTTTGTAAATACGCCAAGGAATTTGCAATGTCTGCAAGTGCCAATAGTACAATGTGTTAGTTATATTTCGTTGCGTGATGCGAATATTTTTCATGCTATTTTTGATCAAAAGCATTGCTTTTAGACCATTATATGTATGCTTTTGTTGTTCAACAACATGCATATTGCTCCATCAAGTGATGCTTTTTGTCGAGTAAACTCAATGCTCTAACGTCATCAAGTCGATTGACAGGGTACCGAAATCGCTTGTTTGGCATCCTCTGTGCCTATCGATTTTTTCTAGAATGAAAGTTTACAAGGGTCGTTTTTTGCCCACTTCTTTGATAAATTATCTTACAAATTTGACGAAATGCGAGATGCTCTTTTTTTTATTTGAACAAAAATATGAAAACTCAAAATAGTGCGGATTTTGCGTTTCAAATAGCAGGCCATATGTTAACAAAACTATAAAAATGGATTGAAAACCTTTTTTTTAAGAAACGATGGCAGTCATTTCAATAAATTATGATAACTTTGTGTCATAAATAACCATATTCATCATGAAACCAAAAAAAATAGTATTAGCTTTATTTTTAAGTGCGCTGTCCTTTCAATCTGCGACAGCTAGTTCAGTAGCCGATTACAAAGTAGTTCCTATGCCGAGGGAGATTACCGCAACGGCTAAAAAGGATTTTATGTTGACCGCTGCCACTCCCATCGTTTATCCAGAGGGAAATGCAGATTTGAAGCGTAATGCCGAATTCCTGGCACAGTATATTCGCGAGGTCACTGGCATTCAGGTGTCAACTACCACGAGTAAATCTAAAAATGCCATCACCCTGTCATTAAACAAGAAAATTACGGAGGACGAGGGGTATGTCATTACAGTGACAAACAAAGGAATTACTGTTACAGGAAAGACACCTAATGGAATTTTCTATGGAATACAAACCCTGCGCAAGTCGTTGCCCACACAGAAAGACGCAGATCAAATCACTTTTCCGGGCGTTGTAATTAAAGATGCGCCTCGCTTTGGTTATCGGGGAGGCATGCTCGACTGTGGCCGTCATTTCTTCCCACTGGATTTTGTCAAGAAATACATAGATTTGTTGGCGCTTCACAACATGAATGTCTTCCACTGGCATCTGAGTGAAGACCAGGGTTGGCGTATAGAAATCAAGAAATATCCTAGGCTGACAGAAGTTGGATCAGTACGTTCTGAAACGGTCATTGGACATAATTCTGCTGTCTATGATGGCGTGCCTTATGGTGGTTTTTATACACAAGACCAAGCTCGTGAAATCGTTAAATATGCTGCGGACAGATATATTACGGTGATTCCAGAAATCGATATGCCCGGCCACATGCTTGCTGCGCTGGCATCTTATCCTGAACTGGGATGTACAGGTGGACCTTATAAAGTGTCAACGTCATGGGGCATTTTCGATGATGTGCTGTGTTTGGGTAACGAAAAGACCTATCAGTTCTGTCAGGATGTGCTGGGTGAGCTCATCGATATCTTCCCCTCTAAGTTGATTAACATAGGTGGTGACGAATCTCCACGTGTGCGTTGGGAGAAATGTCCCAAGTGTCAGAAGGTTATGAAAGACCACAATCTACCGGTGAAAAAGCTGCAAGGATATTTCACTAACCGCATAGAAAAGTTTGTCAACAGCAAAGGCAGAAGCATCATTGGATGGGACGAAATCCTGGACGGTGACATCAATCAGAGCGCTACCGTCATGAGTTGGCGTGGAGTAGCTCCTGGTATTAAAGCTGCCAAGAGAGGTCATGATGTTGTGATGTCACCAACCACCTATGCTTATTTTGACTATTATCAGACAGATAAACGGGCTTCGGAACCGCTTTTGATTGGAGGGAATCTCCCCATCGAAAAGACTTACAGCTTTGACCCCTTGCCAGACACCCTGTCGGTTGACGTGCGTAACCATATCATTGGTGTTCAAGCCAATCTGTGGACAGAGTACATCGCCTATCCTAATTTAGCAGAATATCAGTTGCTTCCACGCCTTGCTGCCATTTCTGAAATCCAATGGTCAGATAAGAAGAAAGATTTTCCGGAGTTTAAAGAGCGTCTTACAAGGTTCGTTAGATTCTATGACCTCTATGACTATGTATATGCAAAGCACCTTTGGAAGAAATAATCATTAATAAATTAATTGAAGATGAGAGTCATTATAGAAGAAAATTACGAGTCGCTGTCACGTTGGGCAGCCGAACATGTGATTGAACGTATTAACAAGTTCAACCCAACACCTGAGCATCCTTTCGTGTTAGGTTTGCCTACTGGTTCATCTCCAGAAGGCATGTATGCTCGCTTGGTTAAGGCTTGTAAAGAGGGTAGAGTGTCATTTAAAAACGTGTTGACCTTCAACATGGATGAGTATGTGGGGTTGCCAGAATCTCATCCCGAAAGCTATCATTCGTTCATGGCGCGGAATTTGTTTGACCATATCGACTGTCCAAAGGAAAACATTCATATTCTTAACGGCAACGCAGAGGATTTGGAGGCTGAATGTAAGGCATACGAAGAAAAGATTAAAGCTGCAGGTGGCATCGACTTGTTTATTGGAGGCATTGGCCCAGACGGTCATATTGCTTTCAATGAGCCATGCTCGTCTTTGACTTCCCGCACGCGAATCAAAACACTGACCAGCGATACGATCATCGCCAACAGTCGATTCTTTGACAACGACGTTAACAAAGTTCCAAAGCACGCATTGACAGTTGGTGTAGGAACCGTGATGGATGCGCAAGAAGTGATGATACTCTGTAACGGTCATCACAAGGCTCGCGCCTTACAAGCTGTGGTAGAAGGACCGGTTACCCACTATTGGACAATTAGTGTACTCCAGCAACATCCGCATGGAATCATCGTTTGTGATGAACCTGCGACCGACGAACTGAAAGTTGGAACGTATCGTTATTTTAAAGATATTGAAAAAGATAATATTTAATAACCCAAGGGGCGAGTAGTGTTTAAAAGCTACTAGCCCTTTTTTAATATATGTAAAAATATGAATCTAAATCTAAGTTCAGAAATTGTATTAACTAAAATTCCGGTTGAAATATACCGACCTAAAACGGCTATAGACCGTTCGGAGTTAACGCGTTACGAAAAAATACACACGAACATCTTTGCACAAGAGGAAGAGGGTGCTAAGCATGTGGCTGAAAGTATAGCCGCCATCATCAAGAGCAAGCAAAAAGAAGGCAAGTTCTGTGTACTTGGTTTGGGTACAGGTTTGTCGCTCACACCTATTTTCAAAGAGCTGATTAGCATGTACGAAGCTAAACAGTTGAGCTTTCACAATGTCGTTGTCTTCAATGCATACGAATATTTTCCACTCACATCCAAATCGCAAAACAGCAGTATCAGTCAGTTGTGTACACGCTTTTTAGATCACGTAGATATCGATAAGAAAAACATATTCACTCTAGACGGTAGCATTTCGCAAGACGATGTGCAGAATCATTGTCGCTTATACGAGGAACGTATCAACACCTTTGGCGGTATTGACGTGATGTTGATAGGTATTGGACGTAGTGGAAACATCGCCTGCAACGTGCCTGGCTCTACTGTTACCAGCAATTCGCGCATTATCTTAGTAGACAATGTGCTGCGACAAGAAATGGCCTTGAGCTTTGGAACGAACGAGCAAGTGCCTCCTTGTTCCATCACCATGGGTATTGCAACCTTGTTGAAAGCAAAGAAAATATTTCTTGCAGCGTGGAGTGAAGAAAAGGCTGAGGTTGTACAAAAAACCGTTGAGGGTGTGATTACCGATGCTCTTCCTGCCTCATTCTTGCAAACTCACAACAACGTTGAAGTGGTTATCGACCTGCCTGCCGCATCTCGTCTGACTCGTATCGTGCACCCTTGGCTGGTAAAATCGTGCCAATGGACCGATAAATTAGTGCGTTCAGCATTGGTATGGTTATGCCAGCTCACAGGAAAACCTATCTTGAAGTTGACGAATAAAGATTACAACGACCACGGCCTGAGCGAGTTGTTGGCGCTTTATGGTTCGGCTTACAATGCCAATATCAAGATTTTTAACGACTTACAGCATACCATTACTGGCTGGCCTGGTGGCAAACCCAATGCTGATGACACATACCGTCCGGAGCGTGCGAAACCATTTCCCAAACGAGTAATTGTCTTTTCTCCACATCCAGATGATGATGTAATCTCCATGGGTGGCACCTTACGCCGACTGGTTCAGCAGGGACACGACCTTCATGTGGCTTACGAAACCAGTGGAAATATTGCTGTAGGCGATGAAGAAGTAACGCGATTCATGCACTTCATCAACGGATTTAATCAGATATTCGATGGCGAGAAAGATAAGGTGATTAAACAAAAGTATAGTGAAATCAAGAAATTCTTAGCAAATAAGAAGGATGGCGACATCGACACCTTAGATGTACGAACTATCAAAGGGTTGATTCGGCGAGGCGAAGCACGCACAGCTTGTACATATAATGGCGTGCCATTAGACCATGTTCACTTCCTTGACTTGCCTTTCTACGAGTCGGGTAAGATTGAAAAACTGCCGATGACTGAAAAGGATGTCGAGATTGTGCGCCAACTCTTGCAAGAAGTTAAGCCTCATCAAATATATGTAGCAGGCGACTTGGCTGACCCACATGGTACTCATAAGAAATGTACTGATGCCGTGTTGGCTGCTCTTGAACTTGAAAAAGAAGATGGAGCAGAATGGCTGAAAGAATGTAGAGTGTGGATGTATCGTGGTGCTTGGGCTGAATGGGAAATTGAAAACATTGAGATGTGTGTACCCATGAGTCCAGAAGAGCTGCGTGCTAAGCGCAACAGCATCTTGAAACATCAGAGTCAAATGGAGAGTGCACCATTCCTTGGCAACGACGAACGTTTGTTCTGGCAGCGCTCTGAAGACCGCAATCATGCCACTGCAGCACTTTACGATAGTTTAGGATTGGCATGCTACGAAGCCATGGAGGCATTTGTAGAGTATAAAGTATAGGTAAAATTTTTTCATCTGTTTGAATGCAAGCAAATATCTTTTCCAGAAGAAAAGATATTTGCGACGCATAAAAGGCAGCTGGTCTAGATGAATGATTTACCCCAGTTAGAGGTAGGCTTTGAAAACATTTGAGTTGTTCCAACTCGTTTATAGCCATCCCTTTAGCTGGGGTAACTTATGCTTATGCTGACATATAGAAGAGTTAGTTCATGATGACGTTTGGAGGAAGGGTAATCTCTCCTGCTATCGATTGTTTCATCATTTGGCAGATAGTGTTATAGTCATCATATTGAGCCTGCAAAAACATCAGCTTAGCAATGGCTGCTTCAACAGTACTGTCGTAACCGCTGACAACACCAGCATTTTGTAATTGATACCCATTGTCATAACGCGACATCTCCACATTGCCCCATACGCACTGGCTAACATTGACGACAACGACGCCCCGTTCCGCAGCTTGACTAAGCAGATGGGTGAGCCATGGCGTCTGAGGCGCATTTCCGCTTCCGTAACTGCGCATCACAATGCCCCTCAAGTTGGGTACTTCAAGAATTTGTTGCACAATATCTTCCTGTAAACCGGGAAACAGTGACAAAGCCATTACATGAGGATCCAAGTGTGTATGGGGAACCATAGGTTTGTTGAAGTTGGGCTTCAAAATAAGATGCTCATGATAGGTGAAGTTCACGCCCGCATCACAGAGGTGTGGAAAGTTGAAAGAATCGAAGGCGTTGAATCCATCTGCATTTTGTTTCGTACTGCGATTGCCCCGCAACAGACGGCCATTGAAATAAATACACACCTCTGGAACAATGGCCGTTCCGTCTTCGTGATGAGCCGAAGCCAGTTCGATACTCGATATGAGATTTTCCTTTCCGTCTGTTCGCAACACCCCAATCGGCAACTGACTACCTGTCAGCACAACGGGCTTTGTGAGGTTTTCCAGCATGAATGATAGGGCAGAGGCGGTATAGGCCATGGTATCGGTTCCGTGCAGGATGACGAATCCGTCATACTGTTCATAGCGTTCGCTGATGATGGTCACCAACTTTGCCCACATGGTGGGTGTCATGTCACTCGAATCAATGGGCGGAGTGAACTGATAGACGTCAACCTCTGTTTGAATTAATTCAAACTCCGGCACGTTCTCAACCAAATGATGGAAGTCGAGAGGCTCCAAAGCACCAGTCTTGATGTTCTGCCCCATGCCGATGGTGCCACCGGTGTAGATTAGTAAAACCTTGTTTGTTCTTTTCATAGTAGATTTGTTTTAGACTCTGTCTTAGCGTTGCTCAAGCAGTACCACGTTCTCAACATGCGGCGTGTGAGGGAACATATCGACTGGCTGAACGGCCATGACCTTGTACTGTTCATCCAACATTTGCAGGTCGCGCGCCTGTGTTGCAGGATTACAACTAACGTATACAATACGTTGGGGAGCTGCTCCGAGAATGGTACGAACCACATCTGGGTGCATGCCGGCGCGTGGAGGGTCGGTGATAATGACATCAGGACGTCCATGTTCGGTAATGAATTCCTCGGTAAGAATGTCCTTCATATCGCCTGCGTAGAACAGGGTGTTGTGTATGTCGTTGGCTGCCGAATTGACTTTCGCATCCTTGATGGCATCTTCTACATATTCAATGCCGATGACTTCCCGGGCTTCTCTGGCTACGAAGTTGGCAATAGTGCCCGTTCCCGTGTATAGGTCGTAAACCAACTCTTTACCGGTAAGTTGGGCAAATTCGCGCGCCACGCTATAAAGATGGTAAGCCTGATTGGTATTAGTTTGGTAGAAACTCTTGACTGCCACTTTGAACTTTAGGTCGCCCATGGTTTCCGTGATATGATCTTTTCCTTTGAACACCACTACTGTTTGGTCGCCAAAGGTATCGTTACACTTTTGGTTGTCCACATAAAGTAGGGAAGTTATCTGTGGAAACGAGTCAGCCACATGCTGCAAAAGTCCATGTGCGCGTTGCTCGTCACCCTCTTCTTGGAACTTAAACTGAATCAGCACCATCCACTCACCTGTGTTCGCACTGCGTATCATGATGTCGCGCAGCAGTCCCGTTTGTGCTCTCAAGTCAAAGAAGCTGATGTTGTGGTCGATGGCATAGTCGCGAATGCAGTTTCTGATTTGATTGCAGAGGTCATCCATGAGCCAGCATTTCTCAATGGGATAGATTTTATCAAAGGCTCCTGTGATGTGAAAACCAATGGCATTCATGTGCTCGTATTTCACACCGCTTGTCACCTCTTCCCAGGTTAACCATCGTTTGTTGGAGCAACCAAACTCCAGTTTGTTGCGGTATTCATACGTCTTTTCCGACCCCATGATAGGTCTGAATTCGGGCAATTCTATCTTACCGATTCGCTCCAGTTGGTCGTGTACTTGCTTTTGTTTAGCCTTAAGTTGTTCTTCGTAGGGCAACATTTGCCACTTACATCCACCACAAATGCCAAAATGTTGGCACTTTGGTGTTTGTCGCACATCACTGTATTTGATGAAACGTACCACCTCTGCTTCACAATAGTGGTGCTTCTTTTTGCGCACCTGCAAATCTACCACATCTCCAGGAACTGCAAATGGCACAAATACAACCATGTCGTCTATGCGTGCCAAAGATTTTCCTTCGGCGGCAACGTCGGTTATCAGGATATTTTCTAAAAGGGGTAAGGGCTTCTTTTTTCTTGACATCTTGCTTGTTTTGGTTGGTAAAATTAAGCTAAAATCTGTAATTGTCCAAACAATTTGACAATATTTTCTTGAAGAACAATTGAACCGGCTAATCATCTCAAATTTCATGTTCGTATCAAGCCTGTCATCCACATCTTTTCAATAGCATGTAGATTGGCGTGTAAAGTCAATGAGTTTGACCTTGAAAAGCATTGACTTTGGAGGCCAAACTCAATGCTATTGGCAGTCATAAGAAATATAAAAACGGCAAGCACTACTGTCCACGAAAACCCTTTAACATTTCAAAAAGTAACAAATTGATAGTTACCCATCAAAATTGAGGCAGAGCTGCAGGTTTTTTCCTTCAGTAAATTCTTCCTCTTTCTGTTCAATGAGCAAGTCACACAATGGCATTTTTGTCAACAATGCCGTGCTTAAAATTCTTAGAACATCATAGGTTTGAAGCTTTAGCCCCATACATTCTTGTACGATAACGACAAGACAATATGCAATGATAGCTGCATAGATTTGTATTTTTACAGCATTCTCCGAGGTTCCATAAAACTCTTTGATGCGCAGATGTTGCTTCAGCCATTTGAAGAACAGTTCTACTCTCCATCTGTATTTGTAAAGCATAGCAACCTGTTCCGCTGTAATTTCAAAATTGTTCGTGTAAAATACAAATGTCCTATTACCATCATAGTCATAGAATACCACTCGTCGAAGTTTATTTGGATATTGCTTCTTAGTCTTGTATCCCTTGAAACGTATAATTTGGTCAGCCATAATTCCAGATGAAGGGTTGTTGTATTCTTTATCCTCTATGACCTCAAACGGCATTTTATGCTTCTCTCTCACGACAAAGTAAGCTTCTGCTCCTTCTATTATATAAAGTTTCCTAGTTGCCATATACGCTCTGTCAAATATATAGAAACTCTCTTTCTCATAGGGAATTAGCTCCATCACTTGAGAATCGTGAACTGAAGCGTCTGTAATGACAGAAAATGTCGGAATGTCTGTCTTCACGTCATACAGTTCATGCAATTTCACTCCTCCTTTCCCATGATGCAGTTTAGTCCACCAGTATACAGAAAGGCACAATGATATTGTTGAGGAGTCAAACGCATAGACATTGTTCGATATGAAGAAGTCCTTGACGACTCCTCGTTTCTCTCTTGCTATGGAAACCATCTTGTCTGCAAACTCTTGGAATATCTTGACTTCGCGTATTTCATTGGCCTTGCTCAAATTGCTTCTACTGACATTCTTTCCAAAACCAAGATGGTGGAACGCTGACTTGAACGGAGTGATGGTTACAATAAGGTCTCGTAATCCCTCACGATTAGACAACTGACCAAATAGAAGAACCATCAGATGATTCCAACAAGTGAAACTCTTCACATATTTATTACCTTCATACTTTTTTATCAACCATTTGAAATGGTCTGTCGGCAGAAAGTCGCACAGCTGTGAAAATACGTATCGACCTTTGTTCATAAGTATCTGCTTTCAAATTGTAATTTGTGGCAAAGATACTCTTTTCAAAAGTAGGGAGTCTATTTTATCTCCTACAAGCTTGTATTTATAGGCGTTTCAAGAGATTATTAAAAGATTTTCGTGGACAGTAGTGAACGGCAAGATATCATGCATCCTGCCGTTTGGTGTTAATAACTTTCTATGGTTTAGCTATATATGAATATCTGAAAAAGCTAAACTATAGCGTTATTTTTTGTTCTTTTCATAATAGGCTCTCATTTCCATCAAGGTAGCCCCCGATGTTTGTGAGGTAAGCTGTGTGGTTCCAATTGGAGCCAAAGCCCAGTTGGGTCCAAAGAGCATGACCTTCTTGTTGACACCCTTGCGCCACAACACTTCTGCGTTGTTGTCCAAGAATGTGGTGAATTTCTTGGCATAAGCAGCATTCAAATTGGGTTCCAAAACCAACTGTGTGAAGTATCTCATAAAGATACCTTTGAACAAACCGCCATCGCCTTCGCCCTCGTTGCGCAATATATTATTGCCAATATCAATCATCGAGGCATTGCTGATGCAGTAATAAGCCGCTTTGCGGGCATCGTTCAAGTAAATGTCGTCGCCAGTGAGCTTGTACAACTCGTATGCAGCACCCACGAACGTTCCTTGATTGTAGGTCAAGGTCATGGTGTTCAGTTCGCCTGTTTTTGTGTTCAGGTTGTCATAAACGGCACCTGTAGCTTGATTGAAGAGGGTTTGTTTTTCCCACTCGTAGATTTTTCTTGCCCAGTTTAAATCATTTTCATCCTTTGTTGTCCAGTATAACCGAGCTGCCAAAATGGCTGCTGGGCCGTTAGAGCAAGCATTCTTGCTGTGTTGATTCTTCTTTCGTTCCCAGGCGATGCCACCTTCTCCCAGCTCGTTCCATCCGCCTTTGATCCAGGTCCAAAGCTCCTTTGTGGCGTCGAGATATTTGGTATCTTTCGTCGCTTCGTAGAGGCGTAGCATGGTGAGTGCAATCCATTCGGAATCATCATAAAAGTCGTTTAGATAATTACGTCCGGGATTGGAGAAGTTTGCAGCTTTGATACCTTCGAACCATTGGTCGAACAATTGTGAATACTTGGCGTCTTTCGTACGCAGATAGGCGTCGATGACCGCATCCATGGCATGCGCTTGTGGCCAGTAATTATTATCGTGACCGAGCTCAAAGCGGTCGGCGTGATATACAAAATAATGATTTTTCTGATCCCAGAAATGCTTGATGAGCGATGACGTTGCACTGTCGGCAGCTGCGTTCCAATCAATAGTATATTGATCACGCCCATAGGTATATTCATCTTCGATGTCAGAACATGACTGCCAGGTTGATGCTCCTAACACGAACAGGAATAGATATAGAAATGTTTTTTTCATTTTATGCTTATTTATTATCAATGAGTGGGGTAGAGGAAGGGCCTGTCAGCTTGTGCAGTTGGCTGGTTGAATGTCAACCAATGTAATAGCTCGTCCTCTACCTCTTTCCATTATTTTGCTATCTCTACAGTGTGACGGTATGCACCATCGCCATTAAGGTAGAATGTAAACTTTGACTTGTTACCAGTCTTCTCCGTGTCAAATTTGTTTTGAAGCTTCCACTTCTGATCCCATTGTGAAGGTCTGTATTCCTTCATTTCGTAGTATGAATCAGCCTCGGCGTCTCCAGGAGCACTATCAAGTCCGGCGTTGGTAGGACCCCAATGGACAGTAGACCGTACGCCATCTTTCTCGAGCACCATTTCAAATTTGTAACGTTGATCACGTCCCCAACCTTCTTGTTTGAACGGTGTAGCCCCCGAACCGATCCATGTTCCGTTGCCTTGGTATGCTAGAGGTATGGTTACAGTATTCTTAGGACTGAAGAAGAAGCCTACACTCTCTACCTTTGAAAGCTTAGCTGTTGCGATGGAGAAATCGAGATTGATGCGATACACACCCGTTTCGGCTACTGTAGCCGTACCCAATGTAGCATTGCTCTCTTTCAGAGTAGCGCCATCAATGAAGAATTTTCGGGGTTCATCTTTCTTGTTGTCAATAAAATAATAGGGTTTACCAGCTTCCAATTTGGTGAAAATCTCGAATTCACCACTCTTCGGTGCCGAGAATGCCAATGCCTTGTTCACGTCGTTGTGGCCTTCAGAACCTTCGCCGGTGATGAACAGTTGCGTAGGAATTTCTGCAAAACCTAACAGACGAGTGATCTTAATGGTGCGCACTTTTGTACTGGTTACCTGATTGATGCCACGTGATGATACAACCGTCCACTTCAAGGTTCCGGTCTCACCACTTCCCAATCCGGCCAACGATGCAATCTTATCAAGGTTCTTATGACTGATGGTTGCATAATTACGAGAGCCGTTGTTGTCAGAAGTAATGCGGTAAACAGGCGTTGAGAAATCGCCATCCTCTTTGGCGAACAATACTTCGTACAGTGGTGTGTTACCGTCTTCGGCCAAGGCGGAAGACCATTCAAAGAAGGTTGTTGCCGTTTCAGAAGCTTTCAGTTGTACGGTCTGTCCGTCTTTTGGCGACATGAGTTGTTTGACAGCTGTAACGTTTACATCTTTATACTCCATGTCTTCTGTGCATGACGTGCCAAGAAAAAGGGCACTGATCATAAGCAGGGATGAAAATATTTTTGTTTTCATAATTTTGTATGTATTATCTTTATTCTTGTTATTAGTTAGCATATCCGGGGTTGTTTGGCTTCAAGTTTGGATTGATGTCCATCTGTGACTGAGGCACTGACCATAGGTAGTCACGCGCATCGAGGAACTGATAATTGTCCAAACGAATGTAGGTGTTGTTGGTTCCGTATCTGGCACCATGCATGTAGCCATTGAGATATTCGGTTCCGGCCTTCCATCGTTTGATATCAAACCATCTTAAACCTTCTAAAGCAAGCTCTGAACGACGTTCTACGCGCAGCGTCTGGCGCATTTCTTCCTGTGACTGTTCTGCTGGGAAGTTAAGAGCTTTTGGCTTTGTGAAGCCGGCACGTTCGCGGATGGGACGAATAGTTTTGTTCCAAACCTCGGCAGTCATCTTTCCTTGTTCGTTCATGGCTTCTGCATACATCAAGAGTACGTCGGCATAACGCATGGTAATGATGTTTAAACCTGAGGCCATACCTGCTTCATGATGCTTGTCGTAGTATTTTCGAACATAGTAGCCTGTTGCCGAAGAGTTGCCCGTGAGCCCTTTATATCCATCGGGGGTGTTCTTCTTCGGATTGGTGTAGATAATCTCACCAACAGAGCCATCCTTGATATTTCCACTCCAATCGTACCCATCGTAGATAACGGTTCCGGTGAGACGAGGGTCGCGATTGACATAAGGACGAGCCTCGTTGTAGGTTTTAGAACTGCTGATAGGATCTCCATCGAGTGTAATGAAGTTGTCTACTAGTTCCTGTGTTGGAGCCGTAGAGATAACGCGAGCATCTTTAGAGAGTGGAGCCATATCGTTCATCTCACCCCAAGTGCGGGTAGAGGGAACATAAGCACAGTCCATAATGACCTCCGCATTGTATTCGTTCTCACTTTCAAACAATCCGCTGAAGTTAGGGAACAATTTGTAAGTTCCATGACTTCCATCCATAATTTGTCCGGTATACTTTTCTACATTGGCCCAGTCGTTGTCATAAAGGTAGACACGTGCTTGGAGCATCAATGCGGCAGCCTGGGTGATTTTGCCATTTTCCTCTGCAGAAAGTTGGTCACGGGTGGGCAAATACTGCAAGATGTCGTCCAGTTCTTGATGAATGAATTCGATGACCTTTGCACGTGGTGTTCGACTAATCGTATTCGCTTCTTCCAGCGTGATGTCTTTGGTGAAAAATGGAATGTCACCATAGAAATTAGTTAGACGGAAGAAGAGTGACGCACGGATGAATCGGGCTTGTGCCTTCATGTTGTTCTTCACTGCTTCCGGTGCATCCAAATTATCGATGTTTTCCAAGATGACATGTGTGGTCTTGATACCGCCATAGAGATTACTCCACTCGTTGGCAAAGATAGATGTGGCTGGGTCAGCGATACCATTGCGAATGGTTCGTTGGTCAGTGAATCCACGTCCTTGGAACACATTGTCGCTCAAAGCTTCGTCTTGCCACATTTTTCCGGCACTGTACAACTGGTTGTATGCCATATTGAGCATGTACTGTGCCTTGTCAATGGATGTCCAGAAGGATTTGTTTGTGTAGCTGTTCGTTGGCTCGTTGTCCATTCCGTTGCAACCAGCCAGTATGAATACAGCTATAAAGCATGTTATCAAATATTTTATTTTCTTCATTTTCGTTCCTCCAAATTAGAATTCAATGTCTAAACCAAAACCATAATACTTCAGCGTAGGGTAGTTGCGCCCACTATTGGCACCGCCATTTCTCATCTGGTTGTTGAACTCAGAAGACTCTGGGTCGATGAATGAACAGCTACTGAACGTAAACAGGTTTTGCCCAGTGACATACACTCTTAGTTTCTGCATTGACATCTTATCTGTCCAAGCCTTAGGCAATGTGTAACCCAGTGTGATGTTTTTCAAACGAAGGTAGGCGCCATTGAGCAAGTACATGTCTGATCCCAAACGGAAATTATTGGCTGTAGAGGTAGATCCCGGTGCGCTCAACCGAGGATATTTTGCATCTGTATGGGTTGGAGTCCAATAATCCAGCTGATGTTTGAAAATCACATACGAGTAATTAGAGTGGAAGGGTTCGAGCAATTCTCCACGTACAACCATGTCACGCTTGCCTACACCTTGTGCAAAAAGGCTGAAATCGAATCCTTTCCAGGCAACAGCGTAGTTGAAACCGAAGGTGTAGCGTGGAAATGCATTACCCAGTATGAACCGGTCTTTAGGGTCGATGATGCCATCGTTGTTGCGGTCTACATATTTATTGTCACCGGGCTGAACGGTTAAACCCACGGGTAGGGCAGAGGCTTCTATCTCTTCATAACTTTTGAAGAAACCGTCAGTGCGATATCCATAATATGAGCCCAAAGGTACACCTACACGCTTAAGAATATAAATCTCGTCGGCCTGTGTAATTTGTTCTTCATTAGGAAACTTTTCCAACTTATTGAAGTTGTCTCCAATATTTGCCATGAAGTTATGAACGAAATCACCTGACTGCAATCGATAGTTCAGTGCCAGCTCCCATCCGCGGTTGCTAACCTCACCAAGATTATCCATATTTTGGACGGTTCCGTATACAGAAGGAACAACCGGCTTCATTAAGATGTCAACTGTACGCTTGTTGAAGTAATCGAAAGAAACCGTCAAGTTGTTTTTGAAGAATGTGGCATCAAAACCTATATTGAAGGTTCTTGTCCGTTCCCATTTCAGCTTATCGGTACCAAGCACAAAGCCCGCTCCGGTTACTTCTTTGTTGTTATAAGCATAGGTGTTGTTGAACATGTTGTAAATGGTGTATCGGTCATAAATTCCGATGGTTTGGTTTCCTAGGACACCATAAGACCCTCGAATCTTCAAGTCGCCCACATGCTCTTGATAGCTCTTCATCCATTGTTCATCAGAGATTCTCCATCCCAAGGATAGTGATGGGAAAAATCCCCAACGATAGTCTTTGGCGAACTTGGAAGAGCCGTCGTATCTGAAGTTAATCTCAGCATAATAACGTTCCCGATAGTTATAAGCCAGGCGACCCAATACGGATGTAATACTGGTTCTTCTCATATCTTCCGGGAAGACATGAGAACCATTACTGGTTGTAATCTCTGCCTTGTCACTGGCAGATGTACCCAGATCGGCATTGGCATAGTCTATTCTGACCTGGTTTCCGCGACCTGTCTCCGACTCATTGGTAACACCCAACAAACCACTTACATTGTTGTCACCGAAACTTTTGTTATAATCGAGCAACAACTGCGTGTTGATCATGTACGAATCATAATTCCAGTTTTCGGTATAGTTCTTATCATTACCGTAACGCGATGGCTTCTCCTGGTCGGCACTATAATAATAAGGTACCCTCAATGTGCGGGTATAACGCGATTGTCCGGCAACGTCAACGCCAAAAACGCCACGTAGCTTCAATCCGTCAATGATTTTATATTCGGCATTAAGGTTGGCTACAAAATCGTTATTGCGGTATTTGTTGGTTCCTCCAGCCTCAAGGTTACCCAATGGAGTAAACTCGGTGAGGTAGCTGTTGAGCAAATATTTTCCATTAGATTTCAGCTGATTATAATAATAAGGAGGAACACGCGTAGCATCAATTTCCAAGCTTCCACCGGTAGTCGACACGCTATTGTTGCGCGTAAAGGCCAGCAAGGCCTGAATCTTGAAGCGTCCAACTTCGGTCGTAATGTTCGAACGTAAGTTATAGCGTTGTATGCCAAAAGCATCATTCCCAACATAGTTGCTTTCCTGATCGTAGTAACCCAGACTTACCATGTAAGTGGTTTTCTGACTACCACCTGAAACACTTAAGTTATGGCTCTGTTGCAAGGCTGTACGGAAGATTTGATTCATGAACCAGTTTTCCTCATCTCTGTGTTCGTATAGGTCACGAATCTGTTCAGGAGTGAACTCTGGTGTCATGCCCGAGTTGGTCAATGCCAGATTCTTTAGCGTTGCATTTTGGTAACCTTTTACAGGCGTAAACAGAATATCAGGGTCTTCCCATCCCACTGCGGTGTTCAATCGAACACGCGTAGGCTCATTAACTCGTCCCTTCTTAGTGGTTACCAGGATGACACCATTGGATGAACGAGATCCATAGATGGCAGCGGCACCTGCATCTTTTAAGATGGAGATGTTCTCAATGTCATTAGGGTTCAGGTCATTCAAGCTGCCTTCATTGGTCACCAATCCATCGATAACAATCAGGGGAGAGTTACTGTTGGTGGTGCTGATACCGCGCACGTTCAGGTTGGTGTTCTCCCCATTGGGGTTATAGCTCTTACGTTGAATGATTAAGTTGGGCGCAGCACCTTGCAAAGCTTGTGTGACATTAGCCACAGGCTTGTTTTCTAAGATGTCGCTTTTCACCTGGTCAACCGCACCCGTAATGCTGCGTCTTGTGGTAGTGCCATAACCAATGACCACCACTTCATCCAATACTTTTTGGTCTTCTTTTAGGGTGATTTGTAGATTCTTACGTCCTTGAATGTTGATTTCCTGATCTACGTACCCTACATAGGATATTTGCAACTTGCCCTGTGAAGGTGCATTGATTTGGAAATTACCATCGATATCGCTCACGGCACCCTCATTACTGCCTACCACCTTGATGGTAGCCCCGATAATGGGTTCGCCGTTCACATCGACAATTGTTCCTTTTACAAGCTGATTGTTGTCTTGTTGCTTATCACTGATGGTTAGTGACTGCCGTGTTTCGTTCTTTAGAACAGCCTTATCAATGGTGTTCTTCCCCTGTCCTGTATTCACCGTTGCATACGCACTGGGAGAGATAGAGAACAGCGAAACACACAAGCACAAGTACAGCTTACTGCCTTGTTTGCTTTTCATTTGTTTACTTTTAAATTAAAATTGTTAGACTTATTTTATTGTTATGCTTTTGACAACACAGTTTTGAAGTTGATTAGAAATCAATTTCCAGTTTAGTTCGTCATCTAGTTTATGCATTTAGTAATAGCTTTTCTAAAGTCATTTTTCACAAATGTCTTAGAATAGTAGGATGCAAAATTAAGATAAAAAGTTGGTAAACAGAAATAAATAGCTGACTTTAAGCTCAAATTCCAGCGACTTTTCTCAAACAAAGCGCAGACAGGCATTCATAGCCAGTAAGCGATAGACATGTTGTCGAAGATTTCATGCGAACGCTTTTCATTCGTGGGCTGAATGAAAAAGCAATTAGTAGTTATGATGAATTTTCTTGACAACGAACATCTTATTCTTTGGCGTATTTGCAAACAAACAAACTTACGATTGCAAATACGGCAAATATGAGCGATTTGTTTATGTATCTGTTAATCAACGAGTTGTTGCTAAAACAAAGATTTTCTGATCTGTTTTTCAAACTGTTTAAGCTTAAAAACATTGTTTTTAGCGCGCAATTAACAAGCATTTGCCATCCAAAAGCATGTTACATGACTGATTAAGTGTTGCCTTTTATCGAATAAGCTCATTGCTTTTGTGCAATGAAATCGATTTTTAGGAAAAATAATGAATGATGTGCTTCCTGCAAGCCTATTGATTTTTTCTAGATTGAAAGTTTTTAAGTGCCGTTTTTGAGCTATTTTTTGATAAAAAAAGCGGACATTGATTTGTGCAGTATTCTATTAATAATGTTCGGCAGTGATGTAGTAAAAACAAATTTGAATAGAAATATAAAGTACTTGTTGGTTCAGTTATTCTTGGTTGATACGTTCCATCTATAAGGTAGGTTGATAGATCATATCATAAGTACTTAAGTTAAACGAGTGAAATTAATTTAGCATATAAATCATTCTGCAGTAAGAGTTGTTGAAGATGAAGTTTACATCTTGCAGACTGACTTATATGCTAAATTAATTTTAGAAAGGGTAATATCCTAATTTACATCATCCACAGCAGAACAGAACAATCAGCTGAGCTGTGAAGATTCGGAGGAACATGCTTAACGGATAAACAGTGGAATAACCCGTTGATGGTGCGTCATGCGAACAAACTTGATTGGCGTATGCCAGCGCAGGTGGATCGGTATATGTACCTGCTATCATGCCCATAATGGTGAAATAGTTGAATTTATACTTCAAACGGGCAATGGTGCCGACAATAAGAATGGGAATGACGGTGATCAGAATACCTGTGTAGACGTACTTCAATCCGTCACCTTGAATAACTGTGTTAACAAATCCATCTCCGGCTTTGATACCCACACTGGCTAAAAAAAGAACCAAACCAATCTCACGCAGCATCATGTTAGCCGATGTTGTGGTATAAGTCACAAGCTTCATTCTATAGCCATAGCGCCCAATCAAGATAGCGATGATCAACGGACCGCCTGCAAGACCCAGTTTCATGGGGACAGGCATGCCAGGAATGGCAATGGGGAAACTACCAAACAGGATTCCTATAAAGATACCAATGAAGATGGTTGCAATGTTAGGTGCGTTGAGTCGTCGCATGGAGTTGCCCATCATGCGTTCTACGCGATTGACGTTTTCTTCATGTCCTACCATCATGATGCGGTCGCCTACGTGCAGGTGAAGGTCGTGACTGGCAAACAAGTCGATGCCCTGACGCGTGATTCTCGTGATGTTAACACCGTAAATACTGGAGAAATGCATCTTGCCCAGTACCTTTCCATTCATCGACGGATTCGTAATGACTACTCGTTTAGAAATCATAGGTTGTTTCTTTTCTTCTTCAACCCAAGGCAACTCTGCAACATGTCCAAAGCTCTTGATGACCTCAGCGTCTGACTCAGCACAAACGATGAGCATCTCGTCGCCTTTGTGCACCACGGTTTCACCATTTGGTATCTGGATGATGTCATCGTGTTTCAGTCTCGAACAGATGAATTCTCGATTCAGGAATTCTGAAATCTCGTGCAACGATCGTCCCTCGATGTAGGTGTTGTCCACGCTAAGACGAATTTGGCACGGCTTGACAGACGTGTTGTCTTCTTCTGTTTGCATCAGTTTGTCTTCTTCTTCATTCAAGTTAATTTTGCAAATGAAGCGTATGGCAATGGTTGCAGCGATGATACCCAACACGCCAAGTGGATAAGCGCAGGCATAACCACTGGCTATTTGTGGAACGTTACCATTTGTAAAAACGGAGGTAAGCGCCTCGTTAGCAGCTCCCAATCCAGGTGTATTGGTTACAGCGCCATAAAGCGTTCCTACCATCATGGGCAGATTGGTCACATCAGAGGTGTCGAAAAAGATGAAATAACAGGCAAACATCACGGCGATGTTGAGCAAAACAGCCGTTGTGGTAAGCATGTTGAGGGTGACACCGCCACGTTTGAAACTTTCAAAAAAGCCAGGACCTACTTGTAATCCGATACAGAAAACGAATAGAATCAGACCAAAATCCTGAATGAATGTCAGCAGACTGACAGGTGCGGTGAATCCAATGTGTCCCGCAACAATGCCGGCAAAGAGCACGAAGGTAACGCCTAAAGAGATGCCACCTATCTTAACTTTTCCCAATAAAACGCCAACAGCGATGACACTTGCGTAGAGTAAAACAATGTGCGCAACTGACTCGTTGTTGGTAAACAATTCAATTATCCAGTCCATGTCTGTGGTTTTATAATTAATAGCTGCGAGCAATGATAACACGATGTTTAGCTGGTTTACCTGAAACCATGTCTACACCTGGTGTTTGTTCAAAGCCAAATGGGACACAGCGAATGGTTGCTTGTGTCTCTTCTTTAATCTTGGCCTCGGTCTCTTCGGTTCCATCCCAGTGACAAAGGAAGAAACCACCATCTTTTATCTTCTCCTTAAACTCGTCATAGTTATCGCATTCATAAATATGAGCGTCACGATAGTCTTTGGCTTTCTTCAGAATGTTTGCTTGAATGTCGTCAAGCAGCTTATTGATGTAGTCGGCCAATCCTTCAACAGGAATGGTTTCTTTCTCTAAAGTGTCGCGGCGCATCACTTCAATCGTGTTGTTTTCAAGATCTCTGCCACCCATAACCAGGCGCACAGGAACACCTTTTAACTCGTAATCCGCAAACTTGAATCCCGGACGTTTGTTGTTGCTGTCATCGTATTTCACGGTGATGCCAAGCTTTTTCATGTCCTCCATAAACGGATTCAGCTTATCAGAAATGGCCTTGAGCTGCTCCTCATTCTTAGCGATTGGAATAATGACGACCTGTATGGGGGCCAGCTTTGGAGGCAATACCAAACCATTATCATCAGAGTGGGTCATGATGAGTGCGCCAATCAGTCGTGTAGATACACCCCAACTTGTCGCCCACACATATTCTGGTTTATTCTCCTTATTTAAATAGGTGACATCAAATGATTTGGCAAAGTTTTGACCTAAGAAATGACTGGTACCGCTCTGTAATGCTTTTCCGTCTTGCATCATGGCCTCAATGGTATAAGTATCCAAGGCTCCTGCAAAGCGTTCGGTTTCGCTCTTCACACCCTGCACTACGGGAACGGCCATCCATTGTTCAGCAAAGTCGGCATATACCTTGAGCATCTTCTGTGCTTCTTCTTCCGCTTCCTCACGCGTTGCGTGGGCAGTGTGGCCTTCTTGCCATAAAAATTCTGATGTTCTTAGGAATGGACGTGTACGCATTTCCCAGCGCATGACGTTGCACCACTGGTTGCACATCAATGGCAGGTCGCGCCAAGATTGTATCCAGTTCTTATATGTATTCCATATAATGGTTTCTGAGGTAGGGCGAATAATCAGCTCTTCTTCCAGTTTTGCAGCGGGATCAACTTCCACACTGTCGCCTGTTTCTGATGATTTAAGTCGATAGTGTGTAACAACCGCACATTCTTTCGCAAACCCTTTCACGTGTTCAGCCTCGCGACTCAGGAATGATTTGGGTATTAAAAGTGGGAAATAAGCATTTTGTGCTCCCGTTTCCTTAAACATCTTGTCCAACTGTTGCTGCATTTTTTCCCAGATGGCGTAGCCGTATGGCTTGATGACCATGCAGCCACGCACTGCCGATTGTTCAGCCAAATCGGCCTTAACAACCAAATCATTATACCACTGACTATAGTTTTCCGACCTTTTGGTCAAATCTTTTAATTCTTTTGCCATGTTATCTTGATGAATAGTTATTTACTTCTACGATAGGGAAATTCATATTACATTTTAGTGATATCCCTTTTGACCATAAGTTTGTATTGCTTAAATTTGTCGCAAAATTACAAAAAATTGTTGACTTGGGCATGATAATGCAATAAAAAGAATTATCTTTGCAACTATAAATATAAACACAAAACTGAGTGATTATGAAGAAAATGAAATTTATGACATTGGCTCTTTGCCTTTTAACCGTCTTTAGTTGTTCTACAAAACAGGGAACCGGAGCTTTGGCAGGTGCTGGCGGTGGTGCCGCTTTAGGAGCCATTATTGGCAAGATAGCTGGTAACGCTGGCGTTGGAGCAGCCATTGGTGGCGCGGTAGGAGCTGGCGCTGGTGCTATGATTGGCCGTCACATGGATAAAGTAGCGCAAGAAACAGCTGCACAAGTGGAGAATGCTAAGGTAGAAGAGGTGAAAGATAAAAACGGCCTTGATGCCGTAAAGGTTACCTTTGACAGCGGCATTTTGTTCGCCAGCAGCAAGGCTAATTTAAATCAAACCAGCAAGAATGAGTTGGCAAAGTTCTCTACCGTTTTGAAGAAAAACAAGGATTGCCACATTGATGTTTATGGGCATACCGACTCAACCGGTAATGACGGCATCAACATTCCATTGAGTAACGATCGTGCCCGCAGCGTGGTGAACTATCTCAAGAGCTGTGGCGTTCCGTCCAGTCAGTTCCAGAATGTGGTAGGACAGGGCAGTACACAGCCCGTGGCCGACAATGGCACCAAGGCTGGGCGACAGCTTAACCGCCGCGTGGAGGTATTCCTCTATGCCAGTCCGGCTATGGTTGAAGCTGCAAATGCTGGAACTCTTAACTAATATATTTTTAGGTAAATATCATAAGGGGTGCTACAAGGTACCCCTTTTTCGTTGAAACATGAAGAAAATCGCATCATTTTTTCGTTGGGCTATTGTCCTCTTTTTGGCAACATCAATCCTCACTGTTGTCGCCTACCGGTTCATACCCGTCTACATAACCCCCTTGATGGTGATTCGATGCTTCGAGAAAGGAGAACTCAAGATGCATCACCATTGGGTGGCAATGGACGATATTTCACGACACATGCCTGTTGCTGTGATGGCCAGTGAGGACCAACGGTTCTTGTTGCACCATGGTTTTGACTACAATGCCATCGAGAAAGCTGCGGTTCATAACATCAAAAACAAGACGGGAAAGAAGCGTGGAGCAAGCACAATTACGCAACAAACGGCAAAAAACGTATTTCTTTGGCCTGGTCGTTCGTGGGTTAGAAAAGGTTTTGAAGTTTACTTCACCGCACTCATTGAGTTGATATGGAGCAAACAACGCATCATGGAGGTGTACTTGAATTCCATCGAAATGGGGGACATGATTTATGGAGTGGATGCCGTAGCACGCTATCATTTCGGAAAAACAGCCAGTGATCTGTCGCGATCAGAATGCGCACTCATCGCTGCGACACTGCCAAACCCCATTCGATTCAGCAGCAAAGCCCCCAGTGGGTATGTCCGGTTAAGACAAAGAAAGATAGAGCATGAGATGAAATTCATTCCGTCATTCCCAAAAGAAGGAGAGGATATTGATCCAAACACCACTAAAGGAGGCATCTACCACAAGAAAAGATGAAAGATTTATTGTCGCAATTAAACCAAGAACAGCGCTTGGCTGTTACTTATAACGACGGTCCACAACTGGTTATCGCAGGTGCTGGGTCGGGCAAGACGCGTGTGTTGACTTACAAAATAGCTTATTTGGTACAACAAGGTTTGAAGCCCTGGTCCATCTTAGCATTGACGTTTACCAACAAAGCGGCTAACGAGATGAAGCAGCGCATCGCACAGTTGATTGGGCAAGAGACAGCCAGATACATCCAAATGGGGACTTTTCACTCCATTTTTTCTCGCATTTTACGCATTGAGGCTGACGCCATTGGCTACACTTCGGGCTTTACCATCTATGACGAAAGTGACTCTCGGTCGCTGCTCAAAACCATCATCAAGGAAATGGGGCTCGACGACAAGCAGTACAGGCCAGCCAGCGTACATGCCATTATCAGCAAAGCCAAAAACCAACTCATCATGCCTCGCGATTATTCCAGTAGATCAGAATTCATGAATCGCGACCGAAACAGTCGCATGCCCGAGCTTCATCCCGTTTACGAGGCTTATGTACAGCGATGCCGTAAGGCCAATGCCATGGACTTTGACGACTTGCTTGTTCTGACCCACCAGTTGCTGAAAGAGCATGAAGACATCCGACAAAAATATTGCCAGCGCTTTCAATATGTGCTGGTTGACGAATATCAAGACACCAACTATGCCCAGCAATGCATCGTATGGCTGCTGACCAAAGAACATCGTCACATCTGCGTGGTGGGCGATGACGCGCAAAGTATCTACGGATTTCGTGGAGCCAACATCGATAACATCTTGGATTTCCAACAGATATACGAAGGTTCGCGCCTCTTCAAGCTACAGCAAAACTACCGATCTACACAGAAAATCGTGCAGGCAGCCAATAGCTTAATCAAGCACAACGAACGGCAAATACCCAAAGATGTGTTCAGTGAGAACGATGAGGGGGAGAAGATTATCTTTAAACCCGTTTACTCAGATAAGGAAGAGGCATTCGTGGTTTGCAAGGACATCAAGCGTATTGCCAGACAAGAGAACGCACACTACAGCGACTTTGCTATCTTGTACCGAACAAACGCACAAAGCCGAAGTTTCGAGGAGGAGATGCGAAAGCAAAACATTCCATACCGAATCTATGGCGGCTTGAGCTTTTATCAGCGCAAGGAGATTAAAGACATCATCGCTTATTTTCGTTTGGTCGTCAATCCTGATGATGAAGAGGCTTTCAAGCGCATCATCAATTACCCAACCAGAGGCATCGGGAATGTGACAATCCAAAAGATAGCCGACTCGGCACGCAACCATGCGGTGAGTTTCTGGCAGGTCATATCCGATCCTGCACAATATCTCCAGGGGGTGAATCAAGGCACACTTGGCAAAATCAATCGATTTAAAGAACTCATAGAGGGATATATCTTAAAAGCCTCTAACACAGACGTATATCAGTTGGGCAATGAGATTATGAAGACAAGTGGATTCATTGCCGACATCTATTCCAACAGCGATCCAGAAGGATTGGCCCGACAAGAGAACGTAGAAGAGTTGTTGGCGGGTATGCAAGATTTCTGTGAAAGCAAGAAAGAAGAGGGTAGAGAAAACGAAATTTATCTCACTGACTATCTTCAGGAGGTTGCTTTGCTCACTGATTTGGACAGCGATGATGGCGAAGAGAGTAGGGTGTCACTGATGACCGTGCATGCCGCCAAGGGACTGGAGTTTCCCACCGTCTTCATCGTGGGACTGGAAGAAAACATTTTTCCAAGTCCGCTGTCGATGGGCTCGATGCGCGAGATGGAGGAAGAACGCCGTTTGCTCTATGTGGCCATCACCCGAGCAGAGAAGCATTGTATCATG
This sequence comes from Hoylesella buccalis ATCC 35310, assembly GCF_025151385.1. Classification (NCBI taxonomy): domain Bacteria; kingdom Pseudomonadati; phylum Bacteroidota; class Bacteroidia; order Bacteroidales; family Prevotellaceae; genus Hoylesella; species Hoylesella buccalis. The sequence continues at coordinate 771,980 of NZ_CP102287.1, read as the reverse complement.
ACGAGTGCCAAAAACCGATGGCGATTTGGCAAGATGGAGTTTGATACGCCAAGTAGATTTATCAAAGACATTGATTCACGTTTTATACACATAGAATCCGAATTCGAAGTCGAAGCGTCCGATGATTCATTCCATACGCCTTACAGTAGAAGCTCCTTCTCGGGCGATGTTAATCGTCGATATAGTGACCGCATGCAGAACTCTAGACCTGTGGCCAGCCAATTCCAAGCCGATGTCAAACCAAAAATCACCTCTATTCAGCGTCCCGTGCAGGCGGTTGACCCGTTCTCATCCTCCTTTAAGCGCCAACTCCAACAGGCAGGTGGGAACTTTAAGCGGGTAACTGATGCCATGACCAACGGTGGACGAACAGTAGCAGCCTCTACCTCCAGTCCTGATGCCTCAGGCTTGCAAGAGGGCTGCACCATTGAGCACCAGCGTTTCGGCATTGGCACCGTACTCAGATTGGAGGGTGATGGCGAGAACCGAAAAGCCACCGTGGCCTTCAGAAATGCGGGAACCAAGCAGTTGTTATTAAAGTTTGCTCGATTCAAGGTGCTGTCATAGCAAGAGCAGGATAGCGTATACAAGGCGCATTTTGTTGAATTATTTCAGTTTTTTAAATTCTCATTCTAGAAAAAAAATCGCCATCACGCAGCTGTTTTTGGGTCATATTTCGCGTCTGTCCGCCTAAAAGCATTGCTTTTGGTCTTCTAGAAGGTACAGTTTGGCATGTTAAAGCAATTGGTTTTCTATTGAAAGTCATTGCTTTTCGGGTGTAAAAGCATTGATGTTCACAACCCGCATCAGGCATAGGAATACCTAAGTTACTGACACATAGTATACTGCAAAATTCGCGTATTTGCGTGCTATCATGCGTCTGGTTGCAAATACGCGAGTATTTGAGAGGGTAGTAAATATTTTTCATCATTTTCACCCTACCAGTCAAGAATAAGATGAACAGCTTGTGGGGAAATCATCATTACGTCCTTAATATTCAATTCTGTGAGGTCCATGGGTGGGGTGTTTACCATCGTTCAAAAAAAAGAAGGTCATGTTTATCATCCTTTAGATGTATTTTTTTTGCAGGTTGAACCTTTTTTTATACCTTTACCCCATCAAACGAAAAACAACTTAAACCTAATCATATTAAAAATGACACAAAAACAACAAATCGTAGAGTGCGTCCCTAATTTTAGCGAGGGTCGCAACATGCATGTAATCAAGCAAATTACAGATGAGATTGAGCGCGTGAAGGGTGTTAAACTTTTAGATGTAGACCCGGGTGAGGCTACCAATAGAACGGTGGTGACGTTTGTCGGTTCGCCCGATAATGTATTAGAAGCTGCATTCCAAGCCGTGAAAAAGGCAGCCCAGCTCATTGATATGCGCAATCACCATGGAGCGCATCCACGAATGGGTGCCACAGACGTTTGTCCACTTATCCCAGTGGCTGGCATTACATTGGAAGAATGTGCAAAACTCGCACAGCAGTTGGCAGAGCGAATCGCCAACGAACTCAACGTACCTTGTTATTGTTACGAGGCTGCTGCACGGACGCCAGAGCGTAAGAACTTGGCTGTTTGCCGTGCAGGAGAATACGAGGCACTGCCAGAGAAGATGAATGACCCTGCCAAGGCACCCGACTTTGGTGCTCGCCCCTTTGACGAAGGTGTGGCACGCACAGGATGTACTGCCGTAGGCGCACGTGACTTTCTGATTGCTACCAATTTCAACCTCAATACAACCTCTACGCGTCGCGCCAATGCCATTGCTTTTGACGTGCGTGAGAAGGGACGTCCACGCCGAGAGGGCAACTCTCCTGTGGGTAAGCCCATGAAGGATGAGCATGGCAAAACCATCATGATTCCGGGTACCTTGAAAGGGACAAAGGCGATTGGGTGGTATATTGACGAATACGCCATTGCGCAGGTATCTATGAATATCACGGATATCAACGCCACTCCATTGCACGTTGCCTTTGATGAGGTTTGCCGTTGTGCGCAGAACCGAGGCATCCGTGTCACGGGAACGGAGATAGTAGGACTGGTTCCTAAACGTACATTGATAGATGCAGGCAAGTACTTCTTGCGGAAACAGAACCGCTCTACTGGTATTCCTGAAGAGGATATCTTGACCATCGCTATCAAGTCGATGGGATTGGACGACCTCAAACCGTTCAATCCTCGTGAGAAGGTCATTGAATACTTGTTGGAGGACGATAACAAGAAAGCCAAACTGATAGACCTTACCGTGAAGGAGTTTGCCGATGAGACTTCGCGCGAGTCTCCCGCTCCCGGTGGTGGAACCATCTCCGCTTATATGGGTGCATTAGGTGCTACCTTGGGAACGATGGTTGCCAACCTGTCAAGTCACAAGGCAGGATGGGACGATCGCTGGGAAGAGTTCAGCAACTGGGCAGACAAAGGACAGGAAATCAAGGTAGAGCTGATGCACCTTGTCGACGAAGATACCGAGGCTTTCAACCGCATCATGGCTGCCTTTGGCTTGCCTAAGAAGACGGACGAGGACAAAGCTGCCCGTTCCGCAGCAATTCAAGAAGCTACTCTTTATGCCACACAGGTACCTCTTCACACCATGAAGGCTGCCTATAAAGTGTTTGAACTCTGTAAGGCGATGGCACAAGAAGGCAACCCCAACAGCATTTCGGATGCTGGTGTGGGCGTGTTGGCTGCCCGTGCTGCCGTTTTGGGAGCAGGACTCAATGTTAAGATTAACGCCTCTGGACTGAAAAATCGTGAGGTAGCTGACCAGTTGGTGGGCGAGGCTAACCAACTCATTGACAAGGCAAACCAAGCCGAAGTAGAGATTATGAAAATAGTAGAAAGTAAATTATAAGACCTTAAAGATAAAGAAAATGACGCACGAAGAATTCATAGCGGACATTCGGGCAGGTATTCCTAACACCTTACCCGACCCACAACCGTATGACCATACGGTGAACCATGCACCTAAGAGAAAAGACATTCTTACACCAGAAGAAAAGAAGTTGGCATTGCGCAACGCATTGCGTTACTTCCCAAAGAAGTTTCATGCCACATTGGCACCAGAGTTTTTGGACGAGTTGAAGACTTATGGACGTATCTATATGTATCGTTTCCGTCCTACGTATGATATGCACGCTCGTCACATTGACGAATATCCACACAAATGCAAGCAGGCTGCCGCTATCATGATGATGATACAAAACAACTTGGATAAAGCAGTAGCGCAACATCCACACGAACTGATTACCTACGGAGGCAACGGCGCCGTGTTCCAAAACTGGGCGCAGTATCGACTTGTGATGAAGTATCTCAGCGAGATGACAGACGAGCAAACATTGGTGATGTACTCTGGTCATCCGCTTGGTTTATTCCCTTCGCATAAGGATGCGCCACGAGTGGTGGTGACGAACGGTATGGTGATTCCCAATTACTCTAAGCAGGACGATTGGGAGAGAGACAATGCACTCGGTGTGAGTCAGTACGGACAGATGACCGCAGGCTCGTATATGTATATTGGTCCACAGGGAATTGTGCATGGCACTACCATTACTGTGCTCAATGCGGCACGCAAGGTAGGTGGCGACAACATGAAACTGTTTGTCACGGCAGGTCTTGGCGGCATGTCGGGCGCACAGCCAAAGGCTGGCAACATCGCTGGCGTGGTGAGTGTGACTGCTGAAATCAACCCCTTGGCAGCTAACAAACGATACGAACAAGGATGGGTAGATGAACTACACGACAATCTTGACGAACTGATACCTGCTATCCGAAAAGCTGTCGAAGAAAAGCGCGTGGTGTCCATGGCATATGTTGGTAACATCGTTGACCTGTGGGAACGCCTTGCCGAAGAGAATATCCGTGTGGACTTGGGTAGCGACCAAACATCTTTGCACAACCCTTGGGCAGGTGGTTATTATCCAGTAGGCATGAGCTTGGAGGAGTCTAATCGCATGATGGCGGAAGCTCCCGAGCAGTTCAAGGAAAAGGTTCGGGCGTCATTGCGCCGTCAGGTAGATGCCATCAACAAGCTCACCGCAAAGGGAATGTACTTCTTCGATTACGGCAATGCCTTCCTCTTGGAGGCAAGTCGTGCAGGTGCTGACATCCTTCGCAAGGACGGTAAGTTCCGTTATCCTTCGTATGTGCAGGATATCATGGGACCGATGTTCTTCGATTATGGTTTCGGTCCATTCCGTTGGGTATGCTCATCGTGCGACCCGAAGGATTTGGAGGTAACCGACCGCTTGGCAACTGAGGTGCTGGAAGAAATGAGAAAAACTGCCACAAAAGATATTATCGGTCAGTTGGATGACAACATCCATTGGATTAAGGAAGCTGGCAAGAATCATTTGGTTGTAGGCTCTCAGGCTCGCATCCTCTATGCAGACAGTGTGGGCAGAACCAAGATAGCGTTGGCATTCAACGAGGCAGTGCGCAAAGGCGAAATCAGTCAGCCCGTTGTCCTTGGTCGTGATCATCACGATGTCTCTGGTACGGACTCTCCTTTCCGTGAAACCAGTAATATCTACGACGGTTCGCAATTCTGTGCCGACATGGCCATTCAAAATGTCATCGGCGACGCTTTCCGTGGTGCCACATGGGTTTCCATTCACAACGGTGGCGGCGTAGGCTGGGGCGAAGTAATCAATGGCGGCTTCGGTATGGTGGTCGATGGCAGCGAAGATGCGAATCGCCACATCCGCGAGATGCTTCTGTGGGATGTCAACAACGGTATCGCACGCCGTAGCTGGGCTCGCAACAAGGGTTCTATCGATGCCATTCAACGAGAAATGGAACGCACTCCCGGCTTGAAGGTAACCTTACCCAACTTCGTGGATGATAGCGAAATAGAGAAACTTAACTTCTAAATCAACGTCCAGTCGCAGTGCTTCACGCTAAACACTTCTTTGAACGAGAGGCATTGCGACTTGGCACATTAACAATCACACTATGATACACAAAATTAGCGCAGCACACCTCACGATTGAAGAGGTGGGAGCGATTTTAGAAAACCATGCTACTTTAGAATTATCTGATGACGCACGTCAACGAATTGTGCGCTGTCGCAAATATTTAGACAAGAAAATTGCCGAGTCGGACGTTCCTATTTATGGCGTTACCACAGGCTTCGGTTCATTGTGCAACGTGTCGGTAGACAAAGACCGGCTGGCTCAGTTGCAAGTAAACCTCATCATGTCGCACGCTTGCGGCGTGGGCAGCAGGGTGCCAAATGACATTGTAAAGATTATGCTCTTTCTCAAAGCGCAGTCTTTGAGTTATGGCTATTCTGGCTGTCAGGTAGAGACAGTTGAGCGATTGATTGACTTCTTCAACAATGATATTTATCCCGTGGTCTATACGCAAGGCTCACTGGGTGCATCGGGCGACCTCGTTCCGTTGGCTCACCTTTGCTTGCCACTGTTAGGAATGGGCGAGGTAGAGTATAAAGGTGAACGAATGAGCGGCAAGGCGTTATTGCAAAAGATGAACTGGGAACCTATACAGTTGGCTTCCAAAGAAGGACTTGCCCTGCTCAACGGTACGCAGAACATGAACGCTTATGCCGTTTGGGCAGTGTTGCAGAGCGAGCGTCTCTGTGATTGGGCAGACAAGATTGGCGTAATGTCATTGGAAGCCTACGACGGACGTATCGAACCATTCACGCATGCCGTGCATGCTGTCCGTCCACACAAGGGACAGATAGACACCGCTGCACATATTCGAGAGCTGTTAGAGGGCAGTGAACTCATCAAGCAACCAAAGGTGAACGTGCAAGATCCCTATTCGTTCCGTTGTATGCCACAGGTGCATGGCGCATCAAAAGACACGTTGGCTTATGTGCGATCGGTCATTGAAATAGAGTTGAATGCGGCAACTGACAACCCAACTGTTTGTCCTGACGACGACTTGGTGATCTCTGCAGGCAACTTCCATGGCGAGCCTATCGCCCAACCTATGGACTTTTTGGCAATTGCCCTGTGCGAATTGAGCAACATCTCCGAGCGACGAATCTATAAGTTGATTTCGGGTACGCGCAATCTGCCCAGCTTCTTGGTGGCAAAGCCCGGTCTTAACAGTGGGTTCATGATACCACAATATGCCGCTGCTTCTATTGTCAGTCAAAGCAAGATGTACTGCACGCCAGCTTCGGTCGACAGCATTCCGTCGTCGCAGGGGCAGGAAGACCATGTAAGTATGGGTGCCAATGCAGCCACAAAGTTGTATCAGGTAGTGCTCAACACCGAGCGAGTGTTAGCTATCGAGCTGTTCAATGCAGCCCAAGCACTCGAGTTCCGTCGCCCATTGAAGTCGTCGCCAGCCATTGAGGCTATCTATGCGGCTTATCGCAAGGTGGTACCATTCATCGAAAACGATGAGTTTATGTCGCCACACATTGCGCAATCGGTAGAATTTTTAAGGAAATAAATCATCAATCCCACTCTCTTCGGACAGGAGGAGTGGGATTTTCATTTTGTTACATGATATGAAACTTTTAGTAACCAACATTGCTTTTCTGGCAGGCATCCAACCCACAGACAAGCTACGATTGGAGGGTAAGGAGATGGCGCAGCTCGAAACGATAGCGAATGCCTTTCTCTATGTCGAGGACGGACGCATCCATTCGTATGGTGCCATGAGCGATTTAGCGAAATGCAACCTTCCTTCTGATGTACAGCAGATAGATGCCAAAGGCGGAAGTGTGCTGCCCTCGTGGTGCGATTCGCACACACACATTGTCTTTGCAGGGAGTCGTGAGCAGGAGTTTGTAGACAAGATACGTGGCTTGAGCTATGCCGAAATCGCCAAACGCGGTGGTGGCATCCTCAATTCTGCCGACAAGTTGCACGACATGTCCGAAGACGAACTGTACCAACAGGCGATGCGTCGTGTAGACGAAGTCATCCGAAAAGGAACGGGGTGCATAGAAATCAAGAGTGGATACGGTTTGAACACCGTTGACGAACTGAAGATGTTGCGCGTCATCAAGCGCATCAAAGAGACGACACCGCTCAAGGTCGTTGCTACTTTCTTAGGTGCGCATGCTGTTTCGCGCGAATATGCAGGCAAGCAAAGTGAATATGTCGACTTGGTAATCCGTGAGATGATTCCCGCTGTAGCCAAGGAAAACTTGGCAGAATACATTGATGTGTTCTGCGATACGGGCTTCTTTACGCCCGAAGAGACCGCACGTATTCTTGAAGCTGGAGCAAAATATGGCATGAGAGGCAAGATACATGCCGACGAGTTGGCGTCCTCTGGTGGGGTAGAGGTAGGAGTTAGATGCAATGCCCTATCGGTAGACCATCTCGAGAGTATGACCGCAGAAACGATAGAGACACTACGTGGCAGCGAAACCATGCCTACCGCCCTTCCCGGTACATCGTTCTTCTTGAACATGCCGTTTGCGTTGGGGCGCAAAGTCATTGACGAGGGGTTGCCTTTAGCGGTGGCAAGCGACTACAATCCGGGGTCGACACCATCGGGCGACATGAAGTTTGTCATTTCCTTGGCGTGCATCAAGATGCGTCTCTTACCAGCAGAAGCCATCAATGCTGGTACTATGAACAGTGCGTATGCCATGGGATTGAGCAAGGATTACGGTTCTATCACGAAGGGAAAGGTTGCTAATTTTTACATCACAAAGCCCATCCCGTCGGTTGACTTTATTCCTTATGCTTACACCACACCAATTGTGGACAGGATATTTTTGCGGGGCGAGGAGTACATTCCACAAACAGTTTTGTAGAAAACTGGCAGATGTTCTGGATTCAAACCCGTTCGTTTGCCTTCTTCTCTGTTCCCCTTTCTTGACGAAAAAACGCTCAACAACAGTGTTGAGCGTTTTTACGAGTTTAGAGTCATTTTATTTTCGCATCTGACGGTCTCTTTCTTTCAAGAAACCGTGTCGGTAGGCGTATAGTAGTGCTTCGAGGTCCTTGATTTGTTGCTTAATCTCAGCACCTTTGTCCGTGTCGGAAACCAGCATGCGGTGGCTGCTCATCTCCACAATCTGCGTGGTGCTTACGATGTCGGTACCCTGCAAGATGGCATCGTTGGTGCTGGTGAAAGGTTCGTGCTGAACAAGTTGTAGTCCACGGCTGTGATAAACCAGCGTATAGCCAGCGATACCCGTTTCCTTGTGATAGGCTTGTGAGAATCCTCCGTCGATGACAATCAACTTACCATTTGCCTTGATGGGGTTCTCTCCCTTCGTAACATGCACGGGGACATGCCCGTTGATGATGTGTCTGTTCTCGCCCGTCACGCCGAAAGCATCCAAAATGCGGTCGGCGGTCGTTTCTTGGTCACGCAATTTAAAATAGTTGCCCTTCTCTTCATGGTGCGTCTCTTTGTCGGTAATGAAGTATCGTTCGAAGGTAGACATCTTTGATTTGTTAAACAAAGGACTGTCTGGTCCGCACCACAGGTAAGTAAAGTAGTCGATGGCGTATTCACGTTCTTCTTTACATGTGTCGTTCTGGAACGCCGCACGAATCATCATACCCGTATTGTGCATCAGTTCTTTACCAGCGTATTTCTTACCTGGATATATTTCTACCTCCTTCAAAGAACCATCTTCGTTCAATGGAATGGAGGCATGGAAGAGCAGGTTGCCATTGTAGACGCCATACATACAGCCATGTTGCAGCAAGAGTTTGATGTGCTTGTGCAGCTTTTCACTCACCATGAAAGAATGGTTCAGCCGGTTCATCAAGTCCTGTTCCTCGGGAGTCAACTCATTTGGATGCTTTGGATCGACGGTAGGAAAGTTGTTTCCATGCAGCGGATATTCTTTTCCATCCAGCAGAATGGTTCCTTTTTCATAATCAATATTGTTGAACAGTGCGCGGTTTTGCATCTTCCATTCCGGATGTTTCTCAAACAGTTTGCCCTCTTCCTTGAATTGAATAATGGCAATGGCCTTGTGCATCAGCGCTGTGAGGCGGAGCGTCTTCTCGTCCATCTCTTTCGATCCACCTGTGAGACGAGGGTAGAATTCCTCGCATGGATCATCGCCATAGGTCTCCATGGCAAAGGTTGCCAAGGGAACGAGGTTGATGCCGTAACCTTCTTCCAGTGTAACGAGGTTGGCATACCGTAGCGAAAGACGGATGACGCTGCAGATACAAGCATTGTTTCCGGCGCTGGCTCCCATCCAGATAATGTCGTGGTTTCCCCATTGAATGTCCCAATTGTGATACTTTTCCATGAAGTCCAGGATGATGTGTGCACCGGGTCCTCGGTCGTAGATGTCGCCAAGGATGTGCAGTTGGTCAACAACAAGTCGCTGGATGACGTTGGCCAAGGCGATAATGAAATCGTCAGCTCTTCCAGTAGAGATGATGGTTTCGATGATCACTTGATAATAAGCCATCTTGTCATTCACCTGCGAGTCCTCGTGCAACAACTCTTGGATGATGTAACTAAACTCCTTTGGCAGCGCCTTGCGAACCTTTGAGCGCGTGTATTTGCTGGAAACATCTCTGCATACCTTCACCAGTTGGTAGAGTGTGATGTGATACCAGTCGTAAATATCCTTCTCTGTAGCTTTCACCAACTCGAGTTTTTGCTCGGGATAATAGATAAGTGTGCACAGCTCGCATTTCTCACTTTCACGAAGTGAGTTGCCGAAAAGCTCGTTCACCTTGCGCTTGATGTTGCCTGACGCGTTCTTCAATACATGTTGAAAAGCTTCGTCTTCTCCATGAATGTCTGCCATGAAATGCTCTGTTCCCTTTGGTAGATGGAGAATGGCTTGCAGGTTAATGATCTCTGTACTTGCATCAGCTATGGTTGGAAACGATAATGATAACAAATCTAAGTATCGCAAATCTTGTTCAATTTCCTCATGTTTCATATTCATCATCTGTTTTTATCTTTCGTTCATTATATATTGCTTGTTGGGTTGATGGCCTCTCTTATTCTTTGAGTTTGTTTGTCATTCAATGCGTCTAACGGCATGAAGCCTTCTGTAAGTTGGTAATTTTCACTCAAAACCTGCATGATACGAGCCGCGAATTGTTCTTCGTTGAGTTGCTCAAGCATATCGTTGAGCACGTCTTCATCGTATTCCAAGCTGTTCAGCGTATCGTTCAGTTCCTGCAATGTCTGTTTCTTGATGTTGCGACGGTGATATTGATAACGCAGATAGAGAAGGGCTTGGCACACCTCTTTTTCAGGACTGTCGTCATTTGGAAAGATGTTTAATTTCTCTTGGATGCGTTGGTGTGTCAGCCGGTCGTGTGCCTCGAGGATTTCTTGATACAGCTTCATCGTTTCATGAGCCATTGCTTCGGGCGAGATCATGGAGGTGGTCACGGCATTGGGTATGACGTGGATTTGCTCATTCCATTTCCTCTTTTCCATTTCCTGCTTTTCAATTCCTCCCCAAACGATGAGAGCCGAAGCCTGTTGGGTTGCTTGTTTCTGAGCAGATATCCGCAAAACTTGGGTGGGAGTCGGGTGCTTTGTGAAATGCCACGGAGCCAGTTGTCCCAAGGAAGAATAGACTGTTGGAATCAATAATCTGTGGCATTGTTCCAATTTCTTATGAGCCGAAGCATCCCAAGCCCCGAAAACATGCACGATGTCGGGGAACTCATGGGACAGCTCTATCTCGTCGTATCTTTGAAGATACTGTTGAATCATCGACAGATGAGCTTGATTATCGGGACAGCCAGCTGCCTTCTTGGACATGTATAGCTCTACTCTCATCTCTATAGTTTATGGCTGGTGAAATCGTTTTTATCTGCTCTGACGTATCTCAAACGGTAAGATAGATTTCTCCACATCATGCTGATTTCAAAAGGTATGACCTTCCAAAGTGCGATGTCGTCCAAGAAATATGTAAGCGTTCTCTTGGCGAATCGTACACGCAGGATGACCGTAAGGAGCAAAGAAACCACGGCTGTCAGCAGTAAAGTATAATTCATGAGTACACCACCATATACCATCATGGCCAAGATGAATAGGTAGGAGGTATGCAAGAGTATCGTATCCAGATTGAACAGCATGCGCATGGGCGTTGATCGGTTGAGGTATTTGCGTGTTTCTTGATAGAAAAGATGCTTGTTGAGCCATTTCTTTTGCAGTGGTTCGTCTTCTATAATCCAGGCATCTTGCTCCATCATGAGTGCGGATGAGCCTTCGTCTGCATACTTGTTGACGATGAAATCGTATTCACCGCGTAGCAGGTGAAGGTTTCCCCGATAACCTTCTCCTTGTAGAAACATACTTTTTCTAAACGCCAAATTGGCAGAGTTGGTGCGATAGGCAATACCGTTTTCAGCTTTTCTCATAAGGTACAGTTCTGTATACAGCTGCTCAAGTCGGCGAAAGTCAGCTGTTTCCGCCGTGTAGTTACTATACCCCAGCACCAGTTTGTTGTTCTCATTGCAAGCCTTCGACATGCATTGCAACCAATAAGGAGAAGCGGGTGTACAGCTGGCATCGGTCATAATGATCCATTCATACTTTGCCGCCTTTACTCCAAGGGTGACAGCCAACTTCTTTTTACTCATGTAGCGTGAGGACGAAGGGATGAACGTTGCGTAAAGATGTTCATTGTTTTCATACCGCTTCAATACGTCTTCCGTCTCGCTGTCACCTTGTTCGGCTACGGCAACGACCTGAAAATCGTGGTCAAACTCTTGTGAAAGGAAGGAGGATAGGTGCATTTCCAGTTCCTTGGCTTGGTCGTGTACGGTAAGCAGTACCGTGATAGGAACTGATTGTTTCGCAGGGATTGAGCAAGCTGTTAATTGCTCTTGGGAAGAGTTCTCTTCTTGAAAACTGTCCAAAGCAGTAGATTCTTTCTCCTGGAGGTGCGAGGATTGAAGCCTCTTCACAATTTTTCTAAACCGGTAGAAGGGAGAGAAAAAAGGAGCAATCACTGCCAGCAGCAGTGTGATAGAGCTTAGTATGATGGTCAACTGGTCAAAAAACATAGACACGAATGATTCTACAATATTATAAATCCTCTGTTAAATAACCTTCGGGTAGTCTCCTGCAATTGTATTGACTGGCCATTACTTCGCCGTAAGCACCGGCAGACCGAATGGCCAACAGGTCGCCGCGATGACATTGGTTCAAATCAATGGCTTTGGCAAACACGTCACTCGACTCGCATATTGGTCCCACCACGTCATAGGATTCATGTGCGTCATTGCTGGAAAGATTCTCTATCTGGTGCCGCGATTGATACAAAGCGGGTCTGATGAAGTCGGTCATACCAGCATCAACGATACAAAACTTTTTGCATACGCCTTGTTTAATGTACAGCACTTTGGTGATTAAACTTCCACATTGTGCGACGACAGAGCGTCCAAGTTCGAAATGTAGTGTTTGATGTGGGTACAACTTCAAGTGCTGGGCGTATGTCTGAAAATATGCTTTGAAATCAGGAATGGGTTGTTGGTCAGGATGTTCGTAGCTCACACCCAATCCTCCACCAACGTTAATGCTTTCAACATGAACATGATGTTGATGCAGTTCTTCCTGCAATTGATTGATTCTGTCGCACAAAGAAACAAAGTCACGCATGTCAAGAATTTGTGAACCGATATGAAAATGTAGGCCGGTAAACCTCACATTCTTCATCCGTAAACACGCCTCAAGGGCGGTTTCCATCTCGCACAGGGCAATACCAAACTTGTTTTCGGCCAGTCCTGTCGTGATGTTCGCATGGGTATGAGCTTCCACGTCAGGGTTGATTCGCAAAGCAATGCGTGCGATTTTACCTTTCTTCTCAGCAATCTCGTTGATAACCTCAAGTTCGGCAATGCTCTCAACGTTGAAGCAAAGAATCTCTTGGTCAATGCCCAAAGCGATTTCCCAGTCACTTTTGCCAACGCCAGCATAAACAATTTTGTTAGGTGAGAAGCCCGCATCAATGGCAGCCAATATCTCTCCGCCACTCACGCAATCGGCCTCTAATCCGGCCTGACTGATGATGTTGAGCAACTTTGCGTTGGCATTTGCCTTGACGGCATAATGCACTTGGAAACGTTCATACGGCTCAATTTCAGTCTTGATGGCCTGGAGCGTTTCTTTCAGCAAAGCCGTGTCATAATAATAGAACGGCGTTTGCTTGGTGCTAAGTTTGTCTAATGAAACCAACTGATGCATAGCTTCCCGTTAATTACCGTTCGCGCAGGTTGTTTCAAACAGCAAGTCACTCAAACTTTGCAATGCTTGCTTCTTGTCAGCTTCCCTTACCAAGAAAGAAATGTTATAATTGCTGCCACCATAGGAAATCATGCGAACCGGAATATCCTTCATTGCATCCAAGGCAAGTGTTTCGAATCCAACATTGCTCCAGTCTAAATCACCAACCACGCAGATGATGCACATGTCGATATCAACGGTCACGGTACCGTATTTTTTCAATTCATCAACAATTTCATCCAGATGCGTAGCGTTGTCAATGCTCATGGACAAGCCCACCTCGCTGGTGGCAATCATGTCAATGGGCGTTTGGTAGCTTTCAAAAATCTCAAACACTTTTCTCAGAAATCCTGTCGCAAGCAACATCCTGGACGATTTGATTTTGATGGCAACGATGTTGTCTTTGGCCGCAACGGCTTTGATTTTTCCGCGAACGATCACGTTGTCAATGATCGTGCCATACGCATCGGGTTCCATCGTATTCTTCAGTCGAACGGGAATGCCTGCGTATTTGGCTGGCTGGATGCAAGTGGGGTGGAGGATTTTGGCCCCAAAGTAAGCCAGCTCGGCAGCCTCTTCAAAGTTGAGTTGTTGCACGGCATCGGTCTTGTCGACGATGCGTGGGTCGTTGTTGTGCATGCCGTCAATATCGGTCCAAATAACAATTTCTTCAGCGTTGAGCGCGGCACCAATCAAAGAAGCTGTATAGTCGGAACCTCCCCGCAGTAGGTTGTCTACCTCTCCATAAGCATTTCGGCAGATAAAACCTTGGGTGATATAAATCTGGTAACCCTCATTGTCAGCCATGATGGCAGAGAGTTTTTCCTTGATGTAGGGTGGGTCTGGTTCAGCATTCTTGTCTGTTCTCATAAAATCCAAAGCCGATAGAAGAACTGCATGAACACCCTGCTCCTGTAAATAGTTTACCACCATGTTGGTACTCATGATTTCGCCTTGCGCTACAATGCACTTCTCTTCGAACGATGTAAAAAGATCTTTGGTAAACGAACGAAGATATTCGAATTCGCTTGCTAAGAAGTCGCGGGTTTTCGCCTTGTATTCATCCGTCGCATACAATTCGTCTACATGCTGCATGTATTTTTCTTCCAATGTGTTAATTACCTCATTGGCGCCTTCCGGATTCTTCTTGTAGAGATAATCGGCTATCTCTATCAGCGTGTTGGTAGTGCCGGCCATGGCCGACAGAACAACAAATGTCTGCTCACCTGACCGTGTCACGAGTGAAGCTACATTCTTCATTCGTTCTGGAGAACCTACAGAGGTTCCCCCAAATTTCATCACCTTCATCTTTATTATATTTACATTGCTTCGTATATGAATTGTTTATCACTCAACCGATAGACACGGTTGCGAATCGCTCTCGGCTTCTTCTTGCAAGTCAATTTTGTTGTATTCGTTCGTTATGTCTACGATGCGACCATCTTTGCAACGGTACACAATACCTGGGAATTTGTCTAACATGGGGATGTTGTGTGTGGACATCACCACAGCTGTTCCCGTTTGGGTGATGTCTTTCAGTAGCTTCACGATGTGACTTGCCGTCTCGGGATCCAAATTACCAGTAGGCTCGTCGGCGATGATGATCTTCGGCTTGTTCAACAAAGCTCTCGCAATGGCTATACGTTGCTGCTCGCCACCAGAGAGTTCGTAAGGCATCTTATACTTTTTCTCAATCATACCAACATCATTGAGCACTTCATCAATTCGCTGGTTAATCTCGTTCTTGTCTTTCCATCCAGTGGCTTTCAAGACGAAATACAAGTTTTTGTAAACATCCCGGTCATGAAGAAGCTGGAAATCTTGAAAGATAATCCCCATTTCTTTTCTCAACGCAGGCACTTCGTTGCGTTTTACCTTTGTGATATCTCTGTCAAGGATTTCGGCTTTTGTGTCTGAATCGCCTTCGATATCCAATTCGCAATACATGGTTTTAAGCAGCGAACTCTTGCCAGAACCAACCTTCCCGATGATATAGATAAACTCTCCTTCGTCTACTTTGAAGTCAACGTTTTGCAAGATGTGATTGTCTGCTTGAAATATTTGAACTTTTTGATAATCTACTAACATATCTGATTTTTCCTTTTGATGATTTTGTTTAATGCCAGTTGGGGTATGTCATAGCCAAGAATGGTTGTCCTATAATTGAGGTCGTTGTTGGTCTTTTTACTTTTAAACGAAACATTTTATACGCTTGAAGTATGATGCAAATTTAGGCAATTTTTCCGAATTATAAGCCTCTCGGGGTGGAAAAGAGTTGGTTGGCGTACATGGCTCTATTATTTAGCCATGTTGCTTTCCGTTTTTTGTTATTTAATCGAACGGGTGGTTCACCTGTGAAATGTCTTCTGTCGCAACGTCTTTTTAACACAAATGCTGGACGTTTTTCAAACAACTTGTTCGTGTGTTGTAAATAAGCGCATTATGGTAGAGTTTTGTTATCTGTTTGATTGTTAGTATCTTATGTGATTTTTAGTCCGAAAGAGAAATCCAAAAGCAATGTGTTTGGCGCATAAAACCCTCTATTTTGTGTAAAAAAGACCTTTTATAGGATTGAGATTGGGCGGCTAAAGCATGCAAATTGGGCGGTAAAAGCATGCTAATTGCTGATTAATTCCATGTGAATTGAGTACAACATGATGCGTTTAAGGGTTTGAATACCTAAAATAACTCCCAATTTTGTCTATTTTTCAATTTTATTTTGTCAAAGAAAACGAATCGGTTTAACAAACGAAAGGTTTGTTAACAAAAAAGGCGGGTGTCGTTGATTGTCCTCCAGCATTATTTTCACATCGCGTCGAAAATGGTAGTTCCATTCGTATTCATACAAAAGAACATGGTGTTTTTTTTACACCGAACAACCTTGTTTCAATGAAAGAGCCTTGGGTTGACGTATCATCTTGCGGAGTTTAAAACTTGTTAAGGTGTTGGATATTTCATAAAACAATCTGTAGAGTATTACTGATTTTCCGAGATTTATTGTAATTTAGCAGCAATGATGACATATATTCAAATATGTGTTGGTTGAATAAATTCGACCAACAGGGGTATAAAGTATCGTCTCATTCAAAAATTGAGCCTTCGACATCTTTAAATTGTCCAATGAGTCAACCGAAATCACATGAGTAACAACTATAAAAAACATAGAATATGAAAAAGTTTGTCTTACTGACAGCTGCTGTTAGCTTAACATCTGTAGCATTCGGGCAGAATGCAAGTTCTTCTCCCGTGGATGAATACGAGTGCATCTACGAGTATCAAGTAAAAAACACCAAAGGTTCTATTGATGCGACCTCTACCATTCTTCAAATCGGTAGAAACACAGCAAAGTTTTCTGATTATACCACCTTTCAAGTAGACTCAGCCATAGCTTGCAAGGCTCCCGAAGCGGACATCCAGAAGTTCAAGGCACAAGAAACGAGAAACGATATACTCTTCGACCAGTCTGTTTCTCAAAATGAGCCCAAAGGTAAGTTGACGGTTTATAGCGTCATCACACCAAATTACTACAGTTATACCGAGAGCGCCACACCGATTAATTGGAAACTTTCAGAGGAAACTGACACTATTTGTGGATACACTTGTCAAAAGGCAGTGGGAGAATATGGTGGCAGAACATGGACGGTTTGGTATTCTTCTGAGATACCAGTGTCCTTTGGACCTTGGAAACTATGCGGTCTGCCAGGATTGGTATTGGCGGCTAACGATGCCGAAAACTTACATCAGTTCAAGGCAATCACGTTTCGTAAATCCAACACTCCGATGAACTTGAAGCCATACGCCAATCCCATCAATATTTCAAGAGAGCAATTTATTAAAGCGAAGAACAAGTTTGAGATAGATCCGATGGGCAACATCCCAGGAGAAGCCATCAGCGAGATGAGCGTTCAGAAATTCGATAACGGCGAATACAAAACCTTGGTCAATGGTGTGGTGGTGAGAGTTCGCCCTAATGGATATGTTCCGCTGGAATTGAAGTAAACATTGGAACATCAATGAATAGGCGAATATTCTTGATTTTCATGCTGTTGACATGCCTCTGTAACTCCTCTTTTTCCCAAAGTGTAGTTACAGGAATAGTGCGTGATACCACTGGTTTGGCTTTGGAAGGAGTCATCGTAAAGGCAACTGTTGACAAAGCAACTTTAGCCTTTGCACGAACAACCGAGAAGGGAGCTTATCAGTTAACGCTGAAGACAGATGCCAAACAGATCATCATCACAGCCGAAACCATTGGATATGAGAAAGCTAAGAGAGAAATCAAGAATATCTCACAGAAGTGCGACTTCATCCTGAAAGAGAAAACAACTGCATTGAAAGAAGTCGTGGTAAAAGCGCCCGCCATCTACCAACGAGGTGATACCCTGACTTACAACTTAGCCTCGTATATAGGAAAGAATGACTACACTTTGAAAGATGCCATGAAGAAGCTCCCAGGCATTGAAGTTGAGGACAAAGGTTCCATCAAATATCTGGGCAAAGAGATTTCTAACTTTTACATTGATAACATGGATTTATTGGGTGGACGCTATAACATAGCAACCACAAACATTCCTGCTTCGTTAGTAAGCACCGTGCAAGTGTTGAGCAACCATCAAGCTGTGAAAGCCAAAAAGGATGTCTTTTCCGACAACGTGGCGATTAATGTAAAAATGAGCAACAAGGCAAAGTTCAAACCAATTGGTTCTTATGGTGTGTCACTTGGTGCAGGCAAGCATACTTTGTATGAAGTGAATGGTGCAGGAATGCTCTTCATGTCAAACTTCCAAATGTTGGCTTCACTAAAGGCTGGCAACATCAATCAGTTTGCATTGACAGACGGAACCAATCACTTTGCCAAGAGAGAGAAATCATCTACCGTATCTAATTTGTTGGAGAATCTCTCTGCTTCCAAACCTCCTATTGATGTTGACAGATATGCTTCACCAACAGACAGGTTGGTATCTTTCAACCTATTGAAAAAGATTCAAAAGGATGTTACCTTAAAAGGGAATATTGGGTATAGTTATGTCAAAAGTAAGTACGATTATAGTTTGACGAGAAGTTATGCGGATGCAGACCATCATATCATCATCGCTCAAGCGTATTCACCTCTATTAACCGTACATCGCCCAAGCATTCTGTTGGAATATAAGGACAATTCGGATAAGACTTATCTCAGCAACACGTTGTCTGGCACTGGTTCTTTTCTAACATCTGAGTTGCCAACTAAAGAAAATGAATCTTTCTTTAACCAGAAACAGAAGATGCGAGCGTTTGATTTGAACAACAAGTTCTCTACCTTGTGGAATCACAAGGACTTGCGTTGGTCGGTTACATCTGTATTGTCATATCAAGGTTCGCCTATGGGAAAGATAATGCTTGACAAGGAAACTGCTGGTGGTGTAGTGCAAAATGCCAATGGACAAACGTTCAGAACAGAGAACACCATCTCTGTATCAAAGAAGCATCTCAACTCTCGCATCTATTTGCCATTGTTGTTGAACTACTATATAGATAAGGTGAAAACGAACTTGCAGCCCACAGATGAAGGCAACGATGTGAGTATGCAGAACCTCAGAATGGCGTTGGCACCACAATATGAGTATTCGCATCCTCAGTACAAATACGTCTTTCGATTGGGAATACCGATGCGCATAGACTATATAGCTCATAGAGACCACATGTCAGCATCATCGTCTGGATCTTGGTATTATTCCATTTGCCCAAGCGTGTATGGCAACTATAAGGTAACCTCCCGTTCTGTGCTGCGTACCAACCTGTTCTATTCCCGTAACTTTGGCGACATATTGGACTTCTTGAAAGCACCTGTCAGAGTCAATGACACCTCATTGAAGATTGGCTCTGGTGTATTGGCAGACAACAAAAGTTGGGATGCCTCGCTACATTACGACTATAAGATACCACTGAAAATGTGGTTTCTCAATGTAGATTTTCTTTATAATCAGGAAAAGAACAACTTGCTTTTGAGCCAAAACGCAAGCTCGAAGCTCGTCACCATGTCGAAAATATACGCCCCAAATACAGGAAGAAGTTTGATGGAGCAAGTAGGTATCACAAAATTTATAGAGCCTATCAAGACCAAAATTTCATTAAATGCTGTTTATCAATGGAAGCGACAAACGACTTTGCAGAATGATGTTCAGCAGAAGTACACCTGGAAAAGTTGGATTCTCTCTCCAAAACTTACTTCACAACCTTTTAAGTATGTGGAGTTAGATTATCATGGAATGTTTGCTAAGACTTATCTTTCTACCGAGTATCAGAGCAACAGCTATCTAAGTCAGCAGCACAAGATTTCCTTGAAAATCATGCCATTCGATGGCTTCACATTCGACACTTCTGCTGATATTGTGAAGAATGAATTGACGAAAGATTTGACGAAGACCATGAGTCTATTGGATATGGGATTATCTTATCGAAAGAAAGCACTCAAGGTTTCTCTTGACATCAGAAACATTCTGAACCAACAACAATATGGATATACCATTTACAACTCTGTCAATACATTTACCTATAACTATCAATTGAGAGGAAGAGAATGTGTTTGTTCCGTGAAATTAACCATGTGAGCCTTACATGACAAGTGTTGCAAAAGAGAGTATTATTATTTCTCGATTCTGAAGAGAAATTCAGCCATTGATGGCAAGGGTTTTGAATGCTATACAAAAAAAATATTAACTATGAAGAATCTACTATTAAGCGCAGCAATTGGCGACATCGCAGGAATGCCGTACGAATTTGAAAATCGAACAAAAAATTATAATGCGGTCGATTTACTACTTTCATCGAATACTTATACTGATGATACCGTTTGCACGTTTGCATGCGCGGAAGCACTTATTAAGAATTTGAATATGGCTGAAAACCTATGGAAGAGATGCCGTGCAGACTTTTATCGTGGATTTGGCGGACGGTTTGCAAGATGGCTGATTGCAAAAGATATTCAGCCATCTTATTACTCTTGTGGTAATGGTAGTGCCATGAGGGTTTCATCGGCTGGATTTATGGCTAAGGATGTCAAAGAATGTATAGAACTGGCTACACAGACAGCGATGCCTACCCATAATCATCCCGAGGGAATTAAAGGAGCAGTAGCAACTGCTTTGGCTATATTCTATGGTATGCACGGGAAAAACAAAGATTTTATTCGAGAACATGTGCTTGAAAAATACTACCCAAATTGGTCGGACTTGACTTATCAAGGTATAAAACCCAACTATGATTTTGATGAGAGCTGCCAACAGACAGTCCCAACTGCCCTTATCTGCTTCTTAGAAAGCACAGATTATGCGGACTGTTTGAAGTTGGCAATTGCCTTAGGCGGTGATGCAGACACTTTGGCTGCCATTTCTGGCCCCATGGCATACGCTTTTTACAAGACCATGCCAAAAGAATTGATTGATAACGCAATCGCGAAACTTCCCGAATGGATGCTTGAAGTGAACAAACAATTTGACGAGGTTGTGAACAAATAACGAATAGCGAATGTAACAATATTGAAAAAATATGGCACGTGACTCGCTTTTTATTCATCATCCTGGTCAGACGTTCGTAAAATAATGCTGGTTGCCCCGATGGTAAACAGCGAACCTTCTCGGATGATTCTGCGTTCGCGGTCGCCCAGTAGTTGGTTGTTTACGAATGTACCGGTATAGCTGGGGCCGTCGCTGAGCTCGTATTTCAGCTTACCATGTTTGTCTTTGGACACTGTGATGTTGCAGTGCGTCAGGTCAACGCTGGGGTCGGTCGTTTCGATAGGGCATTCTATGTTGTTGCCTTTCACGTAGCGTCCAATGTGATTGACGCCGAACTGAAGGGGAAGAACTTGTTTGTAGTGGAAAACGTTCTCTATAACAACAATTGCTCCATAGGCTTGTTGATGAGCGTTTTCATCGATTTTCATGTCCTTTTGTCTTTCTTTCAGTTTGGATACACCTATCTTAATCCTGAATTGTTTGTTGCATTCAGGACATTGGAAAACTAAAGATTGACCGTTAGAATATTTTGTCTCGTCAAATGTGATGTAATTGTCACATTTGGGACATCGAACTCTTTTCAATGTTACAGGTTATTTATGAGAGGAAATGGGGGAGAGTTTCAAAATCCAACCATCCGCAAATTCCTTTTGGTTTTGAAGGTTGTTCAAGGCATTGTATGCGGCACTTTCGGTTTCATACTGTCCGTAGATTACTCTTGTGCTTTTATTTTTCGTGTAAACTTTTGCCTGAGAATAGCCTGCTTGATGTAACTTTTCTACGTATGCATTTGCATTTCTGACCGTTACCCTACTGGCCAAAACAATAACGTAGGCTGTTGTTTTCTCTTCTACCTCTTTCTTAATAGGTTCAGCCGCTTTCGTTTCTTTTAAAATGGGTTTTGCTTCAGTTCTCTCAGGAGCGTTGTTGGGTACGTCTACAGAGCCTGTGATAATGTCTTTGGGCATGATATGATACAGCAAGCTGGTATCAATGTTGCCAAATAATTTGGCATTGTTTCCCTGATGGTTTAGCGTTGTCGGAAACAAAAAGAACGCCACAGCCACCAAACAAGCTGCAACCAGGTTTCTGATGACGCTGACTTTAACTCGGATAGTTTTGCCCGAATTATCATCAGTGTCAGGTAGCTTCACTTCTGCGGGCATGAGCTGCTCTTCCGATGGCTTTGAAGTGTCTGCATGATCAGCCTTATTGAGCTGTGATTCAGCTTGTTCAATAAAGCTTGTTTGAGTAGCTTGTTGAGTAGAAGTGACGCTTGAAATAGGGGATATATCCAATGAATTCAGACCATACAGGGTGGGCGTCAAGATGCCGGCCTCGCATGGTATGAATGTAAATATCCCTTCACTATTATTATAATGTAGCGTGCCAATGTCTGACAAATGGAATTGCCCCTCGTTTGAGAGATGCTCTTTGATTTCAATAACCTCACGTTCAATCCGGCGAAGAGCCTCGGGATAACTGATATCGTATACGTCTACATACGACTGTGCCAGTAATGAATCGTTGATGGTAAGTTGTGGATTGAACCCAATGGTGCGGAGTGGGGGATAGTACAACTCATCTTGCTCTTCATAGTGAGCATGAACGGGATGAGCCATGAACCCACCAAAATTTGGAATGATGACACAGTCATTGTCCAAAAGCAGCGTTTCGATATGTTTTTCCAATTCAATCACGTTTGCAAATTTATCGTTTTTTTACGAATAGAGCAACTAAAAACGTGAAAATTGCAACGGTGATAAATAAAAGCAACAAAAACTTTGCAGTTCTGTTGAATTGTGGTACCTTTGCTTTATAGAATACTTTCAGAAGGGTCAATAATGAAGTACACAGAAACAAAAATCAAAGGAGTATGGATCATCGAACCAAAAGTGTTTGAGGATGCGCGTGGCTATTTTTTTGAAGCATGGAAGCAGGCTGATTTTCAGAAACAGATTGGACAGGTTGTTTTTATTCAAGACAATGAATCTAAATCCAGCTTTGGTGTCTTGCGCGGCTTGCATTATCAGAAAGGTGAGTGTTCGCAAGCTAAATTGGTAAGGGTTATCAAAGGCCGTGTGCTTGATGTGGCAGTTGACCTTCGTAAGTCGTCACCAACTTTCAGCCAGTATGTCAGTGTAGAGTTGAGCGAAGATAACAAGCGTCAATTGTTTATTCCCCGCGGCTTTGCTCATGGTTTTTTGGTTTTGAGTGACGAGGCCATCTTTACTTATAAAGTGGACAATCACTATGCGCCAGCACAAGAGGCTGGAATACGTTGGGATGATGAAACTATTAATATCAGCTGGCCCATAGACAAAGATAAGATAGTGACCAGTGAAAAAGATTTAAAAGCCTGCTCTTTAGCTGATGCCGAACTTTTTGATTGATTCTGCATTAGGATTTTGACACAAAAACGTCTTTATGTAGCGATGAAAACATCTATCTCCACAACTGTCTTTCTACTCGTCCTCATGTTCTTTGCTGCCGGTTGCGCAAATAAGAGTAAGCAGGACGAGAAAGCATTGGCGCAAGAAGATGTGAAGGCCAAGCAGCTTTTGCAAGGCATTTGGTTGAATGATGACGAAGAAGATGTTGTTTTCAAAGTTCAAAAGGATACGATTTATTATCCTGACTCAACCAGCATCCCTGTCTATTTCAAGATTGTTCAAGACTCACTGATTTTACAAAGCTCGTCTGCTGTCAAATATGCTATTGTCCGACAAACGGAGCATCTTTTTGAATTTAAAAACCAGTATGGTGACGTGGTTCGTTTGGTCAAGAGTGACAATCCGGAGAACGAATTTGCCTTTATGCGCAAACAACCTGTGGCGTTAAACCAAAATAGTTTAATCAAACGCGATACCGTCATCAATGTCGATAAACAGCGTTACCACCTTTATGTTCAGGTAAACCCTACAACGTATAAAATCATCAAGAATTCTTATACCGACGAAGGTGTTGAGGTGGGCAACGTTTATTACGATAACATTGTACACATCAGTGTTTACAATGGTGCCAACAAATTGTTCTCACGAGATTTCAAAAAAGCAGACTTTCAAAAATTCATTCCGCAACAATTTTACACGCAATGTATTCTTTCAGACATTGTTTTTGATCATCATTCCTCACAGAGCGTGAATTTTAAAGCGTACCTGCCAATACCCGACTCTACAACAAGTTATGTAATCAAAGTAAACATCACGTTCGAGGGAAAATATGAGCTGAGCATTTAGTTGTATAATAATACAAAACAGCTACTAACAGTATTCTACTCAATGACATGAAAGGTACTTATAAACAAGGTACCTGTAAACAAGGTAGGCAGTGATAGGTGTGGACAAGAAACAAGCTGCTTGGATTTTAGTATTTGTCTTGATGCTTTTGGATGAGAATATAACCGATAATACCCAAGAAAATGAGCAATAAAGCCGTGAGCAACAGACCGTTCATCCTGTTCCAGCCAGTAACGTGGCTGAGCACGAGAAGGAACACCCCTAGGTATACGCAGTAGAGTGCCATCGTGGGAGATAACTTGTTTCTCATCAGTAATCTGTATTTGTCGACAAAAGTACGAAAATTATTTGGCAGACTTGCAAAAAAACAGTACCTTTGCACCGCAATTTGCAAAAAATATTTAATCATTAATTTTTAAAGTAGTATGAATCAATACGAAACCGTTTTCATTTTGACTCCCGTTTTGTCTGATGAA
This sequence comes from Hoylesella buccalis ATCC 35310, assembly GCF_025151385.1. Classification (NCBI taxonomy): domain Bacteria; kingdom Pseudomonadati; phylum Bacteroidota; class Bacteroidia; order Bacteroidales; family Prevotellaceae; genus Hoylesella; species Hoylesella buccalis. The sequence continues at coordinate 747,594 of NZ_CP102287.1, read as the reverse complement.
CAGATGAAGGAAACGGTCGCTAAGTTCAAGAAGCTGCTCACCGACAATGGTGCCGAGATTCTGAATGAAGAGGCCTGGGGTATGAAGAAATTGGCTTACCAAATTCAGAAGAAAAACTCGGGCTTCTATTGCCTGTTTGAGTTCAAGGGTGAGCCCACATTGGTACAAACGCTCGAAACCGGCTTCCGTCGCGACGAGAAAGTAATTCGTTATATGACTGTTAAGCTCGACAAGTATGCTGCTGAGTATGCATTGAAGAGAAAGCAGAAATATGCAAACAAAAAGGAGGCATAATCATGGCAGCACAGAATAAATCAGAAATTCGTTATTTGACTCCACCTTCAGTGGACACTAAGAAGAAAAAGTATTGCCGTTTTAAGAAGAGCGGTATCAAATATATTGACTATAAGGATCCTGAGTTCCTCAAGAAATTCTTGAACGAGCAAGGCAAGATTTTGCCACGTCGTATTACAGGAACATCTTTGAAGTATCAGCGTCGTGTGGCACAGGCTGTTAAGCGTGCTCGCCAGATTGCACTGCTTCCTTACGTAACCGATTTGATGAAATAAATAAGGAGGAGGAAACAGAATGGAGATTATACTGAAAGAAGACATCATCGGTCTTGGATACAAGAACGATATAGTGAACGTAAAGAAGGGTTACGGACGTAACTATTTGATTCCAACAGGCAAGGCAGTTATCGCATCAGAATCTGCTAAGAAGGTTCTTGCAGAGGACATGAGACAGCAGGCTCACAAGTTGGCTGCTTTGAAAGCAGAAGCTGAGAAGAAGGCCGCCGCATTGGAAAATGTAGCTTTGGAAATAACGGCCAAGGTTTCTGCTTCCGGTGTTACCTATGGTTCGGTTACCGCTGCTACTGTGGCAGAAGAGTTGGCTAAGAAAGGCTTTGACATCGACCGCAAGATTGTTACCATGCGTGACATCAAGAAGGTAGGTGACTATGAGGCTGTCGTTCACTTCCACAAGGAAGTAGAAGTGAAGATTCCTGTGAAAGTGGTAGCTGAAAATGCACCAAAGGAAGAGTCAGCAGCTGAAACGAAGAAGGTTTCAGAACTTGCTGAAGAGGCAGCAAATGCTGAAGCACCTGTTGCAGAAACCGAAGTAACAGAAGAGGCAGAAGCCCCAGCAGCTGAAAACGCTGAAGAGGCTGCTGAATAAGTGGCGGGATCTGTTGCGCGCATTGTTGATTGCCCAACACCCATCCATGTTCTTCAGTGGATATTATTTTTAGATATATAATTGCACTGTAAAGCAAATCTATATGTATTCCCGATTGGTCGCACAGCTGACCAATCGGGATTTTTGATTTGACTAACATGTCTATTGTCTGTAACTATCCGAGAACCATTGGTTTCTCTTTGACATCTAACAAGCCAAACTTGTCAAAGAGATCTGCCTCATTTTTTATAAGCTAACATCACGGATTAAAAACAAAGACGACCAGAAGCACCTTGACAAGTGTTCTTATTTGTTTGAGCGAAATATAATACATGTATTTTATAGTATTGACAGAAACATTTAACATGTTGGCAATTTCAGAATTAGAATAATTACTAAGTTTTAGTTTGAATATCTTCTTTTGTTGTGGCGGTAAGACTTCCACAGCTCTCATCACCTTTTTCCACTGTTTTTCTCTGACGAATCGCACCTCATCGCCATCATCTTCGGATACCAATTCTTTGAGCCAGAAGTGAGCTCCTGCTATTTTCTTCTTATTGTCTCGGAGAGTATTTATGATGTCGTTTTTGAGAATGCAGAAAAGATAATTTTGGATTGGGCAAGACTCGTTAAGCGTTTTTCTATTATTCCATAACTTGATAAATGCATTTTGAACAGCATCTTCTGCCATATACTTGTCTCCGAAATATTTAAATGCAAGAAGATAAGCTCGGCTGGCATATAGTTTATATATGCCAGCAAACGCAAGTTGACTGCCATTTTTGAGTTCTTTTATCGATACTACGTCTTCTTGATTCATACAAAACTGCTATTTCATGTACATTTACTGACGAATTAACTGTTCAGTTTATTACATGACAAATCTATAAAAAATATTGATTATCAACAACTTTAATATGCTAAAATGTGATGAAGTTTATGTTACAAGAAGAAATTTCACATGGCAAGAACCTATATTCCATATTTTTGAATAAGATAACGGCAGAACTGCTGAACATGACTTGTTTCGATACAATCTATCTTTTCTGTTGAGTTAACCCAGTTTTGTTCAAATTCACCTATTGTCTTATCAAGCTGTTGCTGATCGAACGGCTTTCCTGACATAACAGATGCTGTCAACTCGTCAATATACATACTCCACCTACGAACGTAGTAGGTTCGAATAAGCCCGCTCCACGTTCTATTGGCATAGTCGTTAAGTGAGCCTCCCCATGTTGTAATGAGATTTCGTGCATTCTTTTCATAGTATGCTTTTTCCAGGTCATTATTTCCATAGTCACGCGCATCATCAATCCATTTACCAATGGAGCAGCGAGAGTTGCCAGCAGTGAGATAATCCAAGTCGACCAAAATCTCTTTCATTGTGTTTCCTGTACGCTGTAAGCCAACTAAATCTTTATTTACATAGCATGAATCAAGTTCCAACTTTAACTTTAAAAATTTATTGCCTAAAACTTGTCTGCCAACAGCAATAAGATCCAACTGATATTCATTTCTATCACATTCGGAAACGTGACTCATAAGTTTCCAAACCTCTTCCAGGCGTTTTGCTGGGTAAGTAATTCCTGTTCGACGCTCCTGATTCTTCCCTAATATGGGTCGTAATGCTGGCAGTATGCCCAATGATCTCGGGATTTGAGTATAAATATCATTAAACAATATCTGCCAAGCCTGCCGCATTTTAGGAGATGAAAAGCCGACATGCCGATCTGCAAGATTGTCTATCCACTCCTTGTCAGCAGGTTTTGCCGTCCATGCTTGTGTCAAAATATATTCGTAAGGAAACTGTATAACGTCAAGTCCTTCCAGTGTGGAGCCTATGCCTATCAGGTTTTTGTTCTTCTTGTTGAGAGCCTCGTTCAGCCTCTGCCCACTTTCTTTAACATTTCCAGTAATCGTTGTGTTTCCTCCAAAATTTCCCAAATAACACCAAATATATGGCTGCCCATAAAAGTTATTGGTTGTCTTCCAAAGTTCTACGTTTTCGCAATGATAATCCAGTAGAGACATTTTTCCTTGTGGAACTCCCGTTAACAAAGCTTTTATTCGTTTTGGCGTCCATTGTTTCTTGTTATGGTAGAACATCCACGACATCTGCATCCACTCGGCTCCAGGATCAACAGATGTAACGGTACGATATATATTATGTGATATTTCTTTTAAATATTCGGGCTTCCAACTGGGCGGGTCTACTTCGTTGAATGGGTCGATTCCGTAGATATGATCTGTTCCGAACAAAGCCTTTTGTTCCTCGAGATACATTTTTTGGATTTTGGCAAACAGAGGGTCTTCGGGATTGAGGAAGTGACACCGGTAATCATCACTGAAGCCTGCCCATCTACCCAGATACTTAATATTGGCCTGGGGATATAATTCTTTGAGTTTTGCAGGTACATGTCCAGAAAAAGCAGGGAGCACCGGCTTCATATTCAGAGAGCGTTCGCGTAGCAGGATTCTTTGCTGAAGCTCTTTTTGTTGTTCGAGCCAAGACATTGGTAGGGGACCATTCCATTTATCTATATTGGCCATTCTATTCCACGGTAAGTATGTCGGCCCTGTGAAATAGCTCCTAATTTCACTGTCAGACATGCCCATTCTTTCCCATACAGCATACCAAACAGCCTCCTGTCCTGTGATGGCCAAGGGCATGTTTACCCCATTCAGCGCCATCCAGTCTATGAGTCTTTCCCATTCTTTCCAACTGAAAAAAGGCATCGTATAACCGTACGTACAGTAGTTAAGAAAAAATCTTCTCTTTACTTTAGCATTCGATTTAACGAGATTAGGTACGCCTGGGAGTTTATCAGGAACCACCACCGGAACCTCAGCATACCAAGACACGGTGGTATGGCAGTAGTTATTCAGATAGTAATTCAAAGCTACAGCCATTGAATTAGCATTGTTTCCAGCAATATGAATCCTGCCATCCTTTCCGCTTTCAAGCGTAAACGCATCTGCTTTTGCCTTTGACTTGTTTTTGGTAAATTCGAATTGTGACTCGTGCTTAGGTAGAATTCGACTTACCAAAGCCTTGATTGACACAATATCTTGATCCTCTGCATTGCAATAAAATGGTATGAATAACAAACAACCCAAAAGGAATAGTTTCTTAGCAGCACTCATTGATGTTAGAATTTTAATGGTTTATTGTTGATATGATTCTTCTCAGATCTTTCAAAGGGTTGGTCAGGGGGAGTTGTTTTTCTGTTTGTCCGTGTTTGTTTATCCAGCTTTTCTCCCATTGATCCAGCGTTTCTCGTTGGTTTGAAAAATATATTTGTATTCTTGGAATATAATAGTCTTTGATAAGTCCGCTCCAGCATCTGGCAGCATAGTCTTCTTGGTGACCTCCCCATGTGGTAATTAATCGCTTAGCATTCGCTTCATATTGATTCTTTTCCTGAGGCGTGCGGCCTTGACTTCTGGCTTTTGTTATCCAAACATCAAGTCGGTCGGTAGGGTGGGATGCTAAAATCTTATCAGCAAACAGCAGCAACTCAATAGCCTTACTGAGCTGCTTATTTGCCTCAACATGTTTGTTGAGAGAGTCATAGCAGAGTGCATTCTCGTAATATATATCAGCTTTTGCACCAAGGTATTGCGCAGCGAAAAGTATCGCGTCGTCTTGGTAGAATTTTGACTTACCCAACTCGTCAGCGCACGACAAAAAGTCCTCAACAGCTTTGAAGTAAGTATCATTCAAATCGTGCCTACTCTTGCGCAAAGTATCTGGTATGGCAGTTTGCCACGTAAATCTTGGATATGAATACAAGGAGGAGTATACGCTTTTTCTGAATCCGTTCCACGCTGCTTTCATCTTGTCGGGATATTTGCCATATCGCGCCATGCAATAATTCGCAATCCACTCATCAAGATTTATCCCCTTGTCAGTCCATGCGGCATCAGTCAAAAGCTCATAGACCACCTCGTTATTCTCCAATCCCTCGGGAGCAGATCCTATTCCCACCAGGTTACCTTTGTTGGCTGCCGACAAAGCCAGAGAAGCATCGGTAGCATACATTTCCAAGTCGCCTGTAAGAAGCGTCTTTCCCCCGAAGTTAGGAACGTAGCTGAATATCCACTGTTTGCCATAAAAACCGTTGTGACGCTTCCACGTTTGCTCGGTATGCCACACCCATTTGGGATAATCGTTGCCCAAATCAATGATAATCATTCGATCGTTTGGCACCTGGCTGAGTAAGGCACTAAGACTTTTTCGGTTCCAAAAATCATGCTGGTAACCAAAGGTCCATCCCTGAGTTACCCAAATCGCATGAGGATTTCCAGCGTTTATTGACTGATAGATTGCCTTGCCATATTCAGCCAATAGTCTGCATTTTTCCTCCTCGTCATTAGGATTTACAGGGAGCTTCATCTCATTGAAACTGTCAGAAAGATAGTAGGTGTTTTCACCAAACTCCCTTTCCCATTCCTCAATAAATAATTTGCCCAACTGTTTGAAGTATGATGACTCAGGTGGTAAAACATAAGCGTTCAAGGAATCAGCAAAACCTCCCCATCGAAGGTGTTTGAAATTAATCTCTGGATGCTTTTTGGCAAATGCCTTTGGCACAAAACCTGCAAAAGCTGGTGCAATGGGATGCATGCCCAACTCTCGCATGCGTGATATGATTTTGTGTTGTAACGTTATTTGTTGCTTGTGCCACGCATCAGACAGAGGGCCGTCCCATTGGTTGAGGTTACCCATTCTGTGCCAAGGTAGATATGCTGGTCCGGTGAAGAACTCCCGTATTTGAGCTTTTGAAAGCCCCATTCTCGTCCACACTCGTTCTGCTATTGCCTCTGATGCAACAGATGCCAAAGGCATGTTCACTCCATGAAGTGCCATTAAGTCGAGTTCTTTTTCCCAACGCTCCCAGTCCCAATAGGGCATTGTATACCCAAATGTACATACGTTAAGAAAATAGCGGAGCTTGAACGGACTATTGATGACACCAGAGTGGTAATTTGGAAGTTGCTTAGGCAATTTTATATTATTTCCACTCCATGTGGCCATGACATGGCAAGCATTGCGCACATAGGTGTAAAAAGCATAAGTCAATGCCGTTGTACTTGTTCCGCTGAGTGTTAGACAATTGTTCTCACAACTGATAGAGAAAGCATCCAGACCTTCCTGACGTGGTAAAACCTTATATACTATGCGGTTTTCAGGAACCTCTAAAATACGATCGAGAACTCTTTTTGCTGGCACTGTGATATCATTATCAGCGGCAAGAAAAACTTGCGGTAATAATAGAAACAACAGTAAAAGTCGGTATTTCCTAAACATCATGATTCATATCTTGAGCAAAGGTTATCTTTTAAGAATAATTTCCGATACGATTGGAAAATGGTCTGACAAGTACGACCGTACCGTTTGACTTGTTTTCACCTCCCATCTATTCTTAGGATAAGCATATATATAGTCTATTTTGATCTTTGGAGTTGTCGATGAATATGTCTGATCCATAATTGTCATGTTGCGTCCCCATTTGTCCATAACCTTCTCTATAGCAGGTTCGGTAGGACCAGCATTGAAATCTCCTCCAATCAAGACCGGATAATTACACTTTTGAAGTTCTTGTACGATAAATTCTGCTTGCTCCTTTCTGGCGTCCTTTCCGCTTATATCAAGATGGGTTACAGCAAACACGAGCGTGTCTGTACCTACTTCGTAAGTGGCATACATAACGGCTCTTTGCTCTGACTTGGAAGGATTGGGCAGCATTACTTTTTTCATGTCAATGCATGGATACCGAGCCAGCATACCAATACCATAATAGCCCCCCGAGTAGTCGATGGTTTTTCCATACAAACCAAACATACCCGTGTGATAGGCTAATTCTGATATAAAGTTCTTTCCGTTCTGCTTGGGAGCACGTTCACGATGAGTGTTGCAGTCTACTTCTTGCAAGGCAACAAAGTCTGGCTTGAACGCTTTAATGTGATAAGCCAACTCCTCGAGTGATGCCAATTCTCCAAAGCGCAAGTTATACGTCATGACTCTTAACTTGAGTGGTCCTTGCGCCCCTACACAAAGTGAGATAAGTAGTAGGTAAAATGAAATTAAGATTCTCATATTAACTTTATTTAATTTTCAATACTGAAACTATTGGTAAATGGTCTGATGCGTTAATCCCGGTAAAGACCGTGTGAGATACAACATCTACTGCTGTTGATGGTTTATAGGCAATATAATCCAACTCACGATTTGGCTTATCAGAAGGAATGGTAAACTTGTTGGGATCTTTGTTCGTACGAGTAAAGCCGTTTGCTTCCAACATGGTTATAGATGCATCAGTTGGACGGCTGTTGAAGTCGCCACCTATAATGATCAATTTATGAGCGTATGGTTCTAAGCATTCTAAGTACTTGGGAAATTGCTTAAGCCGCTCACTCTCTGTAACGGAGAGATGCATTGTCGCAATATAAATATCTTTTCCTGCGAACACGATTTTTGCACTACCCAATATGTTGCTGCCTTTAATCGTTTGACCATCTATCATTTTGGGCAAAGGGTGGTTTATGATATTCTTCATTTCATATTTAGACAATATCGCAGCGCCGTAAGCTCCACCCTGATAGTCTTTTTGCTTGAAAAATTTGTGATATTTATACCCTGCTCGCTTGGCAAGTTCTTTTGCCTGATCAATATTGAAGGCACGTGTGGTCATGGAATCAACTTCCTGCAAAAGCACCACATCGGCATTTTTATCCTTCAAGACCTTAGCCACATTGCCAACTTCTGCCGGAGAGGGAACACCTGAACCTATATACGGGGAACAGTGACGAATATTATAACTCATTACCGTTAAATTATTTTTACTCTTTTGATGGTCCCAACCATCATCTCCAGAAGTATTGAAGTCTGTGCTGGCTTTGGAGCATCCTGACAAATTTATCATCAGAATACTCATGATAAGAATTATATTTTTCATTTTATTTTTTATTATGTTGATACTTATAAAAGTTTAATGTGAGAATATATTACTCCTCCCATCCTGGATTTTGTCCCAATAAAGGATTCTTGAGCCTTTCCTCATACGGCACAGGCCACAAATAATGCTTTTTAGGATCGAAATATCGGATTCCGCCTTCGGCCGTAGACTTTTCATGAACAATGTCACCAAACTCATCCACACCATTGTCAGGATACGGATTCCGCCCTAAATCATTCATGCATACAGTTAAGCTAGGTCCCGTTATAGCACGACCAAATCTCAGTTCACCTTCGCGCCAACGCATAATATCTGCATAACGCATACCGTCGAAACTCATTTCTACTCGGCGCTCACGCTTCAATTCTGTCCATAGATCCATGTTCCATTTCTTCAACTCGTCGAGTTTCATAGGATGCATGCCCACCCGGTTTCTCAACTTATTGACAGTTTCGTCAATCTCCTGCTGAGTTAAGGTGCCGTTTAATTTGTACAAGGCCTCGGCATAAGTGAGTAAAACCTCAGGATAACGAATGACGTTATAGTTGTTATGTCCTTTTCTATAAGCTATATTGTTAATGATGCTGTACTTTTTAAAATAAAAACCCGTATAGCTGTTAGCCCCCTTGCGGTTGTTGTTACTTAGCGAAGCAAAACGTGGTAATTTAAAAATAGGATTTGCGTTGTCTACATCCTTGTCACCATCGTCGCCGCCGGGCCACTTGTCACCAGGAGCATAGAGTGTCATCCTCATACGCGGATCCCGGTTTTTAAAATAGTCTGCATAATGTTTCTCGGGGTATGTGTACAAATCAGAAGTTACGACATTATTATTGTGATAATATTCCAATCCTGCCTTAGCCGGTTTACCGTCTGTACACAAAAACGCATCTACTAAAGTCTTGGATGCCATAAAACGCACATAGTCAACCGGACTGCATATTTCTCGCGAGGTGTTGTGCATGCGAACATCTTTCACATAGAGGCTGAAAATAATAGATTCATTGTTCTTTGGATTTGTCTCTACGTCTCCCTCTTGCTGGTATAGCTTAGCATAGTCGTACAGTCCATAAGGACTGTTATCCATAATCTCCCGGCAGGCATCTCTTGCTATCTCATAACGTTCGTTCTGCAAGGCAATACGAGCCTTCATGGCTAAGGCTCCCCAACGGTCAATGCGACCAACATTAACTCCTAACTGTCTCTTCGCAGGCAAGCGTTCAGCAGCCCAGTCAAGATCAGCCAAGATATGATCAATGACTTGACTACGGCTCGTTCGAGCGATATAGGCCTCTTTGGATGTTATCACATGATCCACCCATGGTACGTCACCAAAGAAAGTGGTCAACATGAAATACTCATAGGCTCTAATGACCTTCACTTCACCGGCATACACATCTTTAACTTCCTGTGGGATAGGGGCGGAGTTGTAGTTGTCAAGAAAATTATTGCAAGTGTATATATTGCTATACGCCCTTGACCAATATGAGCTCATAGGAAACCCGTCGCTATAGGTGTGTTTACCTCCGGAAACCTTGCTCAATCCACTTTTAACATCACCCCACAACACCGTTTCAGCAGTTGCCTCAGCCCATTTGATTAGAGTCTCATAGTCAAAAGCATCATAACACGGGTACAAGGCCGAACGTAGCTGTTCCTCCGTTTTCCAATATGTTTGGTTGGTAACCGAATCCAAAGGGTATTTATCTAATATATCGCTGCATGAAACTGTTATCATCAAACCGATGAACAGAATGCCAAAATATTTAAAAGTCTTCATAACACATCATTTTAAAAGTTAACGGATAGTCCAAAAACATAAGTTTTGACTTGTGGATATATACTTCCAGAAGTTTCACGTACTTCTGGATCATAAGAACCAAAATATTTGGTAAACGTCAGCAAGTTATCAGCTGAAAAATATGCCCTCACATGATTCATGCCCAACTTGGACACCCATTTATTAGGGAAGGTATAACCCAACTGCACGTTCTTCAAACGTAGATATGATGCGTCCTCGAGCCAATAATTGCTAAACATGAGGTTGTGCGACTGTCCTTGATACAATCTCGGATAAGTTCCATTGGGATTATTAGGTGTCCAACGGTTCAAGTGTTCAACTTTTGGAACCGAATAGTCATTGATGAAACAGTGACGGGCTTCGTCTGAAAGATAACCATTCACTTTCCCCACGCCCTGAAAGTAACAACTGAAATCCCAGCCTTTCCATGCAATATTGGCCTTGATTGCATAGGTGTAATGAGGGAATGGCTCGCCAAACACCACCTTATCATACTCGTCAATCATACCGTCAGGCTTGCCCTCTGGACCGCTAACATCCCGATACTTAATGTCTCCTGGTTGAACAATTGACTTATGTGCGTTTGGCACAACAAATTTAGGATTGATATACTTTCCATCTTCGTTTCTTCCTTCGAAATCGCTCGTTTGAGCCAAACCGTCAGTCAGATACCCATAATAGGCATTGATAGGATCACCTACACGCCGGATATGGTTACCAAGACTTGGTTCGCTATTGCCCAAATCAGTAATTTTATTTTTCGAATCGGATATATTTAAACTCAGTCCATATCTTACTTCACCGATATGGTCTCGCCAAGAAGCACCAAACTCCCAGCCTTTGTTCTCTATACGTCCCATGTTTTCAAACGGAAGATTATTCGAACCAACAACACCTACAATAGTCGGAAAAATAGGTTTCACCAGTGCATTGATATTTTCCTTCTTAAACCAGTCGAACGTCAAGGACAATCTATTGCTAATAAAGTTCAAGTCCAAACCGACATTCATCATGCGTATCGTCTCCCACTTGATGTTTGTATTTCCCAGTTTCCTTTGCTCAAATCCAACGTTGTTTGTATCACCGATAGGATATGCCTTTTCCCTACGTTCGATGGGAGTAACATAAGGATAGAATGTACTGCCCACATTCTGGTTACCCAATTCTCCCCAGGATGCACGCAGCTTTCCCATCGACATATAAGAATCGAGGAACCGCATGAAATCCTCTCTGAAGAAATTCCAGCCAACAGAGAACGAAGGGAAATAGCCCCAACGGTTGTTCTTTGCAAAACGAGAAGTGCCGTCTATACGAAGGTTGGCTTCAAGCAAATATTTATTGTCAAAAGCATAATTCAGTCGGCCAAAATAAGATTGTAATGCCCATTGTCCTTTGGTGCCGCTATTTGTAATGTCTTCCGTACCCATACTAAGCACATAAATATCATCTACGAGAATGTTTTTTCGACTTCCACTCAAATTGCTGTTATCATACCATTCTTGTGAAAAGCCCAGCAATGCTCCAATATCGTGCTTCCAGAACTTCTTGTTGAAAGTAGACGTGATTTGGAAGCTTTGCGTCAATGCATCTTGATGACTTTGCTGAACTGAATTTTTCATCGTCTTGTTGTCGGGGCTTGGCTCGCCATCTGCATTAAACTTTAGCAACGTGGGCGAAAACTCATCTATTTCACGGAAATAGTAGTTTGCAGAGTATTGTCCATTCAAATATAACCCGTCTACGATCTTAAGATTGGCTTCAACGATAGCATTTAACGTTCTCGACTTAGATTTCTGTGAACCACCTTCATACGCGACATACAATGGGTTGCCTACCGATCCGTATGACCAGTACGGCGTATCTTCCCATTGTCCGGCATCGTTCTTCTGCTTCCATTTGATTGGCAGCAACGGTGAGATTCTCTGGGCTAGACGAAATACTCCACCCGTTCCTGAAAATCCAGATACCTGGCGGTTGAAATCCACAAAACTAACCGTTCCGTTCAGTTTCAAGCGAGATCCTATTTCTGTATTCACATTGATACGAGCATTATGACGCTTGGAATTGAACGCATCGCCAACCACCAAACCATCTTGGTTTAAGTAGCCATATGATAAAAAATACGCACTTTTGTCACCACCACCTCTTACACTAACTGCATGGGAGGTCTGTAAAGCATTCTTTTTGAAAATCTCATGCACCCAGTCGGTGTTGGAATATTCATTTGGATATTCTCCTGAATCATATTTTTGGAACGCATCCTCGCTGTATGGCTTGGAGAAGCCAGCTGCTGCCATGGACTCGTTGTAAAGCTCCATATATTGCCTTCCGTTAACCAACTTTGGTAAGGCTGTAGGGGTTTGCATTCCCACATATCCACTGTAAGACACATGGGCATTCTCTTTTCTCTTACCTTTTTTCGTTGTGATTAATATCACACCATTTGCAGCGCGGGCACCATAGATAGCTGACGAGGCTGCATCCTTGAGCACCGATACACTCTCGATGTCCAACGGATTCAGAAGGTTTAAGTCGCCTCCTGCCACTCCATCAATTAAAATCAATGGCGAGGTGTTGCTGCTGATGGTGTTGATACCACGAACCCTAATACTGGGGACTGCACCTGGTTGTCCGCTCGAAGACTCAATGGTTACCCCTGGCAGCATTCCTTGCAAACCTGATGTAACGTTAGCTATCGGTCGATTTTCCAACGCATCGCCCTTAATCATTGAAACAGCTCCAGTTAGATTAATTTTCTTTTGTGTGCCGTAGCCAACAACAACGACCTCATCCAGCCCCGTGGCATCTTCCTGCATCACAAGGGATATGGTCCTGCCATCCCTAACTGTGTACTTAATCTCCTCACAACCTACATAGTTAATCTTCAGTACTGTACCAGGATCTACTTTAATGCTGAACTGTCCTTCTTGGTCAGTGATGGCAATAACTTTTTGGTCAAGTGTCGAAATAGTCGCTCCAACAAGAGGTTCACCATTTTTATCCTTTACCCTTCCGTAAACAGCTGGCTGTGCATCATTCGCTACATAAGTTGGTGAAGGCTTGGTCTTAGCGTCCTTTTTCAGCCTGTTTGTCCTATACAACATAATGGTACCGTTCTTGATGCTGTAAGCCACATCAATATTATGGAACAAGGCATCCAGCACCTTATCTACCCTTTTATTCTTGGCAGACAGGCTTACCAGCTTATCCAAGTCGACAAATTCCTTGCTATAGGCAATCTTTAGATTCGATTTCTTGCCTATAACCTTCATCGCTTTTCCAAGGGGCATGTTGTTGAACTTCACACTTATCACCTGACTTTGAGCACAGAGCCAAAGAGGTAACAATGTTGCCACAAAAAACACACATAGTCGTTTGACAATGTTTAATTGAGTTGTTGTCTTCATAGCTATAATTAATTGATTATATATGTTTGTTCGTCTTGCTTTTTAATTCTTATCGGTGTGATTGTCTCCATTGTTTCTATCACTTCTTTGATATCGTTCGAACTGCAGTTGAATGTATAGCTGTATTTTTTAGCAGCGTTCTCTTTGATGATGAAAGTGACATTGAAATTGCGTTCGAGCGTCAGCAGCACTTCATCCATCGGCGTATTAATGAAAGACAGTCTGTTGTTTTTCCAATCAGACGAACCATTATTGCTCGACACGTTCCTAATCGCACATGATGCCGTTCTACGTGCATAGATGGCCTGTTGGTTGGGCTTCATAGACCGTAAGGTGTGTTCCTTACCTGATTTTCCCACCAGAACATGTCCTTCATCCAAAGTTGTTACGATATCTTTGTTTTCTGGATAGGCTTTGATATTAAATTTTGTTCCCGTAACCTTCACCATCATATCGTAAGTTCTGACTATGAATGGATGCCTGGCATCTTTGGCGACTTGGAAATATCCTTCACCTTCGAGTCCAACTTCCCTGAGTCGGTCATAAAACCTATCGGGGTAACTAAGTTTAGAGTCAGAATTAAGAAATACCTTTGTGCCATCAGGGAGAACCACGAGCAACTTCTCACCTTTTGAAGCATAGATTTCATGGTGTTTAACGCTGGAATTGAGAAAGAGGTAATAAGAACTAAATCCGAGCATAAAGACAATAATCGCTGCTGATGTCCACTTGAGGACATTCGCAATTGGATGATGCTTCTTTTGCGTGATTACTTTCATGATGTTATTGAAAACACCGTCCATATCAAACTCTGGTGCACCAAGTTCTTCGCTGGCTCCTTCCTCATGATTGGTAAGCTGGTCAATGTCATGATCTAACATGTCCTCTATATTTTTAAATAGCTTCTCTCTATCTTTTGTATTCTTCATGCCTGTTTTTTTATAGAATACACATGAGGAAAATAATTGTATGTAAAATAAACGTTAATTAACCTTAATAGCATTCTAGACAGATAGTCAACTCTTCGAACAGTCAGTATGTTTTATTTTACAAATCCGAAGGATGAATTGGTGATGAAGAAATAAAACTTGGCGCTCATCACACTATCTCATTACTCTTTTAATGAGGCTCAAAAGAGGTGAAGGTTAATAGAAGTGCAAACCTCTGCTGTGTTTTTCATGGTTTTAATACAATCCAAACACCAACAAGTTTTGCACTTCGATTATTAATCTTCAAATAAAAGCACGAAACCGCCGTATGCCGAACGGCATGTACGGTGGTGTGGAGTTTGGTTAATGTGAAAAGTAGGGTAAGTATCCAACATTAGACGTTTACTGTGTTAATCAAAAAGAAGAGAATGCATGTGTAGAAACTTGCATTCTCTTCTTATTTAAAATCTCTTTTGGGAGATACTTAACTTTGTTTGAAAGCTTATCGATTGACCGTCACAGCAAAGTAGTCTCGCTTGCCGGATGGCCAGATGCCCTTGATGTAAAGTACGGGATCTTTACTTGTTGATGCCTTTTTTACAGCAGTTTGCAAGTCCTCTAATGCCTTCATTGGTATGTCATTCACCTCCAGAATAATGAAACCCTTCGAGATGCCAGCCTCTTTTAGTGCCCCTTTGTTAATTTTAATCACTTCCAAGCCGTAGCTCGTGCGCATCTGTTGCTTTTGTGCTGAGGTTATTTCTCTGAAGTTGCCCCCAAGCACATCAAGGTCTGCCACCTTGACAATGCTTGTGTTGCCCTGTGCGTTTTTCAGCGTAACGGTCTTTGTATTCTTTTTCTTGTTGTGCAGATAAGTGATGGTTATCTTCTCGCCAGGCCGCTTGCTGTAGATAATTTCCTGCAACTCGGCCATTTTGTTGATCTTTTTGCCATCCAGATTGGTGATGACGTCGCCTTCTTGCAGACCAGCTTCAGCACCCGCTCCTTCGCTCTCAACCTTGGCAACGTATACGCCAGAGTTGGTTCCCAGATCCACATCTTTATCCTGTTCTTTTTGCATGTTGATGTAGTTCAGCACGTCTTGCCCTTGAATTCCGAGCATTGCACGCTGCACTGTACCAAATTTCTTGAGATCGCTCACCACTTTGTTCATGATGCTTGTCGGAATGGCAAATCCATAACCGGCATACGAACCCGTTTGAGAATACAGCATGGCATTGATGCCTACCAGCTCTCCTTGTGCGTTAACCAAGGCACCACCCGAGTTACCTGCGTTGATGGCTGCATCGGTTTGGATAAAGCTTTCTACACCATTAGCGTACAAAGATCTTGCTTTTGCGCTGACAATTCCAGCCGTTACTGTATTGTTTAGACCAAATGGGTTGCCCACGGCAATGACCCATTCGCCAATTTTCAGTTTGTCAGAGTCGCCAATGGGGAGGGTAGGAAGTTTGCTTCCGTCAATTTTGATGAGTGCCAGGTCGGTAGTTTTGTCCGTACCAACCACTCTTGCAGAGAACTCTCTGTTGTCTGTCAACGTGACAGTTAGTTCATCGGCACCCTCAACCACGTGGTTATTCGTGACGATGTATCCATCATCAGAAATCAAAACACCTGAACCTGTTGCTCTCTTCGGTGGAGTTTGCATTTGTCGCTTTTGTGTTCCACCTTGTCCTTGTCCAAAGAAATCGAATGGGAAGCCAAAGAAATCAGAGAAAGGATTGCTAGGTACCTCCACGGTTCTGGTCTTCGAGTTCTGCACATATTTGATGTGAACCACTGCCGGCAACGCTTTATCAGCAGCATAAGTTAAGTCTACTGGTTGTCCTGCAGCGGGAACTTGATCACCAGCTGCGTTCACCTTAATAAACGAGCCGGCAGAAAAAGCAAGTGCGATGAGGCACATTGCTGTTAGCAAATAGTTAGAATACTTTTTCATTTAAATATGATTTAATTGTTCTTTATTTCTTTCATCGAGAATGTTCTGCCTGATAGATGGCAAGCAACATTCTGCCATTTGTTTATAACTGATGCAAATTTAAGCGCAAAAAACGTTAATCTGCCATTTTGTCCAGTTTCTTTATTCCAATTTAACAATTTGTTTTAACACATTAACGGCTCTTAAGTCATTGTCATGTGTTTTTACAAATATTGAAGATTCCAGGGCCTGTGTTTTTCAATTATCCTCAAAGATTTAGGTTCGTCCAAACGATTAAACGATGACCATGTCAGACGTTTGGACGCTTGTGTATAATGGTTTTCTGTTGGTGTACTTCCTCTTTGGACTTCAATGGCCTAGAAGTAAAAACTTTTTGTTTCCACTCTTCATCTCTTTATTTTTTACTATCTTTGCGCTCATAAGTAAGTGTTCCGGCTCTGCCGCTGGTATCTTTTGGATGCGAGAGGAAAGTCCGGGCAACACAGGACGCTCCACTTCTGAAACTAGAAGCTATTGGTGACAGTAGGTGTCGGTAGAAGAGAATAACCGCCCGCAAGGGTAAGGGTGAGAAGGTGGTGTAAGAGACCACCAGCTGATGGGTGATCATCAGGCTGTACCATCTGGAGGTTGCAAGTTCGCGTATACCATTGTTTGAAGGTTGTCCGCCTAAACGTTCGCGTACAATGGAGGGTAGAATGCTAGAGTTGGAGGGCGACTTCCAAAGTAGATAAATGGCAGAGCGCCAACATCGTTGGTTACAGAACCCGGCTTATAGGAACACTTCTTATTTTTATGAAATCAAATAGCATCACCAAGGCAAGACATTAGAGCTTTGTCTTGTAATGAAGTACAATCTATGAACAAGTATATACTGCAAGTTCAGCGCTTCCTGACAGTAGACATCTGGCGCATTACACCCAAAGACGTGTCGTCTTTGCAATATCTGCTCATTAGCATCGTCAAAAAACTATCATTAGCTGTCAAGTTCTTCCTTACCAAGGGAACGGGCGATTTAGCTGCCGCACTAACTTATTCTACGTTGTTGGCCATTGTTCCCATTTGTGCGGTAGTGTTTGCTGTGGCGCGAGGTTTTGGCTTTTCTAAGTACATTGAAGAGTGGTTCCGCAATGCCTTGTCAGGGCAGTCACAAGCCGCTGAAATTATTATTGGTTTCGTCAATTCGTATTTGGTACACACACAGAGTGGCGTCATCCTTGGCGTTGGCTTACTCTTCATGCTGTGGACGGTGCTTCGGTTGACACGAACCATTGAGCAAACTTTCAACAATATTTGGCAGGTGAAGCACGAACGCACGCTGTTCCGTACCGTCACCGACTATCTTGCCATGGTCTTTTTAATGCCTATCTTGATTGTCTTGATTTCTGGTATCTCCATCTTTATGACCGCATTCGTCGACCGTGCGCAAGGCTATATGCTGCTAGCACCCATGTTGCAGATAGGGTTGAAGGTGATGCCTTTTGTCATCATGTCGTGCGTGTTCATCGGTTTGTACATCTTTATGCCCAACACGAAGGTCAAGCTTACCGCAGCCATCGCGCCAGGCATTCTCGCCGGTGTGGCCATGCAGGTGTTGCAGTTGTTTTATATCCACGGTCAGATGCTGTTGTCCAGTTACAATGCCATTTACGGGTCGTTTGCCGCACTGCCATTGTTCATGCTCTGGGTGCAGATATCGTGGACCATTTGCTTGTTTGGCGCACAATTGTGCTACACCAATCAGAACTTGGAAGATTTAGCCTTTCTGACCAATCCAAATGAAATTAGTCATCGCTATCGGCTCTTGATGAGTGCCGTGCTGCTCAGCAAGATATGCAACCGATTCGTTGAGGGGAAGAAACCTTATACCGCTCTTGAATTAAAATTGGAAACAAACATTCCGATTCGCGTCACCAACGACTTATTGTACAATTTGACAGAGGTGAATCTCATCAATTCGAGTGTTTGCCATGAAGATCATGATGGCGACCTAATCTACCAGCCAGCACAGACGTTGGATCATATAACGGTAGGCGACATGGTCGATAGATTGGAAGCATTGGGGCGGTGGGACATGCAACTTGATTTGCACGAGCAACTCACTTCAACGGATTGGAAGCATCTGTTCGACTTACGCAAGACCTATTTGGATCAGCTGCGTGATGTTCCAATCAGGGCGTTATTCCCCCAAGAAGTCATGCAAACAAATAATAATGCGTGAAAATACCCGTTATTTAATTAGGTATTGGTATCTTACCAACCAATTATAAACTAAATGATTGTTGAGTTTAATCTGCTTCATCATTATAACAGTAGAAAGGATTAACGTATGGAAATGAATTTGCCAGATTTTATGAAGTATAAAGACAAGTTCTCTAACTCTGGTTTTGTCGAAAAAATATCACGCATTGCAAAGCGTGCGGGTGCAAAGCTTGTCTATGCCGCACTCATTCTTTATTACACCTTAGAGAACGACAAGGTGTCGGTTAGGGATAAAGCCATCATCATTGGAGCGTTGGGCTATCTCATCAGTCCGCTTGATGTTGTGCCAGATGCCATCCCTATCGCAGGCCTCAGTGACGACTTGGCGGTATTGATTTACGTACTCCATAAGGTTTGGGGTGAGGTTTCTGACGAGGTCAAGCAAAAGGCCAAGGCAAAAATGAGTCAGTGGTTCGACCTTGACGAGATCAACTCGGCCGACGATATCTTTACTGAGCGTCCCGAAGACACGCCTGTTTAGAAGGCTGTACAGCTTGTCGTTACATATTAAAAGAATGTAAGATAAGAGTTCTTGTTGCTGTGCTAAAGATTCTTTGTTGGGCCTAAAGGCTTGAAAGACGTAAACCGTTCTTTTGCTTTATGTCATCCAGCCGCGTAGCCTTTCACCGTGTTACACCTCATTACCATTAAGCATACAAACCTGTGTGGGTACTGGATTCGTGTCTGATAGATGATGAATTTTCTTGACAACCAACTTCTCTGTGCTTGGCTTATTTGCAGTAGATCTATCTGTTATCGCAAATAAGCCAAATATAAGCAGATTTCGTATATACCTATAATACAATTTGTTACCCGAATATCGTACTGTTTCGCCCATCTTTTTCATCATCTTTCCTGCCAAAAGCATTGCTTTTGGGCTTTAATATGCATGCTCTTGTGAGACAATCACCTATCTATTAACAGGCAAAGTGATGCTTGTAGTGCAATAAAAGCATTGCTTTTTCCTGTCAACACCCAATTTTTTCCTACCAAATCTCAATTGTTTGCTTCCTCATTGCCTATCGTTTTTTGCTAGAATGAAAGTTTTCATGGGGCGTTTTAAGGGCAAAAAACGGTTATAAAATCGTACATTTCTTGGACTTTGTGGCTCGAGGCATATCCTCGTTTTAGTGTGGTTATCAGTAACAGGGTTGTCGTTTTGCTCAACTATATGTGGTATCAGACCAAGTACAAGCAGTCGTTGTGCTTATTTTTACAAAGGGAAAATGAAATAGGGTAGAGGCATCAGGGTAAGATAAAAGAAGATGTGTAATTTGTATTTTTTTCACATTGTAATTGTTGTATCATTCTTTTATTTTCTGTATCTTTGTCATATCAACATTATAGAATACTAAGATTATGACAAAAAGAAACGAAATTTACAAATGTGAAAAGTGTGGTAACATGGTTGAAGTAGTGAATGAGTCAACCGGAGAACTTACCTGTTGTGGTGCTCCTATGAAACTTTTGAAGGAGAACACCGTTGACGCTGCGACGGAAAAGCACGTTCCTGTGATTGAAAAGATAGAAGGTGGCTACCGTGTAACCGTGGGTGAGGTAGAGCATCCGATGACGGAGGAACACTACATCCAGTGGATTGAGCTGATTACACCGACCGAAGTTCTTCGCAAATATCTTACACCATCTGACAAGCCAGTGGCTGAGTTCAAGACCTGTGCTACCGAAGTTTGTGCACGTGAGTACTGCAATCTGCACGGTTTGTGGAAAGCAGAATAAGGCATTGTTTTGTCTTTCGCTTTGAATCATATAAAAAGAGACAATCACCAGCGTGGTTGTCTCTTTTCTTTCACTTTCAGTTTCTTCTTATTCTGCAAGGCTGAAAAACGACTTTATGCCTCATGTGCGTTCTGATAAAGATACCTCTTGATGCTCTTCTTCGGCGTTTTTTCAAACTCTTCATCATGTAATCTGATAGCACTCAGTTTGCTATAGGCTGGCAATTCGTTGTTCAGTTGCAGTCTGTTTTGTTCCATGACTTCTTCAATATCCGACCTTGTCAGCCCAATGGAATTAGCTTCATCCAAGTCGGGACAAACCAGTCCCACCAGTTTGTTGTTTTCTTGAATCACCACACTCTCGCTGACCATGGGCATGGCGTTGAGCCTATCTTCTATTTCTTCGGGGTAAATGTTTTGCCCACTCGCACCCAGCAGCATGTTCTTCAAACGTCCCTTGATGAAAATATTGCCTTCTGCGTCCATTGTTCCTAAGTCGCCAGTGTGATACCAGCCCTCAGCATCTAGTGCTTCTGCTGTAGCTTCAGGATTCTTGTAATATCCCAGCATCACGTTTGTGCCTCTTGCCCAAATCTCACCGGGAACGTTCTGCGGATCGTTACTGTTGATCTTTACTTCCATGTGGTAGGCAGCACGACCGCAACTGCCGGGGACAAACGTCTCATGGTTGGCGTATGCGATGATTGGAGCACACTCGGTTGTGCCGTATCCAACGGTATATGGGAAACCTATCTTCTGCAAGAAATTCTCGATGTCCTTGTTGAAAGCAGCACCGCCAATAATGACTTCATGGAAATTGCCACCAAAAGCGTTGATAACCTCTTGTCCAATCTTCTCGTGAATCTTGGTGTTGATGACAGGCATGTTAAGCAACAGCTTCATCATGTTGTTCTGTATCTTTGGGTAGACCCGCTTCTTGATAATCTTCTCGATGACCAGCGGTACGGCAATAATTAAGGCAGGCTTGATTTCAGCGTATGCTTGAGCAATGACGGCTGGGCTCGGCAGACGGGTAAGATAGAAGATGTGGCAGCCCGTAATAAACTCATAAATGAATTCAAAGGCCATGCCATACATGTGAGCCATGGGCAGAATGCTTAACACATGATCGCCTTCGCGCATGATGCCACGCAACTCGTGCCGGGCAAAGTCTACGTTTCCCCACATGGCGCGATAGGGAATCATCACGCCTTTCGAGAATCCTGTCGTTCCGCTCGTGTAGTTAATCAGTGCCAATTCTTCTGGATCTTGCTCGATATAGTAGTTGACATGTTCTGGTCTGAAGTACTTAGGATACTTTTTTCCGAACATCTCGTTAAGATGTTCTCGGGCATACGTCAACTTCTCTGTTCTGGAAACGAACAATGAATAATCGGGAATATAAACGATTCCTTCCAAGTCTGGCATCTCTTTTTCGTCGATGACGGTTGCTACAACGTCGCCGACGAACAGCAATTTTGCTTCGCTGTGATTGACAATGTTGTGTATTTGTTCGGCGGTAAATTCGTGCAAAATGGGAACAGCAACGGCTCCATAAGTCAGTGTTGCTAAGAATGCGCATGCCCAAGCCGCACTGTTTCGTCCACAGAGGGCAATCTTGTCACCCTTCTGAACACCGCTGTTTTCAAACAAGATGTGCAGCTTTTCTATTTTTCGAGCCACATCGTGATACTGAAGAGTAACGCCTTTATAGTCAGTTAGGGCGTTCAAAGTCCAATGGTCGATAATGCTCTTTTGAATGAGGGCATTAAAACTCGGAATTTCTTTCATGCTTCTTTCTATTTATCTTAGTTGAATCATATTTCTGATGTGAAAATCATTAAGTTGAAATTTTCGGTGTCAGTATAAATAATTCTATTGCACAATATTTAAGTATGTGTGCAAAGATAATGTCTTATTTGCACATGTACAAGAAAAATGTGCATGTTTTTTCGTAATATTCAATACATATTTAATGTTTTGATAACTTATCTTCCTGGCAATAAAAGATAAAAGCAAGCCTGCCGTCACGAAAATGTCATGTTAAAGTAGCAGCTGGAAGGTGGCGTAAAATGAGTGAAAGTGCTTATTCGTACCTCATGGATTTGGCCGGATGTATGTGGGAAATGAGGTAGCTTGGGGCTATTAAAACCACAACACTGATTAAGAGTGTAGCCACGTTTAGCAGTAATAAAACGGGGATATTGATTTCGACTGGTACCGTTGTTACATAATAAGTCTGTGGATCCAGACCGACTAAACCTGTGTATTTTTGCAATAAAACCAATCCAATGCCGATAAGATTGCCGATGAGAAGACCGCGGGTGATGATGAAGACAGCAAACCATAAGAACGTATGTCTAATCATCGCATTCTTGGCTCCCATAGCTTTCAGCACACCAATCATGGTAACACGTTCGAGAATAATGATGAGAAGTCCTGAAATCATGGTCACTCCGGCCACGGCAATCATCAAAGCAAGAATGATCCAAACATTCAGATCGAGCAAATCCAGCCATGAGAAAATCTGGGGACTGATATCTCTGATGGTCTTTGAGGAATAAGTTTCGCCGTATTGATCTACCGTTCTATTCAAGCGATTGATGAAGATAGCTTCTGTTTCATCCACCTTATTGAAATCTTTAACCGTGATTTCAGCACCCGATACCTGATCTTTTTCCCAGCCATTAAGCTTCACAGCTGTGTAAAGGTCCATGTAGCAAGTGATGTCATCATATTGAGCCAGGTTGGTTTGATAGATGCCTGCAATGGTAAATCGCCTCACTCTGACCCCAGCGTGGTCAATAAAATAAGCAAATATCCTGTCACCTGTTTTTAATTTCAGCTTCTTTGCCATCGACATGGACAGCAATATATTGTTGCTACTTTTTGTGTCTGAGAAGGTAGGAATGCTTCCTTCCATCAGATTTTGGTGGATAAAGGTTGAGTCAAAGTCGGGTCCAACTCCTTTAAAAACAACGCCAAGGAAGTCGGAGTCGGTTTTCAATACCCCTTGTTTGGTTGCAAATCGTTGAACATGCTCTACGCCTTGTGTGTTTTTCAGCACCTTGATCAAGGAGTCTGTCATCTGAATGGGATACGATTCTGAGGTCTGCAGCGTCATGAAGTTAGCCACTTGGATGTGGCTTCCAAATCCAATGACCTTCGCACTGACGGCATGTTTGAAACCAAACACCACGCAGACAGAAACAATCATCACAGCAAGACCGATGGCAATGCCAGCGGTAGCAATCCTAATGGCAGGCTTGGAAACCTCGGCCTTGTCACCGTTTACACTGTAAATTCTTCTTGCTATGAATAATGGTAAGTTCATCTCTGGTTCTGTCGTTATAGGACGATGTCATTTGACGCATTACTGGAGGAAAGAGCTTAGTTGGCAATTCCTTACCAACCCTATGTTACAATCGTTCTGTATCCACTCTTCCCGGGTATTTATCTAATGCCTCACGCAGAACTATCAGTGCTTTTTCAAGATCGTGTTTGTTGAGAACATAGGCGATGCGCACTTGATTGATTCCTGCTCTCGGTGTGGTGTAGAAGCCCGCTGCCGGTGCCATCATCACCGTTTCACCTTCAAATGAGAATTCTTCCAGGCACCATCGGCAAAACTTTTCACTGTCATCGACAGGCAATTTCGCTACCGTATAAAAGGCTCCCATCGGTATAGGAGAGTACACGCCCGGTATTTTGTTCAGTCCATCAATGAGGCATTTGCGTCGTTCAACATACTCATCGTACACCGTACGATAATACTCTTCAGGCGCATCGAGCGATGCTTCTGCCACAATCTGTCCAAGAAGAGGAGGGGATAGGCGAGCCTGACAAAACTTCATCACAGCCTTTCTCACCTCGACGTTGCGTGTAATTAGCGCTCCGATGCGTATGCCACATTCGCTGTATCGCTTGGAAACCGAATCAATGAGGATAACATGGTCCTCAATACCCTTCAAGTGCATCGCACTGATGTAAGGCGAACCTGTGTAAATATACTCGCGATAAACCTCATCGGAGAATAAAAACAGGTCATATTTCTTTACTAAGTCCCTGATTTGGTTCATCTCTCTGCGGGTGTACAGGTAACCAGTAGGGTTGTTAGGATTGCAAATCATGATGGCACGGGTATGCTCGTTAATCAGCTCTTCAAACTTTTCAACCTTGGGAAGCGAAAAGCCTTCCTCGATGGTCGTTGCGATAGTCCTGATTTTTGCTCCCGCACTGATGGCGAAGGCCATGTAGTTGGCGTAGGCAGGTTCAGGCACAATGATTTCGTCTCCAGGGTTTAAACAACTCATGAAGGCGAACAACACTGCCTCACTGCCACCTGATGTAATAATAATGTCATCGGCCGAAACGTTGATGTCGTACTTTTTGTAATAGCCAGTTAGCTTCTCTCTATACGACAGGCAGCCCTGACTAGGCGAATATTCCAAGATGGTTCGCTTGATATGTTTGAGTGCATCCAAACCAACTTGTGGCGTCGGAAGGTCGGGTTGCCCAATGTTGAGGTGGTAAACCTTGATACCGCGTGCCTTTGCTGCTGTCGCCAAAGGCGCCAACTTGCGTATGGGCGACTCCGGCATCTCTAATCCTCGAACAGATATTTCTGGCATATAATTCAATTATCTTGTGGGGTATTGTATGATGGACTTTTCCCTTTTGTCCTGACAATCGTGCAAATGAGTGTGGTGCGTGGCATCATTCATGCCCACAACTCACTAGCATGTATGATGCAAAGGTAACAAATTAATCTGAACACCAAATGAAGTGTGGATATAAAATACCAGAGTTGGCATGAAATAATATTATCCACGCGTTCATCATAAGACGCTCGTTCCATTTGTGGGATTTGTTGATTTTTACTACTTTTGCATCCATATCATTCAAGCAATATAGTAACTTCATTTAAAAGATATAACAATGAGAACAAGAAATGCCAATTGGTTTGAGACAAATGTACAATATGAGCGTCAGGCAGAAGACGGACTTTTCGCCAAGGTAAGAGAAACTTATGTGGTTGACGCCTTTACTTTTGGTGAGGCAGAAGATGCTATCACCAAAGAAATGGCGAGCTATTCAAGCGGTGAGTTCATCATTAAGAACATTACGCCGGCTGTCTACAGCGAAATCTTTTTCAGTGACAGAGAGGGCGATGATAAATGGTACAAAGCCAAACTGATGTTCATTACTATTGATGAGGAAAAAGGTAAGGAGAAACGAACGGCCGTCAGTTATCTCGTTCAGGCCAAAAACATCGAGGGAGCCCTTCAAAATATCGGAGAAGTGTTCTCGAGTAGCGTGCTCGATTACGTAGTGGCCAATGTTTCAGAAACCAAAATCATGGATGTTTTTGAACATGATTTGAAGAAAGAACCCAATGACCAGCCTGAAGTATAAACGGCTGAGAAGAATAGGAGTGTGGTTCGTTTAAACTTTCATGATTATGGTTGATGTAGCAAAAAACTTGCACGACGTGCAGAAAAGGCTGCCCGATGACGTTTGTTTGGTAGCCATCAGTAAGTATCATCCCAAAGAGATGATAGCGAGTGCTTATGCAGCTGGGCAGCGCATCTTTGGCGAAAGCCGCGAACAAGAGCTTGCCGAAAAGGTGGAAGCACTGCCAAACGACATTGAATGGCACTTCATTGGACACCTGCAAACCAATAAGGTGAAAAATATAGCTCCTTACATCAGCATGATTGAGTCGGTCGACTCGCCCAAGCTTTTGCGTGAAATTAACAAGCAGGCAGCTCGCAACAACCGTGTTATTGACGTGCTGTTGGAGCTGCACATTGCTGAGGAGGCCACCAAATATGGCTTCACCTTGGATCAATGCCGTGATTTCTTGGAGGTCGGCGAATGGCGTGAATTGTCGAATGTGCGTATCTGCGGACTGATGATGATGGCGTCAAACGTGGACGATGAACGACAGATACGCCAAGAAATGTTGACGGCCAAAGACTTTTTTAACGAAGTAAAGGAGCGGTATTTCGCTGACCAACCATCTTTCAAACAGCGTAGTTGGGGTATGAGTCACGATTACCTCATCGCTGTGACGTGTGGTTCTACCATGGTAAGAGTGGGTAGTGCCATATTTGGCGAACGCTGAATCACATGATAAGATAATACAGCATCCTTTCCCTATCTATCCTTTTTGATTAATAGTGGAAAGGATGAATGTATACCTTCTTGCCATCTATGATGTAAATGCCTTGCGGCAAGAGCGATTTGTCGGTTCCCATATACTTCCCATCTATGCTGAAAATGCGTTTGTCGCTTGTCGCTTCCTGAGAGAATGTAGGCACAATTCCCTGTGTAGAGAACTTTTTGAGGAAGTCGAAATAAACAATTCCTTCTTTTTCTAAGATGTTATAAATAGGCTTATCTAACGGAACACCCGTCCACGGTTGATAGTTGGGCAGCGTTGTGTTGTTGGTCAGTTCGGTTACATTGTCAGTGCCTGGGAATAAATCACCCATCAGTTGGTTTTTGTATTTTTCCCGGTCACCATTGTACGAACTAAACAATAAGCCATCGGCAGGTATCACGGTCATGCGGGGTTTGCCCTTTATGTTGTTGACTCTGTTGCCCCCTAAACTAAATGCTTGGGCGTCATAATTAACGTGATACATCATCATGCCATGCCCACCCAATTTAGAATTCCAACGTTTGTTCTGTATATTCTGAATGATGTAGTATTCGTTTGTGCTTTTCTCCTTGTCGGCATATATGCGGTAGGCTTTCCCGTCTTCATCAATGTTCTTCAGGGTTACTTGTTGTGCGTCTTGCAGCTCTTCAATCTCCATCCATCCCATGGCTTCACGTTCCCATGCCGTATAGGCCGTGGGGCACCACCCATTGGCAGTATATTCGCCGTCGTCCATCAAGCTCCATGCCTCCATTCCCTGATTGTTGTCCCTTGCACTGGCAAGAGTAGGGTAGAAGTCGGGCAAACCCATGCAATGACTAAACTCATGACAGAACAGGCCTATGCCCGAAATCCATTTTTGTTTAGGGCTTTTCTCGTTGCCAATCAGTTCGTTGCTGATGCCAGATCGATACACTGTCTTGCCATCTACTTTAAAAGAAGGATAGATGGTTCCAGCTTTTGGCCACATCGTTTCGTTCTTCGCGTTCATGTTTTGGCCATATCCAGCGTATACAACGTACACCAAGTCTACATAGCCATCGTTGTTGGCATCGTATGCAGAGAAGTCAAGTGAGTCGTCCATGAGCTTGCAAGCATCAGTAATGAGTTCGGTAAACTTTTCATCGCCAGGGTCGGCATCCGTTCCTCCATAATAGGCAAGCTCATGTGGAAGTGTCACTGGGCCATAGACATCAAACTGTGGACTGAACATTTCAAAGCTCATGTCTTTGAAATATTGCTGTACACTGGATGCATTCCTGTTTTCACCATGACCATAATCATGAGGATGTCCTTCGCCATTGAGAAACTGTTGAAACGATTTGCGAGGATTGGGGAGCGTGAATGGGGTATCTTGGTAGGCAGCCAAAATGACAATTGCCTTAGGCGAACCCGTGTGTGGAAAGTAGGTATTGTCTGATTTCACCGGCTCTCTTCGCATGGCACGAGTTTGCAGCAGTGTGTTTGCTTGTTCAAAGAAAAGCTTTTTGTCTTGTGCGGCAACTAACTTTTTTTCTGTAGCTTGGCGTCTGTTTTCTTCGTGTGCTATCTGTTTACTCGCCTTTATACGTCCAAATTTGTCAATCGCTGCGATGTAGAAAGTGTTTTGCTCGCGCACCAAAATAGCACCGTCTTGCGTGCTATACCAGTTAAAATGTTCATCTCCATGCTGGTAAACTTGTAGAGTGGTTCCGTCTGGTTGGGTGACGATAAGCGGCATGCGCCAAGCTTTTGCAGCCCACGAGCAAACGGAAAGTATGAGTGCGAGTATGATAAATAACAGCTTTTTCATTTGTATGGTATGTTTCTTTCCATGGGCAAATGTACGAAAATAGTTTTGAATATCAATTGGTTTCGTCTTATTTTCGATAATTGAGCATTTGTTATAGGCAAGATTTGAGAACGCATTGACAATGGGGCTGTCTATCGTGTCATCGTCCTAAGAAAGACAAGGGGTTCTGTTCAGTTGTCCAAACTCATTGACTTTGGTCTCTAAAGTCAATGCTATTGAAAGGTAAACCCATTGAGTTTGGCGGTTAAAGTCAATGAGTTTGCCAGGACGTTTAAATGATTACTGCAAACCAATTGAGACAGGCGGAGAATGACCTGACGTCTGTTCACAGGATTGCACCAATCCCACAAAACAATTTGTTAACGTTACTGATGTTCTGCTTTATTTGCCGATGCAAAAGTGTTTGAAGATGTTTTCAAGTACCTCTGGTGTAGTGATTTGGCCACCCGTGATGTCTGCCAGCTGGTCAAGGCAAACACGCAGATCTTCAGCTATGAGATCTCCGCTGAGGTCTGCTTTTAACCCATTGATTACTCGAGTGATGCTTTCTTTGGCATGAATGAGGGCATCGTAATGGCGAGCACTCGTGATAATGACATCATTCTCCGTGATTTCGGGAATATTTGCTTTTTGATAGAGTTGGTTTTCTAATTGGTCGATGTTCGTTCCTAGTTTAGCACTGATTTGTATGGTTGATAAGTTGTTTGTTGGCAACTTGTCAGGAATCGTTCTGATATCTATCTTATTTTGAACGAGAATCACTTGTTTGTCCTCACAATACTCCAACAATTCTTGAATCTCGCTACGACTAGGCTGTTCATCAACCAACCATAAGATGATGCGTGCTTCGTTCAGCTTCTTATAGGTGCGTTCGATACCGAGCCTCTCTATCTCATCATTCGTTGAGCGAATGCCCGCTGTGTCAATAAACCGAAACGTGACACCTTTAATTTCGGTTGTGTCTTCAATGACATCTCTGGTCGTACCATGAATGTTGCTCACGATGGCTTTCTCTTCCTTTAGTAGCTGATTGAGAAGTGTGCTCTTTCCAACGTTCGTCTTGCCAACAATAGCCACAGCTACACCTTGTTTATAAGCTTTTCCTGTTTCAAAAGAGTGAGCAAGTGTATACAATCGTTGGTCAATAGTTTGTGCCAAATCAAGCAATTCTGTTCTGTCAGCAAACTCCAGTTCCTCGTGGTCACTAAAATCGAGTTCAAGCTCGAGCAATGAAGTTATCTTCAGCAGCTGATTCCTTAACAGAGCCAATTCATCGGAAAAATGACCTTTCAATTGACTCATGGCCATTTGGTGTGTGGCACGATTGGTAGAAGCAATCAAATCTGCTACAGCTTCAGCCTGACTTAAATCCAATTTTCCATTCATGAAAGCTCGCTGCGTATACTCTCCAGGATTTGCTTGGCGGCAACCATTTTGAATGAAGGTTTTAAGAATTTGTGAGATGACATACTGTGAGCCATGACAGGATATTTCAACTGCATTTTCGCCAGTATAGGAATGGGGTGAGCGAAAAACAGAGACTAACACCTCGTCAATCACTTCTCCATCTTGGTTTGTCAAATGCCCAAAATGCAATGTCTGCGGTTTTGCTTCTGTTAGTCTGTGGTCGGATTTGGAAACAAATACCTTGTCTGCAATGTTGATGGCATCATTTCCTGATAGACGAATAACAGCAATAGCACCACCAGCCGGTGTGGCTAAAGCGCAAATCGTAGAACTTGTGTCCACAGAAGATAGATTGTGCGTGTTGTCGCTTTGAGTAAGTTGCATCGAATGATTTAATGTTGGATTGAGTATAAAAACAAGTTGTCAGACCCGCCACATCATGGGTCTGACAATCGGAACGTTCAGATTGTCCCTTGTATAGATGAGGTTAGATAGTCACTCGTTAAATTCTATCAAGTACAATTTGTATTAACCCGTCAATAGAATTTTTGTATTCTATATTTGCCTTTTGAGCACGACGATTGGCTATTACCATACAACACGTCATGGCCTTGTGTCCTAACAGCTTAGCAAGGCCTGCTAAAGCACTACTCTCCATTTCGAAATTGGTGATGCGGTAACCGTTGAATTCGAAATTCTCGATTTTTTCATTTTGTTTCGGGTCGGCCAGAGGTATGCGCAACTCTCTGCCTTGTGGACCGAAGAAGCCACCACAAGCAATCGTCACACCGCGAACCATGTCGTCACCCGCAACGCGATTAAGTGTTTCTTTATCTGCGTCAATAACGTAGGGTGCGCCTTTTTGTGGGTTCCAGTCCATGTGTTTTTTGAAAGCCTCCTCAAATTCTAAGTCACACACTTCGTTTCTTCCAGCGTAATAATTCAACAAGCCATCAAACCCGATACTCTTCTCACTGGCAATGTATGTTCCTTCTGGCGTATATTCTTGCAATCCGCCACAGGTGCCAAGTCTGACCAAGGTGAGTGACCTAAGAGGTGATTTCTCATGACGGGTTGAAAAATCAATGTTAGCCAAAGCATCCAGTTCGTTCATGACAATATCAATATTATCACAGCCAATGCCCGTGCTTACCACACTGATTCGTTTTCCTTGGTAGGAACCTGTAATGGTATGGAATTCCCTGCTTTGTATATCGCACTCTACTTTTTCAAAATGAGAAGCTACCAGCGACACGCGTCCTGGATCGCCTACCAGAATGACCTTGTCGGCCAATTGTTCGGGCTTGACATGTAAATGGAAAACACTACCGTCGGCATTGATGATAAGTTCTGATTCTGCAAAATATTTTTTTTCCATCATTGTAGGGATTTAGTTGGGTAACAATTTGTTTTCTTCGTTTCTTACTGACTTTTCAAAGGTTTGCACATCTCTTCTTTGTTGCAGCAAGGTTTCTTCAGCCTTCAGCAGCTTTGATCGCATGTTTTGTTGTTCGGATATGGACGCTCCGCTATATTCGGATCTCATCTTGGCCAAAGTTTTCTCATTCTGTGACAATTGCGCTTTCATTTCAGTCAACTGAGTGTACAATTCTTTTGTCTTATTGCTTTTGAAATCATCTATTTTTGTATAAACAATCTTGTCATTAATTGGGAACAGAAAGCCTGGCTTTGAATTTGCTTTGTGATTGTTTTGCTTCAAACTTTCCAATCTTTTCAGTGCGGCATCCCTGTTTCCAAAGGCCCATGTGTCTTTAATGCTCGTCAACTTGGCAAAAGACTTAAGCTGTTTATCTTCAAGATTATCTTGACTGAAGTTAAGGCGCGGATTGGTTGGAACGAATGTATAGATGCAAACTTTATCTTTTGGTTGATAGCGGTCACTGACTAACCAGCCCAAGTCATACATGTCATCAATAGCCAAGAAATAATCGTTTGCAGTAGAATTGAATGGCAATCCATAATTCTCTGGTTTATAAAAAGTTCCGTCTTCATTGTTGAACAATGTCATGAAGATGTCATAACCACCCAAACTCTTTTCTCCTTGACCGGAAAAGAATAAGGTCATACCGTCAGAAAGTAGAAAAGGGTAGTTGACATTGTCTACCTCTTCATCCAATTCTACTAATTGTTTTGGTTTACTCCAGATGTCTCCTAATAGATCAGTTGAATACAGGTGGTATCCCTGTACGGTATCACCATCGGCATAGATGCGGTGATTGCCAAGTTCGTTAGTATAGGAGGATTGGCCATTTTGTTCAGAAAGCGTACCGGCATCCTTGCTCATAGGAATTTTAGATAAGAAATTTTTCTTGTCTACCACGATGCTATCGATGAACATGACTTTAGCAGTTCCTTCTACCATCGTCTCAAATAATCTGTCAGCAGGGGTTTTCTCTGTCTTAGTCACCTTCGAAGGAACTGACCTCTTCCCATGCTTTTGAGCTTGCATGGGAAGAGGTGAAAAAAGCAGTAATATCAATAAATATAATGTATACTTCATATTTGTCATGTTGACAAAGATACAAATTTATTTATGAAGTTAGTCATAAAGAATGCAAAAATGTAGTGACTTGTAAAGAAGCCGTTTTAACCTACAAGCTGTCTCTTTATCAATCACTTTTCAGCTCTTAGTTGCATATCCATATTTGCAGCAGCTCTTCTGCCATCACCCATGGCTAGAATCACCGTTGCGCCTCCGCGTACGATGTCGCCTCCTGCATAGATTTCTGATCTACTGGACTGCATCTGGTCGTTGACGACAATGGTGTTTTTGCGACCAAGTTCCAGTCCCTGGATAGATTTTGGTACCAGAGGATTTGGAGATACGCCGACAGCCACAACAACCTGATCTACTTCAAGCGTAATCGTTTGTCCTTCAACTGGCACAGGGCTGCGACGGCCACTTGCATCAGGCTCTCCCAATTGCATGACTTGTAACACGGCGGCGCTGACAGCACCTCTTTCATCCGTGAGATATTCAATAGGGTTATGCAGGCACATGAAATGGATGCCTTCTTCCTTGGCATGTTTAACTTCTTCAAGTCGGGCCGGCATTTCTGCTTCAGAGCGACGGTAGACCAGGGTAACGTCAGCTCCTAAGCGTTTGGCTGTTCTACAAGAGTCCATGGCTGTGTTGCCACCTCCAACGACCATCACTTTCTTTCCAAGATTGATGGGTGTGTCTGCATTAGTATTGGCGGCATCCATAAGATTGATACGGGTCAGGTATTCGTTGGATGACATGATGTTAATGGCATTCTCTCCTGGTATTCCCATAAAATTAGGAAGTCCTGCACCCGATCCCACAAAGATGCCTTTGAAATCTTTTTCTTTGAGTTCTTCAATAGAAAGGGTTTTTCCAATGATGCAGTCTGTTAAGAAATGAACACCCATTTTCTTGAGATTTTCAATCTCAACGTCGACGATGGCATTAGGAAGGCGGAACTCTGGAATTCCATATTTCAGCACGCCACCTATTTCATGCAGCGCCTCAAACACATGAACTTGATAGCCTCGCTTAGCCATATCCCCAGCGAAGCTCAAGCCTGCAGGCCCTGAACCGACCACAGCCACCTTAATACCGTTGTCAGGTTGCATATCAGGGATTGACGCGTTTCCACTTTCCCGTTCATAATCGGCGGCAAAACGTTCAAGATAACCAATGGCGACAGCGGGCTCGTTCATCTTCAAATGAATACATTTGCTTTCGCATTGTTTCTCTTGTGGGCAAACTCTGCCACATACTGCGGGTAGGGCAGAGGTGTTCTTCAACACTTTGGCAGCTGCTAGGAATTGTCCTCGCTCTATATTCTTGATAAAAGAAGGAATGTTGATGTTGACCGGACAACCTTCCACACAGGTCGGTTTAGCACAATCCAAGCAACGTTTGGCTTCAGTCATGGCCATTTCTTTCGTAAGTCCTAGATTGACCTCTTCCGTCCTGGTCGTTGCCCGATATGTTGGATCTAACTCTGGCATTTGCACGCGAGCGATGCTCTTCCGCTCTTTCGGCTTCATGGAATCCCGTAATGCCTTTCTCCATTCAGCATTTCGATCGGTTAGCATCGAGATACTCTCTTGTGTAGGCTCTACATCCATTTTAATGGTAGACGCATGTTTCTCCTGTGCGCTTTCTAACTCATTAAGGTGATCTTGCAAATGTTCTACCTCATCTTTTTCAACATCCTTGAATGTGTTCATGCGCTTGAACATCTCATCCCAGTCAACCAATGCGCCATCAAATTCAGGTCCATCGATACACACGAATTTTGTCTTGCCGCCAATCGTTAACCGGCAGGCACCACACATGCCCGTGCCGTCAACCATGATGGTGTTGAGAGATACATCTGTAGGTATGTTATATTTTTGCGTAAGAAGACAGCAAAACTTCATCATGATGGGAGGTCCAATAGCAAATGCCTTGTCGATATGTTCCTGTTTTATCAATTTTTCCATGCCCACCGTGACGACACCTTTCTCGCCATAGCTGCCATCATCGGTCATGATGATTGTTTCATCAGAATTCGCTCTTACTTCATCTTCTAAGATAATGAGATCTTTGCTGCGTCCTGCCAACACCGACAGCACCCTGTTACCCGCTTCCTTCAAGGCTTTAATGATGGGCAGCATAGGGGCAACGCCAACGCCACCACCCGCACAGAGTACGGTGCCAAACTTCTCGATGTGTGTGGCATTGCCCAAGGGACCTACCACATCAGTAACATAGTCACCTTCATTCAAATTGCAGAGCTTCATGGAGGACAGACCAACCTTCTGCACAACCAATGTGATGGTTCCGCGTTTGATGTCTGCATCGGCGATGGTCAGTGGCATGCGTTCGCCTTTGTGACCTACACGGACGATAACGAAATTGCCGGCTCTTCTGCTTTTAGCAATGAGCGGAGCCTCAATCTCAAAGAGAAAAACTTTCTCAGAGAACTGTTCTTTTCGGATAATTTTATTCATAGTATGTTTTAATAGATTGTTATAGTTCAAATTGATAGTCTAAGGAAAACAGATGTTTAACAGCCGCTTCTCCATGTCAGCCCAGCCATGATGCTGTTCCTGCAATCAAGGTCACCGTTGAACATGGCCGCATAGCTCACTCCTCCATACGGTTTGGTGGTTGTGACGCCATTCGCATGTTGGGCAGCACAATTCATGGAGAAGGTCAGAAGAAAAGAGATGAGTATGTATTTGAAGTTTCTCATCACGGCTGTCTTCACCTTAGAAATTTTGATCGTCAATCATCTCGAATCCACAGTAGGGGACAAGTACTTTCGGTACACGAATGCCTTCTGGTGTCTGATTGTTTTCCAAGATGCTGGCAACGATACGTGGCAAGGCCAATGCCGAACCATTAAGCGTGTGGCAAAGTTCTATCTTGCCATCTTCTGCATGACGATAGCGACATTTCAGACGGTTAGCTTGGTAACTTTCGAAGTTTGATACGGACGAAACCTCCAGCCATCTTTTCTGAGCTGCGCTCCATACTTCAAAATCGTAGCATATCGACGACGTGAAACTCATGTCTCCGCCACATAATTTCAAGATATGATAGGGGAGTTCCAGTTTCTTACATAATCCCTCTACGTGTTCAAGCATTTCGTTAAGAGATTCATAAGAATGTTCTGGCTTGTCAATACGGACAATCTCCACTTTATCGAATTGATGCAAACGATTGAGTCCGCGTACATCTTTTCCATACGAACCTGCTTCACGTCGGAAGCAAGCTGAATAAGCACAGCGCTTGATAGGCAGGTCTTTCTCATCGAGAATCTCGTCACGGAAAATGTTCGTTACAGGAACCTCTGCGGTAGGAATCAGATACAGGTCATCCAGCTGTACATGGTACATCTGGCCTTCTTTGTCAGGCAGCTGACCTGTGCCATAGCCAGATGCTTGATTCACAACAAATGGAGGCTGAACCTCGAGATAGCCAGATTTACGAGCCTCTTCAAGGAAAAATGCTTCGAGCGCTCGTTGGAAACGGGCCATCTTGCCAATGTATAAGGGGAAACCCGCACCCGTGATTTTAACGCCCAGGTCAAAATCTATGAGGTTAAACTTCTTACATAAGTCCCAATGGCACAATGCGTCTTCACCAAGTTCAGGTATCACTCCTCCTTCTTTCACAACGACGTTGTCTGATGCATCTTTACCTTCTGGGACATCTTCGTTTGGGATGTTAGGAATAGTATAAAGTAGGGTAGTGAGGTCGTTTTCAGCTGTTTCCATTGACTGTTGAAGACCTTTAGCTTCCTCTTTCAACTTTGCAACCTGCGCTTTCACCTCATTGGCTTCATCCAATTTTTTATCTTTCATGAGCCCACCTATCTTCTTGGCGAGCAAATTAGCTTGTTGCTTGTTCTTGTCAAGTTTTTGTTGGGATTCTCGACGTAGCTTGTCAATGGCGATCACCTGATTGACAGTTTCTCTTGCTCCCTCGAAATGTTTCTTCTCTAATCCTTTGATCACACGTTCAGTTTCTTCACTGATGAGTTTTAGTGTAAGCATATTTATATTTTTATTGAAAAATTTCCTACTGCTGACAAAGTTACTAATTATAATTAAATATTGTTCATTAAACATCAATATTTTAATGGAACTTTCTACAAAGTAAGAGCCCAGTATCAAATATCGATATCAGGCTCACACTTTTTGTTGATATGAAGAATCATTCAATTCATGTGTCTATCTTACACTGTAAGAAGGTTGTAGCGCGACAGCTACGCTGAATAGTGTAGCATGACTTCATGTCTTCTTATATTCCTAATGTTTGCTGATTCTGTAGATTACGCCGAACGTTCCATATACAGGATAAAGAGTTTGTTCTATCGTTTTGAATGAACGCTTGAAGATACCGTTGAGACCCCAATTTAAATCGGCATATAATCCGAAACGGCGATAAATATGACAATCTATCCCAGCGGATATGCCTACTTGGAACCGTCTCATGTGTTCAGAAAAGTCATAGATACCCCTTGTTCCAGGATCGCTACCCATCTCA
Source organism: Hoylesella buccalis ATCC 35310 (assembly GCF_025151385.1). NCBI lineage: Bacteria > Pseudomonadati > Bacteroidota > Bacteroidia > Bacteroidales > Prevotellaceae > Hoylesella > Hoylesella buccalis. The sequence continues at coordinate 710,969 of NZ_CP102287.1, read as the reverse complement.
ATCCTGGGCCCCGTTGGATCTCCTACCCGCAGGTATCCATCATACACGCTTCCTTCAAAGTCTTTAGAGAGCAAGTACGATATATACGATCCCATGCGCAGTTGAATTCTGTCGCTTACATCGTAGGTAGCTTGAATGGGAAGGGTTATCATCCATTGCCGCACCTGTGTCTGCACATAGCCTGTGAACACCCCTTTCAATGACTCGCCTCCGCGAATCATTTCCATGTGGTAGTTCTTCACCTTGGCATCCACGTCCATATCTTTATTCTCCGCCCGAAGGCCTATCAGGCCACCCCATTTGCCATCGATGGTTTTCTGGCCATCAAGTTCTATGGTAACATTATTATGCAACTTGTATGATTCAAGCGATCTGACGGTTGCAGGTAAACCGATGGGAGCGGTTCCTCCCAGGTTGTATCCTATGCGAGCCTGGAGCTTCACATCCTTCATAAAAGAATCTGCCATGCTGTTCAGCGATAAGCATCCCATCCACAATATGATTAATATAAACTTACGCATGCCGTTATTCCTCCTTTGTACAAATGATTCTTACTTCATCAATAGACAACTCACTGCCAATAGCTCCTTCAAACTGTGCGCCTCTTTCGCTGGACGAGAAGACTACGGTTAAATTGTATCCGCGGTTGGCCAGGATTCTTTCATCGGGTTGTTGTGTATAGTCGAAAACCACTTCAAAAGGCGTCCATTGGTCAGTAGTCTTCACTTCTGCCAACTTGGCGATGGCCAAGATGTGCTTGTTCGTCAAGACATCATCCCCATACAGCGTTACGGGATTGTCCTGTTCGTCAACATTTCTATAAAACACAGCATAGATAGCCGCGCTGTCCGTGCGGTTGGGAACTATTTTTCGATTCTTGTCTTGATACTTTTTACCTGGCTTATACCGATACCATCCCGTCAGTTTGATGGGCTTTTTATCAAAAGGAATACCAAACTTGGTCGCTTTCATGGCATCGCGCATGGCCATTCCAAAATCGAAAGATCCCAGATACAGATTGCCTGCTGCCAGAGGCTTACCAACCAAGGAACCTAAGAAGCCTGTGCTTTGGGTGGTGAGTTTGGCATACGATCCACTGTGACCATCCTTCGCAGGGACACTGGGATAGCCCTCTGGTGGTGCCGATTCCCTGCTCATTCTAAATCCTGGATTACCCGTAGCCCAATAGTCGTATCGCTGACCATCTTCACCTATATAATACCAGGTATAGTATTTCAGTTCTTTCTGCTCCAACTCATAATGTTCAAAGTCAAATCGTATGGTGTCACTAACCGTCTGGACAACCGGAAAGAAGCTAACGGCATAGCGCCTATTCCACTGTTTGTCCTCAGATGTTACCGTATAGATGACGGGACCTTTACTGAAATCTTGAACCGAACCGTTTGCCGGAACGATGGTTGCCCCATCCGTCAATGTGAAGTGAGGAGCGATGGCGTTCAGATTTGCATGACGTCTTACATTGAAAATAATGGTACTGTCCGTGTACGGAACATGAAGCTTGCTATCTGAAGGGTGATAGAACATCTCCTCAGGCTTGCTTACCGAAACGGAAGCTTCAAGAATATCACACTCTGCATTCAATGGTTCGTCCTTAAAGCATGAGGTGAACACGGATGAAAGTGCGATAACCAATAAGTTTTGATAAAATTTCATTGTAACATAATCTTTTCGACTGCAAAGTTATGCTTAATATCTTAATGGGGCAAACGAATATCTTTAAAACTATTCAGATAAAGGACAAAAATGGTGGTTTTAATAACAATTTCTGATATAGCATTGTACCCAATTCGCTCAAACAGAATGAAATGCGATGACAATTGCGCTATGATGACCGTTGCTCTGCCATATTCCTATTACAACAGCCGTCAAAAGATACTTTTTAAATCAATACGATCAATCATCATGACGTGGTGAATCGGGCCTGGGTAGTTCGGTCAACCTCACTTTCCATTGTTTATTAAGTTGTACCAGTTGCAGTGTGTAGGTGGCAGATTCAACAAAATGTCCCACGGTCCCTATCGAGTCCATCGGCAAGAAATTCTCAACCTTCATGACCACTGAAGCCACCGAGTCACCCTCTTCATAATGTATTTTCTTGATTTCCGACTTGGCACCTTGCTCAGCACTCCGTAGCTTGTCAACATCATCTTGTTTTACCTGTGACGCTACATAAATCATCCATCTCTTTGAGGATGGGGTGCAATATGTTAGTGCATCGTTGAATTGCCAGTTAAAATAGGTTTGGGCAAAGGCGTTGGCCGTATCCCGGAGTTGCTCTTCATTTTTGTGGTCTGTACAAGCACAGAGGCCTATCAACATATAGCCTACTATCGTGAGGGAAATTGTCAATTTTATTTTCATCCGAAAAAACGTTTTATTGATGCATCAACAGTGCAAGCCAAAGGATAAGAGAGTTCACTGTCTGATGCAAAGGTACCAAAAACTTTGTTCATGTCAAGCCTTTTGTTTACTTTTGTGCCAAATATTTCAAACATGTTAAAATTCATTTGTTTGGGAAGTGGTAGCAGTGGAAACTGCTATTGTCTTTTTACAGAGAATGATGGCTTGATGATTGATGCTGGAATTGGCATCAGACTATTAAAAAGGTCATTCAAAGAGTATGGACTACCACTTTCACAAATTCACCATATTTTAGTTACGCACGACCATGCAGACCATGTGAAATCAGTGGGGGCGATAAGCCTTGATTATCATTTACCCGTCTATGCGACGCAGCTTGTTCATGCGGGCATAGAGCGCAACTATTGTGTACATAAGAAGGTTGCACCGGCTTACATGAAAGTCATTGATAAAGGACAACCGTTTAAACTGGGTGATTTCACCGTTACACCCTTTGGTGTGCCACATGACAGTTCTGACAATGTTGGTTATAAGATATCATGCGCTAACATCGTCTTTACGCTGATGACAGACATTGGTCATGTGACAGACGAAATGAAAACCGTCATCTCCGAAACGAATTATCTGGTCATAGAGGCCAATCACGACCCGAAGATGTTGATGTATGGCCCCTATCCCCAACATTTAAAAATTCGCATATCGGGCCCAAATGGGCATTTGGCCAACCAGGACTGTGCGCAAGCTTTGGCTGAGAACATGACCGAGCGGATGCGCCATGTGTGGCTGTGTCATTTAAGTGAAGAGAACAATCGTTATGATTTGGCACACGAAACGGTAGCACATATTTTGCGAACGAAAGGTATAGAGGCTGGAACAGACGTGCTGTTGGATGTGTTGAAGCGGAAATCGCCCAGCTCGCTATATAATTTGGAGTAATTATTTGCCTATTCCCCGTTTGTTCAATTTTTTCCTCATTTTAGGGCCTTAAAACGGCACTTGCAAACTTTCAATCTAGGAAAAAACGATAGGTCGGAAGGATGCAAATATGCCTTAATTTTGTGACAAAAACCGTTTTTCACCGAAAGAGCATTGAGTTTACCTCACTAAACGTATCACTTTGGCGGACTATTAGCATGCCTTTGCCCGTCAATAGCATGCTAAAAACTCGTTTTAAGCAATGCTTTTGGCTCAAAAGTAGTTGAAATAAAGCTAAACAACTTTAACATAAAAGCATAATTACCTGTGTAAGAGCGATGTAAGAAACATGCTCATATTTCGCTTATTTACGCCCATCAACATGTTTGTTTGTAAATAAGCCAAGGAGCGGAAGGCATGTTGTCAATAAAATTCAGAAAGATTTTAAATCCTTATTTTATTTTGTCTTCTTTCATACCATTTGCCAAAACAACAAACATTGCTGCCAAATAACAAAATGAGACGAATGAAATGCACCTACGCGAAAGACCGAGAGAAAAATTAAACTTTTCTACACCAAAACGAGAGTTCTTCAAACACGTTTTGTAACTTTGCACTTGCTGGTTGACTCTACGGGGGAGAATCTACCACTCGAAAGTTCCATGTATTTGGTAATATTCATGGGATTCATCAAATTTATTTGATAGATAGATGATGAAAAAAGTTATATTATTATGTATATGTCTTGCTCTTGCATCATGTAGCAGATATTATAAAAACTATAATATTACAGGTGTGGAGCTAAGACATATAGTTATTGCCGATTCACTAGAATTAGGCAAGGACTATTATTTATTAAAATTCAACATCAATTTATGCAATCCTGAAATACGTTTTTTTTCTGGAGGAGGAATAGAACCAGGACTGGATGGCATATACAATAATATGGAAGATTTGGAGATTTATGACAAGACTGGAAGAAATATTACAGATCTGTTTAAAGGATGGTGTATGAATAATAGTGGTATTATAACTGATGGAGTTGATACTTTCGAAGTATTTTCTTCTCCCTTTATTTCTTCTTTTATAGAATCGATTAATTCACATGATTATCAAACTAGAGGAACTAAGGTGGAGAGTTATAGGATTTTTTATGTAAATGTTAATTCTTCCAATAAGTTTGTTGCAAAAAAAATACAATTCAAAAACAGAATAGAAAATGTTGTGGAAGACACTAATGTTATATACAAAGTTAGATGGTGATGTTCCTGATTGGGAGTTAATTTTTTATGTCGGCATTGTATCCAATTGGAATTGTCAAAAGCGGAAAAGTGCAATAATAAAGAACGCCAAGGCAGGCACCATCATGGACAATGCCTACAGCTATGATGCCGTGAGCAACGTGCTGGGCATTCAGAACAACGCCCCGCTCCCGCAGAGCGGCAAGGCAGGCGGACAGATAAGCCACAGCTACACTTATGACCCACTGTATCGTTTGTCAAGCGCAACAGGTACTTACAAGGGTGCGGACAATAAGACGGCATCTTACACCCTTGCCATGGGCTATGACAACATGCACCGCATCACGAGCAAGAAGCAGCACCTCACGCAAAGTAACGTGCAGTTCAACGGTACCCTCAATGCAGGCTATGACCTCACCTATACATATAATAATGATGAGGGCAAGAAATTCCAACTGGCCAGTGTCCGTGACATCAACTACCGCACGGAAGAAACCCCGACGGACAGCACGAACATCAACAACGGACACAAGTACACCTATGATGCCAACGGAAACCTTGTCTACATCAACACCAGCCGTGTAAAGCATGATGGCAAGGAAGATGAAAAGGCAACCGAGCAGAAGTACAAGTGGGACGAAGAAAACCGACTCCTTGCAGCCGACGAGAATGGTTTTGTGAGCAACTACTGGTATGATGCCGATGGTGAGCGCACGGTGAAGACTAGTGGTGAGAATGAAGCTATCTTTGTCAATTCCGAGTTCTCGGGTGGCAACACCGGTACGGCACGCTTCAGTCTCTATGTCAGCCCATACCTCGTTGCTGGGCAAGGTGGCAAATATACCAAGCACATCTATGTGGGTAGCCAGCGTATCGTATCTAAACTCGGCGACCTCGCAAGCTACGGTGCGGACCCGAGACGCATCCCGTATGCAGGAAATGAGGCAGATGGCTTGACTATCAATTACAAGGATAAGTACAATCAGCAGTTACAATCCATTAAAGACAATTACAAAACGTTTGACTTACCTTATTCTGGAAAGGACAATGACGACTATGTCAATGGCAAAGGCTTTAGTAGTGATGACGACACGCCGGAGACTTCACAGGCAAGGGCGATGGTCAAGACGAGGGCTGGCGAAGCTGGCACTAACGAGCGGCTGCAGTTCTACTATCACCACGATCACTTGGGCAGCAGTAGTTACATCACCAACTTAGACGGAGAAGTGTCACAGCACATTGAGTATGTGCCGTTTGGCGAAGTATTCATAGAAGAGCGCAACAACACTTGGAACACGCCTTACCTCTTCAACGCCAAGGAATTAGATGAAGAAACCGGGCTATACTATTACGGAGCCAGGTACATGGACCCAAAAATCTCCATGTGGTTAGGGGTAGATCCATTAATGGAGAAATATCCAAGTGTTACTGGGTATTGCTATACGATGGATAACCCAATAAGATTTATTGATCCTGATGGGAGAGATGGCATGGTTACAGGAAATGGGACAGAAACAGACCCATATATTATTACTGCAAAGTATTTCTATAAAAAAGGTACATTAGATGAAAGTCAAAAACAAGGTTTAAATGATGCGATTAATGCATACAATAACTTAGGAGGCGGTAGCGGAATTAAAGTCAAAGAGCAGAATAGAACCTTTTATGCTAAATACAATCTAAGTGCCGAAGAAGTAAAAGATGTGAACGAAGCAAGGCTTAATACATGCTTTGAGACAACCTCCGGGGAGCCACGATATTATGGAAATATCGTTGGAACTGAAGTTTATAATGGAAATGAATATGGTTCTGCCAATAATTTTAGAATAGACTTCAATGTAGAAAACATTAAAAAAGGTATTGAAGAGGGTATTGACTCAAGAGATATTAATACAAGTACAGCAATTCATGAAATTGGACATAATTTGGGTGCAGAACATTCTGATAAGACATCTGTCATGAAGCTATTGGATACAATAGAAAGAACTTCTATAGAAGGAAAGACTTTGAAAACGTACGATTTTCCTAAAGTAGATAAAAACTCTATAAAGGTACTCTTTAATAAGCGGGACACTCCTAAAGCAGATACGAGCAATGGTAGGCTTTGGACAAAGAAAGTGAATTAATAAAAAATACTTATCAATGGAGTATAGCATATATTGCTCCATTGATAAGTTAAAGTTTTGATTTCCTCTATTAGATGATAAAGACAATTATATTATTGGTAATAGTTTTCTATACATTTCCATGCTGGAAGATAAATGCTCAAAGCAGAGATACCTCAAATATCTTTGCAGGATATTACATAGCTGTTTACAATAAGAGCGATTTATCACATAAAAAGATAAGAAGACATCATAAACATTCTTATAACACAGCTGTTGATAGCAGATACAGAACTTATTTTATTCCGATAAAAATTGGAAAAAATAATATTAATCAAAAAAATATATGGAAAGAGGTAACGGACAATAAAAAAGAAAGCGATACAATCTTTATTTTTCCGGACTCTACGGATATAAAGCTATTCAAACAAATTGGGCTGATCGATAGCAATATCTCTGATAAAAAACATCTCTTGCTTCAAGAGATAAAATCCTTACCCTATTATAATACCGCATCAAACAAAGCATATCTATTCAAATGTCTTTATGTCAAAGGAACCTTTTTGCAACTAAGGATAGACACTATAGACAAGAATTGGCAAGATTATTTGTTAGATATATATTCTATTTCAACAAAGAAAAAGAAAAAACTACTTCTTGTTACAGGCATAGATAGTTTGCATTCTATAAAAAGCGATGGAACAGGTAATGCTCCAGATTGGGAGTTGTGAAAATTGGGTCTTGATTATCAGGACTATCTGATAAGTTAAAAATGCGAAGGCAGGAATTAGCGCTTTGCCTTCGCATTATTTTCGCAATTATAGCATAAGCAAATGAAGCAACAGGATAGTTTTGGAACTTTATGCTCCAGATTGGGAGTTGAGTTTCAATGTCCGCATTGCCACTCAAACAATATTATCAGAAGTGGTAAAAGTAGTACAGGTAAACAACGCTACCGATGTAAGAATTGCCAGAACAGTTTTATTACCGTCTACAACATACAAAGCCTATCTTCCTAACATTGATAACTGACCAAAGATGGATTGGACAATCACAGCACGATGCTAACGTTGGGTGTTATGATTTATCAGCATTCATTCTTGTTTACTCTCAAGGGATTTTGTCAGTTGTACTGCTTGTTGTTGAAGTCTAATAAGAAGTTGGGAATAGGTTTCGAGTTTGCTGAGCAGTTGTTGAGCAGTGGCGACAGAATGATAAGTATTGAGGGCTTTCACGGCTTCGTTGTATAGTACGCCTATCTTATGAGTCATGGCAACGATTTCGGAGAGTTTCTCCAAGTAAGGTTCTTTTGCAGGGTCTTGGGTGATGACCTTAAAGGCTTCACCTAAAAGTCTTGCTCGGACAAAATCACTTTTCGTTTTTGCTCCCGACTTGCGGTAGAGTCTGATAAGCTTCTGCTGGTCTTCAGAATTAGGTATCCTGATGTGCCATCTGTCCCATCTTGGGCAGGTGGCACATCTGCCGTCTGGCTTCTTTTGTTTCTGCTTTTTCATTGCTTTCTAATCACGACTTGGGAGTGATTTAATCCCCCTTTGGGGCAAGGGTCTTTGTGGTACAAATGGCAATTTGTGGTACAAAGACACACCTTGCCAGTATAAAGAAAGAGATAGTTTGTTATGTTCCATAAAGTAACCTTTCTGGGGTGCTTTTGATAGACGAGAGTTCAAAGTTCAAGAAGTAAGTCAAGAGATAAGTTTAGACTAATTTCTTGACTTACTGACTTTATGAGCTGACATATTTTTGACTAAAGTTAATTTTGACTTAGGTCGAAACTAATTTCTTGACCAAAGTCATAACTGACCATTTGACTTAAGTCGCGACTGAGTTCTTAACTTAACTCATAACTTACCTGTTTGCGGTATTGGATTATAATGCCTTTCAAGCATAGCTTGTATGTCGCTCTGCCTGTAGAGTATCTTTCCTCCGATTTTGAAATAGGCAATCGTGCCATTGTCCCGATAGTCCTGAAGTGTGCGAGGACTCAACCGTAAAAGTTTGCACACCTCCTCGCCTGTCAGGTAAACCTCTCCACCCAACATCGGACGGGCAGTAGCGCAATACCGCTCCAATTTCTTCAATATTCCTTCCATCAGTTGTGAAAACAACTGCATCTGAGGGTCTTGCTGTGTAATGATTTCGTTCTCTGCCATAGTTCGTTCTGTGTTTGATTTCATTCATTGTTTGCATTCAGTAACTCTGCGATGTCGCTCTCCTTGTAATAGCACTTAACAAAAACATTGCAGCGAATTCAAAATATTCTATAATTTTGTGCATCATAAGATTTTTTGTTACCTTTGCGCTTTAAATAATAACATACTCTAACAGAATATACTTATGGCTAAAAAATTTGCCGAACATCAAGGGTTAGACTTGACCCATACAAACAAGGAAATCTTAGCAAAGTGGGAGGAACTGGATATATTCCACAAGTCTATTGATGAGCGTGAAGGTTGTGAACAGTTCATCTTCTTTGAGGGTCCTCCATCGGCAAACGGTCATCCCGGCATTCATCACGTATTAGCCCGCGCCATCAAGGACACGTTCAACCGGTACAAAACAATGCAAGGGTTCCAAGTGCTGCGCAAGGCTGGATGGGACACACATGGATTGCCCGTGGAGTTGGGTGTTGAAAAAGAACTGGGTATCAATAAGAAAGATATCGACAACAAGGATTCTGAACATTATATTTCGGTAGAAGACTATAACCGTAAATGTCGTGAAAACGTCATGAAGTTCACTGAAGAGTGGCGGAAACTGACCGAAGAAATGGGCTATTTCGTAGATCTTGACCATCCTTACATAACCTACGACAACAAATACATTGAAACGCTGTGGTGGCTTTTGAAGCAACTTTACAACAACGGATTGATGTACAAGGGCTACACCATTCAACCATATTCGCCTGCTGCGGGTACAGGATTGAGCTCGCACGAGTTGAACCAACCTGGCTGTTATCGTGACGTAAAAGACACCACCGTTACGGCAATGTTCAAGACGGATAACGATACGCTGGCTAAGCTTGATGCTGAGTTGGCAGCAAGCACCTGGGGAGCAACTTATTTGGTGGCATGGACCACCACGCCTTGGACGCTTCCGTCTAATACGGCACTCTGCGTAGGGCCGAAGTTTGACTATGTTTCGGTACGCACTTACAATCCTTACACGGCAGAGAAAATCAACATCATCATAGCAGCTGATCGCTTGAATGCCTACTTACCGGCGAAAGGACAGGTCGCTCCAGGTGATGAAATGCCCCCATATAATAAAGGTGAGAAGGTAGTTCCTTATCAAGTGCTTCGACATTATAAAGGAAGTGACCTGGAAGGCTTGCGTTACGAGCAACTGATGCCATGGGTGAAACCCGCTGAGAAAGTGGACGCCAATGCGGCTCCGTTTGTTCAGCAATACGCAAAGGCGCATCCCGAGAACGTGTTCCTGGGCGAAAATGGCAAAGACCAGTTCGTAGAGATGGCGAGTGAGGCTTTCAGAGTAATTCTTGGCGACTACGTTACTACAGACGATGGTACAGGCATTGTGCATATTGCACCAACCTTCGGTGCTGATGATGCCAAGGTGGCAAAGGATGCACGGATACCAGGTTTGTATTTAATCAACAAAAAAGGCGAAACCCGCCCCATGGTTGACCTGCAAGGAAAGTATTATCTCGTTGCAGAACTCGATGCAAACTTCGTGGAAAAATGTGTGGCCGTAGAAGCGTATGCACATCATGCCGGCGACTATGTGAAGAACTCGTATGATCCTAAGTTCAATCCCAATGGGGTGTGGGATGTGGAAGCTTCTGAAAAAGCTGAAGACCTGAACGTCATCATGGTCATGGAGATGAAGATGGAAGGGACGGCATTCAAAATAGAGAAACATGTACACAGCTATCCACACTGCTGGAGAACAGACAAGCCCATCTTGTACTATCCGCTGGATAGCTGGTTCATCAAGGACACGGCCAAGAAAGAACGGATGGTAGAACTGAACAACACCATCAACTGGCAACCAGCGTCTACGGGTTCTGGTCGCTTTGGCAATTGGCTTGAAAATTTGAATGATTGGAACCTAAGTCGCAGTCGTTTCTGGGGAACACCCTTACCAATATGGCGCGATGAGAACAAAGGCGAGAAATGCATTGGTAGTTTGGCCGAATTATACGATGAGCTGGAAAAGAGCGTGGCAGCCGGTTATATGAAGTCGAACCCATTGAAGGATCAAGGCTTTGTACCTGGTGACTATTCGCAAGCCAATTATGACAAGATAGACTTGCACCGACCATACGTCGACAACATTGTGTTGGTAAACGAACAGGGGCAGCCCATGTATCGTGAAAGCGACTTGATTGATGTTTGGTTTGACAGTGGTTCGATGCCCTACGCGCAACAGCACTATCCTTTTGAAGGCGATATGGCCGAGGACAAGACCATGCGTGATGCGCAGGATAGAGTAGTGACCGGAGAAGATGCCCGTAAGGCAATGGTAGAAAGCACCTATCATGGCACGCCCATTCCGCCCGCATTCTTCCCAGCCGACTTTATCAATGAAGGCGTGGATCAGACGCGTGGCTGGTTCTTTACCCTGCACGCCATTGCAACAATGGTTTTCGATTCAGTAGCTTTCAAAAATGTTATATCTACAGGATTGGTTCTCGATGCCAAGGGCAACAAAATGAGTAAGCACCTGGGCAATGTCAAGAATCCATTCGATATGATTGAGAAGTATGGAGCCGATGCCGTGCGTTTTTACATGATGACCAACTCGGCCCCATGGGATAACTTGAAGTTTGATGAAGAAGGTGTTGACGAGATGCGTCGCAAATTCTTCGGTACCTTATATAATACTTATTCATTCTTCGCCTTGTATGCCAACGTGGATGGTTTTGATCCAGCTACGACACAGCCAAACAAGGACCAAGCACCCGAGATTGACTTGTGGATTATTTCGAAACTCAATTCCTTGATTAAAAACGTTGAGACAGCATTGAATGGGTATGACCCTACTCGTGCAGGCAGAATGATTGATAGTTTTGTCAATGACGACCTAAGCAACTGGTATGTTCGTCTCAACAGAAAACGTTTCTGGGGGAAAGAAATGAGTGCTGACAAGCGTTCAGCATACCAAACCCTATATACCTGTTTGATGACCGTAAGCAAGTTGCTGGCTCCTTTCGCTCCGTTCTACGCCGATCAGTTATATCTTGATTTGGGAGGTAAAGCGGAGAGTGTTCATTTAGAATCTTTCCCTGTTGCAGATGAACAATTGGTCAATGAAGACCTGGAAGCACGCATGGACTTGGCACAGAAAGTCACAAGCATGGTGTTGGCGTTGCGTCGCAAAGTGAATGTTAAGGTACGTCAACCGTTAAAGCAGGTGATGATTCCTGCCATCGATGAAGAGCAAAAACGCCGAATCAATGCGATGGCAGATTTGATCAAGCGAGAGGTCAACGTAAAGGAATTGAACTTTATGGAAGGTGAAGGTTTGCTGGTGAAGAAAGTAAAGTGTAACTTCAGAACTATGGGCAAGAAGTTTGGAAAACTCATGAAGGGAGTTGCTAACTTTATGAACAGCGTGGCACAAGAGCAAATCGCATCTCTGGAGCATGATGGAAGCATCAGCTTTGCTGTTGATGGCCAGGAGGTAACGGTTGAAAGAGATGACGTTGAAATCGTCAACGAGGATATTCCAGGCTGGTTGGTGTCCAACGAGGGCAATCTCACCGTGGCTTTGGAGGTTGAATTGACGGATGACCTAAAGAAAGAAGGCATGGCAAGAGAACTCATCAATCGTATTCAGAATCTACGCAAGGAAAGTGATTTTGAGATTACCGACCGAATTAACGTGACTGTTTCTCCCAATGAACATACCGACGGAGCCATACAGGCATTTAGCGATTACATCAAAAGTCAGGTATTGGCAGACAACGTTGGCATTAATCCAAATGATGGGGTAGAGGTTGACTTTGACGATTTCAAACTTCATATTTTAGTAAAAAAAGTATAGTTTCATAACAACAAGTACGGTAAGGAGCGCAGGTTTGTAAGTTTCTGGCTGTACGTTTGAATTCATTTTATATGGAAGAGAAGAAAAGGTATAGCGACGAAGAACTGGAAGAGTTTCGCGCTATTATACATGAAAAATTGAGTTTGGCCCGTAGAGATTACACAAGCATGATGAAACAAATCATGAATTCTGACGGTAATGACATCGATGATACGTCACCTACCTATAAAGCTCTTGAAGAGGGTAGTGCCACGCAAACCAAAGAAGAACTGGTACAGATGGCTAACCGCCAGCAGAAGTTCATCCAAGGTTTGGAAGCTGCATTGGTGCGAATCAACAACAAAACGTACGGTATTGATCGGATGACGGGTGAATTGATTCCGAAAGAAAGATTGAAAGCTGTGCCGCATGCCACTTTGAGCGTGGCATCAAAGAAAGCACGAAACCATTAATGCAGGCTGACATTCTAAGTATCGTAATCAGAAGTTGATGAAGAGATATATTACAGACGGAAAATTAGCGATAATCATAGTTGTGGCCATTTTGGTGATTGATCAGATTATCAAGATTTTGGTCAAGACCCACATGGCCTTGGATGACTCTATTCACATAGCCGATTGGTTCTACATCAGGTTCATCGAGAACAATGGAATGGCATACGGTATGACCTTTTTCAACAAACTGACGTTGAGCCTTTTCAGAATAGTTGCCATCTCGGTGATTTCGTACTATGTGTATAAATTGGTGAAGCGTCCGCAACCAAGAGGTTACATCATCTGTCTGTCCATGATTCTTGCTGGTGCGATGGGGAATATCATCGACTCTATGTTTTATGGCTTGATATTCTCTCCCTCCACACCTTATGAAATCGCAGAGTTTGTGCCATTCGGTTCAGGCTATGCATCATTTCTACATGGTAAGGTGGTAGACATGTTTTATTTCCCCATCATTGAAACGACATGGCCACAATGGGTGCCACAATTTGGTGGGAAAGAATTTATCTTCTTCTCACCTATATTCAATTTCGCAGATGCATGCATCAGCGTTGGCGTAGTTCTTCTGCTGCTTTTCTACCGGAAAGAATTGGAACTCATTGGAACTACCATGAAGGGAGAGACCAAAAATGAGGAATCGCATGAGTGATCAATCGTCTAAATACTATTTGCTCTTTGCTTTCTTCTTGCTGGCAATGGTATCGTGCACTCCCTCTGTGCCTAATCGTTACATCCAGCCAGACAAAATGGAGGACATCTTGTACGATTACCACATTGCCGATGCCATGTATCAATCGAATAGCGGCGACGCAACAACCATGATTGCCTACAAAACCGCTGTACTGAAAAAGAATGGTGTGTCAGAAGCTGAGTTTGATAGTTCGATGGTTTACTACACAAGGCACACAAGATTGTTACAGAAAATATATGAATCTCTCTCAACAAGGCTGAGCAAGGAAGCACTGGCACTGGGAGCATCTGCAAGTGAGATTAATCAATATAGTTTGAATTCGGCGAATGGAGATACAACCAATGTGTGGACGGGGGAGCGATCGATTGTGTTTTCTCCTTACAGACCTTTTAATCTGAGCTCCTTCACATTGAAGACGGATACGACCTATAAGGCTGGCGACAATTTGTGGCTGAACTTTGATACACAGTTTATTTATCAAGATGGTTCACGAGAAGCTATAGCGATGTTGTCTGTCAAGTTCAATAATGACAGCGTCAGTTCACAACACGTATATGTATCGACACCAAATCATTATACACTTCAAATATCAGATAACAATCACGCCGGTATTAAGGAAATCAAGGGATATTTCATACTTAACAAAGGCAATTCGGCAGATGCGTATAGCACAACCTTTAAGCTGATGATAATCTCAAACATCAGTTTGATTAGAATCCATGCACCGAAACAGAAGCGCACAGGAGAAGCACCTGCTGACTCTACTTCTTCTGACGCGAGACACAAAGGCGGAAATGATTCGCTGAAATCAGCGGTTCAAATATCGGCATCATCACAAAGAATGCAAAATGCCAATGAAAAAGTACCGGCATCAGCTGCAATAAGATAGGCATTTTTATAAATACAATAATACCATATACGATTATGATGAGATTTGTTTTTACCAAGAGTGAGCATAACGTTGATTCGCTATGTATGAAAGTTGTTTTCATGACGGTTTGTGCACTTGTCCTCAACCTGCAGAATGTTTTGGCATGCACGAACTTTATTGTGGGAAAGAAGGCCTCTGCAGATGGCTCAGTTATCTGTTCTTACAACGCAGATGATTATGGGCTGTTTATTGGCTTGTGCCATTTCCCTGCAGGTAAACATCAACCTGGCACGATGCGTGATATTTACGACTGGGATAATAACGAGTATCATGGCCAAATTCCAGAAGCAGCTGAAACCTATAATGTCATTGGCAACATCAATGAATACCAAGTGACAATTGGAGAAACAACTTATGGCGGAAGGGAAGAAATGGTTGATTCAACTGGCATAATCGACTATGGTTCACTGATATACATCGCGTTGCAACGGTCAAAAACAGCGCGGGAAGCAATCAAGGTGATGACTACTTTGACCAATCAATATGGATATAACAGTGAAGGTGAGACTTTTACCATTTGTGATCCCAATGAAGCTTGGATCATGGAAATGATGGGGAAGGGACCTGGTAGTAAAGGCACCGTATGGGTGGCCATGCGTATTCCTGATGACGCTATATGCGGACATGCAAACCAAAGTCGCATCTCGAAGTTCAACATGAAGGACAAGAAGAACGTCATGTATGCGAAAGACGTTGTTAAATTTGCAAGGGAGAAAGGTTGGTATTCAGGAAAAGATGCTGACTTTTCTTGGAAAGATACTTATGCGAAACCTGATTTTTCCGGTAGAAGGTTCTGTGATGCTCGCGTATGGAGCTTTTTCAATCATTTCCAAGATATGACTCGCTATTTGCCATGGGCAATGGGCAAAGATCCAAATGCAGAAGACATGCCTCTGTGGATTTATCCGAAGAAGAAAGTGAGCGTGCAAGATATCCAAACATGCATGCGCGATCATTACGAAGGTACACCACTTGCTTTGGACAGCGTGGACATTGGAGGTGGAATTTGGCAAATGCCATATCGGCCCACACCGTTGATGTATAAGGTTGGTGACAAGCAGTATTTTAATGAGCGGCCTACGTCTACTCAACAATCTGCATTTTCCTATGTCAGTCAGATGAGAAACTGGTTGCCACGTGAAATCGGCGGACTTCTTTGGTTTGGCAATGATGATGGGAACATGATTGCATATACTCCTATCTATTGCGGAAATACAACGCAACCAGAGTGTTACAACACGCCAGGTGCAGATGCTGTTACATTCTCAGATAAAAATGCGTTTTGGGTTTGTAACTGGGTTAGCAACATGGTTTATCCGCGTTATCATCAGATGTTCGGTGACCTTCAAACAGTCCGTGATTCCTTGGAATCATCGTATTTTAACAATCAACAAGAAATAGAAGCTGAAGCTCAAAGACGATATAGCTCCAACAAACTTGATGCAATTAATTATCTTAATGATTATTCCAACCAAAAGGCGCAAGAGATGCTTGGGCGATGGAAGCAACTTGCAATACATTTGATTGTGAAATACAACGACATGACAATAAAGCCAGAAAGAAACGGTCGATTCTTAAAAACAAAGACAGGTCTCGGAGCTAAAGTCAAACGTCCCGGCTTTCCAAAATCATTTGCAAAGGAACTTGTCACTCGCACTGGAACAAAATATTTGACGAAGGAAGAAAACTAACACTTTCAATATAAGGTTATTTAGTATGCAACTTTACATATAACCGTTATTATGGTAAATAAAAGGTTTTAACCTTGATTTCACAGATAAACGACAAAAACTTTCGGGTGGATATTATGTTTGTTTCAGTGTTAATCTCTCTTAAAATTAGTGTTTAGTTCGCCTATTTCATCAGATTACAATGAAAAATGAGTACCTTTGCAGCTGATTTAGTCCGTTAAGGCCAGAATAAGTACTGATAAGTATCAGTCGCCTTGCGGAAGAAAACCGTTTATTAATAAATAATAATGTACGCAATCGTAGAAATTAACGGTCAGCAGTTTAAAGTTGAACAAGGAAAAAAGCTTTTTGTTCACCACATCAAAGATGTTGAGAGTGGAAAAACTGTTGAGTTTGACAAGGTACTCCTGGTAGACAATGAAGGAGCTATCACTGTCGGCACACCTACTGTAGAAGGTGCAAAAGTAGTAGTAGAAGTTGTGAACCCTCTTGTGAAAGGTGACAAAGTCATCGTTTTCAAGATGAAGCGTCGCAAAGACTATCGTAAGAAGAATGGTCATCGCGAGCAGTTCACTGAAGTAGAAGTTAAACAAGTAATCGCTTAAATTTTAGGAGGAATTCAACAATGGCACATAAGAAAGGTGTAGGTAGTTCTAAGAACGGCCGTGATTCAGAATCGAAAAGATTAGGCGTAAAGATTTGGGGTGGTCAAAGTGTCATCGCAGGCAACATCATTGTTCGTCAACGTGGCTCAAAGCATAACCCAGGACAGAATGTTGGAATGGGCAAAGACGATACACTATATGCTTTAAGTGATGGTATCGTTTATTTCCAAAAAGGTCGTAAAGACAAGAGTACCGTTTCTGTTCTTTCAGAAGAAGCTTACGCAGAAAAAATGAAAAAAGCAGAAGCTTAACAATTTTCAAACTTATTCCAAACAAACAACAGGTTCCCAATTCTCATCCGAGGATTGGGATTCTTGCTTAAGAATCTTTCGCTACATTACAAGATACTGTTTGACTTTCAGTGAGAAGTTGTTTAGCCCTGAACTCTAATCATAACGAATTATTAGGGGTCAGTCTGTAGATTCAGTGAATATAAAAACAAAAAGCTCTTTCAGTGGCTGCAGTTTCTCGTCATATATGTAATGACATAACGCAGCTATATTGCCTATCATCATAACCGTCTGTGAAAGGAAATTTTTGAGACCAAAGCCCCATGTGAGCTTTGGTCTCAAAGATTCATTTCTTATTGTTTTGCAACCTTCAGTTTGGCAGGCTTCATTCCTGCTGAACAGTCAATGGTGAAGACGTAGGTTTCTCCATCTTTGATTGTTGCATCGTCGGCGATGGCGATATTGCCATCTTTCTCCTGAACTTTGAAATAGGGATTGTCGGTAACGAGATAATGGTCGGAACCAGCTTTACCGAATTCCACACCCCAGTTGGGCTGACCGAAGAACTTGAAGTTGATATCTTTGGCATTCAGTTGCTGTCCGATGGTCAACGTCACTTGGTATACTTTATCAGCTATGGGAGCCATGGCCACATCAACATCTACCCCAGTCCACCAGCCATGGTTGATGGCTTTCCATGTAGGCTTGTTCATACCTTCGCTTCCGATAATCCATATACAACCTGTGCCGTCGGGTTGTAGTGAGGCTGGGTTGCCATTCTCTGCCAGCGGATGTATGCGGAAGTACTTCTTCTCGAAGTCTGCCGTGAGCGAATAGCTTCCCGTGAGGGCTTCGAATGTGAATGTGCCGTCGTTGTTCCGGCTCAGGAAATCTGGGTCGTAATACCATTCGTCTGATTTCATTTCCGGTGATCCCTCAAACTCATATAGTTTTCCTCGCGACATATTTAGCACTTGTGTTTCGCCGCTTGTGGCAAACTGAACTAATGTGACTTGGGCTTCGTAGGTTGGTCCGTACTCGAAATACCGCATATCGAAGCTGATCTCTACATCTCCCGCATTCTCAGAGGTAAAGGTGATGTCGCCATCGTTTCCCAGGGCTACTTCCTTGCCATTCCATCCAAACAACAATGGCTCGTGTGTATTCCCAACGGTAGGAGCCTTGAAATGGCCCTTGGTAACCGTAGAGGGAGTATTGATGATAGTGGTGAACAAGTAGGGATTCTCGGCTGATGGTGTCATGGCATAAGTTTTCCCATCTGCACAAACGAAATCGATGGATTTGAATTTCGGACGTTGGATGTCCACCTCAAGACTTTTTTCTGTTATTGCCAGAGATACATCCTGTAGTGTAAAGCGAAGCTCGGCCGTACCATTGGGAATGGAACGGTAAAAAGGCGCTTTAATACGTCCGCTGTATGTTCCCTCTGTCTTGGTTCTGACTGTTTGTGTGGCTACGACTTCCCCTCCGTAGCACAGTTCTACTTTAAGGGTGGAGAGGGGAACTCCCGTGCTGTTAGAGCAGTTCACATGATAATCTATACTGTCGCCCATCGTGGCGGAAAGCCGTTCGGTAGAAACCGTGATGACAGGATTCCCTGTCGTGGTTTCTTCATCATTACAGGCCACAAGTAGCGGCACTGCAATGATGAGAGCAAGGATATGTTTGATATATCTTTTCATTTTCAATCTTTTTTAGATGTTACAGAAGGATTCCATATACATGATACAACACCTTCGGCAGGAACTGTTACCTGGAAGTTGTATGCACCGTTGCTGACGGTTATCATCTGGTCGTGGCCACCGCTGTTGGCCAATACGATGCCGTAGGTGGAATCGGGATTGCGGAATGTGGCATAGTCTACATCCTTGATGTGTGCGCTACGGCTTGAATCTTCTATCCGAACGGCTCCGGGGCGCACCACGCTGGATATATGGCTAATGATGTAGTAGTGAGAATTGCGATGCAGCGTCTTGTAGTCCGATGCAATATCCACAGCGCCGTAGCAAGTCTGGCAGCCTCCGTCGAGGTTGGGCCCCATCTTCTCATCGAGCATCAGATTCCATACCAACACAGCCTTGCAGTGTCTGTTCACTGTTCCCAAGATGACGTTTTTCATATCGGGCAACAATCTGGCGGAAAGATTACGCCCGTTGTTCCAGGTACCGATGGAACTCTCAGAGAAGATGAGTTCCTTGTCGGGAGCCTTGGCATAAATATCATCTAACTCGGTATTGCTTCCACCATAGTCGTGATAGGCTGCACCAACTACATATTCAGACCCTTCGAACTCGTTGCCAAGCGCGTTGTATATCTTGACGGGATAGTCTTCCTGATCGGCCTTGTTGTCGTAGTTGTAGTTGTGGTCGAAAAGGTAGATCTTAGTCTTCAGCGCATTCTTTTTGAAAGCTTTGGCCAATTCTTTGACAAACTCTGCCTGTTCCTGCCAGGGCATATAGGTCGAGGCGCAGTTGGCTCTGTTGAGCGGCTCATTCTGTGGACTCACTGCATAGATGTTGATGCCTTCAGCTTTCATGGTCTGTACAAACTTCACGAAATAGTTGGCATAGTCGGTGTAATGATCAGGATTTACATGTCCGTCGGTCCATGAGTCGAATGGAGTCTTTGTCTTCAGGTCTTTCACTTTCATCCATTTCGGACAGGTCCATGGTGCTGCTACAATCTTGAGTTTGGGATTGATGGCCAGAATCTCCTTGAGAATGGGAATTACATAGTCAGTCTCGTCTTTATACAGGCGGAAATGCTCTAATCCTTTCTCATCGCACAAGGTATATTCGGTACTCGAAAAGTCATTGCATCCAATAGATATTCTCGCATAGCTCACACCGTATCCTTCGGTTTCCGAATAGGTGCGTTTCAGAAAATCGGCTCTGTCTGCAGCACTCATGTGAAGGAGATTGTAACATGTGCTGTAAGTGATGGCAAAGCCAAATCCGTCGATTTCTTGTCCCACTTTCGTATCATCGATGAGAATGGTCGACGGAGCTAAAGACTCTCCAGCTTTGAGCGAAATTTCCTTCTGAGCCAGCTGTATAAAACCGTCGGATGTTGTAGTGAATGTTTTCACCTTGTTGGCTTGAGGAACTGGAGAGGGTGTGGGATTTTCTGGCTTAACTTCAGGCTGAATATTGAGACCGCTGTCCACTGAGCATGCAATAGACAAGAAAAGGTTGGCACTGAGAAGCAGTGAAGTGATATACATATTTTTCTTTTTCATAAGTTTATTGATAATTGATGGGGTTGGAATTAATAGCCGGGATTCTGACGTAAGTTATCGTTCTCGTCAATAGCCGACTGAGGTATTGGGAGCAAATAAGAGTTCTCGTCAAATGGTCTTGCCTGTGGTAGGCGTCCTTCATCTCTGCTGTTGAGACTATTCATGACACTTTCCACTTTGTCGTTGCGACATAGGTCGTACCATCGCTCGCCTTCCATGGCAAGCTCCAACCGGCGTTCCAGTAAAACGGCTTCCTGCATTTTTTCTTTAGATGACGTGTATTTGGTATCCAAAACGGGGAGCTTGGCCCTTTGCCTGATGATGTTCACGAGCTTGGCTGCTTCAGCCAAATTGCCCTTGTTTGCATAAGCTTCTGCCTCAAGAAGGATGATGTCGGCCAAACGAACAACATATACGTTGTTGTAACCCGAACGCAGTTTAAACATGAAGGCATAGTGTGAAGACGGATAGTAGTTGCTCCACGAGCAGTCATAATAAACGATGGTCTGATTCTTTCTCAGCGTGTCGTTCTCGGCTTCAAAGGCTCTGATCAGGTCGCGTGATGGGGTTACCCATTTGGCCCAAGTGAAGCTATTGTCATAATCTTCCAGACATCGGCCGTACATCCATGATTCCCAGTTGCCGGCTCCGGGGAACCACTGAATCTCAAGTATTCCCTCAGTGGTGTTGCGCTTCATGCAGTCCTTGGTTTTAGCGTTCCATCCCCATAGGGTGGAAAAGTCTTTTTCCAAAGCCACGCCAGGCGTGTTTCTCACCTTTTCAGCGTAAGCAATCACCTTGTCATAATCACGCACGGCCTTCTCGGCGTACACCTTGCATAGGAAGGCCTGCGCTACAGTCTTCGACATCAGCGTGCGGTCGGTTGACGAAATGTCGGGGGCGTTTAGCTCTGCATATTCCAAGTCTTCGATAATCTGATGATAACATTCCTCTGTTGTGGAACGTGGTGGAAAGTAAGTGGGATAAACCTCTTTGATATTGTCGGAGGTAATGGTCTGCGCCACTTTCGTGATGACAGGCAGTGAACCCCACATCCTGACCATGCGGAACATCATCAAGGCACGGAATATTTGTCCTTCCGCACACCATTGACGATACTCTGCATCGCTAACTTCTCCTTTCTTGTGAAGCTGTTCTACACCATTGATGAGCACGTTGGCTTTGGCAATGTCTTCCAGATACCGGCTCCAGTCGCGGCTCATCGTTCCCGTGGCGGCATCCAGGGCATTGGTTTCCGTGGGAATGGTTTCCTGCCCAGTTGTTCCTCCGTAGGCATTGTCGGCATGGGCTTCCCCAAGCAGCAAATAGTCCAGATGCATGTGTTCCTGTCGGTTTTTAAAGAGTTTGTATAAAGCCGTTCGCTGGCTCAGGGCAGCTTCCCTATTCTTCAGTACGGCTGTAGTTGTGTCGGTTTGTGAGCCTTCGGTTAGTTCCGAGGCTTGGGATATAGGCTCTGTGTCCAATGAACAGGCTGTTGTGGCTGATAGCGCACATCCCATTAGTATTGTTTTGATATATTGTTTTGTTGTCATGATGATAGTGGTGTTAATGATTAGAATTCTACTTTAAGTCCCATGACAAACGAGCGGTTCAGGGGGTAAGTTCCCCAGTCGATTCCTTGCACACCACCGCTGTTCCCATACTGGTTTACCTCCGGGTCGCGACCGCTATAATTGGTCCATGTCAGGAGATTTGAAAAAGATATGTATGGCATGAGGCGGGTAAGGTGAAGTTTGTCGATAGCGTTCTTAGGAACATCGTAGGATAAGGATATATCCTTAACTCGCAGATAACTGCCGTCTTCAAGATAATAGGTGGAGTTTTGCTGATTAAAGCCTACTCTTGGAACAGACTTGTTTTGGCCTGGTACTTTCCAACGGTCCAGAACTCCTTTGCTTTGGTTTCTTCCGTTAAACATACCTTCACTTTCCATACGCGACACATTATAGATGTCGTTGCCTACGCTACCTTGCACGAGGATGCTCAGATTGAGACCCTTCCATGAGAAGGTGTTGGTCAGACCATAAGTAAAGTCTGGATTAGGGTCGCCGATATAGGTACGGTCACTAGCCGAAACAACACCGTCTTCATTTACGTCACGATAAATCATGTCGCCCGTTTCTTTATCCACGCCATCGGCCACGTAACCCCAAAAGGCTCCCAACGGATGGCCCACAGCGTTTCGCACCACGCTTTGTCCCACATTGTCGTTGGTGACTGCACCCCAGTACACTGGCACCAGCTCGAGACGGGTCAGCTTGTTACGGTTAAACGAAATGTTGAAATTGGTATTCCATTTGAAGTTACCCGTCAGGTTTTTGGAGTCTATGGAGAATTCCATTCCCTTGTTTTCAATTTCTCCTCCGTTATAGGTCAGATTTCTGGCAGCAGCACTTCCAGCCGGCAACGTAATGTGCATCAGCATATCACTGGTCTTCTTGTAGTACCAGTCAAAATAGAAAGTCAATCGGTTGCGCAACATGGTCAAGTCAAACCCAATATCCATTTGAGAGGTAGTCTCCCAGGTAAGTTCTGGATTGCTCAGTGAACCTTGTGTGCGGGTTGGAACAGCATGTTCGTTGCCCGTTTCCCACCATTGTATGCGTCCGAAGTTATAGAGAGCCAGATAGCCGTAGTCTCCCAGTCCGCTTTGGTTACCAGTTTGGCCCCATCCGCCACGAATCTTCATGTCGTCAATCCATTCTATGTCTTTCATGAAGTTCTCGTTGGAGATACGCCATGCGCCTGAGAAAGAGGGGAAAACACCCCATCGATGTCCGGGAGCAAGTCTTGAGCTACCATCGGCACGTAGGTTGGCGGTCAGCATATAAGTGCTGTTCCAGTTGTATTGCAAACGACCGAAGAATGAAAAAATCTTCCAGTCGGAAGCAGATGAACCGGTGCCACTCCAACTGATTTTATTGGCAGCGTTGAGTGTGCGAAAGAGGTCGTCAGCATAGTCGGATCCATTGATATAGTTTTGGCTCCAGTCGCTCTGCGTCCATGAAGATCCGGCCATGGCGTCTAGTCCGTGTTTGTCGAAATTCTTTTTCCAATTCAGCACATTATCGATGGTCCATACCGTTCCTGTCGAACGCCCGTCATAGCCCGTACCGTTCTGGTTGCGACCCTCGCGTGTAAGTTTTGGGTCAAGAAAATTGGTGACGATTGACGATGACCGATCAAACGAAACGGTGCTTGTCAATGTAAGTTCTGGTATGAAAGTAACGATAAACTTTCCAGTTGCCAACAGTTTGTTGTATTGGCTCTTGTTGTCTTTGGTACGGGCTATATTCTCCAGTGGTCCGTCCACATTTACACCATAAAAGTCTGTGTAATACTGACCCGGGCGAGCTGGATCCCATATCGGAGCATACGTCGGCGTGCCCAGAATGGCGGGAACCACTCCACCCCGGTCGCTACTCGTTCCCGAGATAATGCCTGTTCCTTTAAAAGTATAATCAGAATAAGCCACACTGCCGTTAAACGTGAGCCATTTACTGATTTCGTTCTCCAGCGATCCCCGCATATTGTAGCGTTTGTAGCTGGAGCTCACAATCAC
Source organism: Hoylesella buccalis ATCC 35310 (assembly GCF_025151385.1). Lineage (NCBI taxonomy): Bacteria > Pseudomonadati > Bacteroidota > Bacteroidia > Bacteroidales > Prevotellaceae > Hoylesella > Hoylesella buccalis. The sequence continues at coordinate 686,755 of NZ_CP102287.1, read as the reverse complement.
ACCGTTCTCTCCCGTATATCCTCCTGAAAGGTAATAGCGTAGCTTATCGTTTCCGTTGGTAATGGCCAGTTGGTAGTTCTGCACGTTGCCTGTTCGGTACACTTCCTTCTTCCAGTCGGTTCGGTCTCTAAGTTCTGCGGGGAGTTTCAGACTCAAAACGCCCTTCTCGTTCATATCATTGATGAGATCCTTGTATTCTTCTGCGTTGAGTGGATCTTGGTTGTCACGAACGGTATTGAAGGCATAATGTGCACTAAGGCTTACCTTAGCTACACCAGATTTTCCTTGTTTGGTTCCGATGATAACCACACCGTTGGCAGCTCTCGATCCGTAGATGGCTGCCGACGAAGCATCCTTAAGAATTTGGATGTTGTCAATGTCGTTGGCTGATAGATAGTCAATGTTGTCTACAGGCACACCATCTACCACATACAGCGGGTTATTGCTTCCGTTGAGCGAAGTGGTACCCCGCACACGTATCGTCGGCGCAGAACCGGGTTGGCCGTTGGCCTGACTAATTTGCAGTCCGGCTGCTTTTCCCTGCATACCCTGCACGGCGTCACAATAGGACGTGTTTCCAGGTCTTCGGTGTTCACACTCGATACAGCTGTGGTCACATCTTTTCGTTTCACCGAACCGTAACCTATGGCCACGACCTCCGAGAGGATGTTGGCTTCCTCCTCCATAACAACATGCATATTGGGTTGTACACGTTGTTCCAAAGTTTTGTAGCCTACATAAGAAATGCTCACACGCGCAGAGCGGTTAGCCTCAAGGCTAAATTTACCGTCTATATCGGTTACGGTCCCGCTGCCGGTTCCTATTACCTTCACGGTAGCTCCTATAATGGGTTCTTGATGGGTATCCAGGACTACACCGCTCACTTTTATTATTTGTGCGACGGCTGTCATGGTAAAACACAGGAACGCCACAGAGAGCATGATGGCTTTTGGCCACAATTTCTGATTGTTTCTCATTCTAAATGTTTTTAGTTATTGACAGATGTTTAAGTTTTGTTTTGCAAATTTAATTAATAGAATCAAGCTTTGTTTACATACAAAGGTATCAATGTGGATAATTCTGTATGGTGGAAAATGATATATTATTGATATACATGATGTTGTGTTTTATGTTCAGGTGTTTTAATATAGAAATGATTTTGTTCTTTACAGCTTAAAGGCATCATAAAACAATGTAAAATGTTTGTTGAAACTGAAAAATATGGTATATTTGTGTGCCTATTAATTATATTTAACCGTCATGAAAATAAGACTTTTACTCTTATTTTTTATCTTCGCTTTGTCCCAGGAATCGTCTATGGCGCATTCCAATCGTTCCGAGACACAGCTTTCTCTTAACGAGCTCTATTCACTTTTAGACCGCTCCATCAAAAATTCTCAACAACATATCAAGACCAAAGAACATCGCCTTTCTGTTTTACGCCGGCAGTATGAGGGCATGAGCAATCTTCAAGCACGCTATGAGTTGGCGGACGGATTGTATCGTGAATATTATTCCTACAGCAACGACTCTGCGCTCGTATGGCTTGGTCGCGGACTGGAACTAGCCAAAGCATTGAAGCGCAAAGACCTTCTTAACAATCGTCGGCTGCTGTTGGCCAATCAGTATGGACTCTCTGGATTTTACAACGAGGCCATATTCCATTTTCAGCAGATTCCTCTTGAAAGGCTTAGCATGGAAGATCGCATAAACTATTATTTCGTAGGCAGTCATTTCTATGGCGATTTAGCTTTCTTTTCGAAAGATTCACAGATAGCGCAACAGTATTATCATATAGCAGACCAATATAGTGATTCTCTCAATGCCATCGCCCCCCACAATTCTATTCCATACTTATGGAGAAAGACCGAAAGACTCAACAACAGCGATCAATATCAAGAGGCACTGAAAACATCCACTCAATGGGAGAAACAGGTCAGCTACGGAACCCACGACTATGCTATCATGGCTTTCTTCCGCGCGGAGATCTACCGCAAGATGAAAAACCGTGATGAGCAGAAACGTTGGCTGGCCATATCGGCCCTGTGCGACATTAACAGTGCTGTCATGGACCAGAGTTCTCTGTGGAATCTCGCCAATCTGCTCAGTGAGGATGGCGATAACGACAGAGCCTATCAGTATATGGATTTCTCGTGGACTTGCGTTTCCCATTTCAGCACGCACATGCGTGGCTGGCTCGTTTCGCCCATCCTGACACTCATCAACAACAACTACCGCGACAGTCTGCAAAGTGCCAACCACCATCTCATGTTACTCATCGTTGTTGTCAGTCTTCTTTCCATTATTCTGCTCGGTATCATCTTCTATGTTCAACACAAACGGACACAGCTTGCCAAGGCCAGAAACGAATTGAAAAGCATCAACAGTAGATTGGAAATCCTCAACGAGCAACTTTCCAATGCTAATACGCTCCTTTCATCTACCAATCATCAGCTTTCCGATGCCAACAAGATGAAAGACGAGTACATCGGTAAATTCCTTTCCACGTGTTCCGAATATATCGATAAACTCGATAACTACCGCATCAAAGTCAATAGAAAGCTCAAGGCCAGACAATATAACGACTTGTTGAAAATGACGGAAACCGACGAGCTCAAATCCAATGAGCTGAACGAGTTATTCTACAATTTTGATACCGTCTTTCTTCATCTTTTTCCCAATTTTGTCAATGATTTCAACGCGTTGCTCCAACCCGAACATCGTATCCACATTCCCCACGGCGGACAGCTGACTACCGACCTGCGCATCTTTGCGCTCATACGACTGGGCATTGAGGAGAGTTCCCGCATTGCCGAATTCCTCAATTATTCACCTAATTCTATCTATAATTATCGTGCCCGCATTAAGAAAAAAGCCCTTTGCGACCGCAGTGAATTTGAGAAGCGCGTTAAGAATATAACGATGTAGGACGTACACCATATTTAAGTATCAATTAATAATCACAGTAGAATTAAAATCTTTCTTTTTTCTATGAAATGTTATCTTTTTTACACGGTTTTGTAACAACACTCCTTTATTTTTGTAAGCAAAATAAGATAACACAGAAAAAAAATGAAAGTCATATTCATTGTACAAGGTGAAGGCAGAGGACATCTGACACAAGCCTTGACTTTAGAGAAAGCACTTCGTGATTGTGGCCACGAAGTAACCGAGATACTTGTCGGTAGAAGTCGGTCTAGGGAAGTACCCTCCTTTTTTCTTCATCGAACACAAGCCCCTGTCTTTGGCTTCCTCAGCCCTAACTTTCTACCGTCAAAAGCAAACCAGAAGGTAGGACTTACTCGATCTATCATCTACAACATTTTTAAATCGCCTAAATACCTGTCGAGCATTCGATATCTTCATGAGCATATCCAAGCGAGTGGTGCCGACCTGGTCGTCAATTTTTATGAAGTCCTCACAGGATTAACCTATTTTCTTTTTCGGCCCGGCGTACCAGAAGTGTGCATCGGTCATCAGTACATGTTTTTGCATCCATCCTACCCTTTCCCGAAAAAACATAAAGCGAGCCAACGCCTCATGTTGGCGTTCACGCGAGCAACATGCCTGGGCGCCACGCGTAAGTTAGGCTTGTCGTTTAGGAAAACTGGCGATTACGATGAAGAAAACCTATCTGTTGTACCACCATTATTACGTGATGAGGCACTAAAGATACAAAGAGGTAAGGGTGATTACATGACGGGCTATATCATCAATGCTGGGTTCAGTGACTCGGTGATGCAGTGGCATGCCAATCATCGAGATATCTCGCTGCACTTTTTCTGGGACAAAAAGGATGCGGAAGAAACCACACAGATTGACGACACACTGACTTTTCATCGCATTGACGATCAGAAATTTTTATATTATCTGGCCAATTGTAAGGCTTATGCAACAACTGGTGGTTTTGAGTCGGTATGCGAAGCCATGTATATGGGTAAGCCCGCGATGATGGTACCTGTCCATGTCGAACAAGAGTGCAATGCGCATGAGGCCACGTTGGAAGGGGCTGGAATCAAGTCAGATAGCTTCAACATGGACCAACTTATTGCATTTAGTCAGCAATATATGGAAAAAACGGAATTTCGTACCTGGGAAAATGGCGCCAAAATGATGATTGTTGCGCGGTTGGAGGCAGCCGTGGAGCAATACAACAACACTGCAACCAACAAAGGCTACGGTCTAACGAGGTTTGGAAGAAAACTGTTAGTGAAGAGCCTTTTGCACAATTTTTCCTTCAAAAATTACTGATAAATCCACCACTATATATAATAGGTGCTCATCAAAGTGAATGGAGGAATCATGACATGCAACAGCATGACTCCTCAATTCATTCAGTTTTCGCCAGAAAATTGTTTGATGCGTTGCTCTTCTGCCAGCTTACAAATCAATAAGACACCATCTTTTTCGGCGACAATACAATCATCAAGTCCTTGGATGACAACTTGTTTGGCCTGTGTCGCATGTACGATGCAATTATGAGTGTCATACAAAGAAATATTCTCTCCGATGATGCCATTGCCGTACAGATCGCGCTTAGTTTGCTGAAGTAGCGAACTCCAGGTACCCAGATCACTCCATCCAAACTCTGCTGGACACACAAAGATTTCTTCAGATTTCTCTAAAATCGCATAGTCTACAGAGATGTTTTCACACGCACCATATCGTTCGTCGATGACCTGTTGTTCTTCTTTGGTACCATAGATATCCATCATGCTCTCAAAAATCTTAGCCATTGCTGGCACATATACCCTGAAGGCATTGACGATTGTTTTAACGTTCCAAATAAAGATGCCGGCATTCCAGAAAAAATTGCTCTGCTCGATATATTCTTGTGCGGTCTGTAAATCTGGTTTTTCCCTAAATCTATCTACCCTGAAAAGTTCTTTGTTACGCAACGAACTGGAGGTTAAATCTGCTTGGATGTAACCATACCCTGTTTCAGGTCTGTTGGGTTTCATTCCCAAGGTGATGATTGCATCTGTTTCGTTGGCAAAAGTTAAACAAGATTTGACTACTCTTTGGAATTCAACTCCATTAGTGACAACATGGTCACTGGGCGTCACTACGATGTTAGCTTGCGGGTCACACGACTTGATACGCCAACTGACGTATGCTATACAGGGTGCCGTATTACGGCGCATGGGCTCCTGAAGGATGTTTTCAACGGGGACATCAGGAAGCTGTTGACGCACAAGATGAAAATATTTCTTATTGGTCAAAATCCAAACGTGATCGGGAGAACAAAGTCCACTGAATCTGTCCAAAGTGAGTTGCAAAAGGGATTTGCCAACTCCTAATACATCAATAAACTGCTTGGGTTTATCACTTGTACTCATGGGCCAAAAGCGGCTCCCTACTCCACCTGCCATAATTACCAAATGGTTGTGTGTTTTTTCCATATATAACCAAATATTGTTTTCTTATGCAAATATAGTGATAATAAATCACAAACGACAAAAAATGATGTAAAAACGTTGACAATCAATCGCTATTCTCAAATCAATATGCTATCTTTGCAAGTGTATACATTTTATCTGTATACCTTAAATTATACTTACATCGAAAAAACTAATATTATAACTATAACATGATGAATGACTTAAAAACTATGAACCGTGCGGCAGACAACATCAGAATTCTTGCTGTCTCCATGGTAGAAAAGGCAAACTCTGGCCACCCAGGAGGTGCTATGGGCGGTGCTGATTTTATTAATGTGCTTTTTTCAGAATACTTGGTGTACGACCCAGACGATGCAACTTGGGCTGGAAGAGATCGTTTTTATCTTGACCCAGGTCACATGTCGCCCATGCTTTACTCCACACTTGCCTTGCAAGGTAAATATACGATTGATGAATTGAAGAATTTCAGACAGTGGGACTCGCCAACAACGGGCCATCCCGAACGTGACATCACTCGAGGAATAGAAAACACATCTGGACCTTTAGGTCAAGGACACACCTTTGCTGCCGGTGCAGCTGTGGCGGAAAAGTTCCTGGAAGCCAAGCTTGGAAAAACCATGATGCAACATAAGATATATGCATATATATCGGATGGTGGCATTCAAGAAGAGATTTCCCAAGGAACAGGCCGGTTGGCAGGTGCGTTGGGGCTGAACAATCTCATCATGTTCTACGATTCTAACGACATTCAGCTCTCGACGGATTGCGATGCTGTAACGCAAGAAGATACAGCAATGAAATATCAATCATGGGGATGGAACGTATTGACCATCAACGGTAATGATGTTACTGAGATTCGTCAAGCATTGGACGCAGCCCTGACGGAACAGCACCGACCCACGCTCATCATAGGCAAGACTACCATGGGTAAGGGGGCTTTGAAAGCTGATGGCAGCAGCTACGAGCGTAATGTGAAAACACACGGTGCCCCACTTGGCGGTGATGCTTACACTAAAACAGTACTTAATCTGGGCGGAAACCTCGATAATCCTTTTGAAATCTTCCAAGAAGTCCAAGCAATGTACGACAAACGCCAGGACGAACTGCGAGAGATTGTTGCCCAACGTCATGCTGAAGAAAAGGCATGGGCTGAGAAAAATCCAGAGTTGTCGGCACAAATGCAAGACTGGTTCTCTGGTAATGCTCCTCAAATTGATTGGAGCAAGGTTGAACAGAAACCAGGACAGGCCACTCGTGCTGCTTCATCAGTATGCCTTAGTGTCCTGGCCGAACAGGTTCCTAACATGGTTTGTTCGTCTGCCGACCTATCCAATTCGGACAAAACAGATGGTTTCTTGAAAAAAACGCAGAGCATGGTGAAAGGCGATTTCACTGGTGCTTTCTTCCAAGCTGGCGTCAGTGAGCTTACCATGACCTGTATGTGCATTGGCATGTACCTGCACGGTGGCGTCATTCCTGCCTGTGGAACCTTCTTCGTCTTCTCCGATTATCAGAAGCCGGCCGTTCGTTTGGCCGCATTGATGGAAGTTCCCATCAAGTTCATTTGGTCACACGACGCATTCCGTGTTGGTGAAGATGGTCCTACCCATGAGCCTGTGGAGCAGGAAGCACAAATCAGATTGATGGAAAAGTTAAAGAACCATCATGGAAAAGATTCCGTCAGAGTGTTTCGTCCTGCAGACGTTGAAGAGACAACAGTGTGTTGGCAAATGGCCATGGAAAACATGGATACACCGACGGCACTCATCCTTTCACGTCAGGCCATTGAGAGTTTGCCAGAAGGAAACAACTACCAAGAAGCACGTAAAGGTGCATACATCGTTGCTGGCAGCGACGAACAATATGACGTTATCTTGTTGGCCAGCGGCTCAGAAGTGTCAACTTTGGTTGCCGGTGCAAAATTATTGAGAAACGACAACATCAAGACGCGCATTGTCAGTGTGCCGTCTGAAGGGTTGTTCCGCCGTCAAAGCAGAGAATATCAAGAGTCCATTCTTCCGAAAGATGCAAAGATTTTCGGTCTGACAGCAGGATTACCAGTAACCTTACAAGGCCTGGTTGGAGCCAATGGAAAAGTCTTTGGACTTGAGAGCTTCGGCTATTCTGCACCTTATAAGGTGTTGGACGAAAAGTTAGGCTTCACGGCTGAGAATGTATACAAGCAGGTAAAAGAATATCTATCTGAATAATTTTGTCATGGATATCAAGACAGTTGGCCTCGCATGTGATCATGCTGGCTATGAAATAAAAGAGTTTATCAAGCAATACCTTGAAGAGAAAGGTATTTCGTACAAAGACTATGGCACCAACAGCACATCCTCTTGTGATTATCCCGATCACGCCCATGCCTTAGCCAATGCCATTGAGCGGGGTGACGTCTATCCCGGTATCGGTGTGTGTGGTTCGGGAGAAGGAATGAGCATGACGCTCAATAAGCATCAAGGAATACGTGCCGGACTGGCTTGGTCGCCCGAGATTGCTCACTTGACTCGCCTCCATAACGACGCCAACGTGTTGGTTCTGCCGGGAAGATTTGTTGACAAGGAGACGACAAGAAAGATTCTTGACGAGTTTTTTTCTACCGATTTCGAAGGTGGACGACATGCCCGCAGAATAGCAAAAATACGTATTCAATAACGTGAACATCAGGAGAGCCTCCTTGGTTCTCTTGATGTTTTTTATTTCTATCTACATCCTGATGAGCGATAACGATTATCAATTCGAGATATGCGCAAACAGTGTTGAGAGCTGCTTGGCTGCTCAGGCTGGTGGTGCAAACCGTGTTGAACTGTGCGCCGGTATTCCAGAAGGTGGCACAACGCCTTCTTATGGCGACATCAAGATGGCAAGAGAACACCTTAAGAAAACGCGCCTGCATGTGATTATCCGACCACGTGGAGGCGATTTCCTATACACACCGCTTGACATCAAGTGTATGTTGGCAGACATTGACATCTGTCAACAACTGGGTGTAGATGGCGTCGTGTTTGGTTGCCTGACCAAAGATGGTGGCATTGACATAGAAAACAACCAGCTACTTTTATCGCATGCCAACGGAATGTCTACGACTTTCCACCGAGCCTTTGATCGATGTAAGAATCCTTTTGAAGCTCTTAAACAGCTGATAGACCTTGGGTTCGACCGCATACTGACATCCGGACAGCAGCCAACTGCGGAAGAAGGTATCGAAATGTTAAAGCAATTGCAAGACAGGGCACAAGGGAGAATCAACATTCTTGCTGGTTGCGGCATCAACGAAACAAACATCGCACACATCGCCCAGTGCACGCTTGTCAAAGAATTCCATTTTTCTGCCAGAGAAAGTGTTTACAGTCAGATGGAATACCATAACCCATCCGTTTATATGGGAATGGCGGGTCAGGATGAAATGACCACGGAGGTAACAACAGAAAGGCGTGTGAGAAACACGATACAAGCACTTCTTCATTCAACAAGATAATCCATTCAACCTATGAAAAAAGCAAGCCTAATCCTATTGATGCTATTTTGTTTCCAACTCTGCCAAGCATCTTTAATTTTCAAAGACAACGAACAGCGACAAGAGGTCCTTCAAACTTTTAATGAAAGAATGAAACAAATAGGACCCAAATTCTTTGACATCAAGGGGTTGAAGTTGACAAATGACGAACTGGATGCCTTGCATTTTCTATATGCTTACATGCCTGTTGCCGACGTTACTGACTACCCTACTCGTTTTTACTTAGAGAATATCCGAAGCACTTTCACCACACAACGAGCCATGCCCTGGGGAACAAAGGTGCCACAGCTGTTGTTTCGCCATTTTGTCATGCCGCTGCGTGTCAACAACGAAAACCTTGACGATGCCAGAAAGGTTTTTTATGGCATGCTGAAAGACCGCATTCAAGGCATGAGCATGCAAGATGCAATCCTGGAAGTGAACCATTGGTGCCACGAACATGTCACCTATACCCCATCCGATGCCCGTACGCTGTCTCCGTTAGCCTGCATGAAGAACGCACAGGGACGCTGCGGAGAAGAGAGTACTTTTACTGTTGCTGCGCTCAGAGCAGTGGGCATTCCGGCCCGACAAGTATACACCCCACGTTGGGCCCACACTGACGATAACCATGCATGGGTTGAAGCTTGGGCAGACGGCAAGTGGTATTTTCTGGGTGCCTGCGAGCCCGAACCGGTACTGAACCTTGGCTGGTTTAACGCGCCGGCATCGAGAGCTATGCTCATGCACACAAGGGTTTTCGGGCATTATGACGGGCCTGAAGAGATTGTTTTGCGCACTTCCAATTTTACGGAAATCAATCTGATTGACCATTATGCCGAGACCGCACGAGCAGACTTTACCGTTGTGGACCAAAACGGAAACCCCGTCAATCACGCACAGGTAGATTTCAAGATATACAACTATGCTGAATTTTATACTGCGGTAAGGAAATTTACGGATCAAAAGGGCAAAACGTTCCTCACAGCTGGCAAGGGCGACCTGCTGGTTTGGGCCTCAAAAGATGGATATTACGGGTTTTCCAAAGCATCGTTTGGCCAAGATCAACAGGTAACCATTCGTCTCAACCGATCGCAGAAGACTGACCTGGTGAGAAAAATCCACCCATTAGATTCTCTTGACATTGTGCCTCCGCCAGAGAAAGCACGAATACCACAAGTGACAGAGGAAATGAATGCAAAGAATAAACTTAGATTTGCGCAAGAAGACAGCATCAGAAAAGCATACGAATCAACTTTCTATCATGCTGCAGATGAGCGTGAGCTGTCACAATTGTTAGTGAAAGCACGAGGCAACTGGCGGGTCATCAAGAACTTTTATGACAAGTACCCAGAGAAAGAAGGAAGAATATTGTCACTATTGAAGACGCTGAGTGACAAAGATTTGCGTGACATCACCATGGACATTCTCGAAGACCATCTCTTGGCGAAGAGCAACCAATTGAGTCCAAGAGTTGAGAACGAAATGATTATCCTGCCCTTCAAACAGCAATTGCAAAATGCCTTTGACGCAGCAACAACCAAAAAGTTTCAGCAAAATCCGGCATTGCTTGTTGAATGGATTCAAAAAAACATACGCATCAACCCAGATAACGAGGCCTTAAAAATTGCACAAACGCCCATCGGCGTGTGGAAGTCAAGGTTTGCAGATGCTCGCTCAAGAGATATTTTCTTTGTCGACTTGGCCCGTAGTATTGGTATCGAAGCACGAAAGGACGTGGTTACTTCTAAAGTTCAATATCGCCAAAATGGCCAATGGATGGATGTTGATTTTGAGACAGAAAAACAGAAAACAGCTCCAAAAGGGAAGTTGGTTTTAAGCTATTCGTCATCCAAATATCTGGATGACCCTAAGTATTATAACCATTTCAGCATCAGTAAAATAGAAAATGGTATTCCAGTTTTGCTAAACTTTGATGAAGGTCAGGTTGACATGGGCGGCGGAACAAGTTGGAAAAACACATTCAAGGATGGAACGAGCCTGGATACAGGAACCTATTTCCTGGTCACCGGCACTCGCATGGCCAGTGGAAATGTGAAAGAGAGCCATCAGATATTCAACATCGTGGAAGGACAAACAACTACGATTGACTTGAAACTTCGTACCTCCAAAACAGAGATCAGCGTGATTGGCAACTTTGATAGCGAGTCGAAGTTTGTGAAAGATGCCCAAGAGGTTAGCATCCTGTCGCAAACAGGCAGAGGATATTTTATTTTGGGCCTTATCGGTGTGGGACAAGAACCCACCAACCACACCCTGCGCGACATTGCTAAGCTGAAAGACGAATTTGACCGTTTGGGCAGACCTTTTGTACTTTTGTTTGAGTCAGAAGCGGAAGCCAAGAAGTTCAAGTCCAGTGACTTCGGAGAGCTACCCAACAAAACTATTTTTGGTGTAGACAAAGACGGTGCTATCAAGAAGCAAATCGTGGCACAAATGAAACTGCAAGATGCTCGCCAGTTGCCCATCTTCATCATTGCCGACACCTTTAACCGTGTGGTATTTTTATCTCAAGGATATACCATAGGTCTTGGAGAACAACTGTATAACACGCTAAGTAAATTGTAATTAGTGTTCGCTGAATTAATAAATCGCCATGACTGCAAAGCAGCGGACTCTAAACTTTGCAATGGCATTTGCCCATAAATTGAGCTTAATTTCGAAAAGAGCAAGTCAAAGTTCCCTGAGGAACTTCATCACGTTCTTGACAAAGTAGCACATTCCTGTCCAACATTCTGCTGTTTCTGGAAGCTTGGCTCTGATGTTATTGGCTTGATAGACTCTCTTGCCTGTGCCGAAAGAGCATTCGACTTCGTTTCGTTCTCCGACGGCCTTGGCCATCTTCTTGAGATATTCGGGACTTCTAGGTTCCTTTGGCGGTCAACCTAATGGTTTGCTGTAAGTCTTTATCTCATATTCTTTGAGAATCCTTCTGTCTGCATGGTTCATGTAGATCTTGTCTGCAAGAATAGTAGCGGGAAGGTATCCGAATCGTTCTTTGAAAAGTTGAATATGTAGTGAGAGATCAGTACTTTCGTTGTAGGCATCCCAGCTGTGGTTGGTCTATAAAGGTGTATCCTCGTCAGAAAGGGAAAACTTAGGCTTGATGACACATGCACCGATAATCATGCGGGCAGGCTTGTTACCTGCACCTTTAACTTCATTGTCAAGTCTGGAGTTGTATACCTTTTCCAGTTCTGTCCATGGAAGAAGATCGCCTAATTTTACCCAGCGATTATTCTTGTCCAGCTCATCAAAAGATGAACGGAACATATCGACCGATAACTGTTTCAAATGTGAAGTATACTTCATCTCACTCATGATTTAACACTGAAAAGGTACGAATCTTGTGTTAAACAACCAAAGATAAAACGATATATTTTATTGTATATCAAAAGATTATAATTTATTCAGTAAACACTAATTATTAACTTCATGGTAGTGGAATATCATGTGTCCAAGTTCCTCTAAGGCATTTTCTATACGTTTTCTACCTTGTTCCGTATTCAAGTCAATGTCTGAGAATTTGGAACGCTCTCTGTGAAGGTTAAGGTAATAAATGCCACCGATTATCAGGGATGATATGGCGGATATATCAATACCAGTGTCCTTGAATTTCTCTTCATAGATATTGACAAGAGGTAAAGTGTGCATTTCTCTGAGCATGGCCGTACGGACTGTGGTCTCATTTCCTTCAGCAATCTCCCAGCGTAACAGTTCCAACATCACTGATTTATCTTGAAGTGCTTTCTGTACATCCTTGAAAATACTGATATAGCCCAATTCTGAATCTGTAGGAAATTGAACACCAGTGAGCACATCCTTAAACCAATAGTCATACCTCTTAACGAATTCATCATAAAATTTGCTAAGATTGTCATATCTGTTATAGAACACAAGCGGCTCTATTCTGGCTTTCTTGATAAGCTCTGTCACCAGCATTGATGCAAAGCCTTTTTTCTTAATCAGACTTTCTGCTGCCTTGATAATGTCTGCCTGTATATCGACATTTGTCCTTCTGTATCTTTTGGGTTTATTTTCTTCTTCTGCCATCTAAAAAGGAATTGATTTTCTGATTTCCAAAAGAGCAGTCACTAATTGCTCTAACTGTTCTATCTCGTGAGAAGCCAATACACTAACTCTAAGCCGTGCTTCTTTGGTTCTTACCGCAGGATATGTGATACCGCTTACAAAGATACATCTTTTTTGTAATTCACGTGCTATTTCATATACTTTTCTATTGTCTCTTACCATAATAGGAAATATGGCTGATACCGAGCAGCCTATATCAAAGCCTTCCTCTGTCAGTCGTTTGCGCAGATAATTGACATTAGCCCACAACTTCTTGCGAATCTCTGGTTGTATCTGTATGAGTTCCAGTGCATTCAGTGAAGATGCTGCAACCTGTGGAGTCATTGCTGCGGAAAAGACATTACTGTCAGCATAATATCTCAGATACTGAATCAGTTTTTCTGACGCGTCGACAAAACCGCCGAAACACCCGAAAGATTTACTGAAAGTACCTGTAATAATATCAACCTGCTCCAGACAATTATAATATTCGGCAGTTCCCTTGCCACTTTCTCCCATAACTCCGATACCGTGGGCATCATCTATCATAAGGAGACAATTGTGTTTCTTGCAGACTGCAATGTATTCCGGGAGTTTTGACAAATCTCCATTTTGAGAATAAACCCCATCAATGATGACCAATCGAGTCTGATATTTTCCCGTTTCCCGTTCAAGGATCATGTCAAGATAGTCAATGTCGTTGTGTCCTATATGCTTTACATTGGTTCCAATTAAACCACTTGTGGTACTGGTATGGATATACGAATCTATGTAGGCTATGTCATTTTTCCCCAATATAGCACGAAGCAGACCCGCATTGGCGCCAAAGCCAGATGAAAATAGAATGGCATCTCGTTGTCCTACAAACTTTGCTATGCCTTGTTCCAACTGCTGATGGATGTCTAAATAGCCTCCTATGGCTTGAGCGGCACTTGCCCCTGTACCGTATTTCAGGACGGCATTTATACCAGCCTCCTTGGTCTCAGTCCTTTACGACATATCAAGGTAATCATTGGAAATGTATGCGGAAACCTCACCGTCATAGCCCTCGATTTGCATCTTGGCTCCAACTCCTGTTCTTGCCATGACCCAATAACTTTTGCAGCCGAACTGCTCCATTTGGTCAATGTAACTTTGGAAATTTTAGCTACGCTCGATAACATTCTCGTTTGGAGTAATCTCGAAATTCTTTAATGAAATAATATTTTTATTCATATAAACAATGTATATATAGTAAATAATGTCATAAATATAGCGAAAATACTAAGAAATTGCAAATTTTGAAAAAATAAAAACTGATTTTACTTGTTATAAACAATATGGATTTGTATATTTGTCCCATGATTGTAAAATTAGTATTATTTATTTGTTAGCTTTGAATTATGAAATATACTCTTGAAAAAAATATATTTGTGAGCAAAGAGTCGGTAAAGAAGCTCTGTTCTTGTATAACCCTTATGGGCATTGAATATATACGACTAAATACATGGTAAAGTAATCTATTGATATTTGATCTTTACCTTTCGAATAGTAAAGAATATAATTTTATTTGAAACGATTAAAATATTAACTTTTAAACAAAAATCACATGAGACTACATTTTTTCAATTCACTAATGTGTGCAATCGCGCTATTGGTTACTATGACTATAGTATCGTGCCATGACGATGAATCGGAAATAGGTATATCTTGGTCGCAAGAATCAAGAAAAATGATTCATGATGGAATTAAAACTGACTATGGAAAGAAAATGCTTTCTCTTGTTTTCTATACTGATGAGCAAGTGGGAGTCTCTGCTTCATCTAAAGATGATTGGATAAAGCCTATTCTAACATTCTCTAATGGGAAAGGCGAACTGAACATTGAGGTCTTGGAGAACAAAGATGTTACTTCGAGAGTTGGACATATTCTCTTAAAAGTTCAGAGGAAGACCATTATAATTGGTATTACTCAAGATGGTTCATCCAAGATTATCTCGGATCAAAATTGCTATTATCAAGATTCAGAAGGAGGGGATTTCGAGATTCGTGTAAAGGCGAATGGAAAACTTTCTGCTGAGGTTTATCCTGCTGATTGTAAGTGGGCAAGAGTGGTTAAGACTATTCCAAGTGGTGCCAATGAATACGCAATAACTGTTGCCATTGATAAAAATGAGGGATTAGGTAGAGTCGCTTCTGTTGATTTTAAAATTGATGGGAAAACTGCAAATCAGGATTGTGGTCCATGCTTAGTTCAGGAGCCTGCCCCTTTTACTAACACAACGACCATAATATGTAAGAAACCGGGCTGCCTACAAGTGCTCATGGGAAATGACTTAACCAATCTTCGTCGTATCAGATCGCTTAAATTAATAGGTAATATTAATGGTCTTGATTTTATCTTGTTGAGAAATTTATTCATGGATACAAATGAAAGCCTATACCAATATCCTGTAGATATAGACCTCTCAGAATGTAATATAGTTGCAGGTAATCAAAATCCATATGAGTATTTCGGTTGGCGCTCATCTAAAATATTTGAAGATGTTTTTATGTACGGTGAGATACCATCGGGAGTTTTCAGCAATGCTACTAATTTGAAGAGCATTATTCTCCCTAAAAATCTGAAAATAGTTGGTTATTCTGCTTTTGCTGGGTGTAAAAGCCTTAAGACAATAGATATCCCTGCTGATGTAGAGGAAATTAATAGTAAAGCATTTTATGAATGTATTAGACTGCAAGAAATCAAGCTTACATCCAACGTAAGCCTTACCTCCATTGGAAATCAAGCTTTCACGACAAAATCTACATTGAATGAACTAACAATTCCAGCTACAGTTGTTAATATGGGAGTTGAAGCCTTCAAACATTGTATTTATAACCATAGAACAACCAAAACTAATCAGAAATATCCGAGTGTAAATCTTTAATTACCAGCATATTCTAAAATTTAACACTTTTCGGTTGCCATTTGTCGCTTCCCAAATTTCCACATATTTTTGAGACGTATTTCTGACGTGGAGAATTTGCGGGGCTTGTTTTTTGTCACACCGTGCAGACAGTTGACAAGGGTTTACAACCGTTTACGACAAGCGACAATAACCGCCCCGATATGCGGAAACAGTCACACTGTGTAGAAAAGCGACAATGGTTGACTTCCGTTCACATCCGTTTACCATTTCAGAGATATAGGATTGAAGAAATGAACCATTAAACGATAAAACGGTATGAAAGCAACCAGAAAATGCAGTTTTTGCGGCAAGTCCTTTGTAACCCGAAGCGGTATGCAAAGATATTGCAGTGAGGCTTGTCAGGCAGAAGCCAAACGAGCCAGAGTGATGCAGAAGAACAACCTCTTCAAAGTCGCCCAACCCTTGATGGAGATACAGCATCAGGAGTATCTCACCTTTTCCAAAGCAGCCATCCTCATGGGCTGTTCCCGACAGTACATTTACAAACTTGTAGCCATCGGCAAGCTGAAAGCCTCACGCATCAGCAACCGCATGGCATTCATCCGCAGAGCCGACATCGAGCAGATGTTGGAGGGCAATCCCTATCACCGCATCCTGCCCGGCAACACCTCCACACCAAGGAAATCATCTTCATCTTCCTTACCTGCCAAAAGAGAAAAAAGGGAAAAGGAAAGCGAAGAAGTGTTGGACTTCTATTCGGGCGAGGAGGTGATGTCCCTTTTTAAGGTAAAGCAGTCATGGCTTTACACTTCCGCCAAGCGTAACCATATCCCCATCTGCCGTATCGCAGGAAAGAACTATTACAGCAAGAAGCATATTGACGAGTTTTTCGGTGTGGCAGTTGATATTAGCGAAATTACCGACTGGCTACTGACCGAGGAGGTGGAGGAACTGTTCGGCATGAAGCCGACCGCACTCCGTGCCTACACCTATCGCCATAAGATACCCACTAAAAGAGAGTACGGGCGTACCTATTACTCCAAATCACATTTGAACGAACTCCGCAGAACTGACCTTGTGAACGATGAACGCTACTATACCGTTGAGCAGGTGCAGCAAATCTATGGTCTTTCGTCAGCCAACATCTGCCATATCGTCAAGGTGAAGCACATCGAAAAGATAAAGGTGGGTGTGAAAAACCTGCTTTTGCGCTCAGATGTGGAGCGTGTCATGGCTGAAAGGAACAAATAACCGTGAAAAATCGGGATTATCGAAAATTATTTCAAAATGATGTATCGTGGAGGTATTCACGGATATTTCACGTTGTTCCTTTGCCATCGGAAACATGGATACAACTCCAAAATGTATACAACCAATTAAAACATAATTATTATGAGTAAATGCAAAACAGTTACCTTGCGTAAGCGCAAGATTAAGAACGGGACACAGTATTCACTATGCCTTGACTACTATCCCGGCTACCGTGACAATGTCACCATGAGAGTGATTACACGTGAAGCCTTAGGAATTTACATCTTCGCCAAACCTGCAAACCAGCAGGAACGGGACTTCAACGCACGCATGATGAAGAAAGCGGTCATCCTGCGCAACCAGCGCTACGAAGCCATTTTCAATGAAAACAACGGCTTTTTTGACAAGACCAAGATGAAGGGCGATTTCCTTGCCTATTTCAAAGGACTGGCTGACCGCAAGAATATCAAGTGGCAGCACGTATACAAGCATTTCCAGCGGTTCGTGAACGGCAAATGCACCTTTGAGGAGGTGGATGTGGATTTGTGCCGCAAGTTCATGGAATACCTGCTTGATGCACCCCAATCCATCCACACCAACCAAAAGCTGCACATCAACTCCGCAGCAGGCTATTGGTCAACTTTCCGTGCCGTGCTGCACACCGCTTACCGTGACAGGAAGATAAAGGAGAACCCAAACGGCTTCTTAGACCGCATCGAGTGCATTCCCACCATCAGGGAGCATTTGAGCCAAGAGGAACTGATACGGCTTGCCGAAACACCCTGTGAGGAGGAGGTCTTGAAAAAAGCTTTTCTTTTCGCCTGTCTTACGGGACTGAGAAAGAGCGACATCAGACAGCTCACGTGGCAGCAGATACAACCATACACCAACGGCAGGATGTTCGTTACCACCCGTATGCAGAAAACCAAAGAAATAGTGCATAACCCCATCAGTGATGAAGCCTATGGACTGCTGGGAGAACGGGGCGAGGGACTTATCTTTGAGGATTTCAAGGACAAGATGCTGCAAGGACCACTCCAACGGTGGCTCACGGCAGCAGGGATAACCAAGAAAATCACCTTTCACTGTACCCGCCACAGCTTCGGAAGCCTGCACGTGGAAATGGGAACGGACATGGCTGTCATCCAAGCCTATCTCGGACATAAGAACATTACCACCACACAAATCTATTCCAAGATAGCAGCGCAGCAGATGTGTCAGGTGGTGGACAAGATAACCTTGAAGCGCAAGGAGGCATAAATGTCTCACATTGACAGGTATTCAGAGGGGCGGTTATGGCTACAAGGCTATAATCGCCCCTCTATGTTTTTGGCTTGATGCCACCATTTATAAGCCCCTCAGAGTATGAAACAGAGTATGATATGATGACATTTCGTGAAATACATTGAAAAAGACCGTTCTAACCGCAAATAACGGGCAGTAATTGGGAAAAATAGCATTAACTTTGCACAAAATAATACAGGAACATTCAATCTCTCAACGAAATATGGAATCATCAATCAAGGACAAATACATCATCTTGGGCTTTGTCGGCTTCGCCATCGTCCTAATATCTTCCATTGCCACGCTGGTAATAGCGGACAGCTTCAACCAAGACAACTTTGTCAGGTGGATAGTATTCGTATGCTGTAACCTGTTGGGATGGTTGCTCTATCTCTCCTTTCAGACACTTATCTTTGATACATACGAAATCTACAAAATCAAGTTCGGCAAGAAAGAAACGATTGCCGAAGCCATAGAGGTGCAGGAAGAACTGTCACAAAATACACTTGAAGAAGCCACATCTGTGCCTGGACCTACATCAGTCCCTGAGCCTGTACCCGAATCATCCCCGACAAAAGAAGAGACACTTATCCAAACACAACCGATAGAGCTTACTATCGCCCCGGATCTTCACGAAAAGAACCGTGCCAATTACGCAAGCAGAGAGCAACGGGAAAAGGAAGAGCGCATCCGCATGGTCATGGAGTATTGCCATTATTACCTGCCTCGCATTGCCGACCAAGAAACCGTGAACCACATCTGTACTGAGGTGGACAAATGGATGAATCTTAACACTTATACCCCGAAGCCCATACAAAGACCGTTTACCAAAGACATCAACAACATTCCACTCCGTCACTTCGTATGGAATATCTCTGAGCGTTTCCTGTACAAGAGATACTACAATGGGGATAACCGTGCCAAGTTCATCAAAGCCCTTTTCCCGAAATCGTTTGCTGATACAGACTTATCAACCATCAAGAATTTCAAGGTAGAGCCGTTAAAGACGGAAATTCCCATTGATGAACCCGAAAACGGCAAACTTGATTTCCACTATCCCGAGGATTATGTGCGGAATTAGGATAATCACGACACCAACGACAACCATCCGGTAACTCATAACCGCCTGTTTTACATCGTTTCCCGAGTAATTTTACCCGTCATTTATGGCTGGGCTTAATTATTCGGGAATTATTTTGCAATGACGTGTCGTGGAGATATTCACGGATATATCATTTCAGTCCTTTGCGCCAAGTCTTACAAAAGAGACGAGTACGCGAATGGAAAAATCAATTCTTACCTTCAACGACCTCCCCGAGGTTGTCGCTCAGCTTCGAGACGAAGTGATGAGCCTGAAAAGCCTGCTCGCCGAGCAGCGCAGTGTGAACAATGCCAAAACGGTGGACACCCACGTGCCCATGTCTGTGGACGAGGCAGCAGAGTATTTAGGTATCCCTAAGGGTACGCTCTACATGAAACTGTCAGAAGGGACAATCCCTGCCACCAAGCCCGGCAAACGCTATTGCCTTTACCGTGACGAACTGGACAAGTGGCTGGAAACCGCCCGAAAGAATCCCATACCGTTGTCAGACGAGGAACTGAACAAGTCCTTATCCTCTTCCCACCGTCGCAAGCCCAACCCACGTAACTGGTGAATGATATGGAAGAGGATAAGAACTATATCAACCTGATACGTGGCGACCTCACAAAAGCATCCCAAGCGCATAACGGTATGCCCGACAGTGTAGGCATGATGAATATCAAGACGGCAAACCAAACCATTCTTGAAGCATCGTTATTGCCTACGCCCCGTGCGCTGTGGGACAGCTTTTGGTACGAGGGGGAACTCTCCTGCTTGTTTGCCGATTCCAACGTGGGCAAGTCCATCCTTGCCGTGCAGATAGCCGACCGCATCGCCCGAACCGACAATGTGCTGTATCTGGACTTTGAACTGTCCGAAAAGCAGTTCCAGCTCCGCTATACCAACGAGCATGGAGAGCTCTACACCTTTCCCGACAAACTCTATCGGGTGTCTATTGACTGCAACCAGCTTTTGGATGCCAACTTTGAGGAAGCTATCATAGGCGGCATTGAACAGATGGCTGTGCAGACCGACTGCAAGATTTTCATCATTGACAATCTTACCTACCTGTGTTGCGCCATGGAGAAAGGCGATGCCGCAGGACGGCTGATGATTCAGCTGAACAATCTCAAAAAGAGATATGCGCTCTCTATCCTTGTCCTAGCACATACGCCCAAACGCTCTTTGGATTGTCCCATCACATCCAACGACCTTGCCGGAAGCAAACGGCTCTACAATTTCTTTGACAGCGTGTTCACCATTGGAAAAAGTGCCCAAGACGGAGGGCTTCGCTATGTGAAGCAGCTTAAAGTGCGCTATGGCACGTTCTCTCATGATGCGGATAATGTAATCGTTTACGAGATTGACAAGGTGGATGCTTTCTTGCAGTTCGTGTTCAGGGGCTATTCCACGGAAAAGGAACACTTGAAAAAATTGGGCGACAATGAATCAAGCCAAAGGGATTGCCAAATTCTGCAACTCTCCCAATCGGGCAAGTCCGTCAGGGAGATAGCCTCACAGGTGAATTGTGGCAAGTCCACCGTAAACCGTATCATCCAGCGCAGCAAAGAGAGTAAAAACGCAGGTGTCCCAAGTGTCCCACTGTCCCAACCCTTAGAGTGTGGGACAATGGGACAGGATGGGACAGCCGACAATCAACCATCAAAAACGGACTAAGCTATGGGCAATTATTCATTACAGAAGTATAAAGGAACGGCAACACGGCATACCTGCCCCAAATGCGGAGACAGGCATTCTTTCGTCTATTACGTGGACGAAAATAATGTGCCGTTGCATCCATCGGTCGGCAGATGTAACCACGAAAGCGGTTGTGGGTATCACTACACTCCGAAAGAGTATTTTCAAGAGCATCCTGAACACAGAACTACCAATGATTTCTCTTTTGACAGGCAAAGAGCAGAGCAGAAGAAAGTGAAGCAGCAAAGTAAGCCGACAGCCATCGGCTATATTCCCCCTCACTATGTGGAGAAGTCGCAAAGCGAGCGTAGCAATTTCTTCCGTTTCCTCTTCACACTCCTTACTTCCTACTATGGCGACAAGGCGAAAGAGGTGTTGAAGCGGTTGTTGGAGGAATACCGTTTGGGGGCTACCCGTGACGGCTCTGTTATCTTTTGGCAGATAGACAGGACGGGCAAGGTACGCACGGGAAAGGTGATGCAGTACAATCCCGAAGACGGACACCGTATCAAGGGAGGACAGACATCGGCAGTGAACTGGATACACAGCATATTGAAAAAGCAGCGTGTGTTGGCAGAGGATTGGCAACTATCCCAATGCCTTTTCGGGGAACACTTGTTGAAAACGCATCCCGACAAGGTGGTGGTCTTGGTGGAATCCGAGAAGAGTGCCGTTATCGGTTCTGCTATCTTCCCCGATTATGTATGGCTGGCTACGGGTGGTAAGAGTCAGATGAGAGAAGAGAAACTCCGTGTACTGTCAGGGCGAACCGTGCTTCTCTTTCCCGATGCCGATGCTTATGCCGAGTGGAAACAGCGAGCCGAGAGCATGTACTTTTGTAAGGTGGTGGTTTCGGACATCATCGAAAGGAATGCCACCCCGAAACAAAAAGAAGCCCATATCGACATAGCCGATTGGATTATCTTTCAGATACGGGAGGGCAAGGTGATGAGTACAGCCAACCACTTGGTCGAGGCTGAGAGAATCCTCCAGCGGATGATAGAGAAGAATCCCGTCCTGCAAAAACTGATAGACGATTTAGACCTTGTGCTGGTCGGTGCATCTCCAATCGGCAACGATGATGAAAAACCTCCCTGACGGAGGAGAGCGGAAGCCGTAGGCTGGAGTTTGCAGACAATGGCTTGCCATTGATATAGCCCACTATAACTACACGCTCCGCTTACGTAGTTGTGGGCTCTCCCGAGGGGATTAGGGTTTTACCCTAATGACCCACTCAGGGCGTTTCTCCCCTGAGAACCCAGAGCAAAGAGTGACCCTCTCTTTGCAATCTCCGCTTATGGGTTGCACCCCTAAGAACCCCATGCGTTTACGGACAGCGGAAAAGCAAACAATAAAGTACAAACCAAAAAACAAGTATCTATGGCAACAAAATCAAGCATACATATCAAGCCCTGCAACATCGCATCGAGCGAGGCTCACAACAGGAGGACTGCCGAATACATGCGCCACATCGGAGAGTCCAGAATCTATGTCGTTCCTGAACTATCCACCGATAACGAACAGTGGATAAATCCCGACTTCGGCAGTCCGGATTTGCGGATGCATTATGACAATATCAGACAGATGGTAAAGGAAAAGACCGGACGTGCCATGCAGGAAAAGGAGCGTGAACGCAAAGGCAAGAACGGTAAAATAGTCAAGATTGCGGGATGCTCCCCCATACGTGAAGGAGTGCTGCTTGTCAGGTCGGACACCACACTGGCAGACGTGCGTAAATTCGGTGAGGAGTGTCAAAGACGCTGGGGAATCACACCGCTGCAAATCTTCCTGCACAAGGATGAAGGGCATTGGCTGAACGGTCAGCCGGAAGCGGAAGACAGGGAAAGCTTCAAAGTCGGGGACAGATGGTTCAAGCCGAACTATCATGCCCATATCGTTTTCGACTGGATGAACCACGAAACAGGAAAGAGCCGAAAGCTCAATGACGATGACATGATGCAGATGCAGACCCTTGCATCCGACATCCTGCTGATGGAACGCGGGCAGTCAAAGGCTGTCACTGGTAAGGAGCATCTGGAACGGAACGACTTTATCATTGAGAAGCAGAAAGCTGAACTGCAACGCATGGATGCAGCCAAACGGCACAAAGAAGAACAGATAAATCTTGCCGAGCAGGAACTGAAACAGGTGAAATCAGAAATACGCACTGACAAGTTAAAGAAGACAGCCACCACGGCAGCGACAGCCATAACTAGTGGAGTTGCTTCTCTTTTCGGGAGTGGAAAACTGAAAGAACTGGAACGTGCCAACGAAAAACTGCAAGACGAGGTTTCAAAACGGAACACCAATATTGAAAAATTGCAGAGCCAAGTACAGCAGATGCAGAAACAGCATGATACGCAAATCCACAATCTCAGAGAAATGCACAGGCAGGAACTTGACATGAAAGAAAAAGAACTGTCACGGCTCGCCAGAATCATAGACAAGGCTTTCAGGTGGTTTCCGATGTTCAGGGAAATGCTGCGCATGGAAAAGTTTTGTGCCATGCTGGGATTCTCTAAAGAAATGACTGAAAGTCTTATAGTCAAAAAAGAAGCCCTGAAATGTAGCGGTAAAATCTATTCCGAGCAACACAGGCGGAACTTTGATATAAAGGATGATATTTTAAGGGTGGAAAATGACCCTGACGATGAAAGCAGGCTGAACCTGACAATAAACAGGAAGCCGATTGCCGACTGGTTCAGGGAGCAATGGCACAGGCTTAGATATGGAGCAAGAGTGCCGCAACAGGAAGAAAGAAAAAGTAGAGGATTCAAATTATAATAGAAGCAATTTGATTAGTAATCTAAAAGCACTCCGATAACGATTAGAGTGCTTTTAGATTGTTTATCATTAATTATCAAAGCAAGTGCAGTTTAAGATTTTACTGAAGTTTGCATTAATAAAGAATATACTACAGCTGATATATGCGCAACATATTGTGACGCTTGTGATTCATTTCCCTTGAAATCCTTAACAAATACCGCTAAGGTATAACTGATATTATTAGGCAGACATATATAGGCAACATCATTGTGAGCTGCAAGAACACCATTTTCATTAACATAACCTGAACCTGTCTTATGCGCTATAACAACCCCTTCTTTATCAAGAAGTGGAGCTGCTATCCTATCTACACCTGTTTTGCATTCTTTTAACGTATTCTTAATGAAACTTTGTTTCTCATCATCGATAAGACCTTCAGTAAACAAACGATTCATCAACATTGCAGCACCAAGAGGAGATGTATAGTTAGAGTAAGCCTTGTTATGGTCAGCCGACATTTCCTCTTCCGTATAAGCTATCTGAAAACTTGAACGAGGAATGAGTGTGGCTATAAAACTATCTGTTTGAGCGACATTAACCATATCCTTAAACATAAGGTTGCTTGCATTGTTGTCACTCTGAGTAAGAGTATAACGCAGCAAATCTCTCACTGTCAATGATATGACTGGCCCTGAATAATCTTTCAGCATAGGACTCCAAGTCTTTGGGTCAAGTTTATCCCTATTTATATTTACTAAGGTATCAAGTGAAATTCCTTTATTGTCAAAGTCATTACAAAGAGCTAATGCCTGATGAACCTTAAACACACTCATCATAGGATAAACACTCTTATTATTGACCTTAACCGTATCTCTGTTATTAACAATAACCGCCACACCAATTTCGCCAGGACAAGCTGAGACAATTTGAGAAATGCTATCAGTCAAAACATTTGTTAAAGGAGGATTTGCGCTATCTTTTGTCGCTGATTTATGGAACAATGAAAATACCAAGATGAAAATGCAAACTAAAGCTATACTCAAAACTACGATTTGTTTTTTTCTGTTTTTTTCCATGTTTATATTATTTATATTTGTTTGACGAGAATATCTTTATTTGCCGACAAAGGTACATAACTTTACGGAAAAATATGTTTCTAAAATATATAAATAGACAGCTGTGGGGAAAATGTGGGGAAAAATTAGATAATTAAAAAGGCTAAATGACTGGAAATAATCACTTAGCCTTTTAATCCGTACCCAGACCCGTACTTCGTAATTGCTGCGCCCATCATTCAAGACTGTCAAATCGGGTCTTTCCTGTCAAGCCAATGATGCCTATGCGTATGCCAAACACATGGATTACGGATTTCTCGTTCCGTGAACAAACACTTTATCCGCAACTCTGCTATGTGGTGTATTGGCTTAACTCCATTTCTATGGGCAACACTTTTGTTGCAGATTTCAAGCAGCTTTTATCGAAATACCCATCAGTAAGAACTCGTTTATTAGGCTTTCCTCATAATTGGGAACAAGAGCCTTTGTGGAGATAAAATAATTGCCCTGTTTCTTAAAAAGCACTGGGGCAAACCAGCTCCGTCTTTAATTGTTTCCAATAAATGGATTGTTTCAAGCCCCTATAGAAAGAGAACAAAAATTCCTGTGTGAAAATTAATCTACGACAAGGAGCAAGCAAGGAGCAATATCAAACAAAAATCAATACCTTTGCAGTACATATGAGATAGACCAAAACAAAAGTGGAATATCGGAAACGAATAGCAAGGAAAAGAGAAGAAACGACCCAAGTTGATGTCCTTTTTGAGTTAATAATCAATAAAAGCGTTAAATCTTCACCTTTTAGAATGTGCAATTAAAAATAACAACCATATTTCTGACTTATTATCTATAAAATATTGAGTAATAATCGGTTGTAAATACTTAGGTTGTTCTGTTTCAAAACTTCACCTTAAATGGTTAGAACCTCTTGAGGTTCGCATAGTTCCCAAAATAGAAGGGTGTACTCTTTACGTGCCTAAAGGTACAGTAGAATTATATCATAACACGCGCAATTGGTCTAGAATTCAAAAAATTATTGAGGAATAAATCGCAAAGTAAGGGTTTGCACTTGTTTCGATTGGGGCAAGTTTGCTTTAAATAAGCTTTGTTGAAGAATAAAATAATCGAACATTAGTAATATGAAAATAATTCAATCCTTTTGGGGAGGACATAATAAAGATATAGAAAATCCTTATGGGTGGGCTAACTATAGATTTCATTGGCTTGGTTGGATGTTGAGTTCACTCCAGCTGAGAAGTCACTATGAAAAAGTGGAGCTCTATACTGATAAATTTGGTTATGATTTGTTAGTTAAAAAACTACGTTTGCCCTATACGGAGTTCATGTTGTTCTTGACGAATTGAACACGATGCCTAATGGGCTATGGGCTATGGCTAAAATAGAGTCATATGGATTGCAAACAGAACCGTTTTTACATATTGACGGGGATGTTTTTATCTTCGATTATTTGCCACAAGAACTCCTGACATGTGGAATAATTACACAAAATAAGGAATACGCAACAGAATATTATATGGATCGTTGGAAAAAGATTTCTTCTATCCTTCAATATATACCACAACTTATGAATAATTTCCATAAAGGTATTTTCAAGTCAAGAAATAACTTTCTATAAAACAGGAACAAATATTATTAAACAATTACTTTGTTCAAAAGCAATTGCTATAGAACCGTAAGTAGTAAATCCAAGTAAAAGATGGCAGAAAAGACAAAACTAATAATAGGTATAATTCTTTTTAATATGGTGATTTGTTATGCAAATGCTCAAACGGACAGTCTTGCGACCAAGATAGACTCATTGGAGAAAGTCTATAATTTAGAGGGGATTACTGTCACCGCGCATAAAAGGATTTTCACCCAAAAGCCCGACCGTTTGATCTTCAATGTTGAAAACTCTATTGTGAGCAATGGCGGTAACGCTTTGGCCGCACTGAAGATTACTCCCGGAATAAAAGTGCAAAATGAACAGATAACAATGATCGGCAAAAACGAAATGACAGTCATGGTAGATGAACGTCCTGTGAAGTTAAGTGGTGAAAGCCTTATAAATTTTCTAAGAGGAATTTCTTCAACAACAATTAAAAGCATAGAGGTTATTAGCACGCCTCCGGCAAAATATAAAGCACAGGGTAACAGCGGATTGGTTAATATTATATTGAAAAAGGCTAAAGTCGGTACTTGGTCGCTGATTTTGAGAAATACCTATCAGCAGGCTACTTATGGGGATAATAAGAGCGGAGCAGACTTTAATTTGAGGAAGAAGAAGCTCTCCATATCCTCCAATATCTCGACAGCTTCTGGGAAGGACAGATATGCCATGGACCAATTTACTTATTACCCTGTTGAGACTTGGCATCTGTCAGCGCCATTAAAGCGGAGTTATAACTTCATGAATGTGAACTTTGGTGTTGACTATGATGCGAGCCGGACATTGACTATTGGCATGAACTATTTGGGGCATAAAACGAATAATCCTTTTAGGCAATACAAGTTTAACACCGAAATTATGGATGCAAATAACAATATGTCATCCTACATGGAGACTTTCAATGATAAAATACATAAGGGGTATACCCATGTCCTTAATGTTCATGGTATAGTCAGATTGGATTCGCTTGGAAAAAAGATAAAGATAGATTTAGATTATTTGAGGAACACCAATAAGGACTCCACGAGCGATTATGGGGCAAGCTATTTTCCTGATAGGGAGCAGATTGCAGGCAGTTATTATGCGAATATCAGCAGAAACAAGAGCGAAGTGTCAAACTATGCGGCAAAAGTGGATGTGGAATTGCCATTACGGTGGATAAATTTGAACTTTGGGGGGCAGTTGGATTTTACGACCAATTGCAATGACTACACGTTCTATGACAATCTTTCCGGTAGCCAGATCGTTGACAATAGCCAAAGCAACTATTTTAAATATAAGGAAAATATAGCAGCTTTATACTTGTCTGCCAGTAAAAGCTTAAGTAAAAGGCTTAGCATGCAATTTGGCATAAGGGTTGAGCAAACTTATACTGAAGGCCGGTCTCTTACCATTGATCAAGCCAACAAACATCATTATCTCAATGCTTTTCCCTCTGCTTATGTTTTGTATAAGTTGTCAGACATCAAATCTCTTTCCTTGAGTTACAGCAGAAGGATAAACAGACCGTATTTCTATGATATGAATCCATTTAAGACTTATACCAGTCAATACGACTACAGCGTAGGAAATACGTCTCTGAAGCCTTCTTATTCCGACAACCTGGATTTAATGCTTTCTTCGGGTATATTTGTCCATAAAGTATGGTATAGCCATGTATCTGACGACTATGGGATATACCCGACAATCGACCCGACCACAAAGATTATCAAGCGTTCCCCGAGCAATTTCATAAATTACTATAGCGTGGGGATGTCCGAATCCTATACATTCAACAAGTGGTGGTGGTGGAACTCCTATAATAATGTTACATTTTACTATATCAACAAGAGGGCAATTCTTTCGGAAGCTCCTCCAATGATAGATAGGATAAGCGGTAATTTCATGACCCAGAATGATTTTCTCTTGAATAAAAAGAAAACTTGGATACTGAATTTTGGATTTTACTATGAACTCCCTTACATTAGTTCCTATAGTAAGGTGGCCTCCAATTATTATTTTTATATGGGAGTGAGAACGAATCTGTTGGAAAACAGGCTGTCTCTCTCACTTAATGTGAATGACATCTTCAAAACTTACCGCATGTGCGAAACCATGACTTCAAACGATGTCAGGTACAAATATGATAACCGTTCAGACACTAGATATTTGCAGTTCTCAGTGAGCTATAAAATAGGCAACAGCTCGATAAGAGGCAGAAGGCATGCAACTGCAAATGAGAACATTAGGCGTCGAATAAAATAAAGACCGAAAAGATTCTATTTCTATAAAAACTATGAATCAAATTTATTAAGTAACACTAATTACGGCATTTACAAATGATGTGATAAGCACGCTTCACATAAGAAGTAGCATTTCCACTTCATCAAAGATGAAAACCTGTTTGAACACATATTGTAAATAATTAATATTCAATGTATTATCTATGGCGTATTAAACTCATTGATATTGGAGGGAAAAGTCAATGACTTTGGCGGTCAAACTCATTGACATTGGACGATTAACTCAATGAGATTGAAACGGCAAGTATATCATGCATATTTTCTAAGGGCATCAACAACGACCAACGGACGGTTTAGGACGCACCTCGGACACATCATATTGCGTCATCTTTTGAACGGTATTCTCCTCCAAATCCAATTGGGTACCAACTTCCATAATGCAACCAAAACAGACCAACGCCAGTCGATGATGCGTACATGCTCATGACGCAATATGGCATGAAACATCTTGGCGGCAACTGTTTTTTGATTCAGCATCATGGGATACGAGCCTCCGTTGAGCAAAGGAGTATCCACAAAACCTGGCCTAAGATCTGTAAACTTGATGTGGAGTTTACGAGAATTGGCCAATTGCTCAAGTGACTGAATGTAAATGTTTTGCATGGATTTGGTTGCACTGTATGCCGGTGCTGGCCCTAATCCCTTGGTGCCGGCAATGGATGACACCACAGCAATGTGGCCTCCCCCATACGCCGCCATATATCTGTAGGCGGCTCCCACCATCCTGACGAACCCCATGCCATTGGTGTTTACCGTGTTCAGCTCTATATCTTCCTCAAGCTCTTGATTGATTTTTCCGACACCTGACACATGCAAATATAAGTCTACCCCACCCATGCGCTCAATTAAATCGTGCAGCCGGGCAGGAGCATCATCGCTACATACATCAATTTGGGCAGTATGGATGGTTGAAGTGCGAGCTTGCAAGCCATTACTTACGGAGAAGTTACCACTAAGCTTTTCTTCTCTCCACTTGTTCAAACAGTCGATACGTCGGGCCGCTATCCCGACAGTCCAGCCGGCATCATAAAAGAGTTGCGCCAGTTCTTTCCCCATTCCTGATGAGGCTCCCATGATAATTACTTTGTTCATGTTGACAAATATATGACAGATTACTCAAAAAAACGAAGTATTTCATGACATTATGGATAAAATTAAGTATATTTGCATTCAGTAATCAAAACATTATCTCTATGAAAGATTTTTTCAAATATGTTGGAGCAACAGTCGTAGGACTGATCGTTTTTGGACTGATTGTGGTGATTTTTGGCACGATGAGTATAGTAGGTTTGATATCATCTGCGCAAGCTACTCAAAATGTTAGCAAAAACTCCGTTCTTGTTTTAAATCTTTCAGGTAGTTTGGCTGAACAAGGTAGTGATAATGTTTGGGGAATGCTCACTGGAAACGAACTTGGTTCCGTAGGGCTTGACGATATTCTTTCTGCCATCAAAAAAGCAAAAAATAATGACAGAATCAAAGGAATCTATTTAGAGTCGGGTATATTTTTGGCTAATTATGCCAGTAGACAAGAGATAAGAAATGCACTCTTAGACTTCAAAAAAAGCGGCAAAAAAATCATTGCTTACGGTGACAACTACACTCAGGGCAACTACTATCTGGCCTCTGTGGCTGACAAGGTTTTCCTGAATCCACAAGGCATGATTGATTGGCACGGCATTGGCGCTCAACCGATGTTTGTGAAAGATTTGCTGAAAAAAGTCGGTATACAGTATCAAGTCGTCAAAGTTGGAAAATACAAGAGTGCCACTGAAATGTACATCGCCGACAAGATGAGCGATCCCAGTCGTGAGCAAACGCAGGCTTACATCGACGGTATTTGGTCAGATGTGCTCAAGGCAGTGAGTGACAGCAGGAAAATCAACGTGGATCAGTTGAACCAATATGCTGACAGCTTGATAACTTTCAGCAATCCAAAGGACTATGTGGATGCCAAATTGGTAGATGGCTTGCTTTATACCAACCAAGTGAAAGCCGAAGTAAAGAAGATATTCGGACTCGACAAGGATGATCCTGTCAACCAAGTGGGCGTCACTGACATGCGTAGTGTCAAGGAAGAAACCGAAGGAAAACAGGTTGCGGTGTATTATGCATACGGCTCTATCGTCGACAATCCGGTGACTGGCAGCATGTTTGGTGCAGAACACATGATTGTAGGTTCGGAAGTTTGCAAGGATTTGGAGGCTTTGGCGGAAGATGATGACGTGAAAGCAGTTGTTCTTAGAATCAACTCAGGCGGCGGAAGTGCATACGCTTCAGAGCAGATGTGGAATCAGGTTGAGCAACTGAAGAAGAAGAAACCCGTAGTGGTTTCGATGGGTGATATGGCTGCATCAGGCGGATATTACATGGGTTGCAATGCCAATTGGATTGTAGCGCAGCCTACCACACTTACGGGCAGCATCGGTATTTTTGCCATGATACCAGATATGAGTCAGTTGCTTACACAGAAATTGGGAATCAAGTTTGATGAAGTGAAAACCAATAAGAATTCTACGTTTGGCTCGTCAGCGCGACCGCTGAACGAAGAAGAAATCGGTTACCTCGCAAGATATATTGATAGAGGGTACGCTCTCTTCCGCCAACGCGTGGCTGATGGACGTAAATTGTCTGTCAATCAAGTAGAGGCTATCGCCCAAGGGCACGTCTTCGTAGGGCGAGATGCCTTGAAAATCAAGTTGGTAGACGAATTAGGTGGCCTTGAAAAAGCAGTAGCAAAGGCTGCAAAGCTGGCTAAACTCGATGAATTCTACACACAAGACTATCCTGCAAAGGCAAGTTGGATGGATCAATTGACGGGTGCCATGAGCGGCGGCAACTATCTTGACGAGCAATTACGAGCCACATTAGGCGAATATTACGAACCCTTCATGTTGCTCAAGACAATGAATCAGCAAAATATGATTCAAGCTCGTATACCTTTTTATCTGAACATCAGATAATCAAGAACATCAAAACCACGGTCTTAACTCGCATCGACGCAGCGGCCATTAAACATGATGACGTGCTGTACGAGTAAGACTCAATGTAATGAATGAGGACAGAAGGAGATTATATAAAGATTAACGAATGGCTGCTGCCACTGAGTTGGCTGTATGGAATTGGTGTAAGGTTGCGCAATCAAATGTTTGAAATGGGCATCCTGAAAGAACAGACATACGATATTCCCATCATCTCCGTTGGAAACATGACTGTGGGTGGAACGGGAAAAACGCCTCATGTTGAATACCTGGTTCGCCTCCTTGGTGGCAGGATGAAAGTGGGTGTGCTGTCAAGAGGCTATAAACGAAAAAGTAAAGGCTATGTACTGGCGCGCGAAGATTCAACCATGCAGGAAATTGGGGATGAGCCGTTCCAGATGAAATCCAAATTCCCCAACATCTTTGTCGCTGTGGATGCGAACAGAAGGAGGGGCATTGAGAACCTGACATCTGATGCAGAAACGAAAGATGTTGATGTAATCATCCTTGATGACGCTTACCAACATCGCTATGTAAAGCCAGGAATCAACATCTTGCTGGTAGACTATCATCGATTCATCATGAACGACCAACTGTTGCCAGCGGGGCGTCTACGTGAACCATTGAGTGGGAAAAATCGAGCAGATGTCGTCATCGTGACCAAATGTCCTAAAGACTTAAAGCCAATGGAGTTTCGGGTTTTGACCAAAAACCTGGACCTCTACCCTTTTCAATCTCTGTTCTTTACGACAATCAAATATGGTAGTTTGCAACCTATTTTTGGCGGACCAACTCGCACTCTCCATACCATTAAGAAGACAAACGTGCTCTTGGTGACGGGCATCGCTTCGCCTAAGCAAATGTATGAAGACCTGAAACACCATTGTCAGCAAATTCATCCATTAAAATTTGCTGACCACCACCTGTTCACAAGGAAAGACATAGACAAACTAAATGCACAATTTGAGACAATCTCTTCACCTAAAATTGTCATCACAACCGAAAAAGATGCCACGCGACTGATCGCTGTAGACGGCCTTTCTGACCAAGTCAAGAATGCCATTTATTCATTACCAATACAAATAAGTTTTCTTCAAAACGATGAAGAAGCATTCAACCATAAAATCATTAGTTATGTACGAAAAAATTCAAGAAACAGCATCCTGGTTGAAAGAAAGGATGACAACAAGTCCAAAGACAGCAATCATCCTGGGAACCGGACTAGGACAATTAGCTTCAGAGATAACAGATAGTTACGAATTCGCCTATACTGACATTCCAAACTTCCCCCTGTCCACGGTGGAAGGTCATTCTGGCAAGCTTATTTTTGGCAAGCTGGGTGGCAAGGACATCATGGCTATGCAAGGCCGATTCCACTATTATGAAGGTTATGACATGAAAGAAGTAACCTTCCCAGAGCGCATCATGTACGAGCTTGGCATTGAAACTTTGTTTGTTTCCAATGCCTCGGGAGGAATGAATCCCGACTTTAATATTGGAGATTTGATGATTATCGACGATCATATCAACTTCTTCCCTGAGCATCCACTCCATGGTAAGAACTTCCCAGCAGGTCCAAGATTCCCTGACATGCACGAGGCTTATGACGGACAACTAAGAACACTGGCTGACAAAATTGCCAAAGAAAAAGGTATCAGAGTGGTTCATGGTGTATACGTTGGCGTACAGGGACCGACTTTTGAAACACCTGCAGAATACAGAATGTATCATCGTTTAGGTGGTGACGCTGTTGGAATGAGCACCGTACCCGAAGTTATCGTGGCTCGTCACTGTGGCATCAAGGTGTTTGGAATGAGCATCATAACAGATTTAGGCATTGAGGGACAACCCGTCGAAGTTTCTCATGAAGAGGTTCAGGCTGCTGCGAACAAGGCTCAACCACTGATGACTGAAATCATGAGCGAAATCATCAAGAGAAGTTAAGGCATGCTCACCGTAAGCTGATGAGTGAGTTGACAAGGTACATCCACACGCTCACGTTTCTATAAAAGTGATTGGATACTCCTGTCAACTCACCTTGTAATCTATAAACTTTACAGCTAATTACCACTCAAGCGAATGACAGACATTTCAAAACTGGGTGAATTCAAACTCATTGATCACCTCACAAAAGACATCCAATTACAGAACCAATCAACAAAACTTGGTGTTGGTGACGATTGCGCCGTGATGCACTATCCTGACAAGGAGGTACTGATGACCACAGACATGCTGATGGAAGGTGTTCATTTCGACCTCACTTACATCGACATGCAACATCTTGGCTACAAGTCAGCCATGGTAAACATCAGCGATATATTTGCCATGAACGGAACGCCTAAGCAGTTGTTGGTGAGCCTTGCCATCGACAAAAGGTTTAAAGTTGAAGACATGGAGACTTTTTATAGCGGCCTGCAAATGGCCTGCAATAAATGGCATGTGGACATTGTGGGAGGTGATACGACATCCTCACGCACGGGTATGGCCATCAGCATTACCTGCGTTGGGGAAGCAAAGAAGGAAGACATCGTCTATCGCAGCGGCGCAAAAGACACTGACCTGATTTGCGTCAGCGGTGATTTAGGTGCAGCCTATATGGGATTGATGTTGTTAGAGCGTGAGAAAGATGTATATTACCAGCAGATAGATGAACTCAAAAAGAAACTTAAAGCAGCGCAAAAGGAACAAGACAATCAACTCATTGAGCATCTGAAGAAGAAACTTAGCGAGCTTGGTAACTTCCAACCTGACTTTGCAGGGAAAGAGTATCTGCTGCAAAGACAACTGCAAACAGAAGCAAGAGGCGACATCATAGAAAAGCTCCAAACTGCTAACATCCACCCTACTGCCATGATTGATATCTCTGATGGATTGAGCAGTGAATTGCTACATATATGCAAACAAAGCAAATGCGGATGTAGAATTTATGAGAAAAACCTGCCGATTGACTACCAAACAGCTGTCATGGCAGAAGAACTGAACATGAACGTCACGACTTGTGCGTTGAATGGCGGCGAAGACTACGAACTGCTTTTCACTGTTCCCATCACCGATCATGAAAAGATACAGCAAGTAGAAGGCGTGCGAATGATTGGACATATCACCAAAGAATCATTGGGAACTCAACTAATCACTCGTGACAATCAGGAATTCACACTGCGGGCTCAGGGATGGAACCCACTGTAAATAAACTATTTGCGTATGTACTTACCAGAGGAAACTTCTCTGATGACAGACGTATATCTGCACTTTCATAGTGTGTTCTGTTTGTTAACAAACATTAATCAGTAACATTTTTTCAAGAAAAGTTTCGATGATTAGATAATATTTCTTACCTTTGCAACCGCAAAAGCAATGGTGCCATAGCTCAGTTGGTAGAGCAAAGGACTGAAAATCCTTGTGTCCCCGGTTCGATTCCTGGTGGTACCACAGAAGAAAGGTTGCAAATAAAAAGTCCTGAACACATGTTCAGGACTTTTTATTTGTAACTAGTTGTTCATTTGTACGCTCATCAATAACACGATTTTAGGGGTCAGTCGTAAAACCCTGTTGCATCCCTCTCCTCTCATGCACATAATTTCATAAGCCTGTAAAGGAAGAAAGGAATATCCGTTACTCCCCTGAACTGTGCCCTGAAGGATTTGACTTTTGCGTTGAAGGATTCTGCATTAGCATTTGTGGCTCTGTTGACAAAGAAGTTGAGTATGGTATCATAATGGTTCTTAAAGGTGTCAATCACCGTATAGAAGTTGTCCACCCCCAACTTCTCCACCTTATTAAACCATCTTGCCAGTTTCAGCCTTGCCGCGTCCTTGATGCTTCTGGCATTATAAATATCGGTAAGTTCCATGGCCAGGTCATAGGCTTTTTTGAGTTCGGGGTAGTTTTCAAAGATTATTTCCGCCCTTAGCCTTTGCGATTCCGTCCACTTGGACTTGTGTTTAGTCAGTATAAACTTCGCCCTGGCAAGCAGTTGCTTGCGTGTGTCACCGTTGCTATATCTTAATGGCTTGTAGGTTTCGTTCTTGGCTTTGGCTTCCTTCATCTCCTTATTTTCTCTGTCCCTTGCCATCCATCGGTAGGCTATACGCATGTCGTCCAAAGCGTCATAGTAAAGTTTCTGCACATGAAACCTGTCACTGGTGATGAATGCCTTGGGGAACACCGTATGCGCAATGATCATCATAGAGGAAGACAAGTCGAGCGTTATCTCCTTGACAGTCTTTCTTTTGGAAAGGTCAATCTTTTCCAGAACACGGATCACATCTTCAGCTTTTGTTCCCCTGACCACAGCTACCAGCGTACCCCTGCCACCTTTGCCAGCCTTGTTGGTCAGAAACGTATAGACCTCACCGCTGCTCAGACAAGTCTCATCGATACTCAGGCTCTCTCCCAGGTTCTTATCAAACAGCAGCCAGTCTCCCGCATGCGACAACTGCTCCCACTGGCGATAATCGCTGAAATGCTCCTTGTATTGGGTGGAAAGCTGCTTACCGTCTACGCCATAATGAGAGCCGATACCTGTAATGCTCTCCGCAGTAGACTCAATTCTATTCTTTTAAAAAAGAAACGAACTCAGGGGATAGTTTGCTGCCCTCAGCCGTCAGGTCATCGTAAGAATAACTGAATATCTCACCCGTGGAACTGTCACGCCATTTTCGACGGCGGACATGAAGGTAAACGGGCTTGCCACGAAGGGGAAAGTCATGGACAACCCGTTCGGCGGTAAAGCCGTAACTGCTTACTGTGCCAGACTTGCGGTCTGCTTCTTCCATAAAGTTACGCTCATCCAACCAGAAGTCTATCTGGGAAATACTCTCTTGGATATCTATCACATCAAAATAATCTGCGAGTATCTCAGGAAAGATACAACGCAACAATTGCTCGGTCTTCATGATGCAAAGATAACAAATACTTATGAAATTATGTGCATGAGGGAAAGGGATGCAACTGGGTTTTACGACTGACCCGATTTTAGCAGCTATTCGTGATGATAAGGTTCACCTTTTAGGATGGTACAAGCTCGATACAACTGCTCAACAAAGATTAGTCGAACCATCTGGTGCGAGAATGTCAATTTAGACAAAGAAATCTTCTCATTTGCACGCGCATACACTTCCGGAGAGAAACCGTATGGGCCACCGATCACAAAAACAAGTTTTCTAACCGATTGTTGCTTCTTTTCCATCCACGAAGCCAATTCTACACTCCGAAATTCTTTGCCATGCTCATCCAATAAGACCACAGTATCAGCAGCCTCTATCTTCTTAAGAATCAACCGCCCTTCCTGCACTTTTTGTTGTTCCTCTCCCCTGTTCTTGTTGTTTTTTAGCTCAGGAATCACGGTTATGTTGAATGGTACATAATGACAAATCCTCCGTACATAGTCCTCTATACCTGCGATAAAATGTGGATTATCTGTCTTACCGACCACTATTAGTTCTGTTTTCATCTGATAAAAGGTTATCTTACAACATTCGTTCCATCACCATTCATGGGGAATTCGCTTGTTACTTCTCGGCACAGAATATTTATTTCTCATCCGAGTTGATGATGTCGTATTGATCTTTTCGCTTCGGATTCATCGGGAACCATCCTTTTTCAACCCGTTTTTTTTGAGAGAACAATTCACCTATAGTCCACAAACATGAAGCCCCCAATACGCCAAGAAGGGATGAAAACATGACATCTTCTACAAAAAGTGAAGCTATGACAGACAGAATGCCCATAACCAGGAATATCCACCAGGGACGAACGCCCCATTTATACTCTACCTTAATCACCACCGGGTGAAAGAGTCCGATAATAAGAAATGTTGACACCGCTATTATTAGTCCTTTGTAATACATGGTTATCGATAAGTTTAAAACTTGAAGTTGCTAATCAATCGCTATTTTATAAGCTCTTTGCAAATGTACAAAAAAACGCTTAATGTCAGAAAATTCTCATTTAAAATTACTATCTTTGTCAAACAATACGTATAACTTAAACAGCATAAAGATATGGCAAACAATGCAGAACTGATTGCCCAGTGTGAACAGAAGGCAAAACAATGGTTGACTCCCGCATTTGATGAGGAGACCCAGAATGAAGTGAAAGCAAAGATTGAAGCTGAAGACAAGACAGACTTGATCGATTCTTTCTACAAAGATTTAGAGTTTGGAACAGGTGGACTTCGCGGTATCATGGGTGCTGGCAGCAACCGTATGAATATCTACACGGTGGGCATGGCTACCCAGGGATTTGCCAATTACCTGAAGAAAAACTTCCAAGATCGTGCTGACATATCCGTTGTCGTGTGCCATGATTGCCGCAACAACAGTCGTAAATTCGCTGAAAGTGTTGCAGACATCTTCACGGCCAATGGCATCAAGGTATATTTGTTCGACGACATGCGTCCTACACCCGAGTGTTCTTTCGCTATCAGGCATCTTGGTTGCCAAGCTGGTGTGAACATTACAGCTAGTCACAACCCCAAAGAATACAACGGATACAAGGCTTATTGGGAAGACGGCGCACAAGTATTGGCCCCACACGATATGGGAATCATCAATGAGGTGAACAAGGTAAATGTAGAAGATATTAAGTTTGAAGGTAACAAACAGCTGCTTCAAATCATTGGAGAGGACATTGATCAGGCTTATCTCGACGCAGTCAAGACCGTCAGCATTGATCCAGAAGTGATCAAACGTCAGCACGATTTGAAGATTGTTTATACTCCTTTGCACGGCACTGGTATGAAGATGATTCCGCGATCACTCAAATATTGGGGCTTCGACAACGTGCATTGCGTTAAGGAACAGATGGTAAAGGATGGCAACTTCCCTACCGTTGTTTCTCCAAACCCTGAAAATGGAGAAGCATTGACATTGGCTTTGCGCGATGCCAAACAATTAGACGCCGACATCGTGATGGCCAGTGACCCTGATGCCGACCGCGTTGGCATGGCATGCAAGAACGACAAGGGCGAGTGGATCTTGATAAACGGAAACCAAACATGCTTGATTTTCCTCTATTACATCATCACCAACCGCAAGAACATGGGTCTGTTGAAGCCAACTGACTATATCGTTAAGACCATCGTGACCACAGAGGTGATTCGGAAAGTTGCCGAGAAGAACAACATTGAAATGATAGATTGTTATACTGGTTTCAAGTGGATTGCCCGTGAAATTCGCGTTGCTGATCCCGGCAAGAAATACATCGGCGGCGGCGAAGAGAGCTATGGTTTCATGGCTGCCGACTTTGTTCGTGACAAGGATGCAGTGAGTGCCATGTGTCTCTTGGCTGAAATTTGCGCGTACGCCAAAGATCAAGGTAAGACGCTTTACGATCTTCTTCTGGACATCTATCTGGAATACGGTTTCTCCAAGGAGTTTACCGTCAATGTAGT
This sequence comes from Hoylesella buccalis ATCC 35310, assembly GCF_025151385.1. NCBI lineage: Bacteria > Pseudomonadati > Bacteroidota > Bacteroidia > Bacteroidales > Prevotellaceae > Hoylesella > Hoylesella buccalis. The sequence goes on along the minus strand of NZ_CP102287.1, from coordinate 647,412 downwards.
GCGTCCTGGAAAGACTGGTGCAGACGAAATCAAGACCATGATGGAGAATTTCAGAAAGAATCCACCGACAGATCTTGGAGGTTCAAAGGTGGTTGTTTGGAAAGACTACCAGACGCTTGAACAGCGTGACATCAATGGAAACATCTCCAAACTTGACATGCCAGACACCAGCAATGTACTACAGTGGTTCTGCGATGATGGCACCAAGGTGAGCGTTCGGCCATCGGGTACAGAGCCAAAAATAAAGTTCTATTTGGAGGTAAAAGGCACGATGAAATGTGCCGGATGCTACGAACGTTGCGATGCAGAGGCCGATGAAAAAATCAATGCAATCAAGAAAAGTCTGCATCTTGAGTAAACCAAGCAACGAATTGAGCTTCCTTCACTGGAGGCTCAATTTGTTGCTTCAAATTCTATGTCATTGAGTGCGACAACCAAAGTCAAAGAGTTTAGCGGTTAAAGTCAAAGAGTTTGATAGTCAAAGTCAATGAGTTTAGACAGCAAACCCATAGAGATTAGCATCCAATCTCTATGGGTTTATATTTAACTATCATTCAGATAGTTACGAATTAAAATTGTATTGTTTTCTATTAATTGGAATGTTCTGCTATCTCCTTCTGCGCACATTCAGTGCAGATGCCTTTGTAGTATAGCTGAATCTCATCAACAATATTTCCGTGAATATTTCTGTTCTGAACAAGTTTCGGTGCATCTTCTTCAGGTAAATCTATCACCCTTTTGCATTTCTTACAATAAAAATGTACATGGGGCTCTACACAACCATCGTAACACACACGATGCTCGTCAATGGTTATCATTTGAGCAGCTTGATGTTCTGAAAATAAACGCAGCGTATTATAAACGGTAGTCCTACTTAGGGTTGGAATTTTTGGACACAAACCTTTATAAACATCCTCCACTGTTGGATGGGTATGATTTTCCATCAGGAACTCCATGATGGCCAACCGTTGTGCTGAAGGGTGCACTCCAGCTTCGATTAACTTATTATATGCTTTGTTTTCTGATGTCATATTCGTACATTTTTTGAAAGTGCAAAGATACAAAAATCAATACAATTACAAGCATAAGAACAAAAAAGAATGGTGAAATCTTGCAGACTTCACCATTCTTCTGTTATAAATCTTACTTTCTTTGTTCAGAAAAGACATCCATAAAGTCAGAAATAGGAACTAATATTTGTTCTCCTGTTTCCATGTTTTTGATCGTTATCTTATTTTCCTTCATCTCGTTTTCACCAGCCATGGCCACGAATGCGATTTGCTTTGCATTAGCATAACTCATCTGCTTCTTCATCTTAACCGCATCTGGGTACATCTCTGCGCTGACTCCATGACTGCGAGCCTCATTGACCAAAGGTAAACAATAGGCCGTTTCTTTTTCGCCAAAATTGATGAAAAGAATTTGAGTAGAATTAGTTGTTTCTTTTGGATACAAGTCTAAAGCATTTAATACATCATAGATACGATCGGCACCAAACGAGATTCCTACCCCACTCAACCCTGGCTTGCCAAAAATACCTGTCAAGTTATCGTAACGACCGCCACCTGTAATGCTGCCAATAGAAACATCCTTAGCCTTTACTTCAAAAATGGCACCGGTGTAATAATTAAGGCCTCGCGCCAAAGTCAAATCAAGTTCTATCTCGTTATGAAGCTGCATTGGTTTCAACACATCTAAGATATAGGCAACTTCTTCCACACCCTTCAGTCCTACCTGACTGTCTTTCAGCACGTTTTTGATGACGTTGAGCTTTTCATCATTTGTTCCTTGAAGAGAAATGATGGGTTGCAATTTATCGATAGCTTCTGGAGAGATACCGGCGTTTGCTAACTCTTGATTGACATTTTCCAGCCCTATCTTGTCCAATTTGTCGATGGCAACTGTGATATCTACTATTTTATCCGCAGCACCTATCATCTCAGCAATGCCCGAAAGTATCTTTCTGTTATTGATTTTGATGATTACCCGCACGCCAAACCTTTGGAACACCTCATCCACTATTTGCATCAATTCTACCTCATTGAGCAAGGAATCTGATCCCACCACGTCGGCATCGCACTGATAAAACTCTCGATATCGGCCCTTTTGAGGTCGGTCCGCACGCCAAACGGGTTGAATTTGGTAACGCTTAAAAGGGAATTGAAGTTCATCATGATGCATGACAACATAGCGAGCGAATGGTACCGTCAAGTCGTACCGTAGTCCTTTCTCACAAAGTTGCGATGCAAGTTTCAACGTATTTCTTTCCACAAGTTCTTTGTCGTCAACCTTCCGTAGGAAGTCGCCCGAATTAAGAACCTTAAAAAGCAACTTATCTCCTTCCTCACCGTACTTGCCCATCAGGGTTTGAAGAGTTTCTAGAGCTGGGGTTTCTATTTGTTGATAACCATAAAGCGAATAAACGTCTTCAATAGTCTTGAATATGTAATTGCGCTTAGACATCTCCATGGGCGAGAAGTCTCTTGTCCCTTTGACGATAGTTGGTTTGTTAGTCATTTAATTTCTCTTTTGTCATTAGTTTCTTACAATTGTTTGATTACGATCAGGTCCGATTGAAACAATCTTGATTGGTGTTTCTAAAAACTCTTCCAAGAACTGGATGTAATCTTTGAATTGCTGTGGAAATTCTTCCTCATTGGTCATTTTTGTCAAGTCAGTGTACCAGCCTTGTAGCTCTTGGTAAATTGGCTTCACTCCTTCAAGGTCATAAGGAAGTTCCTTCGTCTGTGTGCCATCCTTCAGTTCATAACCAACACATGCTTTAATTGTCTCGAATTGATCCAGCACATCACTCTTCATTAAAATAAGGTGGGTCACACCGTTGACCATGATTGAATAACGTAATTGAACCAAATCTACCCATCCACAACGACGCTCTCTACCTGTAACAGCACCATATTCATGGCCGATGTCACGAAGTTTCTTGCCATCCTCGTCGAACAGTTCAGTTGGGAAAGGGCCTGAACCTACACGTGTACAATAAGCCTTCATGATGCCATAGACGTTTCCAATCTTGTTGGGACCGAGCCCAAGACCGATACATGCCCCGGCACAAATGGTATTGGAAGACGTAACAAACGGGTAACTGCCGAAATCAACATCCAACATGGTACCCTGCGCACCTTCACACAAGATGCTTTTCTGCTCACGAAGAAGATGATTGATTTCATGTTCGCTGTCAACAATATTGAATTGTTTGAGGTACTCTATACCCTCCATCCAATGCTTTTCCGTTTCTTCTAAATCGAAATCTGTAAAGTGAAGAGCCTTCAACATGTCCAAATGGCGCGCCTTGTGAGCCTCGTATTTTTCTTGAAAGTTGTCAAGGATATCTCCTACCCGCAAACCATTTCTCGACGTTTTGTCTGTGTATGTCGGACCAATACCTTTACCTGTTGTTCCAACCTTGCCCTTTCCTCGTGCGGCTTCGTATGCCCTATCCAGCACTCTATGCGTAGGCATGATGAGATGAGCCTTCTTGGAGATATGAATACGGCTTTTCAATTCGTGGCCACTCTTCTCCAGTTCTTTAGCTTCATCCATGAAAAGATCTGGTGCGAGCACAACCCCATTACCGATGATATTGATCTTTCCACCTTGAAAGATGCCAGAAGGAATGCTGCGAAGAACATATTTTTGGCCCTCAAACTCCAATGTATGACCTGCATTTGGGCCTCCTTGGAACCTGGCAACAACATCATATTTTGGCGTAAGCACGTCGACTACTTTGCCTTTTCCTTCGTCACCCCACTGCAAACCAAGCAGGACATCAACTTTACTTTTGTTCATTTTATTTTATGTTTTTAGTTTTTTCTTTATTCATTTTCTTGCGTGTTATCACCGCTTGACAGGTACTACAAACCCCATAGATATACAATGTGAATCCATCTTTCTTGAATCTTCTCAGTTTGGTTTCATTCACAGCCTCGACAATTGCCGGGGAGTTAACCTCCGAGACTTTGCCACAAACCGTGCAAATCTGATGGCAATGATCCTTATTGTCATAGCACGACTCATACACCGTGCCTCCTTGCAGACGATGGCAAATCACAAATCGCAGCTTTCTAAACAGTCTTAAATTGTTATAGAGGGTAGCCCTACTAACCCTAAAGTTATGTTCAACGAGATATTCATCCAACTCCTCCAAAGAGAAATGTCCCCTGATGCTATAAGCAGCATCAAGGATTGCATACCTCTCTGGCGTTCTTCGAAGGTTGTTTGTTACAAGATAATCATCTAGAAGCTGTTTAACAGCATTTCTGATATCTTTTTTCATTTCCCGAAAATTATAACTCTACAAAGTTACAATATTTCCTTTAAATATAGGTAATGTATGGCTATATAAATCTTCACAATTGTAAATTCAACCTCTCTTCGGCCATGTTACGAAAATCTTCACCAAGCTCTGCGAATTTATTCACGCAATTCAACGCGGCATGGCGAACGCCCATGTTCTCACTATTGAGCGCAAGGGCCACTTCATCCAAGAATTCGTCAATTCTATTTCGGTGAGGATTTTCCCCCTTCATAAAGAGCCTTGAGAGAATAAGATAGCCACACATCCGTACAATTTCTCCGTTGGAATTCATCCATTGGTAAGACAAATCAGCCGCATGTTGTAAGTGTTGGAACAAATTAAAACATGCCATTTCAGCCAAATCTTGTGAATTGACGTCCCCTACCCATTGCTTTGCGAGTGTATCATCCATTTCTTCGGGCGGCATGATGAGAGTCGCCAGAATCTTGCATTCACGGATATTCTCTTGCCACAACGCTATGGCAAGTTCATGATTCTTACCATATTGTTGAGCCATTTTTTGCAAGTCAGGCAGCGACACCCCCCAGTTTATCTTATAGTCCACCCCTTTCTGACGCATGGACTGTGAGACAACGCCGTTCATCAATAGTCTGAATGAACGTTTGATTTCCCTTACTGTTTCGTTAATATCTCCATTCATCCGATTCTGCAGTTTTAGAATATCTCATCATTTGATGAGCATACGATTCCGTATAATCAAGTTGTATGTCTACGATGTTACCCTGGTCATCATACAGAGGCTTCATCCAGGGATTGATAAACCCTTTGTAGGGAGCGATTTTAAGTTTTTGATAACGCCTTAACACCTCTCTGTGCAAATCTGCGTCTATGTCAATGGCGTATTTCTCAACGATTGCCCTTGCGGCCTCAAAATCACCTTCACTCTTGATACGCTGAATCTCTGCCAGCAGTTTGGCAAACAGCTGTCTCAGTTTTTGATAATCGTTGATTTGAACGAAATGACGAACAGTGCCATCATCAGTATCCCCCTGCGTTTGTATTATCGCCACCTCACCGTCGGCATGAGCCAACACCCATCGCGCAATGAGGGCGCGATTACGCATGTGAGCTTCCTCTATTTGATGCCCTTCCTTGATTCTGACCATCTGTGTCAACAGGCCATTCATCATGTAGGTATAGTATTGAGATTTGAACGCATCTGCGTTTGGTAGCAATCCCAACTCAATGAACTTCTCGTCTGCGATGTAATAAAGTCCAAACAAGTCGGCTCTGGCTTCCTCTATGGTGTCACCATAAGCACCCAAGGCATCACCGTCAACACCTGGCAACAACCGTCCACTGCCATGTCCTAAGCATTCATGCAGATCAGTATGCAAATCATCACAAAGATCTCCATAACGGTTAATCAACCCCAGCGTTTCGTCATCAATCACAAACTCCTCATGCAGACCATTTCCTCGGGCCACATGATTGTAAGCTTCCGTGAGATTTCCAATCGTAACACTCTTTGAACCATACCTGGCTCGAATCCATTCTGCGTTCGGCAGGTTGATTCCTATGGCCGACGGTGGATATTCATCGCCACCCAACATGGCTGCGCAAATGACATGAGCGGTCACACCTTTCACCTTTTCTTTCTTGAAACGCTTTTCTACCGGTGAGTGGTCTTCAAACCATTGTGCATTTTTACTGATGAGTTGGGTGCGCTTGGTGGCCTCTAAATCTTTGTACTCCACGAGCCCTTCCCATGAGCCTTTTAATCCCAACGGATCGCCATATACCTCTATAAAACCATTGATGAAGTCTACTTGTCCATCCTGTTCTTTCAACCACCCTATGGAATATTTGTCGAACAACTTTAAGTCGCCCGTTTCATAATATCGTATCAACAGCGAGATTATCATCTTTTGCTGTTCGTTTTCGGCAAATTCCCGCGCCTTGCCCAACCAGTAAACTATTCGTTTCAACTCCTTTTGGTACAGGCAGTTGGTCGTGTATGGTATCTCTTTGATTATACCATCCTCTTTCACCAACTTGGTATTCAGTCCATAGGAAACAGGTTCATCATCTGAAGGCTGTTTCTGGGCAGCGTAAAATTGCTCAACTTCCTTTTGACTAACGCCATCATAATAATTGCAAGCTGATGTCAACACCAAATCTTCTCCATCGGTCTTGTTGACACGCTTGGGCAAGATGTCGGGATTAAACATCACCGGAACAAGTTCATCAAGCAGCTCTTGCACCGTTTGACAGGGTGACAATGGCAAGCGTGTGACATCAATCTCAGACAACACTTTTCTAAAAAAGCCTTCTGAAAACTCTGGAATCATCTTTTCACTGCCGTAGTGATGATAGATGCCGTTTGAGAACCATATCCTCTTCAGATAGATTTCCAGATTCTTGAAGTCATCACCGTCCCTCGAGCCAGAATATTCTTCATACACTGCCTCAAGCACCTTTCTTATCTTCAAGTTGTACTTGCCAAACTGGTCGGTCGTGATATCTCTTCCCGCCAATGTGGCTTTTGCTAAAAAATAGATATAAATCTTTTGTTTGAGCGTCAAGTTCTCAAACCCTTTCAGACGATACCTTAGCATTTGCAAATCTGCAAATCGTTCGTCTGAATATTTAAATTCATGTGTCATTCAGCGACAATAGGATTGTTACTTCTTTTTCTTCTTCGAACCAGATTTCTTTTTTCCCTTCTTCGGAGCCGATGCATCTGGTGGAAGCATGGCCAGGTGCTGCATCTTGTAGTCGCGAGGTGTACAGCCATTCAATTTATAAAAAGACGCATAGAAGGATTGTCGATTTGAAAAGCCTACCATATCTGATATCTCTTCCATATTCAAATCGTAATACCGCTTATCCGTCAGCACTGCCATAGCCTCTTCAATACGATACTTGTTGACAAATGATGTGTAATTCATGTGAAAACGCACATTGACGACAGCCGAAATGTACCTCGTGTTAGTACCCAAGTCTTCGGCTAGTTTCTTTGCCGAATAATTCTTGTCTTTGTATTTCTTTTGGATGAGAATAACATCCAAAATTTTTTCCTGCAGCTCGTCCATCAATTCAGGGCTGACTAGAGAACGGTAGGCAGCATCCTTATCCTTTTTCTTAACAATGTTGTATTTTGCCATATCACCCAAATTAAAAAAATCCGAAACTGTTCTTTGTTTTGCAAATATATGCATATTTTTTCATTTCATCAAGTTTTTCAATAAAAATTTGATAAGATTTTACGATAAAAAAGTTTTTTCCGACATTCACCTTCGGGTGCGCGTGAAAATGATTAATAATGACGCATAAAGAAGATACCTAAGTACTTATATTTTGTGTGAAGAAAATGCTATTTAGCAGAAATGAACAAAACTGCCGTGTTTTTGACGAATGGATTGTCAGCATTCATGACATTGCATAACGGGTTAGATGAGTGGGTATGATTTGCGTCTAAAAAAGACATCATTTCAATAAGAAAAGTTAACTTATTTCCGATAAAATATGGTCTACCCAGCATGTAAAAATCTGGAGTAATGGTAGAGATTTAAGTTTGAAAATCAATCTCTATGACTTTATCCCCCAAACCCATTGAGATTGAAGGGAAAACCCATTGAGATTGGTGTACAAACTCAATGAGTTTGGACACAAGGGGCAAAAGATTAATATAGTAAATGCTATTTCGTGTTCGGCTCATCGCCTTTTTTCAAAATCGTGATACCTTCTTCTATTTCAGTAATCTCGATGAGTTTCTCGTAGGCGTAATTGCGAAGTCGCTCATATTCAAGTGCTTCTTCCAATTCCTTGATGCGTTGGCGATATTCGCTCTCTGTCAAATTTTTCTGTTTCATGATTTGTAGATATTCTTCTGGGACGGCCCATAGAATCTATTTATTAAATAAGGTATAGTCTCGCAATTGATCGATTACTTTCATCACTTGATGAGAAATTTGCAAGTAATGCTTCATTTCATCAACCTGATGAGCGTGATAAATATCACGAAAATGCTCGAATTCAAAAGCCAACCGATGCTTTTTTGGCTGAATGTTGATGGTTTGCGATTTACCGTCCTTGCACAGTTCCAATTCAGACAGCGTACTGACGGGGCCTGTGACGTGTATGCGACCTTTGTCACCCTGTATGGCTCCAAACGAATGTCCGTCACAATCTTTAGCGCCAACACAGGTGGCCACGAAATCAGGATAGGCCAAAATGGCCACTCCAGAGGTGTCAATCTGGTTATATCCCACATTGGAATGATATTCCACGCTGGTGGGTTCGCCAAACAATGACACGACAAAATTGATGTTGTAAACGTTGATGTCCATCAAAGCCCCACCATGGCATGCCGGATCAAACGCAGGGGTTAACTGGTGATTTAAATACAAATCGTACCTGCTGGAGCGTTGACTGTAATTGCAGGCTATCAATTTGATGCGTCCCAGTTGCGCCAGTAACTCGTCTTTTATCAATCGATAGTGGGGCATGTGCAACAGGGTAACGGCTTCGAATATATACAAATTGTCAGCAAATGCCAACTGCATCAGCTCTTCCAATTCAGCTACAGACGTACAGATGGGTTTTTCGATGATGACATTTTTCTTGGCCAACAAGGCACGCCGTGCATAAGTTGCATGTGCATGATTGGCCACGGCCACGTAAACAAAATCGATGTCACTGTTGCGGAGCATGGCATCATAATCGTTGTAAACCTCTTTAATATGAAACAAAGCAGCCAACCGCTCTGCCTTTGAAAGACTTTGCGGTCGGCTGCAAATGGCTTGAATCGTAATACCATTGATTTGTTGGACTACGGGAATCATTTCGTTGACGATTTTACCCGTTCCAATTATTCCAATGTTCATTTCATTTTTGTTCAAAGTTTGCCACGGTTGCTTATCGCTTCGCTTCTGTTTCGTCCTTCACATAGTGTGGAAGATGGAACTCGTAGGAGTTATCAAATACCTGCCCTACTTTATTGATTTCTAGCAAAGTGGTACCACCGTTCTTCCCGAAGCTGCCGCTGAGGTAGGCAATTTTATCCTCTGGTTTGATATATCCCTTTTGACGAAGCATCCTAAGGGCTGCCGTAAAGAGGTATTCAGAACTGGTATGTTCTTTTTGGTAAATAGGGATAATTCCATAACTCAAATTCAACAACCGTTGCGTTTTCTCTCTATAACAGATGGCCAAGATAGGTGTGGCACCACGGAAAGACGACAACGTGCGAGCCGTTTGCCCAGTCTCGCTGGCCGTGATGATGCCCTTCACGCCCAGTCGACGGGTAGATTCAATGGCTGAATGTGCCAAGAATTCCCGTTGGGTTTCATAATCATGAGCCATGGGATCGATGGTTGTTTCCCATGTTCTGTCGGTTTCAGCCTGCTCAGCTATGCGTGCCATCGTCTGAACAGCCTCTACAGGATATCGCCCAGATGCCGTTTCGCCACTGAGCATCAATGCATCTGTCCGAGAATAGATGGCGTTGGCAATATCGGTTACTTCGGCTCTCGTTGGTCGCGGATTGTTAATCATGGTGTGAAGCATCTGCGTGGCCACGATGACTGGCTTTTTCTTCATGACGCATTTGCGAATGATTTGGCGCTGAATGCCAGGTATTTCCTCGATGGGAACCTCGATACCCAGGTCACCGCGGGCAATCATGATGCCATAAGAGGCATCTATAATCTCATCGATGTTATCAACTCCTTCCTGATTTTCTATCTTTGAAATGATTTTGATGTCGCTGTGATGTTCGTCAAGGATGTCTTGCACGGCTTTTACATCCTGCGCATTACGAACAAAAGAATGCGCAATGAAGTCAATATCCTGCTCGATGGCAAAGAGAATGTTGTGTTTGTCTTTCTCGGTAAGTGCAGGTAAGTCGATGTGTCTGCCTGGTATATTCACACTTTTATGAGCCCCGAGTACGCCGTCGTTCATCACTTGTGCCACCACCATCGGCCCGATAATGTCAATCACTCTCATGTCCAGTGCTCCATCGTCGATTAAGATGTCGTTGCCAACTTTCAAATCTTTTGCAATATCTGCATACGAAACGTTAATGATGTCGTGTGTGCTGTCTACGTCCGGCCTACCGAAAATCTTTACAACCTCACCTGTTTTGTACAGCAGGGGTTCAGCTACGTTCGTGGTTCTCACTTCCGGTCCCTTGGTATCAATCAACAATGCCAGGTTTGAAGAAACTGCACGAGCATTTTTGATGACTTCTTTCATTCCCTCAATAGTGGCGTGAGCAGTATTCATACGCACGACATTCATACCTGCGAAAAACAATTTTCGCAAAAACTCCTCACTGCAATTTCGATCACTGATCGAACATACTATCTTTGTTTGTTTCATGATGATGATGATTCATTTGATGAATGACCTGCACAAAAAAGAAGGTTCAGGCCAAATCATCAATGCAAATATTGCTTTTTTATTCCATGCAAAATTACGAAAGATATCTGATACATCCAAATGATTTCAAGTTTTTCAAAGCCCCATTCTTGCGGGTTTAGCACACAATATAAAATTTAACACGAGATGGTGTTCATAGTTATGAGAAAGATTCTTTATTAGACATCTTGAAAGCCATCAATCCATCCTTCTTCCCATCGTATTTCCTTTTCACCCTTATCGTCTGCATGAGGGTTGTTGACAGACAGTCCCATCAGCCTGATAGCTCGATGGGAGTAATCCACTTCACGCAACAAACTCTTTGCCAGAGGCAGTATCTGGTCTTTGGTCTGCAAACAATGATCTACCGTAGCGCTTCTGGTTATTTGCGTAAAATCATCAAATTTGATTTTCAAGGTCAGTGTCTTGCCTTCAAAACCAGCCTCTTTGATTCGTTCAACCAGTTCCAACACCGTGTGGTAAAGTTCAATCAAGACAGCCGAGCGCCGGGTGAGATCTTCCTGGAATGTACGTTCGCAGCCAACGGATTTACGAATCCAATGGCTGATGACGGGCCGTTCATCATCGCCTCTGGCATCTTGATAGTAGACGCTGCCCATCTTGCCGAATACTTCAATCAAGTGCTTTTCAGAAACCGTACGCAACTGTTCGCCCGTAAAGATTCCCATTTTATGCATTAGTTGAGCTGTTTTAGGTCCGATGCCCCAAAACTTCTCTATCTTCAATTGACCAATAAAATCGTACGCATCTTCATGACTAATCTCAAACAATCCATCAGGTTTTCGATAATCAGAAGCTATCTTGGCTAGAAATTTATTGAAAGACACGCCGGCAGAAGCAGTCAAATGAGTGGTTTCTCGTATCTTCTTTTTTATTTCAAGGGCGATGGTCCGCGGATCATCAATATCCTTTTTATTGTCTGTTACGTCCAAAAATGCCTCATCCAAGGATATAGGTTCAATGATGTCTGTGTACTCACGAAATATCTCACGAACCTGTATGGAAACCTCGTGGTACACCTCTCCTCTGTGTGGCACAATGATCAATTGCGGACACAGACGCTTGGCTTTGCACATGGCCATGGCCGAGTGCACGCCAAACTTGCGCGCCTCGTAACTTGCCGTGCTCACTACCCCACGCGGTCCGTCGTGACCTACCGCGACCGGCTTGCCTCTTAATTCGGGATGGTCACGCTGTTCTACCGAAGCGTAGAAAGCATCCATATCAACATGGATTATTTTTCTCATCATGCAAATCTACACATTTATTATATATTGCACAAGAACAACGCATGAAAGCTCACAATAATGACTCGTAAATTCTATCAAAATACAGCTGGAAATATTTTGATATCTAGGTATTTATCGTTAACTTTGGCGATACGAAAAGAAACCATTCATAAACTAATTTTAAACAAAGATGACTTACAAGATTATTGACATCGAGGGAATCGGCAACGTAAATGCAAAAAAACTTGTTGAAGCAGGTATCAATACAGTGGATGATTTACTGCAAAAGGCAAAAAATCCTGCCGGCCGTAAAACCCTAGAAGAAACTACAGGGATAAGTGGTAAAAGTATTCTGAAGTGGACAAACCATGCTGACTTGATGCGCATTAACGGTGTAGGTCCACAGTTCTCTGAACTTTTGGAAGCCGCTGGTGTTGACACGGTGAAGGAACTGAAACACCGGGTAGCAGAGAATTTACAGCAAAAACTTGAAGAAATTAATAATAAGAGAAACTTGGTAAACCACGTACCCTCAGTTTCAGAAGTTCAGAAAATGATTGATCAGGCCAAAGAATTACCAGCAATCATGGAATACTAATTCCGCCTATTCGGCAGAATATCTTCAACATGGCACTGCATTTCATGCTGTTCATCTACAGCATGAGTGCTTTTTCTGCCCTATGTGGTCTATTGTCATCAGGTGAAGGTCAGCCACCAAAAAGATTTCAAAATCGCATTTAATATCCTTGAAAAACATGTTTCGAATTACAAGTTATTCTCACATCTCCACAATCTTAGGATAATGCAATGAACTGAGAACATGGATATGATGGTAAAACTTGTTGCATAAAACAGGGAAAAACAGCTGCACCTTTTCCATAGCACAAAGGTAGATTCACAAAGGTGAAATGGGCATATTTTCTTAATGTAGATATATAAGTTCTTGGATAAGAACTACTTCTGAACTATTTTTATGAAGTATTTTGGCAAAAATAACTAAATATATTTCTCTATCACGCAAAAAACAACTATATTTGCAAATCAAAATCGAGGTACAAGATAAAAAATAACAACAAATAACAATAAATACAATGACGAAAGCAGATATCATCAACGAAATTTCAATGTCTACCGGCTTGCAGAAAAAAGAAGTAGCAGCTGTGGTAGAATGCTTCATGAGTACTGTAAAGGATAGCCTTCTCAAGAAAAGAGAAAATGTTTATTTGAGAGGTTTTGGTAGCTTTATTATCAAGCACAGAGCGGCAAAGACTGCCAGAAACATTCAAAAGAATACCACAATTACAATTGACGCACACGATTTGCCCAGCTTTAAACCATCTAAGAGCTTCATCAATGCGATGAAAGCGTAAGGCAACTTTTAAGTTGAGAATTATCAAATTGGTATTCTACATCTATTAATATAGAAAATTTAGTACAAAACATATTATTTTTAAACATTTAAAATTATGCCAAACGGTAAGAAAAAGAAGGGCCACAAGATGGCTACGCACAAGCGTAAAAAAAGATTAAGAAAGAATAGACATAAGAGCAAATAACATTGCTTGATAGTCTATATAGACAGTGGGGCGCGTCAAAAAGTCCTATGAAGGATATTTGGCACGCCCTTTTTTGATGTAACTAAGCAAAGTAAGAAGAGAAATGACCAGCGAAGTTGTTATTGACGTCCAGGAGAAAGACATTGCCACGGCACTGTTAGAGGATAAGCGACTGGTTGAATACCAGAACGAACCGCGCTCTGCAACTTTCTCTGTTGGAAATGTCTACATCGCAAAAGTAAAAAAACTTATGCCAGGCTTGAATGCCTGTTTTGTGGATGTAGGATATGAAAGAGACGCTTTTCTTCACTATCTTGACTTAGGGAGCCAATTTAATTCGTATGCGAAGTACTTAAAACAAGTACAAAGTGACAGAAAAAAACTTTATCCATTTGCCAAAGCTTCACGTCTGCCAGACCTTCAAAAAGACGGTAGCGTTCAGTCAACACTAACCTTAGGACAAGAAGTATTGGTGCAAATTGTTAAAGAACCTATTTCAACCAAAGGTCCACGACTAACTGCTGAGTTGTCTTTTGCAGGTCGCTTTTTAGTTCTGATTCCCTTTGGTGACAAAGTTTCCGTTTCTTCAAAAATCAAAAACGGTGAGGAACGCGCCAGGTTGAAACAACTCGTCCGCAGCATTAAACCTAAAAACTGCGGCGTCATCGTACGCACGGTGGCAGAAGGAAAAAGAGTTGCTGAGTTAGATGGCGAAATGAAAGTGTTGACAAAGCGTTGGCAAGATGCGATTGTCAAAGTACAGAAAACCCAAAAACGACCTCAACTAGTATATGAAGAAGCGGTACGAGCAATCGCTTTATTAAGAGATATATTTAACCCAAGCTTCGAGAATATTTATATTAATGATGAAGAAGCATTTAGGCAGGTTAAAGACTATGTCACGTTAATAGCCCCGAGCAAGTCGGGCATTGTGAAGCGGTACACGGGCAAAGTGCCTATCTTTGATAATTTCAACATCACAAAACAAATTAAGTCTAGCTTCGGTAAGACCATCAACTACAAGCATGGTGCCTATCTTATCATTGAGCATACCGAGGCCCTTCATGTTGTGGATGTAAATAGTGGGAACCGAACACGAAAAGAAAATGACCAAGAAGCAAATGCGCTTGAAGTAAACCTTGGGGCAGCAGACGAATTGGCACGGCAGCTCAGGTTGCGTGACATGGGAGGTATTATCGTTGTTGATTTTATCGACATGCATCTTGCTGAAGACCGACAGATGCTCTACGAGCGCATGTGTAAGAACATGCAAAGTGATCGTGCACGTCACAACATTCTCCCACTGAGTAAGTTTGGATTGATGCAAATCACTAGACAACGTGTAAGACCTGTAATGGATGTCAATGTTGACGAAACATGTCCCACGTGTAATGGCACAGGTAAAATTAAGTCTAGTATTTTATTTACCGATCAACTTGAAAGAAAAATTGACAAACTAGTCAACAAAATAGGAATTAAACGGTTCACGCTCCACGTTCATCCGTATGTAGCCGCATATATCAATCAAGGAGTGTTCTCCCTGAAACGTAAGTGGCAGATGAAATATGGACTTGGAGTTAACGTCATCCCTTCACAAAAACTAGCTTTTTTGCAATATGAATTCTACAATTCAAAAAAGCAGTTTATTGACATGAAGGAAGAGATAGAAACAAAGTAAACTTTCTGATACAACAGGGATGAGCATGCCACAAGCGTGTCCATCCCTGTTGTTTTTATTATTTACCATATAGCATATTTCACAAAAATACATTGTAGATCATGAACAAGAAAGCCCTACTCACACTCATTTCATGTTGCCTCCTCACGGGCATCCATGCCAAAGAAATGTCGCAATACGAATGCTTCAGCCTCATGAAGGGCAAAATAAAGCCATCGGTAGCGCCCATGCTCAAGACAACCTGGGGACAGAACGCCCCCTATAACCTACAATGTCCGCTGGCTCCTGGTAAGAACGTACACTGCAAGACGGGCTGCGTAGCCACTGCCATGGCACAGGTTATGAAATATTACGGTTATCCTACGCGCGGACAAGGTAGCGTGAGCTACGCATACGTGGGCGACGACGGACTAACATACTTCGTTGAGACCGACTTCAGCAAAAGCACCTACGACTGGGAGAAGATGAAAGATGCCTACACATACGGTGACAACAGCTCGGACGAGGAGAAGCAAGCAGTGGCAAAAATCATGGCCGACTGTGGTGCTGCTGTGAAAATGGAGTACAGGCTACACTACAGTGGCGCATTTGACATGGATGTGGCACATGCTCTGAAAGACCATTTTGCGTACGACGATGCCGTGACCTACCTGTCAACCTTCCTCAACGATGATGTAAATGACAGCACATGGTACACAACCCTTTACCAGCAACTTTCAGACGGCATGCCGGTCATCTACGGAGGAAGTTCGCCCTACGCGCCACATTGCTTCGTCATCGACGGCTACGACGACAAGGGCAATTTTCATGTGGTATACGGTCTGGGAGGCGGAGATGGATTTGTGGATCTCAAGAAAATACCCTACCAGAATCAGTCGATGACATTCAACATCAAACCACGCAAGGTAACCAATACGGTGGGCAAACACCTTGCAGACAGCCGTACACCCATGGAGAAAGCGCGCTACCTGCTGGACGGAACCAGAATCAGCAGGCCGCAGCGGGGCGTCAACATCATCGTGATGGACGATGGAACGGTGCGCAAGGAGATAGTAACAGAACCTTAACAAGTTTTCTATTGCTGCTTGCTAAAACTTTGTTTGAGGATGAAAAAATCAGGAGGGTGCATCTTAATCGTTTATATAATGCACCCTCTCCTATTCTTAGTAAATTTCTACTGATACAAAAAAAATATAATCTTTGCTGGATCATCGTAATATTGCAACTTTATTCGCGCGTTGTTGAATTTGAGAATCGAAAGTATGTTTACGGCAACATCTATGACTTCAATTCGTGTATTATTCGTAAACCTCGTCGATACCAAACTCATCTACGTCCCTATCATCTCTGGCGCACGGATTATAACCTTCAGGTAGTCCAAAAGAAGCATCTGGTTTATATCCTAACGAAGCATCTTTATACACTCTTTTCATGAAGTTAGCCCATATTGGTAATGCCATGGTTGCTCCCTGCCCCATCCTCATGGAGTCAAAATGAATGTCGCGGTCTTCACCGCCTACCCAACATCCACTCACTAATTGAGGTGTGAAGCCCATGAACCAAGCATCAGAATTTCGGTTAGTAGTACCCGTTTTCGCTCCTATCTCTCCACCGATGTTGTACTTGAAACGCAATCGACCTGCTGTTCCTCTGTCGACAACTTCTTGCAAGAGAACTAGCATTTTGTTGGCACTCTCCGCACTAATCACTTCGCTCATACGAGGCTGGAAGGTTGCCAGCACATTCCCTTCATTATCTTCTATTTTAGAAACAAACATGGGAGCGGTACGGATGCCGTGATTGGCAAAAGTGGTGTATGCGCCGACCATTTCCGCAACAGAAACTTCACAAGGCCCTAAACAAAGAGCCATAGAAGGATGAATGTCTGGATTTTGAATGCCGAAATCGTGAAGCATACTTACAAACAGCTGTGGGTTCAAACGGCTCATCAAGTATGCCGATATCCAGTTGTTCGAGTTGGCCAAGCCCCATTTCAGCGTCACCATCGAGCCATAACTTCTTCTACTGGTGTTTCTTGGTGTCCAAGGTTTGCCTGCCACCATGTAAGTTCTCTGCACGTTGGGGGCTTGGTCGCAAGGAGAAAAACCGTTTTCCATGGCCAAGGAATACAGAAAAGGTTTGATGGTTGACCCAACCTGTCGGCGCCCGTTCATCACCATGTCATACATGAAGTGATTGTAGTCAAGCCCACCCACGTATGCCTTCACATAACCCGTCTGCGGATCCATGCTCATGAAGCCCGCACGAAGGAAAGACTTGTAATAACGGATAGAATCCATAGGCGTCATTGTCGTATCCACATCGCCATGATAGGTAAACACCGCCATGTCGACAGGTGTGTTGAATGACTTCTTGATTTCTTCGTCAGAGGCACCAGAGGCTTTCAATACTCTATAGCGCTCACTTCCCATCATAGACCTATTCAAGATAGATCTAATCTCTTTCGGTGTCAGTGCTTTGGTGAAGGGAGCGTTGGGGCGTTTGGCTTTCTCTTTGTCAAAAGCTGGTTGCAAGAACTTAGCCACGTGGTTATAAACAGCCTGTTCTGCATATAGCTGCATACGTGAATCTATGGTGGTAAACACTTTCAGGCCATCCGTGTAGACATTATAAGGCTTGCCATTTCTCTTAAAATTCTTATTGCACCAACCATAAAGGGGATCTGTATCCCATGCGATGGAATCGAAGACAAATTGATTCTGGTTCCAGGATGGATAATCAGAACGATCTGGACGCGAGGCCATCATATATTGGCGCAGGAATTCACGGAAGTAGGTAGCCAATCCATTCTTGTGATCTGTACGGTGAAAGTTCAGCTTCAACTTTTCATCTGCGTACTGGTGGTATTCTGCTTTCGAAAGATAGCCGGCCTTCTGCATTTGCCCAAGCACGACATTACGACGTTCGGTACAACGTTCAGGATAACGAACGGGATTATATAGAGACGGATTCTTACAAAGGCCGATGAGCATGGCCGACTCTGTGACTGTCAAGTCTTTGGGTTCTTTATTGAAATACGTATTTGCAGCCGTTTTAATTCCTACCGCATTGTGAAGAAAATCAAAATAATTAAGGTATAATGCGATGATTTCTTCCTTGGTGTAATTTCGCTCCAACTTTACCGCGATGACCCATTCAATGGGTTTTTGCAGCATTCGTTCCAATGTACTTCGTGCAGTTTCCGAATAAAGCTGTTTAGCCAATTGTTGGGTTATAGTTGAGCCGCCTCCGGCATTCTCTTGTCCTAATATCCCCCGTTTGATGATGGCACGTCCCAATGCGAAAAAGTCAATTCCTGAATGTTCGTAGAACCGTTCATCCTCTGTTGCAACCAAAGCATGAACCAGATGTGGAGAAATCTTAGAATAAGGTATGACAATGCGGTTTTCCTTGTTAAAGTTCCAGGTGCCCAGCACTTTTCCATCTGCCGAATAAACCTGGGTTGCAAAACGACTGATGGGGTTCTGAAGGTCTTCTACTTCAGGCATATAGCCTATCCACCCATTCCATATCGCGATAAATGCAATCAGGATGATGCAAAATACTGCGATCAAAGTTTTCCAAAGGAAATGAACAAATGCCTTTCTCATTCTCCGCAATACATATATATAATTGATGCAAAAATACAACTTTTCTTTTAATTATCTCTCGTAAATAAAAATTAATAACTAACTTAGCCGTCAATTCCAAAAACAGATTAAGTATACAAAATGGAAAAACGTCATTTTATCAACATTGCCGACCTCGCTAAAGATGAGCTGATGTATCTGTTGGCCTTGGCCGAGCAATTTGAAATGCATCCCAACCGCGAACTATTAAAAGGGAAGGTCGTAGCCACACTCTTCTATGAGCCATCAACCAGAACCCGTCTTAGCTTTGAGACGGCGGCTAACAGGCTGGGGGCACGGGTAATAGGCTTTTCAGATGCGAAAGCTTCCAGCGTATCCAAAGGTGAAACCCTCAAGGATACCATACTCATGGTTTCCAACTATGCCGACCTCATCGTGATGCGCCATTACATCGAAGGTGCGGCTCAATATGCCAGTGAAGTGGCTCCCGTTCCCATCATCAATGCCGGTGACGGTGCTCACATGCACCCTTCTCAATGCTTGTTGGATCTCTACTCTATCTACAAGACGCAAGGAACGCTTGAAAACTTGAACATTTATCTGGTGGGCGATTTGAAGTATGGCCGCACGGTGCATTCACTCATTACGGCAATGCGACACTTCAACCCCACTTTTCATTTCATTGCTCCTAACGAACTGGCCATGCCCATGGAGTACAAGCTCTATTGTCAAGAGCATGGCATCAAGTACCAAGAACACACTGCCTTTAACAGCAAGGTGCTGGCAGACGCCGACATACTCTATATGACACGTGTGCAGAAAGAACGTTTCTCTGACTTGATGGAATACGAACATGTGAAGAACGTTTACATTCTGCGCAACGACATGCTCAAAAGCGTCAAGGACAACCTCAAGATACTGCATCCACTACCACGTGTCAACGAAATTGCTTACGACGTGGATGACAATCCGCATGCCTATTACATTCAACAAGCACAGAACGGGCTCTATGCCAGACAAGCCATATTCAGTCATTGTCTAGGCATCACACTTGAAGACATCAAGCAAGATAAAACAATTATCAAATAAGTTGTAATACAACAATAATATTCTGATTATGAACAAGAAAGAGCGTTTAGTTGCAGCAATAGAGAATGGTACCGTTATAGATCATATTCCTGCGAGCAAAACATACCAAGTTGTCAATCTGCTGGAACTCCAATCATTAAACACACCGGTTACCATTGGCAACAATTTTGTTTCCAAAAAGATTGGTAAGAAAGGCATCATCAAGGTTTCTGACAAGTTTTTCTCTGATGAAGAAATCAGCCGCCTTTCTGTGGTAGCACCGAAAATAGTGCTCAACATCATCAAAGATTACGAAGTAGTAGAGAAGAAAACAGTTGAGACACCGAACGAATTGCGTGGCATCGTGAAATGCAACAACCCCATGTGCATTACCAACAACGAGCCCATGCAAACCGTATTCCATGTGGTAGACAAGACACATGGTTTATTGAAATGTCACTATTGTGATAAAGAACAAGACATCAATAAAGTAGAACTCTGCTGAATCCTGTCCTGTCAAACTCACTAAAAAAAATCAATAATAGACCCAAAAAACAAACAGAATGCTGTGAATTGCAGATCATTCTAAATGAAACATCTTTACTTAAACCAAATTAAAAAATCATGGAAAAAGATCAAGAACTTTTTAATCTCATTGAGCAAGAGCATCAACGCCAGCTCAAAGGAATGGAACTTATCGCATCAGAGAACTTTGTCAGCGACGAAGTGATGCAGGCTATGGGATCGTATTTAACAAACAAATACGCCGAAGGTCTTCCCGGAAAGCGTTATTATGGCGGTTGCCAAATCGTTGACCAGGTAGAGAATCTGGCGATAGCACGTGTTAAAGAACTCTTCGGAGCCGAGTTTGCCAACGTACAACCACACTCGGGCGCACAAGCAAACGCCGCCGTCTTGCTGGCTGTATTGAAGCCTGGCGATACATTTATGGGGCTCAACCTCGATCATGGCGGCCATTTGTCACACGGAAGCAGCGTCAACACATCCGGAATTCTTTATCATCCCATTGGCTATAACCTGAATAAGGAAACGGGTCGGATAGACTATGATGAGATGGAACAGCTGGCTCACCAACATCATCCTAAACTGATTATCGGAGGTGGCTCTGCTTACAGCCGCGAGTGGGACTATCAGCGCATGCGAAAGATTGCTGACGAAGTAGGAGCTTTACTCATGGTTGACATGGCTCACCCAGCAGGATTGATTGCCGCCGGATTGCTGAACAATCCCGTCAAATATGCACACATCGTCACCAGTACCACACACAAAACGCTCCGTGGTCCACGCGGTGGCATCATTTTGATGGGTAAAGACTTTGAAAACCCATGGGGCCTGACCACTAAGAAAGGTGATGTCAAGATGATGTCGCAACTGCTCAACAGTGCTGTATTCCCCGGAACACAGGGCGGTCCTCTTGAACATGTCATTGCAGCCAAGGCTGTTGGCTTCGGTGAAAACCTGAAACCCTCATGGAAAGAGTATGCTCTGCAGGTTAAAAAGAATGCGGCTGTGTTGGCCGACGCACTCACACAACGTGGCTTTAGCATCGTAAGTGGCGGAACAGACAACCACTCGATGCTGGTTGACCTTCGCTCAAAATATCCCGAACTGACAGGTAAAGTGGCAGAGAACGCACTCGTTGCTGCCGATATTACTGTCAACAAGAACATGGTTCCTTACGACACACGTTCGGCATTCCAAACCAGTGGCATCCGTCTTGGCACCGCAGCTATGACGACACGAGGTGCGAAAGAAGACATCATGCTTCTCGTTGCCGGACTCATCGAAGAGGTATTGAACGCACCTGATGATGAAAAGATCATCGCAAACGTAAGACAGAAAGTCAACGAAACGATGAAGAACTATCCCCTCTTTGCTTATTAAGAGGCATCAATAGGTTATCAACGACCACCGAATCCTTCCCATGTCCGATAGAAGAAAGCTTTTGAAGTATGGGAGGGGTTCGGCTTGATTCAATTCCTTGTTTATCCAATCAGCATACACTATTGATAGCTCGCTCATCAATGGAATGATAAAAACTCAATATGACATACGTTGTTCAATACACTATTCTCATTGCCATCCTCATCGCGGCTGTAGCGTATGCAGGACGAAGAATATACCTGACATGGCGACACAGCGGCGACAAATGCTACGGATGTAAAGGATGTGCATTACATGACCAGATTCTGAAAAAACAAGCGTCAGCCCATCGAAAGCCCGCATGTTATGAGAAAAAGTGAGACAAATGTTTGGAAGAACAAATTATTTACCTTATCTTTGCACACGCAAAAATCAATCAGGGTACCTTGGCCGATCGGTTAGGTAACGGTCTGCAAAACCGTGTAGGGCAGTTCGACTCTGCCAGGTACCTCATAATTAGCGAATCACAATCTTTTCACGCTTGAAGAGATTGTGATTTTTTCGTTTATGCCCATATATGCACCTAGCTTACAATGTTCAAATGGCCCATGTCATGGCTTTGGCAGGGACAGGACGATGGTTTTAAACCAATCTTTCATCACCCCACCCGCCTGATTTTGCGAATCAGATACCAAGACCAACACTTGGGAACCGTCGGCCAGTTTCGGACCAAGGCACATCCCCTCAAAGTTGGCTATCTCATGACGGAATAAAGAAAGTCGGGTGGTCCATTTCGTCACCAATCGTTTTTTCAAATAAGGCATTACTTCGTTCAGCGCTTCTTCCCCATCGATGGGAGCGCCTTTTTGAGGGTGTACCAAAAACAATTTATTGTTGACAAAAGCACCCAGTTTAGAAGGTGGCGTATAAAATTCGCGCTCTAAGACCAGCACGCTGCCGTCATCGAGTGCCGTGACCTCAGCAACTCCCATGCCATAGAGATAAGCTTTCTTGTTTGCTTCGGGTGCATCCATCAGATAGGCATACTGATGTAAGGGCTGAAAATCGGCACTGAACGATTGCAAGCGCAACCTGTTACGAACCCCATTTGTCGCAGTGGCCTGTTCACCATCGCCCAGAAGCGTCCCTTCATTACACGTCCAAAAAGTCTGGGTTCGCTCGTTAAAGCTCAAAGATTCCAACCCATAATTGCCCCTATCCTTTTGGTAAATGGCAGGAACGGACAGTTGTCTGATCGTTAGATGCCCATCCAGCGCATATTCTTTGATGGTGTTGTCGGTTTCACGGGTGATGTACAACGTTTTAGATGACGGCACATAAGTGATGGCTTCCATATCCCCATTTTTGTCTGTGTCGCCCCTAAAGCCGAGATTCTCCACGTGAAGTACGTCGCCAGTGATGGAGTCGAGTGCTATTTTAAAAAGGAAGAAGCCATCCTGTGGCGACTTGTCACTAACCACTGCATACACACTGTCACCGATATAGGTGATACCACTGTAATTCCCTGCGGGTATTTCCTGCGGAAAACTACGCTGCTTATTCACTCGCACAACTGTTAGCGAGTCTTGAGCTTTTACAGAATATACCGCCAATAAGACGGCTGCCATTAAATAAATCTTTCTCATCTGATATGAATAGAGTGCAAGCCGAAGCCAAAGGAAAACTTGTTTACTTTGGTGAGACGCAGCCCATCTTATGCAAAGATGGCGCAAACCGAAGCCATAGAAAAACTTGTTTACTTTGGTGAGGCGCAGCCCATCTTATGCAAAGGTAATATATTCCCAGCAACAAACTACAGCTTTTCTGCGAAGATTCACAAATCTTTTGCATACTCTATATATGTCAATGCCATACGAAGTGCACTAATTCTTAGTTTGTTGCCTGCCCTTTCGAAAAATAGACCTTAGGGTAAAATAGAGTTCTTCTTGTATTCTGAACATCCTCCATGAAAATCTTAGTGGCATGTACCCGAATTTATATTTTAATCGTTTGTACAGTCTATTTACCTCAATGCTTTTCCATATTCGATGAAGCTCATGCATGCCCATCGCTAAATCCTCAGCAGAAAGCTGTTGTCTGTAGGAATAATGAAAATAGTATAAATCTATCAATACCACCCAACGCTCATTCTCATAAATAGTTAACACTTCATCGCTTACGTTGAATTTTATCAACTGTTTCTTCATACTTTCATTGGCGCGAAGATAGTCAAACCTGCTTCCACTAATAATGTGTGTTACCGAGTGGGGATTGTAGTGGTAGTAATACTCTCCATGACAACAACCCACTTGCTTAGAAAACAGATAATGCAGTCGTGTACTGTTGTCATCACTGTAGGTTTTACATGTGTCATCGTACGGGAACTGTTTGAAGAGGAAGGTTTTCGCAGCATAAACGCCATGTATTTTCCAGGTTAAACTGTCTTTGAAAGCTTCATATCCAGACCTTTCTTCAAAAAAATCCATGGCATATTCCTGTGTGGTTGAATTGTCACCTCCAATAGTGATGAGCTTGAAAAGCACACAGTCTACTTGTGGATGCTTTTCAAAGACCTGTAAAGCCTGTTCTAAGGCATCTGGTGCAAAAGTATCATCGCAATCTAAAAAAGTGGTGTAACGAGCGTTGATATACCGAATTCCTTCATTGCGTGCATGTGCTGCTCCATAGTTTTGATTTAGATGATAAATCTCGATTCGTTGGTCTACAGCAGCATACGATTGTAATATTTCCCAAGAATTGTCCGTAGATCCGTCATCCACACAAATCACTTGAATATCTTTGAGGGTTTGTTTTCGCAACGAGTCCAAGCATCTTTTCAGATACTTGCTACCATTATAAACCGCCACCAATATGGCAAATGATGCTGTTTTTTCCACACTCGTGTTTTTAGACGTGTCCACAAATCGTTATTTTTTCTCCATCTACGCACTGACAACCACATACCCAGAGCAGCACAAGCGCTGTGCCATACCCTCGACACCGAGAAGGTGAGCCACCAACTTGTTATGAACAATGCTTAGCAAAATATCATAATCTTGTTCAACATCAGTGTATTTTAAGCTATGAATATGTGTTTTGTTGCGATTCTCGTTTATCATCTTAGGATGAACGAATAAAAATTACTTTTATTACGTTTCCGATGTAGAACTTTTGTTTCAACACCGAACCAAGCGTATATGCCAATTAAATAGCATTTTATTTTTCATTTTTTGGCATTTTAGTCGTTCAGTTCGTAGAAGGAGAATTCGGAAAATGTGAAATGATCGTCTATTTATAGTGTGATTATGTGAAAATACATGGTAAAAAAGACGTGATAATGTGAAATAATCACATGTTTATTGGTTGGATTATGTGAAAAGTTTTATCTTTGCAGTTGTAATTAAAGATTTTAATATGGAACAACTGCTTAGAAGAAAGGTTGATAGCTATTTGATGGCTTGGAAAGCTAATCCAGATAGAAAACCGCTCATTATTAAAGGTGCCCGTCAGATTGGAAAAACACGCTCAATAGAATGGTTTGCCAGTCAGAACTATAAGACTGTTATCCAAATTAATTTTGTAGAGCAACCAAAATATAAGAATATCTTTGACGATGGATTTGAAGTTGATGCGATTCTTAAAAACATTTCATTGCTCAATCCTGAATTGAAGTTTATACCTGGTGAAACTCTTTTCTTCTTTGATGAGCTTCAAGCTTGTCCAAATTGTGCTACATCATTGAAGTTTTTTAAACTTGATGGACGCTTCGATGTTATCTGTTCCGGTTCATTGATGGGTATTAGTTATCGGGAAATTGAATCTAACAGTGTAGGCTATAAGGAAGATTATGAGATGTATTCCATGGATTTTGAGGAGTTTCTTTGGGCTAAAGGATACAATGATGATTTTGTGGATGAGTTGTATCAGCACATGTTGGAAGTCAAACCACTTGCCAAACTGCAAATGGATGTTCTCTTTGAATTGTTCCGTGATTATGCTACTATCGGAGGTATGCCAGAGGTTGTAAACACATATATCAAGAACAAGAATTTCAGTGGAACTTTGGCCATACAGAAGCAATTGCTCAAAGACTATGAGGAGGATATTACAAAATATGTAGAAGGTTTGGATAAAGCAAAGATTCAAGCCGTTTATAACCACATTTCTACCTTCTTGGCAAAAGAAAACAAGCGTTTCCAGATTACTAAAATTGCAAAGAATGCGCGTAATAGAGATTACATTGGTTGTGTAGAATGGCTTTCTGATGCTGGCGTTATAAACATCTGCTACTGTTTGAATCAACCTGAGCTCCCGCTTAAAGGGAACTATGATCCTAAGCTATACAAGATTTACTATAAAGACACTGGACTTTTGATTGCGTCACTCGATGAGGAAGCACAAGATGATTTGAGAGCCAATAAGAATCTGGGTACATATAAAGGAGCTATATATGAAAACATTGTAGGTGATATGTTGGTAAAGCAGGGTTATAGCCTTTATTACTACAGCAAAGACAGGCCTTCTCTGGAAATGGATTTTTTTATCAGAGATGCTGACTCCCTTATTCCAGTTGAAGTAAAAGCTAATGATGGTGCCACACCGTCATTGAACAAGTTACTAAGTGATGATAAATATCCAGATGTTAAATACGGCATCAAATTAGGATATAAGAATATCGGTTTCAATGGCAAATTCTATATCTTTCCATATTTTTTGTCTTTCTTATTGAAAAGGTTTGTGCGGAGAGGATAAAATAAAGGTCATCCGAAATTTGGAGTGATAGCTCTTATTATAGCGCCACTCCATTTCCATAATGAACCTCATTTGTATTTGTTGTTCACCAATTTTGCCCTTAACAGAAAAGGCTGTAACGGCTCTTGGTTTTATTGATAGCTTTCTATGAAAAAAATGAACCATAAGTTATATAATTGATTAACAGACAATCAATTACGAATACTTAAAAACAAGCGGTTCAAACTCATTGAGTTTGGACTCCAAAGTCAATGACTTTAACTGCCAATGTCATACAGTTTGGTAGCCAAACTCAACGCTATTGATTTCGCTTGGATATCAGATGTAAACAAACACCGAAATAGCTACATTCTATACGAGTATTGTTTTGTATTTTTGCAGGCATAACCAAACTAAAGACATCAAACAATGAAAAAGTTTTTATTTACACTGCTGCTTTTGATGACAAGCACTAATGAAAGGACAAAAACCAACCGGCCAGTACGCAATGTTACACCGAAACAACCTGACGGTTGTTCAAATTCTTGAAGCAGCCATCGAAAGCAACAGGACAGGAAAAGCCATCAAATTATAGCATCATAGGAATGTTTATAACTTTTCCCGTATACTGATTTATGAGGATAGATATCCAATAAAAGCCCATTTCATCGGGAGTCACATCATTATTTTTAGGTATTTTATACAATGCATCGTCATTTGCAACTCTGTTGCGCATTAAATTTTGTATTTTTGTACTTGAGATAGAGAGACAAAGATGAAGTTATCAGACTTAAAAACAGGCGAAACAGGGGTAATTGTTAAAGTTACCGGTCACGGTGGCTTTCGCAAACGCATCGTTGAAATGGGCTTTATCAGCGGGAAAAAGGTTGAAGTGCTATTGAATGCGCCCTTGAAAGACCCCGTGAAATACAAAGTGATGGGTTACGAAGTGTCACTAAGACACTCCGAGGCCGATATGATTGAGGTGGTGTCACTTGAAGAGGCCCGAACGCAAAAACCAGCTGAAAACAATTACCAAGGAGCCATTTCTGATGACGACGTCGATGGAATCCAACGTGTAACAGAACAGCAAATCCGTGCTGTTGCGATGCAGAAGAGCCGAACCATCAATGTAGCCTTGGTGGGAAACCCTAACTGCGGGAAGACATCATTGTTCAATTTTGCATCCGGCGCACACGAAAGAGTGGGCAATTATTCGGGTGTCACCGTCGATGCCAAGGAAGGTCATGCCAGCTTTGAAGGCTATCATTTCAACATAGTTGACCTTCCCGGCACTTATTCGCTTTCGGCTTATTCGCCGGAAGAACTCTATGTGAGAAAACAAATCATCGAGAAAACACCAGATGTCGTCATCAATGTCATAGATACCTCAAACTTGGAGCGAAACTTTTATCTAACGACACAACTCATTGACATGCACCTTCGTATCGTCTGCGCATTAAACATGTACGACGAGTCTGAAGACCGAGGAGACCGGATTCATATCGACAAGCTTTCCGAACTTTTCGGCATCCCGATGGTTCCTACTGTATTTAAAAATGGAAGAGGCGTTAAGGAGCTGTTCCATCAGGTTATTGAGACATACGAAGGCAAGGAAGACGCCCAACCACAATTCCGCCATGTACATATCAATCATGGGCATGAAATAGAGCAAGGCATTGCTGACATCCAGGCTTTCTTGAAACAAGACGAAAATATTCGGCAGCGCTACTCTACCCGATATCTTGGCATCAAGCTGATGGAACACGACCATGACGTGGAAAAAATGATCAGCTCCATGCCCCAGGCAGACAAGATATTTGCTGCCAGGGACAAAGCTGACAGACGCGTAAGGGAGGAAACGAATACCGACAGTGAGACTGCGGTGATGGATGCGAAATACGGCTTTATTCATGGAGCACTGAAAGAGGCTGCCTACAAAACAGGAAACAAGAAAGACACCTACCAGCTTACGCACTGGCTGGACAGCTTTATCACGCATAAAGTATTGGGTTTCCCTATCTTCATAGCCTTGATGTGGCTGATGTTCGAAGTAACTTTCTCACTTGGTCAATACCCCATGGATTGGATAGAATCCGGCGTTGCCTGGCTGGGACAGGCCATTTCCACCTATTTTCCTGACGGCCCCATCAAAGATATGCTCGTCGACGGTGTCATTGGGGGTGTAGGTGCCGTCATCGTCTTCTTGCCACAGATATTAATTCTGTATTTCTTCATCTCTTATATGGAGGACAGCGGTTACATGTCTCGTGCGGCTTTCATCATGGACAAGCTGATGCACAAGATGGGATTGCACGGCAAATCGTTCATTCCTCTCATTGTGGGTTTCGGCTGTAATGTGCCGGCAGTGATGGCAACACGAACCATTGAAAGCCGAAAGTCAAGGCTCATCACCATGCTCATCTTACCCATGATGAGCTGTTCGGCCCGACTTCCCGTTTATATCATGATTATCGGAACGTTCTTCTCGACCCAGTATCGGTCAACGATGATGATGTCGCTGTATCTCATTGGCATCCTCATGGCCGTCTTTCTGGGCTGGTTGTTCAGCAAATTTGTCATCAAGGGTGAAGACACCCCCTTTGTGATGGAACTTCCCCCGTACCGATTACCGACCTGGAAAGCCATCACCAGACATACTTGGGAGAAAGGAAAATTGTACCTCAAGAAGATGGGTGGCATCATCTTGGTGGCCAGTATCATTGTCTGGGCATTGGGCTATTTTCCCCATAACGAGCATCTGTCCAGGGCTGAACAGCAAGAGCAGAGCTATATTGGACGCATTGGCAAGGCCATAGAACCAGTATTCAGAGTTCAAGGTTTTAGTTGGAAACTGGATGTGGGCATCGTGGCAGGTGTTGGAGCTAAAGAGATCGTGGCTTCAACAATAGGTGTACTCTATTCGTCAGAAGGGAGTGTTGAGGAAGATGACGCAACATCAGATGAGCCCGAGAAGTATTCACGACTGAGAAAACAAATGACAGCCGATGGCATCACGCCGCTAACCGCATACGCTTTCTTGCTCTTTATCCTGTTATACTTCCCCTGCGTGGCCGTTATAGCTGCCATCAAAGGCGAAACAGGCAGTTGGAAATGGGCATTGTTCTCGGCCGGTTATACCACGCTTCTGGCATGGATTGTATCTGCAGCCTTCTATCAAATAGGAAGTCTGTTTATCTCATAGTTGCATATTCTTGGACTGTCCAACATTAATTTCAAAAAAATAAACGAAATGTTTGGCATTTTAAGAAAATCAATGTACCTTTGCACACGCAAAAAAGAAACTTGCACCCTTAGCTCAGTTGGTAGAGCAACTGACTCTTAATCAGTGGGTCTAGGGTTCGAATCCCTAAGGGTGTACTTCTTTCTCGCTTGCACCCTTAGCTCAGTTGGTAGAGCAACTGACTCTTAATCAGTGGGTCTAGGGTTCGAATCCCTAAGGGTGTACAATCACTACAAAGGTAAATCAATAGGTCTGAATGAGGACATTTTGGTTTACCTTTTACTTTTTTCTTAACTTCGCACCATCAGCTGAAGTTCAAGTTTCAACGACATGATGACAAAATGATAAGGAATGTAAGTTAGCAGCTTTATGCTGAAACAGCGGCAACTTTTGAAAACCAGCGGTGAAGGGGAAAGAAAAACGCCTGCAAAACATAAATAGTTTACAGGCGTTTTGTTACTTTGTAGTCGGTACGAGAATCGAACTCGTATGCCAAGATTGAGAATCTTGTATCCTAACCATTAGATGAACCGACCGTTTTGCATACGCATCTTTGGCGGAAGCGGGGGGATTCGAACCCCCGGTACGGTAACCCGCACGTCAGTTTAGCAAACTGGTGGTTTCAGCCACTCACCCACACTTCCCTTCCTTTTCATCGTAAAGGAGAATGCACTGTGTCTCAAATGCGGTTGCAAAGGTAATGGTTTATTTCTGAATACCGCAACCAATGTAATGAAAAAAGAATGTTTTTAAAATTTATTAACAAGTTGATTTCAGCGCATGTTATCGTCTACAAACGACAGCGGAAGCAGATCTTTCACGCTTCTGACACAATAGATTTTCTGAGTACCGTACAAGAGAATTTTGATAGGCTTTTTGTATCGGTCTTCTATCTCCAGTATGACCTGTCGACAAGCTCCACAAGGTGTGATGGGACTAGGCAATACGCCTTTCTCGTTCCGGCCTGCAATGGCCAAAGTTTCAATGGGACTGTCGGGATAGTTGGCTTGAGCCGCAAAGACAGCAGTACGCTCTGCGCATAAACCTGATGGGAATGCAGCATTTTCTTGGTTGGCTCCTATCACTATTTTTCCATTTTCAAGTCTTAAAGCAGCGCCCACATAGAATCGGCTGTAATTCGCGTATGCGTTCTTGGTAGCTTCTATGGCGGCCTGAACCAACTCTTGGTCTTGTGGTGAAAGTTCACCAAGCTGATAACTCTCAATCGAGATATTAATGTCAATCTGTTCCATGCATGTTAGGGTTTAAAGTATTCATAGGCGCCGATATCCGGCCGTTCATCTCTCTTTCTGCCATCCCTATCCAAGGGTAAGGATGTTGCTTGGTTGGCTTTTCCTATGGCCAAAGATTTTTCTCGCAATCTGAAATCATATCTCAGGCTATCAGTGTCAATCAAAAGGAAGTTCTTGTGACCAGCCTGAATCGTATCTTTTACATCTTCATATATCACGTTTTTAAAATAAACACTATCTGCTGACTCTTCACGAGGCATGCGTAGCAAACAGTTCTCAAAGGCGAAATGCAACTGAGAGGCATCTTTTCCAGGGTTTCTCATCACCTCATGGGCGGAGTAGCCCGTAACAAGTGAGTTGTTACAAACGAATTGAATTAAGGGCGAAGATGCCGCACTCAATCTTAGAGCCACACCTCTGTTAGAGTCAAATGGATAAAATTGCGCCAAGGTACATCCGTTCATCACCACATCGCCGCCATCAATTGAAACGCAATCGTTGAGGGTATTACTGAAAACAGAATTGTTGATGGAAACTTGCGAATGACGAGTCAGCAAGCCATATCCTTGACAATTGTGGATGGTTGAATTGGCCATGATCAGTTTTTGCTTCGCTATGTCGGCAGAATCAATAACCAAACCATTGTATGCGCCATGGATATCGGCGTACGAAATGGCATTCTCGTTGGAAGAAGGATAAATATGTACGCCCTGCCACTGACCACTCAGCCCATCATAAGGCAGGTAATCGAACATACGATCCAGTCGGTTGCCTCGCAAAACAACTTCTTTTTGCGGTTCTCCCTCAATGGACAGTCGACCATAGACATCAATGCCTGCACGTTGATCGAAATACAATGTCGTACCAGCAGCTATGCGCAAAGTCTTGTTTTCTTCAACTGTCAGTTTTCCAAACACCACAATGGGCTTGGTTCCTGATAGTACTGTATCGTTCTTAACATGATGATCGCGTAAGAAAATGGCATCCCAAGCATAGGCATTCAGATTAACTTTTTGCTCCTTTCCATTCTCCAATGCAAACACAATATTGTCTTCAATGCGTTGCGGCACATCTGCATATTTAGGCGGAGCGGTTAATTCTACATACACACGAATGCTGTCATTCTTTCTAATTTCAATCTCTGAAGTTGCATATCCCACATCTTTACCCAGATAAATACCGTCTACATTGACTCTAAACCCCGTCTGATTGCCCCGTTCTAACCTGACGTTAGAACATCTAATGCCTCCTCCTGAATGGTTATAAACCCAAAAAGATTTGGCTGCCGAGGGAATATTGGAAAAGACGGTATCAAGTTTGATACTGTCAGAGGAGAATGTCAGCAAATGATTAGGTGATGAAGAAAAGGTATCTTCATCATGACATGCGGTGAAACCAATCAGTGCAAACAAACAAACTATAATAGAAAATCGTATATTCATTAATGAATAAACGCTAAAAGTGATTATTTATTTTTGACAACCCCAATAAAGTCTTGACAAGAAATGTAAAATAAGCAATGGTCAATGCAAGCGAGGCAACACAGCTGTGTTTAAACCATTGCACACAACTTTTCATAACTCATCCCAACAAAGTCATTAATAACCATATCTGACAAAGGCTCAATCAACTCAACAGAGTTTGTTGTTGCCAGTCCACAAACCTTCATTTGAGCGGCCTTTCCCGCTTTCAATCCGTTGATACTATCTTCAAATACAACACATTGGTTGTGCGAAACAGCAAAATGAGCAGCAGCTGTAAGGTAACAATCCGGATCAGGTTTACTGCGTTTAAAGTCTTCACTGGTAAGGATAACGTCAAAGAACGTTTCAAATTCTGGGTGACGTTGATATACATTTGCCATTTTCTGTTGGTTGCTACTTGTTACAATGGCCGTATTAACGTGATGCTGTTTCAGGTCTTTGATAAAGGCAATAACTCCAGGAATGAATGCGTAATCCATATTTTTTTCAAACTCAATGAGCTGATTTTCTATTTCATGTTGCGCCTTTTTTTCATCTTTAAAATACCGATCGAATATCTGAGTTAGGGTCTGTCCCTTAATAAGATGGGCAAAATGCGGTATGTCAGGTTTGTAAATCTTACCTAACCGATCCCAACAAACAGTATACTGAGACTCGGTATCCAGTACGACTCCGTCTAAATCAAAAAGTGCTGTGTTAAACATTATTTACCTTATTTTATAGTATGACATGTCAAAGGTACAAAAAATATTCGTATTTTTGCACAAAAAAGAGAAGATGAGGAATCTGTTGTGGGTCATTGTCCTCACCCTTTTTGCATCAGGATGTGATGACAATCACAACAACGTGTTGAAGAAAAATGGTTTACAAGCCATATCCTTTGCGATAGATTCAACCACGTATCTGGCAAACAACGCTCACTCCCCCAAGTGCGAAGTATCCATCCAAATGCAATGTATGCGAGGAAAAAACGCTCTGAAAATCAACCAAACATTGATTCAATCTGGTTTTCTGGTGACAAATAGCTTATCTCAAACAAACGAGTCGACCGACATGGAGAAGGCCCTGCGTACCTTTGTAAGCCAATATATGAATGAATACATCAATACTTATGGTCCGCTTTACCGTGCAGATTCTACCAATCCAACCACCTATAACAGACGTTATCAACTGAAATCGGAACTCCAAAATAACCAAAAAGACATCCTCACATACATCATTTACTTGTCAACAGCTGCGGGAACGTCGCAAACATCAAATCAAACAATTGCAAAAAACTTCAACTTGAAGACTGGAGAGTTAATCACTTTGTCAGACCTGTTCATTGAGGGTTATGAAGAATCTGTAAAAGACATCATTCTTGAAAAGCTTCAAAAACGTTTGAAAAATCATCGAACTGGATTCCAAAAACACGAAGGAAGTTTGACAGATGGCGATATTTACATCACTGATAATTATGTCATTGGCAAGAATAAAATAACTTTCATCTATTGTGAAGATGAGATTGTGTCCCATGAATATGGCGAGGTGAGGGTTGATTTAAGCAAATCTGAATTAAAGAAATACTTAAAATGAACATAGAAGCGATACTGAAATATTTTCCTTCCATAACGGAAGAGCAGAAAAAACAATATGGCATGCTTCAAGAACTGTATAGCGATTGGAACGCAAAAATCAATGTCATTTCACGCAAAGACATTGACCATCTGTATGAACATCATGTTTTGCATTCGCTGTCTATTGCTAAATTGATCGGTTTCATCGATGAAACAAAGATTTTAGACTTAGGGACAGGAGGTGGTTTTCCTGGTATTCCCTTGGCCATTATGTTTCCAAAATGCAACTTCACGCTCATCGATGGAACGGGAAAAAAGGTTCGAGTGGCCGAAGAAATCGCCCATTCCATCGGTCTAAAGAATGTCACAACCAAGCATATCAGAGGTGAAGAAGAAAAAGGTATCTATGATTTTGTGGTGAGTAGAGCCGCCATGTCTCTCCCCGACTTGGCCAAAATCGCCAAGAAGAACATATCCAAAGAGCAACGAAATGTTTTGCCAAACGGAATCATCTGCTTGAAAGGAGGAGATCTTGACGCTGAAATTAAACCGTTCAAACGCATCGTTGAGAACTGTTCGATATCAAATTGGTTTGACGAAGAGTGGTTCAAAGAAAAGAACATTGTCTATCTGCCACTTTAATTTCATAAAACAACAACACTAAAAGACGATAAGTTATGCTCAATATCAAATGCTTCGAGTGCAATATGCTGCAAGAAAACTGCTATGTAGTCAGTGATGAAACCAAGGAATGTATCATCATTGATTGTGGGGCCTTTCATGAAAAAGAGCAGAAAGCCATAGCACAATACATCGAAGCTCAAGGTTTAAAACCTGTTGATTTCATCGCCACGCACGGACATGTCGATCACCATTTCGGCGATCAGTTTGTCTATACAAAATACGGATTAAAGGTGAAAGTTCATCGTGCTGACGCTTTTTTGATGCAACTACTGCAAGAACAAGCTGAAGCGTTTGTGGGTGTTAAGCTTTCTGACGATTTCCCAAGTGTGGGTCAGTATCTCAACCAAGATGATATCATATCCTTCGGAACACACCAATTCACATTGATAGAAACTCCGGGACACACACCTGGAAGCGTGTTCTTTTATTGTCAAGAAGAGGATGTTGCATTTTCAGGCGATACATTGTTTCACCTATCCATCGGAAGAACTGATCTTCAGGGAGGCTCCATGTTCCAGATGATTCAGAGTTTAAGGATGCTTTCACAGCTTCCTGACAACACTAAGATATACCCTGGACATGGTGAACCAACAACAATCGGCACTGAACTCGCAGGAAATCCCTACATGGATCGCTAAAACGAATACGCAATGACAACTCCCCAACAACAGCAAATCAAAGAAAAAGTGATACTGGGAATCGATCCTGGTACCAATGTAATGGGTTATGGCGTCATTAAGATTCTTGAAAGAAAGCCTTCCATGGTAGCCATGGGGGTGATTGACATGCGAAAGACTGATGACCCTTACCTTCGATTGGGACATATTTTTGATCGTATCACTGGCATTATTGATGAATATCTACCCGATGAGATGGCCATTGAAGCACCTTTCTTCGGAAAAAACGTGCAGTCCATGTTAAAGTTGGGACGTGCCCAAGGAGTGGCCATCGCTGCGGCCATTCACCACGATGTACCCATTCATGAATATGCTCCGCTCAAGATTAAGATGGCTATCACTGGTCAAGGTCAGGCCAGTAAGGAACAAGTGGCTGGGATGCTTCAAAGACTTTTGAAAATAAATCAAAGCGAAATGCCGCATTTCATGGACGCTACAGACGCCCTCGGGGCTGCCTATTGCCATTTTCTTCAGATGGGAAGACCCAGCGCAGACAACAAGTACCACGGCTGGAAAGACTTTATCAATAAGAATAAAAACAGACTTTCACAATCGTCTACCAAGTAACAGAACGACAAAAGAACATTCAAAAGATTCATAACCACCCAATTATATCAAATTAAGAACAAGAACAAAAAACATAAGAGAATTATGAAAAAAATCATTATGCTACTCGCTTTCACCTGCACATTTGCAGTGAATGCCATGTCACAAGAAATTTACAATGAAGTAAATCGCATCATGCACCAGGCTGAAGCCATCAAAAATGATACGAAAAGAAACTTGGAAGAGCGGAAAATAGCCACTTTCAAGGCCGATGCTATCTTCTACCTTATCACGAAAGCGGCGCAAAACGACCATTTCACCGAGTTGGAATTGGGGAAACAGACCAATGCCATGATTGACTTTGTCAATAGCTATGTCAAGCGGTTGGCTCGCTCATCCAATAAGCAGGACAAAGAAATCTTGATGGCTCGATTCAAAAATGCCACCGTTCAAAATCCTCTTTTTAACGATCCGGAGAAAGAAATCACCTACGCATATGTTGACAATGAAAAATTCATCACGCAGTTTTCCATTGACACCGATTGGGTAAAAGCATTAAATGCAGTGAAATAACAAGAGGTTGCACCTAAGGGGTGTTCCCAACTCATCAGGCA
The DNA here is from genome assembly GCF_025151385.1 of Hoylesella buccalis ATCC 35310. Classification (NCBI taxonomy): domain Bacteria; kingdom Pseudomonadati; phylum Bacteroidota; class Bacteroidia; order Bacteroidales; family Prevotellaceae; genus Hoylesella; species Hoylesella buccalis. The sequence continues at coordinate 610,892 of NZ_CP102287.1, read as the reverse complement.
CATTGGCACTCACTTCTTTTGGTGATAATGAAAGTAGTACCAATATGTTTTCCCATAGATATCCCGAATTTTGGTTTGTCTGACCATCTTTTCGGGATATTTTTTTTCCAAATCCTGATAATCTCTGTAATCCGCATCTGTCACCGCATCATGATATACCAGCTTTGGATTTGAACGCGAATGGGTATAAAGCACTAATGCCTCACGATAATGTTTAGGCAACAAGCTGTCAACATGATAGTAACGAGGAAGATGAACCACAAACTTGTCCAAATTTTTATCCAACAAATAGCCGCATAACAAATAATCTCCGGCTGGTTTCTTGGCCTTTCTGCTCTCCGTGATGAGTTTCAAATAGCGCATGACAGGCATCTGCTGTCTAGGTATGACACCGATGTAACGATACACGTCTTTATCTGGTGTCATCAACATTCTCACTGAACTGCCATTTGGCAGCAGCGATTGAGACTCGCCCATCAAAGGATATTCAAACAGACTCTCCCCCATTTTATGCGTCTTTGACAAGCAATAAGCACGCAGCATCACAAGGTTTGAATCGGTTTTCAAATTGTTTTTCCCCACCTCCAGCGCATCTTTGTATTCCTTGTTGACGATAGCCTGTTCCATTTTTGCGCGCTCATGAAATGCCACGTCATGATTACTAAACAGACCTACCAGCACAAACATCACGCCCAGCGACATGATATTTTGCCACAAGAGATGCACAAACACCTCATACGCTTTTCCTTCTTCCACTTGGTGCCTGTTTCTCTTGAGAACCCACATCAGGCCTCCATAGGCCAACAGCAGCAAAGGTGCCGCTATCCACCATCCTCCCAACGAGAAGTTGCGGTCAATGTTATCACTAATATCTGTCAGAATCGTCAGCAGTAGTAATGAGGGGAAAAAGGTAAGCGAGTACCCTATTCCTGAAGGACGACAAAAATAAGATACGCCAAGGTGCACCAGATAGAGTGTCAAGGTAATCAATATTGCCCCGACACCAGCATGGTAAGAGGTTTTTCCCTCTGACAGTATATGTTGCGCCACGGCCAAAACATCAGCTTGGTACACATATAGATACACGAAAGTAAAGCAACAAAAGAGAATGCTGCTCACCCAACGTATCAACAACGTATCATTCAAACGAGCTATAGACTGTGTGATCAAGAGGAGGTGTTTACTTTTTTTTCAAGACCATAGCACTGCGTGCCGGGATGTATAATTTAAGCCACCCCTTGTTTGCTTCTTCGTACAGAGGGTCGAAGTTGGTCAAATGCTCCACGCTATCATCTGTCAAACCATTACCGCCAAACTGGGGATCATCCGTATTCAACACAACTTGATAGCTTCCTGCCGGAGCGAGAAAGCCATAATCAACAAATGATTGGGAGGGCGAGAAGTTAAACACAAACACCAAATCTCCCCGCATGTAGCACAATATTTGATCGCCATCATGATGCCAAATCTCCTGAACCACCGTTTTGTTGAATCCCTTCTGTGATTTCAACAGGTTGACCATCGCGCGGTCGAAGTCGCCCAAATAATGATAATCCAGTTCCTGATTGTCCACCAGGTTCCACTGTCTTCGAGCATATTTATGGCTCCATCCATTTCCTTCTCTTGGAAAATCAATCCATTCAGGATGCCCGAACTCGTTTCCCATGAAGTTAAGATAACCTCCATTCATTGTGGATGCAGTAACCAACCTGATCATCTTGTGAAGTGCTATACCACGATGAACCAGTGCATTTTCATCACCTTTCTTGAAGTGCCAATACATGTCAGCGTCAATCAGCCTGAAGATGATGGTTTTATCACCTACCAAGGCCTGGTCATGACTCTCGCAATACGAGATGGTCTGCTCGTCAGAACGCCGGTTCTTGATTTCCCAAAAGATGGAGCTGGGTTTCCAATCTTCATCCTTCAGCTCTTTGATGGTCTTGATCCAGAAATCGGGTATGTTCATGGACATGCGGTAATCAAAGCCCAAGCCGCCATCCTTCACCTTGGCAGCCAAGCCCGGCATGCCGCTAACCTCTTCGGCAATAGTTATCGCATCTGGGTTCACTTCATGAATAACCTGGTTTGCCAATGTCAGATAACAAATGGCATCACCGTCCTGGTGACCGTTATAATAATCGGAATAGTTGGTAAACGCCTCCCCCAATCCATGGCTATAATAGAGCATCGAGGTGACTCCGTCGAAACGAAACCCATCGAAATGGAATTCTTCCAACCAATATTTACAGTTGGACAGCAAGAAGTGCATCACCTCGTCCTTGCCATAATCAAAGCACAAACTGTCCCATGCAGGATGTTCGCGTCTGTCACCGGGACAGAAATACTGATTAGGATCGCCCGCAAGATTACCCAGTCCCTCAACCACGTTCTTGACTGCATGACTGTGCACGATATCCATGATGACAGCCACGCCCTGCTGATGGGCTGCATCTATCAACTCTTTCAGTTCTTCTGGTGTACCAAATCTCGAGGATGCTGCAAAGAATGAGCTGACATGATAGCCAAAAGAGCCATAATAAGGATGCTCTTGTATGGCCATAATCTGTATGCAGTTATAACCAGCTTTCACGATGCGCGGCAGCACATAATCCTTGAATTCGGTGTATGTACCAACCTTCTCGGCATCCTGCGCCATGCCTATGTGGCATTCGTAGATGAACAACGGATCTCTGGAGGCTTTAAAGTTGGTTGTCTTCCATGCGTAAGGAACCTCTGGACACCATACCTGAGCCGAGAAAATCTTAGTCTGATTGTCTTGAACCACGCGGTTCACCCAAGCCGGAATGCGCTCACCCTGTCCACCTTCCCAATGAACATGCATCTTGTAAAGATCACCATGGTGGATGGAAGTTTTGTCCATCATCAGTTCCCAGTTGCCCGTTCCCTCAACACGCTTGGCGGCATATTCAGGCCGTTCTTCCCAGTTGTTGAAGTCACCAACCAGATAAATGGCCGTCGCATGGGGTGCCCACTCTCTGAACACCCACCCTTCTGCAGTTGGATGCAAACCAAAATAATGGTGTCCCGAAGCAAATTCGCTTAAAGTAAACTTTCCGTTTTGCGTTAAACGTCTTTGGGTTGCCATCGCATGCTCATGCCTGCCGCAGATGGCGTTGGCGTAAGGTTCCAGATAAGGATCATTCTTGATGATACCCAACTCACTCGCTACCTCTTCCTGATGTTTTGTTTCTGCACCCTTTGGGTGGTGTGATGTATTATTTTTCATGATAGACCTGACTTAATATAGGATGTTGATATATATGAAATGTCTAATCCACATAACGACGACCACGTTCGTAATGCCCACGCTGAAGAATCTTTCCATTGCGATCTTTCTCTACAAACTTGCCGTCTCTGGCATCGTCTACATACGACCCTTCAAATCGCTTGCCGTCTTTAGTTTCTTCTATGGCAGGGCCATTGCGCTTGCCATTCTTGAACGTACCCTTGTATTTGCTGCCGTCAGCATAGTGAATAATCACTTCACCATGCACCTTCCCGGCCTTAAAGTCACCTTCAAAAACATCGCCATTCTTCTTCACCAACTTCCCCTTGCCGTTCTGCAAGTCATTTTTCCACAACCCGGTGTAGCGGTCGCCATTGGCCCATGTCATCGTTCCCACACCATTTTTCTCGCCATCTTTGAACGTTCCGGTATATTTATCACCGTTGGCCAAACGGAAGATGCCTTCTCCAGTTCGTTCGCCGTCAACGTATTCGCCTTCGTACAAGTCGCCGTTTTGGAATTTATAGATACCTTTTCCGTTCTGGATATCTCCATACCAGTCGCCTGAATAGACGTCGCCGTCGGCATATTTGTAAAGTCCTTTTCCTTCACGCACATTGTTCTGCCACTGACCGTCATAGCTGGAACCATCGCCCCAATCAAAGTATCCCTTGCCACTTTTCTCATCATCTTTCCACTGCCCTTTGTAATAGGCGCCCGTAGAAAAGGTGTAAGTTCCCTTGCCTTGGCGTTTGTCTTGATACCAGTTACCCTCATAGCGGTCGCCATTGTAATAATACATCACACCGTGACCTTGCTGATAGTCGCGAAACCACAATCCCACATACTTGTTGTTGTTTGCGAAATAATAGGTGCCCCGTCCGTGCTGCTGGTTTTGAAACCACTGACCTTCATATTTTTCTCCATCGGCAAACGTATAGATGCCATACCCCTGTCGTCTGCCTTTTACAAACTCGCCCTCGTAAGTATTGCCATTGCTGTATAGCACGTTGCCCTTCCCCTGAGGCTTACCGCCAGACATTTCACCTTTGTATTGTCCAGTGACGCGAGCTTTGCCCTCGCCTTCGGATATTGTACAAGAGCCCAAGGTGAGTTTTTGGGCAAAAACATAGAATGGAAATAGTAACAATATGATGGATAATAGTTCTTTCTTCACGTGATAACGGGTTTTGTTGTACCGTCCAAAAGTACTTATTTTTACTGAGACAGCAAAGACTATTAGTATTATTTAGTATCTTTGTACGTCTTAAATTAGATTTTTTATGAAGTTTACAGGTATCATACCGGCGCGCTACGGGTCGTCCCGTTTCCCCGGAAAGCCTTTGGCCATGCTGGGTGGCAAGACCGTTATCCAACGGGTGTACGAACAGGTTTCACAGGTATTGGAAGATGCTTTCGTCGCAACTGACGACCAGCGCATCTTTGATGCCGTCACAGCATTTGGCGGAAAAGCGGTGATGACCAGCCCTAACCATCAAAGTGGAACAGACAGAATCGAGGAAGCAGTAGAGCAATTGGGACTGACGTGTGACGTTGTGCTCAACATTCAGGGCGACGAGCCTTTCATTCAGCGACAGCAAATAGAAACGTTGTGCCATTGCTTCGACGACTCCAAGACGCAAATAGCAACGCTGGGAAAACGGTTTGAAAGCCAGGAGGCGCTGGAAAATCCCAACTCACCTAAGATTGTGGTGGATAAAGATGGGTATGCGCTGTATTTCTCAAGGTCGGTCATCCCATTCATCAGAAACAAAAAAGGTGACGAGTGGATGAGCCAATATCCTTTTTTAAAGCATCTGGGCATTTACGCTTACCGCAGGGATGTTCTCAGGGAAATCACACAGCTGCCGCAATCTTCGTTGGAATTGGCCGAAAGTTTGGAACAGTTAAGGTGGTTGCAGAATGGTTATCGTATCAAGGTTGGTCTCACTGACATTGAGACTGTAGGAATAGATACACCCGAAGATTTGGAGCGGGCCGAACGCTTTTTAGGACATTTGCAGCAGGTGGAGTAACTAATGTCCTAATGATGGATTTTCAATAGCATGGACTTTGGCCGCCAAAGTCATTGAGTTTGGGGCTCAATTGCATTGAGTTTGAACGCCAAACTCAATGCTTTTAAAGCCATCTATGTATCATCATGGTTTTCAATTGGTTGGAAGCACCGCTGGTATATGATAAGATGATGTTCATTCGTGAAGCATTTCTACTTTTAAAACCGTTTGCGTTTCTTTTGTCATCTTATAGGGATCGGCCAGCCTCTCCTCAACCACCCACAGTATATGTCCTTGATGATCGGTCAGCACCAGTTGCTGCCGTTTCTCAAACAGCGACATCTTTCGGTCGGTCATGTAGTCGCTCAACAATTTAGTTCCATTCATGCCGAAAGGCTGGAAGCGGTCGGCCGGCTGGACAGGTCTGAGTACTAATGGAAAACTTACTTGGTCAAAATCAATATAGGCACAGCGTTTATCCTTGACGGTTTGAGCCGATATGGGGGCGGCGATAACGGAAAGCCTCACTTTCAACTTAGTATCAAAGCGGTAAACACCTGGTTCCGGAATGGTGAGTGGCTTCTGTGGTTCATTGTTGCGCTGCGCCAACACCAGTTGGTCGCGGTCAATCAGCAACTCGTGCGTCTTGGAGGTCCACACTCTTCCGCTACCGTTGTTTCTGTTTTCATAAATGTTGTCAATCTGCTTGGAGGTGAATTGATGGTTTTTCAGCAAATACCACAATATGTATTCGTGCGTAACCTCCTTGAGGTGGAAATACCAATAAGATCCACGGGGTTTCCATTGGGCCACTCGTTCCATCCACCCGTCAAGGATACTCACAGCATCAGCCAGGCGCAGGGCCGTTTGTAAGATGTTTTGCTGTGCCGCTGGATTGATGCTTTCCAAAAGCGGAATCACTTCCAACCGCATTTTATTGCGCTGAACATCGGGCACTAAATTGGTGCTGTCGGTGATATAATTTTGTTGAATGCTTTGCAGGTAATCCGTTATCTCTTTGCGACTTACACAAAGTAGTGGCCTGTATATATAATCGTTTTTAGGCGCAATGCCCGTCAACCCATGAATGCCCGTTGAGCGAACCAGGTTGATTAAAATGGTCTCTACGCTGTCGTCCTGATGATGACCCACACAAACGCCGCCAGCACCCATGTCCTTACAAAGGTTTTTGAAATGGTCGTATCTCAGCTCGCGGGCCGCCATTTCAATGCTCACATGGTGCAACTCGGCATAAGAGCGCGTGTCAAAATGCGCCAAATGCAGGGGAATGTCAAGTTTTCGGCACAACTCTTGGCAAAAAAGCTCATCCCTATCCGACTCTTCACCGCGTAAACGAAAATTGCAATGGATGGCTTCTAGGCGGTAACCCAGTGTCTTGAGGCAGCGAAGCAGGCACACGCTGTCGGCTCCGCCTGAAAGGGCTACCAGATACAACTCATCTTTGTGAAGCAATGACAAAGATGAGATATAGTTCTGAATATGATGCTCAAACTTATTCAACGTATAAGACGAGGCCCTTCAGATATTCTCCTTCGGGATGGTAAATGTTGATGGGATGATCGGCAGGCTGGTGCAATTGGTGCAGAATGCGAACCTTGCGCTTGGCCTGGGCGGCCGCTGTAAACACGGCATTCCTAAAGTTTTCTTTCGTCACCACCTGTGAACAACTGAACGTAAACAGTATTCCTCCGGGCTTGATGCGCTCGAACCCCTTCACGTTCAGTCGGGTATAGCCCTTCAAAGCATTGCGTAGCGCCGCCCGATGCTTGGCAAAGGCGGGAGGATCCAGCACCACCAGATCGTATTGTGCATCGTGAGCGTCGAGATACTTGAAAGCATCGTCACAGAAAGCCGCATGCCTGGCATCCGACGGGAAGTTCAACTCGATGTTCGCATTGGTCAACTCTACGGCTTTAGCACTGCTGTCAACCGAATGAACGAGCTTGGCCCCACCGCGCATGGCATACACTGAGAAGCCTCCAGTGTAGCAAAACATGTTGAGTACCGAGCGGTTTTTGGCATATTTTTCCAGCAAAGTGCGGTTTTCACGCTGGTCTACGAAAAAGCCAGTCTTTTGCCCTTTCAACCAATCCACATGAAATTTCAGTCCGTTCTCGATAGCTACGTTGTCATCGCTGCCACCATAGAGGAATCCATCCTGTTGTCCCAATTCGGCTTTGAACGGCAAAGTGGTCTCACTTTTATAGAAAACATGCTCGATACGACTGCCCATCACGCTCCTAAGAGCCTCACATATAGGCAGTCTTTCCACGTGCATTCCGACGCTATGCGCTTGCATGACAGCCGTTTTCCCATAACAATCAATGATTAAGCCTGGCAACATGTCGCCTTCACCATGCACCAATCGGTAGGTGTTGTTTGTTGGATTGTCGGCAATACCAATGGCAATGCGCATATTCAGGGCAGCCTTTAGTCTTGACTCCCAAAACTCTTGGTCAATAGTGATATCCCTAAACGACAATACTCGCACAGCGATGGAGCCGATTTGGTAATGCCCTATCGCAATGAACTCTCGGTGAAAGGTCACTACTTTGACAAGTTCGCCTTCTTCAATCCCATCATCCATCCGAAGGATTGCACCAGAAAAAATCCAGGGATGGAAGCGTTTGAGCGACTCTTCTTTACCCTTTTTAAGCTGTATGGTTTTGGTTGTCATCTTTTACTTGTTTAGCGTTATTTTCTTCTTCGTCAGGTATGAGCGTATAATCGCCTGTTTCTTTCAGCCTAAGTATTTCTTCATACAACATGATACAGGCCCATGCGTCAGTGGCTGCGTATAGCTTTTGTTTATCTGTGAGGTTCTCCTGGTCCCAATTGGTGAGGCGCTGACGCTTGCTAATCTTTTGATGAAAGATATTTGCATACAACTTCTGAAGACTTAAATCTTTGATTCCGAGTTCACCGACAATATCTTGTAAATCAATGAAATATCCTTTCTCAAAATCACATCTTTTATGCAACATCAACAAGTCGTCATGCCACGACAATCCAATCATCTTGGTTTTCGTGTTCTCCAGCAAGAGTTTGATGGCTGGAGTGATGCCTAACATATTAAGACGGAACAAGAAACAAATCTCCCTGGTAGCGACCTGAAACAATGAAACTTGGTAAGATTGTCCTTTTCTGAATACGGGACGCGTTTCGGTATCTACGCCTAAAATGTCTTGAGCCAACAAGAATTTCACCGCTTTTTCTGCCATTTTTTCGGTGGTCACGACAATGATTCGACCTGAAAATAAAACTTGTGGGAGTGTGTGGATGGCTTCCTTGTTGAATTTGCTATAGATAATTCTCTTCATAACCCATATTCTTATGAATTGCAAAAATAGAAAAAAGTTATCAAAACGTGAAGGATTCTGACATATTTACGCTATTTTTGCATTCAAATCACATAGACTTGATATGGGAATAAAAAGAAAGAAGCCCGAGCGAAAACCAAAGAATGTGGGTGAAGCTGTAGGCTTTCAAAATATCTTCAGCAACGAAAAAACAGATTTTCTCTTAGGTGCTATCCTATCGGTCATTGCACTGTACGTCATCGTTGCAATGGTTAATTATTTTTATACGGGACAGGCAGACCAAAGTATCCTGGAGGATTTGCGGCCAAGAGAATGGATGAATGCTGATCGTACCTTCTCAAATTATTGCGGAAGTATCGGTGCTATCATCGCTTATACGCTGATTACAGTCAACTTTGGTATTCCCGCATTTCTGATACCTCTGTTCATTATTTTGCTGGGACTTAGCTTAATGAAAGTCTACAAGATTAACCTATGGAAATGGTTTCTTGGCATGGCTCTCGTTATGATATGGAGTTCTGTCACGCTTGCCAAGTTTGCAACACCGCTGATGGGTGAACTTGTGTTCAATCCTGGTGGCCGACATGGCATGTTCTGCGTACAACAATTAGAGAATTTAGTAGGTCCTCCCGGTTTAACAGCCATTTTGTTGTTGGTGGCACTGGCGTTTTTAACTTATTTAAGTGCCGAAACAATAGAAGTGATTCGAAAGGCATTGAACCCCGTGAAGTACTTAACTCGTAAGATTCCATTCACGGTAACGAATCTCACCCGTCATGATAACACTGCTTCTGCGGTTAAGTCAGAGGAGGAAGATGAGGCTCAGCCCATTGGCAACACGTCATCTGATGATGAAGAAGACTCAAAGCCAACAGTGGTAGATTTAACAGATGTATCTAAATTTACAAACACCTCTACGAAAAAATCCAACGGAAAGACTGCTTCCACACAGCCTTCAAGTGAAGACGGGGCATCACATCTGACGGTCGAAGTGGCTGCTGAAGATGAGAAAGCGTCTGGCAAGACATTGACAGCAGAAGAGGTTTTGAAGACACCTATCAACCCCAAAGAGCCTTTCTTGAAGTATAAATATCCCGGGCTTGACTTGTTAAAGAAATACGAGAGCGACAACAAGCCATTGGTAGACATGGACGAAATCAAGGCTAACAATGCTCGTATCGTAGAAGTACTTAACAGTTTTGGTGTTTCAATCCGTGAGATTAAGGCCACGGTAGGCCCAACTATCACCCTCTATGAGATTACGCCAGCCGAAGGAGTGCGCATCTCTAAAATCAGAAACCTGGAGGATGACATCGCTTTAAGCCTTGCCGCATTGGGAATACGCATCATCGCTCCCATCCCAGGAAAGGGTACCATTGGTATTGAGGTGCCAAACAAGAAACCGACTATCGTATCCATGGAAAGCATATTGAACTCTAAAAAGTTCCAAGAGTCAACCATGGAGCTGCCTTTAGCCATAGGAAAGACCATCACTAACGAGGTGTTTATGGTGGATTTGGCAAAGATTCCCCATCTTTTAGTCGCTGGTGCAACGGGACAAGGTAAGTCTGTCGGGCTGAATGCCATCATCACTTCGCTGCTTTACAAGAAGCACCCCAATGAGTTGAAGATTGTCTTAATCGACCCCAAAAAGGTGGAATTCAGTGTTTACTCTCCTATTACAGACCACTTCATGGCATCAGTTCCAGACAATGATGATGAGCCTATCATCACCGATGTGACGAAAGTTGTTAGGACGCTAAATTCACTTTGCACCTTGATGGATCATCGCTATGACATGCTGAAGATAGCCGGAGCACGAAACATCAAGGAGTATAACAAGAAATTCATCAATCACCAGCTAAACTTAACCAAAGGACATGAATACATGCCCTACATCGTTGTCGTAATTGATGAGTATGGCGATCTGATTATGACTGCTGGAAGAGAGGTTGAAGCCCCCATCACTCGTATCGCACAGTTGGCCCGTGCCGTGGGCATACACATGGTTATCGCCACTCAACGACCCACCGCCAACATCATTACTGGTAACATCAAGGCCAACTTCCCCGGCAGAATGGCCTTCAAGGTAAGTGCCATGATCGACTCGAGAACCATCCTTGACCGTCCTGGTGCCAACCAATTGGTGGGACGAGGCGACCTGCTTTTCCTCAATGGAAACGAGCCTGTCCGCGTTCAGTGTGCATTTGTTGACACACCAGAGATTGAGAGAATCAATCAATTCATAGCCAGTCAGCCCGGTCCGGTGTCACCTTTGGAGTTGCCCGAACCTGCTGTTGACGGGAAAACTGGTACCGCGGGTGCGGGAGGTGGCGACATACAAAGTCTCGATCCCTTCTTCGAAGAAGCAGCCCATGCCATCGTCACAAGTCAGATAGGCTCAACCAGTATGATTCAAAGGCGGTTCTCTATCGGGTACAACCGCGCGGGAAGGCTGATGGATCAGCTCGAAGCGGCCGGCATTGTTGGTCCCGCTCAAGGCAGCAAACCAAGGGATGTGCTGGTGCAAGACGAAGCTTCACTCAACTCAATCATTGCTGCCATCCATTCAACATAAAAGAAAATATAAAATGAAAAGATATCTATTTTTAAACGTACAGAGAGTAATTATATTCCTATTTGCAGTCACCTTATATACAAATGCAAGCAGTCAAAGTAATTCGCAGACCCGAAAAATACTGGATAGGACAGCCCAAGTGGTTGGAAGAGCAGGTGGTGCGAGTGTAAACTTCACGATTGCAAGTGCGAAAATGGGAAAGACTTCCGGTACTATTGCCATCAAGGGCAACAAGTTTCATGCACGAACACCCCAAGCCATGGTGTGGTTTGACGGCAAAACGCAGTGGAGCTACATGAAGAGCACCAACGAGGTGAACATCTCTACCCCATCGCGTTCGCAGCAAATCTCCATGAATCCCTACACCTTCATCAACATGTATAAGGCGGGATATCGACTGAGTCACCGTGTAAAAGGAAACAATTACGAAGTACACATGGTTGCCCAAAACAAGAACAATGGCATACCTGAAATGTACATCTCCATCAACAAGCGAACCTACAATCCGTCGCAAGTAAAAATCAAACAAGGGGGTAGCTGGACCGTCATCAACATCAGCAACTTTAAAGCCAAGAACCTTCCCAACAGCACTTTCGTATTCCAATCGAAAGACTTGCCGTCTGCCGAGGTTATTGACTTGAGATAGTCACAGCCAAGCTAGCGAACAAGAAATCACCTATCAATATTTAACCACATGAAGTCAATGGAACGATCACAGCTGTTAGCAGATTTCAAACAACGATTTGACTTGTTCAAGATGATTTGGCGCCATCGGAAACTAGCCGAGAAACGCAATTTAAGTTTTGAACAAAACAAGGCTGCCAAGTACGTCATGTGGGGAATGACCATTTTTGGGTTCGTTTATTTTTGCTTCATCGCCATTCTTTTTTCATTGGCAGCCAATGACAGCCGCTCCTACACCCCAGTTGAATTCGTCTGCGGAACAGTTCCTTTCATCCTTGTGCTTGATTTTTTATTTAGATTTGCCTTCCAAGAAATCCCCGCACAGCTCATTAAGCCCTACGTTCTGTTGCCCATTTCCAAGTATGCTTGCATTGACAATTTCATCGGAACATCACTTCTTTCTGGATACAACTTCACCTGGTTCTCCTTTTATGTTCCCTATGTACTGATGTCGGTCGTCTTCAGTTCTGGTGTATGGGTATCACTCGGCGTGTTATTCTTCTTTTGGCTACTCATGCTGATCAATACACAATGGTATTATATTGCACGAACCTTAACCAATGACAGCGCACTTTGGTGGATATTGGTGGGCGTGGTTTATGCCATCATGGCCATGCCTTGGTATTTAGGCAAGCATGCCAGAATAGATCACCTGTTTGACTTTTATACTGGCATAGGACATTTCATCACAGATGGTAGCCTTCTCCCCTACCTCGTCCTTGTAGCCTTATTGGTTCTTCTTTTCTTCCTCAACCGACGCATCCAGTATGCACACATCCAGTCAGAATTGATGCATTTAGAAAAAACGAACCTGCGCCATGTCAATAAGCTTTCGTTCTTTGAGCGATTTGGACAAACAGGTCTTTACCTACAACTTGAGGTAAAAAACTTATTGCGCAACAAGAATCCCCGAAAAAGCTTCATTACCTCCGTCAGTGTGGTGTTCGTTTTCTCTGTCTTCCTCTCTTTTACAGACATCTACGACAGCGGCGCCATGGTCTCGTTCTTGGGTTGTTACAACTTTGTTGTCTTTGGTGCGGTGATGCTGACACGCATCATGTGCAATGAAGGCAACTACATAGATTGCCTCATGGTGCACCAGGAAAACATTCTATCACTACTCAAAGCGAAATATATATTCTACTGCGCTATGTTGTTAGTACCCTTCCTGTTGATGATCCAAACAGTCGTTGTTGGCAAATGGTCATTGCTCATGCTTCTGGCTTATGCTGTATTTACGGCAGGTTTTCAATATTTCATCCTTTTCCAAATGGCCGTCTACAACAAGCAAACCTTACCGCTCAACACCAAATACATAAGTAAGGCCGGAATGGAAAACAACTACAGACAGCTGGTTGTCACCATGGGATGTCTCTTTGTACCCAGCATTCTCATTACCACATTGAGCGGTTTCATGAGCGAACAACAGGTCTATGCCTTCATGTTGGTCGTAGGCGTAGCTTTCATCGCCACCAGTAAGTTTTGGCTTCGCAATATTTATAACAGGATGATGCGCAAGAAATACCAACTGCTGGAAGGCTTTCAAAGCTCACGATAGCGCTGACACGCAAATTGACGAACTAGACTAAAACTTCTCTGCGGCCAATCCTCCTTCGCTGGTTTCTTTATAAAGCGAAGGTAAGTCGTGTCCTGTTCTCTTCATCACTCTCACCACCTTATCAAACGACACACGATGTTTGCCGTCTGAAAACGAGGAGTATAAGTTCGCATCCAATGCCCGGGTTGCGGCAAAAGCGTTGCGCTCGATACACGGAATCTGAACCAAACCACATACTGGATCACAGGTCATACCCAAATGGTGTTCAAGCCCCATCTCGGCCGCATACTCTATTTGCATGGTACTGCCACCAAACAACTGGCACGCTGCCGCAGCAACCATAGCGCAAGCCACGCCCACCTCGCCCTGACATCCTACGTCAGCGCCAGAGATAGACGCATTGTGCTTCACGATGTTACCAAACAGTCCAGCCGTGGCCATAGCGTGTAGGATGCGCGTATCACTGAATTCGTGTCCCTTGGCCAAATGATACAACACCGCTGGCATCACACCAGATGCACCACAGGTGGGGGCTGTGACAATAGTTCCACCGGAAGCATTCTCCTCACTCACCCCCAGTGCGTATGCATATACAAGTCCACGTGTTTGCAAAGACCTCTTGTACCCCGTCGCCTTCACATAGTAGCTGGGCGCTTTTCGACGAAGATTCAGGGGACCGGGCAGCACTCCTTCATGATTGATGCCTCGTTCTACAGCCGCTTTCATCACGTTCCAACATTCCATGAGATAGTCCCAAATATCATCACCTTCACACATGGCGACATATTCCCAGTAGCTTCGACCATTGGTTTCACACCATTTCATAATGTCCTTCATGGTGTTCAAATCGTACACATCCTGGGTATTGAACAGATCATCATCGCCTTTTCCTTCCGACAAGGCACCGCCACCGACACTATATACCACCCAGCTGCCCAACAGTTCCTGGTGCTCACCAAAAGCCTTGAACTCCATTCCGTTGGGATGGAATGGAAGAAATATCTTGGGTTTCCACACTATTTCCAACTTATGGTTCACTCCCAGTACGTCAATGATAGCCACGTCGGTCATGTGCCCTTTGCCCGTTGCGGCCAAACTGCCATAGAGCGTCACTTCGTAACTATGGGCATGAGGATATTTCTCCAAGAATATCTTTGAAGCCAATTGAGGTCCCATGGTATGACTGCTGGAGGGTCCCCTACCTATTTTATACAATTCTTTCAACGATTTCATAACTTCACGTTTGTTTTTGATCGACTCAAATCGATGTCTTGAAACTTCGAAATACAATCTGGTACAAAGGTAGCTATTTTTTCTAATGCTAGTTTGCTATTCCATGAATTTTTATTTATCTTCGCACGAATAAAGGTATAATATGGACATTGATTTGATTCTTCGCATAATGATAGCTGCATTGTTAGGCGGTATCATCGGTTTAGAACGCGAATACAGAGCCAAAGAAGCAGGTTTTCGCACACACTTTCTCGTAGGCCTGGGCAGTGCACTCTTCATGGTGGTATCTCAGTACGGTTTTGAACACATTCTTGCCACACAGCCAAATGTGTCTTTAGACCCTTCGCGCATTGCTTCACAAGTTGTGTCGGGCATAGGTTTCATCGGTGCCGGCACCATTATTTTCCAAAAACAGGTGATTCGCGGACTCACAACGGCCGCAGGTTTATGGGCAACGGCCGCCATCGGTCTGGCATGCGGAGCTAGCATGTATGTAATTGCTGTGGCTTCAACAATCATGGTGCTTGCCTGCTTGGAAACGTTGAATTATACGATGAAACGTTTTGGCAACCGAAACATTAATCTCACATTTACCGCTTCTGACAAGACACACATCCAAGAAATCCTGAATCATCTTGACCAAGAAAAGATAACCATCAACTCATACGAGATTCACCCTGAAAAAACTAGCATAGGAGCTAACTACAACGTCGAAATGGAAATAACCATTAAGCGAGCCAAAGCCAATAACCACATTTTGTCTTTAATATCTCATTTTGAGGGAGTTACGGTAAAAAGTATTGAGTAAAGCTTTTGCTTTGTTCGGCAACAAACTATCAATCCATTTTCAAAGTGTCTTATACTGAAATAGCTTGACACATAATCAAACTCAAAAAAAAGTAAAAAGACATGACGAAATCAAGCAAAAGAAGAGAATTTAGTGACGCGTTCAAGCTGCAAGTGTTAAGTGAATATTTTTCTGGCGGCGGTTCTAAATTATCGGTGGCTCGCAAGTATGGGCTCTCGCACGGCCTTCTGCTGGCGTGGATGAAGAAGTGGCCTGTTGATTCAAAATGCTTATCTTTGCCGGAAGAAATAATCAACACTTACAAAATGGCACATCCCAACGTAGAATTCACAGCTCAAGACGCTTTAGAAAAGCGGATAGCTGATTTAGAGAAAGCTCTTGAATATGAGCGTCTTCGCAATTACGCTTACAAGAAATTGATAGACATCGCCGAAGCCGAGGAGGGCATTTCCATATTAAAAAAAGGTGGTGTCAAACAGTGACGGCGCTGCACAATGAATACTCCAAGGTATCCATCGAAAAATTGTGTGGTCTGTTTGACAAACGACGCCAATGGTATTACAACAAGCGCAAGACTGTCGTTTCCGAGCAACAGCGCGTGCGCCTGATCCTCTCCATGGTAGACTACTATCGCCAGTACTGCCCGGGACTGGGAGGCGTGAAATTACATCACCTGCTAAAGCAGGACTTGGGAGTGGAAATCACCCATGGGAGGGATGCCTTCCTCCGCCTGCTTTCCAGTAATGGGCTGATGTTGAAAAAGCCCAAACGCCGGCGAACGACAAACTCCAACCATCTCTACAAGAAATATTCGAATCTGGCACAAGGCCTTGAGGTGAATCAGGTTAACCAGTTGTGGGTTGCGGACATCACCTATATCTGGATTGCCCATGACGTGCTGTATCTGCATCTGGTCACGGACGCCTATTCCCACGCAGTGATAGGCTGGTGCCTGTCAGAGACCATGGAGGCGGAGAACACCCGGAAGGCACTGCTCATGGCCATCCAAAAAGCCGGAGGAGACAACCTTTGCGGAACCATACACCACTCTGACAGAGGCGTGCAATATGCCTGTAACGAATACATTGACACGCTTATGAGTCACCACATCCGAGTCAGCATGACCGAATGTTACAAACCAACGGACAACGCCATGGCCGAAAGACAAAACGGCACGTTCAAAGTGGAATGGATATATCAGCATCAGATGTATCAAGACTTCAATCACGCCCAGCGTGAAATAGCGCAAATGATTGATTTCTACAACCTCAAGCGACCGCACATGAGCATCGGAAAGAAAACGCCCATGGCCGTATACTCAGGAGAGGAACCTGGGCCGAATCTTTGGAAAAAAGAGAAAAACAGTCGTGCGTCAGCAAAATAAGAACTATCTTTGCCAAGCCCAAAACAAGGTGAGCGACGCTTACAGGCTAGCTTACCTAAGTTCTCCAGGGGCATCGAGCCCCTGAAGAACTTGCCCAAAACAAGGCTCGCTCCTCTTTAGGCTATTTCATTTCTCCACCAAAGGAAATGCTTATAAGCCTCGAAAAACGGAGATTGACAAGTAAAATAGTACAATAAAAAAATATTGACAAGTAATATAGAATAAACAACTAAAAACTGTCAAGCGATTTTAGGAAATGACAAAGTCAATGAGTTTGACATCCAAAGTCAATGCTTTTGATTGGCAAAGTCATAGAGATTGGATGCTAAACTCAATGGGATTGAATCCACTACACGTCAAGCAGTCGGTGGCTGACCAGACGACGTGCTTGTCGGAACGCCACCACTTACATTTCATCTGTATGGCTGCCAGCATCTAGCACGCTATCGCAGCCTGAACTTTCTTTCGTATTTTGTGCTCGGCCATACATAGGAGAAACGCCTATAGCGGTATATTTTTGGGAATGACGAAACAAAAAAAGGTGCATCAACAGCTTGACACACCCTTTACTTATGATCTTAGTGGATATAATTATAATCTTAGCGCCTCTTATTTAGCGTAGGCCACACTGCGTGTTTCGCGAATGACAGTGATTTTTACCTGTCCAGGATAGGTCATCTCGTTTTGTATCTTGGTGGCAATATCATCTGACAACTTCAGCGACTCGGCATCATCCATCTGGTCGGCACCTACGATAACGCGAAGTTCGCGGCCAGCCTGTATGGCATAAGTCTTCGTCACGCCAGGATAACTCATCGCGATGGCCTCGAGGTCATTCAGTCGTTTGATGTATGCTTCCACAATTTCGCGACGTGCACCAGGGCGCGCACCCGAGATGGCATCACACACCTGGACAATGGGAGCCAGCAGTGTTTGCATCTCTACCTCATCATGGTGGGCTGCGATAGCGTTGCAGATATCCGGTTTCTCCTTGTATTTTTCGGCCAATTTGCCACCGTATAGTGCGTGAGGCAGTTCACTCTCCTCATCAGGTACCTTACCAATATCGTGTAAAAGTCCTGCACGCTTTGCCTTTTTGGGATTGAGTCCCAGTTCTGACGCCATCACCGCACAGAGATTAGCGGTTTCGCGTGCATGCTGAAGGAGGTTCTGTCCATAGCTTGAGCGATATTTCATTTTGCCTACGATGCGTACCAGTTCGGGGTGCAAACCATGAATGCCTAGGTCGATCACGGTACGTTTTCCCGTTTCGATGATTTCGTTATCAAGTTGCTTCTTCACCTTTGCCACCACCTCTTCTATACGTGCGGGGTGGATACGTCCATCAGCAACGAGCTGGTGAAGAGCCAAACGGCAAACCTCTCGACGCACTGGATCGAACGCAGAAATAACGATGGCTTCGGGTGTGTCGTCGACAACGATTTCTACTCCCGTTGCAGCTTCCAAGGCACGGATGTTGCGTCCTTCGCGACCAATGATGCGACCTTTTACCTCGTCATTGTCTATATGGAAGACGCTGACAGAATTTTCAATAGCCGTCTCGGTGGCTACGCGCTGGATAGTCTGGATGACAATTTTCTTAGCCTCTTGGTTGGCATTGAGCTTGGCTTCGTCTATAATTTCATTGATGTAGCCGGCTGCATCTGTACGGGCCTCGTCTTTCAGGCTTTCTATCAATCTGCTTTTTGCTTCTTCTGCACTAAGTCCAGAGAGTTCTTCCAGCATTTCGCGCTCTTGCAGTTGCATTTTTTCGAGTTCGGCCTGCTTAATTTGCAACAATTTCTTTTCATTGTCGATGCGCTGTTGCTGATGGTCTACCTCCTGTTTTCTGCGTCCGAGTTCTTCCTGACGCTGACTCAATCCAATTTCTCTTTGCTTGAGCTTGTTCTCGGTCTGTTGGATTTTCTGGTTGCGCAGTTGAACTTCCTTCTCCAACTCAGATTTCTTGTTCAGGAATTTCTCCTTGACCTCCAACAATTTCTTTTCCTTAATCACATCAGCCTCTTTATTAGCGGCTGCTACCATTTCATTATATTTTCCTTTAACAATGTAACGGAAAATCGCATAGCCACCCAGTCCGCCAAGAATCAGCGCTACGATGGCAACAATTACTATACTCATTATTTTTAAATTTAAATTTCATTTATAATAACTACATAAATGAAAGAGGTTGGAAGAATCATGCGTAAGCGCGGCAATCCGCACGTTGCACCATACATTTCCGCTTAAAATCAGAACGGCTTAGAAAGATAAATAACTTCCTGGTACAAGAATGCACGTTGTGGAAGGTTGGTTTAATCCTTCAGTGCCTCTTCAATTTCAGAAGTTAATTGAGATATGATTTTACTATACGGGGTGACATCATTGCGTGCAAACTCTTTCTCGTAACGCAATGCTATGTCAATCAATGCCATATAGAGTATATCCTTCTCGCTTCTCTTTGCCTTGAAAACAGAAGCGTAAGTGTTTACAGTATCAGTAATAAGTTTGGCTGCCTTACGATAATACTCCTCATCCTCCCGCATGACCGTGACGCTCATGTCGGTATCGTAAACATGCAATCTTATCTGTAGTTTATCTCTATTGTCTCCTGCCATCGCTCCGATTACTTTTCATTCAGTAGCGTGATACATTTGTTAACGTCTCTTATCAGCTTTGACAACCGTTTTTTGGCCACTTCGATGTCAGTGGTGGAAATTTCTATCATCTTGGCTAGTTTGAGACTGTTGTAGTCATTTTGTGCTTGATTCAACTTCGCCTCGAGCTGTTTTATCTTGGCATCACGCTCGTCAACCATGGCATACAAGCTGTTGTTCTCCTGTTTTGTTTCCTTGTACTGGAGAATCATCTGCCTCATGCGAGTGGTAAAGAGCGTTAGAGTTTTCTCATTAGCATCCATCGACATACAATTTGGTCACAAATTTAGCGTAATAAATTGACAATCACAAATTATCGGTTGTTTTTTTGTCCATCACTTTAATCTTAGCTGGTTGTGCGAGCAACGCCAAGTTGTCGTAATGTTTTGTGTGATTGATGGTTATTTTTGGTTCTCATTTCCTGGCTTCGGTTCTTTTTTAGCCAGCATTACTACCTGATGAATGAAATCGGTAGTCCATTTTTGAGAGAATCCCAGTCGTTTGTTGTACTGCCGAACAGCGACCACAGCTTTGATGACGCCTGCATCCTTATAGTCATTTTTAGTAAAGATGTCGTTCACGGTCTTTTCTGTCATGGTGTACAATGCACTTTTGAAAATGGACGGCATACGCAATTTAAACTTCATCAAGTTTCCGACAAGCATCATCAGTTCTTGAGTAAACCCCTGAAACTGTAGCAAGTAAGGTTGCACATCTTCCAACCTTCGACAATTCTTTCGTATACTCTGATCGATTTCTTTGAAAAAAAGATCATCTGTATGATACATTTCTTTCAACATGTTTTTGCACCGTGCTTTCTCGCCCACTCCCAGTTTGTTGTTGACAGTGGGCACGCGTAGAGTGATTTTGAACGTCCTGAGGTCGGGCAGCATCTTTAAGTTATTGATACCCAACTGGGCTGCTATAGCCGATTGAAAGTAAACCCTGATGAGTGTCATGTAGTCTTCCATCCCACCAGTAGTGTCATTTCGATCTTTCTTTCCAAACAGTTTTGATAATAAATTTGCCATTATATTGTAAAATTAAATTCATTTCGTAACTAAGAGTTTTTTCCTAAATCTCTACAAAGGTATGATAAAACCATAAATATACAAAACAAAAGAAACAATTTTAGCTGTAGCACTTTCCGCTTTCAATAATTATTTATACCTTTGTACACAACTTTAGAAAAAAGTACAACAAGCATGACGCTTGATTCCTGTTGGTAACAAAAGGAACAATCTAATCATGCAAGTTGATTATTCAAGTGATAGCCATAGTAAGTTTAATTCTGTTGCGATTATCAGATTAATAACCAATTAGATTCGAAGAATGAAAGGAATCGTTTTAGCCGGTGGCTCCGGAACACGCCTTTATCCCATCACCAAAGGAATAAGCAAACAGCTCATTCCCATTTTTGACAAACCCATGATTTATTATCCAGTATCAGTCTTGATGCTGGCTGGAATTAAAGAAATTCTCATCATTTCGACTCCCTATGACCTACCAGGGTTCAAGAGACTCCTTGGCGATGGGCATGACCTCGGCGTGGAGTTTTCATACGTTGAACAGCCAAGCCCTGACGGTTTGGCACAAGCGTTTATCCTGGGTGAAGACTTTATTGGTGACGACTCCGCATGCCTGGTGCTGGGTGATAATATTTTTTATGGTTCGGGATTCACCGCTCTGCTGAAACAGAGCTTAAAAGACGCCGAACAAAAAGATAAGGCAACCGTTTTCGGCTACTATGTGAACGACCCAGAACGGTATGGCGTGGTGGAATTTGATGGTCAAGGGAAATGCCTGAGCATTGAAGAAAAACCCGCACACCCTAAAAGCAATTATGCTGTAGTGGGACTGTACTTCTATCCAAACTCTGTAATTGACATTGCCAAGAATATCAAACCAAGCGAACGAGGAGAACTGGAAATCACGACTGTTAACCAAACATTTCTTGAACGACAGCAACTTCAAGTAAAGACTCTGCAACGTGGGTTCGCATGGTTGGACACGGGAACACACGATAGTCTTTCGGAAGCAAGCACCTTTATCGAGGTGATTGAAAAAAGACAGGGATTGAAAGTGGCCTGCTTGGAAGAAATTGCTTTCAAGCAAGGATGGATTGATGCCAAACAACTCAAGAAATTGGCAGAGCCAATGTTGAAAAACAATTATGGAAAATACCTTTTAGACATCGCGAGCAGGACTATTTAACGGGATGGCTGGGAAGGAATGAACAAGAAACAAGAATTTATATTTTAGCTAAAAAATGGAAGAAGAGATAAAGAATCAGGAATTGGAGAACGTCGAAGGACAAGAGGAGAATTCATTCTTCAATTTACAAACGATTATACAGACACTCATCCTCAACTGGAAATGGTTTGTACTGTCTGTAATTATTTGTCTGGGAGCGGCTGCTATCTATTTGCGTTACACGCCACGCATCTATCAGTCGTTCGCCAAGCTGCTAATTAAAGAGGAAGAAACTAGAAGAGGAAGAAGCTCATTGCTCTATTCATCAAACCTTGGCATGATGTCAAACTCAACGGGTATAGATAATGAAATGGAGATCTTATCTTCCCTGAACCTGGCAGAACAGACGGTGAAAGACCTGAAGCTCTACGTTAAATATACCTCTGAAGGAAGAGTGAGAGACATGGTTATCTATAAGAGTCAGCCCATCAGCGTGGACCTCGATCCTGCCCATCTCGATAAGCTGCGCTCACCCATCTCTATGGTTATCCAGAGAGTAGGCAACACATATCATGTCACAGGAAGTTACAGTAGCCCCGTTGAAGGCAGAGGATGGCAAACCACGAACATTGACAAGAAGATTAGTCAACTGCCATCCACAATAGTAACCAAAGTTGGTATTCTATCGTTCATGAACGAAAATGCAGGCTCCATGAAAGACGGACAATCGTTCAAGGTTTCCATTCTTCCACCCAAAAGTGTAGCAGCAGGATACAGAGGTGCTTTCTCTGTAGCGCAGAACAATAAAACAACATCCATTGCTCTTCTGGGAGTCAAGGACGAAGTACCATCTCGCGCCAGCGATTACTTAAAGCAATTGGTCATCTGTTACAACCGACAGGCCAACATGGACAAGAATGAGGTAGCACGCAATACAGAAGCCTTCATCAATAGCCGTCTGGAAAAGATCAGTGAAGAATTGGGAGCCACTGAAGGACAGCTGGAAAGCTACAAGAAACGCAACAGAATGGTAGACCAAGCGATGAATGCTGGTCAAGCTATGCAAAACGCTAACGAGTACGATCAGAAGCTGGCAGAAGCTAATACACAGGTGGCCCTGCTCAACAGCGTACAAGAAAGCATGTCGCAACCCAGTAACCAATATCAGACGCTACCAGCTAACGTGGGCATCTCAGACCCTACGGTAAACGGCTTGATCAATAAGTACAACGAAATCGCATTGGAGAGAAAAAAACTCCTTCGCAGTGCTTCTGAGACCTCACCGACGGTAACACCCCTCACTTCTCAATTGGATGATTTGAACAACAGCATCCACCGTGCCATGGCCCAAGCTAAGAAGGGACTTCAAATTCAGCGCAACAATGTTGCTTCGCAATATGGCAAGTACCAAGGACAACTCACTGCCAGTCCAGAGCAAGAAAGAATGCTTACTCAGATTGGCCGACAGCAAGATGTTAAATCAGGACTCTACTTGATGTTATTACAGAAGCGAGAAGAAAACTCTATCTCGCTTGCAGCAACAGCCGACAAAGGCATTCTGATAGACGAACCCGCCAACGGTGGACAAGTAAGTCCAAACAGACAACTCATATTCCTCATCGCCTTGCTCTTGGGACTGGGCATTCCTGCACTCATCTTATTCTTAATCAACTTCTTCCGCTATAGGATAGAAGGACACGATGATGTTGCCAAGCTTACCAAGCTTCCCATCTTGGCCGACGTCGCCGTTGCCAGTGATACGGCTAAGACAAAAGCCGACATTGTTGTTCACGAGAACCAGAACAACCAGATGGAAGAAATCTTCCGAAGCATGCGAACCAATCTCCAATTCATGCTGAAAGAAAACCAGAAGGTTATCCTCTTCACGTCGAGTACCTCTGGCGAAGGAAAGACATTCAACGCCTCCAACCTGGCTGTCAGCTTCGCACTGCTTGGTAAAAAAGTAATTCTTGTTGGACTGGATATCCGCAAGCCACGCTTGGCCGAGCTCTTTGAAATCAACGATCATCATCATGGCATTACCATGTTGTTAACCAAGGAGCAGCCTAGTTGGGAAGAAATCCAAAGCCAAATTTTGCCATCGGGCGTGAACAACAACCTGGATCTTCTCATGTCAGGACCCATTCCTCCCAACCCTGCCGAATTAATAGCTCGCCCTTCACTCGACGTCATCATCAACCAGTTGAAAGAGAAATATGACTACATTCTCATCGACACTGCTCCGGTTGGTCTCGTCACCGACACGTTGCAAATAGGACGTGTAGCAGACGCCACAGTTTACATGTGCCGTGCCGATTACACGCCCAAAGAAAGCTTCGGACTGATCAACAGCTTGGCAAAAGAGAAGAAACTTCCTAACATATCCATCGTCATCAATGGTATCGACATGTCCAAGAAGAAGCATGGATATTATTATGGATATGGCAGATACGGAAAGTATGGGAGGTATGGACGATACGGTGGAAAATATGGGAAATACGGATCGTACGGTCACTATGGCAATTACGGTACTTACGGCAACTATGCAAACAGCCACTATGGAGACAAGAACGACACGTCCATCAAGCGTTAATGCACTTGATGGCGTGCTAATATCATTTTTATATTTGCCACCATTTAAACTGATTTCAAATAGATGACAATAGCAGTTGATTTTGACGGAACCATCGTAGAACATAAATACCCCGCGATAGGACAAGAGATACCTTTCGCTACCGAAACGCTCAAAATGCTCATCAATGAGCATCATCGACTCATCTTATGGAGCGTGCGTGAGGGAACTCTCCTGCAAGAGGCTGTGGATTGGTGCAAAGAACGCGGGGTTGAGTTTTGGACTGTCAACAAGGACTATCCAGAAGAGGAAGGAACCTCCAACAACAACCATTTCTCCAGAAAGATTAAGGCCGATATCTTTATCGACGACCGAAATATTGGCGGATTGCCCGACTGGGGACAAATATATCACATGATACACGATCATAAAACAACCAAAGACCTGATTCGTGAAGCATACTTGCGAGGACAAACTGCCGAAGAACCCAAACCCAAAAAGCGTTGGTGGAAATGGTGAATTGTGCTACCAAACAAACTGTCAACGAATTGACTAAATAACCTTATCATTCGTTTCGGTTAGTCATTTTTTTCTACTAACTTTGCACAAATGAGTGATAAACATGAAAAGATATATTACGGGGTGCCTCATTGCACTTTGTTGCAGTACAAGCATCATGGCCAAGAACAAAACAATTGATCTTCGCATCATCCAAACCAGTGATGTCCACGGTAGTTTCTTCCCTTACGACTTCATCAATCGCAGACCAAAGGCAGGTAGTCTTGCCCGAGTGACGACCTATGTTGACTCTCTGCGGGCAAAATATGGGAAGAATCTCATTCTATTAGACAACGGCGACATATTACAAGGTCAGCCTATCTGCTATTACAGCAACTATGTCAACCCGCAAGGCCCTAATATCGCAGCATCTGTTGTCAACTACATGCAGTATGACGCACAGACCATAGGCAATCATGACATCGAAACCGGGCATGCCGTTTACGACAAGTGGATTCGTGAAGTGTCGTGTCCTACCCTCGGAGCCAACATTGTCAATACCCAAACTCAACAACCATACGTTCATCCATACACCATTCTTGAGCGGGATGGTATCAAGATTGCCGTCCTTGGCATGCTCACTCCGGCCATACCCAACTGGCTTCAAGAAAAGTTATGGAGTGGACTTCGGTTTGAAAACATGGTGCAATCGGCACGCCACTGGATGAATGTATTGCAAACAACCGAACACCCCGACATCGTCATTGGTTTGTTTCATTCGGGCAAACAGGGTGGCATTACCACCCCAACCTACGAAGAAGATGCCTCCTTGCGCGTGGCAAAAGAGGTTCCGGGCTTCGATTTGATACTCTTTGGACACGATCATACCCCTCACAGCAGCACCATTCTCAACAGCAAAGGCCAACCTGTTGTTTGTCTCAATCCTGGTTGTAATGCTATCAACGTAACCGACAGCGAAATTAGGATTACGCTGAATGAGCAGATACGAAAAGGAAAGAAAGCCCATGTCGTATTGCGCAAGCAGGTCAACGGACGCGTGGTAGACATTCGAAATGAGCAGATTGACCAAAAATTCATGGCGCATTTTCAAGACGACATCAATGCCGTCAACGCCTTTGTCAATAGGAAGATTGGCTCATTTCAACACACTATTTACAGTCGTGATTGCTATTTTGGCAGTTCAGCCTTTACGGATTTGATTCACAACCTACAACTAACGGTTACTGGAGCCGACATCTCGTTCAACGCACCCCTTGCTTTTGATGCCCAAATCAAGGCAGGCGACGTGTTTGTAAGTGACCTTTTCAACCTCTACAAATACGAAAACAACATCTATGCGCTCAAGATGACAGGCGAAGAAATTCGCAATTACTTAGAAATGAGCTACGATTTGTGGGTCAGCACCATGACCTCTCCCGGCGACCACATTCTCCTCATCGACAACAAGACCAAGGATGACCAACAACGTTATGGCTTCAAAAACTTCACATTCAATTTCGACAGTGCTGCCGGCATCGATTATGAAGTTGATGTCACCAAGCCAAAAGGAAACAAAGTTAACATCCTGAAAATGAGTGATGGTACGCCATTCAGCCTCAAGAAGACGTATAAGGTTGCCATGAACAGTTACAGAGGCAACGGCGGAGGTGAACTCTTGACACGTGGCGCGGGCATCTCCATGGCCGAATTGAAGCAACGTATCGTGTTCGAAAGCAAGCATGATCAGCGTTATTATCTCATGCAATGGATTGAAAAATGTGGAGAAATAAATCCCAAACCCAATAACAATTGGAAGTTTGTACCCGCAGCGTGGACCATACCTGCATTGAAACGAGATAAAATGCTTATCTTTGGACAACCACAAAGAGAGGAAGATGAGAAATGAAAACCCTGTTTTTTATATTTTGTAAAACAGACCTCGTGCTCGAAAAACAAGCAAACGGACTATATACCATACCGCTTGCCGATGAACCACCGATACACACAAAACCTTGGACACATATTATGGATGTGGAAAACATGGCAGACGGCACTCCTGTTCGGGCATTTCGAATAGATGAACCCATCACCAACAACCCACAATATGAGATGTGTGGACTGCGCGCTTCATTCTACAAGCTGCCCCACGACTTATATTTAATGGCCGGAAAGTGCCACGAGCTGCTCTATTGGGACTTCAACACCAAGTTTTGCGGCGTATGTGGTGGCCCAATGCAGATGCACACCGCCATTTCAAAACGCTGCACCCAATGCGGAAAAGAAGTGTGGCCACAGTTAGCCACAGCCGTCATCGTGCTGATACACCGCGGAGATGAGGTGCTATTGGTTCATGCAAAAAACTTCAAATCCGACTTTTATGGACTGGTGGCGGGATTCGTTGAAACTGGTGAAACGCTGGAGGAAGCCGTGCATCGCGAGGTCATGGAGGAAACGGGCATCAAGATTAAGAACGTAACCTACTTCAGTTCGCAGCCATGGCCCTACCCCTCCGGCTTGATGGTGGGCTTCAATGCCGACTATGTTAGCGGTGAGTTAAGGTTGCAGCGATCAGAATTAAGCAAGGGTGGCTGGTTCTCTAAGAATAATCTCCCCACCATTCCAGAGAAGCTTTCTATTGCCAGAATGCTCATAGATGCCTGGCTGGAGAAAGGCGAAGAATAACCAAACTGTAAGAATCTTCAAAACATATCTCATGAAACCATTCGCAAAACTTCTTGGCTTCGATACCAAGAGCATGAAAATGAAAACAGAATTGATTGCCGGAGCAACCACATTCTTAACAATGAGTTATATCCTCGCCGTCAATCCAGCCATTCTCTCGAGCACGGGAATGGATAAGGGTGCGCTCTTCACGGCTACAGCTTTGTCAGCTGCTATAGCCACCTTGCTGCTGGCCTTCATGGCCAAACTGCCCTTTGCACAGGCTCCCAGCATGGGACTGAATGCCTTTTTTGCCTACACGCTCTGTCAGGCTATGGGCTATTCATGGGAACAAGCCCTGGCCATCATGCTCATTGAGGGGCTCGTGTTTCTACTCATTACCTTTTTCAATGTACGCGAATTAATTCTCGACAGCATACCCAAAAACCTGCGGTACGCCATCTCTGCGGGCATTGGCATGTTCATTGCGTTTATCGGCCTCAAGAATGCGGGCATCATCGTGGCCAAAGAAGGCACGTTTGTGGGCTTGGGTGCCTTCACCCCCGAGTCGACATTGGGCATCATCGCCATTCTGCTGAGTGGTATCCTGATGGCCCGCAATGTCAAAGGGTCGCTGTTCTATGGCATCGTTGCCGCAACGCTCATTGGCATACCTATGGGCGTCACCATGATACCTGATGGCTGGCTGCCGGTTTCCGCGCCACAAGACATCTCCCCCATCTTCTGTCATTTCGACTTCAACGGGTTCCTCAACATCAAGACCCTGTTGGTGATTTTCTCGTTGCTCATTGTCAACATCTTCGATACCATCGGCACCTTGGTCGGTTTGGCAGAGAAAACGGGCATCGTACAACCCGACGGTTCCATTCCAAGAGTGAAAGAAGCGATGATGAGCGATGCCATTGGTACCACCTGTGGAGCCATGCTCGGATCCTCCACCATCACCACCTATATTGAAAGTGCATCGGGTATTGCGGAAGGTGGCCGAAGCGGTGTGACATCAGCGTTTGTGGGTATTCTCTTCCTCCTTTCCCTTTTGGTATCGCCTATCTTTCTCCTCATCCCCGGTGCTGCTACCAGTGGCGCATTGGTGTTGGTAGGTGTGCTGATGCTCGACTCGGTGAAAAAGCTCGATTTGAGTGATGTAAGCGAGTCATTCCCTGCCTTCATTACCATGATTACCATGGTACTTTGCTATTCCATTGCCGACGGTATCTGCCTTGGCATCTTGAGCTATGTGATTTTGAAGTTGTGTGTTGGCCGTTGGAAACAACTCAACATCACACTCGTAACGTTAGCCATTCTGTTCATCATTAACTTCGTTTTCAATTAATATGAAACATATCAGTTGGGGATTCATCGGATGCGGCGAGGTCACCGAATTGAAATCGGGACCTGCCTTCAATGAGGTTGAGGGATCGCATGTAGAAGCTGTGTACAGCAGGAGCAAGGAGAAAGTGCTATCGTACGCCGAGCGTCACCACATCAAGAAATGGTATACCGATGCGCAGCAGCTCATAGACGACCCCGAGGTGAACGCCATTTACATCGCTACCCCACCCTCCAGCCATGCCACCTACGCTATCATGGCCATGAAGGCGGGCAAGCCGGTCTACATTGAGAAGCCTTTGGCTGCCAGTTATGAAGATTGCGCGCGCATCAACAGAGTAAGCCAGCAAACGGGAGTTCCCTGCTTTGTAGCCTACTACAGAAGATACCTACCCTATTTTCAGAAGGTGAAAAGCATCCTGGACAGTGGAACCATCGGCACGGTGACCAACGTGCAAGTGCGTTTTTCCGTTCCTCCTCGGGATCTGGACTACAGCGGCAGCCGCCATCTTCCGTGGCGACTGCAACCCGACATCGCTGGCGGTGGCTACTTTTATGACCTGGCACCTCATCAACTTGACTTGCTGCAAGAATTCTTTGGTGTGATTACCCAGGCGCATGGCTATTGTGCCAACCGCGCACACCTATACTCTGCCGAGGACACCATCAGTGCTTGTTTCCTGTTTGAGAATGGTCTTCCGGGAAGCGGGTCATGGTGCTTCGTAGGTCATCAGAGTGCAAAGGAAGACAGCATCGACGTGGTTGGCGAGCAAGGCTCACTGTCGTTCTCGGTTTACAACTATCATCCCATTCAGTTAATCACCTCTGACGGCATCCGAAACATCACGGTTCCTAACCCATCATACGTTCAGCTACCCATCATCAAAGCGGTTACCGAAGACCTGCAAGGTATCGGTGTCTGCACCTGCACGAGCGTCAGTGCCACGCCAGTAAATTGGGTGATGGACAGAATATTGGGTAAATTTTAACTGCATACCTATTTTGATGCTACACTACAAACGATACACACTACTGTTGTTGGTCGTATTTTCGACCCACATGCTGGCTGATACCATCCCTGAGAGAAAAGGTTTCTTCAAGAAACTAACCCAGGGGGCGGTCAGGTTCGTAGAGAGTTTCTCGGAAGTAGACACCAATTATGTCGAACCACAGCATTACTACTACACCGTGATGCTGCAAAACACCAACACCTATGAAGGCTATCGTTTGCGCAACCAACAAGGACAAACTGTCACCTTGGCTCCCCAACCCAGCATCAAGATAGGCCCTTTCGTAGGCTACAGGTGGTTTTTTCTGGGCTATACCTTCGATCTCAAACACTACGACAAGAATAAGGATCGCCAAGAAATAGACCTGAGCCTCTATTCTTCGCGCCTCACCATAGATTTGTTTTATCGTAAAACGGGCAACTTATATAGTATCAGAAGCCTGTATATTGATGATAAAATCGACACCAAACCTCTTGAGAAGCAACCGTTCAGTGGCTTCAAGTCGAGCATCAAGGGCTTCAATCTCTACTACATTTTCAATCACCGAAAATTCTCTTACCCAGCTGCTTTCAGCCAATCCACGGTACAACGAAGAAGTTATGGGTCGCCTATGGTGGGCATTGGCTATACCAAGCACAAGATGAGCATCGACCTGTCTGAACTTAATCATCTGGTCAGATCGGTGTTAAAACCAGGGGAAGAGGGAAAAACGAAAGAAGACACACGTCTGACATTTGGTAATTATCACTACTCCGACATTTCAGTTTCTGGCGGATATGCTTACAACTGGGTGTTTGCCCACAACTGGCTGTTCGCCTCTTCCCTATGCCTGGGACTGGCGTACAAGCACAGCGTGGGTGACGTTTTGAAAGAACAAACGACCACCCATGATTACAATCTGAAAAAATTCAACGTCGATGCAGTAGGCCGGGTTGGCGTTGTGTGGAACAATACGCGCTATTATGTAGGCACAAGTACCATATTCCACGTATACAACTATCAGAAAGGTCAGTTTTCAACAAGTACCATTTTCGGTAACTTCAACATCTATGTAGGATTTAATTTTGGAAAAATAAAACAAAAATAATTTGATATATGCGACTGCTATTTTTACTATTATCCACCTTCTGCCTACAGGTCTTCGGGCAAACCCTGCAATATGAAAAAGCTGACAGTGTCAAGGTTGAACAACTTCTCGCTTCTGCCCGTCAGCAAGACAAAGGCACAAACATGGTGATATTTTTTGCTCGTCAGTTGATTGGAACGCCCTATATCGCCAAGACCTTGGAAAACAACGACCGGGAGAACCTGGTTATCAACTTGCGCGAACTTGACTGTACAACGTATGTGGAAAATGTTTTGGCACTTTTCTTATGCCACAAGAACCATCAAAAGCGTTTTCAAGACTTTTGTCAATTTCTGCGACTCGTCAGATATCGCAATGGAAAAGTAGCTTATCCCAACCGTCTTCACTACTTCTCATCCTGGATAGAAGACAACGTGCGCATGGGCTACATCCAGCATGTTGAAGAGCTTGACCCGCCTTTCTCGGCTACACAGGTGCTTGACCTGCACTACATGACAACCCATCCGCAATATTATCCGATGATGAAGGGCAAGCCGGAGGTCATCGCAGCCATTCGAGAAATGGAGATTGAGCTAAGTGGCAACGAATATCTGTACATTCCCAAGGACAGCATTCGCAATACGCCCCTCCTCAGGCGGTGCATCAAAGACGGTGACATCCTGGCCATGCTCACCAGCCGAAAAGGGCTGGATACCAGTCACGTCGGCATAGCCATCTGGCACGAAGATGGCCTACATCTGCTCAATGCCTCCTCCATTCACGGAAAAGTGGTGGAAGAATCGATGACGCTCAACAAGTACATGAGTAGACAACGCTCACAAATTGGCATCAGGGCGGTCAGGTGTGCCGGACTGTAAACACAAGGGTTGCCGACCACTTGAACAGCTCATTTATTCAACCTCAAAACGCTGTTGTTTTCAGGCTTTTACCATTGTCGTGCAATCTCATAGAGTTTGGCAGTCAAAGTCAAAGAGTTTGGCAGTCAAAGTCAAAGAGATTGGCTGCCAAAGTCATGGAGATTGGTTTTCGAAAGAAAAACAATGGAATCAATCGAGCTACAGAGTGATGACAAAATAAAAAGAACCCATAAAATAGAGTGAATTCACAGCTATTTTTCGTAACTTTGTCAACACAACGAGAATAAATTATCATTAACAAATAAAAGATTCGAAAATGAAAATTGATCAATTCAATTTTGCTGGAAAGAAAGCAATTGTACGCGTAGACTTCAATGTTCCATTGGATGAAAATGGAAAGGTAACCGACGACACCCGCATTCGTGGTGCTCTGCCTACGCTGAAGAAAATTCTTGCAGACGGCGGTGCTGTCATCATGATGAGCCACATGGGCAAGCCCAAAGGCAAAGTGAAGGCTGAATTATCACTCGAACAAATCGTTAAGAACGTTTCAGATGCTTTAGGCGTTAACGTGAAATTTGCGAAAGACTGCGCCCATGCTGAGAAAGAGGCAGCTGACTTGAAGATGGGTGAAGCACTGTTGCTGGAAAATCTTCGCTTCTATGCTGAAGAAGAAGGCAAGCCTGTAGGCGTAGAAAAAGGCACACCAGAATATGACGAGGCAAAGAAGGCCATGAAGACCAGCCAGGCAGACTTTGCCAAGAAACTGGCTTCGTATGCAGACGTATATGTAAACGATGCCTTTGGTACCGCTCACCGCAAGCACGCTTCAACAGCTGTGATCGCCGACTATTTTGACGCCGATAGCAAGATGTTAGGCTACCTGATGGAGAAAGAGGTTACTGCCATTGACAACGTGTTGAAGAACGCACAACATCCTTTCACGGCCATCATCGGTGGCAGCAAGGTAAGCTCTAAGCTGGGTGTTATCAAGAACTTGCTTGACAAGGTAGACAACTTGATTATCGGCGGCGGCATGGGTTACACCTTCATCAAAGCACAAGGTGGCAAGATTGGTAAGTCGTTGCACGAAGATGATTTGATGCCAGAGGCTCTTAATGTGATGAAAGCCGCCAAAGAAAAGGGCGTGAACCTGTCATTGTCGGTAGCAACCGTTTGCGGAAAGGAATTCTCCAACGACACCGAACGCAAAGTGTTCCCCATCAATGAAATTCCAGACGAATGGGAAGGCATGGACGCATCGGAAGAGAGTTTGGAGAACTGGAAGAAGATTATTCTCGATTCTAAGACTATCTTGTGGAACGGTCCTGTTGGTGTGTTCGAGTTGGAAAACTTCGCACACGGTACTGGTGAAATTGCCAAATACGTAGCTCAAGCCACGCAAGAGAATGGTGCATTCTCTCTGGTTGGCGGTGGCGACTCAGTGGCAGCTGTCAACAAGTTTGGCTTGGCCGACAAGGTTTCTTACGTTTCTACTGGTGGTGGCGCAATGCTTGAGGCCATTGAGGGAAAAACTCTTCCCGGTGTAGCTGCCATTAAAGGCTGAAAACAGCATGCAAGGGATATTTCCTTGCAGGCATAAATAAAATTGGGTAGGAGGTAAATGTTATTCATAAAAGACATTTACCTCCTATTTTTCACATTTGCCGACCTCCCCATCACCGTACGTGCCGTTTGGCATACGGCAGTTTCGCGTTTTTACACCTTACGGTGTGCGGCATGTTGTTTTCAGCCATGCCTTCGATATACGTTTCAGTTACTACCGTTTAATTGACAGGTCTGCCTTTCGTGGAGCGTTATCGAGTACTCCACTACTATGGCATCTGCTGACTTTTCACAGCAAGCGTTACTCCGTTTCTTTCGTAAAAAAACTATTTGATGCGTCCGTGAGTCCTCCTCGGATATGAACAATATCTTTCCACCTTATATCTACTTTATTTTTCGTTAAGCTCAAGGGAACTCCGCCAACCATTCCGAATAGCTATAAGACTTTGATTTGTTTGACAATCTCATCCATGGCCAAATGCCTTATAAAAAGTTTCTGTACGTTAAGTCAGATGTTTGTCGCCAGCTTCCTTCAGATTTCACCTCACGATGAACACCCTTGCCTTTAGTTATGTAATTCGCGCTATTAGGCCATACTCGGGAGTTGCACCCGTTAGATAATGCTCATGCTGAGCGTACAATAAACTGTTGTAAACTACCTTGTCATAGCTTGATACAGTTTATTTTACACTTTCATTTAAGGATTGAAAACCTTTGTCACATATTCGAATATGACATACACTTTTCTTCCGTAGACAATCATCATGTTCTCATCCTTGACAGAGTTTCCTTTTGCTTTACTTGTCACAACATCGTTTCTTTTTATTTGCACTACTTCTTCTATTCGAAGTAGTTCTAAAAAAATGCAAAACTATAATCAATAAGATTATTACATGGATAGATGTAAATAACACCAAATAGAACCACCACGTAAAAGCAGCTCCACCTGCACCTTTATAGGTCATTAAGTAGTACAAAGGAAATGAATAAACAATAAACACAATTGCATTTATTGAATATTTTTTGTGACTAATAAAAATCCATTCTATTAGTAGTAATATTATGCATATTAAAGAAATAGCATATACGATTATACTATCATTCATATTTTAAATTGTTATCATTAGCAATGTATTTGCAACAATAGATTGCCAATACATTGCAGAAAGTTAATTACTCAACTGTAGATTCAAACTATCCGGGATGCTTCTTATTCCATTGTTGATACAAATTTATTAATCGCCTTTTATATCTGATTTTGAACCACCAGCCGTAGAGTCAACCAGCAAGTGCAAAATTAGTCAATCCTTTTATAAAACTC
The DNA here is from genome assembly GCF_025151385.1 of Hoylesella buccalis ATCC 35310. Lineage (NCBI taxonomy): Bacteria > Pseudomonadati > Bacteroidota > Bacteroidia > Bacteroidales > Prevotellaceae > Hoylesella > Hoylesella buccalis. The sequence continues at coordinate 576,269 of NZ_CP102287.1, read as the reverse complement.
TTGTTTGGTGTTGAAAACTTGAGTTTTTCACTCCCAATCTGGAGTGCAAAGTGCCGATGTGTTCTTGTATATTCATTTTTCTTTGTTTTGGACTACAAATATAGCAAAAGGCAGAGAATCTTTCCCTGCCTTTATACCTAATTATTTAGAACCAAATTGATTATTAAGTAGTTATTCTGACAAGTCCCAATTTGGAACATTACCAAAAATCATGTGTTATTTGTTTTCATATATAATTTCTTTTGTTTCATAGTGTCGTCTATATATTTTTTCTAATTTTACTATTCGGTTATTTTTATCATAAGTAAATACACATGTATATGAAATAATGACGTCAGACATATTGGGCTTGTAGGTATAACTATATTGGGTAATAAGACTATCCTTGACTATAATGTTAATACTAACTACATAGTCAACACTGGCATCAAGATACGTGTAATACTTATTGATATCTTGTATAGAAATCTTTTTTCGCTCCCCTATAGGCTTTGTAAACGATAAGATTTCGCTTGGGTCATAACTTGACAAAATATCAGCAATAATACACGCATCTTTATATATGACCTCGGGATATTTTAGAATTATTCCATAATCAATCAGGCTATAAGATTGATCTAAAAATATCTTTTGATATTTGATATCATCTGCGGACAATTTAACCAATCTACCTCGTTTATTATACACCCCGATTTTTTTTTCGTTTAGAAATAAACTTCTCTCTACCTTACAACCATTGCTTAAAATTTTTACAACAGTTTGTGATTTCAATTCTAAACTATTTAGAATTGAAATCACAGAAAGTATCAATATAGCACAAAATCTCATTACTAATCTTTTATTTTGGCGACCTCAGTTTTGAGCATTACACTTGAGACCTAAAAAGAGCTATTCCACATTTATAATCATCGATTTTACAGAGATCCATCCAATCTGCTTCAGATTCATGCAACGAATGGAATGTAAGTACACATGACTCTCTTTGTATGGTTAATATAATCTCATATCCACATTTCATTTCTTTAAGTATATTCTCCAATCTATCTGCAAAAATAAAAGCATTTGATACAATATCCTTACGACAAAAATCCTCAATGTGAACATTATTGAGAAAACATTCATACGCCGTCATATCATCAAACAAATCTAATGTTATATGTGGATTATTGACATAAAAACGTTTAAAGAAAATACATTGTCCATTAACAGTGATTCCTTCTTTTAAAAGATCTGCAAGCCCTTTGGACAGCCTATTTGAAATAAGCTGTCTTTTCAGAAAGAGCATCATTTTTTTATTAAAAACAATCATTCTCCAAGATATTTTTGTCCTTGTTTTGTTGCGCTCCTCTATGAACACTTCACCGAACGGCACATATTCGATGTGCTACGATACCTCGCCGTCAAGGTTGGTGATGTAGCTACTGCTGCCCAAGTGATCAAGATGGTAGTAGAACTACATCTTCTCGTACCCTTCATTCGGCTTGTCTCTTGTACTTACAGAAAGAAGTTTCGTTATTTTCATTACCTTTAATTCTGTCATAACGTACGATTGTTTATGGTTATCAACTATTTAACGTCGTTCTTTCCTGTTTATTGCTCTCGTTTTTGTTATACCCATACCATTCTTCGCACCTTTGATTACTTCCGTTAAATTGCAATGCAGACATTGAAACTCAACTTCCCAATCTGGAGCATAAAGTGCCGACGCGTTCTCATATATTCATTTTTCTTTCTTTTGGACTACAAATATAACAAAAGGCAGAGAATCTTTCCCTGCCTTTATACCTAATTATTTTGAACAAAATTGATTATCAGGCTGTTATTCTGACCTACCTTTCTTTAATAACTTCCCCATTCCATTGTGTAATATTAGGAGTATAAATAGAAAGCCATTTATTAATGAAGTTCTCTATATTAGAAATATCCTTTTCTAATCTTCTTTTTAGTTTTTCTATTTGTCTTTCCATTCCTTTTTTTGACCAAGCTGTATGCAATTTATAATAATCAAACATAAATCTTTTACTAAATAAAGGAATTGTATGTAACAAATCCATGTCAAGTCTTGCTCTCTTTTTATTATTTGGTAACAAATGAAAATTTAAACCATCAATATTCTCTAATTGGTAAATATCATTTAGTCTAGGAGATAATTCGAATATATTCAGATAAATTTGAATATAAGAATCCCTTTTACTAATATATATGGTAATAAATTCTATCACTACTGTCCACGAAAACCCTTTAACATTTCAAAAAGTAACAAATTGATAGTTACCCATCAAAATTGAGGCAGAGCTGCAGGTTTTTTCCTTCAGTAAATTCTTCCTCTTTCTGTTCAATGAGCAAGTCACACAATGGCATTTTTGTCAACAATGCCGTGCTTAAAATTCTTAGAACATCATAGGTTTGAAGCTTTAGCCCCATACATTCTTGTACGATAACGACAAGACAATATGCAATGATAGCTGCATAGATTTGTATTTTTACAGCATTCTCCGAGGTTCCATAAAACTCTTTGATGCGCAGATGTTGCTTCAGCCATTTGAAGAACAGTTCTACTCTCCATCTGTATTTGTAAAGCATAGCAACCTGTTCCGCTGTAATTTCAAAATTGTTCGTGTAAAATACAAATGTCCTATTACCATCATAGTCATAGAATACCACTCGTCGAAGTTTATTTGGATATTGCTTCTTAGTCTTGTATCCCTTGAAACGTATAATTTGGTCAGCCATAATTCCAGATGAAGGGTTGTTGTATTCTTTATCCTCTATGACCTCAAACGGCATTTTATGCTTCTCTCTCACGACAAAGTAAGCTTCTGCTCCTTCTATTATATAAAGTTTCCTAGTTGCCATATACGCTCTGTCAAATATATAGAAACTCTCTTTCTCATAGGGAATTAGCTCCATCACTTGAGAATCGTGAACTGAAGCGTCTGTAATGACAGAAAATGTCGGAATGTCTGTCTTCACGTCATACAGTTCATGCAATTTCACTCCTCCTTTCCCATGATGCAGTTTAGTCCACCAGTATACAGAAAGGCACAATGATATTGTTGAGGAGTCAAACGCATAGACATTGTTCGATATGAAGAAGTCCTTGACGACTCCTCGTTTCTCTCTTGCTATGGAAACCATCTTGTCTGCAAACTCTTGGAATATCTTGACTTCGCGTATTTCATTGGCCTTGCTCAAATTGCTTCTACTGACATTCTTTCCAAAACCAAGATGGTGGAACGCTGACTTGAACGGAGTGATGGTTACAATAAGGTCTCGTAATCCCTCACGATTAGACAACTGACCAAATAGAAGAACCATCAGATGATTCCAACAAGTGAAACTCTTCACATATTTATTACCTTCATACTTTTTTATCAACCATTTGAAATGGTCTGTCGGCAGAAAGTCGCACAGCTGTGAAAATACGTATCGACCTTTGTTCATAAGTATCTGCTTTCAAATTGTAATTTGTGGCAAAGATACTCTTTTCAAAAGTAGGGAGTCTATTTTATCTCCTACAAGCTTGTATTTATAGGCGTTTCAAGAGATTATTAAAAGATTTTCGTGGACAGTAGTGAAATTCTATATACTGACAATCAACTAACCGACACAGCTCATATATGTATAACGAAGGATTAGCAAGACCGTAACATGTGTTTACAAATGGAGATTTAGCAAATTTTTTTTACCAAGTTCAGGAATAACATTCTTTAAAACAATGTTATTCCTAATTTTAAAAGATTCTAATAGTGTGATTTTTAAAAACATTTTGCTTTATCGTCTATTATTATTACCTATTATTCCTGCACTCCCGTTTACACTTTGCTGCATCCAATTTCCTAATTGACTACCTGTTGTTCTATCTATTCTGAAAGCATAATATTGGAATCATATATCAGAGCTTGATGGAAATTTATTGATAACCTCTATCTCAAATATATTTATGTCCTTAGGAAAGATATCGAGAACGGAACATTCTTATCCTAACTCAGGTTAGTAGGTGTAGGTTAAAACATACCTATCGTTGAGACGATAATAAACGGGAACTGTCTGGTTGGCCTTCAAATTGTCGACGTTGACACACCCTTCGCTGGCCACTTGGAATGGATGCAGTCGCATGTCCGCATATTGTAACCGGTGTGCAGAGAAGTATTTGAACACCGTTTCCTTGGCGCTCCAATGGATGAGCCGGCTCTCTGTAGTGCCAGCCACTTCATCTTCACGAAGAAACCGCTTGGCTATGCGGTCCACCCGGTTGCTGTAATATTCGATATCAACGGCCACCTCTTTCGTTTTGCTCAAGATGATGGCTACATATCCCGCTGTATCACTGATACTAATAAAAAAATCTTTCAGTAAAGGTTTGCCATGCGAATCATGATTGATGACGACATGCTGGTTGCCATTCATGGCATATAACAATGCGTAGACCGCCATTTTTTGGCGCTTGCGCTCAAAATGATGATAACCGGAAACAACTTGTTCAAGGTGTGGATAGGCAGACAGAAACTCATCTATGGACTCATCAATCTTCCACAGTCCAAGTTTCACATCCTTTGTCAACTGGCTAATACTGAGGACGGGCATTGCTATTCGTTTACTTCGTTCTCATCCGTAGCAATGGGATGGACCACCAATTTCACCTGACTGATACGCCTCTCCTCTATTCCCACAATTTCAAAAGTATAGTTCTTATAGCTGATCTTCTCGTGAAGATGAAGAAAATCGCCCTTCATCTCTAACAGCAATCCGGCTAAAGAGTCGGCATCACCCTGCACATCACTGAACTCATCATCATGGATGTCTAAGATTTTGAAGAAATCGGACAATGGGGTCTTGCCTTCAAACAGGTACGTATTTTCGTTTAATTTAGAAAATGTACGTTCTTCCTCATCATATTCATCATTGATTTCTCCGACAATTTCTTCCAGAATGTCTTCCAAGGTAATCAATCCACATGTTCCTCCAAACTCGTCAACAACGATGGCAATGTGCACCTTATTCTCCTGAAACTCAGTCATCAAGTCATCAATCTTCTTCGTGCCTGGTACGAAGTAGGCTGGTCTGATAAGACTCTGCCAACGAAAAGCGGCAGGCTTATTGAGATGAGGGAGCAAATCTTTGATGTACAAAACGCCGCGAATATTGTCATCATTGTCCTGATACACCGGAATGCGGCTATAGTTGTTTTCGATGATGCACTGCATGACTTCATTAAAATTAGAATGAATGTCTATGTCAACTATGTCTTTTCGTGGCGTCATCACCTCTTTTGCCGTCTCATCCCCAAAACGAATAATGCCTTGCAGCATGCTCTGTTCGTCTTTAATGTCTTCCTTGTCTGTCAATTCCAATGCCTGTTCCAAATCATCAACGCTGAGAACATGGTTTTGTTTTTGTATGACCCGTTCGGCTATCACCCCGCTTCGCAGCAAGATATTCTCGATAGGCCAAAACATTTTTCGGAAGAACAAGATGCCATTGACACTGTTTCTGCAAAACTTCAAGGGGTTTTGACGACTATAAACCTTGGGCATGATTTCACCAAACAGCAATAACAAGAACGTCAACAACACTGTAATGGTGAGAAATTGCAACCAATAAGCCTTTGGTCCAAAATGAAATAGCGAACCAAACACATAGTTGCACAGCATGATGATGGTGACGTTGACAAAGTTGTTGGTAATCAGAATGGTAGCCAGCGTACGTTGACTGTCATCACGTAGCATTTGAATCTTGCGGTCACGGACGCTTCTTTCACCGTCTAATGCAGCGAGATCGGTAGGAGAAAGACTGAAAAAAGCTATTTCAGAACCGCTTGCGAAGCCGGAGGCCAGCAACAAAAGAGCCGCCAGAACGGCTGCAAAGATGACGCCTACTGTTGGATACTGGAAGGTGACATCTGATAAAGAAGAGCTAATAGAGGAGATATCCAATTTCAAAAGGGTAGTTTAGTTGTATCATTTGTCGGAGTGGTCGTCTCAGAAGAACCACTCTTCTCTGTTTTATCTTCCGCTTCTGACGAGGCGCCACGCTTAGGGGAAAGGAGTTCCATGTTATCAGCCAGTACCTCTGTGACATATCGTTTGATACCACGTTGGTCATCGTATGTCCTATATCTCAGACGCCCTTCAACGTACAGTTTGTCACCCTTATGTACATATTTCTCGACAACCTTGGCCAAACCTCGATAGAAAACGATGTTATGCCAATCAGTGTGATCTGGAACCCGAGTTCCATTTTGCAACGTATAGCCACGCTCAGTTGTTGCCAGCGTTAACTGCGCAACCGCTTGATCGGCCTCAAAATATCTTACTTCTGGGTCTTTACCAACATTACCGATGAGCATTACTTTATTCATGACAATGTACTATTTGATGAAGAATATGCTATTTCCACATGCCTAAATACTTGAAACGGAAATTTTTGCCTTTTGCAGAAGGAAATTGGGAGCGACTGTCCACACGATCTTTGAGATAGTCGACAATACGATTGTAACAATCTTGTCCGGAATTGGCCTTGCATTGAGCGATGAATTGCGTATCCTTGTACTCATGCTTACCTGTGGAAGGAATCAAAACCACTCTCTTGAAATCTAGAGAACCCTCATACCAGCCTTCATGAATTTCGGTCAAACGCGTCATAGCTGTGGCAGCAATATCCCGCTTATCAATAGGACTCGCTGGATGATTGGATGGGTGTAACGCTTTTTTTTGCTTAAAATCGAGCATCGTTTCTGCCGTGGTCTTGATAATGATGAAATATACTCGGGGGCGTACCTTATAACGTTTTGGATAGAAGACGTCGCTTGCAACATAATCGCGGATGTCTGATTCCAAATCCATGTCTACCACTATCTCGGGTATAGAACGCAAAAACTCTAAAGCTTCTTCAACATTATAAACTAATGTCTCACGATCAAAGTATCTTAAATATAAATTCATGAATGAGTATGTTTCTCTGAAAAAAAGAGCGGCAAACGAGACTTGAACTCGCGACCCCAACCTTGGCAAGGTTGTGCTCTACCAACTGAGCTATTGCCGCATCAATATAATAACAACAAAACGTGAAGAGGAGGAGACTCGAACTCCCACGAAGCAATTTTCACTACCCCCTCAAAGTAGCGCGTCTACCAATTCCGCCACCTCTCCAACATTTGTTACCATCCTGAATAAAAGTGCCCAGAACAGGGATCGAACCTGCACGTTGTTAAACACACGCACCTGAAACGTGCGCGTCTACCAATTCCGCCACCTGGGCAAGTTGGGTAAAGTTACCCTATTGGTTTTATTCAGAACGAGAGCGGCAAACGAGACTCGAACTCGCGACCCCAACCTTGGCAAGGTTGTGCTCTACCAACTGAGCTATTGCCGCATCACCCTTTTAGCAAGGGACATTTCTCCAAATGCTGTGCAAAGGTAATGCTTTTTTCTGACTGTACAAATAAAATCATCTTTTTTTTCTGAATGGATTGCTATTTATTTAATCCATCCTATCTGCGTAATCGTCAAAAGTATATTTGCGTAGCACTTCTAATTCGCCATCCTGACGCAAGAAACCTATTGCTGGATGCCCCACTCCATTGAACATATTGGTCTTAACCGTAGTGTAATGCATCATATCTTCAAAAATAATGTTTTCACCAACCTGTAGTTCATGGTCAAAGCGCCACGAGCCCATGTAGTCGCCACTGAGGCACGAGTTTCCACCTAATCTATATATATGTTCTTTGGTTGGCAGATGTTTTTCCTCCTCAACGATATCGGCAAACCGCACCGTTGGCATGTATGGCATTTCCAAGCAGTCGGGCATGTGACACGTAAAGCTCACGTTGAGGATAGCCGTTCGGATGCCGTGATCTTCTACTACATCGACAACCTGCGACACCAGCGGTCCCGTTTGCCACGCAAAGGCGCTGCCTGGTTCTAGAATTACTTTCAGATGTGGGTATCTTTTCTTAAAATCAAGAAGGGTTTGTACCAACAAATCGATATCATAATCCTTGCGCGTCATCAAGTGTCCACCGCCGAAATTAATCCACTTCACTACTGTCCACGAAAACCCTTTAACATTTCAAAAAGTAACAAATTGATAGTTACCCATCAAAATTGAGGCAGAGCTGCAGGTTTTTTCCTTCAGTAAATTCTTCCTCTTTCTGTTCAATGAGCAAGTCACACAATGGCATTTTTGTCAACAATGCCGTGCTTAAAATTCTTAGAACATCATAGGTTTGAAGCTTTAGCCCCATACATTCTTGTACGATAACGACAAGACAATATGCAATGATAGCTGCATAGATTTGTATTTTTACAGCATTCTCCGAGGTTCCATAAAACTCTTTGATGCGCAGATGTTGCTTCAGCCATTTGAAGAACAGTTCTACTCTCCATCTGTATTTGTAAAGCATAGCAACCTGTTCCGCTGTAATTTCAAAATTGTTCGTGTAAAATACAAATGTCCTATTACCATCATAGTCATAGAATACCACTCGTCGAAGTTTATTTGGATATTGCTTCTTAGTCTTGTATCCCTTGAAACGTATAATTTGGTCAGCCATAATTCCAGATGAAGGGTTGTTGTATTCTTTATCCTCTATGACCTCAAACGGCATTTTATGCTTCTCTCTCACGACAAAGTAAGCTTCTGCTCCTTCTATTATATAAAGTTTCCTAGTTGCCATATACGCTCTGTCAAATATATAGAAACTCTCTTTCTCATAGGGAATTAGCTCCATCACTTGAGAATCGTGAACTGAAGCGTCTGTAATGACAGAAAATGTCGGAATGTCTGTCTTCACGTCATACAGTTCATGCAATTTCACTCCTCCTTTCCCATGATGCAGTTTAGTCCACCAGTATACAGAAAGGCACAATGATATTGTTGAGGAGTCAAACGCATAGACATTGTTCGATATGAAGAAGTCCTTGACGACTCCTCGTTTCTCTCTTGCTATGGAAACCATCTTGTCTGCAAACTCTTGGAATATCTTGACTTCGCGTATTTCATTGGCCTTGCTCAAATTGCTTCTACTGACATTCTTTCCAAAACCAAGATGGTGGAACGCTGACTTGAACGGAGTGATGGTTACAATAAGGTCTCGTAATCCCTCACGATTAGACAACTGACCAAATAGAAGAACCATCAGATGATTCCAACAAGTGAAACTCTTCACATATTTATTACCTTCATACTTTTTTATCAACCATTTGAAATGGTCTGTCGGCAGAAAGTCGCACAGCTGTGAAAATACGTATCGACCTTTGTTCATAAGTATCTGCTTTCAAATTGTAATTTGTGGCAAAGATACTCTTTTCAAAAGTAGGGAGTCTATTTTATCTCCTACAAGCTTGTATTTATAGGCGTTTCAAGAGATTATTAAAAGATTTTCGTGGACAGTAGTGAATCCACTTGATTTGCGAAAACCATGGAGAAAACCTCTCTTCAATATGAGCAAGCGTTCGCTGAAACACATCAGCACCGCTTTCACAATGACAATGACAATGAAATCCAGTGACCACAGAAGGCAACTCGCAAGGTAGTTTATTAGCCGTTACGCCAAATCTTGTTCCCGGCGCACATGGATTATACAAGTCTGTACCCACCTCAGAATATTCTGGATTGATACGCAGTCCCACGTTAATGGATGGATTCACGCTTTTGACAGTTTGCCCGAAACGTTCCAATTGTGATAGGGAATTAAACGTGAGATGGCTTGACATACGGGCTATCTCTTCAATCTCGTCTTCCACATAGGCAGGAGAATAAGTATGAGTAGGAGCGCCAAATGTGTGAAAACCCAACAAGGCTTCATTCAGTGAGCTGGCTGTTGTACTGTGAATATACTCGCGAAAGACCGGAAAAGTTTTCCACAGCGCATAGGCCTTAAACGCCAATATAATCTCCACACCGGCTCTATCGGCTACGCTGCTAATCAATTGAAGATTTCGTCTCAGTTTTGTTTCTTCAAGTATATAGATGGAGTTCCTTATGTTCTCAAATGTTCTCGCGTCAACTTTCATGTCTCCTAGATATGTATTTCTGGGCAAAGGTAACTTTTTATTTCTTATAAAATTGCTAATTTGATATTATTTTCATACATTTGCAACATCAAATCAAAATAGTGATGAAGCTCGTAATCATGACTAAATCCACATTTTTTGTGGAAGAAGACAAAATACTTACTGCCCTTTTTGATGAAGGAATGGACAACTTGCATTTACACAAGCCTGGTTCGTCACCCCTTTATTCAGAGCGTTTACTGTCACTGCTACCCGAAAAGTACCACAAGAGAATTACGGTTCACGAGCACTATTATCTGAAGAACGAATACAACTTATCAGGAATTCATCTGGACCAATTAACCGATCAGCCGCCCGCAGGCTATCGGGGACGGATTACTCGCAATTGCTCAGATTTGAGTTTGCTGAAGGAAACGAAGAAAAAAGCCGATGATACCTTTTTGACATACATCTTCGACAGCATTGAGGAAGAAAATCATAAAGCCAACTTCAACATGCAGCAAATTGAAGAGGCTGCCAAAAGGGGTCTCATAGACCGACACGTATTTGCCGCGGGAGGCATGAATATAGATAATGTGAAACTTGCCAAGGATTATGGCTTTGGCGGAGTGGTGATAAGAGGCGACTTGTGGAGTAGGTTTGACATCCACAATGAGACGGATTTCAAAGATTTGATGGCACACTTTGAAAAGCTACGAAAGGTTGTCGGATAGGAATAATAATCCTTACAACTGAAGAATATTCTATAACACTATAAATCATAAATGCTAATTAGTAATGAGTGACAAAGACTCTTTTTTAATCTTCTCAGGTACAAAATCGAGATACCTTGCAGAGAAGATTTGCGCAAGTTTGAATTGCCCATTGGGAAAGTTGGTCATGACGAAATTTTCTGATGGTGAATTTGCAGTATCCTACGAACAATCCATTCGTGGACAGAATGTTTTTCTCGTTCAAAGTACATTCCCCAACTCTGATAACCTGATGGAGCTTTTGCTGATGATTGACGCTGCAAAACGTGCGTCGGCAAGACACATCATTGCTGTGATTCCTTATTTCGGATGGGCAAGACAAGATCGCAAAGACAAACCAAGAGTGAGCATTGGCGCCAAACTTGTTGCCGACTTGTTAAGTTGCGCCGGCATTGATCGCCTCATTACAATGGATCTCCACGCCGATCAAATTCAAGGATTTTTCAACGTTCCTGTGGATCATCTGTATGCATCTGGCGTTATGCTCCCCTATCTGCAGAGTCTGAAGTTAGATCAGCTGGTTATTGCTTCTCCAGACGTTGGTGGTTCCAAACGTGCCAATACGTATGCAAAATATTTGGGATGCCCGCTCGTTTTGTGCAATAAAACCCGCGCTCGCGCCAATGAAGTGGAAAGCATGCAAATCATTGGCGATGTGAAAGGTAAGAATGTTGTCTTGATTGATGACATGATAGACACCGCAGGCACCATCACTGTGGCAGCCGATGTCATGAAGAATGCCGGCGCCATCAGCGTGAGAGCACTGGCATCACACGCTGTCATGAGCGGTCCGGCTACAGAAAGAGTGCAAGCTTCATCCATTGAAGAGATTGTCTTTACGGACTCCATTCCATACACTCAAAGATGTTCCAAGATCAAACAACTATCTGTTGCAGACATGTTTGCAGAGACCATCCGCCGTGTAATCAACAATGAGAGTATCTCATCACAATATTTAATTTAATCCCAAGCAACTATGATGAAGCCATCCACGCTTATTGCAATCACCTTGATGAGTACCTTTGTACTCACAGGGTGCCAATCAAAAAAGAAGGACAAACTGCCGGAAGCGCAGCAAGTAGCTGTTCAAGACAATACGATTCCTGACATCAAGATGAACGACATCAATGGAAACGAAACTTCCGTCAAAGTCGAAGTGGCCAAAAATAAGATTACCATTCTTGACTTTTGGGCCAGTTGGTGTGGCCCCTGCGTCCAAGAAGCACCAAGTGTGGTGGCACTCTACAACGACTATCATGCTAAAGGATTGGGCATCATTGGCATCTCTCTCGATAAGGACGAGGCTTCGTGGAAACAAGCTGTAGACAAACTGGACATGAAGTGGATACACCTTTCGGACCTTCAAGGATGGGATAATGCTGCCGCCCAACTATTTAATGTCAACTCCATACCACATACGGTTGTGGTTGACGAGCAAGGTACCATTCTCGTTCAGGGACTCAGAGGTGATGACCTGCGCCAATTTATTGCAGAAAAGTTGGACTAACCTTCTATTTTACAATGATAATCTATAATGCAGGAGGAAGCCTATACGCTTCCTCCTGTTTCTGTTTTCTTCACTATGTAACATCTTTATCGAATAACCACTCAAACAAAAAACCACAGACCTTATGGAAATCTATCCATAGAGCCTGTGGCTTTTATCAAGTGAAAAGATAAATGACCTGCATTCATCTTATCCAAATTTCGATAAATATTAGTTCTTGAAGAAGTCTTTCACTGCTTCGTTTGGAACCATTTGTTCATCAAAAACGTAAGCACCCGTCTTTGGGCTCTTCACCATTTTGATTACCTTTGTATATGCTCGACCATCCATCTTACCTTCATGGAGGGTAGCGACCGCTTTCTTTGCCATTCTATAATCTCCTTATTACTTAATTTCCTTATGAAGAGTCATCTTCTTCAAAATAGGATTGTACTTCTTTAACTCAAGACGCTCAGGAGAATTCTTACGATTCTTCGTCGTTATATAACGACTTGTTCCTGGCTGTCCACTATCCTTCATCTCGGTGCATTCCAAGATTACCTGTACTCTATTACCTTTTGCTTTCTTTGGCATAATGACTATTCTCCTACTACTTTAATGTCTTTCCAATCGCAATAGCCATTAGAAACGGCTTTCTTCAACGCTGCGTCAAGACCGACTTTATTAATGAGACGAAGACCAGCCGCACTGATCTTAAGGCTAATCCAGCAACCTTCTTCTACATAATAGAACTTTTTGCTGAATAGGTTTACGTCAAAGCTGCGCTTTGTACGATGCTTTGAGTGAGACACATTGTTACCAATCTGTGCCTTCTTTCCTGTGATTTGACAAATCTTAGACATTGCTATCTTAAATTATTGTTATCGTTTTGATACTTATTCCAAACAGGGTGCAAAATTACAAATATTTATCGAAAACCCAAAAGAAATCTTGAAAGAATCCTTTTTATTAAGTTTTTTTGATGTTTTACCGTGTAGCAATACTATTTTGCATTACTTTTCCACTTGATTGGCAGGTTGGCGTTCGGGTGCGTTTTCCTGTAGATATTCTAAGAAAAGACGCAGTGCTTTGTTAGTTGCAAAGTTCAGATTAAGATCTCTACCATGGTCTTCCGTCAGCTGAAAGGTCCTGATGTCGTCTTTCGCTCCATATCCTATCCAAATGGTTCCAACGGGTACCTCCGGTGTTCCTCCGCCTGGTCCGGCGACACCAGTGATAGAAATCACATAGTCGCAATCCAATGTTTCACAAAGCCCTACGGCCATTTGCCTTGCCACCTCTTCACAGACGGCTGTTTGCGCTTCAATCACCTCATGATCAACACCCAGCAACTTCTCTTTCACATCATTGCTATAAGCGATGATACCGCCTTTAAAGTAATTGGAAGCACCCGGAACGGCGATGATGACTTCCGCAATGCGACCGCCCGTACAGCTTTCTGCCGTCCCAAGCGTTTTCTTTGTATCGTACAACATCTGTTGTATCTCACGACTGATAACTTTACTTCCAAAGTCCATTTCTATAACTGTTGCCTTCTGTTTTATCCTATTAGTCTGATCTTCGCATGATGTGTCAGCCTACTTATTTAAACGTTACTTTACTGAATGCTGGTTTATCGATGCTACAAAAATCTTTGTCTAGATATTTATAATAACCTGTGATGCCAATCATAGCTGCGTTGTCTGTGGTATAACTGAATTTAGGAATATAGATGGTCCATCCATATTTCTCAGCATGTTCACGAAAAGCATTGCGCAATCCGTTGTTGGCCGACACTCCACCGGCAACGGCAACATGGTTGATGCCTGTTTCTTTCACAGCCATTCTCAGTTTGTTCATGAGGATATCCACAATGGTAAACTCAAGACTTGCTGCGATGTCATTTTTATGGTTCTCTATGAAATCAGGTTCTTCAGCCACCCATTTGCGTAAGTTATACAAGAATGACGTCTTCAATCCCGAAAAACTATAATCCATACCAGCGACGTGTGGCTCTGCAAATTTGTAAGCATGCGGATTTCCCTGCCGTGCCAATTTATCGATGATGGGTCCCCCGGGATATCCAAGTCCCATCACCTTCGAGCATTTGTCTATCGCCTCACCAGCGGCATCGTCAATGGTCTGTCCCAGCACCTGCATGTCGTTGTAGGCATTGACCTTCACAATTTGCGAGTTACCACCCGACACCAACAAGCAAAGAAATGGCAACGGAGGCTGTTGATGGTCGTCACCGTCCTCTTTGATGAAATGTGCCATGACATGACCTTGCAGATGATTGACGTCTATCAAAGGGATGCCCAGGGAGCGAGCGAAACCTTTGGCAAAGCTCACCCCTACGAGCAGCGACCCCATCAGGCCTGGCCCGCGCGTAAAGGCTATTGCACTTAATTGTTCTTTGGTGATGCCCGCGCGTTTCAACGCCTGATCCACAACAGGCACTACGTTTTGTTGATGAGCGCGTGATGCCAGTTCTGGCACCACTCCACCATAGGCTTCATGCACGGCTTGCGAAGCTGTTACATTGCTCAACAACACATCATTGCGCAGAACAGCTGCTGACGTGTCATCGCAACTGCTCTCTATACCTAATATATATATGTCTTCCTTCATGATTAAATTCTTTCCTTCAGCGGGGCGCAGTCAGCGGCTTCTTCGCATCTTTACAGCACCATCAAAGCTATTTAACTGCACCATCAAAGCTATTTAGTGTGTCAAAATCTCAACGCCGTGTTCGGTCATCACAAAAGTATGCTCCCACTGTGCACTGGGCAGTTCGTCACCAGTGACGATTTCCCAGCCGTATGGATCTTCTGCATCGATGAAAACTTTCCAGGTGCCCATGTTAATCATCGGTTCTATGGTAAACACCATACCCGGTACCAGCAACATGCCGGTGCCTTTGTGACCGAAGTGCATGACATCAGGTTCTTCGTGAAATTTTATTCCAACGCCGTGTCCGCATAAGTCTCTTACAACTCCATAATGGTATTTTTCGGCATGTTTCTGAATAGCGTGGCCTATATCGCCCACAAAGCTATATGGTTTCGCTGCTTCCGCACCAATCTCCAGGCATTCTTTCGCAACGCGTACCAGCTGCTCTTTCTCCGGAGTTGTCTTACCGATGATAAACATGCGCGAGGCATCTGCGTAATAGCCGTCCACAATGGTCGTCATGTCCACATTGATAATATCACCGTTTTTCAGTACATCTTCTTTCTTAGGGATGCCATGACACACCACTTCATTGATACTGGTACAAACACTTTTAGGGAAGCCTTCATAGTTGAGACAAGCCGGAATGGCATGGTGTTCTTCGCAATATTTCATGCAGATATCATCAATTTCCTGCGTATCCATCCCCTCGTGAATCTGTTTGGCCACTTCGTCCAGCACACCCGTGTTCACCACGCCTGACTTTCTGATACCTTCTATTTGCTCCGGAGTTTTGATTAATTCGCGAGTGGGAACCAGTTTACCCTTATTTTCCCAGTACATCACCTGTTTGTCAAGATCAGTTAAGGGCTGCCCTGACAAGGCATGCCATCTTTTCTTCTTCTTAAAATTCATCTGCATACTTAAATTTACCAAGTGTACAAAAGTACACCAAATTACAGACACCACAAAATTTATTCAACCTTTTTAAGTTTGCAAACAACACGGTAGAGCCTAACGTAGAGTCAGCCAGAAAGTTTTGCACTTCGATTTTGAATCTGCATTTACAGTATTAAAGGTACTATAAATTAGCTAGATTACCAACTTTTAAAGCATCTCTCTTATACCGAACACAGGTTAGTAGACTCATAGATATTGGCAGGAACCTGGACTTCAAATATGACACCACTTTCACCATTTATAGTAGGGATAGCCTTCAAGGTAATCTTTTTCTTAGGCAAACCTTTCATCATTGTCTCATTAATGTAAATATCGACATTCTTTGTCATTAAGAATAAATCTGTTATTTGGTTCTTTTTTACATCTAATAATGCCACGTACCATTCTCGGTTTTTTGTATCCCTCAACAAGATATGAGCATCCTGCATATCATCAGTTACATCATAACTGTTAACAACAGGATGAATCCATGTCTCGTCCTGTTCACCCACACCTTCATTTGCATAGTCCCATAACCAAATTGGATATCGCAAAAAATCTTCAAGGCTTGTATCTTCTATTGGTTTAGAAGACCCGTATTGTAGTTCAAACTTTTTCTTCCTATTGAAAAATATTCCCATAATATATTCCTTTTAAGTTAGCTTTCATCATCTTTTGTTTGGTTTCAACCCCTATGATTATTTTATATAATTTGTAATAGAATGAGCCGTAACTATAGTAACTTCTACAAATAAAATCGTTTGATAGAAAGTTGTTTTCTATTGAGAGATACATAGAAGGACTTATTACTTCGTCATAACTACCACAACAATTGCGGTGGCGAATAAATTGTGTATGACCTCTCTCTTCATCTAAATAACAAACATTTCCCACATCAAGTATATAATATCCTTTACACTTGATCAGTTCAGTAAAATGAATATTGGCATATTCGTTACAGAGACAAAACTCCCGAAACTGCTCAGAAACAATCGTATAATGGTCATACGTCGTTACCATATTACGACGGCTTTTCAATTTATAATTAGGATTAGGAACATCTTTTATCCTATTTTTACAAATTGGACAAATATCAGGGCGATCATCTGTGGAATCATACATGAAACCATGTTCATCGCCTCCTATTAAAAATGTGCTACCAGGGTGTCCATCTTAAATTGTTGTTTTTATAAAAATTTCTATAGTTGAAATGAAGCTTTTTGCTAAACTATCAACTTTTTGTAATGCTGGCAAAGTATAATTTAACACATCAAAATAAATCGTTGTAGAACGGTCTATGCGGACTAAGTCAGTTGTTTTAAAACCATAATTCATACAACAACACAAAAAATAATCTTTTGGCTAATGTGACAAAAATGTGCTTAACTTCTTTGTCCCATTAGCCTGATTTTATCGTTTTGAGATAGCGAAAACAATATTTTGGGGTTCTCCTTTATCACAACATCTGCTAATTTTGCATTTCGGGCATTGCTTAAACCTATCGGTTGATCTTTTACGTTATTATAACTTGGATAAGCAACGTTAATTTTCCTCATTCAATCGTCCTATATTTTCATATAATTCCAATCCTTTATCAAATATGTTTTTATATCCTTTACATGTATTACCTATCAAATTAGTACCTTTTATAAAAATATTATTATTAACAGTCATTCTTTCAAAAAAATGACAATCAAAAAAATCAAAAAAACCAAGGAAGATATTATTATGTATATGTATTTCCGAATAATTATGTCCGCCCATCTCATGATTTATATCATTAAGAACTATGCAATTCTCTAATACAAATCCTTTGCGAAACCACGTTGAATTCAAATACATATTCTTTATTACACATTCTTTTATATAAACAGGTGTTTTTATTTCAGAATAATTGAAGTCAATATTCACATTGCTAATACCTTCTATTATGATTATATTATTTTTTTGATATTTTAAATAATTGTCATCATTTATAATTATTGATTTATTTTCTACCATTTTAATTCTCCAAATTTAATAATAGGATTTGCCGTCGGACGGTTTGAATATCCAGGAAATAAGTTTAATGAACGAATTTGTCCATTGTGCACATTGATAATTAAAGACTTTTGTATGCCATTAATTGTACCTTGAAAAGTATTACTGCCTTCTCGCAAATTGAATTTATTTTTGATTACAAAATCTTCCACATGACTTGTAATATCTGACTTAGATATTCCTATATCCTCATGTCTATTATTTGAAAAAGCATGTTCATTAAACTTTTGTATAACATCATTAGATATATATTTTTTACCCGTCCACGGATTCACTTTATTATCCCTAGCATATTTAAAACCAGAAGCGGCACCAGTAATTGCACCTACACCAGCTCCCGTCAAAGCGTTGACTCCCCTTTCTGATTTCACGCAGCATCATAGGCATACGACAAAGACTGTTGTGCATAGGCTTGTAGGGCTATGCATGCCCATACCATGGTTAGAATAAAGTGTTTCATACGCCCTAAGGTTTTAGTC
Source organism: Hoylesella buccalis ATCC 35310 (assembly GCF_025151385.1). NCBI lineage: Bacteria > Pseudomonadati > Bacteroidota > Bacteroidia > Bacteroidales > Prevotellaceae > Hoylesella > Hoylesella buccalis. The sequence continues at coordinate 557,881 of NZ_CP102287.1, read as the reverse complement.
TTTAGAGATAAGCAATCAATAAAATCAGAATATAACGCCATATATTCTTGTATGGTATTGCAAATATAAACACTATTTTTGAATCACACAAATAAAATGGGATAAAAATCAATAATCAGAAAAGGCGCAGATCCATTCGGATTTACCGTGTTGAACAGCCATTACCCGGACTGATTTATACGATCACTCACCAAAAATAAAAGTATCTTCATTACATACTGGTCTTGATTTAATTGTTTCATCTTTCAAAAATGCTAAATCCATTTTTGTATTCTTGCAACATAATAACACAAGTTTATTTCCTTGTGATGGTGCATCTATAAGGTTTAAAACATAATCGTAATTATTTTTAAGTAAGAAAGTTGAGATGATAAAATCATCTTCTTTTCCTACATAATACCTTTTTTTATATCTTCCTTTTCCTAAAAATACCCGATTGACAACAAAAACACTTTTTAATTCACTATCATATACAAATATCTCATAATGAATTATTTTTAACCTTTCTAAATAATTACATATCTTATTATTTTTCTCAAAAGTTGGAGATACTGAATATGTCTGAGTACTATCCAAGACTTCAAAAAGAACTGTAGCAAAAAGTTGTTCTTCCTTTGGAATATCAAATAATTTCCGCATTTTACAAATTGCCTGTTTTTCTAACTGCTTTATTTCGATCTTGGGAATTATTTTTTGAGGTATAACATTTATAAATGATGGCAACAACATAATTAATAATATTATATTTTTTTTCATAATGCAATTTTTAGGGAAGTATTCTCCATATAAAATCTATTGAACGTGCACCAATATTTCTGAAAACTCCAGAAGCTGGATCCATAACTTGATACACAACTTTTTGGAAGGTAACACCAGATATTTTTTGTATAGTAAGTACCGAAATTTTGTTTAATGCTGTAGCATGATTTATTGCAGTCCCCGTTCCAGAGGATAACATAAACCGATTTCCACCATTTAACAAACCAGACAATTGTTTAGCACCCAGTACGTCAGAAGGTAACTCTGTCCCTAAAGGTTTAACTGCCCGCCCAGTTAAATCTGTAATCGCTTTATTCATATCTAACGGTTTAACTGGGTCATTTATTCCATAATTATATTTTTTCACTAAATGATCTCTATACACATCTTGTGAAACTCCAGTATTGGCTTGAGATGTAGCAGGACCACAATTCATATCATTATTTTGTATAACACTAGGGAGATTAGCGTTACCAAGAACTTCAGTATTAGTTACTCTTGATCCATCCCAAAAATTCCTACCATCAATGCTTGCGGAAATTCCACTAGCTATTCCACCCACTACTCCACCGACACCCATTCCTATAAGACCATCTCTCGCACCACTCAAAAGTGCCTGTCCAAAAGTTTGATTTTGCATCAGTCCATTTCCAAAACCAGAAACAAATCCACTGCTTAGTCCTGCACCTCCTCCTATCAAAGCTCCAGACACAAAGCTTGTGGTGGCAGTTGTTGCTGTACTAGTTCCAAAAAAACCCGCAACAAAACCGCCCGACATTTGACCTGCAATTGGCAAAACAGAGCTTATTCCTGCACCAACACCAGCACCTAATGCACCTGCTGCTGCCCCAACAGCAAAATAGCCAAGTCCTTTTGCGTTAAATTTAAATCCATGTGAAGCCCAATTTACAATTCCACCTATGACTGCCCCTATTATAAGATGCCAGAACTCCCCATCCCCATCCACATACACCAGCGGATTATTCAAACAATAGCTGTACCTGTTGAAGCTCTGCGTAAAGTCTGGCATCTGCACGTATGGGTCAGGGCTGAGGAAACGGCCCAAGACAGGGTCATACAGGCGGGCATTCATGTTGATAAGCCCGAACTGCGGAAGATGTTCATGACCCGTGTAGCCACGTCCTAAGAACAACGCAGGCTCCGTGCCCGGTGCATAAGCTACTTGTGTTTCAGGATTGCGCAACCGTCCCCACGCATCATAACTCAATTCCTGTTTTAAAGTGCCATCAGCATTCGCAATATGCGTGATGCTGCCCAGATAGTCACGGCAGATGTAATATATCTTCCACTCACTGCTGTTTTCTTCCTTGACATACACGGCCGGAGCACTGTAAGCATCGCCACCGATGAATAAGCGTTGGGCGGCATTACCCTTGACACCGTCAATTTCATACTTGCCGTCAAAATAATAACGTGTCAGAAGAGTGGAACCTCCGCTGTCTACAATCATTTTTATCCGGTCGCCGTCTGCATTGTACGTCAACGAAGCTTTGATGCCGTTTTCTGAAATCTCATCCGGGCGTTGAATGGAATTATACGTAACGGTCTGTGATCTTAATGGCACTGTGTTTCCATCAGGTGTCAACATGGTAACCTGATAAGGCCTGTCTGCATGATTGTATTGCATGCTGCCCATGCCGGGCATCTGTGTGATGTTGCCGTTGGAAGCATAGGTTATCTGCTGTTGTCCGATGCTACTCAGACGGTTCAGGTTGTCATATCCGAACGTTTCGGTAAGATGGCGGGTGTTGTCGGTCCTGCTGTTCAGGTTACCTGTCTGAATGTCGGAGTCGTAGGCAAAGTCTTGGATGTTGCCAGCCGTTCGGCTGGTAGGCATACCAAAATCTGTATAGCTGTAAGTGCGGTTCAATGCTCCCGTGACGGCTTTGGTGGGCTGACCTAAGGCATTTTCTTCTGTCAGTTTCCAAATACTGATGTCGTCATTCAGCTTGATTTCTGTATTGTACCCGTTGGAATAAACATACTTTTCTGTTGCAATGGCTCCTGTTTGTGAGGTATATGAGATTTCGGCAATGTTGCCATCGTGATAGGTAAACCGCTTTTCTAAGAATTTCCCTTCGGAAAGATTGTCCCAAACGGCTGCAACCCTATCCATTTCATCATATTCAAATACCCGCATGCTAAGATTATCTGAATATAACTGTGCTAAAGTACCGTCATCATTATAAACGTATGAGGTATTTGTGTCAGCTCGTTTTTCCACTACCCTGCCATATTGATCGTAAACAGTCGTGTTGCTGACATTTCGGGCATCGGTCACCGTCAATGTCTTGCTGCCGTCAGCAGCATAGGTTTCAGTGAAGCTTTGTCTTCCTGCACTGGGGTCGGTGATGGATGTCTGTCTTCCATATTGGTCATATTCAAACGACGTCACCACATTACCTGGGGCCGTTATGCGCGATGGCTGACCATCCGGACGCAAGGTATATTCTATCATTCCACCCGGATCTTCTACTTTTATCAATGCCCCCGATTCATCTGTCGTTTTGGTTGTGGCAATGCCGTTTCGTGTCTCGGTGGTGCTCAGTCCGTCATAAGCCCATGTGGTTGTTTTGCCTGAGGCCTCTGTCAGGGTAAGCGGACGATTGTATGGGTCGTAGGTATAGGTAGCCCAGAAGTTGGGTGACGTTCCTCTGAAAGGAAGCGACACTTTTTCCAACCGTCCCCTTCCGTCATACGTTTGGTCAACAAACTGCCATTGCCCGTCAAAGCGTTGACTCCCCTTTCTGATTGCACGTCCCAAAGCATCATGATGCACAACCGTTGACGGTTTGCCCGTAGCCGTATTTGTTACGGTATACAATCCCTGTCCGCCCCAGTCCGTTTTTACTTCTTCTTTCGTTCCGTCCGGGTGTTGGGTGGAGATAAGCTGCCCCCAAGCGTCATACTGATAAGACGTAGTACGGTGCTTGAAGTCGGTAACTGTGCCTGCATGGCCAAACTTGTCATAATTGGCATAGGTCGTGGTTTGCCCCAAGGCGTTGGTTGAAGAAGCAAGATTCCTGCCTTCAGCATCATAGGTAAACGTCGTACCTAAGAATGTAGCCACGTCATACGGTGCCGAAAGTTCACTCGTCATGTTGCCATAGGCGTCGTAGGTCCAGCGCGTCTCATTTACCTTGTTGTCTTGAATATATGAGATTCGAGATTCGGGCAAACGATTGGTATTGTAGGTAATCGTCTCCTTATTGACCCACGATGTGCCACCGCGTACATTCGTAACGGTTTTTGTCACAGGTTGTCCAATCAGGTATCTGCCAGATGTTACCAGGTTGTCATACGTTTGCGCCGTTGTCGTATGTAAAGGTACGAATTTTTTCGAAAATAGAATTACCATTTGAAATGTCTACGTTCTTATTTCTCACAGCGGATTTGCTACTCTTTAATCATATAAACATCCATAGATTTTATAAATTGGTCTACGTTCTTACTTCTATACTCTTCTATACTAAGCATTATTATATTTTTAAAATCTTTATTTTCATATGAAGAAATTTCTATAGTTGAAATGAAGCTTTTTGCTAAACTATCAACTTTTTGTAATGCTGGCAAAGTATAATTTAACACATCAAAATAAACTGTTTTAGAACGGTCAATGCGGACTAAGTCAGTAGTTTTAAAACCATAATTCATACAACAACACAAAAAATAATCTTTTAATAATTCTCTGTTTTTTTGCATTTCACATTCACTCTTACATGTAAAAGAAGAAAATAAAAAAATGTAGAGAAAAAAAAGGAGGGACAATTTGCGTTTCATATTATCTTTTATTTAAAATTCCATAAGTTAAATTGATATACGCCAGCACTTGCATGCGATTATGCATACCAATATCACGGTTAGAATAAAGTGTTTCATACGCCTTAAGGTTTTAGTCATTAGAGAAAAGTGTTGAGTATCATCTGAATATATCGCTATATATTCTTGTATGGTATCGCAAATATAAACACTATTTTTTGATTTTACAAATAGTTTGGAATAAAAACAACAAAAGTCTCCGGGGTAGAGTCAGCCTACAAGTTTTGCACTTCGTTTTTGAATCTGCACAGAAAGGTTGATGATAGCCATACTCAGTCAACCGATATTTCACCTATCTAATCCTAAAGATTACTCGTGAGTATATTTCATCATGAAAGTCAGTCACCACCTTGACCGGTCATCTGCAACGTAAACAACAATGACACCACATTGCATCTTTCGTCGCTACATCTAAAAGTTTTTGACGGCCCTATCCATTTCTCGCCTGTCTTCTTTTTCCTTCAGCGTTTGTCGTTTGTCGTATTCCTTCTTTCCCTTAGCCAAAGCGATGTCCACCTTGGCTCTTCCATGCGCATCGATGAACACCAAGGTGGGAACGATGGTATGACCAGCTACCTTGATGTCGGCTTCCAACTTTCTGATTTCACGTTTCGTCAGCAACAGCTTGCGGTCACGCTTGGCTTCTGGGTTCGAGTAAGAGCCATAGAAATACGGACTGATGTTCATCCCTTTAATCCAAATTTCGCCATGATAAATGTAGCAGAAGGCATCAACCAAAGAGGCCTTACCCAGGCGAATGGACTTGATTTCCGTACCCGTGAGCACGATGCCGGCGGTATAAGTATCAATGAAAAAATACTCAAATGACGCTTTTTTGTTCCTAATCTGTATGGGACTCTTTTTTCTTAGTGCGAGTTCTTCCTTATTCATTCTTACACAATCTTTACAAATTGCCCGATGTGTTCATCCACATAACGTGCAATATTTTCCGTCCAACGCTCTTCATTTTCAACGAATTCATCGTCAAAATCGTCAAAGGCTGGATATTTCTCAAACAACGCCATAAACTCGTCGTCAGAACAATCTTGTTCCAATTCGGCAGCATATTTACGATAGAGCTTATGACATTTCCCTATCATCTTAGACAAATCGTGGATGTCCCAGCTTTTCAGAGCCTTGTCAAAAGGGTTTCTGAAGATAAAGGGACCATAACCGTTATGAATGAGCTGTACGAATCCACCGTCCATCACTTCCTGATGAAGGATGTGATAAGCCAACAGCGTAATTTGATCCGAGTTTAGTTGTTGCATCGAGTCGGCCGTCAGTTCTCCGCCTATCGCATCATAAATCGTATCCACAATCGCCTGAAGAAATACATCCATCCCTTCTTCAGCTGCTTTTTGCAGAACGTTTTCTTCAAGTTTTATTTCAATCATACACTGCAAAGATATGCAATTCGTCTTGATTATCTTCACATTATTAACTATTTTTGAACTGTTTGCACACACATTACCACTTCAACCAGTTCTTTTTTGATTTTTGGCCGTGGAAGTTCTTCTCGTTTCACTGGTGACCATGTACCAGTATTCGCATAAGTTAAAATTATCTACGAAACATATTTCATTCCACATTATAATATAAAATAGCACCCGGAGAGCATTGATAGTATAATATTTCTTAATATTCATTGGAATCTCATTAATTTATTTATACCTTTGCCCAAACCGAATAAAAAAGAAAGGACTAGAAAATGAAAAAACTGATCATGTTATCCATGATGCTGTTTGCTTGTTTTACCATAGTAAACGCACAACAAAAAGCACAAATCAAGTTTGACAAAATCACTCACGACTTTGGCAAATTCAATGAAAGCACACCTGAGCAGAAGTGCGTTTTTACCTTCACTAACGTGGGTAACGCCCCGCTTATCGTCAATCAAGCTGTGGCAAGCTGTGGTTGCACTGTGCCAGCTTACACCAAAACTCCTGTTCAACCAGGAAAGAAAGGTGAGATAAAAGTAACGTACAACGGCAAAGGTAGATTCCCTGGACACTTCAAAAAGACCATCACGGTACGCACCAATGGGGAGCCAGAGATGACCCGTCTGTACATTGAGGGCGTCATGGAAGAGGCTAAGAAATAAGCAAAGACTACTTTTATAGTATACATACACATAGAGGAGGGAGTATCAAAACAGTGATACCCCCTCTTTTTTTGAACCACAATGATTGATCTGTATAACAAACGAATTCCATGTTCCCACGAGTAGTCAACATTTGGAACAGCCTATTTGACACATTGATGCGACACAGAAGCAAAAAAAAAGAGGTTGGTGCAGGATGCTACCAACCTCGAGGGACGATTTCATAAATCATGAAATCTAAAAACTGTGACAAATATAATGTTTAAGATTGACAATAACAAATTTTACCCCTAAAAAGTTCAATATTTAACAATCAGTCAACAATAAACTGAAAGCAGCAGTCATTTAAACTATTAAAAAGACGTGTTGTCACAAAAAATTAATATATAGAAAAACATCAATATCGAGTATATTTTGTAACTTTGCTCCAACTAAATAACTTATAAACTAACTTTAGAAATTATTGAGTATGAACAAAATTTTACGCATTTCAGTAATGAGTTTGCTCGCTTTGATAAGCAGCATCACCTTTGCACAAGTGACATTTGACGCCAATGTAGACAAAGGAACACAAACAGGAGATGGAAAACCTGACCAAGTAAGCAAAGACGGTGTCACTCTTTCGTGCACAAATGCTGCACTTGCAGCCGTTCATTACAAGACAAAGAAAGCAGAATACCGTTTCTATTCCAATTCAAGCGTAACCCTATCTGCTACTGACAAAAACATTGTAAAAGTCGAGATGACCTGCTCAGGCGATAAAAGACATGCAGCATCCAACTTTGCTACACAAGAAGGCCTGGTAATTACTAAAGAAACAGCTACATGGACAGGTAAGGCTACCTCTATCACTTTTAAGACTACGAAACAAGTACGTGCCTATAAAGTAGTCGTTACCTTAGAAGGTGGAGCTGTTACTCCTACCCCTGAAGTACAAACAGTAGATAACATTGCAGCTTTTAAGGCGTTATCTGACGGTACTACCGCTCAATTAAAATTGAATAATGCACAGGTACTCTACACATGGACCAGTAACAAAGGCAACACCAGCACTTACATCCGCGATGCTACAGGTGCCCTGCTGTTGTACAATAGCGGACTAACCCTCAAAGAAAACCAGATGGTGAACGGTGAAGTAACCTTGGAACTAAAAGACTTTAAAGGACTGCCCGAAGGTGTGAATACCGATAAAACCAACGCTGACGGGTTGACCATCACCAATGGTACACCAGCAAAACCAAAGGTCATCACCCCCGACAAGGCGGGCGAGAACCTCTCTGACTTGGTACAAGTGGAAGGAGTAACCATACAGAGCGAACAATCGGGGACGCACACCAACTACTATGCCCACGTCGGAGATCAAAAGATTCAATTGTACAACGGCTTCCACTTAGACGCCTATAATGATCTGTCAACGCTGGAAGGGGCTAATAACAAAACCGTCAAAGGTATTGTCAGCATGTTTAATGGCAATTATCAGATTACGATTATCAGCATCGACACAACGACTGGGATTGACAACTTAAATGCAGAGAGCAAGACCCTCAACGAAAATGCACCGATGTACAACTTGGCTGGCCAGCGTGTTGACAAGACATATAAGGGTGTTGTTATACAAAATGGCAAGAAGTTTATCAACAGATAACCATGCGCTGAAACGAGAAATCATACACTTGATTATCTATATATCAAACGGACGTGTCCATCTGGCGGCACGTCCGTTTCTTATTTTGTCCCCACAAAATTTATCAACACGTTTGTCATTTAGACAGAAACGCAGCGCATCGCTCGGCACATCGCTCACCATCAATACCGGCAGAGACGATTCCACCTGCATAGCCAGCGCCCTCTCCACAAGGAAAGAGGCCACGAACGCGAACATGTTGCAGCGTTTCGCGGTCGCGGAGAATACGCACGGGCGACGACGTTCGCGTCTCAACGGCTATCACGACAGCTTCATTGGTCAGGAAACCACGGCTCATCTGTCCAAACTTCTTGAAGCCTTCTTGCAAACGATGGGCGATAAATGGCGGCATCCAAAAGTGAAGTGGACTGCTCATTAAGCCGGGAGCATAACTGGATGCCGATAAGTCGTATGACAATTTGCTGTTCACAAAGTCAGCCATTCGCTGCGCCGGAGCAGTTTGTTGCCTATTTCCCTGCAACCAACAAGTGTATTCCAATTGTTCCTGCAACTGCATCATCACCAAATCATCATTCAGCTTTTCATCATCACTGGGCATCAACATGCCTGCCTGGCGAACGTCTTCAGGATGCAATTCCACCACCATGCCCGCATTCGACCACTTCGTTCCGCGGTTACTGGGACTCATTCCATTCACCACTATTTGCCTCGGACCCGTGGCAGAAGGGATGACAAAGCCACCCGGACACATGCAGAACGAGTAAACGCCACGTCCTTCCACCTGACTGACAAATGAATATTCGGCCGCCGGAAGATATTTTCCCCGACCCCGCTTATCATGATATTGTATCTGATCGATCAACATTGAAGGATGTTCCAAGCGCACTCCAACCGCCAATCCTTTCGGTTCGATTTCTATTTTGGCACCACTCAAATATCGATATACGTCACGCGCACTGTGTCCGGTGGCCAAGATGACCGGCCCTTTGAACGTAACTTCCTGCCCCGAAGACAATCGCACGGCTTCAACGCCCAGCACCTCATCCCCCTCGGCAGACAGCAAGAAAGCCGTCATCTTGGTTTCAAAATGCACCTCTCCACCACTGTTGATGATGGTATTTCGCATGTTTTCGATGACCTTCGGCAACTTGTCCGTACCGATATGCGGATGTGCGTCGGCCAAGATCGAGGTTGAAGCACCATGTTGGCAAAACACATTGAGAATTTTCTCAACCGAACCACGCTTCTTCGAGCGGGTATACAGTTTGCCATCCGAATACGCACCGGCGCCACCTTCACCAAAACAATAGTTGCTTTCAGCATCCACCTTCTGCGTCTTGGTAATCATGGCAAGGTCTTTCTTGCGCTCCCTGACATTCTTCCCCCGCTCGATGACCACGGGTTTGAAGCCCTCTTCAATCAAACGAAGTGCGGCGAAAAGTCCCGCCGGACCAGCTCCCACCACGATGACACGAGGCTTTTGGGACACATCCGGATAAACTGTCCTGATGAATTCCTCATCCTGTGGCAACTCATTGATGTACACTCTCAAACTAAGATTCACATACACCGTTCGCTGCCGTGCGTCAACAGACCGTTTCAACACCCGCACATGCTTCACCGTTCGGGCATCCATTCCCTTTTCCTTGGCCAGATATTCAATGATAGTCTGCTCGGAATGAGCATGCTGAGGAAGAAGTCTGATTTGAAATTCTTTGATCATGAATGAAGAAATTTTGTAGATTTTCGACAAAAAAGGATGTCACAAAACACCTTATCTCTTTGCAAAATAAGTATTTTTTTTCCAGCTACCCAAGTATTTTTCAGATTAAAACCAACTCTTTTCAAAGTTCATGCCCATCGAAGGGAAATCAATGTTGTATGATAAGCCATTCAAAGTTTTTTCGTACTTTTGTCACCAAATATCGACTTCGCAGCATGATGAGGCATGAAACCCAATGCGTTCACCATCGTTGTAGGCTGGATAACGCCCACGTTTCTGTTCGTAATGCTGAGAAGCGAAATCAACAAATCATCAAAACCACTTTTGTCGGGTGGCATAAAACATTAAAAAACAGTAAAATGAAAGTATTGAAATTCGGCGGAACATCCGTTGGTTCCGTCAAGAGCATCCGCTCTTTGAAGAGAATTGTAGAACAAACTGCCAAGCAGCAACCAGTGATTGTGGTAGTCAGTGCCTTGGGAGGCATCACCGATCAATTGCTGTCAACTGCCCAACAGGCCTTGCAAGGTGATGACGAATGGAAACAACAGTTCAGCGAGATGGTAGACAGGCACCACAAACTCATTGACACCATCATCACAGACAATGCGCGGAGAGAAGAGTTGTTCTATACCGTTGACGCTCTTTTTGAACAACTACGATCCATTTACTTCGGCGTTTATCTCATTCATGATTTAAGTCGGAAGACGCAAGATGCCATCGTGAGCTATGGCGAACGATTGAGTTCGAAAATCGTCGCCACGTTCATCAAAGGCGCTAAATGGTACGATGCCCGCGAATTTATCAAGACCGAACGCAAGCATGACAAGCACACACTGGACAGCCAGCTCACCTACAAACTGGTTAAACACACGTTTGCCACCCTCCCCCGCATCTCTCTCGTGCCGGGTTTCATCAGTCAAGACAAGAATACCAACGAAATCACCAACCTCGGACGAGGTGGGTCAGACTACACGGCATCTATCATCGCCGCAGCGCTAAACGCGGAGATATTGGAGATATGGACTGATGTCAACGGCTTTATGACGGCCGATCCGAAGGTGATTAAGACCGCTTACACCATCAACGAACTGAGCTACATCGAGGCTATGGAGCTGTGTAACTTCGGCGCCAAAGTGGTTTATCCACCAACCATCTACCCCGTGTGCGTCAAGAACATCCCCATCAAGGTGAAAAACACCTTCGACCCAGACGGCGAAGGCACCATTATCAAAGCCCAAATAGCCAACGATGGCAAGCCCATCAAGGGTATATCCAGCATCAAAGGCACGGCACTCATCAATGTGAGCGGCCTCTCCATGGTGGGTGTGATTGGTGTAAACCGACGCATTTTCACGGCCCTGGCCGACAAGGGCATCTCCGTGTTCCTGGTCAGTCAGGCTTCTTCCGAAAATTCTACCAGCATTGGCGTACAGGAAAAGGATGCCGAAGAAGCTGTCAAGGTGCTCAACGAAGAGTTTGCCAAGGAGATTCAGACCGGTGCCATGTTCTCCATGGAAGCACAGAAAGGCTTGGCTACCATCGCCATCGTGGGCGAAAACATGAGACACCTGCCGGGAATAGCCGCCAAACTCTTTGAGACGCTCGGCCGATCGGGCATCAGTGTGATTGCCTTCGCACAGGGATCCAGCGAAACCAACATATCGGTAGTCATCGAGGCTCCATACCTTCGCAAGGCGCTGAACGTGCTGCACGACTCGTTTTTCCTATCAGAATACAAGGTACTGAACCTGTTTATCTGCGGAATAGGTACCGTTGGCGGCAAGCTCATCGAACAGATTCGAACGCAATACGAAGAGCTGAAACGCCATTCGCAGCTCAAACTCAACGTCGTAGGCATCGCTTCGTCAAAACATGCCATTTACAACCGTGACGGCATTGACCTGAACAATTACAGGGAAGCGTTGAAAGAATCTGACCTCAGCTCGCCCTCTGCCCTGCGCGACCATATCCTCAACATGAATATTTTCAACTCTGTGTTCGTCGATTGCACCGCCAGTGAAGAGATTGCCGCACTCTATCAAACCTTTCTCGAACATAACATCAGCGTGGTGGCAGCCAACAAAATAGCCGCATCCTCACCTTACAACGAATACTTGGCTCTGAAACAAACAGCCGTGATGCGGGGCGTGAAGTTCAGATACGAAACCAACGTCGGCGCCGGACTGCCCATCATCGGCACCATCAACGACCTGCGCAACTCGGGAGACAAAATCTTGAAGATTGAAGCCGTGCTGAGTGGCACCCTCAATTTTATCTTCAACGAACTTTCCGCCGACGTTCCGTTCTCAGCAACCGTACGCCGCGCGCAGACTGAAGGCTACAGCGAACCCGACCCACGCATCGACTTGAGCGGCAAGGATGTTATCCGAAAACTGGTAATCCTGACGCGAGAAGCCGGCTACAAGGCTGAACAAAATGACGTGGAGAAGCATCTGTTTGTGCCAGCCGACTATTTTGAAGGCAGTCTGGACGACTTCTGGAAACGCTTACCCCTCTTGGATGCCGACTTTGATGTGCGCCGAAAGCGACTGGAAGAACAAGGCCAGAGATGGCGATTCGTGGCCTCCATGGAGCATGGACACATGCAAGTGGCTCTGCAAGCCGTTGACCGGCAGCATCCGTTCTACAACCTCGAGGGCAGTAACAACATCGTGCTGCTCACCACCGAGCGTTACAAAGACTACCCCATGCAGATACAAGGCTATGGAGCTGGTGCCGACGTGACAGCCGCAGGCGTGTTCGCCAACATCATGTCCATCGCCAACATTTAGGATAAGCCATGACGGCCATCTTGCGCAAGCTGTCGTAAGAGCCACGCCCCTCACCGCACGCATATACCGAGAGATGATTGACGAATCGTGAATGACAAACCAACGCCTTTTGTATGCCAGCGCAATCGTAGGAACGCACAAACCCCACATCCCTACGATTGCGCTGAACCATTTCCACTAAATTTGTCTGTTATTTTCATCAAAAAAGGCCTCTAAAATGGCCATCCAAAATTTCTATTCTGGAAAAAATCAATAGGCAAGCAAGGGACAAACGAGCAATGACATTGGTTGAAATAACGATGTTGTACGCAAAAACGCTTGATTTTTTCTACAAGAACCATACTTTTACGCAACAATTACCATGCAATACCCCGCCAAAGGCATACATATTACACGCTTATAGCATAGCTTTTGGCTTCAAAAAACATTGAAAGATAGAGCAAAACTTTTACAAATAACTGCAACGTATTGATTATCTTTCACTTGTAAACATCGTTCATCTTTGTCGTATTTGAAAGCAAGGGCGAGGTTGTTTGTAAATACGCCAAGCATTGAAGCGACCTTTGTCAAGAAAATTCCTCATCACATTTCCACTTTATGTTTGCGCTTAGAGCACGAAAACACAGTGCACTGCAATCTAAAATTCGTGCGCAACACCAGCAAATGTGGTTATCAAATTAAGAATAGAGTACACATAATATCAAGGGAGCATCCGTACTTTTCCTCACAAAAAAATGCAATCTTTTAGGTTAATGATTAATTTTGAACATGCTGGTTGGATAAATTGAAAAAACTTTTATTGAATTTTCTTGAATTAATCTGCAAGAATTCATTATATTTGCATGCAGATAACTTTAAACCTAAACAATCAAATGGTCTACGTCGAAGTATCAGAACCTAGCAGACTCACCAGCTTCTACCTGGCGATGGAAGAATATATTGCACGACATGTCGACAGTACGGAGGATTGTTTCTTCATGTGGCAAGTGCCGCCAACGGTGATGTTTGGACGTAACCAACTCATCGACAACGAAGTAAACACCGAGTATTGCCAGGAAAAAGGCATCCACCTCATCAGGCGAAAAAGCGGAGGTGGCTGCATCTACGTTGACGAGGGCTGCATTCTGTTCTCCTGCATCACACACGACGACCAGGTGAACATGGTATTCTGCCAATACATCAAGCGCGTGGTAGACATGCTTCAGGCCATGGGGGTAGATGCCCATTCGGGTGGACGAAACGACATTCTCATTGGCGATAAAAAGGTGTCAGGCAACGCATTCTACCATGTACCGGGGCGAAGCATCGTTCATGGCACCATGCTCTACGACACCAATATACAAAACATGGTGGCCAGCATTACGCCCAGCCAAGAAAAACTCATCAGCAAAGGGGTGCAGAGCATTCGCCAGCACATCGCTCTGCTCAAGGATCACACCACGCTTACCCTCGAAGAGGTCAAACGTTTTGCACGTCAACACCTCTGCTCATCGACAATCACCCTGACAGCCGATGACGTGAAGGGTATCGAAGAGATTGAACAAGACTACCTGTCGGACGATTTTACATACGGCAACAATCCCCGTTACTCCATCGTTCACAAAAAACGGATTGAAGGCGTTGGCGAATTGGAGGTGCGACTTGAACTGAAAAACAATGTCATCAAAGAGGCCAACATCATGGGCGACTACTTCCTGACGGGCGACCTGGACAATGGCATTCTTAAGAAGTTGCGCCATGTACCTTACAACGCACAGGCTATCGCGAACGCCCTGCCCGACCGTTTGGACGACATCATCAGAAATCTGAAGAAGCAACAGTTGGTTGATTTGATATTGGCTGAATGAAAACCGCCTTGCAACCATCCTAACTTGACACCAACTACAGACTACTAAAAAATGAAAACAAATACGAAAAATCTACACTTAAACATCAAAAACATGGAAAATAAAAAAACTTGTTTGTACGACAAACACGTGGCATTGGGTGCGCAGATGCAACCCTTTGCAGGATTTGAGATGCCCATTCTGTACTCGTCCATCATCGAAGAACATCAAGCGGTACGCCAACATTGTGGCGTTTTTGACGTATCACACATGGGCGAGGCTTACATAACAGGCGCAGATGCCGAACGATATGTCAACCACATCTTCACCAACGATGTGGCAGGTGCGCCTATCAATCAGGTATTTTACGGCATGATGCTCTACCCTGACGGTGGAACGGTGGACGACCTGTTGGTTTACAAGATGGGTGAAAACGAGTTTTTCCTCGTCTTCAACGCTGCCAACATCGATAAGGATGTGGCCTGGATGCGCGAAAACGCCGAGGGTTTTGATGTAACCATTGACCACTGCTCTGACTATTATGCACAGCTGGCCGTGCAAGGACCCGAGGCAGAAGCCGTGATGAAAGAGGTGTTGCACCTGGATTGCACGGATCTTCAGTTCTATACAGCGAAGACAGTAGACGTTGATGGCGAGAATGTCATCATCAGTCGTACGGGCTACACGGGCGAGGACGGATTTGAAATCTACGGCTCTCACGCGTACATTATTAATACATGGGATGCCTTGATGGCGAGCAAGCGGTGCGTACCCTGTGGCCTTGGCTGTCGTGACACCCTGCGCTTCGAAGTAGGATTGCCACTTTACGGCAACGAACTGTCTGCAGAGATTTCGCCTGTTATGGCTGGTTTGAGCATGTTCTGCAAACTGGACAAGGAAGAATTCATCGGCAAAGAGGCCATTGTGAAGCAGAAAGAAGAAGGCGTCAAGCAAAGAGTAATCGGTCTGGAGCTGCAAGAAAAGGCCATCCCTCGTCATGGTTATGCCGTTCTGAGGGACGGACAGCAGGTCGGTGTGATAACCACTGGCTACCATGCCATCAGCGTGGACAAGAGTGTGGCCTTCGCTCTGGTGAACAAGGAAGATGCGAAATTAGGTACCGAACTGGAAATCCAGATTCGCAAAAAGACATTTAAGTGTGTGGTCGTGAAGAAGAGATTCTACGACAAACATTATAAGAAAGACTAACTTAGCTGTGGGTTTCTCCCAGCGGTGGTTTCCATCAACAGGACAAGTCCGAAGAGTATGGAAGCCAGTCACCGTTTCCCAAATAGCTTTTCTCAACGATGAGGGAATGAACGGAGAACACAGTGAAGCAACTATCAAGTATAACATTAATTAATATAACATATTATGGCAAAAGTGATTGAAGGACTCTATTATAGCGAGTCACATGAGTTTGTAAAAGTAGAAGGTAACATCGCCAGCATCGGTATTACCGATTATGCACAACAGGCATTAGGCAACATCGTTTATGTGGACCTGCCAGACGTTGACGACGAGATAGAAGCAGGCGACGATTTTGGTGCCGTTGAGAGCGTAAAGGCTGCCAGCGACCTCAGTACTCCCGTGAGTGGAAAGGTTGTAGAGGTGAATGAGGCTTTGGAAGACACACCAGAGTTGATTAACCAAGATGCTTTCGGTGCATGGATTATTAAGGTAGAACTGTCGGATACCAGCGAGCTGGACAACCTGATGGATGCCAAGAAATACGAAGAATTCTGTAACAAATAAATACAATGACTTACAAGTTTTTTCCACATACGGAAGAGGATGTAGCTCAGATGTTGGAGAAGATTGGCGTCAAGTCGCTCGATGATCTTTATCAAGAGATTCCGGAAGAAGTGCGGTTCAAGGGAGAATACAAGCTGCCGGAAGCAAAAAGCGAACTTGAGATTCGTCAGTTCTTCAACGAGCTGGGGGCCAAAAACAAGCAACTGACCTGCTTTGCCGGCGCCGGCGTGTACGATAGATACTATCCTTCGGCAGTGCCTTATCTGGTAGAACGGTCTGAATTTCTGACCAGTTACACACCTTATCAAGCCGAGATTTCACAAGGCACCCTACATTACATCTTCGAGTTTCAAAGTATGATGGCCGAACTCACCGGTATGGAAGTGTCTAACGCCTCCATGTACGATGGTGCTACAGCCACAGCCGAGGCTGTCTTGATGGCAAAGGCCAACAACAAGAAAGCCTACAGAGTGTTGATTTCTGAGACGGTGGATCCTAAAATCCTGGCCGTTGTCAAGACTTATGCTCACTATCAGAACATAGAAATTGACCTAATTCCGCAGAAAGAGGGTGTTACCGACCAACAACAACTGCAACAGAAGCTGTCAGAAGGCGGCGTGGCAGGCGTTGTGGTTCAGTATCCCAACTACTATGGCATTGTAGAAGATTACACTGGGGTGGCCGACCTGTGTCATGAGCAGAAAGCATTGTTCATCATGAACAGCAATCCGGCAGACCTCGCTTTGTTGAAGACACCTGCTGAATTAGGAGCAGACATCGCCGTTGGCGAAGGTCAATCATTGGGCATCCCGATGAGTTGGGGCGGTCCTTATGTGGGTTACATGTGCTGTACCACGAAAATGATGCGCAAGATGCCGGGACGAATCGTCGGCAAGACCGTTGATGAGGATGGCCAACGCGTGTTTGTTTTGACCCTTCAAGCCCGCGAACAACATATCAGAAGGGAGAAAGCCACATCGAACATCTGTTCCAATCAGTCGCTGATGGCTCTTTGGGTGACCATTTACCTGTCACTGATGGGCAAGGAAGGTCTGAAAGAAGTAGCCCAATTGTCGTACGACGGTGCGCACTATCTGTGCGAAAAGCTGGTGAAGACAGGCCATTTCTCATTGGCTTTCAACCAGCCTTTCTTCAATGAATTCTGCGTACGGTATGATGGTGACATCAAACAACTGCAACAACGACTGATAGACAACGGCATCTTCGGAGGCGTACAGGTTGGAGACGACATGCTCATGCTGGCTGTCACCGAGAAGAGAACCAAGGATGAAATAGACAAACTAATAGAACTTGTGTCATGAATCATAAACTATATAGCAATCTGATATTTGAGTTGTCGCATCCAGGACGACGTGGGTACAGTCTGCCCAAGAATCAATTTGGCCACCATGAAATACCCGCCGAACTGAAAAGGACAGCCGATGCCGAGCTTCCGGAGTGTGATGAGATGACCGTGGTGCGCCATTACACTAATCATAGCGGGAACAATTTCGGCGTTGATAATGGTTTTTATCCTTTGGGATCGTGTACGATGAAATACAATCCACCCATCAACGAGGAAATTGCCGCACACCCTGCTTTCGCCAATCTGCATCCCCTTCAACCGGCTGAGACGGTGAAAGGTGCCGAGGAAGTGTATGAGAACTTGCAACAGTCATTATCTGAGCTGACAGGTTTGTCACGCTTCACGCTGAATCCTTGTGCCGGTGCACATGGTGAGTTGACGGGATTGATGATCATCAAGGCCTATCATGAGAGTCGTAACGACCATCAGAGAACCAAGGTCATCGTACCCGACTCGGCTCATGGAACCAACCCAGCTTCAGCTGCCGTATGCGGATTGGATGTGGTAGAGGTGAAGAGTACACCCGATGGACTGGTAGATGTTGAGCACCTCAAGACCCTTTTGGGTGACGACATCGCCGGCATGATGATGACAAACCCCAACACTCTCGGCCTATTCGAGGTGCATATCCCCGAGATTACCAAACTCATCCACGACTGTGGTGGTTTGATGTATTACGACGGAGCCAACCTCAATCCGCTTTTGGGCGAATGTAGACCAGGCGACATGGGCTTCGACGTGATGCACATTAACCTGCACAAAACATTCTCTACGCCCCATGGTGGAGGTGGACCAGGTTCGGGTCCAGTTGGCGTTTGCGAGAAATTGGTAGATTTTTTACCCACCAACAACTGCAAGGTGAAAGGCCATACAGGCACAGCCATCACCATTCATCCTTATCATGGACATTTTGCAACCTACCTGAGAGCCTATACTTACATTCTCTCTCTAGGTAGGGAAAACGTGAAGAAGGTAGGTCCATACGCGACACTGAATGCTAACTACATCATGAATAGCTTGAAAGATGTGTACGAACTGCCTATTGACAAGGTCTGCAAGCACGAGTTTGTTTTCGATGGATTGAAAGATAAGAGCACGGGAGTCACCACGATGGACGTTGCCAAACGCCTGTTAGATTACGGTTTCCACGCTCCCACCATCTATTTCCCACTGCTTTTCCACGAAGCAATGATGATAGAGCCAACCGAAAGCGAAAGCAAAGACACCATTGATGGTTTCATTGATGTGATGCGCAAGATAGCTGAGGAAGCGAAGACCAACCCTGATATCGTTAAGGGCGCACCACACGAAACGCCTGTCAAGCGTGTGAATGATGTGGAAGCGGCTAAACATCCGATACTCACCTATCAACAGCTCATCCATGACAACAACTGATCTCATCATCATCGGCAGTGGCCCCGGAGGTTACCGGGCTGCCGATTATGCCGCTAAGAACGGCCTTCAAGTTCTGATTTTTGAAGAGCTGGAGGTCGGTGGCACATGTCTCAACAGTGGTTGCATACCGACAAAGTGTTTGGCGCACGATGCCTCGAAAGAGACCATACCAGCATTTGAGTTGGTGATGGAACGCAAGCAACAGACCATTCAGCAGCTGAGAGAGGGTGTGCAGACCCTACTATCACAGCCCAACATCACGTTGGTGCGAGGCAAAGCCGTTTTCAAGGACAGCCAAACGGTGGTTGCCAACGGTGAAGAATACCAGGCAAAGCACATCATCATCGCCACTGGATCGCACGCAAAGATGCCACCCATCGAGGGATTGGTGTATCAACAGGGAGGAGAATCGAATGTTGTAACATCGACAGAACTGTTGAATATCGACCACGTTCCCGAGAAACTGTGCATCGTAGGCGCTGGGGTTATCGGGATGGAATTTGCTTCTGCATTCGCCAGTTTCGGCAGTAAGGTGACCGTCGTGGAGTTCATGAAAGAATGTTTGCCAACGCTCGACAGCGACATTGCCAAGCGTTTGCGCAAGTGCATGGAGAAGAAAGGCATTGAATTCTACCTGCAAGCTGGTGTGAAGAGCATTCATCAAGGCAAAGTGACCTTTGAGCGGAAAGGCAAAGAACAGACCGTAGAGGCCGATACCATCCTCATCGCAACAGGTCGTGCGGCCAACATGGATTCACTAAATCTGGACGTCATGGGCATTGCCTACGATAAAAAGGGCATTTTGGTCGATGATAACATGGAAACTTCCATCAACGGTATTTATGCCATCGGCGACACAAACGGCCGTCAGATGCTTGCCCATGCTGCGACTTTCCAAGGTTTCAGAGCCGTGAACCACATCCTTGGCAAGAGCGACAACATTCGTTTCGACATCATGCCTGCTGCCGTGTTCACCCTTCCCGAGGCTGCTTCAGTGGGCAAGACCGAAGATGCATGTAAGGCCGAAGAACTAAATTATACGGTTCGAAAAGGCTACTACCGTGCCAATGGCCGCGCCCTGTCGATGGAAGAACCTGAAGGTATGGCGAAACTGATTGTTGACGAACAGAACAAAATCATTGGTTGTCACATCTACGGTGCCCATGCCGCTGAATTGGTGCAAGAGATTTCGGCACTGATGAACATGGACATCACAATCGACCGACTGAAGGACATCATCCACACCCACCCCACTTTGGGTGAGATTTTGCAGGACATGGCCATCGGTTAGGAAGGATGCGGCTGTCTTAAAGAGCCCATCACTTCAACAATAGGAGGAGTAAGACAAAGTTGGAGTTATCGGGTGCATTCCATGCACCATGGAGCTTGACTCAGGGTTGATATTCAACCAAAGCGCAAGGCTCAAATACTTCAATTTGTCTTACTCCTTTATTTTTAATATACTTTGGCACATTATTTGCATTAATGTTGATGGAAAAAATTATTAACATATCATTATATGCAAAAAGGTAATATCGGGGTTACAACAGAAAACATATTCCCCGTCATTAAAAAATTTCTGTATTCAGATCACGAAATATTCTTACGCGAACTCGTCAGCAATGCTGTAGACGCCACACAAAAGCTCAAGACGCTGGTCAAACAAGGCGACTTTAAGGGCGAAGAGGGCGACTTGACCATTCGTATCAAGCTCGACAAAGAGCAAGGAACGTTGACTATCAGCGACCGAGGCATTGGTATGAACGCTGAAGAGATAGACAAATACATCAACCAGATTGCATTCTCTGGCGTGAACGATTTCATGGAGAAGTACAAAGAGAACGCCAATGCCATCATTGGACACTTCGGACTGGGATTCTACTCTGCGTTCATGGTCAGCAAGAAAGTGGAAATCATCACGAAAAGCTATCGCGATGGCGAGCAAGCCGTGAAATGGAGTTGCGACGGAAGTCCGGAATTTACCATTGAGAACATTGAGAAGGCCGACCGAGGCAGCGACATCGTACTCTACATAGATGACGACTGCAAGGAGTTTCTTGAGAAATCTCGCATCGAAAGCTTGCTGAACAAGTACTGTAAGTTCCTTCCCGTACCTATCGCCTTTGGCAAAAAGACCAAATGGGAAGATGGAAAACAGGTGGATACCGAGGAAGACAATCTCATCAACGACACCGAACCGCTTTGGACAAAGACACCGTCTACGCTGAAAGATGAAGATTATAAGAAATTTTACCAGAACCTCTACCCCATGCAGGACGAGCCTTTGTTCTGGATACACCTCAACGTTGACTACCCATTCAACCTCACCGGCATTCTCTACTTCCCACGAGTAAAGTCGAACATCGAATTGCAGCCGAACAAAATACAACTCTACAGCAATCAGGTATATGTCACCGATCAGGTAGAAGGCATTGTTCCGCAATTCCTTACACTGCTCCATGGCGTCATCGACTCGCCGGACATCCCGTTGAACGTGAGCCGAAGTTATCTGCAAAGTGATGCGAACGTGAAAAAGATATCCACTTACATCACCAAGAAAGTGGCCGACCGCTTGCAGGCTATCTTCAAGGAAAACCGCAAAGACTATGAAGAAAAATGGAATGACCTCAAAATTTTCATCAACTACGGAATGCTCACACAGGAAGATTTCTATGAGCGCGCGAAAGACTTCGCATTGTTCAAGGATGTTGATGGGAAGTTCTTCACCTATGATGAGTACAATACCTTGATTAAGGATGAGCAAACAGATAAGGACGGACAACTGATCTATCTTTATGCCACCGACAAGGATGAGCAGTACTCATTTATCGAGTCTGCCAAGGCTAAGGGGTATAATGTCTTGCTGTTCGACGGGCAATTGGATGTGGCAACCGTATCCATGTATGAACAAAAGTTTGAAAAATGCCGCTTTACACGTGTGGATGGCGACATTATTGACCGTCTGATTGTGAAGGAAGATGCCAAAGAAAACAAACTTTCGAGCGAGGAAAGCGACAATCTGTCACAAGTTTTCAAGTCGCAAATGCCAAAGATGGCTCAGGTTGAGTTCAACGTAGAAGTGCAGCCTTTGGGTGAAACAGCAACTCCGTTGGTCATCACACAGAGCGAGTACATGCGCCGTATGAAGGATATGAGCAAGTTCCAAGCTGGCATGGCCTTCTATGGTAGCATGCCCGACATGTACACCTTGGTGCTGAACAGCGACCACCGACTCATCAAGGACGTTCTTGCCAAGAGCAACAAGGCAACCGAGGCAGAGCTGAAACCGATACTCAGTGAGATAAAAGGTCAGGAAGCTCGCTTGGCCGCCCTGCACCAGAGTCAAGACAAGAAGAAGTCAGAAGAGGTGACGCAAGAAGAGAAAGACGACTTGCAGAACACTGAAAAAGCCCTCAAGGAGCAGAAAGAGAAGAAGACAGCCGTCATCTCCAAGGCCGCCAAGGACAACCAAGTGGTGCATCAGCTCATTGACCTTGCCCTGCTACAGAATGGCATGCTCAAGGGAGCATCACTCGATGCCTTCCTCAAACGCAGTGTTGATTTGATTAAATAGAAGGTCATCAATACGAAAGATGTAAGATTTTTAAATCTCAAATCAAATAAGACGCCACCCACTACGGGTGGCGTTTTTATTTGTACGAGCAAACCGATGAAAAGTAAAGCCAGACAGCATTCATCCCACCAGCTGACATTTTGCTTTTATTTTTCACGAAAGTTCTAAAAAAATCAGAAAAAGATTTGGCGGTTACATAAAAACCTTTTACCTTTGCACTCGCAATCACAAAAAGAGAATTGCTAACGGCTCCCTAGCTCAACTGAATAGAGCATCTGACTACGGATCAGAAGGTTGTGGGTTTGAATCCCGCGGGAGTCACGCAGAAGGATGGTCTTGAAGGCCATCCTTTTTTCATTTTTCCAACTTTAAGTCAAAGTGCTTGGAATTTAAACTGATTTTAGGAAAAACGCAAAGTCATTGAGTTTAATAACCAAAGTCATTGGGTTTGAAGGGCAAAGTCATTGAGTTTAACGACCAAAGTCATTGAGTTTAACTACCAAAGTCATAGACATTAAAGGCCAAAGCAAACGATCACCAAACATCAGATTAAAATTCTCTGTAAGATGCTAATAATAAGGCGCTTAGAAATATCAACTTCTTATCAACAGATTTGAGAATCAGACATCTCCCGTACTGACAACTCTTCATACTCAAAATTAACCATTCCTACTTGTGAATGCGGAGATACACGCGCCCCTTCAGCCTGTCTTTTTATCAGATTCTACTAAAATCGCATTATACCGTCCTGTTGCTTTCGCACGAATTGAAGGCGTTTAAAGATATTTATGAGAACATCACTTGGCGTTATTAGCCAAAATACGTACCTTTGACCTCACTATAAAATAAGGTAAACAGACCGTACCGTCTGCACCTTAAAACGATCACTTGAAAATGAAAATATTGTTTACCAAGCTCTTCATAGCCTCATTTTTCATCTTTGTTCATACCATGGCTTTGTCAGCCCAACAGCCCAGCAATGCCGATTCCATATCGGTTGCACAGAACGACAGTGCCATACAAGCTGCGATGAACGAAGACCTTGCGGCCACGGCCGACAGCATGGGCATGGCTACAGAGAACAGTGGCGTGCACCAGTTTTTGAAAACCAAGTTCATTGAAGGCAACGCCGGCTTCATGTCGCTGGTGGCGTTAGTGCTCATCTTAGGTTTGGCGTTCTGCATCGAGCGCATCATTTACCTCAGCTTGTCGGAGATTGATGCCAAGCGATTCATGGCCGATGTGATTACAAAGATAGAGAGCAAGGATTTGGAAGAAGCCAAGCAACAATGCCAAACGACACGCGGACCTGTAGCCTCGCTGTGCTACGAGGGGCTAAGTCGTGTGGACGAACCGATTGAGAACATAGAACGTTCGGTGGCATCTTACGGCTCTGTCCAAGCCAGCAACCTGGAGAAAGGCTGTTCGTGGATTACGCTGTTCATCGCCATGGCTCCTTCGTTGGGTTTCTTAGGAACGGTCATTGGCATGATTATGACGTTCGACCAGATACAGATGGCCGGCGACATCAGTCCCACCATCGTGGCTGCGGGTATGAAGGTGGCACTCATCACCACGATTTTCGGAATTATCGTAGCCCTCATCTTACAGGTGTTTTACAATTACATCTTGTCAAAAATAGACCATATCACGGCACAGATGGAAGAGTCGGCCATCACGCTGCTTGATGCACTGATGAAGCATAAACTATCGAAATGAAGCACATCGACCTACAGCATCGTTCAACGGAACAGCTCTCCAGGTGGGTGCTGTACGTTTTGTCAGCTCTGACGGTCTGCTTGTTCGCCCTCTACTATCTGGTGGGCTATGACCAGCCGTACGTTGAGAACCCCGACTTCAACGAACCTTTACTCACTACCGCCCTACTCTTCTTTATGTATACGCTGTTGGTCACGACAGTAGGCATCGGTGTTTGGTCCATCTTACGTGAAACAAAACGTCGACGCAGCGAGTCAAAGGTAAGCAATGGCATCCCCACTTCATTAATCAGTCGCTGCGTGGCGGGTGGAACGCTGATGGTCCTCGTCCTGACTTTCGCATTGGGTTCAACACAACCGCTGATGACTAACGGAAAGAGTTTCACGGACAGCACGCTCCTTCGCATGGCCGACCAGTTCATCAACACCTCCATCCTCCTATTGGTAGCGGCTGCCTTGGCCGTGGTCTTCGGCATGACAAGATATTATCGCAAGCAAAAAAGAGAACATGCTGATTAGGAAAAGAAGACATGACATCCCAGGACTGAACACCACTTCAACGGCTGACATCTCGTTCATGCTGCTGATATTCTTCTTGGTAACCACCTCTATGGACGTGGATAAAGGACTGCGCAGGCAGTTGCCACCGGCACAGCAGGAAAAGATTGAACAAGAGAGTTTGGTAGACAAGGGCAAACTGATGGAGCTGAAAATAACGGAAGGCAATGTGTTGCTGCTCAATGAACAGCCCATCAACATGGATGAATTGCGTATCAGAACGGAGGAATTCATCACAAGAGTGGGCAAAGAGCATCTCATATCGATAAGCGCATCACCCGAGTCGGCATACGAAACCTACTTCAACCTGCAAAACGAGCTGATGGCTGCGTATAAAAACGTGCGCAACCGCCTGGCCCGCCAACGATATGGGCAAGCAATCGAAGCATGCAACGAGGCTCAACGGAATGGCATTTTAGAACAGTGTCCACAACGGATTGCAGAGACATACCAAACAAACGAGGAAGGAGCCAAGCCATGATCAGCTTCAGAAAGCGACAACATTTTGTGCCGAATCTAAACACGGCATCCCTACCCGACTTGATTTTCACGGTGCTATTTTTCTTCATGATCGTCACTCACATGCGTGAGGTGACGCTCAAAGTGAAGTATCGTATGCCGCAAGGAACTGAATTGACGCGACTTACCAAGAAGTCGGCCGTATTGTATGTCTACATTGGCGTTCCCCTTTCTACTAGTGGGACGGCCAATGAAAGAAATGTCCGCATCCAATTGAATGACAAGTTTGTCACACCTGATGACCTTGTGGACTACATCACCGAGGAGCGTCATCGCATGTCACCCGAAGACTTGCAACAGATGACTGTATCTATTAAAGCCGACAGACATGTGCGAATGAGTACATTAAACGAGGTGAAGCTGGCACTAAGAAAGGCTAACGCCCTACGTATCAACTATTCGGCCACGGAGAAACCATCGCTGAAGAATTGAGAATGAGTGGCTATCCATACATGAAGAGTGCCTCTGATACTGCCAAGATAATCGGCTTAACAAACAGTACAAGAGAAACGAAGAACTTTAAACACCGAGTGTTCATGGCTTCATTTCTCTTATCGTGTAGCAAAAAAGTTGAAGCCTTCCTTGACTTCAACTTATTCATAACTTATTCATCAATCTTGATAATACACCCGCTTCACCCTGTTGCTCACCCCTGTAAGCACCTCGTAAGGGATGGTTTCGAGCGTGTCTGAGAGTACGGTCACAGGCAGATGGTCGCCAAAAATCTCTACTTGGTCGCCTTCCTTGCAATCAATTCCCGTCACGTCGATCATGGCCACGTCCATACAAATGTTACCCACATAGTAGGCACGCTGCCCATTGACCAAACAATAGCCATGTCGATTGCCCAAACGTCGGTTCAGTCCGTCGGCATAACCGATAGGAATGGCTGCAATCATGCTATCGTGTTCAATCGTTCCCTTTCGACTATAACCTACCGTATCGCCAGCTTTTACCATGCGCATTTGCAGGATTGTGGTTTTTAAGGTACTGATGTGATTGATTACTTGGTTGTTTCGAGGATCGATGCCATACAGTCCTAAGCCCAACCGGCACATATCCAGCTGTCGCTCGGGGAAATGTTCAATACCGGCAGAGTTGTCCATGTGGCGCAAAATCTTGTGTTGAAAAGCGGCTTGCAACTGTTTACTTGCCTTATCAAACAATGCAAACTGCTGTGCGGAGAAGTCGTCAAAGTCATCGCTATCCGACCCTACAAAATGCGAAAATACCGAACGGGGAATGATGGCGTCTTGATGTTTCAAACGTTCTATCAAACGCTCTATGTCATTAGTGGGGTCAAACCCAAGCCGATGCATGCCCGTATCAAGTTTGATATGCACAGGATAGTCGGTGATACCCTCTTTCTCGGCAGCCTTGATGAGTGCTTCCAGTAAGCGGAACGAGTACACTTCAGGTTCCAAGTCGTAATCGAAAAGCGTTTTAAACGAACTCATTTCTGGGTTCATCACCATGATATTGGCCGTGATGCCATTCTTTCTGAGTGTCACACCTTCATCGGCAACTGCCACAGCCAGATAATCCACACGATGGTCTTGCAGCGTCTTGGCTATCTCTACCGCACCCGCTCCGTAAGCATCTGCCTTGATCATGCAGACCAACTTCGTGGACTGCTTCAAGAATGAACGGAAATGATTCAGGTTGTCGACCACCGCATTGAGGTTCACCTCAAGGATTGTCTCATGCACTTTCTGCTCAAGCAACTCGCTAAGCCTGTCAAATCCAAACCTGCGGGCTCCCTTCAGCAGGATCACCTCATCGCGCAGCGCGTGGAATACGCCACTCTTGATAAAAGCTTCTACCGTTGGAAAGAAATACTTCTGCGTTACCTTGATAGCATCTTGCTGCTCAGTAAGCTGCGGACCGATACCAATCAACTTGGTCACACCACGCTTTACGGCAAAGTTAGAAACCTCTCTGTACAGTTCAGAAGCCTCTCGTCCGCTCTGATCAATGTCGCTCAAGACCAACGTTCGGCTACGCCCTTGATGGTCAGGGCGACGATTCATGAAGTCGAGTGCGATGTCCAGTGAATTGATGTCCGAGTTGTAGGAGTCGTTGATGAGTGTACATCCATGCTGTCCCTCTTTCACTTCAAGTCGCATAGCTACTGGTTCTATTTGCTGCATGCGTTGATCCAGCACGTCTGGTGTTACACCCAAGTGTAGTGACACGATGGCGCAGACAATGGAATTGACCACAGAAGCCTCATCGATGAACGGCAGTGAATACCAATCTTCCTTACCTTTATATATATAGGTGACTGTCGTCATGGTTTCTTTCTTCTCGACAAATTTCACAAAGAACGGTGCCTCTTTGTCCTTCATCGACCAATAAAGTCGTTCACCAGGATAGTCGTATTCAGTGATAACCTTGCTGATAATTTCATCGTCAGCTGGATAAACCAGGGTTTCAGCATCGTGGAAGAGGACGAGTTTTTCACGACATTTATCCTCGATGAGTCCGAAATTCTCTTGATGCGCGTCGCCAAGGTTGGTCAACACGGCAATGGTGGGTTGTATGATGTCACGCAAAGCACTCATCTCCCCTGGCTTACTGATTCCCGCTTCGAACACGCCAACCTGCGTTTGTTCATTCATCAACCAAACCGAAAGAGGCACACCAATCTGTGAATTGTAGCTGCGAGGCGAACGGGTGACATAAAATTGCGGTGAAAGCAGCTGATACAACCACTCTTTCACCATTGTTTTTCCATTGGAACCTGTGATGCCGACGATGGGAATGTCAAACTCATCACGACGCCGTTCTGCAAGCCTTTGCAGAGCTTTGAGTGTGTCAACCACCTTGAGAAAGTTGGCTTCGGGATAAAGTTTGTCGTAACCAACCGGCACAGCCGAAACCACAAAGTTGCGTACACCACGCTGATAGAGTTCCGGAATATAATGATGACCATTGTTACGATCGGTCACCAAAGCAAAAAATAAAGTTTCTTCGGGAAAACAGAGCGATCGACTGTCTGTTAAGATAAAGCCTATCTGTGCATTTTTTGTCCCATAACGCCGCGCACCTATCAGTGTGGTAACCTTTTCGATACTATATGTCATAAAACTCAATATTTATCAATACAAAGGTAAACTTTTTCTGATGGATGCCAAAGAAAATAAATGTAGATTCAAAATCGAAAGTCAAAAATAGATAGCTAATAAGTATTTTATAGGACAAAATTTGTTCATTCCATTGAAAACAACTACATTTGCAACTATCCATCAAATTGGGCAAACCAACAATGAGACAACTGAAAATCACAAAATCAATTACGAATCGGGAAAGTGCTGCTCTCGATAAGTATCTTCAAGAGATTGGACATGAAGACCTAATCTCCATTGAAGAAGAAATTGAATTGGCTCAACGCATCAAAAAAGGTGACCGAAAAGCATTAGAAAAGTTGACCAAAGCCAATTTGAGATTCGTGGTTTCAGTGGCAAAGCAGTACCAGAATCAAGGTTTAAGTCTGCCTGATTTGATCAATGAAGGTAACTTGGGACTAATCAAGGCCGCAGAAAAATTTGATGAGACACGTGGGTTCAAATTTATATCGTATGCCGTTTGGTGGATTAGACAAAGCATCTTGCAAGCTATAGCCGAACAAAGTAGAATCGTAAGGCTTCCTTTGAATCAAGTAGGGTCGGTCAACAAAATCAATCGGATTCTAAATAAATTTGAACAAGAGCACGAAAGAAGGCCAAATGTTGATGAGATAGCTGACCAGATAGACCTGCCAGAAGACAAGATTGTAGAGGCCATGAAAGTCAATGGTAAGCACATCTCTGTGGACGCACCCATCATGGAAGGAGCGGATAGCAGCCTCTTGGACGTGCTTCCCAACACAGAATCACCCATGGCAGACAACGAGTTGGTGATGGAATCGTTGCGAGAAGAGGTAGCCAGTGCATTGAATGTCCTGAATGAACGTGAACGGAACATCATCGAATGCTTCTATGGCATCAACCAAAGAGAGATGACACTGGAAGAAATTGGGGATAAATTTGGCCTCACACGCGAACGCGTCAGACAAATCAAGGAGAAGGCTTTGCGCCGGCTCAGACAAAATACGAAGAGTAAACAGCTCAAAGCCTACTTAGGCAGATGAGCGTAAACAGGTAAAAAGATTATTTTTTTAGATGCTATTTCACCTATGGAAAAGCATCTTTACAGTTAGAAATATGAAAGTTAGAAAACTCTTATTGATTATTTTCACCATTGTGATTTCCATGCATGTCAATGCCGCAAAAGAAACAACAGGCACGCACATGTTCGGTTTTGCTGCATCGTTTAACGATTCTACCATCTACATCACGGAGATACAATATGTTGATTCCGCCTATATCGGCAAATCAAACTTCTTGTTCAGCAGAGAAAATTATTCCTATCAACTGCAAAATTACCTACGTTCTATTGGTGCTGTAAGCCCCACTTGCATCACAACTTTCGCCAAAGATCAGAAGAAAATTGAAAAAAAATATCTTTCCATGCGGAAGAAATATGAGAAGAGTGGAAAGTATACCATCAAATATATTACAGCAACAAACTTCAGGTATCAGGGCATAATGCCTCAGGCTAGTGACTTGGAACAAGAAAAAGCGGCTAAAAGAAAAGCCAAAGAGGCTAAAAAAGCGGCAAAGATAGCGAAGAAACAAGCCAAAAGAAAACAAAAATTGGCAGAGAAAGGAATCATTGAAACGAACCATCCTGCGGCAGCTAAAGATACAAAACAATAGATTTTTACCTGAAGAATACCGGCTTTCATGGACTTACAAACAAACTATTTCACCATAGCTGACCATCATCTCTGCATCAGTTTTCTTCCTTCACAGAAGAACAATATGCATCTCATCCCTTCTTTTGAACCTTTCAGAAGTGAAAAATTCGAAGAAGATGATGAGCTTTTTTTTGAGCTGACAGTAGATGATAACTTAAAACCCATCGCCAAAGACAAGCGCGAACTAATCAGAAAGTTCGAAACAGGGAATGGCGATACCACCGTGGATTTACTCGACAACGGCGGCTATCAATATATTATTAAGAATGTAAAGGGTGCAGATTGCTGCATGCTACAAACCGACAAAGACTTCAAACACTGTAAGTGCGCACTCAATGGGAACTACAACATGCGCTGTTTTGGATTGAGTAACGCACTTATGTTGATCTTTGCTTTTGCAGGAAGCCGCAAAGAAACCCTCCTCATTCACGCTTCACTGGTTCGACAGGCAGGCTATGGATATGCCTTTATTGCCAAGAGTGGAACCGGAAAAAGCACACAAGTGAGCATGTGGCTGCGATATCTTGAAGGCTGCGACTTGATGAACGACGACAATCCCGTCATCAGAATAATCGATGGCAAGCCCTATATTTATGGCAGTCCATGGAGTGGGAAGACGCCTTGTTATCGAAATGTGAAAGCCAAATTGGGCGCCATCACACAAATAGACCGTGCCAGTGCAAACAGCATTGAGCCGCTTAAACCCGTCGAAGCCTTTGCCTCCATGCTCGTTTCATGCTCCATGATGAAATGGGACAAAGACATATTTAACCGCATCTGTGACACCGTCACCCACATTATTGAAACAACTGGCATCTACATTCTGCACTGTCTTCCCAACAAAGAGGCTGCCGAAGTTTGCCATAAGGCTATTGCAAAACAATAAAAAGGAGGATAACAAAAGAGAGTGGCCATGTCTTCAAATCCCAAAAACACGCATAGTCATCAACCTGCTGCTAAAGAGTTGCAGATTGAAAACCGTAAGTTTCTCCCTGAAGTTATCACACTTTTGAACGAAGGACATACGGTAACTTTGCAATTGAGAGGCTTCAGCATGCGCCCTTTCCTTGAGGACAATCGTGACAAAGCACTCCTGGCCAAGGCCAAAGACATACAAGTGGGCGATGCGGTTTTAGCAGAAACAGCCCCGAAGCATTATGTCTTACACCGAATTATCAAGATTCAAGGAGAAACGGTCACACTAAGAGGAGACGGAAACTTAGGAACAGAGGTGTGTCATGTCCATGACGTACATGGGTATGCGATTGGCTTTTACCGCAAAGGCCGCACCAAACTCGATAAGACAAACGACATCAAATGGCGCACCTATTCGCACATTTGGACGGCACTTTATCCCGTCAGACGCTACCTGTTGGCTGCGTACAGAAGAATATGGATTCCGCTGTTTGGACCAATTTAATCAGAAAACAATAATAGATAATATGAAAGCAAAAACAGGATTTAATCTACGCAACGTGTGTGGTGAGCAAGTCATCGTTGCTGAAGGTAGAGAAAACATCGACTTCAGTAACATCATATCCATGAATGAAACCTCAGCTTACTTGTGGAATGCCATTCAGGGCAAGGATTTTACCGTTGACGACTTGGTAGAATTGCTCACGCAAGAGTATGATGTAGACAAACAGACGGCTCGCAAAGACGCACAAGCGTTGGCCAACCAATGGCTCGAAGCTGGAATTTGCGAATAGTTCATTCCTTTCATCAATTAACCAGTAACGCCATGGCGATAAGACAAATGTCTACGTCATGGCGTTACTGATTACAAACGTTCAATCAACAGACCACCCGATAGGGTTATTTCAGTTCGTCAATAAAGAAGTTTGCTATCTGCCGCATCAAGTGATTGCGGGTGTTACCGCCATAAATACTATGATTGCGGTTGGTATAATAAATCTCTTTAAAGTCTTTGTCAGCCTGAACCAATGCCTCTGCATACTCAAATGTGTTTTGTGGATGCACATTATCATCGGCCAAACCATGACAAATCAATAAGACACCATGCAGCTTTGCCGCCCGCTCTATCGGATTAACGGCATATCCATCGGGATTTTCTTTGGGTGTTCGCATGTATCGCTCGGTATAAACCGTGTCATAAAACTTCCAATTGGTAGGAGGCGCTACGGCTACACCAGCCTTGAACACGCCACGTCCCTCGCTCATGCTCATCAGTGTGTTGAAACCGCCATAGCTCCATCCCCAAATGCCAATGCGGTTCTTGTCAACATACGACTGCTTGCCAAGCCACAGAGCTGTTTCCACCTGATCTTTGGATTCTAATTCTCCTAACCGCTGATAAACCACTTTCTCGAACTCAGAACCTCTACCGCCAGTGCCTCTGCCATCAACACAAACGACTATAAAACCCTGTTGTGCCAGATAATAATCAAAAGCACCTCCCTGCCCCATGGAACCCGCATTCCATGAGTTGGTCACTTGTTGGCTACCCGGTCCACTATACTGAAAGAGGATAACCGGATATTGTTTAGAAGCATTGAATTGAGCGGGTTTCACCATCCATCCGTCCAACTTTACGCCTTCAGACGTGGTGAAAGAAAAAGTTTCCTTGGGTGTCCAACCGTAGTTCGCTATTTTTTTTCGCAAAGACGCATTGTCAATCAGCGTGGACATCACCTTTCCTTTATTGTCCCGAACGGTATATACATACGGATGATCGTAATCGCTCCATGTATTGATGAAGTATTGATAATCGCCAGAGAACTGCGCAACGTTCCACCCTTGTTGCTGCGTCAGTCGATCGGTCTTACCATTCTTGTGCGAAACATAAATCTGACGGTCGTGAGCATTCAGTGCGGCAGCTTGATAGTAAACATCACCGGTTTTTTCGTCGTAGCCATACCAAGCGGTAATGTCATAGGAACCATTCCCGATGGTTCTAATCATCTGACCGTTCATGTTATACAGATACCCCTTCATATACCCGTCCCGATCGCTGGGCAGCAAAATGCTGTTCTCGCCAATGATGACACCTTTCATGGCCTCTTCCTTGACATACTTCGGTACACGCTCCTTAATCAACAGCGTAGCCACGGTACTTGATGGATTAACGGCATACAAATGCATTTCGTCCTGATGGCGATTCAAGGTGTAAACGATAACCTTGTTGGGATCGGTCGTTGGCTTGATGCGGGGAACATAGCCATCGGCATCCAACGGAACTTGCAACTGGCGGGTTTGATGGCTCTTTACATCATAGCTCCACACCGACACCTTGGAATTGTCCTGACCGGCCTTGGGATATTTATAAGTATACAGTCCCGGATAATCTGCATATTGATGCTGCTCGGGGTGCATGCCCTTGAAAAGTTGTAAGGCATAACTCTTGACGTTAGACTCGTCGTATTTGATCCAACAAATCTTGGTTCCGTCGGCGTTAAAGCAGAACGAAAGATTGTGTCCAAACTCTTCTTCATTCACCCAATCAGGCACTCCGTTGATAATTTCATTGAACTTACCGTCTTTGGTGACCTGACTTTCAGCGTTGTCGTACAAGAGTTTAATGAGGTGGATGTTGTTGTCACGCACGAAAGCAATCTGTCTACTGTCTGCCGACCACACCGGAACCTGCTGCGGTCCTCCCTCCGAAAGGGGTTCCAACTTTGTACTGGCAATGGTATAGATATAATATTGTGCTTTGAACGAACGGCGATAAATACGTTCGGTCTTAGTCTGGATGAGCATTTTCGCACCGTCCGGCGACAGGATATACCCGTCGAACGAATCGATTTTCGAACCCATCGTATGGTTCACGTCAAACAGCACGGCCGTCTGCTTCCCCGTCTTGAACGAGTACCTGACAACACGATTGCCGTCTTTGCTGATTCTTGCATACTGGTCGGTACCCGCTATGGGTTTAATTCCGCTCAAACGCTCTGCCGCAAAAGCACCATCTTGGATGGCCTTCAAAGTAATTCGCTTTGCCGAATGGACGCTTAAAGTTGCCATGAACAGTGCTATAATCCCTAAAATGATCTTTTTCATTCTGCTTGATTTCTTAATGCTAATGATTGCAAAGATAGGCAATTTTGCGTATTTTTGCAAGTGAATGAAACAATTATATCGTGACTTTGGCTCGTGGATTCGCACGTATTTTGATGGTCCGGTGCAGAAGATTTCCGTTGACGCGGGCTTTACCTGCCCTAATCGGGATGGCAAGCTGTTAACAGGTGGCTGCACTTACTGTGACAACCGAGCGTTCAATCCCTCTTATTGCAACCCCAGGAAGACCATTCAAGAACAGTTGGAAGATGGAAAGGCGTTCTTTTCGCGCAAGTATCACGGCATGAAATACCTCGCTTACTTCCAAGCTTACACCAATACTTACGCTTCTATCGAATCACTCAAGCGCATATATGAAGAGGCTTTGCTGGTGGAAGACATCGTGGGCATCGTCATCGGTACCCGTCCCGACTGCATGAGCGACCAGCTGTTGGACTATTTGGAACAACTGAACAAGCAGACTTTCCTCTTAATAGAATATGGTGTAGAGACGACCAACAACGACACACTGCAGCGCATTAACCGAGGACACACCTTTGAATGCAGCAAAGCAGCAATAGAAAAGACGCACGATAGGGGCATCCTGACAGGCGCACACGTCATCATCGGACTGCCGGGCGAGTCGGGCGAAGACAGTATTGGGCAGGCTCCCATCATCTCGTCGCTACCCATCGACGTGCTGAAAATTCACCAAATGCAGGTGATACGGCACACGCTACTGGCAAAACAGTACGCAGAATCCCCATTCCACACCTACACGGTTGATCAATATCTTGACGTCATCATCCGCTACATAGAGCGTCTTCGAAATGATTTGGTGCTCGAACGCTTTGTCAGCATGTCACCGCCAGACAGGGTCATCGCACCCAAATGGGGACTGAAGCCTTATGAATGGATGAATTTGTTGACGCAAAGAATGGTTGAACGGAACACATGGCAAGGAAAGTTATGGCATCCCTCCGCAAATATCACCATGGATGTTGAATGATGTTCGCAACTTTCTTCAATGCTGAATTTTCTTGACAACACCCTGCTCATATTTCGCTTGTAAACAAGCAAACTGTCCGCACGGCTCAAATAAGCGAAATATGGCGCACTTCATTATCTTATTGAAGCACAATTCATTGCGGAACCATTACCTAATTTCCAGACCGTTCACTATGCTTTTACGAAACAAAAGCATTGCTTTAAGAGCCTAAAGTCATAGCTATTGTCCTTCAATGGTATGACACTTGGCTCCTAAAAAGCTACATCTATCAGCATAATCTCCATGCTTTAGCACCACCGTTCGGACTTTTTTCCCAAAAAACGAGCATTCTTACTCCTTGTTGGCCTATTGATTTTTTCTAGAATGTGATTTTTCAAAGGTAGTTTTTTGGTTATTTTTTTGGACAAATACAGAAAACTCAAAGAAAAGAGCAACGTACAAACAATATATCATATATTTTGCTTATCTTCGTAACATCAATATTCATCACACGCTCGGGCATAGACCCGAATGTTTAAAAACAATACAAATATGAAGATAGGAGACAAGGCGCCCGAGATATTGGGACGCGACCAAGACGGTAATGAACTGAAGTTGGATGATTTCAAAGGCAAGAAATTGGTGTTGTATTTCTACCCAAAGGACAACACGCCAGGATGTACCACCGAAGCTTGTAACCTGCGCGACAACTACGAACGCTTTTTAGCCCAAGGCTATGCCGTAGTGGGTGTTAGCGTGCAAGACGAGAAATCGCACAAGAAGTTCATTGAGAAGCACCAGCTACCCTTCCCACTGATTGCTGACACAGAAAAGACACTCAATAATGCTTTTGGTGTTTGGGGCGAGAAAAGCATGTGTGGAAGAAAGTACATGGGAACCTTCCGCACCACCTTCATCATTGATGAGGAAGGAAAGATAGAGCGCATCATCACGCCGAAAGAAATCAAGGTGAAGGAACACGCCCAGCAGATACTCGGTTAATGCTGGGTTAATTTGTTGTCTCATCAAGGCTGCAAAGGCTTGCAGCACCAGCGGGCCACCTTCAACATCACGCCCATACAGGGTATCTCTTTCAAGAGAAAATACTTTTTGTTGCTGCGGACCAACCTGCCGCTCAAGCCTTTCAGTGGGCCATACTTGACATAAACAGGAGTGCCTGGCTTTAGTTTTGCTTGCTCCTCGCTCAAGAATTTACGCATGGCAATCTCGGGATTGCACATGGCTTGGAACTCAAACATCTGCTTGGCCGGAATCTCATAATACCGACTGTCATCCTTGCTTTTGCGGATGACAGAAGATTTGAAGGGTGCATCCATCAGCAATTGCCGTATGGTCTTTTCGGGTTTGCTTTTCTTAATGAATACCAAATTTCGAACGACAGGCCGCAGTTGTTGACGGATGTGATGGTCTTTGTCCTCAACGTCCACATACTCCATCGGTATAAAATACTCCAACTGCTGCTCATCCAGATAATCCATCACCAACTGAGGCTTTGCCATGAACAGCCTTACGGCAAACCATGGCAACGTATCTTCTACATTCTGCTGAGGCAAGATGGAAGCTGATGACGCATTTTCAGAAGGGTGACTATCTGGCTTGCTTTCCATAACTACGACCGTATTTCTTGGATAAATGTACATAGCATCTCTACATCTTTCACACCAGGCGCTGTCTCGAAACAACGATTCAAGTTAACACCTGCGAACAAAGGATGATTGAACTGCTTGATGCGTTGTGCATCTTCGGGGCCAATGCCGCCTCCTAACAAGAATGGCGTAGTACCCTCGTACTTCTCAAAGACTGACCAGTCGGGCTTCTTACCTTGGAATTCCTCTTCATCGAAAGACGGAACGAAAAGAAACTGGTCGACCACTCCCTCAAACTCTTTACACTGTTCCAAATCTTGTTGGGATGATATGGACAAGGTCTTGATAATCTTGATATTCGGTTGGATATCGGGTTTGAGCGTACGAAGCAGGTTCTCTATCATCACCCTGCTTTCGTTTCCGTTCAATTGAACGTAATCAAGACTGTAATTGTAGACGCGTGTCACGATGGTCTGCGGCATATCGTCAGCGAACACGCCTACCCGCTCAATACGATTAGCAACAGACTGTGGCTCCTGCTTTTGCATTCCTTTGGCCAAGCGTTCTTCACTATAATCGGGTATGATGCCGGCCATGCTGCTAATCATCTCCACATAACGAGGAGAATGGGGAATGAAGTTGAAGCCCATCATGTTGATGTCTAAGGCTGATACGGCGCGAATGTTGTCGGTATCACGCATACCGCACACTTTTATTTTCATTTTGTTCATTCAATCACTAATGTCCCGTTAAGGTGGGCTAATCGCTCTTTGAATTAATTGAAATACAGTCTATTAGGTGGTGTTTTGAAATGAAACGGACTTGATTTCGTAACTTTGCAGTCAAATTTAAATGACTGTTATGTTCCAAGACAAATACGTTTTTGCCCAGCTCACCGCTTTTTTGAACAGAACTCAGTTTAACAACTATGTTCGCAAGTATGATGGAAACCGCTATGTGAAGCATTTCACTTGTTGGAATCAGTTGCTTGCTATGATGTTTGGTCAACTGAGTAATCGAGAGAGTTTGCGAGATTTGATAGTTGCTTTTGAAGCACATAGAGCAAAGCAATACCATCTTGGATTAGGGCGTAAGCCTATTGCGAAAACGACATTTGCTTCAGCCAATCAGAATCGTGACTACCGTATCTTTGAAGACTTTGCTTTCTATATGATGGAGCAAGCCAGAAAGAAACGGGTAACGGATGTCTTCAAGTTGAAAGGCAATGTGTATGCCTTCGACTCAACGACAATTCCTTTGTGTTTGTCAGTCTTCTGGTGGGCAAAGTTCCGTAAGAAGAAGGGAGGGATAAAAGCACATGTGTTATATGACCTCGAATCTCAGGTTCCTGCTTTCTTCCATATCTCTACAGCATCCATTTACGACTCAAATTCCATGAAGGAAATTCCTTATGAATCAGGTTCTTACTATGTATTCGACCGTGGATATAATGCATTCAAGGAACTTTTCAAAATACATCAGCATGAATCGTTCTTTGTTGTGCGAGCCAAGAAGAATCTGCAATACAAATGCTGTAAATGGAGACGCAGGTTGCCAAAGAATATATTGACAGATGCTGTAATTGAATTCATTGAATACAATTCATACCGAAAGTATCCAGAGAAACTCAGACTCGTCAAATTCTATGATGAAGAACAAGACAGGGAGTTTGCTTTCCTAACCAATGCCTTTCATCTTACAGCACCTGAAATCGCCAATCTTTACAAGAATAGATGGCAGATAGAGCTGTTCTTCAAATGGCTAAAGCAGCACCTCAAGATCAAGAAGTTTTGGGGTACTACAGAGAATGCTGTGAGAATCCAAATTTCATCGGCAATCATAGCCTATTGCCTTGTTGCTATCGTACAACATGATTTTCAACTTAAGCGATCGACTTATGAGGTTCTTCAGATTCTAAGTATTTCGCTTATGGATAAGACACCACTCGTAGATCTCTTCGAAAGGACTGATTTCAATAATGTCAAAGAACTCGATTGTCCCCTCTTTCCGGGGTTATTTGATTAATATTTAACTGGTCCCGATTTTAACGGGACACTAATGTCATTCAATGTTAAAATGATGTTGAACTCGACAAATGTACGAATTTATTTCGACAAACATCTTGAAGTAGCTCATATAAATTGGATTTCGACGTTCTTACCCCGCATCCTAAAGGCCTACGGAAGACGACAATAGGCCGGAATAAGAGTGAAATGAATCTAATTTGAGCCGCAAAAACAACTTCACCTTATTATATAAGAGGCTCATGATTAAACGCTGCACGAAAATATTGACACTATAATGTAATAAAGATATTGCTGGAACGTTATGATATTAACAAAGACATTATCAAAGATATAGCCTATGAAATACTTTACACCAGAAGAACTGAACCCCTCAGAGGTCACGCTGAACTTACTCAGACAGTTGGCTCGTACATACAGGGTGATAGACATTGATAACAAGAAGACATCCTATTGTCTCAATTAATGCCCAAAAACGCAAATGAAGAACATTCTTATTTCTCCCTCACTCCTATCGGCTGACTTTACAAACATCAAGTCAGACGTCGAAATGATTAACCGCAGTGAGGCCGACTGGCTTCACATGGATGTCATGGATGGTGTGTTTGTACCAAACATTTCATTTGGTTTTCCCGTCATCAGTGCCGTCTCGAAAATCTGTAAGAAGCCGCTCGACGTTCACTTGATGATTGTACAACCCGAGCGATACATCGAACAAACGGCCAAGGCTGGGGCCTATATTATGTCTGTTCAATACGAAGCATGTACCCATCTGCACCGTACTATTCAGCAAATCCATGCGGCTGGCATGAAAGCCGGCGTGGTATTGAACCCTTCCACGCCCGTTCATCTGCTGGAAGACATCATCTGTGACGTTGACTTGGTACTGCTTATGAGCGTCAACCCTGGCTTTGGTGGACAAACATTCATCGAGAATACCATCAACAAGGTGAAACGCCTCCGCAAACTCATAGATGAATACGGATCTAAAGCTCTTATTGAGGTTGATGGAGGTGTACAGGGAGAAACCGCTCCGCGACTTGTTCAAGCAGGAGCAGACGTACTGGTGAGTGGTAGCTATGTATTCAAATCAGAGAATCCAGAGAATACCATTAAACAGTTAAAGACACTTTCTGCAAGCCAAGAAAGTGAAGAATGACCCTCGAGAACTTAACATAATCATGGAGCAAGAAGAAGACAAATTAGCATTCTTCTTGCTCAATAGGAGTGCATGAGCGGCCTGATTACATCATTCGTAATTCCATCTGATGCTCTTGAGCCATCTTCCTCAGATTGATGATGGCATAACGCATGCGCCCCAAGGCCGTATTGATACTTACATTCGTGGTGTCAGCTATCTCTTTGAATGACAGCTGTTGATAGAATCGCATGTACACCACTTCACGCTGAGCGGTAGGCAAAAGGTTCATCATCTTCTTGACATCGCAGAGAATTTGTTCGTTGACAAACTTACTCTCAATGTTCTCGTCTAACAATTCCTTACTGCCAAAGTTTGACAAGTCATTGTCTTCTGTAGCCTCAACAATCTTTTCAGATTTCTGTTCGCGATACATGTCCATGATGATGTTATGGGCAATGCGCATGACCCATGCGCAAAACTTACCCGTAACGGTATACTTCCTCTGCTGTAACTTGGTGATGACCTTCACAAAGGTTTCTTGAAAGACATCGTCAGCCACATCCCTATCCCTTACAACAAACAGGATATAAGAGAATATCTTTGACTGATTGCGCGACAATAATAAATCAAAAGCGTGGTTATTACCATTGATATACGCCACTGCCAATTCCTCATCTGACAGCTCATTCAGCTTCCTCATTTTCTTAAAAATTTGATTCTAAGTAAATGTATATCTATAGGCAATGATATTTATTTGTTATAAAACGTTTCAAGATGTGCACAAAGTTAAACGAATTTAATGATTCCACCAAATTAAATAACCAAAATATACGCAAGAAACTTTACTTTTCCGAAAAGAATCAGTTGCCCTACTGTGTATATTCAACTATCGAGTATGGCTTATTGATTGCGCTTTTCTTTTGTATATGGCTTATTGCGAATGATGACATTCTCAAATCCCATGGATTTCATCAACTGGTAGAACTGGCGTGAGGCGTTGCGCTCTGCACTCTTGATGTTTGGGGTTGTCAAGCATCGGTCAATCATAGCTTGGTAGGCTCTTTGGTAAAGATCGTCACGATCTTTAGCCTTCCACTCGCCTTTTTCAAAGAAAGACTTGGTGCGAGCCTCGTCAATAAAGTTGTGATCCAACAGCTTGACGGGTGGTAACATAACGACGATAGAATCTCCCTTAGGCTCTATAAAATCTTCACCTGCATCTTGTAAATCAATCCCCAGTCGCAAAGTACCATAATAAATACGAACCAATTCGGCGTCACCGAAGAAGCCATGCCTAACGGTATCGATGATTTCTTCGTTGTTGATGGTTAGAAACTCCCATTGTCCGATGTCACGAATGCTCTGTATCTGCGTGGGGGTGATATTGATTTTGTCATCCTTTGACAGAGCAAGCCTATTGTCTTTATTGAGATACACCAACACGATGCCCACCAATAGCAAGATGATAATGATGGAAAAAACAACCTTCCCTGATGTCTTGGACAAGCGGTTGAGCAAGTTGTGCCTTTTATTGTTATTTGTTTCCATGTTCAATCGTTGTTTTGTCAAGAAGAGTCTTGATGTCTTCCAATGTGAATTGTTTTCGGAAAGAGATGGTGATGTCTTCCTCACGATACCCCATTTGCTCAATCATCGGTATCAAAGTGCGGGCAGCACTTTCACGAGCCAGGTCGATAATGCCCAGTGAATTGATGTCATTGATGATGGCATTACGCCCTTGTTGACCGTAACTGGCGAGTTCTTCGTCAGAGAAGTTGCTGCGAGTGAGTGCTACATACTGTTTGATTTCTTCATGATTGATGCGAGTTGACGTGAGTGTCACCCGAGGATCCGGCAAGATAATCTCAATTTTTTGTCCCTTCTTTTGCACGTTCTCTTCGCTGAAATTACTGAAATCGATGTATGCTTTCAGGGTGGCATCCATCGGGATGGCAATCTTCCGTCTGCCCAACGGAAGGTTGACACTAAAATCTTTCTTCATGAAAGAACCGTTGAGCTTCAGCTGGTCGTCATGCGTAACAATCTTGTGAACATGCACTTCAGTGGTATATAGTTTAGAACACTTTTGTATCTGCATCACCATGGTTGGAATCGTGTCCATAGGAGCGATTCCCTCTTCTGTTTTATTGTGCGAACAGGAGCAAAATGCAATGATGCAACTGAGGATAAATAGGTATGATCGCATGTCAGTTTTGTGCGTGATACAATGTAGAAAACGCTAGAAGCTACATATTGTAGCAATGGCATTTTCGTATTGTTCAGTAATTTATGTTTTACAAAAGTAGAAAAAATATTTGAGAATGTCATGAAATGTGTCAAATTTATATTCTTCATTTTACATCTGGTTGTTTACTACAAAAATATGATGTAACTTTGCAAACTCAAACAGACTCCATCATTCTACAATGGTCTGTGAGCAACTATTATATCATCTTAAATGAACATTCATCATCCTGTTTCACGTCAATTCATCGTATGCGTGACGCTGTTCTTGCTGCTATCGAAAGCTGTTTTTTCCGCTGTGACTGACACTACGGCGTTAACACCATCCCCCATCCTCACACCTGTTACTAATTTCAATGCGAAGAAGGCATTGAAACAAGA
Organism: Hoylesella buccalis ATCC 35310; assembly: GCF_025151385.1. Classification (NCBI taxonomy): domain Bacteria; kingdom Pseudomonadati; phylum Bacteroidota; class Bacteroidia; order Bacteroidales; family Prevotellaceae; genus Hoylesella; species Hoylesella buccalis. The sequence continues at coordinate 515,101 of NZ_CP102287.1, read as the reverse complement.
TTTCACATACATGGGATTGGGATTCATCGCCTCGGGATTTATCGTGAAATCTCGCAAAGAAGACTTTCGTTCTCTCCGACATTATTTTCAACCAACGTTCAAGACCACTTGGGACAACTACGCACAATACAGCCCTCTGCTAACAACGTGGGTGCTGAACACGGCTGGCGTTCAAGGACGAAGCTCACTTCAACGTCTTGCTGTAAGCAACGCCATGTCGTTTGTCATGATGGCAGGAATAGTCAACACCATGAAACACACCACAAAAGAGCTTCGTCCAGATGGCACTAAACGCAACTCTTTCCCTTCGGGGCACACGGCTACAGCGTTTGTTGCTGCAACCATCTTGCACAAAGAGTATGGACTTACGCGTAGCCCATGGTACAGCATAGCTGGGTATTCAGTTGCTACAGCAACGGGCATTTGCCGCATTTTGAACAACAGGCATTGGGTAAACGACGTGTTGGTTGGAGCGGGAATAGGCATTTTAGCCACAGACATTGGCTATGCCCTGGGTGACCTGATATTCAAGGATAAAGGCCTGAGGCGAAGCAATCTGGAAGATATTACGCCCAACATCTCAAACCGACCCTCATTTTTTGCCATCAACATAGACATGGCAGCCAGGATGCAACGCTTTAAAGCACCAGAAGTATACGACCACTATGATGAGAACATGCAACCCTATGCTCCTGGCAGCACGCAAGGCTCGAGCCATCCTTTAGGCTTGAAACTGAACTTAGGTGCCAGCATAGGCGTAGCGGTTGAGAGTGCTTATTTCTTGAATGATTACATCGGAATAGGCGGAAGACTTCGCGTAACGACCATGCCTGTTACTTCTACCGTTGATTTGTCGCATGGGTTCAAATATAATATGTACGCACATGGCCTGCAAAATGATTTAAAAGAAAAATTCGTGAACTTCGTAGGACTGGAATCCAATCATGTGGGCATGTTCGATTTCAGTGCGGGTGCCTATTTCTCTTATCCCCTTACCAGCCGATTGCGCTTAGGCAGCAAGGTGCTGATTGGTAGAAGACACACGACTGACTATGACATCGATGCCATCGCCGATGTGGATGTTGAAGGTCTGCGCAATGCCCTTACTCCAATTTCCGCAAATGACAAACAATATTTTAAGAGCCCAGATGAAAAGGGAGAGCTGACAAGATGGTTGGATGACCTGGGCGATGGACGAGGCATCCATGATGGTAAGTTTTTAACGATTAAGTCGAACAAAACGCCCCTATACAGCACGGGGCTCTCCTTGACGTGGGCCTACAAGCATGGCATGTCGTTCAAGACAAATCTTAATTATGACTACGCTGAACCTGAATACACCTATGAACTGAGGAACCGTGTTCAAGAATCACAGGATGGCACACGGACTTATCTTACTGACACCTTTAAACGTCGGACTCCCATGCACCAACCCAGTTTTTCATTCGGTATGGCATTTAATTTTTAAACCTATCAACAGCCGGCGGAACGTGATAAACCTCGTCCCTTTCACGCAGCAGTCATAAAAACGCTGTGACTGATCATTGGTATAATTGCATGGGCTAACGCATTGAAAAACCCATTTAAAAGTAACCTTTCTATCAAAAGACATGTGAGTTGACCGTATCCAAATCATGGTAGTCTATATAATTGAATTTTCTTGACAACGTACGCTCTCATATTTCGCTTATTTGCAAACAGACTTGTCGGTTGTTGCAAATACGGCAAGCATGAGCACTTTTCGTATATGTCTTATACACAACAGTTTACGCTTCTTTCCTAAGTTTTATCTACCTGCCAACATCCCATTTGCTAGCAATAACATTGAGTTAAGCATGAAATTCACATGCTTTTGGCAGGCAATTACCTATCACTTGCCCCCCCAAAGTACTGTGTATTCAGCGAAAAACTCATTGACATTGCAGCAAAAACACGATTTTAAAACATCGTTAACGTCCTGTGTGCATCCTCCATGCCTATCGTTTTTCTCTAGATTGCGCATTCTGAAGGGCCATTTTGAGGGTTAAATATGAGCAAAATTATCAACAAATGTTCGCTCAGCTCTCTTGCGCTGGTTCAGTACATCACATCCCGATAGATGAACAACCCATATTTCGCCTTTCTAAATTTTCTTATTTCAAGGGTGGGAAAATATGTAAGAAATATTTGTAAACTTAAAATTATTCACTACATTTGCGACAAATCTACTAACTTAAAACACATTAAAACCATGAACATTCCATTTATTTTCTGGCTTGTGCCAGTAGCCTCCGTGGTTGCACTATCCATGGCATGGTACTTCTTCCAAAGCATGATGAAGTATGATGAAGGCACACCTCGTATGCGAGAAATTGCACAACATGTGCGCAGAGGCGCCATGGCGTACCTCAAACAACAGTACACTGTGGTGCTGTATGTATTTATCGCATTAGCTATCCTGTTTGCTTTTATGGCTTACGTGCTCAAAATTCAAAATCCATGGGTACCGGTTGCGTTCCTCACTGGAGGTTTATTTAGCGGACTCTGTGGTTTCTTTGGTATGAAAACCGCCACTTATGCATCGGGTAGAACCGCCAATGCAGCTCGCAAGAGCTTAAATCAGGGTCTGCAGATAGCCTTCCGGTCGGGCGCAGTCATGGGACTCGTTGTGGTTGGTTTAGGTCTGTTGGACATTGCCATGTGGTTTATACTCCTCACCTATCTTTATCATGGCAGCAACATGGCACTGGTTACCGTCACTACAACAATGCTGACCTTCGGCATGGGTGCCTCTACACAAGCGCTGTTTGCACGTGTTGGAGGAGGTATCTACACCAAAGCAGCCGATGTAGGTGCTGACTTGGTGGGCAAGGTAGAACAAGATATTCCTGAAGACGACCCTCGAAATCCCGCTACTATTGCCGACAATGTAGGCGATAACGTGGGCGACGTTGCTGGTATGGGTGCTGACCTCTATGAAAGTTATTGCGGAAGTATCTTGTCTACGGCTGCATTAGGTGCCACAGCCTTTGTGGCAAGCGGTGACATGCAACTCAAAGCCGTGGTAGCTCCTATGATTATTGCGGCAGTAGGTATTTTCTTGAGCCTGATTGGTATTTTCTTGGTACGTACCAAAGAAGAAGCAACGATGAAAGACTTGCTGAAGTCTTTGAGCCTTGGTACCAATGTTGCTGCGGTACTTATTGCCATTGCTACCTTCCTCATCTTGTATTTCTTGGGCATCACCAACTGGTTGGGCGTTAGCTTCTCAGTAGTAACAGGTCTAGCAGCAGGTGTCATCATTGGTCAAGCCACCGAATATTACACCTCACACAGTTACAAGCCCACCAAAGAGATTGCAGCTTCTTCGCAAACAGGTGCAGCAACCGTCATCATCAAAGGTATTGGCACGGGAATGATTAGTACTTGCATTCCTGTAGTAACCATATCTGTTGCCATTATGTTGAGCTACCTCTGTGCCAACGGTTTTGATTTGAGTATGAGTGCCGAATCTATCAGTCATGGACTGTATGGTATTGGCATTGCAGCAGTAGGCATGCTATCTACCCTGGGCATTACCTTGGCTACAGATGCCTATGGACCCATTGCTGACAATGCAGGTGGTAACGCTGAAATGAGCGAACTGGGTGAAGAGGTGAGAGAACGCACCGATGCACTCGACGCATTGGGTAACACCACAGCAGCTACCGGTAAGGGCTTTGCCATCGGCTCAGCTGCACTGACAGCCTTGGCGCTTTTGGCATCCTATATAGAAGAGGTGAAAATAGCCATGGTCAGAATGGTAGACGAGGGTCATCAATTTGTAAATGCCGCCGGCAATGTATTTACACCAAACACGGCAACCATGTCAGATTTCATGGACTTCTTCCAAGTGAACCTCATGAACCCACGCGTTTTGGTAGGTGCTTTCATTGGTGCCATGGCTGCTTACCTGTTCTGCGGACTCACCATGGGTGCTGTAGGTAGAGCGGCAGGTGCGATGGTTGATGAAGTAAGACGCCAATTTAGAGAAATCAAGGGTATATTGGAAGGCAAAGCTACCCCAGATTATGGACGCTGTGTAGAGATTAGTACCAAGTCGGCACAACGCGAGATGCTGTTACCATCCATATTGGCTATAGCCATTCCTATCGTTGTTGGCATCGTATTAGGTGTCGCAGGAGTGTTAGGTTTGTTAGTAGGCGGATTGTCTGCAGGCTTCACACTGGCCATATTCATGGCAAACGCAGGTGGCGCATGGGATAATGCCAAGAAGATGGTTGAGGAAGGTAACTTCGGTGGCAAGGGCTCGGCATGTCATAAGGCTACTGTCGTTGGCGATACCGTAGGTGATCCTTTCAAAGACACAAGCGGACCAAGCTTAAATATTCTGATTAAGTTGATGTCTATGGTCAGCATCGTGATGGCTGGACTAACAGCTGCTCTGATTTAAACACATAAGATATTAATGCTTGGAAATCACCCCAAGAAACTCAATCAATGCCGTAAATTTGGATGAGTTTCTTGGGGTGATTCTTGTTTGCAAAGAATATTTCATTACCTTTGCAATAGAAATAATGACAACGATAATGGCAGAACACAACCTTAATCAATCTACACCGAGAGATGGAGCTCATGGACATTATTCTCATTCTCAGCACCATCACCATCGCAGAAACTACGAATCATCAAAGTTTAAGAACAACAATCGCTTTTCTAAGAAACGAAGAAAAATGATTAGTAACGTTCTGTTCATTTCCTTATCCATCATTGCAGCACTCATCATGATTGCGGTTATCTGGTTGTACACCGTTGAATAATGCTACACGAATCATATTGAATGATGTAGAATAGGAATCTATTCACCAAGATAAAAAGGCGTTTCGAAGTATGATGTTCGAAACGCCTTTTTTATTTAATGGTGTTGTTTGACTAACAAACTTTCTCCAATCGCTTCATTACAGAGAACATGAACAAAGCAGAGAGTAAGCAGACTCCAATGAATACAGACCAAACAGCCCATACTGGTAAGTCACCCCAAAGGTATCCACCTACGCTCACCAACAAGTTACCAATGGCGGTAGCAGCAAACCATCCGCCCATCATGGCACCCTTGAGTTTAGGAGGTGCAACCTTACTCACAAAGCTGATACCCATTGGACTTAACAACAATTCACCAAACGTCAGCACGAGATAAGTACTAATCAACCAGTTGGCAGATGCGTAACTGGCTGTTCCTGCCTCGGCAGCTAACGCCTGTTCATTAGGAGTAAGCAAGCCTTGTGAGCCAACAATCATGATGGTATAGGCAAATGCCGCAATCACCATACCATAAGCTATCTTGCGTGGAGCCGAAGGTTCTTTGCCCTTGGCTGCCAACGAACCAAAGATAGCCATGCTGACTGGTGTCAACGCTACAACATAGAATGGATTGAATTGTTGGAAAATAGGCGCACTCACATCAATAGCTCCCTCTACTTGTGTGTACTTATAAATCAACACAGCGATTGCTGCCACGATGACGGCTAAAGAGATTCCCTTAGCTTTCTGTGTTTTTGACTGGAAGAATGAGAATCCTGCATAGACGATAAAGATAATCATCACAAGATTCACCACATCGAAAGCCATGCTCTGAACGCCAGAAGAAGTCTTTTGAGTAAACTCATTGGCAAAGTAAGTCAGGGTAAGTCCGTTCTGGTGGAATGACATCCAGAAGAAAATAACCACTGCAAACACCAACAACAATGCCACTACTCTATCCCTTACATCTTTTTTGCTCAACTCTTCGGTCTCGATAGCTTTACCATCGTCTGTCTTGGCTGCCGTGCCATTTCCTTCCACATGACGGAACGTTGAACGGAAACCGTAATAAATAGCCATAGAAATAATCAAGGATACACATGCTACAGCAAAAGAGAAATGGTAAGCATCGTTCTCGGCATAGCCAACAGACTCGGCCCACTCCTTGATTCGGACGGCTGCCGTTGGTGCGAACAAAGCACCAATATTGATAGCCATGTAGAAGATGGAGAAAGCTGAATCGCGCTTGTCGGCATACTTCGGATCATCGTAAAGATTACCTACCATTACTTGCAAGTTGCCTTTGAACAAGCCTGTACCAAAGCTGATGAACAGCAAAGCCAGTAACATTACTAAGAGCGCAAACGTCTCACCGCCCAATGGGATGGATAAGAACAGGTAACCCAGGAACATCACCACGATGCCAATGGTGACCATCTTGCCAAAACCGAACTTGTCGGCAAGCACACCACCCACCAGTGGAAGGAAGTAAACCAGTCCAAGGAACACACTGTAAATCATACCAGCCGTACCAGGATCTAATCCAAAGTTAGCTCTTAAAAACAATACAAACACGGCAATCATGGTGTAATAACCAAATCGTTCGCCGGTGTTGGCCAGTGCCAAAGCAAAAAGGCCTTTAGGTTGATTTTCAAACATAGATTTATTTTTTTAAATTGGTTTTAGTTATATCAAAAAGATAAGATAGCTTCACGACGATATTAGACAAGTTGGACTTGGCAAAATAATCTCTCTTGGTATCGCCATAGATATTTGCCAAACCATAATAATAACGCGCATCAAGTAAGATATGACCCAACTTAGGCAACGAATACTCCACGCCGATGCCCGCTACAATTCCATAATCAAACTTGTGTTCCACGGGCATGCTATATTGTGTTGTCTCTTTATTAGCTCTGTCATTCATGTTTGCATGGTCCAAGTCAAAGTTTACGCTGGTACTTTCATTCAGCATATAACCGAACTGGGGACCAGCTTGAAAGAAAAATTGAAAGCCTCTACCCTCTTTTCCCCATGCCAAATGGGCGAAAACGGGTACTTGTATATAATTGATGGTTCTGCTATATTCCTCAGCGAGGCCTGTTTCACTGTTCACAACTGGTTGATCCTTCAAGTCAACGATGTTTTCTTTCCATCCACCTTGTGTATAGTTCACCTCGGCATAAATAGAGCAAATGGTCTTGAAATACTTCTCTGAAGCATAACGCAACGTGAGTCCTCCCGTCATACCACCATGTAAGCCTTGCGTAACTTTGGGTACGAAGCCGACATTACTGAGGACATAGCCGCCATTAACGCCCACAGCAAACTCGTTACGATAGTTCCCTACTTGGGCAAAAAGCCACAAAGGAAACAAGATGAACAGTAGAGAAAATACCGACTTTTTCATTTAAAAATCTTTCAAAAGCGATTCTTTAATAAGTGATACTCTCGATGGTTCGATTGTTCTTATAATGAATCAACATGAAATTGGCATTCTGTCTGCCACCGTTAGCGACCTGCCTGAAATGTAATGGAGTTTGCAATGGCGTATGCATATTTTCCGCTTTGCTTCCTGAGAAGTTCATGCCATACCGATGAAGTCCTTGACAAAAATAACTTGCTTGGTCGTAACCAGTTAGTGCAAATCGTGGAAGAGCGCCTTGCATCTCTTCCTTAAACCACTGACGATACTTATATTCAATCCGCTTGGTTTGAGGAGAGAGGGCGTTGTAATAAGCAACTGTCGGTATATAAGTTTCGTACTTGCAGAAGTAATCGAAGTACACTTTCGTATACATCAGCCACTCTGTGTAGCCAAACAACGACACAGACAGTGCGGGATTGGCTGCCTTCAGTCCATCAATCTTTGCCAAAGCCACGTTCAATTCTGGTGAACGCCCGGTATTCAAAATGACTACATTAGGCTTTGACAAGCTGAACGACTTTGCAAAAGCTTCCTCGCTCGACTTCAAGTTGGTGATGTTATACTTGATGCCTTTGGCTTCCAACTGCTTTCTCAACGGAAAAGTGAAGATGCCTTTTGTACTCGTAGCATCATTACAGTCAATGAATACCGGGTGATGGTTAGGAAAACGATCCAGGTAAGCACGTATGGCGTCTTGTGCTTGACTGTCTGCCGACTGGTATATTTGGAATATCTGAGGATTATTGGCCACCTCACCTCCTTCAATAGAGAACGGAATAACCATTTTAATTCCAAACTTCTTGCAAAAATCTCCCAAATGTTTTACTTGCTTGGTGTATAACGGACCAAAAATAATGTCACAACTTTTGGCATTCGGATCCAGCAACGTTTGGCGGATATCAACATCAATTGGTACATTCCACGCATGGATATCGGTTGAAATACCCTTTGCCTTTAAATCATCACAAGCCAGCAACAAACCGCGATAATATTCCACCATTCTCCTGCCATCACCATCAACATCGTGCAAAGGGAGCATCACACCAATGCGAATGGCACGCTTGGTAATGTCCATATTACTAGCCAATTGCGGTTTGGCAGATTCTTTTTTCACAGGTGTTTGTGTCTTGACCGACCCTGTTGTCGCAGCAGTCTGTTTCTTAACAAATGGTATGAAAACGGTATCCCCCTTCTTCAACTCATATCCTTCTTTTTTCATTTCAGGATTGGCATCCATCAAATCAGGAACGGAAACACCATATTTTCGTGCAATACCGAATACGGTATCTTTCTTCTTAGCTTCATAAATGTCACGCCATTGGTTGACTTGCGCTATGGCTTCAATGCTGAAAAGCATTAAAACCGCCAGTAATATATTTTTAAATATAGATTTCATGTTCATCGTTTTCATCCTTATTTAACTGCAAAAATACAAAAAAATATTCAACACCTCACTATTAGTCATGAATCTTTTACTATCTTTGTCTTCGGATTGCACCATTCTCATTGTTCAAAACGAATCAAAAATGAAAATTAAGACAGCCCTATTCATTCTCATGCTGCTAACCTCTTTGCACATCATGGCACAAGAGACACCCACGATAAGTCCATCTGCCATCTTCACAACAGTAGATGGCGAAACGAGTGAGGCGGTCACTGAATTTAGTGGTTCAGCACCTTTAAAGGCCAAATTTTCAGCAAATGTAGCGAATCAAGGAGACTGGAACGCTTACTTCGAATGGCGGTTTACCCTTGAAGGTGACGAGAAACCGTATCTCATACGCTACGAACAAGATACCGAAGTGACTTTCACCAAGGCGGGTTCGCATCGAGTAGTGCTCTACGCCATCTTCACTCATGGCACTGACTCGGTGAAGTATACGGAGGAATATTGGGCTGACGCATCACCGATAACTGTTTCTATTTCAGAAAGTAAGCTGGATATGCCTAATGCTTTTTCACCTAATGGTGATGGCATCAATGACATCTATAAAGCCAAAGACGGTTGGCAAAGTCTGACAGAGTTCAAGGCATACATTTTTAACCGGTGGGGACAAAAGTTGTTCGAGTGGACAAATCCAGCCGATGGTTGGGATGGAAAGTTCCAAGGCAAAGACGTGAAGCAGGGCGTTTACTTCTGTTTAGTCAAAGCAAAGGGTGCCGACGGAAGAACTTTCAACATCAAAACAGACGTAAATTTACTGAGAGGATACAATGAAGATGGTGGCACCAAGATGGGTAAATAAAACAATTTAGGAAGCAACAGGATACAAATGACTCGCGAAGACGAAAAGATTAATATATGGGGTGCACGCGTACACAATCTTAAGAACATCGATGTAGAGATTCCACGCAATGCACTCACCGTTATTACAGGCTTATCAGGTTCAGGAAAATCATCCTTGGCATTCGACACTATTTTTGCCGAAGGCCAACGAAGGTATATCGAAACGTTCTCGGCATACGCCAGAAACTTCCTCGGTAACCTGGAAAGACCCGATGTAGATAAAATCACAGGACTGTCTCCAGTCATCAGCATCGAGCAGAAAACCACCAACAAAAATCCACGCTCTACTGTAGGTACAACCACTGAAATATACGACTACCTGCGCCTTCTCTATGCCCGGGCCGGTACAGCATACAGCTATCTGTCGGGTGAAAAAATGATAAAATACACCGAAGAGAAGGTTATTGAGATGATTCTCAACGACTATGCCGACAAGCGCATCTACATTTTGTCTCCCTTGGTCAGGCAAAGAAAAGGCCACTATCGCGAACTTTTCGAGAGTATGCGGCGCAAAGGCTATCTCTACATGCGGGTAGATGGAGAAATCAAGGAGATTGTTCGCGGCATGAAGGTTGACCGGTACAAGAACCACAACATTGAGGTGGTGATCGACAAGTTGCAGGTGCGTGGTAAAGATGATGAGCGACTGAAGAAAACAGTACAGATAGCCATGAGGCAAGGCGACGGTGTCATCATGATTATGAACAAAGAAACAGGCGAAATACGCAACTTCTCCAAACGCCTGATGGACCCCGTCAGCGGCATTTCATACGGTGAACCCGCCCCCAACATCTTTTCTTTCAACTCGCCAGAGGGTGCCTGTCAGCGTTGCAAAGGTTTGGGCTATGTCAACGAGATTGACCTTTCAAAAGTTATTCCGAATGACAAACTTAGCATACATGATGGTGCCATCGTCCCATTGGGCAAATACAAGAACCAGATGATATTCTGGCAAATCGATGCCATCTTGCACAAATACGATCTGACACTCAAAACTCCATTCAAAGACATACCGCAGGATGTGGTTGATGAAATACTTTATGGAAGCCTTGAAAACATCAAGATTTCCAAAGACTTAGTTCGTACCAGTAGTGACTATTTTGTGACTTTTGAAGGCATCATCAAATACCTGCGTACGGTCATGGAGAATGATGATTCGACAGCCGGACAAAAATGGGCAGACCAGTTTCTTGCCACGACCACTTGTCCTGAATGCAACGGCATGAGGCTCAAGCGAGAATCGTTGTCGTACAAGATATGGGACCACAACATTTCAGAGATTGCCAACCTCGATATCACCGAACTGAAAGAGTGGCTCGACCATGTGGAGGAGCATCTGGACAAACAACAAAGAACCATTGCTACTGAGATTGTGAAGGAATTGAGAGCACGCGTGAGCTTCTTACTGGAAGTTGGTCTCGACTATCTTTCACTCAACCGCGCGTCTGCCTCTTTGTCCGGAGGCGAGAGCCAGCGCATCAGACTGGCCACTCAAATTGGCTCACAACTGGTCAATGTGCTGTATATTCTCGACGAACCCAGCATTGGTTTGCACCAAAGAGATAACGAACGGCTCATCCACTCACTGAAAGAATTGCGCGACATGGGCAACTCTGTCATTGTCGTGGAGCACGATAAAGACATGATGTTGGCTGCCGACTACATTATAGACATCGGCCCAAAGGCTGGACGCAAAGGAGGTGAGGTTGTCTTTCAAGGCACTCCGCAGCAAATGCTCCAGCAACATACCATCACGGCCGATTATCTAAATGGCAAACGAGCCATTGAGTTACCCACGAAACGGCGTGAAGGCAACGGCAAAAGTATTTGGATAAAGGGAGCAAAAGGTAACAACCTGAAGGATATTGACGTGGAGTTTCCGCTTGGAAAACTCATTGTCGTAACGGGCGTGTCTGGCTCTGGCAAGTCTACTCTCATCAACGAAACGCTGCAGCCCATACTGTCGAAGCATTTTTATCGCTCGCTGAAAAAGCCAATGTCGTACGATTCGATAGAAGGCATCGACTATATAGATAAGGTGGTGGATGTAGATCAAAGTCCGTTAGGGCGAACTCCTCGCAGCAACCCAGCCACCTATACGGGCGTGTTCAGCGACATTCGCTCGCTGTTCGTCAACCTACCAGAGGCTAAAATACGGGGTTACAAACCTGGACGCTTCTCGTTTAACGTGAAAGGTGGACGATGTGAGGCCTGCGGTGGCAATGGTTACAAGACGATAGAAATGAATTTTCTGCCCGATGTGATGGTGCCATGCGAGGTTTGCCATGGCAAACGCTACAACCGCGAGACACTTGAAGTGAGATATAAAGGCAAAAGCATTGCCGACGTGCTGGACATGACCATCAATCAGGCGGTAGAATTTTTCGATGCCGTGCCTAACATTCTACACAAAATCAAAACCATTCAGGATGTTGGCTTAGGCTACATCAAACTGGGACAACCCTCCACTACCCTTTCGGGCGGTGAGAGTCAGCGGGTGAAGTTGGCTACCGAATTATCTAAACGCGACACAGGAAAGACGCTGTACATCCTTGACGAGCCAACAACAGGACTGCACTTCGAGGACATCCGCATCTTGATGGACGTGCTTCAGCAATTGGTTAATCGTGGTAACACGGTTGTAATTATCGAACACAACCTGGATGTCATCAAGTTGGCCGATTACATCATTGACATGGGACCAGAAGGTGGACGTGGCGGCGGCATGATTTTAACCACGGGAACGCCTGAAGAAGTGGCCAAAAGTAGTAAGGGATATACCCCAAAATTCTTAAAACAAGAACTTAAAGGCTAACCCCCTTCCGAAAGAGTTAACCTATATTTATAGAAGTAGGCCCGTGCCCGCTTCCATATTTTATTATACCTAAATGTTACAAATATTTAGGAGATTCGCCGTATTTATTGGCCTCTAAATCTGAATCTTGGCAGCACCAAACAATCAATAAGATACTTCCAATCAACGGAATGATTCCCCAAAGAATATTCCAACCGCTCTTGTTAATGTCATGCAAGCGACGAACTGTAACAGCTAAATTAGGTAAGAACAATACGAGTGCCGCAAGACAATAAATCGCTCCGTAAAAGGCGTACTCAAAGGTGATGCCAAAAAGGTTATCCAATAAAGCTGCTGCAATTAAAACCAAACAGTAAAACAGCACGAACCACCAATACTCTGACCGGCGCGCACGTCCCTTAAAGGTTGCATACTTGTTAAAAACTTGACGAACGGCATCGGAAAACGACAGCTTGGGCGATGCCTCACGAATAGAATTTTGTTCCATAGTTTTATTTTTTAATAGGTACAATCTCATTGTACCTTGGTTATTAAGATGTTTAAAGAACAACAGAAGTTTAAAATTTTACTTTTATTAAAAGTGCTTTGCAATATAGCTATACACGCATTCTCTAAGGACAAAGTTAGCTTTAAATATTCAATATAACAACTCTTTAACTCAAAATTTTTAAAGAAAAAAGCATCAATTAGCTGGAGTAAATACATATTAATTCTGACAGTATACTATTCGTATTCGAGATTTCACAAGTACCGATCTACAGCCTTCATATTGTCGTCCTTTCAATAGCCATGAGTTTGATCATTAATCTACATGACTTTAACGTCCAATCTCAATGACTTTGGATGCCAATTAGCATGAGTTTACCTGAAGTAAAATACTTGCCTGTTATTAAGAGAATTCACGCAACGAAAAAAGTCCCTACCCGATGGCATTTCAAATACCAAAGGTTAGGGACTTTATTTATGTATAAATTCGTAAAACTACGAAATGGCTACCGAAGCCGCATGTATCCAATCGAATACCATGTAGCACACGCCAAACAACACTACACCGGCTGTGCATACAGCCAATGCCAACTTGGTGTTTGTGTGACTCTTGAACATGGGCAATGGATTTTCACTTTTCTTGATGTACATCGCCTTCACAATCAAGAGGTAGTAATACAAGGAGATGACCGTATTGATTAACGCAATGAACAACACGATGTACGCCCATGCCCCTACTGAAGTACTCAGATCGGCATCCTGCACGGCTGCCATAAAGATAAAGAACTTAGAGAACATGCCCGCAAACGGTGGAATACCACCCAACGAGAACAATGCCAAAGTCATGAGGAAAGCCAGCTTGGGATTGGTTTGATAAAAGCCATTGTAACTGTCCATCATCACCGTACCGTTGTTATGTTCCTCTACCGCACTGATAATGGTAAAAACTGCCATGTTAGCTACCACGTAAATCAGCACATAGAAGCTCAATGCAGTGACGCTCAACGCCGAGTTACCAACAATCGCCAAGACAATATAACCTGCCTGAGAGATAGAACTGAACGCCATAAAGCGTTTCAGGTTGGTTTGACGAATGGCGAACAAGTTGGCTACCGTGATTGACAACACAATAACGATGTACAACAAATATTGCCAATAGATGACCATGGGGGCAAAGACTTTCATCAAGATAGTGCAAAGAGCAAAAGCTGCTGCACCTTTACTTACTACCGAGAGATAGCCAGTAACGGTAGTTGGCGCACCTTGGTACGAGTCGGCTGTCCAGAAATGGAAAGGCACCAAGCTAATCTTAAAGCCCAAGCCGCTGAAAAAGAACACCATGCCAAGAATGGTAAACGGTGTGGCTGTGAGCTGTGTGGCAATGTCTTCAAAGTAAAGCGTGCCTACCGCACCATAGATAAAGCTGATACCGTAGAGCATCACCCCGCTTGAGAAGGTGGCTGTCAATATGAATTTGGCTCCTGCTTCGGCTGAGTCGTGACGATATTTGTCAAACGCAACCAAGCAAGCCATAGGTACGCTCGCCATTTCCAAGCCTAAGAAAAAGAGCAAGAAGTGGTTGGCACTCACCATCATATTCATTCCCAACAGCGTTGCTATCACCAATAAGTAAAACTCTCCCTCCTTAAAAGCGGTATCGGGACGCGACAACCATTCTTTGGACTGAATGAGAACGATGAGCGTTCCAAAAGCCAAAATCGTCTTTATCACCCCAATGGCAGGTGTAGCGATGTACATTCCCCCAAAAACAGTGTGTGTCTCAATGGGGAATAGGTTGATGAGGATGTGCGCAAACATAAGCAGACAAATCATGGGATTGAACCATGAGCGACGCTTGTCGGTGGGAGCAAGCGTCCTTATCTTCTGCGATGTAGCAAAGTCGACAACAAACGTAACCAGCAAAAGCACCACTAAGGTGACCTCTGGCATCATATATAGGAATTGACTGTAATTCATCTTCTTCTAAACTTTAGTGTATTATATTGAGTAGGATAGGTCCTACGGCATCATTGATGACATTGCTTGCCCACAGAGGTGCGATACCTAAGCCAGCTACACAGAATATCAAACACATCACAGCCACACGCTCGTCCCATGTAGCATCAGTGAGTTGCTCAAAATGAGGATTGGGTACCTTCTGATATAGTATTTTTCCGACAACACGCAGGATATAAACTGCGGTAACAACAATGGAGGTACAAGCAATAATAGTAGCGGTGCGGTGGAATGTGTCGTTGTTGGCAAACGAGCCTACAAAGATAGTCATCTCAGCAACGAAGCCGGAGAAACCGGGTAACCCCAAGTTCGCCAAACCTGCCACTACATATCCCACGCCCAAGAAAGGCATGATTTTCATCAATCCACCCAACTGACGGACATCACGTGTATGCGTACGTCCGTAAATCATACCGATGAGCGCAAAGAACAAAGCGGTCATCAAACCGTGCGAGAGCATTTGGAGAATCGCACCCGTACAAGCGGTTTTGGTCATCATCAACAGTGCGAACAACACCAAACCACAGTGACTTACCGAAGAATAGGCGTTGATATATTTCAAGTCGGTTTGTACACAAGCCGAAAGAGCACCATAGACTACAGAGATGGTGGTGAGGATAAGGAAGATCCAAGCCAACTCTTGTGCCGCCTCGGGCAACAAGAACATGGCGATGCGGAAACAGCCGTAGCCTCCCAACTTCATCAACACGCCAGCATGGAGCATAGAGACAGCGGTGGGTGCAGAAGCATGTCCATCGGGTGACCATGTGTGGAAGGGGAACAAGGCGCCTAACACACCGAATCCAATGAATATCAATGGGAAAAATATCTTCTGAACATCAACGGGAATGTTGTGCAGAGCAGCAATCTCAAGTACGTTCATCGTGGTGGCTCCACTATAGAAGTAAATGCCCAGGATACCGATAATCAGCAAGGCACTTCCGCCCATGAGCATCAACGTCAACTTCATAGCGGCATATTCTTTTGGACCACTACCCCACACACCTATGAGCAGATACATCGGGATAAGTGCCACCTCGTAGAACATGAACATGGTAAATAAATCGATAGAGATAAAGAAGCCAAACACACCAATGCTCAACAAGGTGAACCAAAGGAAGTATTCTTTAGTCATGGGTTTGAGCTGCCAAGAGGCAAAGGTACCCGTAAAAACGATGATACTCGATAAGAGCAACATGACAACCGAGATACCATCCACTCCTACCGTGTAAGCAATGTTAAGCGGTTTGAACCAAGGTGCACTGTACATAAACAGCATGGCTTCGGTATTTCCTGCATGGCGCATTTGGATAAATGCAATAGTAAGCCAAACAGAGAGTGCCAGCAAAGCGGTAGAGCCAGCCACCATGACGCCACGTACTTGACGGATGTTGCGAGCCAACCAAAGCCCGAACAACATCAAGACGGGAATAACGACGAATAATGTTAATATACTCATTTTTGTATTTTATTCATTAAATCTTTCTAACTAAAGCATTACAACAAGCAAATCAATGCCAACGTCAATGCTACACTACCTGTAAGGAACCAAATGGCGTATTGTCTCACATCGCCACTCTGCCAAGGTCGGATGCTTTCGCCTGCCTCTTGTGTACCCCATGCCAAGAAGTTAAAGAAGCCATCAATGACATGACGGTCGAACCAAGCAATGGGACGGCTGACACAACGGAAGATAATTTTGTGTGTCACAAACTGCCAAACCTCGTCCATATAAAAACGTTTGTAAGCAGCGCGGTGCAAGGTTGGGAAAGTACTTGCCAACTTGTCTGCCACTGGCGTTTTCTCTCCTTTATACATAAAGGTGGCAAGACCGATGGCAAGCAATGCCAATACAGTACTGGTAATCGCCACTGACCAGTTGGTATGCGTATTAAACCCAATGCCGTTGGCAGACACCAGTTGTCCTGCACGTGTCCCCCAAAGGAAGACGGTACAAGTGATGAGCGACAAGAATATCAACGGAAAGGTCATCACCGCAGGAGCTTCGTGAGGCGCATGCACGTTGGGTTCGCCCTGATGCGACTCGTAATAGCTCTTACCCCAGAAGATAACGTAATACAAACGGAACATATAGAAGGCGGTCATCATAGCAATACCGCTCATCACCATTCCCATGACGGGATGGAAGTTGTAACAAGCCACCAATATCTCATCCTTTGAATAGAATCCTGAGAAAGGTGGAATGCCCGAAATAGCAAGACATGAAATCAAGAACGTAATGTGCGTGATGGGCATGTACTTGCGAAGTCCTCCCATATAATATTTCTCGTTGGAGTGTACGGCATGAATCACACATCCTGCACCCAAGAACAAACAAGCCTTGAACATGGCATGCGTAAACAGATGGAACATGCTTGCCATATATCCTAATCCTTGTACGTCGGCATATTCTTCGGTCATTGCTACTGCTCCTGTGGCAGGATCGGGCAAGCAAACGCCCAAAGCAACGAGCATAAAACCAATCTGCGAAATGGTTGAGAATGCCAAGACACGCTTGATGTCGCTCTGTGCACATGCTACGGCAGCCGCATAAAAGGCAGTAAAGGCTGCAATATAAGCAATCCAATGCAACTGTTCGGGCGCATATTCCACGAACAAGGGGAACATACTTGCCACCAAATACACACCTGCCACCACCATCGTTGCAGCGTGAATCAATGCCGAAACTGGAGTTGGACCTTCCATCGCATCGGGCAACCAAATGTGTAAAGGGAACATGGCTGATTTACCTGCACCACCAATAAACATCAGGAACAGAGCCAACGGCATCACCCAAGCGGCATGAGCAGCATGAGTTGCCAATTCTGGCGTAGCGGTTAAATCGTAATTGAATGTTCCTACATAGAAGCTATAAAACAAAATACCGATTAAAAAGAACAAATCGGCAAAGCGTGTTACAATGAAAGCTTTCTTTGAAGCAGCCACGGCTGTGTGCATGGGATAATAGAAACCAATGAGCAGGTAAGAGCTAACGCCCACCAATTCCCAAAACAAATACATCTGGAAGATATTGGTTGCTACTACCAAGCCCAACATTGACATGGTGAAGAGCGAAAGGAAAGCGTAATAACGCTGAAAACCTTTTTCTCCGTGCATATAGCCAAAGGAATAGATGTGCACCATGAAACTGACCGTAGAGATAACCACTAACATCATTACAGAAATAGGTGTCAACCTAAAACCGATGTTAAAGGTAAGCAGTTCAGTAAACTTCAACCACGTAATATTAAAAGGTGTAATGGTAGGATATAATCCGTCAACGCCACGCCCTACGCCTATAAAATATTCATAAGCGGTGTAGCAAGAGAGACAGAACACCGTACCAAGCACCACGGTGCCAATGAGTCCAGCCACCTTATGACTCATCTTCATACCCAACAGTCCAAGTATCAGGAAACTGAGTGCAGGTAGAAGAAGTATTAAATATACATAACTGTAATCCATCATCTTATAATTTCATATTTTCAATACTGTTCACCTGATCACTACCAAAGTTTCGGTAAACGTTTATAATAATGGCAATCGCCACCGCTGTCTCGGCAGCACTGATGCCAATGGAGAACAACGTGAAGAAAAAACCCTCCAACTGTTCGGGGAACAGGATGCGGTTAAACACGGCAAAGTTGATGTCTGCGGAGTTAAGAACCAACTCTACGGAGATTAACATTGCCAACAAATTACGACGGGTAACGAAGCCAAATACGCCAATAAAAAACAATAGCGCACTCAGACCTATCAAACATTCAACGGGTATCATTTATCATCCTCCTTTCTGGCAATTAACAAACCGCCAATGATACATGCCAACAAAAACACGGAAATGAGTTCAAAGGGCAAAACATACTGATATTTTTCAGAGCCTACCAATGCTTGGCCAATGACATTCATCGAGACTTCTGCATCGGCAACCTGCGTTGCTTGATGTATAAACTGGTTCTTCACCAAGACACCTATCACGGTAGCCAGTCCTATCAATGAGAGCAAAGCTCCCTGAAAGACGCGTGAACCTTTGAGATGTTCTACTAATCCTTGGAGCGTACGCTTAGATACCAACTGTATTGCAAAGATATAGAGTATCGTGATGCCCCCTGCATAAATAGCAATCTGTGCTGCTCCCAAATATGTATATCCTAAAAGGAAATAGATACCTGCAACACCAAATAAAACAAATATCAGAAAGGTAGCCGCCCGCATAATCCTTTTTGTTAGTACACACATGATGGCAGAGCCCAAGATGACGACTGCCAAAATGCAAAACATGATTAAATTAGCCATATACGTTACTACTTTTATTTGGTTTTGGTATTAAATTGTCCAATGGTCAGCGGTGCCCCACCGTCTATCAAGTCTGGCAAACTTCCGCCTTGATACACTTCCTTGTCAAGGTGCATGGTCAAGGAATCTCGCTCAAACACACTGTTTTCAAAGTCGTTGGTAAACTCAATGGCGTTGAAGTTACAAGAGTTGACACAGAGTTGGCAGAACATACAATCGCCTAATTTGTACTGATAGTCCACCAATTGTTTCTTTTTCCTGCCCGTTTCTTCATTGACAACCATTTCACTCTTAATGAGTATGGTCTCATTGGGACATGCTTTCTCGCACATAGTGCACGCTACACAGTTGTGAGTGCCGTCTTCGTTACGCTTAAACACTAAGCGTCCGCGATGACGTTGAGCCACATGCAGTGTCGTTTTGCGATTCTCTGGATATTGTTCGGTGCTCTTTGGGGTGAAGTATTCCTTCAAGGTAACCCTCAACCCCGTTACAAGCGACTTGACAGCATACCAGATTTCGCTAAAATATGATTGTTTATTTTCCATCTTACTGAATCTTCAAGAAATGAAACGATTTAACCGTGGATACCAAAAGCCACACAAATGGTCATCAGTATGAGATTTACCAATGCCAATGGCATGAGATACTTCCACTCTAAAGTTAAGATTTGGTCAATTCTCAAACGTGGGAACGTCCAGCGAATCCACATCAGAAGCCAAACTACAACAAAGGTCTTACCTAAGAACCACACAATGCCAGGAATATAATTCATCACAGCATCGAAGCCTTCGACTCCAATGTTGAAAGGTGCCCAACCGCCTAAGAACACGGCAGTGGCTAATCCTGCGATGACAAATAGGTTGAGGTATTCTGCCAAATAGTAGAAACCAAAACCCATTCCCGAATACTCTGTATGGTATCCAGCAGTCAACTCGCTCTCTGCCTCTGCCAAGTCGAACGGTCCACGGTTCGCTTCAGCGTTGCCAGCTACCAAGAACAACAAGAATGCAATGATCGCTGGAAGATGTCCTTTAATAATTAACCAGTTCCATGGTCCTGTCTGTGCTTCCACAATTCCGCTCATTTGCATCGTTCCCGTCAAGGCAACAGCCGCAATGAGAGTCAGTCCCAAGGTCATTTCATACGAAATCATCTGCACCGCTCCACGCATGGCAGACAGAACAGAATATTTGTTATTTGATCCCCATCCTGCCAAAAAGACGCCTAACACACCAATACTCGATATAGCAGACACCAAGAAGATGCCCACGTTAAAATCGAGAATGTGCGCTCCCTTATTCCAAGGAAGGAACGAGAAAGTACCCACCGAGGCAATCACGACAAAGAATGGCGCAATATAATACAAGAATTTGTCGGCTTTGTCAACGGCAAAGATTTCTTTAATGAGCATCTTAAACACGTCGGCAAACACCTGAAGCGTTCCCCAAAAGCCCACACGCATAGGCCCGAGACGACATTGGAAGTAAGCACACACCTTACGTTCCATGAATATCAACACTATCGCCAACAAGGCGTAGGCAGTGAGAATGGCGACACCAACGATAACACATTCAATGAATATCGTCCAAAAATCGTTCAAACCTAAGGTTTGTCGAAGCAGCGTGTCGAACCATGTGGTTACTATACTAAAATCAAACATGATCTATTTAAGTTATTTATATTGAACAAGTTGCGAACATTGAGCAAAGCATTGCTACAAGTTGTCAACTTATATACCTGCTATCTGTCAATATCTGGAATGACAAAGTCGAGCGCCGCACCTGCAGTAACAAGGTCAGCTATCTTTTGTCCTCGTAGCATCTCATCCATCGCAGCAACATGATTCAAGCCCATAGGACGGAATTTCAAGCGATAAGGCATCTTGTCTCCCTTGGAATCCAAGTAAACTCCTATTTCGCCACGCGAGCCTTCGCATGAGAAATACCATTGTCCTTCAGGCACTTTGATGATTGGCTTCTGTTTTACATAGAAGTCGCCTGCTGGAATATTATCAATAAGCTGTTCGATGATGCGAATGCTTTGCTTGATTTCCTCAATACGATTGAGGTATCTACCAAACGAATCGCAATGCTCGTTGAGAACTTCCTCAAACTCTACCTTGTCGTACATGGCATAAGGATGATTCTTGCGCACATCGTTTTTCCAGCCAGAAGCACGTCCAGAAGCACCTGTTACACCATAACTAATGATGTTTTCAAGATTCATGGGCGCAATTCCCTTGAAGCGTTGTTGCATAATGACGTTATCCCCAAACACATCCATGTACTCTTGTAACATGGGTTTGAGATAAGCACACAGTTTCTTGGTGTTCTCCACAAAGTTGGAATCAATATCATCTTGGCAACCGCCAATGCGGTAATAGTTTTGAATGAGTCGTCCACCCGTAGTCTCCTCCATGACGTTCAACACGTGTTCACGGTCGCGCATGCTGTACAAGAAGGCTGTCAAAGCACCCAAATCCTGTGCGCAACAACCCAAATATAGCAAGTGCGAGTCGATACGCTGCAACTCGTCCATGATGGTACGGATGTACTGTATGCGCTCGGTCAGTTCTATCTCCATCGCCTCTTCGATAACGCCCACCAACGCATGGCGGTTCATCATGGCACTGAGGTAGTCCATTCGGTCTGTCAACGCCAAGGTTTGAGGATAGGTGTACGCCTCGCACATCTTCTCCATTCCACGGTGGATATATCCCAAATGCGGATAAATTCGCTTCACGGTTTCACCGCTTAATACACTTTGCAAACGAAGTACACCGTGCGTACTGGGGTGTTGAGGACCGATGTTGATAACGAAATCGTTGTCTGTGAACAACGGAACGCGGGTCTCTACCAAGTTACCGTTCTTGTCGAGTGAGTATTGGAACGTGTAATCCAACTCCACATCCTCTTCCAAAGTGTACTGGTTGTTCTCGGGCGAGACATCGAAGTTCTTACGAAGTGGATAGCCCTTGAAATCATTGCGCAAATAAAGACGGCGCATATCCTTATGTCCCAAGAACTTAATACCTAAGAAGTCGTACACTTCACGCTCTAAAATATCGGCAGCCTTCCATAGGTTGGAAACAGTATCGAGTACATACTCCTCCCCTATTTGCTGCGCTATCGCCTTGACCGATGTACGCTCGTGAGTTAGTGTGTTTTCTAAAATATAAATACATCCTAACCCTTCTTCGCCAAAGTCTTCGCCAACAATGGTAACAAGGTAATCGAAATGCTTGTCGTTCTTCAGTTTCGACATCTCTTGTGCCAAGTTACTGAATGCAATTTCTATATTTTCTAATTTCATATCCGATATACCTTATTTAATGTTGATGTTCTAACTCTTCTTGAGGATGAAAGTCTTCGGGAACGTGAGTCACTACGATAGGCTTGTTTTCCTTCAGTTTTTGTTGGTACACCTCTGCGTTACTCAATCCGTGGTGGTGATCCTCTTGCTTATGATTGACACCTCCGAAGAATTTTTCTACTTTGATTTTGCGCTGCAACTGCATCATGCCATACATGATAGCCTCTGGGCGTGGCGGACATCCCGGTATAAAGACATCGACGGGAACAATCTCATCAATTCCTCTAACCACGTGATAACTGCTCTTAAACGGACCGCCAGAAATGGCACATCCTCCTACCGCAATAACGTATTTGGGTTCTGCCATTTCATCGTATAAACGCCTAAAAGCAGGTGCCATTTTGTTGGTAATGGTTCCAGCACACATAATCAGGTCGGCTTGTCGTGGAGAGTTACGTGTGACCTCAAATCCGAAACGAGCGAAATCGTAACGAGCGCATCCCACTGCCATAAACTCAATACCGCAACAGCTGGTAGCGAATGTCAAGCTCCAGAGCGAGTTGGCACGTCCCCAGTTAATCAATTGATCCAGCGATCCTGTGACAACATTCACGCCTCCTTCATGGAGTTCGTCAACAATGCGTTCCAACGATTCGTTGTCCTTAAACTCTTCGTAAGGAATACTCTTGATATACGGTTTCTTTATTTCCATTCCAAAGCTCCTTTCCGCCAAGCATAAGCCAAGCCTAAGACAAGTACCATGAGGAAGAAACCGATGCTAACCAATGCCATAGCTCCAAAATCTCGCACAACTACCGCCCATGGATAGAGCAGTACAGTCTCGATATCGAACATGAGGAAAAGGATAGCGAAGAGGTAATAACCAACGTGCATGGGAAGCCACGAAGAACCTCTCGTTGGGATACCACTCTCATAGGGTTCGCCTTTTACCGCATTATACGAGCGCGGACCAATCAACTTTGCAATGACATAAGCTGCCACTACCAAGGTTACGGCCGTCAACAAAACGGTAACGAATAAAGTAAAATTCATAAAATTATTATAATTATAATTGTTCTCGCTTTCTGTCGAAACACATACATTTTTACAAATGCGATGCAAAGTTAATCATTATTTTGAGATTTTTTACAAGATATGACAAAAAAAATAGGTTAAATTGCTAACTTCAGATTGCAAAATGAGATTCTCGAGTAATTATTTTATTTTCAAAGCTACAATGCACTTATTCAACTTCCACTAACGACATACAAATAAAAGTAAAAAGTTGATAGTATTTGAAGGCATATAATATTTGAAAATTCTTAACACAATACATTAGAAAACTCTCGGATTTTAGGGCAAAATCCTGGCGATATTTTCAATCAACCTCATGGTTGACGACAAATATGCGAATTTTACAAAATATTGATATAGATAGACTTACGAACCAGATAGCAGAAGGCATGGGGGCTAACTCCATGCTTTTGGCATCAAAATGGGCGAAATTGGCATCTTAGAACCATGCTACAAGGGAGCAAAAGCTATCTTTTAGCACGACTAAAGCATGCAGATAAGCTGATTAAAGCATAGGAATAAGGTGGTAACTCACTATTCTGACACCTTCAAAAAAACTAAAACAAAGAAAACTCGAGCTATTTTCTTAGGCTTATCTCAATGCTTTAACAGGGGAAAGATGTACTTGAAAACAAGAACAAAAGTTTACAAATATTTTCCTCTTCCCTTTTTGTAACAAATAAATTCAGAGCAAAATCACTACGCAGGAAATAAAGCAGGAGAATAAAAATGGAGGCAGCGAAAAAATATTCTGCCTCAAATAGTGTCAACAGATGTATGTAACAACCAAATCCCTTGTACCTCTATATTGGTGCTGGCCTGACTTCGTCACTCAAAAAACATGTATTTTATAACTGGTTGATAAACACTATTTTGTATCTTTGTGTCATCTAATATTGGGTGACACGAAAGATATTTTAACTATGTTTGTCCGCAAAAAGAAATATCCATCTGGCAATATCGGAGTTATCGTTGTTGAGAAAATTGGAGGCAAAATGAAGGAACTTGCCACAATTGGAGTAGCCTATAATGAAGGTGAGGTTGAAAATCTTGTCATTGAAGCAAAAGAATGGATTTCCAGAGAGAATTCACGCCGCCAGCCCCAGCTTGATCTATTCGGCGAGGAACGTGAGGCCTGTGACCATGAGCGTGAAGAAGTCCGCCGTGTCCTGTCCAATGTCAGCAATATCTTTCTCAACGGATGCGACTTGATATTAGACCGCACGTTTGACAGGATTGGTTTCAATCGGATTGACGATGATGTATTCCGCAAGCTTGTTAAGGCTCGTTTGGCATATCCAACAAGCAAAGCTGCCACGGTGGAATACCTTAAAAACCACTTTGACGAAGATATGGATCTCTCAAAAATCTATCGCTATCTTGACAAGCTTAGCGACCATCAGCACGAAATCGTACAGGACATAAGCGTGCAACATACAGCTAAACTGTTCGGTGGAAATATCGGTGTGTTATTCTATGATGTTACCACACTTTACTTTGAAGCGGATTATGAGGACGAATTACGCAAGACAGGTTTCTCGAAAGAGGGACGTCACAGTAATCCTCAAATCATACTTGGACTGCTTGTCAGCCTTGGTGGCTATCCGCTTGCCTATTGCATCCATGAAGGCAACAAATATGAGGGTCATACGATGCTGCCGACGATAAACGAGTTTGTAAGCAAATACGGATTGGAAAACTTCGTTGTAGTGGCAGATTCTGGTCTGATGAACAATGCCAACATAGCGGAACTTGAATCGCACGGCTACAAGTATATAATAGGTGCGAAGATAAAGAATGAAAGTCAAGAGGTCAAGAACTGGATACTGGAACAGCCCAAGCGCGACTGCCAGATGGTTGAATATGACAAAGGAGGCGGACGTCGTCTCTTGGTCGGCTATACAGATGACCGTGCTAAGAAAGATGCCTATAACCGGGAAAAGGGAATACGCAGGTTGGAAAAGGCTTACAAGCATGGTGCGCTCACGAAAGGCAACATCAACAAGAGAGGTTACAATAAGTTCTTATCCATGGATGGTGAAGTGAAAGTCGCCATCAATTATGACCGTGTTGCCGACGACTCCAAATGGGACGGCCTAAAGGGATATCTCACCAATACGGATATACCAATACAGGACATATACACGGCATATCACAACCTTTGGCATGTGGAACGAGCCTTCCGCATAGCCAAATCAAAGATAGAGATACGTCCCATGTTTCACTTTACGCGCAAACGAATCGAGGCTCATATATGCATCTGCTTCGTGGCTTTGAAAGTATACAAGGAATTGGAGCGTATGTTGAAAGTCTCAGAGATTAAGATGAGCATAGACAAGGTGCTTGCATTGGCAAAGACCATTACAACGATACAAATCAAGCTACCTCTGAACAAGGAGGTTTATACGCAGACTATGCTGATGGCAAGACATCAGAGAATAGCTAAACTCTTTGACGAAGATTTTTGGGTGACACGATGACGAAGTCAGGAAAATGGAGGCAGCGAAAAAATATTCTGCCTCAAATAGTGTCAACAGATGTATGTAACAACCAAATCCCTTGTACCTCTATATTGGTGCTGGCATCGGTTCCTCTTTTAGATTTAATAAAGAATTTACCGAAAAGATTAAGCACATTGCTTGCTTTAACATGTGTTCCTTTGCCTGCAAAATAAATATTTCCTAACTACACAAGTATCAAGAATGAACCAATTCCCATTTGACACAAAAAGTGGAGCTTTGATATGATATCAGCTCCACTCCACCGACCTCCGTTAAACCCTATTGAAGAATAAGGTCAGTTTGTATCTCGCTTGACATTTTAGAATACTCTTCGTAACTATTAAAGAGTATGAAAATAAATTTCCTAAAAACCACTATTCACAATTTGTCATAACGAGATGATATGTTATTAATAGGATTACACGAATCTTTTAAAATTGTTTTTTATGCGTTTTGCAAAGTAGTTTATTCGTAACTATCGGCTAACAGGAAAACAACTTGCATGAGAATATAACTCACTTTGCAAATATATAGAATATTATCATACACGTCAATAGTTTTAAGATTTATTAAGACATCCCAACGCACCACGCCCGTGTATGATGTCGTTCAAAGAACCAACAATTTACTTGGAATGCCTACAACACCCCAAGGGTGAACGCTATATAGACGAGTACAGCTAATAAAATCAAGGATATGATAGTTTTGATTAAGCAACTGGTCACTTTTTTAATAAAAAAGATGGCCAAAGCGATGGCAACTATGCAAAAGATATACAAAGAAAAGTTTGAACTCATTGAATCAATTACGCTAAAAACATGTTCATACTTACGTTTGCTACAAAATTTTCAAACATCAAATACTCATTCGTTTATTTAAACAACTTCCTGAAAGCAGGAGGAATCTGCGTTTCAAATTCCATTGGCCGACGAGTTACTGGATGGGTAAAACAGAGCATGTAGGCATGCAGACAAAGCCGATCAAGGGGATTGTCACCATTGCCATACTTGAGATCTCCACACACAGGATGCCCTATATCGGCAGAATGGACGCGTATCTGATTCTTTCGTCCCGTTTCCAAGCGATACTCTACCAGCGAATGTTCGGTGGTTCGATCTAAGGTATGAAAATGGGTAATGGCAAACTTTCCGCCATTATCTACCGGACTTGAATAGGTAACGTAGGCCTTGTTGTCTTTCAACCAACTCGTAATGACCCCTTCGTCGACTTCCATTTCGCCGGACACCACCGCCACATAACGGCGATCGTACACAATGTCGTGCCAGTTGTGTTCCAGCTCTTGTTCTGTCGCCATATCCTTGGCGTAAATCATCAGACCACTGGTTTCTCGATCCAACCGATGCACAACGTGTGCCGTGCATTTCTGTTTACTGGTTCTAAAATAATCATCAAGAACCCTTTTCACGTTTAATGAAGAATGACCCGCAGCCATGGACAGGATTCCAACGTGCTTTTCAATCACAACCAAATAACGATCTTCGTAGACAATCTTCAAATAGCGGTTTTTGAAGTTGGTGTTTTTTTTAGACTTGCTCACCGCAATTTTCATTCCCGCCTCAAGCGGAAAGTCAAACTGCGTGATGCACTTGCCATTCACGATGATGCCTTTTCCAGCCAACGTCGCTTTGATTTTACTCTTGCTAAGGTTGGTGACATGATTCAGCAACCAGTTTAACAGCGTGTCGGCTTGCGCCACCTCATAGCGGTCATAATCGCCTTTCATCTTATTGATATCCATCCAGTCTGCTCTTCACTCGCACGTGCGAAAGTCTTGTCATTTATCTTGAATGCTTTCAGTCAGAGACGTTTCCTCCTCCATCCCTATCTAATGGCATTCAAATCATTCATCCAACAATCCAGCTGTACCTTAAATTCTTATCTCTTTCAAGATGTCAGCCATCTTTTCTTTGGTTTTAATCGTTGTGGGTACCAATGGCAAACGCAACACATTCTCAATGTACCCCATGTCGTTGAGCAAAGCCTTGACGCCAGCAGGGTTACCGTCAACGAACAAAAGACTATATAGCTCGGTAAACATGTGGTGTATTCTCCGGGCAGCTTCGTATTCGCCCTGGAACTCAAGTCTAATCATTCTGGAAAATTCTCTGGGTAAAGCATTGCCAATAACTGATATCACACCGGCCGCACCACTGGCTATCATGGAGAACGTCAGCGCATCGTCCCCACTGATAATGTCAAACCTATCGGGTTTACCCTTAATGATTTCGTCCACCTGCTCAAGGCTTCCAGCTGCCTCTTTAATGCCTACGATGTTTTCACAGTCATGAGCCAACCGAACCGTTGTTTCGGCTTTCATATTGACACCCGTACGCCCTGGCACATTGTACATCACGACTGGAAGCGGACTGGCTGAAGCTATGGCCTTGAAATGTTGATACAATCCCTCTTGAGAGGGTTTGTTATAATAGGGACAGATACTCAAGATGCCGTCGATTCCAGTCCAGTCTGTGGCTTTCATCTCTTCAATCACTGCTGCCGTATTGTTGCCTCCACAATACTTTAAGATTGGAACCAGCCCCTTGTTCTCCTCTTTAACCAACTCTGTGATCTTGTTTTTCTCATCCAATGTCAGACACGGTGTCTCACCGGTTGTCGCCAAGATGCATAGAAAATCAACACCACTATCCAATTGATAACGAATCAGTCGCTTCAACGCTGGATAATCTACTGCGCCATCCAACGTAAAAGGGGTCACTACTGCCACACCAAGTCCTCGAAAAATGTGATATCTCATAAATGCCTTTTAATCTTACGATTTAATTGCAAATATAGTACTTTTAGCCGATAAAGCTAATCAAACGACAGAAAAAAAACATTTTATTTACGACTTACTACCCAGGAACAAGAACACCATGCTCAACAACACCAAAGCCAAGTCGACCGCTTTTCCCTTGAGATTCTTCTCATGAAAGACAAAGGCTCCAAATAAGAAACTCACCAATACACTGCCTCTTCGCACCATGGAAACGATGGATATCAAGGCCTCTGGCTTACTCAAGGCATAGAAATAGACAAAATCGGCCATGCAAAGAAAAACACTGATGCCCACTATCGACCACGACCAATGAAAAGATGTGGTATGATGATGGGTGGGATACCATATCAGTAACAAGACCACTCCCATCATGAAACACTGGTAAATATTATACCAACCCTGTACCATCATTTTGTCCAACCCTACTCCCCCAGCTGTTACCGGAGCCATGAGATACTTGTCGTACAAGCCACTCACTGCTCCCAACAGTGCAGCAAGCACCAGAAGGAACAACCAGCGATTGTGCTTAAAATCTATTCCCTCTTTCTTGCCCGACCTACTCAGCAGGTAGAACGACGTAATGGCCAGCAGAACGCCAATCCATTGATATAGGTTCAGCTCCTCACCAAACACCAGCATGGCACCGACAAGTACCATCACGGGACGTGTAGCATTAATGGGACCAACAATGGTAAGCGGAAGATGCTTCATGGCAAAATAGCCACATATCCAAGAAGACAGTACGATACAACTCTTCAGTAGGATGTATCGGTGGACTTCCCATCCTCCAGAGGAAACATGGAAGATGGTGTTGTCCAACACACCTGTCGTTGCAGACAGGATGATAAATGGCAAAAAAATGCACGAACAGAATAGTGTATTCAGAAATAATACGGGGATGACGGAATTGCCTGACAAGGCTTTTTTCTTGAAAACATCATAAAAGCCCAGCAGTACCGCTGACAAGAAGGCAAGCAACAACCACTCCATCAGTACTCAACGTCATCTAAAAACAACGCATTGGCAGGCATGCTTTCGCCTGCTTTGGTGCGGTTTCCACTCCGTACAACGGCATCAAACTCATCGAGGGTCATGCGATGTCGGCCCACTTCTATCAAAGTACCAACCACAGCACGTACCATATTGCGCAAAAAGCGATTGGCTTTGATGACAAAGTACCAAGCATCTTCGCCAACTTCCACCCATTCAGCCTGCACCACATGACACAACGTTGTCTTTACATCCGTGTTGCTTTTGCAGAAAGCACCAAAATCTTCAACCTTCAGCAGATGCGACGCTGCTTCGTTCATCAATGAAAAGTCGAGCTGATAAGGCAACTGACACGAATAATGGCGCAGAAATGGATTCTTCGACAGGTGTATATAATAATGGTAGGTGCGCCATTTGGCACTGAAGCGGGCATGCATATCCTCACTGACGAGATAAACGTTCAATACCGAAATGTCCCGCGGCAGCAGACGATTGAGCTTATAGGTGAATTGTTTGGTGTCTATCTCAGCATGAAAATCAAAATGTGCAAACATCTTCCGAGCATGCACACCGGCATCTGTCCGGCCGGCCCCTACGGTCACGATGGGCTCTCTAAGAATAACAGACATGGCCTGTTGCAACTCAGCCTGCACCGAATGCCCGTTGGGTTGCACCTGCCATCCATGATAAGCTGTTCCGTCATAGCGGAAACAAATGAAATACCGATGCATGAAAAGGTTACTTTTTAACTTTTTGTTGCTGCTGTCGACACATAGCCACCCGCCTCATCATTTGGCGATGAAACTTCTCTTCGGCACGGATAATCTTAAACACTTTGCAGGCAGGCAGAATGGTCAAAAACTGAAGATGATACTGCTGCTGTATCTCTTTTATTTTCAATTCGCTTGCCGCATGTTTGCGAATAGCTTCTTCACAGGCCTTTTCATCCGTGACGTTCAGGTGCCTAAAGCGACGACCTTCCGCAAAATAGGTCATCTGTTTCTTTCTCATGTCCCGATACACGGGGAAAAACGTAGCCGATTCTTGCGGGGTCAGTCCGGCTTCTGTAGTGATGAACTGTTCCAGCTCGGCTTGAAATTTCTGAGGATTAAATCGCCTTTGCCCACGTTGTGGTTGAGCTGTCGCGGAAGATACCAACAAACAGAAGGTGATAAAAATAACGGATAAAACGTGTTTCATGTTCAGCTCCTTTCTTATTCATCAGCTAATATTGCGTAGATGTCGCCATTGTCAATCATCGAGTAAAAAGCAGTTTCTTCAACAGAGCCATCACTCATGCTGCTTTCTGTTTGCTGATCTGTGGTGAACTCTTGTTCCTGTTGGCCTGCAAAAGGCTTTTCGAAATAAATAGTAGCCGTCAATGCAACAGCCAAAACGCTGGCTGCAGCAATCATTGCCGGACGCATTCTGAACCAAACGGTGTGTTGTGTCTTCACGGTTTTGGCTGCTTGGTCAGGCAACTGAGCCATGAATTGATCGGCAAAGTTATCCAAATAACCCTGTGGAGCCTTGAAAGGTTGTTCCTTTCCAAATCGGTTCTCTATGTATTTGTCTTCTTTTACCATAATTATTATCTTTATTAATATGACGCAAAATTCACCAAAAGGTTTAATCCAGATCCTGGAAATAGGCTGTTATTTTCTTGACTGCCAAATGATAACTGGCTTTTAGCGCACCTTCGCTCGTGTTGAGAAGTGGGCTCATCTCGGCATATTTCATTTCCTCATAGTAGCGCAAGTTGAACACCACACGCTGCACTTCCGGCAGCTGGGCTATGGCTTCTTGCAACTGCGCTTGTGTCTCATCTCCGTCAAAGTAGTCATCGGCCATCAGCATGTTGGCCACCGAAGGGTCGTCATCCGCACTGACCGCCCTGTTGTTGCTTTTCTTTCTCAAGAAGTCCAACGCCTCATTGATGGCAATGCGGTAGATCCAAGTTGATATTTTTGATTTGTTTTGAAAATCATCCAAATTGTTCCAAGCCTTGAGAAAGGCATTCTGCAACACGTCATTGGCATCTTCATGGGTCAGAACGATACGACGAATCTTCCAATACAGCGGTTTACTATATTGGTGAACAACCTGTGAGAAGGCCTGGCGTTGTGTTTCCTTTTTGGCCAAGCGATCGGCTATATTCTGTTCATCGTATGGTCTATCCATTCGCACTTATGGCAAGTAATTGAGGAGTTGGTGGTATATCACCGAATCGAATCCATAGACATCGGGATATAATGTCATCACATGGTTCTCGTTTGGGTACAAAGTATAATAGGTGATGAACAGAGGAACCGTCGGTTTTACTTGAACTGACTTAATCAACTTGGCCCTGTCCAGTCTGTCGGCCTCCACTAATTGTTTCTTGTCTGATGATGGATTGTCATCCATATAGGTGGGATGAATGTCTGCTTCCATCGAATATCTGATTCTTTCTATCGTCTTTTCGTCCTTATCATCCAATAAGAACACAGCAAAATCGAATGGCTTTTCGAGTCGAATACAGCCATGCGAAACTCCTCGGTATTCTCTTTCGAAGACTCCCTTCGATGACGTATCGTGCAGATAGATAGCGAATTTGTTCTTAAAGCGGAACACGATGCGCCCCATGGCATTGCCCTTTCCACCTTCTTGTATGACAAAATAGTTGCCACTTTTCAGCATGTCGGCAGACACCTGCGTGACATCCATTCGTTTTCCGGTCTTTCGTTCGCGAATGAAATATCGCCGAGCGTCAAAATAATCTTTATTTCCCGCTTGTGGAACCACGCTTTTTTCGATGATGCTTCTGGGCATGACCCACTGTGGGTTGACGTCCATACGCATGATTCTACTGGTTATCAGTGGTGTCTTCGTACTCAAAGCACCCATACCAACGCGCATAATCAGCGTACTGTCATGATCTCTTGCCATGAGATGCATGGAAGGTAAATTGATGACGACGTACTTTTCATGCTTGTCAGGCTCGTCATCCAGTCGCCACCTGGCACGCTCCAAATTGCAAATCACCTTGCGCCTGGCCGCTGTACCTACAGCTTTGGGCAACCGTTGTTTCAAATCATCGTACAACTTTCCATGCGGTTGAATGGCTTGTAGGTAGATGCCCACGCTGTCGTGCCGTATCTTCTGCAAGGCCTCGGTCCAAAAGTTTTTGGTGGGTCGCTGCATGGGAAGATCAAAAAGTTCACGATAACCCACATTGATAGAATCGCGCTTTCTAACATCCAGCTTGTTAAACAGAGCAAATGGGTTGGTATACCCAAACTGTTGACCATTGACATAGCGTAGATAAGCTTTGGTGAGATGATATTCCAATCGAGCCATCACATGGCTGATGGTGTTGCTGGCTGTATCAAAGTCGAGTGTGCGCAACCGTTTCAAATCGTTCTCAATATCCTTGACATAGAACTTTTTAGGTGAAAACCCAACCTGATCAACGGTACGCAGATACGCCAATAACGTGTCTGCACGCGCATCAACACCCAGCCTGTCTATCCACAAGAAGCTACCATGCTGACCATAATAACTTCGGGTTCGATAATCGGGCTGCATGGAGTCGACATCGGCTTTCATCAACCGATCAAGGTGCTGACGTATTTTACCAGGATGAATGGCATAAGATGACGTTCTCAAATTGGAAAACGCCTCTAATTGAAGTGCTTGGTTCGGATTCAACTCCTTCTTCTTGCATGAACACAACTGGAAGATAAGAAGAAAGAGAAGTGAAAATTTGAAGAAGACTTTCAAAGTCTAACTATCTGATAGAAATCTTTCTAACCGTTTTACCTACCTTAACAATGTAACAACCCTTGGGTACATTGAGTTCGTATCGCTTGTCCTGACTGTCAACCTTGACACTCATTAAGCAAACTCCCGTTACATTATATACTTGCAATACTTGTCCATTAGCACCACTGACATGCAAAACAGAGCCTGAGACAGAAATGGAAACACTCTGAATATCATTCTCGATGATTTCCATTGACTGACCAGCTTGCATGGACAAAGGATGCGCCATGAACAATGCTGCAGCGAATGCTATAGAAAGTATTTTTTTTACCATATTATGTCTACCATTTGTGTTCACTTCAAGGCAAAGATAGTTATTTATAGGTAATATTCAAGGATGAGCCTTAAATATTATTGTGCATTTAACTCTATTTAACATCGAAAATCATTTCTTCGGCTGTCAAAAAGCTGTTTGGAAATATTTTCTGTGCTTCTCGCAGAATCACGCTCTCATCATCATATCGCGCACTATAATGCCCCAACAGCAGTTTTCCCACTCCCGCATCAAGAGCCACCTGGGCAGCCTGTGCCGCCGTGCTGTGATAATACAGTTTGGCGCGGGCTTCATGTTCCGAATCGTAGGTCGACTCATGGTACAACACATCCACGCCCTTTACCAGCTGGTGGAGCGTAGGGATATATCGCGTGTCACTGCAATAGGCATAGCTACGCGGTGCCTCAGCCGGATAGGTCAGTCGACTGTTTTCCACCAATTCGCCCTCCTCCGTAGTCCAATCGGCACCATTCTTGATGTTGTTGATTTGCGAAATGGGGATTTGATAGCAATCAATCATATCCCGACGGATGTGCGGCAAGAGTGGTTTTTCCCTAAACAGGAACCCACAACAGGGCACTCGATGCTCCAAAGGAATGGATGCTACCGTCAAACTTTTATCCTCATAAATCACCTGATGCTTGGTTGTGTCAACAGCATGGAAGACCACTTCAAATTCAAGACCCTTGCAAAACATGTCTATTTGCATCTGAAGCATCCGCTCAAACTCGCCTGACGCATAAACATGCAGTGTAGCCGTACGCCCCAGCATGCCGAAAGTGGAAATCATACCGATAAGTCCCAGACAATGATCGCCGTGCAGGTGACTGATAAACACCGCTTGAATACGGGTGAAACTCACCCTGGAACGGCGCAACTGCACTTGCGTACCTTCGCCACAGTCGACCATGAAAAGCTTTCCGCGTATGTCGACCACTTGCGAAGAAGCGTTGTGTTTGAGCGTAGGCAAGGCACTGCCACAACCTAAAATATGTATTTTAAAAGGTTCCAATGCCTTCGATTATTGCTGTCTTCTGTAGGCAAAGATGCCCTCGTTGTTCTCCAGATAGAGGCTGTCGGCTCCCAAGGTGTTCACGCTGAAGGTGTCTTTATTCAGCAACAACTTACCGTTGAGAATCTTCCAGGATGTCCATGGATTGCTTTCTGCCTTGACGAACGACTGCACCGCACCGCCCTCTTGTATCTCAAAGTTCTTGTCCAGGCTCGACCACTTGCCTAAGAGCGTGGTGAGATTGATGACTTTCTGAGCCACTCTTTCACCGTTGGACTGAACACCTACGATGGCTAGTCGGTCACCTACCATCAAACCTCCCTGAACATCAGAGATGACGTCGCCATCTGAGTTCAACATATACATCAGCGTATCGCCAGCATCTGATATAATCTGCAGCGTATGCATCGCCGTACCGTCCCCGCAAACGCCATAAACAGTAGAATCGTTATTAGTTTCTTCCACGGAGGCTGCGTCTTTATCTGCAACTTGCTTGGGCTTACGGTCAACACATCCCATCACTAAAAATGTGGTCAAAACAACAACCACTAAGCCTTTCATACTCTTTTTCATGATAATCTGTTTTAATATTTTCTATTTCTTTGATTTCCAACCTGTTGTACGAATCAACAAAGAAGTGTTTTCTTCGACATTGCAATTCCTATGCTATTGGCCACTAAACTCAATGACTTTGAAGGCCAAACTCAATGACTTTGGAGTGCAAACTCAATGACTTTGGAGTGCAAACTCAATGACTTTCATTTGCAGCCGCATCGCATGCATTATTATTGGTCGCATGGGTTGCCTTCCTTTCCATCATCTTTGCTTCCACCCATAGTTTATCCATTTCCTCCAACGTCATATCAGTCAGTAGCTTTCCTTTCTTTAACGTTTGCTGTTCTACATAGTTGAAACGACGAATAAACTTCTGGTTAGTCATCTCCAAAGCGTTCTCTGGATTCAGATGATACAAGCGTGCGGCGTTGATGACGGAGAAGAGAAAATCACCGAGTTCACTCGTTGCTTTCTCTTGACTAAGCTGATTCAATTCCACCTCCAACTCCTTCAACTCCTCACGCACCTTATCCCATACGTCTTCACGCTGTTTCCAGTCGAACCCTACGTTGCGGGCTTTGTCCTGAATGCGGTAAGCCTTGATGAGTGATGGCAGTGAATCAGGCACACCCGAGAGCACTGTTTTGTTTCCATCTTTCTCCTTTTGCTTAATCTGCTCCCAGGTTTGTTCCACCTGTTGCTCCGTTTTGGGGTTGTCGGTCAACGTGTTACCTTCGGCCGTTTTTCCCTGTTTGGGATCACCCTCCCATCCTGTCCAGTCGATAAACGGATGGCGAAACATCAGCTTGTCGGCCTGCTTGTTGCATACATCTGCCAAATCGAAGTCGCGCGTCTCCTCTCCTAAGATGGAATAGAACAGCACATGCTCCATGACATCGCCCAACTCCTTGCAAATGTTTTTCTTATCGTCGTTCAAAAGCGCGTCGCAAAGTTCGTAAACCTCTTCAATCGTATTGGGTCTGAGGCTCTCATTGGTCTGCTTTCTGTCCCAAGGACACTCTTTTCGCAATCGCTCTTGGACATCGAGCAAACGACTAAAAGCCGCCAGCTTTTCTTCTTTCGTGTGCATATAGGTGTATTTTATTACGGCAAAAGTAATCATTTTCAATTGAATTTTCGTAATTTTGCAACGATTTATACGAATTTATTATTTAAGCAGAAATACATCAAATGGAATTAGCAAGTAAGTATGATCCCAAAGAAGTGGAATCAAAATGGTATGAGTATTGGCTGAACCACAAACTTTTCAGTTCAAAACCTGACGGACGCGAACCTTATACGGTTGTCATACCTCCACCCAACGTCACTGGCGTTTTGCACATGGGACACATGCTCAACAATACCATTCAAGATATCCTGGTGCGCCGCGCCCGCATGGAAGGCAAGAATGCCTGCTGGGTACCGGGTACAGACCATGCGTCGATTGCCACAGAAGCCAAAGTGGTGGCACGTCTCAAAGAACAGGGCATCAACAAGACTGACCTTTCAAGAGATGAGTTTTTGAAGCATGCATGGGACTGGACACACGAGCACGGCGGCATCATCCTGAAGCAACTGCGTCGCCTGGGCGCTTCTTGCGACTGGGATCGCACGGCCTTCACCATGGACGAAAAGCGTTCGGAGAGTGTCATCAAGGTGTTCTGTGACCTCTACAACAAGGGACTCATCTACCGCGGAGTGCGCATGGTGAACTGGGATCCACAGGCTCAGACGGCCCTCAGTGACGAGGAGGTGATTTACAAGGACGAACATTCCAAACTGTATTACCTGCGATACAACGTTGTGGAAGAACCCGGCAAGTATGCCGTTGTGGCCACCACGCGTCCAGAAACCATCATGGGTGACACGGCCATGTGCATCAACCCCAACGATCCCAAGAACCAATGGCTGAGGGGTAAGCACGTCATCGTGCCACTCGTAGGCAGGGAGATTCCGGTTATAGAAGACGACTACGTGGATATCGAGTTCG
This sequence comes from Hoylesella buccalis ATCC 35310, assembly GCF_025151385.1. Classification (NCBI taxonomy): domain Bacteria; kingdom Pseudomonadati; phylum Bacteroidota; class Bacteroidia; order Bacteroidales; family Prevotellaceae; genus Hoylesella; species Hoylesella buccalis. Next base: position 477,682 of record NZ_CP102287.1, on the reverse strand, counting down.
GAACGGGCTGTCTCAAAGTGACACCGGCGCACGACATCAACGACCATGCCTTGGGTTTGAAACACGGATTGCAAACCATCGACATCTTTAACGACAACGGTACCCTCTCCGAGGCGGCCGGACTGTATGTGGGCATGGATCGTATGGAGGTGCGCAAGCAAATAGCCAAAGACCTGGAGAAGGCGGGATTGATGGAAAAGGTGGAAGACTATGACAACAAGGTGGGCTATTCCGAACGCACCCATGTGCCCATTGAGCCGAAGCTATCCACACAGTGGTTCCTCAAAATGCAACACTTTGCCGACCTGGCCTTGCAGCCGGTGATGGACGATGACATACAATTTTATCCATCAAAGTATAAGAACACCTACCGCCACTGGCTGGAGAACATCAAGGATTGGTGCATCAGCCGTCAGCTATGGTGGGGACATCGCATACCAGCCTACTACTTCACGGTAAACGACAAGCAAGAGGTTGTGGTGGCCAAGTGTGCGGAAGAAGCGCTGGAGCTGGCCCGAAAGAAGGACAATGCGCTGACCATGGAACAGCTGGAGCAAGACAGCGACTGTCTGGACACCTGGTTCTCCTCATGGCTGTGGCCTATCTCGCTCTTTGATGGCATCAACCATCCCAACAACGAGGAAATCAACTACTACTACCCCACGGCTGACCTGATTACCGGACCCGACATCATCTTCTTCTGGGTGGCACGCATGATCATGGCCGGATACGAGTATAAAGGGCAGATGCCTTTCAAGCATGTGTACTTCACGGGCATTGTTCGTGACAAACTGGGTCGTAAGATGAGCAAGAGTCTCGGCAACTCTCCCGACCCCATCTCACTGATAGACCAATACGGAGCCGACGGTGTGCGTATGGGTATGATGCTCAGTGCGCCGGCGGGCAACGACATCCTCTTCGATGAGAGCCTGTGCGAGCAAGGTCGAAACTTCAACAACAAGATTTGGAATGCCTTTAGATTGGTAAAAGGATGGGAAGTGGTTGACGGCGAACAGCCCAATGCCTGCAAACTGGCAACAGCCTGGTTCGAGGCAAAACTGCGCACCACAAACGAAGAAGTGAACGACCTGTTTGCTAAATATCGTATCTCTGAAGCCCTCATGGTGGTGTATCGCCTGTTCTGGGACGAGTTTTCCAGTTGGTATCTGGAAATGGTCAAACCTGCCTACGGTACGCCCATTGACCGAACAACATACGAAGCAACCTTGAAATACTTTGATGTGCTGCTCAAAATGCTGCATCCTTTCATGCCATTCATCACCGAAGAACTGTGGCAACACCTGTACACACGCGCTGAAGGAGCATCGATTATGCGCGAGAAGTTGCAAATCGCAGAGCCTACGGACGCGGACAGAACGCTGGTAGAGGACATTGAAAAGGTCAAACAAATCGTGAGTGGCGTGCGTACTGTACGCAACCAAAAGAACATTTCACCTAAGGACGAACTTGAGCTCATCGCCATATCCAACAACAACCATGCGGTTTATAACGACATCATCACCAAGATGGCCAACCTGAAAAACATTGAGGTGGCGGAAGAAAAGCCATCAGACGCAGCCCTATTCATGGTGGGTACCGATGAATTTGCCGTGCCAGTGGGCAACTTGATTGACGTAGCAGCCGAACTCAAAAAGCAGGAAGACCAGCTCAAACATCTTGAAGGATTCTTGGCTGGCATCAAGAAGAAGCTCGCTAACGAGAAGTTCGTGGCCAATGCTCCGGAAGCTGTCGTGGCACTGGAGCGTAAGAAACAGAGCGACTCGGAGGAGAAAATAGCCTCATTGCGCCAATCAATAGCAGAGTTGAAGAATAAAGTATCATGATGAATAGGAGGAAACGATTGTTTTGGTGGGTGATCTTGGCATGCACGATGATACTCTCTTCGTGCAGCGAGGATGAGCCTGTAAACGTTGAGGACTTCAATAAGCAGACCATACTGGTTTACATGCCTTGGTCAGGCGATTCGAATGTCAGCGGGCTGTATAACATTTTCAAGGAAAACCTAGACAGCATTGAGTCGGGAATAAAAGCCAAGAAAGGGTTGAAAGGCTCACGATTGGTGGTTTTCCTCAGCAAGTCGGCCACTGAATCGGAATTGTACGAGGTGAAATATGAAAACAAGGAGTTTGTACACCAACCCATCAAGACCTATTCGGGGCATGCATACACCACGGCAAGCGGTATCGCAGAAATAATCAACGACACCAAGTCGGCTGCTGAAGCCTTGAACTATGCCATGATTATTGGGTGTCATGGAACAGGTTGGACTTACAAGGCCAACTGGAAAGACTATCCATATCAGGCGAAGAAATACAACTTCATGACGCGGCAACGCGTGACCCAATGGGAACGAACACGCTTTTTTGGCAGCGTGAACGACCTGGAAAACTATGCGACAGACATCGAAGTGCTGGCTGAGGGCATTGCCCAGACGGGTACTAAAATGCAGTATATCTTGTTTGACGACTGTTACATGGCCAACATAGAAACGGCTTACATGCTGAAAGATGTATGCAACTTCTTGATTGGGTCGACCTCAGAAGTCATTGCTATCGGCATGCCTTATGCATCCATGTGGGCCAGTTTGGCCACACCAGTACCCAACTATGCCACGGCAGTAAACAAGTTTCATGAGTTTTATTCAAACTATAAGGTGGCCTCTGGAGCCATTGCCGTGATTGATTGCCGTCAAGTAGATGGGCTGGCCAACATCATGCGAGACATTAATGCCGTCTATACCTTAGACGACAAACAACGAGACAGCATCCAAGTACTGGATGGTTTCAAACCAAACATCTTCTTTGATTTGGGCGACTACGTGGACAAGCTGTGCCAAGACGAAAGAATGAAAGCAACATTCAAAGCCCAACTGGCCAAGGTTGTACGCAGCAAGAGCGTGACGGATTCAATTTATTCGTATATCTATCCATACGAAAAGCCCAAGTATATCAAGATTAAGAACTTCAGTGGAATCACCATTTCCGACCCAACCCTGCATGTTGCACCATCGCGAGGATTGCAGCAAACAGGCTGGTGGAAAGCAACACATTAGGTTATCGCCTTACGTCTTCTCAAGAACAGTTTCGCTTTTGCGAAAGTTCTGAAATCAACTGAAAGGCGCTAACCCGTGCGGTGGAGAATTCTTTCGAATTAGAAAGAATAAGAAAGTCCAACAGACAGGTATTCCTTGTACATGAAATATCCATGGTGATCGTCGCGCTTACGACTGTCGTCAAATCGTGGATATACGTACAGGTTGGTGGAGAGGTACTTGGTAAACTGAACCGTGAGCGTATTCTCCCACTCCATTTCGGTACGTTTGTAGGACGTATAACCGTACAAACGCGTCTTCCATCGAACCATATCAGAGAACTTCCAGGTGAGATCAATGTTCAAACTCGAACCATAGTCGTCTACATAATGTTTACCTTTTTCGATACCAAATCTTGTTACCAAATCTTCACGTCCCACATAACGATAATGGTAGGCAAACGGAGCTATGTTGACATTTCCCTTGAGCTTGCCCTTAAACGAGTCGACGTTGTACCGCATACCCAGGGATAATTCAACGTTCAACGGAGAGAGGAAATCGGAGTATACGCGCTCGTCGTTGTTACGATAGCCACGCATGAACTGAGTGTTGGCAATAAGTTGCAGAGAATAGTACCATCTCTTGGAGGCTTGCAGACCAAAGCTGCTCGTGTATCTGATATCGTCAGTATGGGTTTTAAGCGCGTGCAGGGTATCACTCTTGGAGGTTTGGAAACCTAATTTCATCTCCAGCTTATTGTCCCATTTCACTTTCTGCTTATTGTTGTAATTGGCATTTAGCGTCACAGTGCCCAGCATCGAATAGTTGCTCTCGCCTGCCTTGTACCAGTTGCCTGATACATAGTTTTGCAGGAATTGAAGATAGCCATCGCCCGAGAATTTCCAGAAATTAGGTTTTTTGATGACTACGTCTACTGGAACAGGTAAAGCTTCGGTGGGTGTGGGTGCCACTTTCTCTACGATGGCGGTCTTCGTCTTGATGGTTGCATCTTGACTTGTTGAGACCAGGCCCTGCGCATTGAGACGTGTCTGCGTGTTCCGAACAAGATCAGGACGCTTCAAATAAACGCGGAGCAAAGCTCTCTCCAGCGTTTCGTTGAGCATAGAATTGGTTACGGGGTCTTCAGACAGTCGAAACTGATTGTGGCTGATGTTATGGTAAAACGTCATAGGCAAAAACAATCTCGAGTATTTGCCATTCTTGTCATTGAGCAAACTGTTCAATGACGCATTAACCTTCTGCAGCGAATCAAGCTGCATCTTATAGTTTTTCAGTGAATCTGTATACGTTTTTACGAAAGGAGCAACGGTATCCACAGGATGGTGGATAACGCCACGTAAACTCTCCCCATAAGCATTCATAGCAAGAGCTGACAAGAACAATAACGCTGTGCTTTTAAATTTCATTTTATTAATTGTTTTGTATGGATGCAAAGGTAATAATAAAAAATGACAGTTGCTTGTTTGTTTCGCAATTTTATGCTAACTTTGCAACTTGTATTTTTGTGACATTTAACAAATAAAATATCATATCGTGGCTGAAACAAAGTATATATTCGTTACGGGTGGTGTAGTTTCATCACTTGGTAAAGGTATCATTTCATCTTCTATTGGTAAGCTTTTACAAGCAAGAGGTTACAACATTACCATTCAAAAATTTGACCCTTACATCAATATCGATCCCGGTACACTCAACCCTTACGAACATGGAGAGTGCTATGTAACGACCGATGGTATGGAAACCGATTTGGACTTAGGCCACTACGAGCGCTTTACCGGCATACAAACCACCAAGGCTAACTCGCTGACAACCGGTCGTATCTACAAGGCGGTGATTGACAAAGAACGGCGAGGCGACTACCTGGGCAAGACCATTCAGGTGGTTCCTCACATCACAGACGAAATTAAACGCAACGTGAAGCTGTTGGGACAGAAGTATCATTATGACTTTGTCATCACGGAGATTGGAGGTACAGTGGGCGATATCGAGTCAACACCTTTCCTGGAAGCTATCCGTCAATTAAAATGGGAACTGGGTAAGAACGCCTTGAGCGTACACCTCACATACGTTCCTTACTTGAAAGCTGCGGGAGAGTTGAAGACCAAACCAACGCAGCACAGCGTGAAAGAACTGCAAAGCATTGGTATACAACCCGACGTACTGGTGTTGCGCACCGAGAAACACTTGAAGGATGATGTTTTACATAAGGTGGCTTCGTTCTGCAATGTGGATTTTGATTGTGTGATTCAGAGCGAGGATTTGCCAAGTATCTACGAAGTTCCGGTGAACATGCAGAACCAAGGTCTGGACGTAGCCATTCTTAAAAAGATGGGATTGGAAGTAAAAGAAACGCCAACCCTTGGTCCATGGAAGAGTTTTCTGGAGCGAAGAAACAGAGCGAAGGAAGAGGTTCACATCGGTTTGGTTGGCAAGTACGACCTTCAAGACGCTTATAAGAGTATTCGAGAGAGCCTTTCACAGGCTGGCACCTATAACGACCACAAGACTGTATTGACGTTCATCAACTCGGAAAAGATCACTGAAGACAACGTTGCAGAAATGTTGAAAGGGCAAGACGGCATTGTTATTTGTCCTGGATTCGGGCAGCGCGGCATAGAAGGTAAGCTGGTTGCGGCTCATTATACACGCACACACGACATCCCTACCTTTGGTATTTGTCTGGGTATGCAGATGATGGTGATAGAATTTGCACGCAACGTGCTGGGCTATCCTGATGCCAACAGTAGAGAGATGGATGAAAAGACAGAGCATAATGTCATTGACATCATGGAGGAACAGAAGAACATCACCAACATGGGAGGTACGATGCGTCTGGGTGCTTACGAATGTCAACTGAAACAAGATTCACGCGTGTTCAACATCTATCGACAGGAATTCATACAAGAACGTCACCGTCACCGTTTTGAATTCAACACCGCTTTCATCAAAGAATTCGAGAAGGCGGGCATGATGTGCGTAGGAAAGAATCCTGAAAGTAACCTCGTTGAAGTAGTAGAAATACCTGGTTTGAAGTGGTACATCGGTACACAGTTCCACCCAGAGTATCAGAGTACAGTGCTTAAACCACACCCATTATTCGTCGATTTCATCAAGACGGTTATTCAAAATCAGAAGAAATAATCAAGAAATGGATAAAAATACTATTACCGGACTCGTGCTGATGGGTCTGCTGCTGATTGGGTTCAGCTGGTGGTCGCAACCCTCTTCCGAACAAAAGGCAGAAATGATGCGCCAAGACTCCATTGCTGCGGTCATGAAGCAAAAGGCAGAAACCAACAAAAAGAATGCGGAAGCCAAACATTTGGCTGAACAGAAAGCCAAGCAAGAAGCTGACACCACGGCTCTTTTCCATGAAGCCTTACAGGGTGACGCACAGGATATCGTTTTGCAAAACGAGAAACTGCAACTTACTTTGAACACCAAAGGAGGAACAGTCACCAAAGCTGTGATTAAGGGATTCAAGGACAAAGAAGGAAATAGGGATGTAACGTTGCTGGATGAAAAGGTTCATCGTTTGAACTTCACCCTATCCACCAAAGACGCCAATATCGCTACACAAGACCTCTTCTTCCAACCTTCGGCACAGACAGACTCCACCGTTACGCTCACAGCCAATGCGGGTCAGGGAAAGTCTATGGTGCTTACTTATAAATTAGGGCCAAACTATCTCCTACACATGTCCATGCAAGTGATGGGCATGAACGGTCTTTTTGCGCCAGATACGAAAGTCATGAACGTGAACTGGAAAGACAAATGCAGACAGCAGGAGAAAGGTTTTACATTTGAGAATCGCTATTCAACCCTTACTTATCATGAGGAAGATGGTGGCACAGATAAGCTCAGTGAAACTTCTGAGAAAGTAGATGAGCAAATCGACAAGAAGATTGACTGGGTTGCTTTTAAGAACCAGTTCTTCTCAGCTGTGATGATTGCCAAGCACGACTTTAATACTGGTGCCTTGTTGACCAGCATTCCTCAGCAGAAAGGCAGTGGCTTCTTGAAAGAGTATGAGGCGAAATTGAAAACCTTCTTTGACCCAACTGGGCAAACACCATCTGAATTTGAATTCTATTTCGGCCCAAATGATTTCCGTTTACTCAACCGAGTTGAGCAACAGAGTACTTTCAATAAAGACCTTGAATTGCAGAGATTGGTATACCTTGGTTGGCCATTGTTCCGCATTATCAACCGTTGGTTCACCATCTATGTATTCGATTGGCTATCCAAATGGTTCCCCATGGGCGTAGTACTCATCTTAATCACCTTATTATTAAAGGTCATTACCTTCCCAATGGTTAAGAAGAGCTACATGAGTTCGGCCAAGATGCGTGTCTTAAAACCAAAACTTGACGCTGCCACGGCACAATACAATAAGCCTGAAGACCAGATGCAGAAGCAGCAAGCCATGATGGCTGAATATTCTAAATATGGCGTTAGTCCTCTTTCTGGCTGTCTGCCAATGCTCATTCAGATGCCTATTTGGATTGCTATGTTCAACTTTGTGCCAAACGCTATTCAACTACGTGGTGAAAGTTTCCTTTGGATTAACGACTTGAGTACATACGATCCAGTGATTGAATGGAACAGAAACATTTGGCTCATTGGTGACCACCTGTCACTCACCTGTATTCTTTTCTGTGTGGCCAACGTGCTCTATAGCTGGATGACCATGCGCCAACAGCGCGATCAGATGGTGGGACAGCAAGCCGAACAAATGAAGATGATGCAATGGATGATGTATCTCATGCCAGTGATGTTCTTCTTCATGTTCAACGACTATTCATCAGGCCTTAACTTCTATTACTTTGTTTCACTGTTCTTCAGTGCAGCCATCATGTGGACTTTGCGTAAGACGACCAACGATGAGAAGCTGCTTAAGATTCTCGAAGCACGATATGAAGAGAACAAAGCAAACCCGAAGAAGCTAAGTGGCATGGCGGCTCGCTTGCAAGCCATGCAGGAACAACAGCAAGCCATGCAACGCAAAAGAGAAGAACTTGAAAGAAAAAAACGTAAACTATAATAGGGATGAAAAAAACAACACTCCTTTTAGCAACTGTCGCCCTCTTGTTTGGCGGCAGTTTTGCAAATGCACAGAACACCGTGAAAGATCAAAACGCAACATTCAAAGTGGGCAGTGACCTCATGACACCAGAAGCCTTATGGGCCATGGGACGCATTGGTGGTGCCACAGCTTCACCAGATGGCAAACAAGTTGTCTACCAAGTAGGCTACTACAGTGTGAAACAAAACAAAAGTCAGCAGATGCTGTTCGTCATGGATGCAGACGGAAAAAACAAACGTCAGCTCACAACAGGACAGCAAAGCGAAACAGATGGCGCATGGATTGATCAGGGACGACGCATCGCTTTCATCACAGGAGGCCAGCTTTGGTCAATGAATGCCGACGGAAGTGACCGAAAACAGCTCACAAACAGCAGCGTGGACATTGAAGGATTCAAGTTTTCACCAGACGAAAGAAAAGTCATCCTCATCAAGTCACTTCCCTATCATGGCACCATTCAAGCCAATCCTGCTGACCTTCCACTGGCTACAGGGCGACTCGCTACTGACATGAACTACCGCCATTGGGATCACTATGTTGAAACAATCGCACATCCTTTCGTGGCAGACTTTGACGGTTCAAGAATCAATGATGACATAGACATTTTGCAAGGCGAGCCTTTCGAGTGCCCAACCGCTCCTTTCGGAGGAACAGAACAGCTTGCTTGGAGCCCCGATTCTAAGTCAATTGCTTACACATGCCGTAAGAAAGAAGGTGTGCAATACGCCATTTCCACCGATACAGACATCTACTTATATGATGTTGCAACAGGCAAAACCAAAAACCTTTGCAAGCCATCTGGCTACAAAGAACCTGCCATCGATGCCACAAAATCGATGAAGAATCAAGCGGTGAATCATCAACCAGGCGATATGAATGTTGGTTACGACACCAATCCTCAGTTCTCTTCGAACGGCAAATACATTGCTTGGCAGAGCATGGCGCACAATGGTTATGAGAGCGACCGCAACCGCTTGTGCGTCTATACACTTGCGGATGGAACGAAAAACTATGTCACCGAACAGTTTGACAGCAATGTTGACGCATATTGCTGGGGCAATGATAACAACACATTCTACTTCATTGGTGTATGGCATGGCAAGACACATGTCTATCAAACCAACCTGAAAGGCCAAATCAAACAACTCACTGATGGACAATACGACTACGGTAGCCTACAGCTGTTGGGCCGTAAGGGACAGCTACTCGTTACGCGCCACTCGATGTCACACCCAGATGATTTGTTTGTTCTCACTCCGTCAAAGAAGGAAAAGCGTTCACAAGTGACACAAATAACAGATGAAAACAAACATATCTTTGATCAATTGGCCATTGGAAAAGTTGAAGAGCGTTGGACAAAGACAACAGATGGCAAGGACATGCTCAGCTGGATCGTTCTTCCTCCACACTTCGATGCCAACAAGAAATACCCTACTCTGCTGTTCTGTGAAGGTGGTCCTCAAAGCCCAGTCAGTCAGTTCTGGAGCTATAGATGGAACTTACAAATCATGGCAGCACACGGCTATATCGTTGTTGCACCAAACCGTCGTGGTCTTCCTGGCTTCGGTTCGGCATGGAACGAAGAGATTTCTGGCGATTGGACAGGACAATGTATGAACGATTATCTATCGGCCATCGACGACGCAGCAAACAATCTTCCCTACGTGGACAAAGACCGATTGGGAGCTGTTGGCGCCTCTTTCGGTGGATTCTCGGTTTATTATCTTGCCGGTCATCATGACAAACGATTCAAATGTTTCATCTCTCACGATGGTGCATTCAACCTCGAGAGCATGTATACTGACACCGAAGAGGCCTGGTTCTCCAACTGGGAATACGAAGATGCCTACTGGAACAAAGACCAAACAGCCAATGCAAAGCGTACATACCAGAACAGTCCTCATCAGTTTGTTGATAAATGGGACACGCCTATCCTCTGCATACATGGTGAAAAGGATTATCGTATCAACGCCAATCAAGGCATGGGAGCCTTCAATGCCGCCCGTTTGCGTGGCATTCCAGCCGAACTACTTATCTTCCCCGATGAGAACCACTGGGTGCTGAAACCACAAAATGGCATTCTTTGGCAACGCACTTTCTTCAACTGGTTAGACCGCTGGCTGAAGAAATAATGCCCTTGTGCCAACTCGTCAACTAAAAAAAACTTTAAAACTCAATAACTTAAAAACTCACTATAATGGTTGAAACATTTCAAAAGAAACTGAGTGACTCTCCAGCATGGCGCTGGACTGCCCTGGTATTACTGGCATCGGCAATGTTCTTTGCCTACATCTTCGTTGACATTCTGTCGCCTTTACAAGAATTTTTACAAACACAACACGGTTGGGACCCTATAGCCTACGGCCGTTTTGCGGGTTCTGAACCATTCTTGAACGTATTTGTATTCTTCCTCATTTTCGCAGGTATCATCCTGGATAAGATGGGTGTGCGCTTCACAGCCATTCTTTCAGGTGCCGTCATGGTAGTTGGTGCTTCCATCAACTATTACGCATTGACAGAAGGTTTCGAAGCAAGCAGTCTGAAGGTATGGTTTGATAACAATTTGAACCTGCCGCTCTCGGCCTGGAATGTTACACCATTTTATGATGGCATGCCAGCCTCAGCCAAACTATCAGCCATCGGATTCATGATTTTTGGTTGTGGAGCTGAAATGGCTGGTATCACGGTTTCGCGTGGTATTGTGAAGTGGTTTAAGGGTAAAGAAATGGCGTTGGCCATGGGAATCGAAATGGCTATTGCCCGTGTGGGTGTCGCCGTGGTTGTCATTGCTTCGCCAGCCATCGCCTCTATCCATCCAATCGACGTTTCACGGCCTGTCGCTTACGAGCTTCTTTTACTGATTATTGGTTTGATATGCTTTATTGTTTATGGTTTCATGGACAAGAAGTTGGATGCACAAGGCGTGGAAGAAGAGAAAGATGATCCATTCAAAGTGTCGGACATTGGAAAGATATTATCACTGAAAATGTTCTGGATTGTGGCGCTACTCTGCGTTCTTTACTATTCAGCCATCTTCCCTTTCCAAAAATACGCCATCAACATGTTGCAATGCAACCTTAACTTTACGGCCGAACAAGCAGGTATGGTGTTCTTCGTATTTCCATTAGGTGCCGCTGCCGTCACTCCTTTCTTAGGCAATTTCCTCGACCGCAAAGGTAAAGGAGCGTCCATGCTCATCTTAGGCGCGTTGCTCATGGTGATATGCCACCTTGTGTTTGCGTTCGTCGTACCAGCCACACAAAGCGTCATCATTACCTATGCCGCCATCATCTTGTTAGGCATTTCGTTCTCATTGGTTCCGGCTGCACTGTGGCCTTCTGTTCCAAAGCTGATTGATGACAAACTCATTGGTTCGGCATACGCATTGATTTTCTGGATTCAGAACATCGGTCTTTATGCCTTCCCCATGATCATTGGTTCTGTGTTGCGTTCATCCAACCCTGGTGTTACCGACCCATTGAAGTACAACTACACCGTACCCATGTTGGTATTCGCCTCTTTGGGCGTAATCGCTCTTGTCTTGGGATTCCTGTTGAAAGCCCTTGACAAGAAGAAAGGTTATGGCTTGGAACAACCAAACATCCAAAAGTAGGAGTGATAGCACTGGGCAAGTACGAAATACTTGCCCATGGGCCTGACATCAATTGGGCCACCCTACCTCAACCCACCTGTACCAAGAAGGGCTCAACTTATTACAGTTGAGCCCTTCTTGCTATATAAATGGTTGCTTGTATCAGAAGCGATAGCCCAATGTGAGCAACAGCTGATGGCGCTTGTGGCTAACGCTTACAGCATCGGCGATACAGTCCTCTTGCTTGTTTGTTTTAGAACGGTAACTCATGAATGGATAAAAATCGCCATTGGTCTGTGTATACTGATAGGCCAAATCTACAAAGAATTTCTTGACTGAGTAACCCAATCCGCAGGTAATGCGGTTGGTACTTTCCCAGTTGGTGTAGTCGGTTGAGGTGGCGTATGCGTTTCCTGGCGAGGAAATACTACCGTCACGAAAACCGTCCTTGCTAAACATCGGACTCAAATAGTTATACCCCAGACGAACAGCCCAACTTGGATGCGGTTTGTATTCCGCGCCCAATTTCACTGTACTCACTCCTTTCAGGGTTGCTTTGGTATGGTCGTTCATGCCACCATCACTATAAGAGTCATCATAATAGCCACCATCTACAGGGTCATAATAACCACCGTTGTTCACGCGATTATCGATTGTGCCATAGTCAGCATACTCGTAGGTTGCACCCAAGGCCAGCTCTCTGCCAATGGTATGTCCCAGGCTCAAACCAAACTTCCAAGGTGTGTATACCTTGAAGTCATAATCTGAGCTTTGCCCTTTGTCTACCCTGTCCAGCCCAGCGCCCATGGTCATATCATTTGCACCTTTTAGATGTAAGCTGTACATGGTAGGCGTGTGGATATATGCTCCTATACGGAATGGAGAGTTTTCTATGGGTAGGAAGATAGCACCAGCCTTGAGATCAACACCAGTACCATCTATTCGCAGGTCTTCCCACATTCCCATTACTGTGTTAAGCTCCAAATTCTCCGTGTAATAGCTGTTGCTACGATAGTTCACGTCGTGCAAGCCAAAAGTCAATCCAAGGTACACCCGATTGTTAAAGTTGCCGCTTAGATTTAAGCTATACTCACCAATGTATCCTTTTTGATACTGTCCAAACACATAGGCCGTACCATCAAGATAGTCCATGCCTGTCTGTTTGCCATTAGAATCCTTGATAGGAGCCATCAAACTGGCATAGTTGGCATCCACGCCATTCCAATTATAGTCGTTAGCATACGGATACTTCATCGCCGACAGTTTATTCTGTGAGGCTTGCGATAGCGTGTTTACAGCCGTTAGAATCTGGTCAAAATTACGACTCTTGTGGTAATTAAACGCAATGTTCACATATTCGTTCCAGCCTGTACGCATTGAGTAAACCAACCCTATTTGGTCAAAGCTGGCATTGGTCTTGTTACCATTGAAACTAACATTGATGTTGCTTATAGAGGGCGTAGTGGTTTCACCTTGCTGAGTGACCATTCCCCCAGATACAGTAACCTGCCCAGAACGGAACAACCCAATCCCTGCTGGGTTAGTACTAATCGTGGATATATCCGCACCCAGCGCCTCCAAAGCGCCACCCATACCTACATACCGAGCCGTACCATTGAGGTCGTTGTCAATCAGTTTCGTATCTTGATAAGTTTCTTGTGCTGTCAGTGATGCCGACATGAACATCATGACCGCCATCAGGCAATATTTTGTCTTCATTTGTCTCATCTTTTATATTCGTGTTATTCTTTACCTTCTACCTCCACCAAAGTGGCCGCCGCCACCGCCGGAAGAGTGTCCGCCGCCAAAACCGCCACCGGAAGAACGTGTGCCACCAAAGCCGCTACCGGAAGAACGTGTGCCACCAAAGCTACCGCTGTTATAACTTGGTGTAGACCTGGTGGAATTACCAAAGCTACTGTTACTGCGAGTGCCGATCGAATTGGAACGAGGCGTATCGGTTCTGCCACCGAACGACCTGTTACGTCTACTGCGGGTTGTATAAGTACTCCCTGGCTGTCTGTTGCGATTTGTCGTTCCACGAGCGAATCGCCCTGTACTGTATGTATCTCCGCTGCCGCCAAATCTCCAGGTTCTGTTTCCGGTCAAGCCACGGGGGTTGCCTTCGTATACACGTGCATAGCCTCTACCATACCCGCCATACGGATAGTTATACCAGCCTCCGTAATATGAACCATACCATCCGCTATAGCCATAATACCAAGGATTGTACCATGGATCGTAGAAACCATAATAGCCACCATACCAAGAACTGTACCAGGGATCGTAGAACCCAGTATAACCATAATACCATGGGTCATACCACGGATCGTAAAAACCCCAACCGGCACGCCAATAAGGATAGGCTCTCCAACGATAGCTGCTGTAGAACCACGGATTATAATAGCCGTCCCAGCGGCTCATCCGACTTGTATATTCAAAGTCATCACCATCGACCATCGTATCATAATACTTGCCGACAAAAGTGGTGTCGATGTAGGTAGAGTCGGGATAAACCCCTCTACCCTTCTGAAATTCGATGACATCGTTGCCACGATTGTCCGTTCCTATCTTCTGATAATGACTCCAATACTTACCATGACGATTATATTCGTCTACATCACGGTCGCTGCCACTATAAGTCACTTCACGATCATTCGTTCGCACCTTTGGCTTCTTAACGGTAGGCAAGTTAGACGGAAGAATGTACATATCGTCCTGTGCCAACATCTTATAGGGCATCATTCCCAACAATAGGGTGAATAATATGAGCTTTTTCATCTTGTTACTCCTTTCTAATATATGCTTTTCCACAATGCAAATATATCAAATATGTTTATGCAAATATAAGGAAATTCCCTAACTATGGATAGGTTTTTCCCTATTTTTTATACCTTTGTGGCATCTTTTACGTTAAGAATATGAAATATAAGATAGCAGACTTTAAAATAGCCTGTACGCCGGAGCTTACGCAAATTGCCAAAGACCTGTTACCTGATTTGATGGGAGAAATTGGCTTTGAGTCGTTTGAAGACACTCAAGATGGACTCAAAGGATACATTCCCGCAGACTTACTGGACCCCAACAGCTTGAAGCAAGTGCTTGACACCTTTCCCTTAGAAGGCGTCAACATCACCTACACGCTTTCCGATACAGAAGACAAAAACTGGAACGAGGCCTGGGAAAACATGGGGTTCGCACCCATCAACATTGACAACCAGGTGCTGGTTTATGATGCAAGAGCTGGGAAGAAGCCCGACGGTGACTCGCTCATCAACATCGGAATCGAAGCAAAACAAGCCTTTGGCACGGGAACTCACGAAACTACTCGCATGATGATTGGAGCCATGCTACAGCTGTCACTGAAAGGAAAACGGGTTCTGGACTGTGGATGCGGCACGGGCATTTTGGGCATCGCCGCCCTTAAACTGGGCGCAGAGGCGGTCGTTGGCTTCGATATCGACGAGTGGAGTGTGGAAAACACCCAACACAATGCTGCTATCAATGAGGTCGACAACATCGAGGTTTTTCATGGTGACGCACACGTTTTATCGCATGTGTCGGGGGTATTTGACGTGGTGTTGGCCAACATCAACCGCAACATTCTTCTGAACGACATGACCGCTTATCTGGAAATAATGAATGCTGACTCGATATTGATCATCAGTGGCTTTTATGAGGAAGATGTAAAATTGCTTGACGAAAAAGCCAACACATTAGGATTAGTAAAGACAAGCCAAAAAACAGATAACCACTGGTGCTGCTTGACATTCATCAAACAGTAACTATATAGAAACCAGCTGATTACGAACAGAATACAGATGCATGTTCAAACTCATTGACTTTGTCCCTCAAAGTCAATGGGTTTGGCCTTCAATAGGATTGACTTTGACGCCTAAAGTCATAGAGATTGGCTGGCCTTCAAATAGCTGTACGGTTTTTAGTTGGTTATTCTAAAATACTTGTCAATATTTTTCAATAATATTATTTTACTTGTCAATCGCCCTTTCGAGGCTCAAAGGTATGAAAAATCATTGAACGATGGCCATGATAGAGCGTCGATTGCATCGAGCTGTTTGACACATCCCCATGTTCACCAAGTTACCTTTTGGCGACCAATGGTCATCTGCTTCAAATCGTAAAACGAGCCGTTGTAGACATTCAAGTCAACGAATCCTTTGATACCGGGCAGTTTTCCGGCATCAGTATGCTGCCAGAATTTCCACTTGCCTTTGTAGGTCACCTTCTCAACATAGTAATGGGCTATCCAATAGGGATAATCATCAAAAACGGGTGCGCCCAGATATTCGTCCTTAAATTTATAATAGGTATAAATCATGGGCTTTACATGGTACTTGTCTTCGACGATGTGCAACCAGGTGAGGATATCTCGTTGAAAGTCTTCAACGCTCTGGTCTTTAGGTTTGTGTTCAACATCCAATACCGGCGGCAGGTCACCATCTTCCAGATGTACCTGCTTCAAAAAATAGTATGCCTGATCTCTGGCCGACGAATGGTTGCTCCAAAAATGGTATGCCCCCCTGATAAAACCATGTTCGCGCGCATTATAAAAGTTGTCGTTGAAATTGTCATCCAGTTTGTCGGCACCCTCTGTTGCCTTGATCATGACAAACCTGAGCGGGCACCCTCCTATCATACCATTGCGCAACAGTTGCCAATGGATGTCACCTTGATAGTGAGAGATGTCGATACCATGTATCTCATAACCTGCGGGGTAGTCAGCATCACCATAAAGTGCGCGCCACCTGAACCCGGTAGGACTTACAAAAAACTCATAGAATGCCCACATATAGAGTAGTGCAAAGACAATGCCCCCTACCCAAACGGCCCGTCGGGGACATCTACCAAAGAATCGTGTGCGTTTCTTTCTGACTCGCTTTCTTCTTTTTCTTGTTGGCATTGAATGATGAAATTGAAAAAGAGAATCTGCCATGCAATACGTAACCGAACTACATCAGCAGACTCTCTTTAGGCTGGTTCTATAAATTAGCTTTGTTAGATTTTGAGCTTATTTTTGAGGTCAAAATGCAAGAGAGTAAAGGAGTGTAGCGAGCTACACGACTGAACGAACTTACATTTTGAACAAAAAAACGGAGCAAGCCGAATACAATCAAACTTGTTTGAATTGTTGAGGCGCAGCCTGTTTTATATAAAAAGAAGCCAAAAGATAACAAAACGTATTTCATAAACATTTAATGACTATGTGCGGTGGTAATTTATAGAACCAGCCTTTATAGTAGTTTTAACTGTCAGTAAGATTATTCCTGCTCCAATGCCAAGGTTCGTGTGGTCTGGTCACAAACCTCACTGGGGCCCCAATACTGGATAGGACCTGGATAAACATAGCATGTATGGTTAGCCCATTCGTCACGGTTGGCGGCGAAAGTCTTGAAAGGCTTGCCTTCCAACTCTACCAACGCCTTGCGGATAACCGGTTTCATTTCACCTGTACGACGCTCCATGTTCATCATCATGGTGATAGGTACACCACCTGCTTTCCAGTTGTCGGTGCAGTCGGTGGTATTCTTGACAATAGCCATGTATCCTGTCTTACCGTTCGCGATGAGCTGAGCAGCACTGGTACCAAGCGCATAGCAATAGTCGGCATCAAAATTAGACGGCGCAGCACAGCGACCTTCGTAACCAAAGAAATGGTGAAGAGGTGAGAACTTACCTTGATATTTGCCTTGCTTCTTCCATTCATTGAGCTTAGCGGCAACCATGTTGGACAGCAACTTCTCGGTCTCAATTAAGGAAACCTGAACATTTCCGTGTGGGTCGCGATCCAAACTCAGCTGACGAGCCACATCTTCCGGCAATGTTTCGAAAGTAGAGCGGTTGGCGTCAGAGAGGTGAGCCAGGATGTATTCACGTTGTGCATCCTTGTCCAAATCCTTATAATCGGCACCATGAGCGGCCAGCAGGTCGTTCAATTCGGCGATCAAGCGGCCGATGGCGGGGATGAATTCTATCAAGCCTTCGGGAATGAGGACCACGCCAAAGTTGTTTCCTTCTTTGGCACGATAGGCCACAACAGAAGCAATGTTCTCAACAATTTCATTCAACGTCTTGTCTTTTGCCTGTATTTCTTCAGAAACAAGACAAATGTTTGGCTGTGTCTGCAATGCACACTCCAGTGCAATGTGAGAGGCCGAACGTCCCATCAGCTTGATGAAATGCCAGTATTTGCGAGCCGAATTGCAGTCACGCTCAATATTTCCAATGAGCTCTGAATAGGTTTTGGTTGCCGTATCAAAGCCAAATGAGGTTTCAATTTGCTCGTTCTTCAAGTCGCCGTCAATGGTCTTTGGACAACCGATGACCTGCACGCCATACTGTTTGGCAGCGTAATATTCGGCCAAAACACAGGCGTTGGTGTTTGAATCGTCACCACCAATGATGACAAGTGCTTTGATATCCAGCTCGCGAATCACCTCCAGACCCTTTTCAAACTGGTCTTCTTTCTCCAGCTTGGTACGTCCAGAGCCAATCATATCAAAACCACCCGTGTTGCGATATTTCTCCAAGAAACCAGCAGTAATCTCGATATAATTATGATCTACCAAACCACCAGGCCCCATCAAGAAGCCATACAAGCGGTTTTCTTCGTTCAACTTCTTCAAAGCATCGAACAAGCCACTAATCACATTATGTCCACCAGGAGCCTGACCTCCACTGAGGATAACGCCTACATTCATCAGCTTGTGTTCACATTTATCACCTGGCACAAACTCAACGAGAGGCATTCCGTATGTATGTGGGAATAATTTTTTGATTTCATCCTGATCATCAACACTTTCAGTTGGTGCTCCTTCCTGAATTTTTACAGCACCTTGAAGAGCTTTTGGCAGTTTTGGCTGATAAGAAGCTCTTTCTTTTTGTAATGCACTTGTTTTCATCTTTGCAATTTTACTAATATAATAAATGATAAATTTTCATTGCTCTTAGGTTTTGCAAATTTACCCTTTTTCTTTGAGATAGAAAAACAAACAATCAAGAAAACAAGATTTTTCCAGTCAATGTGTTGCAAATACAGATAATTTTTCTACCTTTGAACTATCATTCAATTTCGTACAAACTATAAAGAGACAATTCATATGGCAAACAAAAGAGATTTAAAACGAATAATTCATTATGTTTGTAGTGACCTTTTAGCAGAATGCGTAGCCGCCTCGCTGTATAGTGAAAAACCCGAAAAGGAGAATATTGATGCGCTGCTGACGTCGATCTTGACGTTGCAGAGTCAATATATTAAGCGCGTATCTCATCCCGAACCAGGAATGAAGCAAAAGGATTATTACAAGGATTTGATTGCAAAATTCAACTCAGACGTGTCTGAAATTGTAGATCAAATATCGAATATTTATTAAAAAAACCGAAGCGTATATGCTAAATCGTTTGTGTAGATGGCTATTATATAGTTGCATGGGATGGACAAAAGTTGTAACTGTTGACCATCCCGACAAATACATTATCTGTCTTGCCCCACACACCAGCAACTGGGATTTCATCATCGGCCTGCTATATATGCACGCTGAGGGCATGAAATCAAACTTTCTGATGAAGAAAGAATGGTTTGTAGGCCCCCTCAAACCCCTTTTGAAAGCCATGGGGGGAATACCCGTTTGGCGCTCAAAACATACGAGCATGACGGACAACCTTGCGGCCTTCGCCCAAAAGGAGAAAACTTTTCAACTCTGTATCACACCCGAGGGAACACGATCTCTGAACCCGGATTGGAAGCTGGGATTCTATTACATCGCCCTGAAAGCAAACATACCCATCCTCTTGTATGGTCTTAACTATCAACGCAAGACAATAAAATGTACGAAAAAGATTGTTCCCACAGGAAATGTAGACGAGGAGATGAAAGAGGTGAAACTATATTTTAAAGGCATGCAAGGCAAACATCCTGAGAAATTTTCGATAGGAGAAATTGCCCAATGAGGTTACGCACGGTTTTATTTCTGTACTGCGTGTGCCTGTCACTCCACCTATCTGCTCAGTACAACAGTAGCTTCACGCGAGCATGGGGCGATATTGACCATCGGGATAAGCCGTGGGTGACGAACACATCGAAGACCAACAAGATTACAAAAGGACTGAAGAATAGGCATATTTCTGTATGGGCAAGCCATGGCTACTATTACGATCAGAATAAATTTAAGTGGAAATGGCAGCGACCAAACCTATTTGGAACCACCGAAGATTTGTTCACTCAAACCATTGTCATCCCCTACCTTATTCCCATGCTCGAGCATGCTGGAGCCTGTGTATTTACACCCCGAGAGAGAGATTGGCAAAAGCATGAGGTCATTATTGATAACGATGACCCAAACAAAGGGACATCCTATCTTGAGATAAACGTTCATGGAAATTGGGAACGAGCTCATACAAAAGGCTTTGCAAGGACAAAAACCATCTACAATGATGGCGACAATCCCTTTCAGCAAGGTAGTGCGAGAATAGCTCATTCAACCAAAAGCAGGCATCCAAGCCTGGTATCTTATCAGCCTAATCTGCCTCAAGCTGGACGATATGCCGTATATGTGAGTTATCAAACGGTAGACAACAGTGTGGATGATGCCGAATACATCGTCTATCACAAGGGTCAGGAAACTGCTTTTAGGGTCAACCAGCAGATGGGAGGAGGCACTTGGGTTTATCTTGGCACCTTCGATTTTGACGCTGGAAGTAATCAGTTTAACCGTGTAGTGGTGACAAATCGCTCGAAGAAGAAAAGACGCTTCGTGACGACTGATGCCGTTAGATTTGGTGGTGGAATGGGTAACATTCAACGTGGAGGAAGCATAAGCGGTCTGCCACGGACGCTTGAAGGTTCGCGATATTATGCACAATGGGCTGGTGCACCCTACAGTGTCTACGGAGGAAAAGGCGGTCAAGACGACTATTCCGATGACATCAACACCCGATCCAAAATGACAAATTGGCTCTCAGGCGGAAGTGTATTCGCGCCATCACTGCCAGGACTAAGGGTTCCCCTTGAGTTGGCATTGGCTGTTCACAGTGATGCAGGATATAGTGCGGATGGAAAATCGCTCACTGGTTCTTTGGCTATTTGCACGACGAACTTCAATGACGGACGCTTGAATGCCGGGATTTCGAGAATGACCTCAAAGGATTTCGCCAATGACTTACTGCAAAATGCAGTCAGAGACCTGAGTACCGACCAAAGACCCTGGCCCAAGAGATACCTTTGGGACAGAAACTATTCGGAAACGCGTGTGCCAGAAATCCCCTCTGCGATACTGGAAACCATGTCTCATCAAAACTTTCCAGACATGATTCTCGGTCAAGATCCCAACTTTAAGTTCAGCTTTGCCCGTTCAATCTATAAGACCATATTAAGATATATCAATCGACAGCACGGAAAATCGTTTGTTGTTCAACCATTGGCACCACAAGATTTCCGCATCGAGTTTACATCTAAGAACAAGGTAAAACTGTCATGGTCCCCACAAACCGACCCCAAAGAGGAAACGGCAACACCATCATCGTATAACGTATACATGGCGACAGGAACGAGTGGATTTGACAATGGTAAGAACATCAGCAGAACATCTTATTCGATAGAACTTGAACCTGATGTGCAATACAACTTTAAGATTACGGCCTGTAACAAAGGTGGAGAGAGTTTTCCCACAGAAACTTTGTCGGCATACTATTCACCATTAGCCACTCAAACGGTACTGGTTGTCAACGGATTCAATCGTCTTTCGGCGCCCAAGGTAATCGATGATGAGCTTCAACAAGGCTTTGACCTCCATGAGGATATTGGGGTTGCGTACGGAAAGACTGCGGGGTGGGCAGGATATCAAACGGCTTTTGACAAAACACGCATGGGCAGTTTGACAGAAAAAGGTTTGGGATATGGAGGCAATGAACTGGCCGGACAATTCATTGCAGGTAACACTTTCGATTATGTAGTAGACCATACGGCCGCCATTGCGAGTTCTAAAAAGTACAATGTGGCGAGTTCATCCAGCCAAGCAGTATGGTCTGGCGAAGTAAAACTGACCAAATATCCCTGTATTGACCTGATATTAGGATTGGAAAAATATGAACCGTACACAGTAAAATACTATAAATCGTTCACCCCTCAGATGCAAACTCTGTTGACAGACTATGCCAATCATGGCGGAGCAATCATGGTTAGCGGCTCGTATATTGGCTCGGATATGACCTTTGAAACCGAAAGATCGTTTCTCAACAACGTTCTGAAACTATCCTATACGCCCAGCGATAGTATTGTTTCCTCTAATGCTGTACATGGCCTGGGCATGAACATGACGTTCTACCAAACGCCTAATGAAGAGCATTATGCCGCGCAATGGCCCGAAGTTCTTTCTCCCAATCCAAGTGCTATGTGTGTCATGCAATATGCTAATGGTACCAGTGCCGCAGTTGCGTACAAGGACAACCATTATAGATGCTTCACCATGGGTTTCCCGTTTGAATGCATCATCGATCAAAAGAATAAAGAACTGCTGATGCGGGGAATATTAAACTATTTGCTAGAATAACGGACAGGCTCGCCCAGCAGCTTATGGAAGCACAACAATGGCATGAGAATTGCAGTTTGATTGACATAAACAACCACTTATATAATAGCAGAAGATATGAAATATAAAATCCAATCCAATCCATCTGGCACGAGATGTATCGAAGTTTCGGACGAACATCTGACCTGTATTCAGAAATATGCTTTATTCGAAAACCTGGTTGATAGCACGGGCATCATTGATGAAGATATACTGAACAAGCTAAAACTGAATGTCAGATCCTTGTTAGAATCAGATGCAAATCATGACAAAGCCCTACTGGATCTTTGCCTTGACGTTATCTACCACGCCAACATGAAGGCATTTGGCCTCAACCAATTGGTGAAACTGTATATAGACTGGGCAAACCAAAAGACCGAGGATAAAGAATGTATCACGAGTCGTGAGGACTAAAATAAAGACAACACTCATTTGAAAGATTATCAACTTACTGATTTTCTTCCAACCACTAAGAAGGAATGCAAGTTAAGAGGTTGGGAAGAACTGGATGTCATCTTGTTTTCAGGAGATGCCTATGTTGACCATCCATCCTTTGGAGTTGCCGTCATAGGGCGTTCACTTGAAGCTGCGGGATACAAGGTTGCCATCGTTCCTCAGCCTGATTGGCAT
This sequence comes from Hoylesella buccalis ATCC 35310, assembly GCF_025151385.1. Lineage (NCBI taxonomy): Bacteria > Pseudomonadati > Bacteroidota > Bacteroidia > Bacteroidales > Prevotellaceae > Hoylesella > Hoylesella buccalis. The sequence continues at coordinate 454,718 of NZ_CP102287.1, read as the reverse complement.
GGCGACTATCGCGACTTCAAGAAGCTGGGTAAGCCGAGATTATTCTTCGGTATCTCACCAGGTTGCATGGATTCGATGGTAAACAAGTACACTGCCAACAAAAGATTGCGCAAGGAAGATGCCTACAGTCCTGACGGAAGACACGATTGTCGTCCTGAATATCCAACCGTTGTTTATTCAAAGATTCTACGTCAACTATACCCTGACACACCCATTGTATTGGGTGGCATTGAGGCTTCCATGAGACGTCTTACGCACTATGACTACTGGCAAGACGCTCTTCGCAAATGTATTCTATGCGATTCGGGTGCCGACATGATTCTGTACGGCATGGGAGCGAAGTCTGTTCTGTGCTTATGTCAAAGGATAGCAGCCGGTGAACCCATCCAACAGATTCACGATATCCCACAGACTGTATATCTAACTCAAAAAGAAGAGATCGATGGGGGCATCAAAGATGACGACATTATCCTTCATAGTCACGAGCAATGCTTGAGGGAAAAACGACTGCAAGCCGATAATTTCAGGCATATAGAAGAAGAGTCCAACAAGATACATGCACAAAGATTGATTCAGGCTGTGGACAATAAATATGTGGTAGTCAATCCTCCTTTTCCAACTTTGTCAACTAAAGAGATTGATGCTTATTATGACTTGCCCTATACGCGCGTACCACATCTCAAATATAAGGGCAAACGCATTCCTGCCTACGAGATGATAAAATTCTCGGTAAACATCCACCAAGGCTGTTTTGGCGGTTGTGCCTTCTGTACGATATCGGCTCATCAAGGGAAGTTTGTCACTTGCCGATCGAAAGAAAGCATCTTGAGAGAAGTAAAACAGGTGATTGACATGCCTGACTTTAAGGGTTATCTTTCTGATCTTGGAGGGCCGTCAGCTAACATGTATGGCATGGCAGGTAAGAACCATCTGGCTTGTGAACACTGCAAACGCCCATCCTGCATTCACCCAAAAATCTGCCCCAATCTCAACACAGACCACAGTAAACTACTGGATATCTATCGATCCGTCGATGCTATTCCCGGTATAAAAAAGAGTTTTGTCAGCAGTGGTGTTCGGTATGACTTGCTGTTGCACAAGAGCAAGGATGAAACGACGAATGCCGCTGCACAAGAATATACCAAGGAACTGATTAAGAACCATGTGAGTGGTCGCTTGAAGGTAGCACCCGAACACACGTCAGATACTGTTTTGAACTTGATGCGCAAGCCTTCATTCAAGTTGTTCGAACAATTTAAAGTCATCTTTGACAAAATCAACAAAGAAGAAAATTTAAAGCAACAACTCATCCCCTATTTCATCAGCAGTCATCCCGGTTGTCAAGCACAAGATATGGCAAATCTTGCCATCATCACCAAAAAACTGAATTTTCAGCTTGAACAGGTGCAGGATTTCACCCCTACTCCCATGACTGTCAGCACAGAGACATGGTACACAGGATACGATCCTTACACGCTGGAACCAGTTTACTGTGCCAAAACACCAAATGAAAAACTTGCCCAACGACAATTCTTCTTTTGGTACAAACCCGAGGAAAGAAAGAACATTGAAAGGGAGTTAAGAAAGATAGGAAGGCCAGAACTCATCGAACAGCTTTTCTCCCATGCACCAAAGCCACCAAAAACATCTTCCAGAAAAGATGAAGCAAGCTCGCAAAGAACAAACAACAAACGCCCTGCTTCTTACAATCCAAACTTTTCAAACAAGCGAAAAAGGGAGAAACACAAACGTCGAAACTAAATAGACGTACACCACAAACCAAACAACGCTCATCATAGAAGACGACATAAAGGTACATAAAACGGCGAAAGAAAGTTTGTTTAGTCAAACGATAGCAACCTATGACCGTCCTAAAACAAACTTTCTTGCACGTCGCTTAATCACACATTACTTTCACAAACCTAATGAACGCAGGCTTTTCATCCCAAGACATGGAAAATTACTTATCATCAATATGCAATTTTCTGCTCACTCTTGAACATCCTACAAAAACAGACAACACACAAAGTAATGCGATGACTACTCCTGCTTGTTTCCTCATTGACAGTGATGATTAAGCTAAATTATTTAGATTTTTTCTTTAATTTCAATGCCGGGATTTTAACTTTTTCACCCTCCTTCACTTCGTTCTTCTCATTGACAGCCTCCATGTAGCACTCCATGCCAGGCCCTAAGTAAGTTTTACTGATAGAAGTCAAGGTCTGTCCTTTACGCACCGTTACGGTTTGTGCCACACCTGTTATGACATAGGCACCGGTTCTAACTCTCGAATCTGAATCATATTTTGAGGCCATTGTTTGGCTGTTCTGTGGAGACTGGTCACGCTTGACGCTCTCAGATGCCACTTTAGCAGCTGCATCCTTCTCTTTTTTCTCGTCTTGAACACCATTGTCAGACTGCTCTATTGATTGCATACTCTGATTAGCAGCAGACGTATTTTCCTGTCCCGCACTGTTTACCGCCGCATTTTCGGAGGCCGATTCGCCTTGAACACCAGCCACGTTTTCCTTCACTTGCGCAGCTTGTTTAACAGCATGCAGCTCTGCCATCAAATGCTCTATTCGATTATCACGAGCCGCAAACTGCTTACCGATATAATAACCGCCAAGACATGCCACTAACAGCAAAGCACATACGGCACCAATCAGTATCTTTTGATTTCGCTGAGTTCGAGCCAAATTAGCACGCAACTGTTGATTTTTTTCATTCAACTCATTCAGTTCGGCTAACTCAAGTGATTCTTTTTCTTCGTTTTCCTTTATTGGTGAGTGCGACTTGTTATCTGTTTTTTCTGTAACATTTCCTTCTTCCAAGACAGGCTGGTCATCAACCGCAGGAGTTCCTTCAATGGGCGGAACCTCTATCACCTCTTGCTCACGCACGCCATCTTCAATGAGATTGCCAGAACGAGGCTCAGTGTCGTTGGTAACCAACACCTCCCCATTCACAGTAGATGACGGTCCAGGTGATGGTTCAGGTGATGATTTTTCTTGAAGATTGTCCTGCGGTTCAACTTCAACCTGTTTTTCTTCCGTAGTCAGAACGGTCTCCACAGGTGCGCTGCTGTCATCGTTTTCTTGTTCCTCGAGTTGCTGATAACGTTCATCTATCTCCGAAAAATCGGCATCATCGCTCACTGTAACCGTTTCAAACTGCTCGAACGGACTGTTCACCTTATCCCTCAAGACAGGTTCGGGCGTGAAAGAAATCTTCTCTCTCCCCTCAATGATGATGCGTTCACCCGTGTTCACATCCACACTCTCACGGGCATTCACGGATGTCACCTTGAACGTTCCAAGTCCTCTAATCTTAACTTGTTTATCGGCTTTAAGGCCCGTTGTCAAAACGTCTACGAGCAAAGGGATAAAAAATTCGGCCTCACTTTTCGATAGCTGGTGCTGTTCTTCCAACACGCTCGCCAAATCTGTGATCTTTATCATGAGTCGCCTCCTTTCTTCAACTGTTCTTTGACGGAAGGCATGGGTCTGAAACTAAGAACCAATTTTGGGGGAACCAACATCTTCTTGCCTGTTGAAGGATTCATCAGGATGCGTTCCATCCGCTTTTTCACTTCAAAAGTACCGAATGAAGGGATGGAAATCGATTCGCCCTCTCCAAGAATGTTTGTCATTTCTTCCACGAGCGTACGAACATAGTTTTGCGTTTGTTCTTGCGTATAGCCCGCACGTCGTGACAATTCTGCAATAAACTCTTTGTTATTCATGGAACTTGCTGTATATGTTTAGACAATCTCGCCGTACAAATCAAACTCTTCGGCATCAGTGATCTTCACTTGATAAAAAGAACCAATCTGCACGACCTTCTGTCCGCCTTGTATTAATATTTCGGGATCGACCTCTGGGGAACAAAATTCCGAACGCCCGATAAAATAGTAGTTTTCCTTCCTGTCTATGATTACTTTCATGGTTGAGCCTATCTTTGCGGCCTCTATCTCGGCACTGATTTCCTGCTGAACCGCCATCAACTCATCCAATCTTCGCTGCTTCACATCTTCAGGTACGTCGTCTGCATAGTGATTGGCACCGTAGGTTCCCTCCTCTTCCGAATACATGAAAGCACCCATGCGTTCAAATCGGGCCCATTTAACAAAGTCGAGCAACTGCTGAAAATCTTCCTCTGTTTCGCCGGGAAACCCGACCATCAGCGTGGTGCGCAGATGAATGCCTGGCACCTTTTCTCGGATGGTGCGAATCAAATCCATGGTTTCCTGCTTGTTCACATGCCTGTGCATGCGCTCAAGTACCGAGTCGGAGATATGCTGCAGCGCGATATCAAGATACTTGCAGACGTTTTGTTTCTCGTTCATCACGTCCAAAAGCTCAAGTGGAAACTGGTTTGGATAAGCATAATGCAAGCGTATCCACTCAACCCCTTCCATGTCAGCCATCTCGCTAATCAAATCCGCGATGTGCCGTTTGCCATCAAGGTCTACCCCATAATAAGTCAACTCTTGGGCGATGATTTGAAACTCTTTCACCCCATCAGCCACCAAGTTACGAACCTCTTGCAGAATTTCGTCTTTCGGTCGGCTGACATGCTTGCCAGTTATGAGGGGAATGGCACAATAAGCGCAGTGACGATTACAGCCTTCTGATATTTTAATGTAGGCATAGTGAGCGGGCGTCGTGAGATGTCGCTGACCGTTGCAAGCCTTGATTTCAGCCTTTCCCAAATCAGCCAACAGCTGCTTGTAATTGAACTTGCCATAGAATTTGTCCACCTCCGGAATCTCATTTTCAAGCTCATTCTTATAGCGTTCACTGAGACAACCCATGACAAAAAGTTTGTTCAAACGACCTTCTTTCTTCGCTTCAACAAATTGAAGTATCGTATTAATACTCTCTTCTTTAGCTGCTTCAATAAATCCACATGTATTAATCACTGCAATCTCACCATCAGGTTGTTCACTGTCGTGCGTGCAGTCGTACCCATTCGCTTCAAACTGCTTCATCAGCGTCTCGCTGTCAACGAGATTCTTTGAGCAGCCCATCGTAATGATATCTATCTGATTCTTCTTCAAAATTATGGACTTTCTGTTATAATTCGTGCTGGAACAAACTGTCTACAAACTCTCGTCTGTTGAACAGCTGCAAATCATCCATCTGTTCACCCAGTCCGATATATTTCACAGGCACCTTCAGTTGGTCGCTGATACCGATGACCACGCCCCCTTTGGCCGTTCCATCCAATTTTGTGATGGCCAGCGAGGTAATCTGAGTGACGGCAGAGAACTGCTTTGCTTGCTCAAAAGCGTTTTGTCCCGTGCTACCATCCAAGACGAGCAACACCTCATCAGGAGCCTGAGGCAGAACTTTTTTCATCACATCCTTGATTTTCTTCAATTCGTTCATCAAACCCACCTTGTTGTGCAAGCGACCGGCTGTATCGATTAACACCACATCGGCCCCATTGGCCTTTGCACTTTGAAGCGTATCAAACGCCACCGAAGCCGGATCGGCTCCCATCTGTTGACTCACCACAGGCACGCCTACCCTTTCGCCCCAAATCTTGATTTGGTCTACGGCAGCAGCACGATAGGTGTCGGCTGCTCCCAGGAATACCTTTTTACCCGATGCCTTAAACTGATAAGCCAGTTTGCCGATGGTTGTGGTTTTGCCAACTCCATTGACACCAACGACCAAGATAACATACGGCTGATGGTCGGCGGGTAGATCCCAATTCTCGTGATCCTCGGTGTTGTTTTCAGCCAATAAGGCCGCAATCTCATCGCGCAAGATAGAATTGAGTTCAGCAGTTGACACATACTTGTCGCGTGCCACCCTTTGCTCGATTCGTTCAATGATTTTCAGCGTTGTGTCAACACCGACATCCGATGTGACGAGCACCTCTTCCAAGTTGTCCAGTACCTCGTCATCGACCTTAGACTTGCCTGCAACAGCACGTGACAACTTTGAGAACACACTCTGCTTGGTCTTCTCCAGACCCTGATCCAGCGTTTCTTTTTTCTTCTTATTGAACAGACCAAAAATACCCATATATTACCTTATTGTTGTTGAGTCACTCCTGAATGGAGTATAATTATTCTAAAATTACCTGCCGCAGCTTTTGCAAAGTTGGTGCGAGCCAAACACAAAGCAAGTTTACTTGTTTTGGTGAGGCGACGCCCAACTTATGCAAAGTTGGTGCGAGCCGAATGCAAAGCAAGTTTACTTGTTTTGGTGAAACGACGCCCAACTTATGCAAAGTTGGCGCGAGCCGAATACAAAACAAGTTTACTTGTTTTGGTGAGGCGATGCCCAACTTATGCAAAGTTGGCGCGAGCCGAATGCAAAGCAAGTTTACTCGTTTTGGTGAGGCGATGCCCAACTTATGCAAAGATAGCACATTTTTTTGACTCTTTCTGTTTATCAAATAGATTTTCAACCAATTCCTTCATAATTGTAACGCACGTCATTGCAACAGCTCTTCCAATTGGTTATAAGAACAAGTTTTCAATGCCGTGTAGCCAGCCTTTTCGGCTCTACGAACATCACGAAGACATATCATCAAACAACCAATCAGTCAACGCATTACAAACTCATTGACTTTACCAGCCAATAACATGCGAATAAGGGCGAAAACTCTATGACTTTGAGCACCAAAGTCAATGGGTTTGCATCTGTGTTACATGAATGTGTAAATGGATAGGCTATTTTTGAAAAAAAATAGGAATGCGACAACCAAAGTTGGCAGGATATGAGCCACCGGATTTATGATTGTTATCGGTGGGCTTGTTTTTCATTCAAACGACAACTTGTGAAGTGCGTTTTTCAAACGTTCGGCCTCTGATTGACGAATGGCCAGCGTGATACTACAGGTGTTGTCAAAAGTTTGTGAAACGATTCGAGGCTGCATATCTTTCACAATTCTCATCACCTGGTTCATCATGGGATAGGCAAATGTGCAGGTGATGGTTTCTTCTACCAGTTTTACCTCTATCTGTGATGCCTCAATGGCTGCCGAAGCAGCTGAGCGGTAGGCGACAATAAGTCCACTGGTACCCAACTTGGTACCACCAAAATAGCGGATTACAACTATTAAGATGTCGGTTAACTCGAAGGAATTGATTTGTCCCAGTATCGGTTTTCCTGCGGTACTCGACGGCTCTCCGTCATCATTCGCCCTGAAGTTAACACGTTCAGCCCCCAGCATATACGCGTAGCAACAGTGTCGGGCGTCATAATATTTTTTCTTGTACGCCTGCAAGATTGATTTTATTTCGTCTTCAGACGTTACATGATGCGCAAAGGCGAGGAATTTACTCCTCTTCTCAGAGTAAAATCCCTCGCCTACTTTTTGTGATATTGTCTTGTATTCGTCTAATATCATGACAGCTTGTGAATCACCAATCCGCTACGTAGCTTGGGTTCAAACCACGTTGCTTTTGGTGGCATAATCTTTCCAGAGTCAGCAATATCCATAATCTGCTGCATGGAAACAGGATAAAGAGCCAGTGCCATCTTCATTTCTCCACTGTCTACTCGACGTTCAAGCTCTTCCAAGCCACGCAAACCACCAACGAAATCAATACGCTTGTCTGAACGTAAATCCTTGATTCCGAGTAATTCATCGAGTATCAATCGAGAAGAAATATCTACATCCAACACACCAATTGGATCGTTGTCGTCGTAGGTTCCTGGTTTTGCTTTCAAGCTATACCACTTTCCGTCGAGATATAAAGAGAATTCATGCAACTGCTGTGGCTTGTAACTCTTCGTACCTTCCTCTGTTACATCAAAGTTTTTCTCCAGAGCTTTTAGGAACTCTTCTGATGACATTCCGTTCAAATCCTTCACCACTCTATTATAATCTAAAATGGTTAACTGAGATGCAGGGAAGCATACAGCCATGAAATAGTTATATTCTTCATGACCCGTATGATTAGGATTGGCTTTTGATTTTTCAACCCCAACCAATGCAGCAGCTGCAGAACGATGGTGACCGTCAGCGATATACAAGGCTGGCATCTTCTTAAATTCAGCGGTAATGGTTTCTATATCCTTTGCATCAGAGATTACCCAGAACTGATGTTTGAAACCGTCAATAGGAGCAATGAAGTCGTATTCAGGCTTTTCTGAAGCATACCGCTCAATCAATGACGTAAGCGTTTGATTGTCGGGATAAGCAAAGAAAACAGGTTCTATGTTGGCATCACATACCCGTACATGCTTCATTCTGTCTTCTTCTTTATCTCTTCGAGTCAATTCATGCTTCTTAATAACCCCATTGAGATAATCTTGGCAATAAGCACCTACTACCAATCCATACTGTGTTTTACCATTCATGGTTTGGGCATAGATATAGTAGTTTTCGTGTTCGTCTTGCTTGAGCCAACCTTTCTCTTGAAACTTCTTAAAGTTCTTGGCAGCTTGCTCATAGACGCGTGGGTCATATTCAGATGTTCCTGGCTCGAAATCGATTTCTGGTTTTATAATGTGATACAAACTCTTCTCATTATCTCCAGCTTCTTCTCTCGCCTCATCAGAATCTAAGACATCATATGGACGTGACTCAACCTCTTCGACTAAATCTTTTGGAGGTCGAACACCTTTAAATGGTTTGATTGTTGCCATGGCGATTACTTATTAACTTGGAATTTTGTGCAACCGTCTTTGAAATAAGCATTGATTTGCTGTGCGGCAGCAATTCCGGCATTTGCGTTGGCTTCTGCAGTCTGTGCGCCCATCTTCTTAGGAGTAGTGAAGTAACGACCCTCGAACTTTGCAAATTCAGCATCAGCGTCTGGCTTGATGTCTGTCACAAATTTAAGATCTTCACGTTCACCCATTAAACGCAACAATTCTGGTTCGTTGATAACTTCCTTGCGAGCAGTATTCACCAAGATGCCACCCTTCTTCATCAAGTTAACAACATCATAACCAACACTTTGTTTTGTGTGTTCATTGGAAGGAAGGTGTACACTGACAATATCACACTGCTTGAAAAGTTCTTCTTTGGTAGCTACGAACTGAACGCCATCTTCTTTTTTAGGATTCTCTGCATGTGAACGGCTGAAGCCATATACCTCCATACCAAAACCATTGGCGATACGAGCTACATGACGTCCAATGTTACCAAAAGCCAAGATACCTAACTTCTTACCTTTCAGCTCACAACCTGATTTTCCAGAGAAGCAGCTACGAGACATATAAATCAACAAGCCAAATACCAATTCGGCTACTGCATTAGAGTTTTGACCTGGGGTATTTTCTACCACTACACCTTTTTCTTTGGCATAGGCGGTGTCGATAGAATCGTAACCAGCGCCTGCACGAACAACAACTTTAAGTTTTGGAGCAGCATCAAGGATTTCTTTTGTTATTTTATCAGAACGAACAATCATCGCCTCTGCATCTTTAACAGCTTCTTTGAGTTCATCGGTAGAAGTGTATTTCTCTAACAGTTCAACGCAATGATTCTGGCTCTCCAACTCTTTTTTAATAGCCTCGACTGCCTTTCCATTAAAAGGTTTTTCTGTAGCAATAAGTACTTTCATTTGTTTAGAATATTGAATGGGTTAATTAACTACGCAATCACATCAAGAGGTGATTACGCATGAATTGATAAACAAACAGGCTAAAATAAGGTTGAATCAGGCAAACTGAATTATTAAGCTCGCCTAATTTCCTTATTTTAGCCTATTCGTAAATCATAACTAGTGTGTAGTTTGTGATTGATTAATGTTTGTCTTCGAATTCCTTCATGCAAGCGATCAGCTCTTTCACACCATCAACACACATTGCGTTGTAGCAACTTGCACGGAAACCTCCAGCAGAACGGTGTCCCTTGATACCAACCATACCACGTTCGGTAGCGAACTCGAAGAATGGTTTTTCAAGATCCTTGTATTCATCATTCATGATAAAGCAGATGTTCATCAATGAGCGATCCTCTTCAGCAACAGTACCCTTGAACAGTTTGTTTCTGTCGATTTCAGCATACAACAAGTCTGCTCTTTCGTGAGCCAACTTATCCATAGCTTCTACACCGCCGTTCTTTTTAATCCAACGTAAGGTTTCAAGAGCTGAATAGATAGGAACAACAGGAGGAGTGTTAAACATAGAACCTTTCTCGATGTGTGTGCGATAATCCAACATCGTTGGTATTTCACGTCCGGTCTTGCCCAGCATGTCTTCCTTAACAATAACGAATGTAACACCGGCCATAGCCAAGTTCTTCTGTGCTCCACCGTAGATACATGCATATTTAGCAACATCAATTGGACGACTAAATATATCTGATGACATATCTGCAATGAGTGGCACCTTTACATCCAAGTCTTTGCGGATCTCTGTACCGTAGATGGTGTTGTTAGAAGTAATGTGGAAATAATCACAATCTTCAGGTACGCTCCATCCTTTAGGAAGATAAGAATAGTTCTTGTCTGCAGAAGAAGCCACTTCTACTACTTCTCCGAAGAACTTTGCTTCTTTCAAAGCTTTCTTAGCCCATGTACCTGTGTTCAGGTAGGCAGCCTTCTTCACAAAGAAGTTGTTAGGAATCATGTGGAACTGCAATGAAGCACCACCACCTAAGAAGATAACTGCATAGCCTTCTGGTATCTGCAACAACTCTTTAATCAAAGCTACAGCCTCGTCAACAACTGGCTGAAAGTCTTTTGCACGGTGGCTAATCTCCATCAGAGAGAGTCCACTACCATTAAAATCGAGAATTTGTTTCGCTGTGTTTTCAATCACCTCACGAGGGAGAATTGATGGACCTGCATTAAAATTGTACTTTTTCATATTAATTGATTAGTTAGTAGAAATAAATGTTTGTCTTATTTGGGGGCTAATTTACGACATTAGTCTGAAAGAAAAAAATATTAATGCATTTTTTTTGCGCAAAGCCTCTTTTTTTATGAAACTGGCTCTACCAAAGTCTTTATTCCCTTGATTTTTTCACCTTTGGACAACTGGAGAACTTGTTGCAACTTATTTCGAACCACGGCCACGTATACATAATAGTCTTTAACATCGATACGTCCGATTTCTGTTGACTTCAAACCGCATTTCTTACACAAAAATCCCACGACATCCATCTTACTGATCTTATTTTTCTTTCCTTTTCCGATGTACAATGTAGCCATTTTGGGTTCCATGGGAACCGGTGGAAGTTGTTCAGGAAAGTCAAAGTTTGTGATGTCAGAAGAGATAAATTCAGGAATGCTCTCCGTAGGTCCGATGATGAGAAAGCTTTTTCCTTTTTTGTCCCATCGGGCCGTTCTTCCTATTCGGTGTATGTAACCATCTTCATGTTCAGGCAAATGATAATGAACGATATTACTGACATCGGGAATATCAAGTCCACGAGAGGCCAAGTCGGTACTAACCAAGACATTTACGGAACCATTAGAAAACTGATAGAGTGAATCTTCACGTTGTTTTTGGTCAAGCCCACCATGGAAGACCGTAGAGGAAAATCTATGTTCCTGCAAGTATTCATGAATTCGCTCGGCACTATCTCGGTAATTGACAAAGACGATACTACTTTGATTGCCAAAAGTGAGCAACAGCTTGGACAAGGTCTCTAATTTATCTTTCTCAGGACTATGTACAGCAAAGATTTGAATCTGCTTTGTGGCATTAACTTCATCCAAATAATCCAAACGCTGTAGACGGTTTACATTGACAAACTCTGGGATGGAGTCGGCATCTGTTGCCGATAGGAGTATTCGTTGCTTGATTGCATGCAGTTGTGTCAACACCTCCTTCATTTCATCCTGGAATCCCATTTCAAGACATTTGTCGAACTCGTCTATCACGACATATTGTGTGGAATTTGTGACAATGTTTCCTTTGCTAAGATGATCGTTGAGTCGGCCTGGTGTGGCAAATATGATTTGGGGTTGAATCTGCTTCAGCTGTTTGTGCTCATCCATAGCTGGCCGACCACCATAACAAGCGTAAGAACGTACGGGCGTAGACAAAACTTTCAAGATACTTGATGACTGAAGTGCCAACTCTCTGTTTGGCACGATGACCACGGCTTGCAGCTCATCGCGTGACACCTCTATTTTTTGAATCAACGGCAGTAAATAAGCCAATGTTTTACCTGATCCCGTAGGAGACAAGATGACAACATCTGCCTGCCCACCCAATATGAGCCGAGATGCCTCTTGCTGCATGAGGCTTAATTCATCAATACCCAGTTTGTTTAAATTAATATTGGCACTCATGGTCACCCCTTCTTTGCGTTTATAATTTTATCAATCTCATCAAACTCTTTACCCATATTCAGATTTAGGTAAATAGTATAGAGCGGAAGGCTCCAGCGCTCTTTCATGTCAGGAGCCAGTTGTCTGTAGCGTTCGAGATAGGGCAAAGCCTTGCGATAATCATTTAATATCATTTGTCTATGCTGCTTAGACACCTGTGTTTCTTTGTCTAAAATGACGGCCTGATTAAAATAAGCCAGCCCCGCATTCAAATAAGGTTCCATCATGCTATCGTTCTCTGCAATCAATCCATCACATATTTCTATACATTCGTCATATTGTCCCGTATTCAGCAAAACGGTACTCTTGGCAAAGCGATAAATCTGATTGGTGCTGTCGACCGATAGTGCTTGGTTAATGACGTGTAGTGCTTGATCGAAGCTATGATTCTGCACAAAATAGTCTACCAGCCGTGGAAAGAAGAACGGAAAGTCTGGATGTGATGAGAATCCTTCTTCCAATGTCTTTAAGTACAAGGTAGTATCATTCATTTCCTTATACGTTTGCGCCAAATATTGTAGCATGTAAACGTAGTGAGTTGTATCCTTCAATGCTAAAGGAGTGTGCTTCAAGGTTGCTTGGTGGTTCTTGAGTTTGTAAGCATTGTAGGCCGCCCAATAGGAAGCCTCGGGTATCAACTTGTCACGTCTCATATAGTCATACTTTTTGAACAAAGGTTGATACGCGCAATTGATGTATGCGTCATACATATCATAAGCTTCTTGATACTTATGCTTCAGCATGAAATAGGCTCCGCCATTGAAAAGGTTGGGTCTGATTTGGTTTAAGAACTGGGCATGTTCGTCTCTGTATTCTATTTTAATGACTCCTTTTTTGTTGGGTGTCGCATCAACAGAGTCGAACGCTTGCAAAACATCAAACATTTTCTTTCCCAATGAAAATAACTTAGCTGTATCGTACTTTTGCTTTAAATACAGCTTTTCATTTCCCTGTTCATACTGCTTTTTAACAGCCTCGAACAGTGTTATCCATATTTTCTTATTATTTCTATTCGTGGAGTCTTTCAACAAATTACTCATGGAACTCTCTGCTTTATCCAGATTATTACCATGTTTAATCCATTGTTTAGCCTGGGATATTTCTTTTCTCTGTGCTTGTACTGAACAAACAACGATGATAAGTAGAAGGAAAATCACTACTGTCCACGAAAATCTTTTAATAATCTCTTGAAACGCCTATAAATACAAGCTTGTAGGAGATAAAATAGACTCCCTACTTTTGAAAAGAGTATCTTTGCCACAAATTACAATTTGAAAGCAGATACTTATGAACAAAGGTCGATACGTATTTTCACAGCTGTGCGACTTTCTGCCGACAGACCATTTCAAATGGTTGATAAAAAAGTATGAAGGTAATAAATATGTGAAGAGTTTCACTTGTTGGAATCATCTGATGGTTCTTCTATTTGGTCAGTTGTCTAATCGTGAGGGATTACGAGACCTTATTGTAACCATCACTCCGTTCAAGTCAGCGTTCCACCATCTTGGTTTTGGAAAGAATGTCAGTAGAAGCAATTTGAGCAAGGCCAATGAAATACGCGAAGTCAAGATATTCCAAGAGTTTGCAGACAAGATGGTTTCCATAGCAAGAGAGAAACGAGGAGTCGTCAAGGACTTCTTCATATCGAACAATGTCTATGCGTTTGACTCCTCAACAATATCATTGTGCCTTTCTGTATACTGGTGGACTAAACTGCATCATGGGAAAGGAGGAGTGAAATTGCATGAACTGTATGACGTGAAGACAGACATTCCGACATTTTCTGTCATTACAGACGCTTCAGTTCACGATTCTCAAGTGATGGAGCTAATTCCCTATGAGAAAGAGAGTTTCTATATATTTGACAGAGCGTATATGGCAACTAGGAAACTTTATATAATAGAAGGAGCAGAAGCTTACTTTGTCGTGAGAGAGAAGCATAAAATGCCGTTTGAGGTCATAGAGGATAAAGAATACAACAACCCTTCATCTGGAATTATGGCTGACCAAATTATACGTTTCAAGGGATACAAGACTAAGAAGCAATATCCAAATAAACTTCGACGAGTGGTATTCTATGACTATGATGGTAATAGGACATTTGTATTTTACACGAACAATTTTGAAATTACAGCGGAACAGGTTGCTATGCTTTACAAATACAGATGGAGAGTAGAACTGTTCTTCAAATGGCTGAAGCAACATCTGCGCATCAAAGAGTTTTATGGAACCTCGGAGAATGCTGTAAAAATACAAATCTATGCAGCTATCATTGCATATTGTCTTGTCGTTATCGTACAAGAATGTATGGGGCTAAAGCTTCAAACCTATGATGTTCTAAGAATTTTAAGCACGGCATTGTTGACAAAAATGCCATTGTGTGACTTGCTCATTGAACAGAAAGAGGAAGAATTTACTGAAGGAAAAAACCTGCAGCTCTGCCTCAATTTTGATGGGTAACTATCAATTTGTTACTTTTTGAAATGTTAAAGGGTTTTCGTGGACAGTAGTGAAGGAAAATATGTATCAATCTTTTCATGTTAATCAACTATTATAAATTAATCAGTGCTTTTAAGTATCTCTAGTGAGATGATGTATTCAACAAAGGTGATGAATAATTTCTGAATATTGAACTCTTTCTTCTGCAAATATACGGAAAAAGTTAATATCCTCTACATTTATTACAATAAACTTAACATTATTTGCAAAGGGATAAATAAAGTTTTGCAATCATATAAAAACGTGGAGGATATACCTCACGATACATCCTCCACGTTAAGATTATTAATAGTACTATTATTTATTCAAATTCTCCATTTCCTTCGTTCTACTGTCTTCAGCACCATAGAGCGAGTAATAGCATTGATAAAGAGGATAGCTCCAGTTTGCACGACTCTTATCGGGATCAAGGTCACGAGCTTTTTCCAGATAGCCAACTGATTCTGTATAAAGTTTCTTTTGCTCAGCAGCATTATTCAAAGCCTGCGCCTTTGAATTAATACAGAACCCAAGATAGGTATATACAAGTGCATCCTTATCGTTTACTGCTACAGCTTTCTTATAGCCCTCGATAGCTTCATCCCACTGACCAGCATTCATTGCAATTTGAGCTTTCATTGCCAAAGCACTGAAATTATTAGGATCTTCTTGCAGCTTAGAAGCAACCAATTTGTTCAACTCTTCTTTGTTGTCCATGCTGTTATACATGGCACTTAATGCGCTGAACACTTGCTCATTACCCTTCTCTTTTACATACAGTTCTTTCAAGCTTTCAATAGCTTTCAACGAGTCTGATTTTGATGTGAGCCCTTGTGTAATGAGATACGACTTCAAGTTCAATGCCTCCTTATGCACATCTTTTGCTGTATCCTGCAAGGCTACATCTGCATATTGGTTTGCCAAATCAACCTTCTTATCTTGGAAGGCATATACAGCTGCTACGCGTGCCACCTCTCCAAGATATTGATCATAAGCAGGTTTGTTAGCAACATCCTTAAACAAATTGGCTTGAGACGAAGATACATACAAACCAAAGTTCTTCAAAGCTCCTTGCTGATCGTTCTTTGTACCCGCGTCCTGTCCTGCATTAATCAACTGTGGGCGTAAGTTGTACAAACGATTTTGATTGTCCTTGTGAAACTTAGGTTTTACCTTTCCTTTCGCATTAGGCATCATATCGTATTTGTCTGCTTCAATACCAGCATTTATTGCGTGGTAAAGTGCATCATAATATCCCAGCGTATCATACTGTTGCTGTTCACCCTGCTTGAGCTGTTGACTAAGCATATTCTTCTCAATGATAGCCTGCTCCTTGTTCACTTTTTGCATGGCAAGGTCGACTAGCTTATTATAAGCTTTTGCTTTTTCTTCATTGTTTGCTAATTGTGACAAATTTGACTTGACCAAATTCTCTGCTTCAACAAATGTTTTTGCAGACATGATAGCCTTTAACGCGTCACTGTCACCGGCAAAAGACGTTGAGGCACCCAGTGCCATCAAAGCCATCAACATTAATTTTTTCATAATTTCGTTATTTTTAAAGGTTTATTTTTATTCGTTAGGCTCCAACTCATCATCAAAATCTACCAATGGAGCCTCTTCAGCAGTTGTCTTGTCTGACCCAGAGTTCATGGTATCCTCTCCCTCTCTATCGGGCTGATCCAATTCCTCTTTATTATCCTCTTCCAAGGATGCTTCCAGTTCTGAGCTCATGGTCTTGCAAACACTGGCGATGACATCATTCTTCTTTGACAGATTAATCAATCGTACACCTTGTGTAGCACGTCCCATCACACGACATTCTGCAACAGCCAATCTAATGGTGATACCACTCTTATTGATAATCATCAGATCGTTGTCATCGGTTACGTTCTTAATCGCAACCAGACGTCCTGTCTTATCAGTAATACTCAGTGTCTTGACACCTTTACCGCCACGATTGGTCTTTCTGTAATCCTCTACCAAAGAGCGCTTGCCATAACCGTTTTCACTGACAACCATGACCGTCTCGTTTACAGGATCATTCACAACAATCATGCCAACTACAGCGTCGTCACCATCATCCAGTCGCATACCGCGCACACCTGTTGCGGTGCGTCCCATGGTACGAACGGTGTTTTCATCGAAACGCACTGCCCTACCATTGCGGTTAGCCATGATGAGTTCGTTTTCACCATTGGTCAATCTCACATCAACCACTTCGTCGCCTTCTGCAATGTTGATGGCGATAACACCATTGGTTCGTGGACGAGAATAAGCCTCAAGGCTTGTTTTCTTCACGGTACCGTTCTTGGTTGCAAAGACGACATAGTGAGAATTGATGAACTCTTCATCATTCAAGCCACGCAAACGTAAAATTGCATTGATGGCATCGTCACTGTCGATGTTGAGCAAATTCTGGATGGCACGACCCTTAGAATCCTTGGCTCCCTCTGGTATGTTATAGCACTTGAGCCAATAGCATCGTCCCTTCTTGGTGAAGAACAACATGGTTTGGTGCATGGTAGCGGGATAGATAAACTCCGTAAAGTCTTGATCACGATGTGTGGCACCCTTAGATCCAACACCACCCCGTGCTTGTTCACGGAAGTCAGACAATGGCGTTCGCTTGATATACCCAAGATGACTCACGGTAATAACAACAGGATCATTTGGATAGAAATCCTCGGCATTGAACTCATGTTCATCAGGAATAATCTTTGTGCGGCGGTCATCACCGTATTTCTCCTTTACCTCGTTCAGCTCATCCTTCATCACCTTCTTACAAAGTTCGGGATCAGAAAGAATGTTTTCCAGATAAGCGATGAGTTTTTCCAACTCATCATATTCAGCATGCAACTGATCCATGCGAAGTCCTGTCAACTGAGACAGACGCATGTCAACAATGGCCTTACTCTGCAGATTATCCAGGTCAAACCGCTTTTCCAAATTAGTTTGAGCTTCCGAAGGCGTCTTACTTCCACGGATGATGTGAACCACTTCGTCAATGTTGTCGCATGCAATAATCAAGCCTTCCAAGATATGGGCGCGTTCTTGTGCTTTCTTCAACTCAAACTTGGTCCTGCGGATGGTTACATCATGGCGATGCTCAACAAAGTACTTCACACATTCTTTCAAGCTCAACAGGCGTGGACGACCTTTCACCAGGGCGATGTTATTGACTGAGAACGAACTTTGCAAAGCCGTCATCTTAAACAATTTGTTTAAAATGACATTGGCATTGGCATCCCGCTTGATGTCAATAACAATACGCATTCCCTGCCGACCCGATTCATCGTTAACGTTTGAGATACCGTCCAGCTTACCTTCTTTCACAAGAGCTGCTATGTATTCAATGAGCTGCTGTTTGTTAACGCCGTATGGAATTTCTGTGACAACAATCTTATCGTGGCTCTCATCACTTTCAATCTCGGCTTTTGCTCTGATGATGATACGACCACGACCAGTTTCGTAGGCATCTTTCACGCCCTGCAGGCCATAGATATAAGCCCCAGTCGGGAAATCAGGAGCCTGGATGTGCTTCATCAGTTCGTCCAGCTTGATGTCAGGGTTGTCAATATATGCGCAACAACCTTCTATCACTTCACGAAGATTATGAGTTGGCATGTTTGTCGCCATACCCACCGCAATACCATTTCCACCGTTTACAAGCAGGTTTGGTATCCTGGTCGGCATAACCGTTGGCTCCTGTAAAGTGTCGTCAAAGTTGCTGGCCATGTCCACGGTATCCTTATCCAGGTCGTCCATGACATGCTCACCCATCTTTGACAATCTACATTCGGTATAACGCATGGCAGCAGCAGAGTCACCGTCAACACTACCAAAGTTACCTTGCCCGTCTACAAGCGTGTAGCGCATGTTCCAATCTTGTGCCAAACGTACCAAGGCACCATACACAGAACTGTCACCATGAGGATGGTACTTACCAAGCACCTCACCTACTACACGAGCACATTTCTTATATGGCTTGTCACTTGTATTGCTAATACCCAGCATACCGTATAAGATACGACGGTGCACAGGTTTGAATCCATCACGTACATCAGGAAGGGCACGAGCCACAATCACAGACATCGAATAATCGATGTATGACGACTTCATTTCTTCCTCAATGTTAATCTTCATGATCCTGTCATGATCAATTGTCTGATTTTCGTCCATTCAATCGTTAGTATAAATATAATGTTAAATTCCGTCTAAAATCGTCTATAAGCGCATTTAATTTCGCTCTGTGACGTTTTGCCTATTTATTTCAACATGCTAAAGTACAACTTTTTTCCGAATTAGAAAGGCTTTAAACGATAAAAAACGCAAAATTTAGCAATATTGAGCATATTGGTGAAACTAGAGTGATAGCAATTGCCTTCACACCTAACGAAGAGTAACCGACTGTGAATTCCCTGCCTGTAACGATGTTGAGTGTTTTTCAGTTCCGGTTTTTCTTTGTGACATCAACACGCCTCGAGGTCGGTTGAAGAAGATGGTAAAAGCGGACAATCAAAGATTTCTATATATAATACTTCTTTTTAGATTCGTAAGGATTAACTATCCTGGTTATGACTTACAAGTTACATGGAGAGCAGTTGTTCGTCTTCCAATTCACAACCACGGAAGCCCATTTCTTTGGCTCGTTTTTCATCGAATACAGAATAAACGGCCGACCCTACAACACATAGTTCACCCTGCCCATTCTCGATGGTTGCATCAATGAATACCAGGTTGCGCCGACGCTCTCGTATGTGGGCACGTATGGTTAATTGAGGTTCTGTCGTGGCAACCGGCTGTTTATAGCGCACTTCCAACTTGCTGGTCATGCCAGTGGTTTGTAGTTTTCGGATGACCACCCACCCCGCTATCTCGTCGATGAGCGTGCTAAGAATGCCCCCATGGATGGTTCCTACCCACCCTTGTCCATGTGTTTGTGGATTCCAAAAGGAGATGATGTCGTCGCCATCCTCATAAAACTCCATCTTCAACCCCATCTCATTGTCTGGGCAACAACCATAGCAGTTGTACTTCTCCACTCCTATCCAGGGATTCTTAATTTTTCTCATGTTGTAACATTTTATCAAGTCTGACTATTTATCTCATGGCTATCAACCAATGAGTGCCTCATCTGCGGGCACTCATTCCAATGCAATAGCGTGGCATTGCATCCACTTAGAAGGTCATCATGACGCTGAACCTCACTCCGTTCTTTTTAGTATTGGGATGTCCGTTGTAATTGATACGATGGATGTAGTCTACCCCAAAGAATTTGAAAATGTTGTGAACACCTGCCACAATCTCCATATAGGGCACTTTCTTGTCCATAACGTATGCTCCTTCCGGGAAGGCAAACAGCATGTCATCGGCCTGATTGCGCTGCAAAAAGGGATTATTTTTGTCTGTCAGAGTGCCAAACATGCCTTTAAAAGCTATATATTCACGCCACTTCAATCGCTTGATGAGAGGAATACGATTCAGCAGCTTACCATTCATGTCCCATGACAAAGACCAGAACGCATAGCGGTCTGTCAGAAATTCCATGTTGCGCATCATGGAGAATGTCTCTGGGTGTTCAAAGTAGGAAAGATTCACTGGTGGCATGATCAACAAAGGGAACGGCACCTTGTCCCACTGTGCGCCCAGGTTTACATATCCATTCAGATAACCCCAACTGCCCAGCCATTGCCGCTTGTAAACCCCAACTTCCGTAAAATTCATCGTATATTGTCCACCCAGGAAGTTTTTCAATCCCATGGTATGGCTTACTTTGAACTCAGGACTATCCAAGTTGATGGGTACTCTTTTCTGTTTGGTGTTCAAGAAAGTCTGTCCAGGGCAATAGCGCAAGCCAAATTGTAACTCAGTGGTTCTTATCTTGAAAATCTCTTGACGATCACTCATGCGCATGAAGTGCAAGTCACCTGCCACCTCATTGCTCTCGGCTTTGACAGAGGTGTTAACACTGAATCCCCAATCTGTTTCATAAATAAACGATAGTTTCTGGCGGTTGTAGAAATACATCTGTTCTACCTTCTGCGTCTTAATGGCCATAAAGGCATTGTCTTTATTGTGTATCAAAAACTTATCGGCTGGCGACATCACGTCATAAGCGGTCTCAAAGACCAGATTACGTTGTGGAAACTCAAACGGCGAGTTCTTCTTTTTGTTCAAGGCATAGGTCACCTCTGAACCGTAATAGGTTTTCTGCGACCGTGTTCCGTATGCCACATAGCCATTCCAGAACAGATGCGGATTGAGTGCAGCCATCGTTCTACCGCAGATCCGGAAGCGCAAACCATCCACAAAGTTGCTCGATACAAGCGTATTGATAGGGCCGAAGTCGAACTTGCTCTTGCGTTGGCTGCTGCCTGTCTCCACATAATTTTCAACAAGTGCTTTGATGCCCACCAACAACCACTTGAAGTTTTTCGATTGTTCCATACGATGCACGAAAGCATCCATAGACGATTCACCCTTCGTCAATTCCACCGCACGATATCGATTCCAGAAATCCTCATCCCGAACCATGGCATCGGCTTCATGCCGCACTTTGGCCCTGCCCTTGAATATCTTGTTGGGCAATTCGTCAAAAGCATAGTCGCTCATGCGGGTATTACGCACAACCAGTACTTTGGAAAGAAAACTCGTTAGTGACAATTCAGCCCACATATCATCCTTGGTCAGCACCCACTCACCGTTATCGAGCTTGGTGTATTCTTGGTCTACATGCAGGTCTTCGACAAAATTGACATCACTTTTCTTCGGTATGGTCAACTTGCATTTCTTCACATGCAAAGTCGAATCGGCCAGAACATACAGCTCTCCGCGGAATCCAAAGTCTTGCTGGTTATTGGGAATAAACTGTAGATGATAGCACAAGTCACGATTTACATAGACCGTGTCTTCGATGTAATAGCGATAAAAAGAGATGGCCGTACGCCCGATAGGGCTCACGAAAGAATACTGAAGCAGCCGAACATAGTCGTCGTAGATATCAACGTTCGTAAAGACGTCTTTCATGATCACGTTCAAGGCTTCACCTGTCTGCAAAATCTTATTGACACCCTGACTTTGATGCCCTTTGATGATATTTTTCTCCGACTTCGGCTCTTTGCGGTAGATGTGCTGCGTTACCGTTTCGTCTACAGATACTGGGAGAACCAACTTATTGTTATAGCTGCTGGTTTCAATCTGGTCCAACATCCACTGCGACTTGCTCAATCTGCCACTTTCCAAATCCTCTGGCTTGATGTCACTCAAAGACAACGTAAGCTTTTGATACTTGTTATACTGGTAGTAAGGATGATTATCCAGATGATTTTTCTTCTTGGCTGCAATCACCCGCCGCATCAGTTCCACGGCAGGGTTGTTTTTGCGCGAATAGCGACCACGCTTACTCTTTACCACCACTTCATTCAAGCGTTTGGCATCTTCCTTTAAAACAATGTTCAGATGTGGCTTTGTACTGGCATCTACCTTAATAGACTGCTGTTTAAAACCCACTGAACTGATTGTCATCACCCATCCCTCATGCCGGGCAATGCTGAATTTACCTTCTATGTCGCTGACAACAGCAACATGATGGCCTTTATACATCACGCTAGCGTATGGAATGGCATACCCATCTTCATCTACTATCACACCCGTAATCTGCGCATGAGCTACACAGACAAAAGTCATGACTATAAACAGAAAACTAAAAAATCTCTTCACCTTATTATATATAGGGTCACCTGCCGGTGCAAGTGACATCTTGTCGATATTGTAATTTCATTTAAACCCTGAGGTAGGTCAACCCCTATGGACGGTCAGGGGCGATTTCTCTCTATCATGCAAAGATATACATAATCTTAGAATTTTAAAGAAAACTCTTTGGATATTAATATTTTTTCTATTAATTTTGCACCTACTTATGGAGCGTCCGCCGCTGTTAGCAGTTATTATTGGCACCGGTTTCGGAAGCGGATTCTGGCCATGGGGGCCAGGAACTGCAGGTGCTTTTCTGGCCACAATCCTGTGGCTGGCAATGGCGGTCACATTCAGTCCCACCACCTTATTTTTCATCACACTTGCCCTCATTGTCGTTTTTACTGCTTTCGGCACTTGGGCAGCCAACGAGTTGGAACCATTTTGGGGTGAAGATCCCAAGCGAGTGGTCATTGACGAGATGATTGGTATGTGGATGCCGCTGCTGGCTGTACCTATACAAAATGGCTGGTACATAGTAGCATCCTTCGTTCTCTTCAGATTCTTTGACATCATGAAGCCATTGGGTATTAGAACGTTGGACCGTCGTCACGGTGGTTTCTGGGTGATGGCAGACGATTTGTTGGCTGGCGTTTATAGTCTCATTATCATCCTTTTCACACAATGGGCTATATAAAAAATGCAGTCATCACCTTCGGCAAAGCGCAGATATCGGCTTGGATAGCATCATTCGTCGACTTTGCCGTCACCATCATCTTGGCGCAATTTGCTGAATTATGGTACGGTTATTCCACCTTTATCGGCGCCCTCATGGGAGGAATCACCAACTGCATCATCAATTACAAATGGGTGTTCCATCCCGACTCTATCAATAAGCGTCACGTAGCAGCACGGTATATGATAGTGTGGGCGGGAAGCATTCTGCTCAACACCTTTGGCACCCTTTCCCTAACAGAAGCGACAGGTGTAAGTTTCATCATCGTCAAAGCGGCTGTCGCCATCGCCGTTGCCGTATTGTGGAACTACCAAATGCAACGACTGTTTGTGTTTAACGCAAAGCTAAGCCGACCTCTGAAGAAAATAATCAACAAGAAAAAAACAACGATAGAATTGCCGGAATCTACATCCTCCGAGGCGTTTATCCTACCTGACATAGAAAATTGAACACGATGAAATATAGAGACTATTTACAAAAACTCATTTATACCCTCATCAATCCCATCATCAAGGGAATGATTAAGATGGGAATCACGCCCAACATGGTGACAACCATCGGTTTTGTCGGCAACGTCGTCGCCGCATTCCTCTTCATCCATGCCAGTCAACTCACGCCGATATCCATAGGTTTTTCATGGATTGGCTGGGGAGGAGCTATTCTCCTTTTCTCCGGTTTGTTTGACATGATGGATGGCCGATTGGCGCGTTTGGGCAACATGTCCACTACTTTTGGCGCATTCTGGGATAGCACTTTAGACCGCTACAGCGAACTCTTCTCGCTCTTCGGCATCACGCTTTACCTGATGACCGCTTCAGGAATCTGGGCAGGTGTCATTACATTCCTGGCCCTGGTAGGTTCCATCATGGTGAGTTATGTGCGGGCCCGAGCCGAAGGTCTGGGCATTGAGTGCAAGGTGGGACTGATGCAACGTCCGGAGCGTGTCGTAGTGACGGCCTTGGCCGCCATCATCACCGGCATGACCAGCAACCTGTGGTGGCTCATCGGGGGCATGACGCTCATCGCTGTTTTGGCCAACATCACTGCTTTTTGGCGCGTGGCGCATTGTTACAAACAATTGAAAGACCGATAAGTGTTCAGTATTTACATCATCTTGTTATACATCGTGTTGGCAGCCTACAAGCCCACACGCAAATTGGCCTTGGCCTTAGCCCCCTGGGCCTTGTTTGGTTGTACCTATGACGTGATGCGGCTTTACCCCAACTACATGGTCAACCCGATAGACATTCGTGACCTCTATGAGGCTGAGAAACAGCTTTTCGGCATCACGACAGCAGCCGGAACGCTCACGCCTAATGAGTTTTTCGCACAACACCACTGCACGGTAGCCGACCTCTTGGCTGGCTTTTTCTACCTCTGCTGGGTTCCTGTACCCATAGCGTTCAGTCTGTACCTTTATCTTAAGGGCGACCGCAAGCATTATCTTCACTTTTCAACAGCATTCCTTTTCGTCAACCTCGTGGGATTTGCAGGCTACTACATCCATCCCGCTGCCCCACCCTGGTATGTCATGCAATATGGTTTTGAACCCCTGCTGCACACCAGTGGAAACGTTGCCGGACTGGGCAGGTTCGATGAACTCATCGCCATTCCCGTGTTCCAGTCGCTCTATGGCAAAAACGCTAACGTGTTTGCCGCCATTCCATCACTGCATGCGGCCTACATGCTTGTAACAACCATTTATGCCGTGATAAGCCAACAGCGGAAAGCGGTCATTGCCACTTTTGCCATCATCTGCATGGGCATCTGGTGGACAGCCGTGTACACCAGTCACCACTACCTCATCGACGTTGCACTGGGAATCGCTACTTGTGTTGTAGCTGTCGTGGTTTTCGAATGCCTGTTACTCAAGGTTCCCTCCATCAGAAATACCTTTAATGGCTACATTCGTCGCATATCGTAAAATAGAGGCTTACTGGTCTGAAAACAAAGTCATTGGGTTTGGCGTCCAAACACGTTGACTTTGTCTGCCAATCTCCATGCTTTTAGACATCAAAGGCATTGAGTTTGATTACGCACCTCAATGCCTTGATAATTAGAGAAATATGACGATATGTACTCCTACCTTATCTCTGTCATCGGTAGGAATTTTTTTCCACAACAACATCCTGCAACTCTGCCGGAGCGATAAGTCCCACAATCCTCTTATAAGTTCACACTGCTGATGTCAACAAGGTTGGTGACAATAGCATAAATGGTAAGGCCCGCCGGCGAATGAATTTGCAGTTTTCTGGCTATGTTGCGTCGATGCGTGATGACAGTGTTGATAGAAATGCACAGATGCTCGGCAATCTCCTTGTTCGTCATACCCTGCACCAAACTGATTACCACTTCTTTCTCCCGATCGCTTAACGCCTCTTGGTTTTGCGGTGTTTGATTGATCATGGATGAAATTTTAACCGACACGTCATTTTTCCTTAACTGCCGCTCCAAATGACGGATGGCCGGTGTGAAGATTTCATCCTCTACCAATGCGTGCTGCGAAAGCCATTGTTCACAATTGTAGAGGTCGTAGAGGGTGGCCGTGAGCTGGTTATTCCTCAAACCATCAGAAGGTAAATACTTGATAATGATATTCTTGAGTTCTTTCAGCTTAAGGTCTGTCTGACCATGATGTTTTGAATAAGTTTCGATATCATAGCTCTCGTTGGCCTTGTTGTTCAGCAAATCGTTGACGTAGGGGAACACGTTCTTCTCTTCATAGCGCATGTGGTTTCGAATGGTGTGCGCATATTCATCGTAAATCTTGATGATGAGCCGTGCCAGATTATCATTTTCATCGAGTGCACTCTCCAATTCTTTTCGGATAAAAGGCAGTTGAAAATCAAGATAATAAGCATGGCTGGCACTTAGGTATTTGATCAAGGTAGGTATACACAATCGCTCTACATCCTCGGTGTCACGATACCCATTAATGGTGAGGTTGACGATGGCCAAAAAAGTATAGGTGTCCACATGCTCATCTTCACAAACCTCACGAACGGTTTTATCGCCAAAACCCAGGCTAATGCCAAACGACCCAAGACTTTGCAATATGCTATAATTGTCTGCGATGATAGAAATGAGCTTATCATCAGCCTCATACATCTTATGAACTTTCATTGTATTACCCTCATGATTATGTATCAGTTTGCAAAAATATAAATTATTTACGAATGGCACAATCATAATATTTAGGTATTTGATTGATGAATACAAGAAAGAAGTACCTATTTCAGGGTTGTTTCATACCTAAATATAATGAGCCATTCTGTCACCAATCTCCTTCATCAAAATGTAGCAGCAAGAAGAATTTAACACCTACGGAGGAAAGAAACAGCTATATGAAGCAACATTTGTTCGACGCATTCAAAGCAAAAGGTGTACGCTAAGTCTTGACATGTTCAAGGTTTAACGTACACCTTTCCATGGGTGCAATCATTATTTTAAAATCAGCCAGCAGCGTGAAAGATTAGGGTTGATGTTGCTCTCTCAACAAATCATTCACGGTTTTTACTGGGTTGAATGTGGACAATGGAACCTCTACGAATACCGTATTCCAATTGCTCATGGCTCCATTCCACAATCCAGGTAACTCTAATGCTTTCAACTCTTTACCATCTTTACTTTTAGTAGAGATGAAACCAGTTTCCTTGTCTACGAAATCGGGCAAGTTGAATGGCTTTCCCTGATAATCTTTCAAAGCACAAACCAGGTCTACCGGATTGAAATGGGTTCCCTCATTGAACATTTTAACATATTCCTCATTGTTCTTGTCTATCTGACTGGACTCAAGGATTTGCGGACTGGTAGCGCCGTCTTTGCTATAAATAATGAAAGGACCTCCACCGGGTTCACCAATATTTCTGACCATCCCACACACACGCAAGGGGCGGTTAAGCTTTCCACGAAGATACGGGAAGAGCACCTCATCTTCCATGTGTTTCAATTTCTCATTGCGGCACATCAGGTCACGTTGTACAAATCGTATGATTTCTTCCAACTCATCATGAGAGAATTTACCACTTTCCAACAGGCGCAAGCATTTGAAACATTTTTCCTGTAGCTCAATCAACACGCCACCAATCACCTGCTTGTAGGTAACGGTATCGGTCTTCAAGCGGTCAGGAACCACGTTGTCGATGTTTTTAATGAAAACAACATCAGCATCAATGTCATTGAGGTTTTCGATTAAGGCACCATGACCTCCCGGCCTAAAGAGCAAAGTTCCGTCTTCATTTCTGAATGGCGTATTATCCATGTTCGCTGCGATGGTGTCGGTGCTGGGCTTTTGTTCGGAGAACGACACATGGAATTGTACCTTGTATCGCTTTGTGAATCTATCAACAACCTTTTCAACCCGCTGCTTGAACAGTTCCAAATGCTGGTGTGATACCGTGAAATGAATGTAAGAGTCGCCATGACAGCTGGCATATAAAGCAGCTTCTACCAAATGTTCTTCCATGGGTGTACGTGGCGCATCGTCATATTCATGAAACAACAACAGCCCCTTGGGCAGGTTGCCATAATTGAGTCCTTTTGGCTCCAAAAGGTTCTCCACCACCGTTTTATATTGACCTTGGGCGATAAGCTTAGCCGCTTTTACACCTTCGTTTTGCTCGCATACCTCTGTGAGTTCTTCATAAAAAGCAAATTTCTTGAGGTTAGTGAAGAACTCTTTTTCGAAATCTGTCGTTGGAACCGTATAGTCGGCATGCAAAAACGCATAGAGATTTTTGAACATACGGCTGGCTGCACCCGAAGCAGGTACAAACTTTACGATGCGATGGTCGCCCTGTTTGTACTGGTTCCACAATTCTACGTAATGCTTTTTCATTACTTCGTCCAGCAAAACAATACCATACTCAACACTGGCTGCCGCCTTGATTGGAAGAAATGGGAAGCCGTTTTTAATGTCTTCCAACTGTTGATTGATTTGTTCTTCTGTAATACCTTTTTGAGAAATTTGTTGAAGATCTTGTTGTGTCATATTGAGTTCTTTATAAATTAGCGGAAGGATATAAGTATAAGTTTGCGTATTTGATACAAAGATAGTTACTTTTCATGAAATACACATTAGTTTACAATAAAAACATTATCTTTGCATGTATACTTTAAGGCAAATAGATGGATACAAAGTTTGAATTCCTTGCGTCGGAAAAATCTGAATACATAGCCATATTCAAGCGCATCAAAGAAACAATTGGCGATTCTTTTCAGGAAAACGATGAAGCAAACATCAAATCGCATTTGAAGACATCTCTGGAGAATGGCCTCATCACAAGAGATGCCTTTGGGTTGAACCCAGTGTTAAACTCGATGCAGACAGCAGAAATTGCCGTCAACGAAATTGGCCTGAAAAGGGATGGCGTGGTTGCTATCTTGCTGTACCAAAGTGTGGTCAACGGTTACTTGGACATCGATGACGTTAGCGCGAAATATGGTGAGGTAGTAGCACATATCATTCATGGTCTGGTAAGAATTAATGCACTGTATAGCAAGAACCCTGTGGTTGAAAGTGAGAATTTCAGGAATCTGCTGCTCACCTTTGCTGAGGACATGCGTGTTATCTTGATTATGATTGCTGACCGTGTGAACTTGATGCGCCATATCAGAGATGCTGAAAACGTGGAGGCAAAGCGACAGGTGAGTGAGGAGGCAAGCTATTTGTATGCTCCCTTAGCCCATAAATTGGGGCTTTATCAACTGAAGAGCGAGCTGGAAGACCTGAGTTTGAAATACCTTGAGCATGATGCTTATTACATGATTAAGGATAAGCTCAATGCGACGAAAAAGGCTCGTGACAGTTATATCGCGAGCTTCATCAATCCTATTCAGCAGAAGTTGGAAGATGCAGGGTTGAAATTTCAGATGAAGGGACGCACCAAGAGCATCCATTCTATCTGGCAAAAGATGAAGAAGCAGAAATGTAACTTCGAAGGTATCTATGATCTTTTTGCCATACGTATTATCTTGGATGCGCCTTTGGAGAAAGAAAAGATGCAATGTTGGCAGGTCTACTCCATCATCACGGACATGTATCAGCCCAACCCAAAGCGATTGCGCGACTGGCTTTCGGTTCCAAAATCCAATGGATATGAGAGTTTGCACATCACCGTTTTAGGACCAGAGAACAAATGGGTTGAGGTACAGATACGTACTGAACGAATGGACGAGATTGCAGAGCGGGGTTTGGCTGCGCATTGGCGATATAAAGGCATCAAGAGTCAGGGCAACATCGACGAATGGCTGGCCAGCATAAGAACAGCCTTGGAAGCGGGTGACGATTTGCAAGTAATGGATCAGTTCAAACTGGATCTTTACGAAGACGAGGTATATGTGTTCACACCAAAAGGTGAAATCAAGAAGTTCCCTAACGGGGCTACGGTCTTGGACTTTGCCTATTACATCCACTCTGACGTAGGAAGCAAATGTGTTGGCGCGCGTATCAACAACAAGAACGTTCCTATCAGAGAACAATTGAAATCGGGTGACACGGTTGAGATATTGACGCAAAGCAACCAAAAACCAAACCAGAGTTGGCTGAAAATCGTCAAGACCAGCAAAGCGAAAGCCAAAATACGCCTGGCGTTGAAAGAAACTCAGGTGAAAGATGGGCTTTATGCCAAGGAATTACTGGAGCGGAGGTTCAAGAACAAGAAGGTGGAACTGGAAGAAACCATCATGAACCACCTGGTGAAGAAGATGGGATACAAGGAGATTTCGGATTTTTACAAGCAAATAGCTGACGAGAAACTTGATCCTAACGATATCATTGACAGGTATATAGAACTGCGTGACAAAGAATTGAACGTTAACACGCTGAAGCCAGTTCAACGTGCCGATGAGTTCAGTTTGGAGCATCCTGACGGACAAATGACCAGCCAATCTGACGTGTTGGTCATCGACAAGAACCTGAAGGGCATCGATTACACGTTGGCTCAATGCTGTCATCCCATCTATGGTGACGACGTCTTTGGGTTTGTAACGGTAAGTGGCGGCATTAAAATACATAGGAAAGACTGTCCCAACGCGCCGGAAATGAGGAAGAGATTTGGGTATCGAATGGTGAAAGCCAGATGGAGCGGACAAAATGGGGCCTTATACACCATCGTACTGCGCATCATTGGGAATGACGATATCGGAATAGTTAACAACATTACCAGCATTCTATCCAAAGAAGAGAGGATAGTGATGCGTTCCATCAATATCGATTCAAACGACGGATTGTTCAGTGGTAATCTTTCTGTTCAATTGGATGATGTGACGAGGCTGGATGCTTTGATCAAGAAATTACAAACGGTGAAAGGGGTAAAACAAGTAACCAGACTGTAAATAAAGAATCTTTTCGCCCTCTCTTTTCATGCAGACTCCAGCCAAGTATCATGATAAAAATCAGTATATTTTGCATTGTCTTAGGCAGCAATTATGAAGCAAGTATTTAAGTTGGCGTTGCCATCCATCATCTCAAATATCACTGTTCCCCTATTAGGTATCATCGACCTAACCATTGTCGGGCACATGGGTGATGTGATTTATATTGGAGCCATCGCCATTGGCACCATGATTTTCAATGTGCTGTACTGGCTCTTTGGTTTCTTGCGGATGGGTACCAGCGGCATGACATCTCAGGCATTAGGAAGACGTGATTTGACCGAAGCCATGAGATTGTTGGTTCGTTCGCTGACTATCAGTACGGCGATTGCTGCGATTTTCATCGTCTTCCAACTTCCAATTCGTTGGATGGCGCTGACCATCATGCAGCCCACCGAACAAATTGCGGAACAGGCAGCAATTTATTTTTCCATTTGCATTTGGGGCGCACCAGCCATGTTGGGCTTATACGGACTGACAGGATGGTTTATAGGTATGCAAAATACGCGAATTCCGATGTTGGTCTCCATCTTTCAAAACATCGTGAATATCGTTGCAAGCGTTAGTTTTGTATTTGGATTTGGCATGAAAATCCAAGGTGTTGCGTTGGGAACTTTGACGGCACAGTGGACCGGTTTCCTTCTTGCCTTGTACTGCTGGAAGCGATATTATGGCAGATTGGCTGAATATAATTGGAAAGATGACTTGTTTAAGCGAAGTACGATGGTTCGATTCTTTGCCGTCAACGGGGACATTTTCATACGAACGCTTTTCTTGGTTGGTGTCAATTTCTTTTTCATTTCAGCCGGATCGAGGCAAGGAGCCATCATCCTATCTGTCAATACGCTCTTGATGACTTTGTTCACCCTCTTCTCTTACGTTATGGATGGATTTGCTTACGCCGGAGAAGCCCTTAGCGGGAAGTATTATAGTGCAGCGAATAAGCTGGCCTTTGACAGGGTCTATCGTAGCTTGTTCGCATGGGGAGCCATCATGGCCGTGGTGTTCACGCTGGTCTACGCAGTTGGAGGCAATGGCTTTCTGATGCTGTTGACCAACGAAGCTGTTGTCGTTCAATCTGCCGAAGCATATTTCTGGTGGGCTGTGATGATTCCTATTGTCAGCGTATCGGCCTTTGTTTATGACGGTATATTTATTGGACTCACGGCCACAAGGGGCATGCTGGTATCTTCAGTGGTATCAGCTCTTGTCTTCTTCGTGCTGTACCTTACCCTACAAAGCTACTTGGGAAATCACGCGCTGTGGTTGGCTTTCATCGTCTATTTAGGCTTGAGAGGTGGCATACAATGGTTGTTGTATCGAAGAATGCATCTGAATTGGGTACAAAAATAAAATGTCGTCAACGCTTTGAGATGCATATCAAATCAATTATCTTTGCAATATGGAATTCATATACTTAGCCATAGGGCTCGTCATTGGAGCAATCATCGTTTTTTTCTTTTTAAATGGAAAGCTGAAAAAGCTGGAGACCAAGAACGTTTTGTCTAATCAACAATTGGCGCACGAACAAGAACTTGGCACACAGTTGCAAGCAGAACGTGACCGACTTCAGCGTGAGCAAGCAGAACAACAGCAACAGTTGATAACTATCAAACTTGAACTGGAGCGAGTAACTACGCAGCTGGAATCAGAACAAGCATCGCATTCGAAAGAGACAGAAATGCGCCGCGAACAATTTGAACAACAACTGAAGACCGTTCAAGAGCAATTCTCAAATTTGGCAACACGCATCTTAGAACAGACGTCGGAAAGGCTGAAGACAACCAACAACGAATCGATGGAACATCTAACAAAACCGCTTAAGATGAACATCGAGCAATTGCAACAAGCCATTCAGCACACAAATACAGAAACATCTAAGAATACTGCCTCGCTATCACAACAACTCAGAGAGATGAGTTTACAGACACAGAAGATTGAATCCACCGCAACCCGACTGACCAATGTAATTAGAGGTGGGAACAAGGCACAAGGCAATTGGGGTGAACGCATGCTGACAGACATTCTGGAAAGTCAAGGTTACAAGGTCGGCATTGATTATGACATCCAGCACACATTAACAGATGAAAAGGGAAATGTGATTAAAAATGATGATACAGGAAGGCGGATGATTCCTGATGTCATTCTACATTACCCAAACAATGAAGACGTCATCATTGATGCCAAGATGTCAATTGATGCCTATTATCAATATGTTAACACCGAAGAAGAAGCGCTCAAGAAAAAGTTTGCAGCCGATTTGGTGAGCAGTATACGCACACAAGCCACCAATCTCGCCAAGAAAGACTATAGCAAATATGTACATTCGCCACGAAAAGCCATTGATTTCGTCATCATGTTCGTTCCAAACGAAGGAGCTTTGCAGCTGGCTTTAGACACGGATCCAAAGATATGGAGTGAGGCTTTCGACAAACAGGTGTTCATCACCAGCCAACAAAACTTAATGGCCATATTGCGTATGATTCAGATAGCTTGGAGACAATACGCACAAACAGAAAACCAAAAGAAGGTTTTCGCCTTGGCTGAAGAATTATTGAAACGTGTAGGCGAATTCATAAAACGATTTGACAAGATTGGCAAAGACATTGACATGCTTCATAAAGACTATGGGGAAGCTTACAACAAGGCTTATACGGGGCGGCAAAGTATTGTACAGAAGGCCAACGAACTGAAAGAATTAGGCGTAAAAGAAAGTGCTAACCAACAGATTCCCATGGCCCAACCTGACGTATTGGACATCACAGAAGAAAGCGAAAATGAGTAAGACAAAAAAGAGATTGTTATTCGTGTGTTTAGGAAACATTTGCAGAAGTCCGGCGGCAGAGGGCGTAATGAAATCCATTGTCAAGGCTGCTGGCATGGAAAATGAATTCGTCATCGACTCAGCAGGCATTGGAGATTGGCACATCGGACAACTACCCGACCATAGAATGAGAAAACATGGTGCACAAAGAGGATATCGGTTTGATAGCCGTGCTCGCCAGTTCAATGCGGATGATTTTGCGAAATTTGACCATATCTATGTCATGGATCAAGAAAACAAACGCATGATTACCGCTATGGCAGCTACCGAAGAAGATGGCCAGAAGGTAGAAATGCTGGCAAGTTACCTAAAAGACAAGCCGAACGTTGATGTGGTACCAGACCCATATTATGGAGGAGATGAAGATTTTAAATATGCGCTTGACTTGATAGAAATCGCTTGTAAAGAGTTATTTATTCAATTAAATGGAAAATAAGCTGGCCATTTGTAATTCCACGCGAGCTCGGTTTAACTGACTGAAGAGCAGACCCTACGAA
The DNA here is from genome assembly GCF_025151385.1 of Hoylesella buccalis ATCC 35310. Classification (NCBI taxonomy): domain Bacteria; kingdom Pseudomonadati; phylum Bacteroidota; class Bacteroidia; order Bacteroidales; family Prevotellaceae; genus Hoylesella; species Hoylesella buccalis. Next base: position 420,855 of record NZ_CP102287.1, on the reverse strand, counting down.
TCGTATATTTATAATCTTCTGGCATTTCATCAATTGCCTCGATATTATATGAGGCTGCATGAGTACACGAGTTCCTATATTTTTTAATCCTTATAAATGCAATGTATACATTGCACTTTTCTGTATAAATATTTTGTAAGATTATAAAATATTGTTATTTTTGCAAAAGCATAAAATAAATAAATTAAGAGAATACTTTAAGGTATGGATGTAAAAAGAGTTTATACCTTCGGCAATGGAAAAGCTGAAGGTAAAGCAGATATGAGAAATCTGCTTGGTGGCAAGGGTGCTAACCTTGCGGAAATGAATTTAATAGGCGTTCCAGTTCCTCCTGGTTTTACCATTACGACAGATGTTTGTAATGAATATTTTGACAAAGGAAGAGATGAGGTTGTTGAACTTTTAAAGGGTGACGTTGAACGTGCAGTCAAGCACATTGAGACTTTGATGAACTCAAAGTTCGGTGATGCATCCAATCCGTTGCTGCTATCCGTACGTTCAGGAGCTCGCGCTTCCATGCCAGGCATGATGGATACCATCTTGAACCTAGGACTGAATGACAATGTGGTGGAAGGCTTGGTGAAGAAAACTGGAAATGAACGTTTTGCTTATGACAGCTACCGCCGTTTTGTACAAATGTACGGTGATGTAGTTCTCGGAATGAAACCAGCGAACAAAGAAGATATCGATCCATTTGAAGCAATCATCATGGATGTCAAGGCCAAACGTGGAGTGAAGCTTGACAATGAAATGACCGTTGATGACCTCAAGACATTGGTTGTTAGATTTAAGGATGCCATCAAGAAACAAACAGGAAAAGACTTCCCTACCGATCCCATGGATCAACTCTGGGGAGCCATTTGTTCGGTGTTTGACAGCTGGATGAACGAGAGAGCTATCTTGTACCGCAAGATGGAAGGCATACCCGCAGAATGGGGTACAGCCGTTTCTGTCATGGCCATGGTGTTTGGTAACATGGGTAATACCTCTGCCACTGGCGTATGCTTCTCCCGCGACGCAGCAACTGGTGAGAACCGTTTCAATGGAGAATATTTGGTCAATGCGCAAGGTGAAGACGTTGTTGCGGGCATCAGAACGCCGCAACAAATCACCAAAGAAGGAAGTATGAGATGGGCCAAGCAGCAGAATATTAGCGAAGAAATACGCAAATCCCAATATCCTTCCATGGAAGAAACCATGCCGGAAATCTACGAGCAGCTGAACAATATTCAAGACAAGCTGGAGAAGCATTACCATGACATGCAGGACATGGAGTTCACTGTACAAGAAGGCAAACTGTGGTTTTTACAGACCAGAAATGGAAAACGCACAGGTACCGCTATGGTTAAGATTGCCATGGATTTGCTGCATGAAGGAGAAATTGACGAAAAGACAGCACTAAAACGCTGCGAACCCAATAAGCTGGATGAACTATTGCACCCAGTATTTGATAAGCTTGCACTCGGCACAGCCAAAGTTCTCACCAGAGGATTACCCGCTTCACCAGGTGCTGCAAGCGGACAAATCGTATTTTTTGCAGACGATGCTGTTAAATGGCACGAGGCTGGACATCAAGTTGTCATGGTACGTATGGAAACATCTCCGGAAGACCTGGCTGGCATGTCTGCTGCAGAAGGCATCCTGACAGCTCGTGGAGGTATGACATCACATGCTGCCGTTGTTGCCAGAGGTATGGGCAAATGCTGTGTATCGGGCGCAGGAGCCATCAATGTGAACTATAAAGAGCGCATAGTAGAGATAGACGGCATCGTTCTCCATGAGGGCGACTATATATCTATCAATGGCTCAACAGGCGAAATATACCAAGGCGAGGTTGAAACACGCCCGGCTGAAGTTACTGGTGACTTTGCAGAGCTTATGAAGCTTTGCGACAAATATACCAAGTTGGTGGTACGTACCAATGCAGACACACCGCATGACGCTGAAGTTGCACGTAATTTTGGTGCAGTTGGCATTGGCCTTTGTCGCACAGAACACATGTTCTTTGAGAATGAAAAGATCAAGGCCATGCGAGAAATGATCTTGGCTGAAACCCAAGACGGCCGTGAGAAAACTCTCGAGAAGCTCCTACCCTATCAGAAACAAGACTTCTATGGCATATTGAAAGCGATGGACGGATATCCCGTTAACATCCGATTGCTGGATCCACCGCTACACGAATTTGTTCCTCATGATTTGGCTGGACAAGAAATCATGGCCAAGGATATGGGTGTCAGTGTGCACCAAATTCAAAAACGAGTAAACAGTTTAAGTGAGGCTAACCCCATGTTAGGCCATCGTGGCTGTCGTCTGGGCAACACCTATCCAGAGATTACTGCCATGCAGACAAAAGCCATCTTGGGTGCCGCTATTCAATTGAAGAAGGAAGGATACGACCCACGTCCCGAGATTATGGTGCCACTGATTGGTATCGTGAAAGAGTTTGATGTGCAAGAAAAAGTAATTAGAGACACGGCAAAACAACTGTTTGAAGAAGAGGGAATTGAAATACCTTTCCATGTAGGAACAATGATTGAAATTCCTCGAGCTGCTCTTACAGCCGACTTGATTGCTGAACGCGCTGAGTACTTTAGCTTTGGAACGAATGACCTTACTCAAATGACGTATGGGTATAGCCGTGATGATATCGCAGGTTTCTTGCCTGTTTATTTGGAGCAGAAAATATTAAAGGTAGATCCGTTCCAAGTATTAGACCAAGATGGCGTAGGACAGCTTATTAAAATGGCCGTAGAAAAAGGTCGTTCCACTCGTAAGAATCTTACATGTGGCATTTGTGGTGAGCATGGTGGTGAGCCTACTTCCGTGAAATTCTGTCATAGGGTAGGTCTTAACTACGTTAGTTGTTCACCGTTCAGAGTTCCTATCGCCCGCTTAGCAGCGGCTCAGGCAGCAGTCGAGGGATAAGACTTTTCACATTTATCAACAGCAATAGGTCAGGTAGTTGCGTGTATCAACACAGGCTACCTGGTCTTAACTTAAAATCGACATGTTATCAAGATTATTTATTCTCATCCTTAGTTGTTTCTTTTTCATGAATACACAAGCTGACAATGGTGCAAAAGTGGCAACTGTCAGTATCGGTTCAGAATACCAACAAGCGCTGACGGACATTAAGGCCGAGTTTGGTGAACCTACAACCATTGACCAACAAGCTATTGAATTCAAGAATATGACCTATCATAATTTTAAATTTGACTTAGTCATCTTCAAGTTCAAGAATGATAAATTAAATGAAGCTCGCTTTTTCATGAGAGCCAAAAATAAAATAGGTGCCGATAAAAAAGTAGAAGCGTTGTCTAAAGAGCTGGGTAAAAAACATCCTCTATCAGAAGATTATGAAGATGGCTCATATTTCTATAAAGGCGGTTTATCACCAAAAGGCATAGGGCACTTGTTTACCATCTCGACAGCCAAAAGACAAGGTGTATGGAATGCTGAATTGACTTACGGTCCATTCTAATTCATGCATTTGTTCTATTTTTTGTGTTCAATGAAAGCGTGGTGCAAAGCTACCATATAACTGTTGAATAAACACATGGCTTCATCTTACCCATTCCAGTTGGAGCACATGCTAAAGATTCAAAATCGAAGTGCAAAAATTGTTGGTGTTTGGATTGTACAAAAAACATGAAAAACACCGCGGAGGTTGCCATGCGGCCGGGGGCGCGAAGCCCCCGAAGAGCACAATCAGCAATACAAAAAAAGCAAAAGGGAGACCGCAGTCTCCCAAAGATTAATTAACTTTGTATTGTATATGTATCATCAATTAACCTCGGAGCAAAGGTCGCAAATTTTCGCCTTACTCCAAAAGAAAATAAAGAGAAAAGAAATTGCCCTCATTGTGGGTACGAGTGAAGCTACGATCAGTCGTGAGCTAAAGAACAACAGCACGCCATCAGGAAAGTATATCTGGACAAAGGCGCACGACATGGCTATGCAGCGCAGAAATAGAACGGTAAAGAACTCCAAACTCTCCGACGAATTGGTCTGGAGAATCAAGGAATATATCATCAATGACCAGTGGTCTCCAAGACAAATATCTGGTTATCTGCGCAAGAACGAGGGGATAAAGGTGTCCCACCAGTCCATCTATAACATCATCCACAATGACACGACAGGGGAACTTGCCAGGCACACAAGGCATAAGATGAAATACAGGCATCGTCCCAAGGGCAGACATCTTCCAATCAAGGACAGGGTGAGCATCCATGAAAGAAGCAAGGAAGTTGACGGGAAGAGATTCGGGGATTTTGAGATGGACTTGATCGTAGACCCTGCCCAGCACGCCATACTCACGCTGGTGGAGAAGTCCACCAATATGCTGCTCATGCAGAAACTGCCATTCGGGAAGCAGTCAAAGCCCCTGGCAAAGGTGGTCAGGAAACTGCTGCTGCCATACAAGGATTGTCTGAAGACCATTACAACAGACAACGGGCCTGAATTTGCGGCACATAAGGACATTACCAAGTTCTTAGGCGTGCCCGTGTACTTCGCTGATCCATATTGCTCATGGCAGAAGGGAGCTATTGAGAATACAAATAAGCTGATCAGACAATATATACCGAAAAAGGATTCGTTTGAACATTACACAGACAAGAGAATTATGTCGATACAAAAGAAATTGAACGAAAGACCGAGAGAAAAATTAAACTTTTCTACACCAAAACGAGAATTCTTCAAACACGTTTTGTAATTTTGCACTTGCTGGTTGACTCTACAGATGCGCTAAGCATATTAAATGGTTAAAAAATTTTGGGCATTGCCAAATTATTATTACATTTGCACACTCATTTAGGAAGATTGGCAGAGTGACCGAATGCGCTGGACTCGAAATCCGGTATACCCTTTTTGGGTATCGGGGGTTTGAATCCCTCATCTTCCGCCAACAAAAGAGACTTCAAACTCATTGACTTTGCTTACCAAAGTCAATGAGTTTGAGCTTTTATAGCATTGACATTGAGCACTAATAGCATTGACTTTGCGTGTTAATAACTTAGACTTTGCGTGTTAATAGCTTAGACATGGTGTGTTAATAACTTAGACTTTGAGCACCAATAGCTTAGACTTTGAGCACCAATAGCATAGACTTTGAGCACCAATAGCATAGACTTTGAGCACCAATAGCATAGACTTTGAGCACCAATAGCATAGACTTTGAGCACTCGTCTGTTTGGGTATACTTTTGGTACTCAAAACATAAACCAAAAAAGTTCGAGATAACATCATTGTGTTGTCTCGAACTTTTTTGTTCAATTACATCAAATTGTTTAGTTATTGATAGTCCCGCCAACGATATCCAGCAACTCGTTTGTAATGGCTTGCTGTCTACCCTTGTTATACTGTAAATTGAGTGAACGAAGCAAGTCATCTGCATTGTCGGTAGCTGTCTGCATAGCGACCATTCGAGCGGCATGCTCACTTGCGTTGCTATCTAGCAATGCCGTATAGAACATGAGGTGTAATTGATTGGGTATCAAGGTGCCCAATACAGTCTTGACATCAGGCTCTACAATGAAGTCATCGTTCAATGGCTGGACATCTATCTCTTTCCTTTCAACTTTTAGATTCTTTTTCCTCAGATATTCCTGTGCTCTTGCCGTCGTGTAAGAAGATTTCAAATCACGATCATTTCCCCATCCAATCTCGGTTGACAAGTCAATGGGTAAGAAGGTTTTACGAGTCAGAATCTGAGAACCTACACTTTTAAAGTGATGATATATCATCTCGACCTTGTCATACTCACCGTTAAGGAACTTCTGTGCAATTTCATGAGCAATCTTTTGGCAGGTCTGTGCATTAGGCTTATCAGCCAATTCAACGAAATTCCCAGCAGTTTTATACCCCATCTTTACAGCACGCTCTGCAACTTTTCGGCCAATAGGATAAATAATAATGTTATCCTTATCAATTCCGAGACGATGGTAATCTTCAACAGCCTGTTGCATCATTTTCAACACATTAATGTTAAAACTACCGCATAGACTGCTGTTTGAAGAAAAAACCACCAATGCCACGCGTTTCAAGTTAGGACGTACGGCATCAAATGGCGTATCAGCATCTGGTGTAGAAATAAGAAATGACTTAAGAATATGCTCCAACATATTTTCGTATGGGAGCATATTCTCTACTCTGACCTGTGCATGATGAAGTTTGCTAGATGCAACCATCTTCATCGCACTGGTGATTTTTCGGGTATTCTTGACACTGGCAATACGTGTCTTAATCTCTTTGAGTGACGGCATAGGCTATGAAACTTTGTAAGAAGCTGTCACTTCGCTCATGGTTTGCTCGATGGTCTGGATGGCTTCGTCTGTTAATTGGCCTGACTCAAGAACCTTCAGTACATCAGCATGTTTGGTGCGCATGGCTTCCAAAAAGGTATCTTGGCATGTTCGAACCTCATCAATTGGCACATCATGCAGCAAGCCATGTACGCCACAATATAGAATGGCAACTTGCTCGCCCACAGGAACAGGACTGTATTGTGGTTGTATCAACAACTGATTGTTCTTTCTTCCTCGATCAAGTGTCATGGCTGTTACCGAATCCATATCACTTGAGAACTTGGAGAATGCTTCAAGCTCACGATACTGGGCTTGATCAATTTTCAAAGTTCCGGCAACTTTTTTCATACTCTTGATCTGAGCACTACCACCAACACGTGACACGGAGATACCCACGTTGACAGCAGGTCGAAAACCTTGATTGAAGAGATTGGACTCAAGGTAAATCTGTCCGTCTGTAATAGAGATAACATTGGTAGGAATATAGGCTGACACATCGCCTGCCTGGGTTTCAATAATTGGCAAGGCTGTCAATGAACCACCACCTTTGACATGACCCTTCAGGCACTCGGGCAAGTCGTTCATCTGCTCGGCTACCTCTTGCTGGTCATTGATACGAGCAGCCCGTTCCAACAATCTAGAGTGTAGATAAAACACATCACCCGGATAAGCTTCACGCCCAGAAGGACGACGTAGAATCAGTGAAATCTCGCGGTAAGCAACGGCCTGTTTAGATAAATCATCATATACCACAAGAGCTGACTCCCCTCGATCGCGGAAATATTCACCGATGGCAGCGCCTGCAAACGGCGCATAGTATTGCATGGCAGCTGGGTCAGCGGCTGTAGCAGAAACGATGATGGAGTAAGGTAAAGCACCACGTTCTTTTAATGTCTGAACAAGGTTTGCAACAGTGGATGCTTTTTGGCCGATGGCTACATAAATACAGTAAACGGGTTTGCCTGCATCATAAAAGCTCTTCTGGTTGATAATAGTGTCAACCGCAATAGCTGTTTTACCAGTTTGACGGTCACCAATAATCAACTCACGTTGTCCTCTACCAATTGGAATCATCGAGTCTACAGATTTCAATCCTGTCTGCAGCGGTTCTTTCACGGGTTGTCTGTAAATCACTCCCGGAGCTTTACGATCCAGCGGCATTTCAAACGATTCTGTCAAATCGAGCTCGCCCAATCCGTCAATAGCCTCACCAAGAGGGTTGATGACACGTCCAAGCATGTTGTCATTCACGCGGATGGATGCGATGCGATGGGTACGTTTCACAACCATCCCCTCTTTGATGGCGGATGATGACCCCAAAAGAATACAACCGACGTTATCTTCCTCCAAGTTCATCACAATGGCTATCACACCATTCTCAAACTCGAGCAACTCGTTAGCTTCGGCATTCTGCAAACCGTACACGCGAGCCACACCATCCCCCACGTTAAGTACGGTACCAGTTTCTTCAAACTGATTGTCCGAGCTGACACCACTTAGTTGTTGAAGTAGTACGTCTGACACTTCGCTTGGTTTTATTTTGTCTGACATTTTATTTTTTCTTTTTAATTTATTTCTTAAGCTCTTTCAGGATATTGTTCAGTTTTGTTTGAACGCTGGCATCCATACGGTAAGAATCATATTCAAGGATAAAGCCTCCTATGATGTCTGGGTCGACTTCTGTTTGGAACTCAACCGTAGCCTGAGACTTGTTTTGAACCATCTGTTTCATTTTTTGCTCCACCTCAGGCGTGACTGTTGTTGCAGTAATCAATCGGCCACTGATGATATTTTTCTGTTTTCGATAGAGCGTAATATAAGATGTGGCCATCATCTGGATGACATTCTCTCTGCCTTCTTGTAGAACCAGCTGGATAAATTTCTCTGTCAATTCAGACAGATTCTTCCCACAAGCAGCTTGCAAAAGTGCTTGCTTTTTGTCCTTTTCAAGCATGGGATTGTCAATTGTAGAACGCAGTTCAGGTACACGATTATATTGATCAGCAAGAGTTAACATCTCCTGATAAACCTGATCTTCCAGGTTCTGCTCCATCGCACATTTTAAAAGCGCCCTCGCATATCTGACTGATATTACACCTATAGCCATATCCTTTTACTCGTTATTTTTACCAACAGAAATGTCATTCAGCAGTTTGTTGATTAACTCCATTTGACTCTCATCTGAAGAAAGTTTCTCGCGAACAATCTTTTCTGCTACCTGAACGGAAATCTCAGCTACCTGTGTGCGAATGTCTCGAATGGCATTCTGCTTTTCTGCTTCTATTTCAGCTTTTGCCTCATTGAGCAATCTGGAACCTTCATTTGTAGCTTTCTCCTGAGCTTTCACAACAATCGCATCGCGAGTATCCGCCGCATCTTTCAATATTTGTGCCTGCTTTTCTCTCGCATTTTGGAGCATGGCTTCCCCCTCTTTCTGTATGTTTGCAAGTCTTTCATTGGCCTCATGAGCCTTTCTCAAGCTGTCGTCAATGAATTCCTTTCGGCTATTCACCATATTGACAATTGATGGAAAGCCCCATTTCCATAAGATGGCCAATACAATGATAAAGACGATGGCCATCCAGAAAAACAATCCAAAATCAGGAGTTATTAATGACATAAGCTATTATTAATTTCTTGTTAATCAGTTGAAAGTGTATTTTCTACATCGACAGATGGCAAGACAAATACCATCTGCTATTTCAACTTCTACACAAACAATGAAAGCAGGGCAATGATAATCGAAAGGAATGCTGCACCTTCAATCAACGCGGCTGCAATAATCATGGAAGAACGCAAGTCACCAATCTTCTCTGGCTGACGTGCCATGGCATCCATAGCATTACCACCAATACGTCCGATACCGATACCTGCGCCAATTACAGATATACCACCGCCAATTGCGGCACCTACTTTTGCAACAGCATCTGCTGCTAATAATAATGATAACATAGTCGTTTTAATTTTAAGTTATTATTTTAATATATTTCAATTCTTACTCTAAGGAGGCATTGTGTTCCTTAACATGAGCGAGTGAGATAAAGACTGCGCTCAACATGGTAAACACTAATGCTTGGATATAGCATACCAACAGTTCCAGCAACATCATGAAGATGCTCATCAGGACGCTGACAACAGTCATCAAAGTACCTGATACTGGGTTGATGGCAAACATGATAAAGATGATGCAGGCAAACGATATGGCAATGGCATGGCCAGCCATCATGTTGGCAAACAATCGAATCATCAAGGCCAGAGGCTTTGTGAGGATTCCAAAGAACTCGATAAAAGGCATCAAAGGAATCGGTGCCTTCATCCACAAAGGGACGTCTGGCCAGAAGATTTCTTTCCAATATGCCTTCGTTCCTGTTAAGTTCGTTACCAAGAAGGTGCATAGAGCCAAAAAGAAAGTACAGGTGATATTCCCCGTAAGGTTACCTCCTCCTGGCGGAAAAGGTATGACACCCATGAAGTTGGAGATGAGGATGAAGAAAAAACAGGTTAACAAGTATGGAGCATACTTATCAGCTTCTTTACCCAATGTCGGTTTAATTACATCATCATATACCGACATGACAAACATGTGAACCAACCCCGTAAATCCTCCAGGTGCTGGGTCACTTGGTTTATGATTGCGACACCATCTGGAAGGAATCAGTATACAGAGAAGCAAGATAATGGCATTAATAAACAGAATGACAACGGTCTTGGTGATTGATATGTCGAAAGGACGAACCTCTTCTCCATTCACCATCTCGCAAATCTTATTCTCGTGTACTTCGTTATTTGCAATATACAAACCATAAGGACCTGGCCTGTTACCTTGTTCATTGGGTTCATGGGCAAATTCATTACTGCAAAAGACATGCCATCCTGTCGAGCTTTTAACGATAATCGGCAGATGTAACACGATTGGCTTGCCCATAAAGTCAGTTATGTGCCACTCGTAGGAGTCTTTAATATGGCCCATCAAAATCTCCTCCAAGTCAATATTTTCCTTTTCCTGGTCAGCAGCCATCGCTGGAGAAAGAACCAGAAACAGGGTCAATAGACAGAAGATATGTTTGATATATTTCATTTCTTAATGCTTATTTGATTCTTCTTCTCTACTCGGGAAAAATATGTTGCGTCGTAAATAATCATCGCTAAATAGTAAATCGAGAACATAGCAGCGAATGCAATGACTTGTGTTCTTGTTCGAACGATGAGGCAATACGCCAGGACAACCAGTATTCCAACAAAAAACTTCACAGCCATGGCTACCAAGTAGAAGCCTGTTAGCTTCGTTGGAGATGTCTTAGCTGTTTTCTTCCACAAAGCAGCGTAGACCCAGGTTGAGGTTAAAAAATATAGCACACAAACCACCAGTCCTGTCAGCATGGCTGTGTTGGAAGTGATTTGAATCGCCAATAAGAAGACTAGCATGAATCCTGCAATGATCCATAAACCAACTTTCTTATATTGTTTAACCACAGAATCGATCATAAACTTGCCGTCTATTATACTTCTACACAAAGTGAAACGTCGTTCTGCTTCACCTGAACAAAGCCACCCAGAATATCGATTTTCTGCTTTTGCTGATGTGTTTTATATTCCACCACTCCTTCTTCCAGAGAAGAAATAATGGGAGCATGATCTGTTAAGATCTCAAAGCTTCCTAATGTTCCAGGCACCAGTACGCTTTCCACCTCGCCATCAAACACCACCTTTTCAGGAGAAACTATTCTTAGATGTAACATATATCTCTTCCTGTTTTGTGATTATCCCTGTGCTGCCGCAAGCAATTTCTTACCTTTCTCAATGGCATCCTCTATGGTACCCACGTTCAGGAAGGCCTGCTCAGGCAGGTCATCAACCTCACCATCAAGAATCATATTAAATCCTTTAATGGTGTCTTCAATGGAAACCATCACACCTTTCACGCCAGTAAACTGTTCGGCCACCGTAAACGGTTGTGACAAGAAACGCTGTACGCGACGCGCACGGTTCACAATTTGTTTATCATCATCAGACAACTCGTCCATTCCAAGAATGGCAATGATGTCTTGTAATTCCTGATAGCGTTGCAAAATTTGTTTTACTCTTTGCGCACACTCATAATGTTCTTTGCCAACAATCAATGGATCGAGGATACGCGAGGTAGATCCTAAGGGGTCTACAGCCGGATAAATACCCAGCTCTGTAATCTTACGGCTCAACTCGGTCGTAGCATCCAAGTGTGTGAATGTCGTAGCAGGAGCAGGGTCTGTCAAGTCATCTGCCGGCACATAAACAGCCTGAACGGATGTGATAGATCCCCTCTTGGTTGATGTAATGCGCTCTTGCATCACGCCCATTTCAGATGCCAGGGTAGGTTGATAACCTACAGCCGATGGCATACGACCCAGCAAAGCAGATACTTCAGAACCTGCCTGCGTGAATCGGAAGATGTTGTCAACAAAGAACATGATATCTGCATGTTCACCCTGACCAGCAACGCCCTTGTCACGAAACTGCTCGGCAACGGTCAAACCCGACAAAGCAACCGATGCACGGGCCCCAGGTGGCTCGTTCATTTGTCCATACACGAGTGTAGCCTGTGATTGTTTCAATGCCTCTGGATCGACCAATGACAAATCCCATTTGCCTTCATCCATGGCTTTGCGGAATTTATCACCATATTTAATCACCCCCGATTCTATCATGTCCCGAATCAAGTCGTTGCCTTCACGCGTACGTTCTCCTACGCCAGCGAAGACCGAATAGCCGTTGTGACCTTTGGCGATGTTGTTGATTAGTTCCATAATCAACACCGTCTTTCCTACACCGGCACCACCGAACAATCCAATTTTTCCACCTTTCATATAAGGTTCCAGCAAGTCAATCACCTTGATGCCAGTTGCCAGCATTTCTTTGTGCGTGGACAAGTCCTCAAACTTTGGAGGTTCTCTATGGATAGGATATGAATTATCCTTGGTCAACGCTTCCATTCCGTCAATCGCCTTGCCTACAACATTCATCATTCTACCCTTGATTTGTTCTCCAGAGGGCATGGTGATGGGACTTCCTGTAGGGATTACTTCCATTCCACGTTGCAATCCATCGGTATTATCCATGGCTACACAACGAACCGTGTCTTCACCTATGTGTTGTTGAGTCTCGATGATTAGCTCCGTTCCGTCTTGGCGTTTGATGCTTAAAGCATCATAGATTTTTGGGAGCACCTGATCTGAATCTTGCCCTTTGGTGTCAAAATAAACATCGATGACTGGCCCAATAATCTGAGAAATACGTCCGGTTATCTGTGACATGATTTTATATTTTATATCAATATTTTTCTAAATTAATCTTAAACTTAAGTCCTGCAAATATACGAAAATACTTTGTATAGCTCGTTGGCTTTGCCAGATATTAACAAAACCAATTGCTTTATTAACATATATTACCTTTGAAAACTTTCACTAAATACTCAGTTCATCAAGCACCTTGATGAGTTTTCGGTCAAAGGGTTTATCACTCCTAATGGCTTCTACCAGCGGGATATAATCTATCTCGTTGTTTTTTATACCTATCATGATGTTGCGTTGTCCTTGTATGATAGCCTCAACGGCCGACACGCCTGTTCGACTTGCCAAGATTCTATCGTGCGCGGAGGGGCGGCCTCCTCGTTGAAGATGCCCTAAAATGGTGACGCGAACATCATATCCAGGGAACTCTTTTCTTACACGCTCAGCGTAATACAACGCGCCACACTTAGGACTTTCGCTCACGATGACGATGCACGAGCGTTTTGATTTACGTATACCCCGCTCCATGAAGTGTCCCAATTGGTCCACGTCTGTTCTATCTTCGGGTATGATGGCAGCTTCTGCACCCGATGCGATGGCACTGTTTTGCGCCAAAAAACCGGCATCACGCCCCATCACCTCTACAAAGAAGATGCGTTCATGACTTTGTGCCGTGTCCCTAATTCGGTCTACGCATTCGACAATCGTGTTCAAGGTTGTGTCATATCCGATGGTGGAATCCGTACCATACAAGTCGTTGTCGATCGTACCGGGCAGGCCAATACAACGTACGTCGTATTCCTTGCCGAACTCCATGGCACCCCTCAACGAACCATTTCCACCAATCACGATTAGTGCGCCTATCTGATGTTTTTGCACATTTTCATAAGCTTTCTTGCGTCCTTCAGGTGTCATAAACTCTAAAGATCGTGCTGTTTTCAAGATTGTACCACCCGACATGATGATACCACTCACGTTTTCGGTCGTAAAATCCTTGATATCATCGTTGATCAGGCCATCAAATCCCTTGTATATACCTTTAATCTTAAAGCCATTACAGATACCCGCGCGCGTTACCGCACGGATGGCTGCATTCATTCCCGGAGCATCTCCACCAGAGGTCAAAACTCCTATTGTTGTTATATTATTCATACTTCAAAAAAAATATTTCATACAAAGATATATAGAGCCAGATAGCCTAACATGGTTCCCACCAATGCTTTCCATCCAATATTGCGCAAATACCAGACCACACGGATGCGTTCAGCCTTGATCAAGGCTAACCCACTCATCGAGCCAATGGCCAAGATGTTACCAGCAACGGCTGATGTGTATCCCACTATTTTCCAATATTCTCCGTCTTGTGCGAATGCCGACAGGGTGGCTGATGCGTGAACATTTTCCACTGCATGAAGCGACAGCATACCCATGCCTGTAGCAAAGTTGTCTAAGATGGTGCTCACCAGTGCGCTCACTGCGCCCAACATCCACACATTCTGCACTCCCTGGTCTAACAAAAGTGTAAACCGCTGCAAGAATCCTGTTTCCTGTAAAACACCGACAGCCAGCATGATGCCCATCACAAAGAGCATCATTTGCAGCACTCCGTATTGCAGCACGCGTGGTGTGCGGCGCTGTATCATCTGTTCTTCATTCATCAGTCGATGGTTGAACAATTCGTTCACCACCCAAAGAACGGATAGCACACAGAGCGCTCCGAGGAATGGACTCAACCGGGTGATATTACTAAACGACGGGATGAACCACAACCCACCAATGCCGATGAACAGCATCAACAATCGTTGCCGCACGTTGAGATTGGTATCATCGCCACGATAGGGCATCACAATCCACTCGGTCTGCATCCGCTCGGGCAACATCCGCCCCACCCAATAAGTTGGCAGTGCCCATGCAATGAGGCATGGGACGAGTAGCGACAGCGAATAGTTGGTTGGCGTAACGGCTCCTTGACTCCACAAAACCAGTCCCATGGGATCGCCGATAACCGTTAATGCTCCCCCACAATTGGCAGCCAAGACGATGGCCGAACCATAAATCATGCGGTATCGCCTGCTTGGAATAATCTTGTGCATGATGGTGAGCATCATGACCGTAGTAGTGAGGTTGTCGAGATTGGCCGAGATGATAAACGTCACAATGGCCAGCCGCCATAATATTTTCTTGCTACTGCGCGTCTTCAATAGTTGACTGATAAAATCGAAACAGCCATTATTGTTCAAAATCTCCACGATGGTCATCGTAGCCAACAAGAAGAGAACGATCTCGGAGGCATGACCCACATGCTTAAGAAACACGTGGCGGGCAATAAACTCTTTGACGAGTATTCCTGTAGACTCTGCTCCGTCCAAGAAGCTAACATAGTCGGTAGCGTGTCGGCTCATCACAAAATCAGTACCGTAACCGACATACAAAACCCATCCTACTGTTCCTGCAAAGATGGCAACAGCAGCTTTATTGACGTTCGTCTTGCTTTCTGTGGCTATCAAGAGAAGGCAGACTGCTAAAATACTGACAATGATGGGTGTCATGATAAAGCAACTTAATCACCGCAAAGATACTAAATATAATATGAATTAAACAAAACAATTGTGTGATTTTTCCATTAAAACCTCAAAACAGCTTTGTACTTCGATTTTGAATCTTCACATTGGACATGCTTGGCAAACTCATTGACTTTAATGGGCAATTGCATTGACTTTAACGGGCAAACTCATTGACTTTGGACTGCAAAACCAATGCTTTTAGATGAGCTTCAAGACCTACTGTTTATCAACTACTTACAGATACCTGTATTCATTAAAAAAGGCACAGGACGTAAACCCTGTGCCTTTGATTATTTTCCAATAAGATTGCCGTTTTGCTTGTAAACGAGCTTAATCTTCCTCTGGCGTGATGAGCTTATAGCCCTTGCCGTGGATGTTGATGATTTCAATCTGGTCGTCATCCTTCAAGTGCTTGCGCAACTTGGTGATGTAAACGTCCATCGAACGAGCGTTGAAATAGTTGTCGTCTATCCAGATGGTCTTCAAAGCAAAGTCACGCTGCAGTATTTCGTTCGCATGAGAGCAGAGCAAGGACAGCAACTCGTTCTCCTTGGTAGTCAACTTTGTTTGCTTGTCACCGATGGTGAGCAACTGCTTCTGCGTATCAAACACAAACTTGCCGATTTTGTAAACTGTGGCTTCCTTGTTTTTCTTACCTCGTACACGGCGCAAGATGGCCTCAACACGCAACACAAGTTCTTCCATGGAGAATGGTTTGGTGATGTAATCATCGGCTCCAATCTTGAATCCCTCGAGGATATCTTCCTTCAAAACTTTTGCTGTGAGGAAGATGATGGGCATGTCTGCGTTGGCCTGGCGTATTTCCTGGGCCAGCGTGAACCCGTCTTTCTTAGGCATCATCACGTCCAGGACGCAGATGTCAAACTTGTCTTTCAAGAACTCTCTATAGCCAACCTCACCGTCTGGGCATAATGTTGCGGTATAACCCTTAGCCTGTAAATACTCGCGAAGCAGCATTCCTAAATTCTCATCATCTTCACACAATAGAATTTTTATTTTCTCTTCCATAGTCTTGTATTTATTAATGAATAATTATTAATCTTTAATGACGGGGAGTTTGATTGTAAACTTAGTCCCCTTTCTGTACTCACTATCAACGGCTATCTCACCATCGTGCAGTTCCACAATTTGCTTGACATAAGCCAATCCCAGCCCAAATCCTTTCACATCGTGCACATTCCCTGTATGGACGCGGTAGAACTTCTCGAAAACTTTCTTCAAATTTTCTTTCTTGATGCCCAGTCCCGTGTCGCGAATTGACAGATACAAATGCTGATCATCGTTCCAAGTAGACATGTAGATGTCCAGCGGCTGGTCGGGTTTTCCGTACTTCACGGCATTGTCCATCAGGTTGAAGATGGCGTTTTGGAAGTGCACTTCATCAACGTAAATGGTAGAGTCAACGGCACCTATGTCCGTATATATCCTTCCTCCGGTATGTTCAACACGCAATGAGAACGAATGGGCAATGCTCTCAACCATCTCGTTGAGGTCCAATTCCTTCTTCTTGAACACGGTTTTCTTACGATCGAACATGGACATCTGCAACACCTTCTCCACCAAAAACCGCAGACGCTTGGTCTCTTCTTGTATCACCCCACCAAGATGGTTAATCATAGACTCGCTCTTGGTCAGGCTCTTGTCATTCAACATCTGCGCAGCCAACGAAATACTGGCGATTGGTGTCTTCAATTCGTGGGTCATGTTGTTCATGAAGTCGTTCTTAATCTCGGTATACCGTTTCTGCCTGAACACCACAACAATGGTGAAAATAAACGTCACCAGCAGGATGAAGGTGAAAACAATAGCTGGCATCATGAACCTTACTGAAGAAAAGATGTAGCTGTTCATATCGGGGAAGTGCACCTTCACCACACCCATTTTCGATGCGGGGTCATTACGGAACAGCACCTGTGAATAAGTATATTCCTCCCCTTTCTCTGAATAGTCAGAACATCTGTACACCTCGCGTCCATCCTGTGTCGTCACACGAAAGTGATATGGGATGTTGATTCCATTGTTCATCAGTTCCGACTTGAGGTCTTGATCCAACAATTTGAAGTTGATTCGCTCTTTCAGTGGCTTGTCAGAAGCTGAGTACAAGATGGAGTAAACCACTTCGTCGAGCAACGCTTTCTGGTAGATGTACCGGTTCTTGACAATCTCCTGCAACGACTTTGAAGCCTCAGACAGAGAGTTTTTATCGTTTTGCAGAATCATTCCCTTGGGCATCTGTGAGGGTTTCACTGTGATGGTCTTCAGCTCAAAGGCCGAATACATGGTTCCATCCTTGCCCGTCACCGAGAACTGGTGGGACTGTTGCAACGTACCGTCGGGCTTTCCTGAACGAGTTCCAATCGAGTCTTGTATATAAGCTCTCCGTTCTGTCTCGTTCACATCCTTCTGTAGGTAGCGCCACGTCTCGTTATATTCCAAGTTGCGAGATGCCTGGTTCAAGGCTCTGTTGACCGATTCGTCAAACTGTTCCTTCTTCATGTCGGCCATTTCCTGAAAGTATTTCAACTGCAGGAAAAGCAACACCAGGAACGAAAGCCCCATGATTGTCGAGATGACCCAAATTGTTCTCTTCTTCATACATCACAAAGATAACGTTTTTCTTAAACGCTTAACAATAAGCTGTTAAATATTTCTCTATTATTATCGATAATTAACGAATTGCATATTTATAATTATGCATATCAAATTATAAAACATAATCATCAAGAATGAGTATTAAGCTTGTGAACTTTTCAAACAGAAAAGGTGTGACATGGCAAACCACATCACACCTTTTAACTTGTAAAATAACGATTTATTCTTCCTCATTTGCGAGCTCAGCCTCATGCTCTTCAATGAGCTTCGTCTGCAAATCGTTTGGTACCAACTCGTAACTTGAGAACTTGGTCGTGAACGATGCACGTCCGCCGGTCAGAGAACTCAAAGAGATAGAGTAGCTGGACAATTCCTTCAATGGTATCTTGGCAGACAGTTTTTGGTATCCTGCCTCGCTATCCATTCCCATAATCAATGCGCGACGGCCTTGCAAATCGCTCATCACATCGCCCATGTAGTCAGCAGGAACATACACTTCCAAATCATAAATTGGTTCAAGAATCTTAGGACCAGCAGCCTTGAACGCCTGTGAGAAGGCATGACGCGCAGCCAAGGTGAACGACAATTCATTGGAATCTACCGGGTGCATCTTGCCATCGTATACCACAACCCGAACATCACGCGCATAACTTCCGGTCAAGGGGCCGTGCTCAATGCAGTCCATTACACCTTTCAGGATGGCGGGCATGAAACGCAAGTCAATGGCGCCACCAACCACAGAGTTGATGAATACCAACTTACCACCCCACTCTAAGTCGATTTCCTCCTTGCTCTTGATGTTCATCTTGAAATCCTGACCATTAAATTTGTAAACCGTTGGGTCAGGCATGCCTTCGGCATAAGGTTCTACAATCAGATGAACTTCACCAAACTGGCCTGCACCTCCCGATTGCTTCTTATGTCGATAGTCTGCTCTGGCTTGCTTGGTAATGGTTTCGCGGTAAGGTATTTTGGCATCCACAAAGGTCACTGGTAGCTTCTCATTGTTCTCCAAACGCCATTTCAAGGTACGCAAGTGGAACTCACCTTGTCCGTGAACAATGGTCTGGCGCAATTCTTTCGATTGTTCAACCACCCATGTCGGATCTTCTTGACGCATCTTCAGCAAGGCGGCCATCACCTTTTCTGTATCAGCTGAATTAACAGCTTTAATGGCACGACTGTACTTCGAATTAGGATATTTGATGAAGTCGAAACGCCACTCACAATCCTTTCCATTCAACGTATTACCCGTTTTAACGTCCTTCAACTTAACCGTGCAGCCTATATCGCCTGCGTTCAGCTGGTCTACTGCTATACGGTTGGCACCCGCACAAGCATACAATTGGCCAATACGCTCTTTCGATCCACGGTCTGCATTGGTCAAATCATCGCCTGATTTCACGCTACCACTCATAACCTTGAAATAAGATACCTCGCCAATATGCGGTTCCATACCGGTCTTGAAGAAGTAAAGTGACGTGGGACCTTGTGCATCTGGAGCCACTTCCTCACCGCGTGTATTGTGGATTTTCGGCATTTCACTCACAAAAGGAACAACATTTCCTAAGAACTCCATCAGTCTACGTACACCTTTATCCTCACCAGCGCAAACACAGAATACAGGGAAGATGCTGCGCGTAACAAGTCCCTTGCGGATTCCTTCACGCAATTCGTCCTCACTAAGTTTCTCTTCTTCGAAAAATTTCTCCATCAAACTATCATCATTCTCAGCAGCTGCTTCTACGAGTTGTCTATGCAGTTCCATGGCTTTTTCCATCTGGTCTTCTGGAATATCCTCAATAATAGGCATTCCACCTTCAGCCTTCCAGGAATACTTCTTCATCAACAGCACGTCAATGATTTCGTTAAAGTTGGCTCCAGTCTCCACTGGATATTGTATTTGAACACACTTGGAGCCATAAATATCTTTCATGGTATTGATGACAGCATCATAATCACATTTGTCTGAATCAAGCTGATTAACCAAGAAGATGACGGGCTTCTTCAGTTTTTCCGTGTATCTAAAGTTGTTCTGCGTACCCACTTCTGGTCCATATTGCCCGTTGATGAGAATCACAGCTTGGTCAGTAACATTCAAAGCAGTGATGGCTCCGCCCACAAAGTCATCCGAACCGGGACAGTCAATGATGTTCAGTTTTTTGTTATTCCATTCTACATGGAATACGGTAGGGAACACCGAATAGCCGTATTCCTGCTCAACTGGAAAATAATCACTGACGGTATTTTTGGCCTCTACTGATCCACGGCGCTTGATGATACCACTGCCAAACAGCATACTCTCGGCAAGTGTGGTCTTGCCGCTACCCGCACTGCCAAGCAATGCGATGTTTTTAATTTCGTTCGTTTGATATACTCTCATAACGGTTATAGATTTTAAAAAGGGTTAGTATTACGTTATTTAAGATTATGCCGTCTAAGTTAGGCATTTTTTGAATAAAGACAAAAGTATTATAGAAAAAATATAACATATTTAAATCAAATTAGTACTTTTGCATGAAAATAGTCCATACCCATGGCAGGCTTATACATACACATTCCTTTTTGCGCCAGTCGCTGCATTTATTGTGGCTTCTACTCCACCACGCACCTTGATGTGCGCCAACAATATGTTGATGCTTTGTGCCGAGAGATGCAGCTAAGACGCCATTACCTGCCCACGACAGAAGACACAGGTGCTGTTGCTCAGCCTCTGATTTCCACCATATATTTAGGTGGAGGTACCCCTTCCCAACTCACTCCCGCACAACTTCAACAGATTTTCAGTACCATCGTCACGGTTTTCTTTCAGGGAGAAGATACGCTGATGCGCACCCATTGTGAGGTAACCATGGAGTGTAATCCCGACGATATCACCCCATCATTTGTCCAATTTCTACAGCGTTCGCCTGTGAACCGTGTGAGCATGGGTGTACAATCATTCAGCAACGAGCGATTGAAGTTTCTTCACAGGCGCCATCATGCGGAAGATATTTCTCCTGTGGTGCAGCAACTTCGAGGCATCGGCATTGACAACATCAGTGTAGATTTGATGTTTGGTTTTCCCAACCAAACACTCGACGAATGGAAACTGGACATCCAAAAGGCCCTTGCGCTGCGGGTTGAACACATCTCGGCTTACAGTTTGATGTACGAAGAGGGCACACCACTCTATCAACTACTAAGCAATAAAAAGGTGAAAGAAATTGATGACGAACTTTCTTTGACCATGTATCAAACTTTAGTGGATGAGCTGAAAGCTTCTAGATATGAGCACTACGAAATCAGCAACTTCGCTAAACCGGGCAAACGGAGCCAACACAACAGCAGTTATTGGCACGCTATACCCTATCTGGGCATCGGTGCGTCGGCCCACTCGTACGACATTCAATCGCGACAGTGGAACGTTTCCAATATCAAGGAATACATCTCATCCATCGAACAAGGTGAGATTCCTTTCGAACGCGAATGCCTTGACGACGATACACGCTACAACGACTTGATAACAACCGCACTGAGAACATCGGAAGGCATCAACTTATCGACACTCACTCCTAAACACAGGACGTATCTTTTACAACAAGCAGAAAAGCAAATCGCCCAAAACCTCTTGGAGATTCGGGGCGATTCAATTCGTTTGACGACGCAAGGACTGTATGTGAGCGATGCCGTTATGGCTGATTTAATCTACGCTTAAAAGCTTCGTATGCCTGTGCTTTGACCTCTTTTTCTACCTCATCCAACGGACGATGACCAGAAACAGCTGACTTAACCCAGACACATACCAAGAATACGACAATGACAGCTCCCGCAGAGGCCAACCATTTCAGCACCTCGCTCTCACTCCTAACCACGTTGAACGTCAAAATTCCCACCACAACAGGCAAGGCCCAAAGCAGCCAATCGAAACCCGTTCGCATCTTATAGCTTTCTTCTATCTCCCGATACTCTTTGTTTTTTGCCAGAAGTTCACGGCGGTTTTCCAGCCAATAACGCTCAAAGTCCTCCTCCATCATGCTTCTTCCTCCTCGGTACGCTTAGGCAACGCCAAGTTGAGTACTACGCCCGTAATGGCACTCAGGCCAATACCACTCATCTTGGTCAGTTCGTTATCGCCACCAGGAAGCAAAAAGAAGACCAGGGTACTTAAAGCAATGCCACCTATTATAATAAGCAGCACTTTTACCAAACCTTGCTTCATGGCATTGGCATAAACCAAACAACTAACCATAAGAATACCGATGAGTACGCCACGCAGACTGAAATCGAGCATCGCACCACCAATTCCCAGCGTTAAAGTCACCGATACTATAATGATATTGCGTTGATTGTTAAGATTCACTTTGTGCTGTATCAGATTTTGAACTCCCACACTGGCAATGGTTCCAAACAGCAACAGCATGATTCCTCCCAGTACTGCTTGCGGAATACTCTGCAACAGAGCACTCAGCTTTCCAATCACAGAGAACACGATGGCCGTCAATGCTGCGATGCGAATGATCTGCGGATGAGTCACTTTGGTAATCTGCATGGCACCCGTCACCTCCGAGTAAGTGGTCACGGGAGGGCCACCAAAGAAGGCTGCCGCAAGACATGCCAACCCATCACCCAACATCGTGCGGTGCAAACCCGGCTCTTTCACGAAGTCTTTGTCAGCCACTGCGTTCACCACATACACGTCGCCAATGTGCTCTATCACCGGTGCAATGGCAACAGGAATCATGTAGATAAATGGCTTCCAAGCAAACTCGGGCCAATGAAAATGGGCCAATGAGCCTGGCAAGGCAAACCATGATGCCTCATGCACTTTCGTGAAATCCACTTCACCCATCAGGGAAGCGACGATGAACCCTACCACAATGCCACACACGATGGGCACTAATTTAATTAACCCCTTGCCGAGTGTCAGTACAAGGATGGCCGTCACCAAGGATACAAAGGCCAATGTCCAGTTCTCTTTGGCCATGTTCACGGCCGATCCCGACAAGGACAAACCAATGAGGATAATCACCGGACCGATGACAACGGGCGGGAACAACCGATCCAGGAGCTTCCTTCCCTGCCATTTAATCAATGCACTCATCACAAAATAAACCAAGGCTACGCCAGCAATACCCGCCAATGTACCAGCCATGCCCCACATCTTGGAGGCCTCAATGATAGGTGCGATGAAAGCAAAGCTCGAGCCTAAGAAAATAGGTACCTTCCCTTTCGTTACCAAATGAAAGATGAAAGTACCTATACCAGCGGTAAACAGTGCGGTTGCCGGATCCAAACCCACCAGCAATGGAACCAAAACGGTTGCACCGAATGCGACAAAGAGAAATTGCACTCCCACAATTCCCTTACGTAAAGGAGTTAATTCAATGGTATTCATCATGCAGGCAAAATTACAAATTAATATCGAATTGTGAATAAAAAAACAACAAATGATTGCTACAGTGCAAGAAAATGAATATCTTTGTCTTGGTCAATCGTACCTTGTACGGTTTGCACAACACCTCTTGCTTCATCTGATATGACGAACATCAATAACAAAACATACTTTATGAAAATCAAGAATTTACTTTTACTCGCCTTGACTGTCTTCGGCCACCTGACATTACAGGCGCAAGACGACATCAAACTAATCGTTGGAACCTATACCAATGGTACCAGCAAAGGCATTTACTCGTTCAACTTCAATCAATCCACCGGAAAGGCCACCCCTCTCGACACGCTCGAACTGAAGAACCCATCCTTCCTGACACTCGCCTCAGACGGCACGATGATTTATGCCGTTAACGAAAACCATGACGAGTCGGCAGCGGTCAACGCCATCACGTTTGACAAGACAACGGGACAAATGCAGCTGCAAAGTTCGTTCCCCACGAAGGGCGCAGACCCTTGCTATGTGGAGACCAACGGCAACCTGTTGCTGACGGCCAACTATTCAGGAGGCTCCATGAGCGTGTTCCCCTTGAACGTAGACGGGTCGCTCTCAGCCATGTCGCAACAATTCAAAGGCTCGATAGGTGGACCAAACCCTGAGCGTCAACAGGCGCCACACGTTCATTGCGCACGATTCCTTCCCGATGGAAATGGCGTTATTGCCACCGATTTCAGTGCCGACCAACTGCTGCGTTTCGAACTGGAAGACATGAAATCACTGGGCAACGCAAAGGTTACCGCAAAGCTGTCCAAAGGTTCAGGACCGCGCCATATCGCCTTCAGCACCGACAGCAGGTTTGTTTATGTGATGAGCGAACTGTCGGGAGCGGTTACTGCATACCAATATAACTTTGGCAATATGAAGAAAATACAGGAGATACAGTCTGATGAAGTGGGCGCACAAGGCGGCGCAGACATTCACGTTTCACCCGACGGCAGATTCTTGTATACCAGTAACCGACTGAAAAATGACGGCATTGCCATCTTCAAAATCAATCAAAAAACAGGCTTGTTGACAAAGGTAGGCTATCAGCGAACAGGCATCCACCCACGTCATTTCAACATTACACCCAACGGACGGTTCTTACTTTGCGCCTGTCGCGACGACAACACCATTCAGGTTTTCCGCATCAACAGTGCTAATGGCTTACTGACCGACACACATCAAAACATCTCTGTGGATAAGGCAGTGTGCGTACAGTTCTACCCCATCGTGATGCAACCTGACATCCAGGGTGACGGTGTGTTTAGGGTGATAGAGGTGACAAAATAAGTTTGTATTTTCATCTGTCAAAAACCATCATCTCCCTTCTGACCTATTTTAGTCCTTATAAATGACAAAAAAATGGCCATCGTAAAATGATGAAATAGAAAAAATCAATAGGCAAACGACACGCCTACATGACTTTTATTTCCAACAAATAGGTTGTTTTAGCATAAAGTCATTGAGATAGTGCGGCAATAGCATACATATTGCCGCACTATCTGTATGCTATTGCGGCTCAACTGCATTGTTTTTTCACCGTTTTTCTTGGCTTTTTTGGGAAAAATCGGGGGTGAAAAAACCTGTTTTTTCACCTCTAATTCCACAACACCCTGATTCACTTTGATTTATACAAATCGCCCATATTTCGCGTGTTTACGTCGAACTACTTGGTGGTTTGCGAATAAGCCAAGCACGGAAACATGTTTGTAAAAATCTTTCTAACACGATAACAGAATTCTCCCAGGCAAATATTGTATCTACTCCCCTCCCCTTTGGGGAGGGGTTGGGGGTGAGGCTCTTTCTTCTATCTCTTCCAAATAATATAGATAATCACCGGTGCGCCAATCAATGGAGTTACGGCGTTGAGAGGCAAGATGCCTTGCGAACCGGGCAACACGCAAACAAGTTGGCACAAAAGAGCAATCAACGCCCCCATGGCCATGGTGATGGGAAGCAATTGAAGATGGTTGTCGGTGCCAATCACAAGACGCGCCAAGTGTGGAACGGCAAGCCCGATGAATGCCACCGGACCGCAATATGCCGTGGTAACGGCCGTGAGCCATCCAGTAATCACCAAGAGCCAACTGCGCATCGTACGCACGTTTACGCCCAAGTTGCGCGCGTATGTTTCGCCCAACAACAGCGCATTGAGGGGTTTGATCAGCAAGACGGAACCCACCAACCCTATCACAATCGCACCAGTAAACATGGGCAGTTGCGACAACGACACGCCGCCAAAGTTTCCCATGCCCCACATGGTAAACGACTTTACGCCTTCTTGGGTGGCGAAAAAGTTGAGAAGGGCGATGGCAGACGAAGCCAAATAACCAATCATCATACCGATAATGAGCAGCATCACACTGCTTTTTACCCACTGGGCGAACATAAAAATGATGCCTGTCACGGCCATGGCTCCCACAAACGCAGCCAACAAGACAGCCCATGCCCCACCTACGCTGAACAAAGCCGTAGACACACTTCCGCCCAGCAACAGCATAACGAGAGCCACGCCTAATGCGGCCCCGCTGTTGATGCCAAAGATAGAAGGACCTGCCAAGGGGTTTTGAAACGACGTTTGCAATAGCAAACCGGAGGTAGAAAGTGCGGCCCCGCACAGCAACGCCGTGAGGGCTTGCGGCAAACGCGACTGGAGGATGATGAATTGCCAACTGGGTTTGCCCACATCTTGTCCGCACAAAATAGTCAACACATCCTGCGTAGGTATCGCAACGCTACCTACCAACAAGTTGAGCATCAGCAGAAGGCAGATGCAAAACGATAAAGCCAAACTCAAAACGATGGTATTGTTCTTTGTCATACCAAAGGGCAAAGTTAGTTAAAAAGTGGGATAAAATGGCTAACTTTGCACACGGAATAAAGAAACAGGATATGGAAAATCAGTTTACTCGAACCGAAATGCTCTTTGGCACCGCTGCCCTGGAAAAGCTAAGCCAATCGCACGTCATGGTTTTTGGCGTGGGCGGCGTGGGCAGTTATGTGGTGGAAGTGCTGGCACGCAGCGGAGTTGGAGAAATCAGTTTGGTAGATAACGACGAGGTAAGCCTCTCGAACATCAACCGACAACTGGTGGCATTGCATTCAACCCTCGGGCAAAAAAAAGTTGAGGTGGCGCGAAAGCGCATCTTAGACATCAACCCCCACTGCAAAGTGCATGCGCATGCGCTGTTTTATTTGCCGGAAACAGCACATGAAATTGACCTGTCAGCTTGCGATTATGTGGTAGATTGCATTGATACCATGGCTGCCAAACTGGAGATTATCAAACAATGTGATGCGCTGCACATACCCATGATTGCCTGTATGGGGGCAGCCAACAAGATGGATGCCACTCGTTTTAAGGTGACAGATATCAGCAAAACGCAGATGGACCCGCTGGCAAAGGTTATCAGAAAGAAACTTAGAAAGTTGGGAATTACCCACCTCAAGGTGGTTTATAGTGACGAAGAACCCCGCAAACCGTTTCCCATAGCGTCAACCAATGAGGACTCATCAGCACCAGAACCCGCATCATCAGCACCAATCGTTACTAATAAAAAGCGGTCTGTACCGGCCAGCAATGCGTTTGTTCCTGCTGCCGCCGGACTGATTGTTGGGGGTGAAGTGGTGAAAGATTTGTGTGATTTATAGCTTAGAGTCAGGAGTTAGCGGGAGTTAAGATGGGAGTAAGTGGGGACTAGAATGGGAGTTAACTGGAGTTATTAGGAGTTAAGAGGGAGTTATCAGACAAATGTCCGTTTACTCCCGATAACTCCCATTTTACTCCCATTAACTCCTTTAAAACGCCCAGTCACCGCCTTTACTGCCCCAGCTTCTGCAAGATATAATCCCTACACTTCTCCATGAGCCACTTAGGCGTGCTGGTAGCACCACAAATGCCAACGGTATTGACACCTTGTAACCAATCGAAATCTATTTCGTCCACATCCTCTATATGGTAACTATTGGGGTTCACGCGCTTGCACTCTTTGAATAAGACACGCCCATTCGAGCTCTTTCGGCCACTCATGAAGAGTATCAAATCATGCTTAGACGCAAAGTTAGCAATGTTAGGCATACGGTTCGCTACCTGTCTACAAATGGTGTCAAAGCTGCGAAAGACGGCATCGCGTGAGATGTGCGATTGTATGTAATCAATCACACGATGAAACTCGTCGAGGCTCTTGGTGGTTTGCGAATACAAATAAATGTCGCGTGAGAAGTCCAACAGCTTCACGTCGTCTACCTTTTCTATCACAATCGCATTGCTTTGGGTTTGACCTACCAAGCCCAACACCTCGGCATGACCAGTCTTTCCGAAGATCACAATTTGCGCATCAGGATGATTTTCGTATTGTTTTTTAATGCGGCGTTGCAACGCCAGCACCACGGGACAGGTGGCATCTATAATCTCGATGTTGTTTTTTCGAGCCAATTCGTAGGTTTCAGGGGGTTCTCCATGTGCTCTCAGCAACACCTTCACATCGTGCAGTTGGCGCAAATCATCGTGGTTAATGGTCACCAGTCCGCTTTCATGCAGACGCTTCACTTCAATACCATTATGCACAATGTCGCCCAAACAATACAGCGTTTCTCCCTTGGCCAATTCTTCCTGTGCTTTCTGTATGGCGGTCGTCACGCCGAAACAAAAGCCACTGCCACTATCAATTTCTATTTGTACCATCGGAAAATCAGTTCACATGGATATCAATAATCACCTTAGGCAACTCCGGGTCGTTGGTAATCATCAAGATACGAGGTTTACTCTTAGCCTTTTTCAATTGCGCTGCGATAGCCGTCACTTTGAGTTTGGCGGTCTGACCAGGTTCCAATTTCGACTTGTTGAGCGATATCTGCAAACCTCCGGTGAACATTTGTACGTTCTCTATCTCGAGCTTGCTCTTCCCTATGTTTTGGATGAAGATTTGTCCTTTCAGCTTTTTCTTACGCCCAAAGGTGCCCAAATCCAACTTGGTTGCAGAGAGTTGCATCTTTGGTTGGGGCATGTGCGCGGCTGTTGCCTGATCATCGAATTCAGGTAGAAGTACAGCAGAGACTGTCAACTCATTATCTGGATTTACTTTATCGCCCGGAACAAAACCCATAAAGATGGATGTCTGGGTCAGTCCGTAGTCGCGTATCAGCTTGGAATTCAAGGTGATGGTTGCAACGCCGGCTCGGCCTGGCGCAATGCGTGAGGGTGAAACGTCGGCTGAAAGATAGTTGGGTAGATGCATCAAGATGGGCTGTGCCATCTGCGTCGTGTTGTTCTTGATGTGTATCTTAGCCTGCGGACGCTCGCCACGATTCACATCATCAAACTCGATGTTGTTGACATCGGTTTGCAACAGGCCTAAAGTAAAGGGATAAGATCCGCCGAAATCAATGATTTCATCCACGACTTTACCCTTGATGGTCAACTCCAAAGGAGCGGCAGAGCCATTGCTGTAAATGCGAACCAGCTTGTTGAAAGTTCCCATTTGCTTGGCATCATAGGTGACTTTCACGACAGCCGAACCGTGAGAAGCGATGGCTTGGCGGGGATAATCCACAGAGGTGCAGCCGCAACTGGTCAGCACTTTGCTGATAGCGATCGGCTTGTCGCCGGTGTTCCTGATGTCATACGCCACCGTCACGGGAGCCTTATAAACGACTTGTCCGCAATCTATCACCTCGTTGACGGCTGTCATCTGCTGCGCAGAAGACAGGAGTGGAAGCGCCATGAGCGCGAATATTATGAGTTTTCGATTCATCTTTTATTGTATATTCAATGTTTTTGCAGCCTCCCTACCATTGTACTCCGGACTGTAAGCACACTGAATGGTGCAAATGCCCGTTTGGTAGGTTCCGGCTCTGTCTATGTAATAGTCGGTTTCTATGCGATGTTTTCCTTTGCCAAGGCGGTCGAAATAATAGTTGGTGGCATTGTCTTTGGGCGCACAGTAGTAGCCTTGATGATAGCCACTCAACTGACCTATCGGTTCAAGACATGCCGCACGCTTATCCTGTAGCTGCACGAAGTCGTAGTCGCGGTCGGCCTCTATCTCAATTCTCACGGTCACCCTGTCGCCCACTTTCAGATTCGTTGCAGGCTTACCATTATATAATAAGGTACGAGTTACCTTAATTCCAGACGACTGACTGGCCACTTCGGTAGATTTCTGCATGAACTGTGCGTACACAGCTCCCCATGATGTACCGGCTGAAGTCTTGCTCACAGCAAGCGTTCGCACATCCTTGCCCGGCTTCGACACCTTGACATAACCCAGACCTGCGGTGGCCTTAGGCAGGTCAACAGGCTGGTTGTCTATCTTGATAACGGCATCTTGGGATGACTGGGTGAGCTTTTCGGTGGCTCCATGCAAGAAGGCAAACACCGCATTCACGCTGTTAATGGGCGTATCCCAAGCCTGTGTGCGCTTGGATTGCAGCAGCCAGCGTTGCATTTCCTCAATGCTGGGGTCGCCAGGACGCAGACGTTTTGTGGCCTCAATGGCTGCCACCTGCGAGGGTATGCGATAGTCGCACCAGGTGTACTGGGCACGCGGCGTATCGAAATAGCGTCCCATTTCCTCTTTGTAAACACTATATTCGTTGATACTTTGCAGATATTCCTTGGCCAATTCGTGTTTACCATACTGTGAAAGGATAATCGCAGAATTGGCTTTTCCATAGATTGTCAATGCCGAAGGCTTCTTGGCGAGCAAGTCAACAAGGTATTTAACGGTGGAGGTCCATGGTCTTTCTGCCAACGCATGGATGTACAAATAGTCGCAAGCCGCCTCGCTGGGAGCCAGATTCTTGTTTCCTTTTGCTTTCAATTCTTTCAATTGAGCCACCTCTTCGGCTGCTTTCTTGTCCAAGTATGCAAGAGCCTGCCGAATGATTGACGTAGTTACCTGCTGCTTACCAATGAGCACATTCAACCGAACCAACATCTTGACAACGGCTGTTGTCATGTATCGACTGCCCGACATGCCCTTCCACCAGCTGAAAGAGCCATCGGGATTTTGTAGTTTTGACAGCTTGTCGAGGGCGGAGTTCAATCGGTAGTCCATCGAGTTTGGGTCAAAGAAAGTGACCAGTTGCTGCTTCTGCTCGCTCTCTTTGTTTGCATCGGCCACCCAAGGCGTTTCTTCAAGTACCATTGTTTTGAGTGATTGGTTCTTCTCCAGACTACTCATGAGCGAGGTCTCGCCACCCTTTTCCTGCTTCCACAGGCTAATGGTCGACTTCAGTTGCGGTGCCTCGTTCAACAGATAACGCCCAATGCTGTTGGCATAGTAGGCTGCTGCCAGACTGATGGCATTGTCGGCGTCGGGCGTTCCCATCGAGGGCAGTGCCTGAACCATGAGCCATGCTGGGTTATTGGTGTATTCGATGGTCAGCCGATTGGCAGCATCATCCACGGGGAAGAGCTGTTTCAGGTCAATCATCTTGGTGCCGGGGGCATGCTGCGTGAAGGGTACGGTGGTGGTCACCCATTCCTTCGCGGGCAGAATGGGCAGGTAGTGTTGCTCGCCATCGCTGTATCCCTTCCCGCTTACCATGACCCGTGCGATGAGCAACGACAGCTGCGGATGGGTGGCGAGCAGACGAGTTACGTCGAAATCGAAGGCTACCGATACGGTTGTGTCGGGCTGAAGACGGCAGGACTGCTGTTTACTAAACACCACACCTTCGGTCTCCGGGTTGAGCAACTCCAGTTGCACGGTGCCTTCAACCACTCGCTTAGAGGTACTGATGATGCGCGTCGACAGCGTGGCATGGTCGCCCATACGCACAAAACGCGGCATATTGGGCTGCACCATGACGGTCTTTTGCGCCACAACCTCGTCCTTGAGCATACCATGACGCATCGCCTTGTCGTGCGCAAGGCCCATGAACTGCCATGTAGTGACACTCTCTGGCAAGATGAATCGCAGGCTCACGTTGCCTTTGTCGTCAGACAACAAGGCCGGAAAGAAGAAGGCTGTCTCGCTCAAGTTCTCACGAACGCTCATTCGTGAGGCTGGTTGTTGGGGCTGAGATGCCTCTGCCAAAGCTGGCGAAGCGGTGTCATCAGCAAATTCTTCCCTTGCATTGCCCCCTCCAGCTGTCGATTTCAGCACCATGGCACCTGACTGCTTGGCCGTCGCAGACATAGGCATGGCCTTCATCGCACGGCTTCCATACAGCCTGATATCAGGGGCATAGCCTACGAGGAACACCTCATCTCTCTGGCCGAAACTTGTAAACACATTGTCAAAACGACTGAAATCAAGATTCCGTTCACGAAGAGACGCGATGGGAGCATCACCATAGAGAACAGCTTCAGCAAAGTTTAACCCGCTCCATTGGGTGAAAGGCAAAGCTGGATGGTAAGTGGTATTGAGCTTCCAATCGTGTTTTCTGATTTCATTGAGCGTCTGGTCGAACAACACAGCCATCAACTGAGCCTGCGCTGGCGAGCCATCTGGCTTGGTAATTTGCAACGACCACTCTTCCTTTTGCCCTGGGGTGAGGCGATTGCGGAAAGTCTTCCATGTGACCATCAACCGCTTGTCGGGCTGCGGTTTTTGTATCATCTGACGATGACTGTATAGCTTACCATTCTTCACCCATGCGTAGTTGACAAGCAATCCCTTGTCATATTGGGGCAGATAAGTCAGCTTCTTCTTAATCAGTTGGTTGTTGATTTCAAGGGTTCCACTATCTATGACACGGTCGCCAGCAATCATCGTGTACACTACATGCACCTGCCTGTCAGACGAACCAAACAACAGATACACCGGTTTGCCCTTGTGTGGGAATGTGTCTGATGTGACATAAAAGAAATCGGAGGTCTTGACAACAGGTTTCTTGTCATCAAGAGAGAAAATAACAAACTTCTGGTCAAGCGTATCGTTGCCGCAAATGGCAACTAAATGATGCTCGCCCGAAGACAGATTCTTCAATCCCTGAACGGTCGGCTCATTGGTTTTTGCTGAATAAGCATGCCCATCTATCGTATAATTTACTTGTCCATCGACAGGCTGACCAGCGTTATTGATGTACCTGAAGGTCACAGGCTGGATGCTGTCTCGCAAACTTTGAGCCGGCAAGTTACAGGTGAGCAAGGTTGGTTTGTCGCTCAATGGTAGCCGAGTTGCAGCCGAATGGCTCTCTCCGCCAGCGTCAGTGACATCGACATGAACCTCGAACGAATAGTAACGTGCAACGTGATGGCTGTAATCATCGGGCATCTCCATCGGCACAGGAACCGTGAAGCGTCCGTCACCGTCAGTCACCAAGGTGTCTTTGGCGACCATAACCTCCCGATCTTTATTCATACGATAGAACCACCACATGGCAGGTTTGCGCACAACCGTATAACTAACTTTGGCTGATTGGACAGGAACACCAGCGAAACTCTTTACATGTCCAACCACATTCACGGTGTCACCCGCCTGATATTTCTCTTTCACGTCATCGAAAGAAACCTGGAAAGTAGGACGTTTATATTCTTCAACCGAGAAAGATTCGTAACCGCTGTTGCCAAAGTTTGTGCGCAATGAGAACATGCCAGTAAGTCCAGAGGATGGCAAAACAAAGTCGGTTGACGCCGTTCCAAAGTCGTCTGTAACCACCTCTTTGGTGGCTACAACCTTATAATTGGCATCACGCAACGTCAAGGTCATGGCCTGATGGGCAACTGCCTCGGTACGTTCATCATCCACCCTTCGGTAAACAATGGCTGCGGCATGCACAGTCTGTCCAGGACGATAGATGCTTCGATCCGTATAAAGCTCAACCTGCGGACGAACTGGGACTCGGTCTTTTGGGAATTGTCCATACGCATTGAAATAAGTTTCCGCACAAGCTTGGTCCTCATCTGTATAAGGATAAATGGATTGATAGGACGACCTACCCATTTGGTGCACCACCTCTCCTTGCGCATTGCAGGTCAAGGTTTGGGAATGTCGCTTGTTGTCATAATTGTTACCGTTTGTGATTCTGATCTTAGCGTTCGGCAATGGCTGTCCTGTGGTTGCACTCACAACAACCAATCGTACCCTGTTGTTGGGCAGTTTCTGTGACATGAGATACATATCGCTGACCCGTAACAAGGCTCGCTGTGGCTTGATGGATTTATTGGTGGTGGTCATCTCTACGAGATACACGCCAACTGGCAAGCCTTTGATGGTCATCGTGTCGCGCATGACCTGATAGTCTGGCAAACCAACGTATCGCTTTGAGGCTGTGTACACGGGTGTTTTAGATACAAGATGCGACTTGATTCTTGCATAGTCACGCGAGTCATTGGGATCAAATGAAGTATCGCCTTTCAGATTGAGGCGCCACACCGACATGTCCAACTGATCGATATTACAGATTTGCATGATGACCACCTGTCGCTCCTTGTTAGGAATCTGGACGCTTTCACCCAGTGAAAGATGGAACATTGGCAACGT
Organism: Hoylesella buccalis ATCC 35310; assembly: GCF_025151385.1. Lineage (NCBI taxonomy): Bacteria > Pseudomonadati > Bacteroidota > Bacteroidia > Bacteroidales > Prevotellaceae > Hoylesella > Hoylesella buccalis. Next base: position 387,261 of record NZ_CP102287.1, on the reverse strand, counting down.
TAACCGTGCCTGGGCATTGCGAAGAATGTTCATGCGAGGCCACGCTCCCCATTGGGTTAGTGCATAATTTATGTAGTTCATCTTGCTTTCGGCAGAAGCATCGTCAGCCTGTTCCATAAAACGATAGCGCTCAATGGCCAGTTCACCTGCCACAGGAAGATCTTTATAGTGGTCAATCAATGAATCGATGGTCAGCAGATATTTCGACTTCCTCACCTGCATCACGTCCCCATCTCTATCTTGTCGCACGCGCAGCAAGGCCGTGATGCACGCAGCAGGACGGTTGTTTTGTTTTTGATAATAATCGTGCAGCATCCCATAAGCCTCAGCCTCCATGCCCAATACATGCAAGAGATCGTTGCCGAAAATCTTACTGTCGATGCCTTCTATCACCATGGGCACATACTCCGAGGCCTTATGAGCAGCCAACAAGTCGGGATGCGACAAGGATTTGCGGTAATACTCCTCACTCAACTCCTTACTATTGTCCGACAATCGCTCATTCTCCCGATAGCGACGACCTAACGACGATTGATAAACAGCAGCTAAGACCGGATCCTGCTTCTCGGCCTTCTGCATGCTGGCGACTAGCCTTTCCACTTCTATGGTCAATGAATCGGGCGACACTTGACTAGCGAGGGAGCCGTGTAGCAATTCAGCTTTCAAGAGATGGCCGTATCGTTTATCGGCCTGTGCCTTGGTTATAATCTTCTTCAGCACATTCATGGACGTCTTAGGTAGATCCTTCTGTTGTGCTCGCTCATACTGCTTCCAAAGTACAGTATAACTGTCTGCCATCAGGTGAGACGGCAGCATCAGTAAAGAAGCTATCAACATCATTATGATTTTTTTCATACCTTAACCCTTGTTTTTATAAAAGACTTAGGAAGCATGCAGATGACAGAACTATATTCTACCAAAACACACACCGTTCGTTATTTGCAAAGATAGTGCAAGCCGAAGGCAAAGGAAGTTTACTTACTTTGTTAAGGCGCAGCCTATCTTATGCAAAAACAGCGCAAACCGAAAGCAGTCAAACTACGTTTGAATTGCTGAGGTGTAGCCTGTTTTATGCAAAGATAGTGCAAGTCGAATGCAAAGAAAGCTTGTTTACTTTGCTAAGGCGCTGCCTATCTTATGCAAAGATAACAAAAATCGAATAATAGCCACAAGAATTATCATTCTTTATGACGATTTAAGTGCTAGCTAAAAAATGGATGCCGATTAGCGAATAAACAGAAAAGATGTAAAAAGATAAGTCACACCAAACAATACAATCACCTAACCCTCATGAAGAAATGCCGTGGGGTGTGGCATGATGGCACTAGAAACAAAGAGGAGAAGCGCCAAGACGAAGCTGCCAAATGATGGTCTACCCTACACACCATCATCTTCCTCTTCCATATCTGCTTCCGATTCCTCACCCTCCGTGTTACCGGTATCCAACAGGGTATCTTTCTGGATGGATACAGCACCAAGGTTTGATATCTTCATAACCAAAGGAACATACTCGTCACTCATTTTGTCGGGCGATCCGATACTCACTGCAAAAATGAGGTTGTTGCCTTCAACTTTATCAAAAACAATACCTAACAATGCGCTGTTTTTACGATAAAGTTCATCAACATAGTTTACAAAATCAGCTTTCGTAAACGTCCTACCATAGAATTCGCTTTGGTCTTTTCGAACGATACTCAGTTTTATCTTATTATCATAATATTTGTTGCCTGCCCCGTCATCCGCTAACGGTAGCGAAGAGTCAGCTTGCCTTGATACATTTACATGATACACCGAGCCTACCCATTCAACAGGAATCGACTGCTCGTAGTCGCTCATAGATTGCGTGGCCTTCTTCTTGACAGGCTTTGGCTTCTGCGTGATGATTGTCTTGTCTTGTTTCTTTTCAGAACAAGAAACGATACCACAACCTACAACTATAATCAAAAATAAACGTAAATACAATCGCATGAGTTGATTCTATATATAATGTTTCCTATCTTATAACTTACTTGTGGCGTGTTGTGCTTCACCCCCATCATCAGGAAGAAAACCAGAACCGTCCATCATTTGCAAAGGTACAAATAAAAAATGACAAAAAAAATCATTGCACACAAACTAGACAAAAAAAAGAAAAGCGCCCGCTAATCACTTAGGGGACGCTCCATATCATCCTGATCTTACAAACTAATTCCTATAGAATCTCATTTAAATATATAAAAGTTCAGTTCTTGTATTTATCTACTGTTATGCGCAACTAATCATTTAGTTGATTATGGTTAGGAAATTTCCTCCATCTATAGCAGGTGATATCTGGCAATATAGAGATGTCTTCCCGATTGGGTAGGTCACCTGCTCCACGGCTATCGTCTTGCTGCATAGTGACTTCTTAGTCATGCTTTTAGATGCGTTGTCAACCTCTAAACCCCAGACTGCCATTAAAATGGCTAAAATCAAGCGCATTCAATTAGTTAAAGTCTAGTTAAATTACTGTGTCGATTTTATGTTATGACGAGAGTATGATAAAAAGGTTTAATCCTATCAATAAAAAAAATGAATTGAAATGGGGGGGTAATGGTCAGAACGACCGTATCTTTCCATCTCAATAATTTGTCGTTGAACAAAGAGTGAGCGTGCCACGAACGACACGATTTGTACATTATTTTACCCAAATAATGCCCCAAAAACGGCTCTTCAAAAGTTTCAATCTAGAAAAAATTGATAGGCAAACAGGGAGCAAACAAGTGATGATTCGGTGAGAAAAAAGCAGTTGTTCCAGCAAAAACAATGAGATGACACGGCAAGATTCATCAGTTTGCACCTCTACTAACATGACATTACAGCGTTAAAGCATGCAAATTAGCATTGAAAAGCAATGACTTTGGCTGAAATCAACATGAACCACCGAGGAGAAACGACGCATGAAGACGGTAGAATATTGTATATCAACGTCTTATCAACATCGCTCATTTTCGGCGAATTTTCGGTCAGCAGCAAGTTCGTTTGTAAATAAGCCAAGGAGAAGAAAGATGATTGTCAATATAAATTACCACCAAATGAACATTGATTACAAAAAATACTTAAATCGTTGTGGAAAACAACACTTTGTAGTATATTTGCACGGTATTATAAAATTAAAATATATAAAAGTAAAAAATGGGACACCATAATCTTGACGCATTAGATAAGAAGATTCTCACGATGATTGCTGAGGATGCCCGTACTCCATTTCTGGAGATTGCCCGCGCATGCAACGTTAGCGGAGCAGCCATCCATCAGCGCGTGCAAAAATTGATAAATTTGGGGGTGATTAAGGGTTCGGGATTCATATTCGATCCAGAGAAGATTGGCTACGAAACCTGCGCTTTCGTTGGTCTGCACTTGAAAGATCCCAGTGATTTTGACCGAGTGGCCGACGAATTGAAGAAGATTCCGGAGGTGGTAGAATGCCATTGCCCAACGGGTGATTATGATTTGTTCATCAAGCTATATGCCACAAACAATCATCACCTGATGAGCATTATCTATGATAAATTGCAACCCCTGGGACTGTCGGGAAGCGAAACCATGATTTCGTTCCGCACCGTAATCGATCGCCAATTGCCCGTTGCTCAGATGAAGATAGAAGAACGCAGCGAGATGGTTGATGAAGAGGCAGATCCAGAGCCGTAGTTTTACGAGAAAGAAACGACACCAAATATAACGGGTGGAAGATAAATACATTTTTGAGTATTTAACTTCCACCCGATTTGCTGGGTAGCTGCAGACGCAGTTTCTACTCTTCTTGAACGAAGAAACTTAGAGCAATTTGGCCAAAGAGGAATATTTGAGAATGGCTCTTGACTGACTGAGCAGCCGATAAAACTCGCGTGCAGAATTTTTGACATAGGCTTGTTTGAGCAGATGAATGCATCCCTCCATATCGTTGCCTGTCATTTCGAGCGGGATGGCAACCAGGCCATCTTCATCATGAATGGTGGCGTCGGCTAATATCGTGATGAGCTTGCTCTGTTTAATCAGCTTCAGCAAGATGCTCACGTCGTTGAGTTCAACGCGTATTTTGAGCTTGCTGTTTTCACTATGAATCATATCATCGAACGAGTTGCGAGCCTGTAAACCGCGTGCCGGCATGGCAGCATCGTACGGAGCCAAATCGTCTAAGGTCAACGACTTCCGCTTTGCCAATGAATGTTGCTCACTGACCACTACGGACAGATGGTTGTTGAAGAGCACGTGGCTCTCTATCTTATCGTTTCTGTCGGTAGGTTTGAAAGCCAGCACAAAGTCAACTTCCCGCCGTTGCAGCATGTCCATCAGCTCACTCATGGTTTTATAAAAAACATTGAGGCGCACATGTGGGTACAGTTTCATGAATTCGAGAACGGTCTCGGTAAGCAAAGGACTGAACGTGAACGTAACGCCGATGTTCAATTCGCCCGTCAGCATGTTCTTCAGGTCGTCCATCTTCTGCGTGCAATCATCGACATCAATCATCACTTTTCGGGCATATCGCATGAATTGTTTACCGGCTTCGGTGAGCGAAACCTCGTGACTGTTTCGCTCAAACAAGATGGTGTCGAATTCGTTCTCAAGCTGGCGTATCTGTTGAGAGAGGGTGCTCTGTGTGATGAACAGCGCCTTTGATGCCTCAGAGAAATTCAACAATTCGGCCACCTTGAGAAAGTATCTTATTTGTCTCAGTTCCATAGTTTACCTCATTCAGTTGGTTACATCATATTCAATCTACGTTACGTGTAGCGCGATAGGATATCTTGTTGAGGAAGAAGATGGGCAATGTGGCACCCAACACCATTCCTAAAATGTCAAAAGCGCAAGTGAATCCGTTTGATGTACAAAGATACAAATAATGATTGAATAAATCTTCATCCTGTGTAAACAAACACATAACCAAAGCCTCGACAGTTCGATAGGCATACATACCAGGAATCATCGGCAAGAGAGATGGGAAAGAGAAAGTCTCAGGTGGACACTTAGCCATTCTGGCCAGTGCCACTGCCATGAAGCCAATGACCAAAGAGGCCACGAAACTGGCTACGATAAGGCTCTCTGGGTGATAGGCGTTGTTCATCAAGAAATATCTCACGCCATGGCCTACGGCTGAGATGAGGGCGCAATAAGGATACGCATTGTGCGGTGGGTTGCTGATACTGGCAAATCCTATGCCTGCCAGAGCACCAAAAAATGCGTCTTCTAAAACGCATAAAAAGAATGCCATAACTATACGATTAAAACATTTTGAGATTCATCAGCAGTATGCCACCAGCCAATCCAACAGAGAGGCAGAACGTAAGGATCATGGAATTCATGAATCTGCTGAAAGACACAAGATACTGACCTTGTATAAGATCGCTAAGACTGTTGATATACGGGATGCCTGGTATGAGGTACAAAACACTGGTACCCAATGCCACATCGGGCTTGTCACCCAGTCCGAAGACATATCCCGCCGTACCGATAACGGCAGAAAAGAAAGCACAAACCATGAAAACCAGTTTGACATCCACATGTTCTTCCAACAACACCTGCTTCAATCGGAAGCCCAACAGCGTAGCCACGAAGACGATGACCATGGCCAACAAATCGCCACCGAACAAGCGGCAGAATGACATATTTGCAAGTGAAGCAAGGAACAACACCACACACTTGTTGGTAAACGGCGCAGAAATGATGCGGGCAAACTCTGTCTGAGCCTCCTCAAACTGAATATGACCGTCAGAAACGGCCCAACTGAGTTTGCTCAGTTGGGTGTTTTTGTAAAAGCTGATACCTGTGCTCGGCGTTTTCTTGAAGTACACGCTTGATTGTCCCGTTTCCGGATCAAAGTGTGCCAGATGGATACTACCGGGCAAAATAGTCATTTCTATGTTTAGCTTCCACACCTTGGCCATGCGGTCAACGTTCTTCTTTATCCGTGTGCAGGTCGCTCCACAGCCATAAAGCCATGAGGCATAGTCGGCCAGAAACAGGCATATTGACTTGGTTTGGTCAGCCACTTGCAATTGATTATTCTTCGTCCCAGTCATAGATATCGAATTCATCTGAAAGCTCAAATAATTTATGTCCTTTGGTGTGCCTTCTCATTTTAACAGCTTCACGCATGATGAAGATGACACCTAACATTAAAATAACACTACTCCAAATAATGATTTGATTGTCCATAATTACTATCTTGTTAAAGTTTTACGCTAAAGATTCAAAATCGAAGTGCAAAAATTGTTGGTGTTTGGATTGTACAAAAAACATGAAAAACACCGCGGAGGTTGCCATGCGGCCGGGGGCGCGAAGCCCCCGAAGAGCACAATCAGCAATACAAAAAAAGCAAAAGGGAGACCGCAGTCTCCCAAAGATTAATTAACTTTGTATTGTATATGTATCATCAATTAACCTCGGAGCAAAGGTCGCAAATTTTCGCCTTACTCCAAAAGAAAATAAAGAGAAAAGAAATTGCCCTCATTGTGGGTACGAGTGAAGCTACGATCAGTCGTGAGCTAAAGAACAACAGCACGCCATCAGGAAAGTATATCTGGACAAAGGCGCACGACATGGCTATGCAGCGCAGAAATAGAACGGTAAAGAACTCCAAACTCTCCGACGAATTGGTCTGGAGAATCAAGGAATATATCATCAATGACCAGTGGTCTCCAAGACAAATATCTGGTTATCTGCGCAAGAACGAGGGGATAAAGGTGTCCCACCAGTCCATCTATAACATCATCCACAATGACACGACAGGGGAACTTGCCAGGCACACAAGGCATAAGATGAAATACAGGCATCGTCCCAAGGGCAGACATCTTCCAATCAAGGACAGGGTGAGCATCCATGAAAGAAGCAAGGAAGTTGACGGGAAGAGATTCGGGGATTTTGAGATGGACTTGATCGTAGACCCTGCCCAGCACGCCATACTCACGCTGGTGGAGAAGTCCACCAATATGCTGCTCATGCAGAAACTGCCATTCGGGAAGCAGTCAAAGCCCCTGGCAAAGGTGGTCAGGAAACTGCTGCTGCCATACAAGGATTGTCTGAAGACCATTACAACAGACAACGGGCCTGAATTTGCGGCACATAAGGACATTACCAAGTTCTTAGGCGTGCCCGTGTACTTCGCTGATCCATATTGCTCATGGCAGAAGGGAGCTATTGAGAATACAAATAAGCTGATCAGACAATATATACCGAAAAAGGATTCGTTTGAACATTACACAGACAAGAGAATTATGTCGATACAAAAGAAATTGAACGAAAGACCGAGAGAAAAATTAAACTTTTCTACACCAAAACGAGAATTCTTCAAACACGTTTTGTAATTTTGCACTTGCTGGTTGACTCTACACGCTGCAAAGGTAGGAGGATAAACACCCGATTTTACGTTTCTGTTACGGTTTGTATCTATACCAGCATTCGGTAGATGATGGATGAAAATTGAGACTTCAAGTTGTTTTGTAAACTTTGAAATAACCCTACAAAGGAACGATGTGCTAATGATAATGCGGAAAAACAAATACTTGATAACATCATGACAAGCTGTTTGTTACATAGATTCACCTTGAGTAACAAACTAATTGGTGTTTGCTCTGTTTTGTATGGAACGTTGTCACGTATTTAGTAAAAACGATTTGATTTTCTTTCTCTTGGCATTTGGTTCTATGAATATCTGTTATTGGTTTTACCATAGAAAGGGGAAAAAATGAACCTACCATGTGTCTTTCAGTGATGAAATATATATGACGATTCTAAAAACGACAAATATCTATTTGCCTTTCTTTGAAAAATAAATTATCTTTGTCATACTAAAGCATGAATCAATCATTCAACACAAAAACATTATGAGAAGTATCACATCATTTGAATTGCAGTATGCACCCCGTTTTTGTAAAATACAATAGATGGAGTAGCCATCTCACTTCTACCTAATATTATATACATGATGACATGTTAGACGCAAAAGCTCCATACATTGATAAGAAGATATGGGTCGTCATCATACTGGCCTTTCTTCCGATTCTCATCTTGCGCGACTTCACTCCTGCGAATGAAGGTAGGTACCTCATCATTGCCGATGAAGCAATCAGGTCGGGTAACTTCATTTCCTTCACTCTCCATGGAGAGCCTTATGCAGATAAACCACTTTTTTATCTTTGGTTAGTAATGCTTTGTCGATGGATATCGGGTGGACACTACATGATTTTGTTGAGCCTGCTTTCGTTTATTCCTGCTTGTGGCATTGCCGCCATCATGCTTTCATGGACAAACAATCTGTTCTCAGAGCAAAATAGAAAGACGGCCACCTTGATGCTAATGACCACTGCTTACTTTGCTGCAACGGCATTGGTTGTACGCATGGACATGCTGATGGTGCTGTTCATAGTGCTGGCTTTTCGTTTCAATTTATCTATCAGTGGTACTATTCCTACCGACGCCATGCCTCCCTCCTCCCGCTCGGCTTTTGGATTATCAGTCTGATAGGTAGTTGCACCATCGTTATATACGGTATCATTCGCCGCAATCCAGTCTCGATTCTGGGACAATCATTCGGATTTGTGGCCTATGTACGCAACATTGTCCTTCTATCCAGACAGCGTAAAAGCGGTGATCAATAACACTAAGGCGACCTGACATTCAGCAAAACTACTTGCAAAACATCAAAGCAATGAACACATCCTTAATTCTTCTCAGTATCGTAGGCCTCATGGCTGGCATGCTTTCCAGCTCCATCGGGTTTGGTGGCGGCATGCTGCTGCTACCCATCGTCACCTCCGTATACGGCATAGAGGTGGCCGTTCCCGTATGTACCATCGCACAACTGCTAAGCAATGCCTCGCGCGCCATCATCGGATGGAAAAGCATTGAATGGAAAAAAACGCTATGGTTTTTGCTGCCATCCATTCCCCTCACGGCCCTGGGTGCTTACGGTTTCTCCATTGCGCCCAAAAACATCATGACCATTATCGTAGGCTTTGCCTTGATACTGTTTGCCATTCAGAAACTCCGTGGCAAGCTGCACTTTCCACAACATCCGGCAACCATGGTCATGGGTGGTTGCGTCACGGGATTCATCAACGGCATGTTGAGCATTTCAGGGCCGCTGAGCAGTGCGGCGTTCCTCACATTAGATTTAAGTCCGGTGTCGTACATCGCCAGTGAAGCCACAACAGCAACGGTGATGCACGTTGTTAAAATCGTGGTTTATGGCAAGCTGAATCTGGTTAACGAGCAAATCATCATCGCTGGTCTTGGCATTGCCGTGGCGATGATTGTCGGCAACTACCTGGCCATGCGATTCATCAAGAACGTTGACAAAAAGAAATATCAAAAAGTGGTAGCCAGCTGTATGATACTTTTATCGTTGTTCCTCATCATCTCGGCGATGTGTTAATATATATTAATTATGAATGATTCTTGACATCTGTTTGTCACTTTTCAATTAAAAGCATTACCTTTGCATCCGCAAACAGAAATGACAGCATTAGTTGAGGTGCGTTAGTTCAGTTGGTTAGAATGCCTGCCTGTCACGCAGGAGGTCACGAGTTCGAGTCTCGTACGCACCGCCAACCAATCATTTCTCCATGCACTTGGTGCGTTAGTTCAGTTGGTTAGAATGCCTGCCTGTCACGCAGGAGGTCACGAGTTCGAGTCTCGTACGCACCGCCAACAAATAGTTTAGACATTAAGTCTGAATGGATTTAACAACACATCAGTATCATAGCTCCATGGAGTTATGATATTTTTTTTGCCCTCTACCCGTGATAAATCTGTTAAAAAGCTCAAAAAGCGGGTCAGTCGTAAAACCCAGTTGCAACCCTCTCCCCCTCATGCACATAATTTCATAAGCCTATAAAGGAAGAAAGGAATATCCGTTACTCCCCTGAACTGTGCCCTGAAGGCTTTGACTTTTGCGTTGAAGGATTCAGCATTGGCATTTGTGGCTCTGTTGACAAAGAAATTGAGTATGGTATCATAATGGTTCTTAAAGGTGTCAATTACCGTATAGAAATTATCCACGCCCAACTTCTCTACCTCGTTAAACCACTTAGCCAGTTTCAATCTTGCAGCGTCCTTGATGCTTCTGGCATTATAAATATCGGTAAGTTCCATGGCCAGGTCATAGGCTTTTTTGAGTTCCGGGTAGTTTTCAAAGATTATTTCAGCCCTTAGCCTTTGCGATTCTGTCCACTTTGACTTGTGTTTAGTCAGTATAAACTTCGCCCTGGCAAGCAGTTGCTTGCGTGTGTCACCGTTGCTGTATCTGAATGGCCTGTAGGTTTCGTTCTTGGCTTTGGCTTCCTTCATCTCCTCATTTTCTCTGTCCCTTGCCATCCACCTGTAGGCTATGCGCATGTCGTCCAAAGCGTCATAGTAAAGCTTCTGCACATGAAACCTGTCATTGGTGATGAGTGCCTTGGGGAACACCGTGCGCGCAATGATCATCATAGAGGAAGACAAGTCGAGCGTTATCTCCTTGACAGTCTTTCTTTGGAAAGGTCAATCTTTTCCAGAACACGAATCACATCTTCGGCTTTTGTTCCCCTGACCACAGCTACCAGCGTACCCCTGCCACCTTTGCCAGCCTTGTTGGTCAGAAACGTATAGACCTCACCGCTGCTCAGACAAGTCTCATCGATACTCAGGCTCTCTCCCAGGTTCTCATCAAACAGCAGCCAGTCTCCCGCATGCGACAACTGCTCCCACTGGCGATAATCGCTGAAATGCTCCTTGTATTGGGTGGAAAGCTGCTTGCCGTCTACGCCATAGTGAGAGCCGATACCTGTAATGCTCTCCGCAGTAGACTCAATTCTATTCTTTTAAAAAAGAAACGAACTCAGGGGAAAGTTTGCTGCCCTCAGTTGTCAAGTCATCGTAAGAATAACTGAATATCTCACCCGTGGAACTGTCACGCCATTTTCGACGGCGGACATGAAGGTAAACGGGCTTGCCACGAAGGGGAAAGTCATGGACAACCCGTTCGGCGGTAAAGCCGTAACTGCTTACCGTGCCGGACTTGCGGTCAACCTCTTCCATAAAGTTACGCTCATCCAACCAGAAGTCTATCTGGGAAATACTCTCTTGGATATCTATCACATCAAAATAATCTGCGAGTATCTCTGGAAAGATACAACGCAACAATTGCTCGGTCTTCATGATGCAAAGATAACAAATACTTATGAAATTATGTGCATGAGAGGGAGAGGGTTGCAACTGGGTTTTACGACTGACCCCAAAAAGCAGATGAAACAGACATTTACTTTTCCGCTTTTTATTTACTTTTGCACACATTCATTTCAATAAGTTTCCACAAATGAAGAAACAATATTTCATCTTGATTTTAACAATGGTCGCTTTCTGTTCGTTACCGATCAAAGCGGCAAGTGATGACGACGCCCCGAAACGCTGGGGATTACAACTGGGAATGGGCAAGACTTCCGTAGGAGACAATTCGCCAGAAAACCAACCCTTCTATGTTTCCAATGACAACGAAGGGAACCTATTTTCACTCAACGGTGATTATTTTCTCAATCAAAGACTGGCCTTGACTGGTGGTTTGTATTTTGAACAAGCCGGACTTATTACAAGCTTTTCCAGTGGAATCGGACTGAAGAAGATTAATACAATGGGCCTCACAGCCGGTGCCAAATATTACTTTTTTCCCAAGAAATGGATCATCCAGCCGCACGTTGGCGCCTCCCTTCAAACCAATTTCCTCAACCTTAGTCGTTCACAGGGCAAAGGCAATTATGCGGTCACCGAAGCATACCCCGGAACAACCCTTTATATGGAACACGATGTACAATGCCCAGCTTTGAGTATTATACCACAGTTGGGCGTTGACATTCACCTTTTCAGCACCGTTTCGCTCTGCCTCGACTGGGACTACCGCTTTGGTTTAGGGGGACATCAACGCGCAAATATGCGATTTATCAACGGTCCTTTTACGGGACAGCCGAGCCTTTTCGAGGCAGAAAAGTTCAAGACCGCCTTCACCATCGGTGTCAAAATGGATTTCCCCACGCGCAAAATCAGCCAACGCGCATACAACAATGTCCTGTGGCTGCTCAGGGGGTGGATTGAAAGCAAAGCGCAAAACAGATGACTCGAGCATGACTAACTTTCGGCAACAAACCATCATTACTTTGTCATGCTATGCACATGGCTTTGTAAAAAGAATATTGTAACTTTGCAATATCACAGCAAAACAATAGAAAGAAATGAAAAAGTTTTTTACACTTTGCACGCTCTTGGTATGCTCATCACTCCTCGTGATGGCTCAACCCAAGAAACCAAAACTAGTAGTAGGCATCATTGTAGACCAAATGCGTTGGGATTATCTGCCCTATTATGAAAGCCGGTTTGGGGAAGATGGCTTCAACCGCCTGATGAATGGAGGCTTTAGTTTCGACAACCTCAACATTAATTACACCCCTACCGTTACCTGCGCAGGCCACACGCACGTTTATTCAGGCTCGGTGCCAGCCATCTCTGGCATTGCCGGTAACAACTTTTACATCAACGGCCAGCGTGTTTATTGCGCCGACGACAATACCGTTAACAGCGTAGGAAGTCAGTCGAAGGCTGGCAAGATGTCGCCCCGCAACCTCAAAGTGACGACCATGACCGACGCTTTACGACTGGCCAACGATTTCAGATCGCGCACCATTTCAATCTCCATCAAAGACCGTAGCGCCATCATGCCTGGCGGACATACGGCCAATGCAGCCTATTGGATGGATGTATCGGCCGGTTCTTTCATCACCAGCACTTACTACATGAACGAGCTTCCCGCATGGTTGAAAGCCTTCAATAAGAAGAATTACGACATCATCAAACGCGACGTGCGCACCGATCCGGAAGGAAATTCCATCTTGGTGCGTCTGGCCATGGAGGTTCTGGACAACGAAAAACTGGGGCAAGGCGATGAAACCGACTTCCTGGCCATGAGCTTTTCGTCGACCGACTATGTGGGTCACAAATACGGTGTGAGAAGTAAACAAACCGATGCGATATACCTCAACCTGGACAAGGAGTTGGGCAAACTACTCAACAAGTTGGACGAAAAGGTGGGAAAAGGCAACTACCTGCTGTTCCTCACAGCCGATCACGGAGCTTCGCATAACACAGATTACCTCCGCGCACACAAAATTCAGGCCGGAACATGGGATGCTCGCGCAACCATGAAGGCTCTCAACGAACACCTCACTTCCAAATTTGGAGTGGCCAAACCATTAGTTAAAGACTACATTGAATACCGTATCTATCTTGATCATGAAACGATTGGCCAATCGAACCTCGATATCCAAAAGGTAAAAGACGAGATTGCGGCATTCTTGAAACAAGACACGAAGATTGAATTCGTGGTTGATTACGAGAATTTAGAGAATCTATCCATGCCCGCCAGACTGAAAAACATGATGCGCAATGGATATAACGCCCAGAGAAGCGGCGACATGGAGGTGGTACTTTCGCCCGCTCATTACGAGCATGCAGGCACGGCTCCTCACCAAGGAACCACGCACGGAGTATGGAATCCCTACGATTCGCACATCCCATTTGTACTTTACGGCTGGGGAATTCCACATGGCAGAAGCGCGTACGAAGCGACCATCAACGACATTGCACCCACCATCTGCAACCTTTTGAAGATACAAGTGCCGAACGGCAGCATTGGCAAACCGCTTCCATTTAAGGAATGATGAAACGGTTTGATTAGTCCCAAATCATAAGAAATCAACAGCTCGTCCCCTCGCCTATCATGGCTTTCTGCACATGAATGGCGAGGGGATTTTGTTTTGTGCTAGCATCATTGAGTTTCTTGAACAAGTGACAACGATTTTAGGGCAAAATACACAGCATCCAAACTCATTGACTTTGGGCTGCAAAGTCATACAGATTGGCTTGCAAAGTCAATGACATTGGGGTCTAAAGTCATGGAGATTGGAAACGGAAAGCAAAAGTAAGAAAATGGGAAAGTGCAAAGATATGGGACTACCACTCAATGCACTTTCCTATTATTTCTTGTTAAGTAATTGTTTAACAACGAATTAAACCAATCAAGCATCCTTGTTTATTGACTCGTGTTATTTCATCTGTTCCATTCGTTGTTGCAAAAACCTTTACTCCTTAAACTTCTTAGCAGCCCTGAGCTGCTGACGCATGCTGCTGAGCAGCAGTTGGCTCTCTTGGAGCAGGTTGAGATAGACAAGCGACAATTGGAAGGTCTCGTTGTCCTGTGCCATCTGTATACGATCGATATGCTTCTTACGATATTCACTCAACTCTGTTTCAAACTGGTCGGCCTTATCCAACAACTCCCGATAGTTGTCAAACCGACCTGTGGCAATAAGATTTTCTGTTTGGGTTAAAAAGTCGGTGATTTTCAGACGGATAGGTTGATATTCGTCAATGAGACGCTGCGTGATAGGAGTAAAATTGTTGTCAACATGTTCTTTGATAGGCTCAAGCATACGACGCAATCCATAGATGTATTGCTGCGACGCGTTCATGCCCACATGGAACCACGTATTGCGTTCAATGGCGAGGTCGGCAGGTGCCTTACGCAAAGCCATCAGTTCCTGTCGCCGATATTTCGTAAGTGATGTTTTCTCATTGCGCAGCGCACTCAGACTGTGCCTCAACACATTTGGTTTATCATTGATAAATCCGTCCAAGATGGCATTGTATTGCACATTGGCAAAACGTGTCATGTAACTTTGCGTACGACTGACATGTTTGCTCAGTAAATCCCAGAGAATAACCGGATCTTGCGTGCGCATCATCAAACGGTAAGTATCATCTTTGCCCGAGCCGCTGTCCGACTTATCCTTCGACCCTCTAAATAAACAATAGATTACTAAGGCGATGAAGACCGCTTGTGCTAAGATACCTCCATAGAACATGAGCAAGGCTACCACAGCGGCGCAAAGAAATGCAACGCCAGCCGTGATAAACCAACCGCCGATGACAGACAATACACCCGTTACACGGAACACAGCACTCTCGCGACTCCATGCCCGATCGGCCAAGCTGGTACCCATGGCAACCATGAAGGTAACATAGGTGGTAGACAATGGCAACTTGTAGTTGGTACCAAAGGTAATCAGCATGGAAGCCAAAACCAAGTTAACCGCTGCCCGAACCACATCGTAAGCAGCACCATCATCTAAAGATGCGGCCCGGTGATCAAATCGGCTGTTTATCCAATCGATGATTCGATTAGGAATGATTTTCATGACATACGAGTTGGTATTTTGTGTGAAGCGAACGA
Organism: Hoylesella buccalis ATCC 35310; assembly: GCF_025151385.1. Classification (NCBI taxonomy): domain Bacteria; kingdom Pseudomonadati; phylum Bacteroidota; class Bacteroidia; order Bacteroidales; family Prevotellaceae; genus Hoylesella; species Hoylesella buccalis. Next base: position 371,987 of record NZ_CP102287.1, on the reverse strand, counting down.
TACTGCGTGCGGCACCACTCGATCCAAACATCTCGTCGCCCTCGTCTTGTCGTGCCAAATCAACCGAAGTTTTAATCACGCGATGAGCTTTCTTTGATGTGGCCATGGCTATGATCATGATGACGCCTGCCAACATTAAATAAAATGGAGGTGTTTTGGCACTCTCAACCAAACTGGTCATCAAGAAAGAAGTGGGAGCAGTGCCGTTACCCTGCGCCAAATAAGTTTGATACGAATCAAGTCCGGCAAGCGGAACGCCGATAAAGTTAACCAAGTCGTTGCCAGCAAATGCCATTGCCAAGGCAAACGTTCCCATCAACACAACGAACTTGAAGATGTTCACCCCCATGAGATGCATGAACTGCATGAGGATGGCCGAGCCGATAAAGGTATAAACAAGCAACATGCCTACGTGGTCATTGATGTATTGCCGTGTAGCTTCGGATATATAAGGAGACTTCCCTAAACCCTTCATAAAGATGAAGTAAGCCAAAGCGGTGAATGCGATGCCACCAAAAATGGCAATGGCATAACGCATGTTTTTCTTGTAATTGAAAGTAAAAATGATACGCGTAAGATACTGCACGACAACGCCAAACGCAAAAGCGATGGCGACACTCACAAAGATGGCAATAATCACTTTTAAGGCCTGTTCTGTGTTCAACAAATCACTGAATCCGAGGGAAGAGTCGGCTATCATCTTGATAATGGCCAACATGAAGGTGGCACCCAACAGCTCGAAGACCATGGAAACCGTGGTAGAGGTAGGCATTCCCAAGCGATTGAAGATATCCAAGACAATGACGTCTGTAACCATAACTGCCAAGAAAATAATCATGACCTCATGGAAACTAAACTGGGCTGGATTCATGATGCCATGCCGAGCCACATCCATCATGCCCGATGACATGACTGCGCCTAATACTACACCAAAGGAAGCAATGATGAGGATGGTGCGAAACTTGGCCACCTTGGCTCCCACTGCCGATTGTAAGAAGTTGACAGCATCGTTAGAGACACCTACAAATAAGTCAAAAACTGCCAAAGAAAGCAGGAAAATGACGATGCACAAATAAATTGTTAACATTGATATGGTTTAATAATGAATAATCAAAGTACAGTCTGGCATAGCACCTACTGATTTTGTGAGCAAAAATAGCGGAGTTATATTACAAGTCTTTTAAACACATATTACAATCGTATTACAATCGCAAATAATTAAAATTATGCATCACCACTGGTTGTTTTCAATTTAAAAATTGTACCTTTGTACCTTAAATATTGAGACATTACATAGAGATGAGTAAAGATAATTTGACTCATGCGTTGACAAGCACGGTTGAACTGCTGTCCCAACCAGAATCACTCAACAACTTGTGCCATCGGCAGCGTGATGGATACCCTATCCCATCTGGTAAAACACTGCAAGAAATCATAGACTTGTCAAGAGCCATTCTTTTTCCTGGATATTATGGAAAAGCATCGGTGAACATTCAAACAATACAATATTATATAGGTGTAAACGTAGAGCGATTTCAACGCTTGATGGAAGATCAAATATTAGCTGGACTCCGTTTCTGTGAAGACTGCGAGACTACGTTGAGCGAGTTGGAAGCAGACGAACAGAAAAAGATGGCCAGGGATTTGTCGTTCAAATTGGTCAAGAAACTACCTGAAATACGTGAAAAACTCTCAACAGATGTCATCGCAGCTTACAATGGCGACCCTGCGTCTGAAAGCCGGGCTGAGATTATAGCGTGCTACCCTATCATCAAAACATTGGCAAACTATCGCATCGCACACGAACTCTATCTACTCAAAGTTCCTCTGATACCCAGAATGATGACAGAAATGGCTCACTCGGAAACTGGAATCGATATTCATCCGGGCGCACACATAGGCAGATACTTCACCATTGATCATGGTACAGGTGTCGTTATTGGTGCCACATGCACGATTGGCGACAACGTGAAAATATACCAAGGGGTAACCTTGGGGGCTAAAAGCTTTCCGTTGAACGAACATGGGAACCCTGTCAAGGGCATTCCACGTCATCCCATCATTGAAGACAACGTCATCATTTATGCCAATGCCACCATCTTAGGCAGAGTTACCATCGGTAAGGGAAGCGTCATTGGCGCCAATGTTTGGGTGACAGAAGACTTGGCTCCCGACACAAAGAAATACAACAAGAATTAAGTTTTCATTATTTTAATACAACTATTATTTATCAATTCAATCAAATGGAATTTGAACTCATCGCCAAAACTTTCATGGGCTTGGAACCCGTTTTGGCACAAGAGCTGACCCAACTGGGTGCAAACAATGTACAAATAGGACGCAGAATGGTGTCATTTACTGGTGATCAGGAAATGATGTACCGCGCCAATTTCCAACTCCATACGGCCATTCGTATTCTAAAACCCATCAAGCACTTCAAGGCTCGCTCTGCTGAAGAGGTGTATGATGAAATCAAGACGGTGGACTGGAGCCAGTACATAGAAAAAGGTAAGACATTCTCCGTCGACTCGGTGGTTTATTCTGAAGAGTTCAGAAATTCCAGATTCGTGACCTACAAGGTGAAGGATGCCATCGTAGACCAATTCAGAGAAAAGACAGGAACACGTCCAAATATCTCGGTGAGCAATCCTGACATGCGCCTACACATACACATTGCCGACGAAGATGCAACGCTTTGTTTGGACTCGAGTGGAGAGTCGCTGCACCGAAGAGGCTACCGACAGGAATCTGTAGAAGCTCCTTTGAACGAGGTGTTGGCTGCCGGAATGATCTTGATGACAGACTGGAAAGGCGAAACCGACTTCATTGACCCGATGTGTGGCAGTGGTACGTTGTTGATAGAAGCGGCGCTGATTGCCCGAAACATGAGCCCTGGCATCTTTAGAAAGGAGTTTGCATTCGAGAAATGGCCCGACTTTGACCAGGAGTTGTTCGACCGTATCTATAATGACGAGTCGCAAGAGAGCGAGTTCACGCACCATATTTATGGATATGACATTGACATGAAAGCGGTGAACACGGCTCGACTGAATGTTAAAGCAGCGGGACTAACCAAAGATATCACGATAGAACAGGCTGATTTCAAGAACTTTAAGAAGCCTCAAGAACCCAGTATTCTCATTACCAATCCGCCATACGGCGAGCGTATCTCCACGCCTAACTTGCTCGGAACCTACAAGATGATTGGCGAACGACTGAAACATGAGTTCATGGGCAATGATGCTTGGATATTGAGTTATCGTGAAGAGTGTTTCGAACAGATTGGCTTGAAACCATCTATCAAGATACCAGTGTACAACGGAAGCCTTGAATGTGAGTTCAGAAAGTATGCTATCTTCGACGGAAAGATGAAGGAATTTCGTGCCGAAGGAGGCATCATCAAGACCGAAGAGGAAAAGAAAGAGATGGCTGAAAAGCATCGATTTAAGAAAAATCGCGAGTTCAAAAAACGCTTAGAAGAAAACGAAGAGAACGAAATTGCGGATATCCGCTCGTTCAAATTTCATTCCTTGGAACGAGTACAGGAAAGAGACGAGCGCAAAAAAGGCGGAAACCGCCGCAACGACCGCTCGTATGATAGTAACGATATGCCTGATTACAAAGGCAAGAAACGCTTTGACAAAGACGGACGTGGACGGTCATTTGGTAAACGAGGTGGTAAAGAACGTGGAAGAAAGAATTATCAAATAGACGATTATGAATAAAACTTGGTTCAGTTTTCTTACCCTCATTGCCCTATTCGTAGGTGGCCAAAAGGTTATGGGACAGAAACTATTCACACTCGAAGAGTTAAACTTTGGAGGGAAAAACTATCGAAAGTTCGTCCCAGAAAATCGCTACACTACATGGTGGGGCGATGAACTGATTCGCACAGAAGCCAGCCAATGCAGCGTTATCGACAAGAAAACGGGCAAAGAGCGCATCATGTTCACGCTGGAAGAAATAAATAAATACGCAACAAGCGACAGATCCAGCCAGGTTAAAAACCTGTTTGACGTTTCGTTTCCTTACCCTCGCAAGCCACTGGTACTGCTGCGCAACGGGGCAAACATGAGCTTGTACAACTGGAAAACGAAAAAGACTGCATGGTGCATAAGCACTGCTGACCAGGGCGAGGTAGCCGAATGGAATGCCAAATCCAAGGCAACTTCGTATATAGAACCTAAAAGTCAGCAACTCCATATACGCACCTCTGATGGCAACGACACTCAGTTGACAACCGATGGAAGCAGGGAAATCGTGTATGGTCAAAGCGTACACCGTGACGAGTTTGGCATACACAAAGGTATGTTTTGGGCACCAAATGGACAGAAATTGGCATTCTATCGCATGGATCAGAGCATGGTGGCTGACTATCCGCAGGTAAACATCTTCGGCAGAATAGCAAAATGCGAGCCAGACAAATATCCTATGGCAGGCGAGACAAGTCACAAAGTAACGGTGATGGTGTATGACTTAACCACGAAAAAGACGGTTACTTTGCAAGCTGGTGACCCCACTGACCGATATTTTACTAACATTGCATGGAGTCCAGACAGCAAGAACATCTATATGTTTGAACTGAATAGAGACCAAAATGACTGTCGGTTGGCAAGCTACGATGCACAAACAGGCAAAAAGATCGCTGAACTTTACCGAGAGACGCACGATAAATATGTAGAGCCACAGCACCCTATTACATTCTTGCCTTGGGACAACAACCTCTTCATCATGCAAAGCCAACGTGATGGTTACAACCATTTGTACCTATACCAAACTAATGGTAAGTTGGTCAAGCAGCTTACCAAAGGCAAATGGGTGGTGTTGGACGTGATAGGATTCAATGCAAAAGACAAGTCGATTGTCTATACTTCTACCGAAAAGCATGCGCTGCAAACCAACACATACACCGTAAATGTCAAGACTGGAAAGCGTAGATTGTTGGACAACGGACGTGGCTATCACAGTCCGTCATTATCCCCTTCTGGTACATTTATCGTAGATAAGTACAGCGAACCCACCGTTCCACGCAACATAGAAATTATCAATACTGCCAACGGAAAGCGCACCCAGTACTTTGAAGCGGCTGACCCGTGGAAAGAATATCAGGTGCCAACCTTTACATGTGGCACCATCAAAGCTGCTGACGGCACGACCGACTTGTACTATCGCATGGTGAAACCAGCCAACTTTGATGAAAACAAGAAATATCCTTTAGTGCTTTATGTGTACGGAGGACCTCATGCACACAACGTAGATGCACGTTGGCATTACGCTTCTCGCAGTTGGGAAACCTACATGGCACAGAAGGGATACATCCTTCTCATACTCGATAACAGAGGAAGTGAGCGGCGAGGAAGGGATTTTGAACAAGCAACATTCCGCCAATTAGGTCAGATAGAGATGCAAGACCAAATGAAGGGCATTGAATATGTGAAGACTTTACCATACGTCGATGCCAACAGAATAGGCGTACATGGTTGGAGTTTCGGCGGTTTTATGACCATTTCGCTGATGACAAATTATCCCGAAACCTTCAAAGTGGGTGTTGCTGGCGGTCCTGTCATTGATTGGAAATGGTACGAAGTGATGTATGGAGAACGCTATATGGACACACCACAAGCCAATCCAGAGGGCTATGCCAAGACTTCCTTGATACCACAAGCCAAGAATTTGAAAGGCAAATTACAAATTATTCAAGGCACTAACGACAAAACGGTAGTGCCGCAACACTGCTTGTCGTTCATCGCTGAGTGTATCAAACAAGGCACTCAACCCGATTTCTTCGTCTATCCGGGTGAACCACACAACATGAGAGGACACCAAAGTGTTCACCTCCACGAACGCATTACACAGTACTTTGAAGATTATCTGAAATAAAAAAGGAAACATACGCATGAAGATATTATTATTAGGTAGTGGCGGAAGAGAACACGCCTTGGGCTGGAAAATAGCACAAAGCAAACGAGTAACCCAACTGTTCATCGCTCCCGGCAACGCTGGAACAAGTGAAGTAGGCACCAATGTCGACATTCAGGTGAACGATTTCGATGCCATCAAAGATTTTATTTGCAACCAAAAGATTGACATGGTTGTCGTTGGACCCGAAGATCCACTTGTGAATGGCATCTATGATGCGTTGAAAAATGACTCTCGAACCAAAGACACCGTTGTCATAGGACCATCGAAAGAAGGGGCAAAACTGGAAGGTAGCAAGGATTTTGCCAAGGCTTTCATGAAACGCCACCACATTCCAACCGCCCGATACCACACCTTTACGGGCGAGACTTTAAATGAAGGACTTCGCTTCTTGGAGACTTTAGAGGCTCCATACGTGTTGAAAGCCGACGGACTATGTGCCGGCAAGGGCGTTTTAATACTCCCTACGCTGGCAGAAGCACAGCGAGAATTAAAGGAAATGTTAGGTGGGATGTTTGGAAAAGCGTCGGCACGAGTCGTTATAGAGGAATATCTAAGTGGAATAGAGTGCTCTGTTTTCGTCTTAACCGATGGCAAACATTATCAAATTTTGCCAGAAGCAAAGGATTACAAGCGCATTGGTGAAGGTGATACAGGGCTGAATACAGGCGGCATGGGCAGCGTCTCACCCGTCCCATTTGCAGATAAGGACTGGATGAAGAAGGTGGAGGAACGAATCATTCAGCCAACGATAAAGGGACTATCTGAAGAAGGTATCGACTACAAAGGTTTTATCTTCTTTGGCTTAATCAATGTGAAAGGCGAACCCATGGTGATAGAATACAACTGTAGAATGGGCGATCCAGAGACCGAAAGCGTAATGCTGAGACTTGAAAGCGACCTTGTTGATTTGTTTGAGGGCACTGCCGAAGGCAACTTAGACAAGCGTGTTGTCACCTTTGACGAACGCGCAGCCGTGTGCGTCATGCTCGTCAGCGGCGGTTATCCGCAAGCCTATACCAAGGGATATCCTATCTCAGGACTCGAAACGGTAAAAGACAGCATTGTCTTTCACAGCGGAACGGCGGTGAAAGATGGGCGAGTTGTAACGGCTGGCGGCAGGGTTTTGGCCGTTTGTTCATACGGAAAAGACAAAGACGAGGCACTGAATAAGAGTTTTGCAGCAGCAAAAAAGATTGATTTTCAAGACGTATATTTCCGAAAAGACATCGGCAAAGACCTATAAATGTCTACGCTCGCTCACACGAAGATCGGCTGGCCAATCCATCAAGTACGAACAGCTGTCGTCACCGATGCTTTAACTCGAGAATGCACTTACAGTGTCGTTTGGTTTGATTCATGACGCATAGATTACAAAACAGAATAGCAGGAAGTCGATATGCCCTGCCCATCACCATGGTATATGCGATAGGCATTTGGTTCATGGGCGGTTTGCTTCAACAGCAGTTGTGGCCTCAGTTCATACTGATGCTCATGACTACTTTGACCATGGTCGAACTGAACAACCAGCACAGTTTGATACGAACCTATAGTCGCATGCTGTCTTGTTCGTATCTTGTACTCTCTGTCGCTGCCCTACCCTTGTTTGTTCACCTGGATGCCTGCATCGTTCAACTTTGTTTTGCCCTCACTTATTTGTTCATGTTCCGCGCCTATCAAGACAAATCGGCCATCAGCAGCGTGTTCAATGCGTTCTTCTTCATCGGTGTGGCCAGTATTTGGTTTGTCCAAATACTATTCCTTATCCCCATTTGGTGGATTATCTTGCGGTTTTACGTCATGGGCATGGGCTGGCGAACCTTCTGGGCATCGCTGCTGGCTGTCATCACTCCCTATTGGTTTGTAGGAGGCTATTACGTCTATCGGCACGATGTTGGCACACTCATCCATCACTTTTCCAGCATCACCGACTTTGCACCTCTCTTCGATTTCCAAAGCATTTCCTCGCTGAACCTGCTGACGCTCTGCTTTATCTGTGCATTGGGCATTATCGGCATGCTGCATTTTCTCCTCAACAGTTCAAAAGATAAGATTCGCATTCGCTTGTTTTTCTCTTCCTTCATGTTGATGATGACAGCCACCATCGTATTCATCATCCTGCAACCCACGCACCTAACCAACCTCTTACCTGCACTCATTATCAGCGTTTCATCCCTTATCGGCCACTACATCACGTTCACCGGCTCGCGCCTGTCGGGCATTACTTGCCTCACGCTGTTCATCATCACGCTGACCATCACGGGTTATCAACTATGGATACATTGATAGATCTCTTGATACAATACGGCTATGTGGGCATGTTCTTGGCCTCGCTTTTGGCCGGATCGGTCTTTCCTTTCAGCAGCGAAGCCGTCATGGCGGGTCTGTTGGCAGCTGGTCTTAACCCCTGGCCCCTGGTCGTGTACGGCACCATTGGAAACGTCATGGGGTCGTTGTTCAATTATTTCATCGGCACGTTGGGGCGATTAGACTGGATAGAGAAATACCTACATGTCAAACCCGACAAGCTGGATCGCGCACAACGCCTGATGGCCCAGTACGGCGCCTGGATAGGTTTCTTCGCTTTTCTGCCCATCATCGGCAGCGCCATAGCCATTGTCTTAGGACTGGTAAGAGCCAACATCTGGGTCACCCTCTTCTCTTTCACCTTGGGAAAAATATTCAGATACCTACTTATCATTTATGGCATGAATCTCATTTTATAAGCATTACATACATGACACGCTCAATGAAAAAATACCTTCTGCTGCTCACGGTCACGCTCATTCTCGCATCTTGCACCACCAACCCGCAAGACACGAGACGAAAAATCACGGTGACCATAGAGCCACTTCGTTATTTCACCGAACAAATTGCTGGTGAGAAGTTTGTTGTGAACACCATGGTTCCCCAGGGCGGAAACCCCGAAACCTACGAACCAACCGCCCAACAAATGGTGAAATTGGCCGAAAGCGACCTGTACATCAAGGTGGGAAACATTGGCTTTGAACGCACATGGATGAAAAAACTGAGCCAAAACGCGCCACATACCATCATCATCGATTCGTCTGAAGGCATTGAGTTGGCCCACTCATCACACGGCGTTACTGATCCACACACCTGGATGAGCACCAACAACGCAAAGCAAATCGCACGAAACATCTACGAAGCGTTGGTCAGCATCAATGCACGAGACAGCGCCTCCTACAGGCGAAATTACGAAGCCTTGATAGACACCATTGAGGCTACCGACATGCGACTGCGCGAACAGCTCACGCGTGACAAGTCGCAGGCCTTCCTCATTGATCACCCTGCCCTCACCTACTTTGCCCGCGACTACGAGCTTTTACAGATTCCAGTGGAGGAAGAAGGGCGCGAACCCAGTGCCGCCCAACTGAAAAAGACCATCCAGTTGGCCAAGGACAAGAAGGTGAAAGTGATGTTTGTGCAGAAGCAGTTTGAAACCAGAAGCACGAAGATAGTCAGCCAAGAGGTGGGTGCAGAAACGATAGCCATCAACCCTTTGAGCCACAATTGGAGTGAAGAAATGGTGAGTATTGCCAAAAAACTAAAATAACCGCATGACACCCATCATCCAATTAGAAAACATCAGCGCGGCGTACGGACAGAAAACGGTTCTGCAAGACGTGAACCTCACCGTGTACGATCACGACTTTCTGGGCATCATCGGACCGAACGGTGGTGGCAAAACTACCCTTGTACAACTCATCATCGGTCTGAAAAAGCCGAGCGAAGGACAAATCAAGTTCTACCGAAACGGAACACTTTCAGACCACATCAGCATGGGTTATCTCCCACAATACAACGACATCGACAAGAAATTCCCCATCTCGGTGCAGGAAGTAGTGCTGTCGGGACTGAGCGGACAAAAGAAATTGTTCTCCCCATTCACGTCCAAGCACCACCAAATGGTGGATGAAACACTCGCCAGAATGCAGCTCACCGAACTGCGCCGGCGTGCCATCGGCACCCTGAGTGGTGGCCAGTTGCAGCGTGTGTTGCTGGCTCGCGCCATCGTAGCACGACCAGAAGTGCTGATTTTGGATGAACCTAACACCTACATTGACAGGCAATTCCAAGAACAGATGTACCAAATGCTCAACGACATCAACCGCGATTGCGCCATCATCATCGTGAGCCACGACATTGGCTCCATCCTGCAAAACGTGAAGGCCGTGGCCTGTGTCAACCACAATGTACACTACCATCCCGACACAGAGCTGTCGATGGTTGAGCTGGAGCAACACCTCGGCTGCCCCATCAACTTGTTGGGACATGGACGCATGCCTCACCGCGTGCTCAAAGCCCACACGGATTGAAGTTGAATGCTCGCTACGTCAGCAGCTTTCAGCCATCGCACACCCACTTAATCATTCTATACACAACCGGGCAAACACTCTAAAAATAATTGGGCGAATGGCGAATGCACCCCTGTGCATCCCCACCCTTTCCGCAAAAAAACACTGTTTCATAAACCTCTCATTGACAGTGTTTTATAAGAGAGATTGACCACATTTTCAAAGTCATGGAGTTTGGGTATCAAAGTCATGGAGTTTAGCCTCCAATCTGCATGGGTTTGAGGTCCAAAGTCAATGAGTTTGCAGAGCAAGGACAATGCTATCGATAAATATTTTTATTGTTAGCTGATATTCAATGGTTTACAAAGAAACGACGGGCTGTCAATCCCGTGCATTTCATACCCTTGCAATACACTCGGCATCAGGTTGCTTGTAAATCACCTGCGTTCAAGAAAATTGTGAACGACTGTCAAAAAAAAATCCACTCACTTGAGAAGTTGATGCTCAAATGAGTGGATATGATTATTTCAATAATCTGGAAGAATTACCACAAATCCAAGCGGTTTTTCTTCGGAATAAAGAGCTTGTCGCCTTCTTTCACGTTGAAAGCCTCGTACCAAGCGTCGATATGAGGCAGTGCGCCATTGACGCGCCACTTGCCCAACGCATGGGGATCACGCTTCACGCGGTTGCGTATTTCCTGCTCGGTGATGTTCTGTCCCCACACGCCTGCATAGGCCAGGAAGAAACGTTGATCGGGGGTAAATCCGTCTTTGGTCTTCAAAGGCTTCTTCGCCGTGGCGTTCTTATAAGCCAGGAAACTAACCTGCAATCCGCCATGGTCGGCCAAGTTCTCACCCAACGTGAAGCGTCCGTTGGCCTTGAGGTCGGGCAAAACATTGATATTGGAGAAGAAATCGGCATACATGTCGGCTCGCTCGTTGAAGCCTTTCGCATCGTTGGCAGTCCACCAATCGTTCATATTGCCATTGGCATCGTACTGACGACCTTGGTCATCGAATCCGTGCGTCATCTCATGACCAATCACCACGCCTATGGCACCATAGTTGAAGGCCTCATCGGCCTTAGGGTCGAAGAACGGATATTGCAGGATTCCCGCTGGGAAACAAATCTCGTTGGTGGTGGGATTGTAGTAGGCGTTCACGGTTTGCGGTGTCATGAACCACTCATCACGGTCGACTGGCTTACCAGCACGCTCGGCAATATGATTTTCGTGTGCGAACTGGCGGCATGCCATGACGTTCTCATAGAACGACTTAGCGGGGTCGATATTCAACTTAGAATAATCGCGCCACTTGTTAGGATAACCGATTTTGACATAGAATTTATCCAACTTCTTATGTGCTTCGGCCTTGGTTGTATCGCTCATCCATGTTTGTGCATCAATACGTTGGCCCAATGCAATTTGCAGATTGCGCACCAAGTTCTCCATCTTCTTTTTAGAACTCTCGGGGAAATAACGGTCTACATACATCTTGCCGAGTGCCTCGCCCATTTGCGCCTCAACCTGATTGGTGGCACGTTTCCACAGCGGATAATCCTCCTTGCGACCACTCATGGTCTTACCGAAGAAGTTGAAGTTGGCCTCACGGATTGCATCGGTGAGATAGCTTGATGAAGACATGATGACATCCCACTCCATCAACGCGCGCAAATCGTCGGCAGTGGCAGCAGCCGAGAGCTTGTCATATCCTTCCAAGAATGACGGTTGGCCGACAACCATCGTCTGGATGTACTCACTCTTCACGCCCTCCGCATTAGCCATGCCTTCAAGGTTGATGTTGGGGTAATTGGCCTTGAACTCTTTCAAGGTCATCTTGTTGTAGTTGGCTTGTGGGTCGCGAAGCTCCGTCATGCTCTTTGAAATCAACGCAAGTGCGGTTTCGGTTTTGAAAATGACATCCGCCTTTGCCTGTGCCTGCGCCTCATCGAATCCATAGAGGCTGAACATGCGCGCGATGTGCTTCTTATATTCGTCGCGAATGGCAATGGTGGCCGCATCGTTGTTGAGGTAATAGTCCTTCTGCCCCAATGTCAATCCACCCTGACTGACGTTCAGAATGTTCATCGTCACATTCTTTTCGTCAGCAGCGAAGTAAGAACCGAAAGCGACGCCATATCCCTGAGCCGCATACTTCAATTGCAGTTGTTCCAGATCTTTCTTCGTTTTGGCAGCTTCCATCTCATCCAACAAGGGTTTCACAGGTTTGATGCCCTCTTTGTTTCGACGGTCGGCATCCATGGCGAGCTTGTAGAAGTCGGACAGCTTTTGCTCCATCGTACCTTTCTTATACGTCTTCTTCTGCAACTCACCCAAGATGGTGTTTATTCGCTTGTTGTTATCTTCGGCCAACTGGTCGAAGCTGCCAAAGCGCGAATAAGCAGCCGGCAGCGGATGTTTCTTCTGCCATCCGCCCGTGGCAAACTGGTAAAAATCATCGGCTGGGCGGACAGACTTGTCAAAGTTAGCCTCGACAAGTCCCGATTTTGATTGTGCCATCCCCATCGAGGGTGCCACCATCAACATCATGATTGGAAATAAATGTTTCATAAGTTTTAATGTATTTTAGTTTACGAGTTTACAAGTTTACGAGTTTACGAGTTAACAAGTTGATAGTTCAAAGTTCAAACCACAAAGTTCAAAGTTCAAAGTTCAAAGTTCAAAGTTTCTCCATTTTCTCATTAAGCTCCATCCATCGTTCGTTTTCCGCATCCAATGCTCGTTGAATAGAAGTATATTCAGTAACCAACTCCATGTTAGACGCATTTTCTGGTTGTGAGAGAATGGTGTTTAGTTCGGTGATACGCTTTTCCATGGAAGCAATTTTAGCTTCACTCTCCTCGATGCTCCGTTTTAGTTTGCGTACTTTCTTTTGCTGTTCCTTCCGCTGGAGATATTCTTCAGCCCCACTCTTTTCTGTTTTTGAAGCAGCTTGCAATGGTTGTGATGCACTTGACTGTGCGTTTGTGTGCAAAAGAGAATCGATGCTATGGTTGTCAGCGTCATCACCCATTGCCTGTGCATGACTGCGGATGAAGTCGTAGATGCCACCTAAATGTTCTTTCACCTGGCCGCCACCGAACTCGTAAACCTTGCTCACCAGGCCATCGAGGAAGTCGCGGTCGTGGCTCACCAATATCACCGTGCCATCGAAAGCCTGTATGGCCTCCTTCAAAACATCTTTTGATGGCATGTCCAAATGGTTGGTAGGCTCGTCAAGAATGAGCAGGTTGACGGGTTGCAAGAGTAAGCGTATCATCGCCAACCGGCTGCGTTCGCCACCCGATAACACCTTAACCTTCTTCTCAGACGTTTCGCCACCGAACATAAACGCACCCAACAGGTCGTTGATTTTCAGTCGCATGTCACCCGTTGCTACACGGTCAATCGTTTCGTAAATCGTCAGTTCCTCATCCAGCAGCTGTGCTTGGTTCTGCGCAAAATAGCCTATCTGCACGTTGTGACCCACCTTCAGGGTGCCAGTATACGAAATCTCACCCATGATACATTTGACCAAGGTAGATTTACCTTCGCCATTTTTACCGACAAAGGCAACCTTTTCCCCACGTTTAAGGGTGAAAGTAACGTCTTTAAACACCGTATGAGAGCCATAATCTTTACGAAGTTCATCACAAATAATAGGGTAATCGCCACTTCGAAGGCATGGAGGAAACTTCAAGTGCATGCGTTTGTTATCAACCTCATCGACCTCGATGAGTTCTAACTTTTCCAGTTGACGGATGCGCTGTTGCACCTGAACGGCCTTGGTTGCTTGATAACGGAAACGCTCAATGAAGGCTTTTGTGTCGGCTATTTCTTTTTGTTGGTTTTCATAGGCGCGCAGTTGTTGCTCTCTACGCTCGGCGCGCAACACGACATATTGATCGTATTTAACTTTATAGTCTTCGATATGGCCACAAGTAATCTCTATCGTACGGTTAGTTACATTATTGATGAAAGCACGGTCGTGACTGACCAGCACCACTGCTTTGGCTGATTGAGCGAGAAATTGTTCCAGCCATTGTATCGACTCAATGTCGAGATGATTGGTTGGTTCGTCCAGCAACAGCACGTCAGGGCGACGCAACAAAATCTTCGCCAGTTCGATTCGCATGCGCCAACCACCAGAGAACTCGGACGTGGGACGGTCAAAATCTTCCTGAGTGAAGCCCAGTCCGGTAAGTGTCCGCTCCATTTCGGCCTCATAATTCTCACCGCCCATCATCAAATAGCGATCATGTTCCTGCGTAAACTTCTCGACCAGTTCCATGTACGATGCACTCTCATAGTCGGTACGGTTGCCCAATTCGTTCTGCATGTGCTCCAGGTGTTCCTTCATGCGCATGCTATCAGAAAAAGCCTTTCGCGTTTCTTCCTTGACAGTTGTGTCATCGGCTATCTTCATCACCTGCGGAAGATAACCAATGGTGGTGTCATTAGGAACCGAAACGACACCCGCAGTAGGTTTCTGTTGGCCGTTGAGAATCTTGAGTAAGGTAGATTTACCAGCCCCGTTCTTGCCCACCAATGCGATTCTATCACGCTCATTAATGACAAAACTCACGTCGCGGAACAAGGGTTTCACACCAAATTCTACCTTCAAACCTTCTACTGATACCATGAATATCTCGTTAAATTTAGTCGCAAAGTTATTTCATCCTCCTTCAACGCTGCGCTTCTTAACAGCACAATCACGCTTGCTTTTCTTCCTTCTGATTGCGCTTACGAAACTCATTGAAGCATACTAAGATAATCAGTACCACCAACAAAGCAAAGGAAATATACGCGATGGTTTCCGTGCGATTGACCGATTTAGGGAAGAAACTCAATATCACCGTATGCTTACCGGGTTTCACCTGGATGGCACGAAGTATGTAATTAACCCGACCAACCGGTACTTCCTCGCCATCAACCGTGGCCGTCCATTCCGGATAATAAATCTCAGAGAACACCACCACGCCACCTTTGCTCGACTCTACCTGATAGGTTAGTTGATTGGGTTCATACTTCTGTAGCGTTACTACCGATGAATGGTCTTGCGCAACGGCCTCACCAAGTTGTTGTCTGAACTTCTTATCAGCCACAGCCTCAGTACGAAGATTCATCTTTCCGATGCGTTCTATTTCCTGATTGGCATTATCCACATACGTCAATTTATCAACAAACCACGCATTACCAAAGGCGTATGGATTTTTAAGCGGAACGGTTTGTCCGCCCTGCAATGGCATGATAAAGAACTTAGTGTTCAGCATATTCAGCACAGGCGAAATGCTATCGCCATTCAATTGCGTCATGTCGCCCTGAGCATCCATAATCCCTTTCATCAGGTTTTGCATTTCAGGAGCGATATAAGCCTCTATCATTTCCTGATAACGGCGCAACTTAGCTGGATGATAGCCACCAATGCTCTTGTGGAAATAACTGGTTTCGTTCTCGTTAAACGTACTCGTTGAGAGATTCAACACACGATAGTCGAGTTCTTTGGTCTGTAGGATTTGCTTGTCGGTGGGTGTCATTTCGATAGGATTTTCGCGCACACTCTTCTCAACAAACATGCTATCGTACAAATAACGCTTGTTGACAGCCCACATATCTACCAAGCACAACAGGGTAAGACCACCGATGAGCCACGCTGTTCGTATTTTTCTTGCCCTGTAAAGCAGTAAAAATAGGGTACCAATGAGGATAATCACAAACGATCGCCAGCAGTCAGTTGTGAAGATAGCTTGCCGCATGGCACGAAGATTTGTCAACAGCGCACCCTGATATTCGGAAGGAATATTCTTCATAGCCTCCATCTCTGCAGTGGAAATATAGTCGGAGAAGAACACTGTTGGCATCAGGGCAAACAACAAGCAGAACCCAGCAGTGAGGCCAAAGCTGACATATACATATTTCAAGCGTTTGTTCAATAGTTCGGGTTCGTCAATGATTTTCTTCAATGCCATCACGGCCAACAGCGGAATAGTAAACTCTGCGATAACCAATATCGACGCCACGGTTCGGAATTTGGCGTACATGGGCACGTAATCGATGAAGAAATTGGTAAGCGGCATGAAGTTTTTACCCCACGACAGCATGACAGACAGGATGGTAGCTGCCAACAAAGCCCACTTCATAGGCCCTTTCACGATGAACAATCCCAAGATGAAGAGCATCATGACGAATGCGCCAACATACACAGGACCGCTGGTTCCGGGTTGTTCACCCCAATATTGGCCTATCTGTTGATAGATTTCCATGAACTGTGGATCAGCCTTTTTCATGGCGGTTTCGTTCATTGAGAGCGGAACAGACGCACCACCTTTAGCATTAGGTATAAGCAGCGTCCATGTTTCACCAATGCCATAACTCCACTGGGTGATGTAGTCGCGCTCCAAGCCACTATTGGTTTGGTTGGCCGAGTTGGGCTTCACCAGCTCGCTTTTGCCACGCATCGACTCTTGACTGTATTCCCATGTATGATACAGGTTGCTCAGGTTGATGCAGATACCGATGGCAGCGGCGGCGATACACACGGCTGTTGCCTTACCAAACCGTGCCAACTGCTTGTCTTTCACAGCCTGAACCAAGAAAGCGATAACCATGAAGAGGATGATGAACAGATAATAATAGGTCATCTGCACATGATTGGCCTTCACCTCAAAGGCGGTAAACAAGGCCGTCAGGATGAATCCCCAGAGATATTTTCCCCTATAACTAAGCACAATGCCAGCTATCATTGGTGGCAGATAGGCCAAGGCCATCACTTTCCAAATGTGTCCGGCAGCAATGATAATGAAGAAATAACTGGAGAAAGCCCAGATGACAGAACCCAAAACAGCCAACTCCTTGCGGAAATCAAAAGCACGCAACAGGATGTAGAAGCCCAGCAAATAGGCAAACACATACCACACATTTTCGGGCAACCACAGGTGGTAAGCGTTCATCACCTTGCTCAATGTGTCGGTACTTTTGTACGACGGAGCCGTTTGATAGGTGGGCATACCTCCGAACACTGAATTGGTCCATCGGGTTCGTTCACCTGTTCTTTCATAATATTCTGTTTGTTCATGCCCAAGCCCCTTTCCTGCTGAAGCATCATGCTGGAACAGAATACGCCCTTCCAGACTGGCTGGAACGAAGTAAGCGAATGAAATCAAGACGAACAAGACAATGGCGGCGACATCCAACCCATATTTCTTCAAAGCTTCCATGAATAGCTGTTTTATGTTAAGATTTAGGCACAAAGATAGCAAAACTTTACCGTTTACACCTGCCTGTGCAACCATTTTTTGCTACCTTTGCAGCCAAATAGCAAACAACAGTCATGAAAATAGGTATCATTGTGGCCATGGAGAAAGAGTTCACGCAACTCAAATCCTTGCTCGAAGACATGCAGACACAACAGTATCGGCATCTGTCTGTCATCACGGGACGCATTGGACAACACGAAATCGTGATGCAACAATGTGGCATTGGAAAGGTAAATGCTGTCATTGGTGCGGTGGAATTGATAAACCATCATCATCCCAACTTAGTGATATCATCTGGATGTGCGGGTGGTGCAGATGCGTCATTAAGTCCTACCGACGTGGTTGTAAGCACACAATGTTGTTACCACGACGCTTATTGTGGCAAAGAGTGCGAGGCAGGTCAAATCATGGGAATGCCCGCAAGCTACGCCTCTCCTGCCGAATTGGTGCGTAAGGCGTGCGCCATCGACTGCGGAACTAATATTCGCAGCGGTCTCATTGTGAGTGGCGATTGGTTTGTTGACAGCAAAGAGAAGATGCAACAAATACTTTCCTCTTTTCCCACAGCCATGGCTGTTGACATGGAAAGTTGTGCCATTGCCCAAACCTGTTACCTTTATCACACGCCGTTCATCTCCTTCCGCGTAATCAGTGATGTTCCTTTAAAGGATACGAATGCGGCACAGTATTATGATTTTTGGGAACGATTGGCCAACAATTCGTTCCATGTCACTAAAGAGTTTATACAGATAGTGGGATAGTTTACAAGTTTACGAGTTGACAAGTTCACGAGTTGATAGCTTTCTCTGTTGACGAATCAACGATAAAACACATGAATAAAGAAAAGCCATCAACTCGTAAACTTGTCAACTAAAAACTCGTCAACTAACAACTCATTAACTAAAAAACTCACAAACTCATCAACTTAAAAATGAACAAGATTCCCTCATTCACCATCAACCACAACAAATTGTTGCGTGGTATTTATGTAAGTAGGCAAGACGTTGTCGGCTCTGAAGTCATCACTACTTTCGACATCCGCATGAAAGAGCCCAACCGTGAACCCGTGTTACACATCGGCGCCTTGCACACCATCGAGCATTTGGCCGCCACCTATCTGCGCAATGACGCTCAGTGGAAAGACAAAATCGTTTACTGGGGACCCATGGGATGCCTCACCGGCAACTACCTTATTATACATGGCGACCTGAAAAGCAGCGACATTGTCGACTTGATGATACGCACCTTCAGCTTCATTGCCAACTATGAGGGCGAGATTCCCGGCGCACAACCCAAGGATTGTGGCAACTACCTGTTGCACGACCTACCCATGGCGAAACTTGAATCACGCAAATTCCTTGAAGAAGTATTGCTGAATATTGAAGACAAGAACCTTGTTTATCCAGAATAATTTCCTACAACATTATAAAATAGCCTCTTTCCTATAAATCTCTTTCTGACTTAATGTCAGGCCTGAGAAGTCTGCCTGTAAAACGAACGAAAGATAATTTAGTTATCTTGGCAGATAACATAAATTGAAATTGGGATGGTTTGAAAATCTCTAAAAAATAATTTTATATGAAAACTTTTTTTACGTTTTTATTAATGCTTAGCTTGTCTTTTGTGGCATTTGCCCAAAAGAAAACATTTCAAGTAGAAACCGGTATTAACTATCCGATAGGATTGGTAAAAGATGGGAACAAAGAAAACCACATTGGTTTTTATATTAATGGAACATATAATTTTCATAACAACCCACTTAGTGCTAAACTTAAAGTCAGCTATGAGAGCTACACGGTAGTGATGAACGAATATACCAATTCACCTTTCAATGGAAGGTCTATTGTGATTTTGCCTGCCCTGAATTATAATTTCCCATTGTCATCACAGGTAGAATTCTATACGGGAGCGGGTGTTGGCGTTACGATTGATAATATGAATAGAGGTGTTTTTAATGAAGGAAGAAAATAGACCTATAGCTCATTTTGCAGGCTGAAAAGTGTCATGCCATTCGATATATACACATGTTTCGCCCATTCAAGATACCTTCAGCACTAAATTGACGATTCAAATTGCTCAATAGCTCATTTTGCAGGCTGAGACATAGGTATCTTTCCGATGTACACTAACTTTATGGGCATTTAAGTTGCCTCAAAATTCAAAGTTAGTATGTTCAAAATGAGATGTCGTGTGTGTGGCAGTACGCATACGAAAAAGAATGGTGTTCGCAAAGGTGTACAACTGTATAAATGTCAGGATTGCGGCTATCAGTTTCGCTCCGGTTTCCAAGTGAGCGATGATGAATTGTGGACTGCTTATCAACAACAGAAGCAGACGATCAACGAACTATCGGTACGCTTCAGGATAAGCCTCTCTACGGTCAAGCGTAGGTTGCATGACATCAAGTGTGAGTGGGTGCAACCTCCACTAAACGGAAGTGGTTTTGTCCATCTGGACGTAACGTATTGGGGTCGAAACTTCGGTGTGCTGCTCGCATTGGATACGGAGAACGGAAAGCCTCTCTATCTGTCCTTTGTAAAGAGCGAGACGGTGAAGGACTATGAAGATGCGGTCGTCAGTATTGAGAAGCGTGGATATGTCATACGCGGTCTAATCATTGACGGGAAAAAGAGCCTCTTCAAGTCTTTCTCCGAGTATCATGTACAGATGTGCCAGTTCCACATGAAGCAGATTGTCAGAAGGTATCTTACGCAGAATCCGAGAATGCTGGCCAGCCGGGATTTAAAGGCTCTTGTGGACAGGCTGCATCGAATCCACGAGGCTGATTTCAGGAGCGAATATCAAGCATGGAAGGAAAAGTGGAAGGGTACGATAGAACACCGCAGCCTGCACAAGGACGGCAGGCTGCATTATACGCACCGACGGTTGAGGTCAGCCATGAACAGCCTTGATTTCTACTCGCCTTATCTCTTTACCTGCCAGCGGGAGGAATGCTGGGGAATGCCCAATACTAACAACAAGATTGAGGGAACATTCACTGACCTGAAGAAAAACTTGAACAATCATAGCGGACTTACACAAGAGAACCGCAAAAGGTTCATCAATGGGTTTTTCTTGGCATTGATAGAAACTCAAAGTATGAAAAAGCAGGAACCACACCCATAGTGGATCCTGCTCATACTTGTCGTTTTATACAATCCTATTCCTCATGGAGTTGCTCCCCAGCAGAGCCCCATTATGCTTCAGACTGCATGGCAAAGGTATATAAACTCTTTGAATATTCTGAATAAAGCCAGCCTGCAATTTGAGCTATTGAACACCTAACTCAAAAAATTAGCCTGCAAAATGAGCTATACGCCAGAAAATACCAT
This sequence comes from Hoylesella buccalis ATCC 35310, assembly GCF_025151385.1. Classification (NCBI taxonomy): domain Bacteria; kingdom Pseudomonadati; phylum Bacteroidota; class Bacteroidia; order Bacteroidales; family Prevotellaceae; genus Hoylesella; species Hoylesella buccalis. Next base: position 351,160 of record NZ_CP102287.1, on the reverse strand, counting down.
GCCATATTCTCACCTCAAGTAGGAGTTAATATCATCAAACATTTCAACATATCAGCTCAATACAGCATTACACAAAAGGATTTTTCCCGCTTGATGATAGGCGTTGGATATATCTTTTAGAACGTCCTGTCAATAAGAAAAACCCCAATAAGTCAGCTACAACTTATTGGAGTTTTCTTTTTGAAGGCCTCTTCATAACAAAATGCGATTCCTTTGTTAGCAGTTAGTAATGGAGGCTTACGTTTTATCTTAACTTCTTCGTCAAGGTGCTGCCATGAAGGGTTTTCACTCGCACAACAACCACTTGCGTGGCAGGAACGTGCAACCTCACGGAATGTTGACCGTGGGCATCAGAGGCGGCAATCAGGGTTCCATCGAGTGCGAACACCTGCACATGTGCCAAGTCCTCGCCCTGCACGTCAATCCAGTTACCACCTCGCATCATGCGTAGCGAGCCTTGTGTTGTGTCTATATGCGTGGTCTCACCTGGATAAACATTGTAAATACTGTTCGTAAACGACACTTCATAGGGAGCGCAGTTCTCGTTCCACAAATCACACTCCACACCGTCTACCATGCCCATCAACGCCAATCTATAGATACGATTGTTGATGACGGGCAAGCTGTCCTTGTTTCTCAACCATCCTGTAACAAAGATTTCATCATCTCCTCCACCCGACAAGTTACATTGCTTTTGGGCACTACCTCCCAAGGCTATGCGTCGGTGAGTTTTCATATCAATCAAGCAAAGCGTCAATTTGCCGTTGTAGGTGGCTTGAGGTGCGAGCGTCATCACCACTCCTATCTTTAGCAATGGATTGCCACTGAGGTCAACGTTCGTGGGAGATATGGAAAATCCACTGTTGTCTTGCACCATGCCCAAAAGTTGTACGAAAAGCTTGTCGCTGGGCTTAGCTGCCTCCACTTGCAACGTAGACGGCTCGTTGCCATGCACCATACTCACCGTGGCGATATTGTCGGCATCATATTGTTTAAGTACTTCTACCTTCAGTTTGTATTCCTTGGACTGCAGATTGTCGGGCAAGTGTATGTCCACCCTCACCTCGGTCTCGGCAAACATCTCAAAGTCCACCACCTCTGCGGTTTGTCCTGAAGCAACCACATGAGTGTCATCATCCACGAGCGATACCCTCACCGTACCATCGAAAGGCCTACCCGTGAGTTTGCGTATCGTCAAGCACAGCGTGGCTTTGTTCCCGGCAGTACACGGTTTGAGCGTATAGGGGTGTGATGCCAATGCGAAAGGTACCTTGTCATCGGGTTTCTCAAATAGGCGCACGCCGTTGCCTTGCACCTGAAAGGCTATGCGTGGTGCCGTTTTCATCTTACACCATGCTCCATAGGTGTCCTTATCCTTGAGGCTGGCGCATACAGCTTGCAAATAGTAGATTCCATCGGCAAGGTCTTCAAGATTCATCGTAAACGTGCATGCATCGTCAATCAGCTGTCCCGATTGCAGCACGCCACCGTTATATTTGCCGCGTTCTGCGGTGTATCCGCCTTTGTCGTGCCATGCCGATGGCACCACTTTAACTTGTTTGCCCTGCTCATTGTACACGCCCAAGCCAACATCTCCGGCAAACGTTCCGTCGGCTTGGTTCTTAAAGTGGTGATAGCTAACCGTCATGGGTTGCCGTTTGTTAGTGGGCATGCTGCCAACTACGGTCATATTGCCCTCCGAGTTGAAACACAAGTTGGGGGCATCATCAGCAAGTTCGTCATCAATGGGTGCGCTTCCCGGTTTGTTGGGATGCACCAAAACTATCTGCACCTGCTTGTTAAAGGAGAGAGGCTTGCCGCCAAACTCCTGTCCTGTGGAGGCAAGGTTCAGTGCAGTGACGGAGAAGTAGCCGTCGCCACCGCCTCCCCAACCAAAGTTCATGTGAAACAGGTTGTCCTTATCTACACCGTCTACCACCCATGCGTGTCCGCTACCGCCCGACTTCACGCTGCCGCTGATATACACGGGAAAGCCGTTTTCTATCTCCTTGCGCAATATCTGGGTGAAAGCAGCTGCGCCCTCATCAGACTTGTTGAGCATGGAAGTGGAATAATTGAAGTACGTTTTCAGTGCCTTGGCTGCCATGAAGGTTTGTGCACCACTGGATGTGGGACTGTATTGCATGTTCACCGACACGCCCACATCACGCATGAGCAGTGCCACGGCGTCGCAAGCCTCCGCATTGTCAAGTGCCGTGCGTGTGTTGTATCTGGGCAACATCTTGTCCCATGGGTATACCGACTGACTGAAGTCCACACTCATCATGCGGTTGTCAGAGCGCACTACATACGAGTAGCTACCCTCTCCCCGCTCTGGCCAGCGATGATAATACATGATTTGCGCCACTGCCGTAGCCACGCATCCTGTGTATTTGTACCCCGTAAGACGACTGTAAGGGTCGTCTTGATTCCATGCCGTTGTGAGCAACGGAGCCACCTCCTTTCGGTTGGGAGGCGTAGTGGTAACGGTAGCTCTTGTGCCAGGTTGCCTTTGCAATTGGTGAAAGGCGTCACGGTAGGCGCTCAGCAGGAATTTAAGCTCCTCGCTTGCACGCAACGTGTCGAGCGTTCCTGTGTGCGAGTAGCCCAACACTTGTCCCATGTCATCATCGCCTGCCACCACCACAAAGCCCCGCCCATGACGGTCGTTATAAATATAATAAGGTGGTGTACCATGCGAAGCTCTCGTAGCATGGCGTTCCGAAAGGCTCACATTGACATATTTGCGGGCAATACTTATCGACTTGTCCACTGTTACTATCTTGCCCAAGGTGGGAATGCTCACCATCGAAGCAAGCACAATGCCCCATAAGGTGGGACTTAACCATCTTTTAATTTTCATTTTTTTAATCTTGTTTGATTTTAACTACAAAAGTCTGATACAAAGCCACTAACCACACCGACAACACGAAAGGTGCGGTGAGCGTGACAAGCCCCATGTGCAAACCTGCATACTGCATTAGCAACGATAGTATCAGGGCTATCAATGCCTTGACGTAAGTCCATGTGCCAATGTCAAGAATATTGGCAACTGCCAAAACCGCAAGAATGGCATTGTAGCCATACATGCCGTTGTTCACCGAGGTGGTACTGACAAACGGCACACAAACCACGGCGAGACACAGCGCACAGGCCACAAGCGATTCCACGCCCATCTTGCGCGAATTGACACAAATGGCAAGAAGAAACAACAAGCCAGTGAGCAGGTTGTTGCCCTGAAGCATGATTTGTCCAAAGCTCAGTGAGGCGGCTCTAATCAGCGAGAAACTTTCCGTAGTATCGGCAGCTGTCATTGCTGGCAGCTGCAACTGGGGAAAAACGTGACCCAGCAGCAGCATCGCCCAAGTGATGAGTACGAAGGGTGCGGTGAGCGCAGGGACAAACCGTTGCCGCTCGAACATTCGCGTCACCAGCGCAGACAGCGCACATGCCACCACCATGAGCAATACAGAACCTACATGGATGGGCATGAAACAGGGTACGGCGATGCCTACCAGCGCAGCATTAAAACCATAAAGGCCGTCACGAATGCGCTCTCCGTCATATCGAAGGGCAACAGCCGTACATGTGCCAATGGCACTTCCAGCCAAGGCAAACAAACACATGAGGAGGGAGTTGCAAGCAATACCTGCAAGCATCAGTGCGCCCGACAGCGCATTACCTTGAAACATGACTTGTCCCACACCACGGAATATACTTTTCATCATCTGCATTGAATCGTCATTTTAGAAGTGTTTTTGTCCGTTTGAGCGCACAAAATTACGTAAAAGATACGATATGTGTGTAAAAGAGAACAAATAAACGGAAATTTATAGCACCACGTTTATTACCGAAAAAGGATTTTTCCAAAAACACGCAATCGTAAATGATTGATTTTCAGGAGCATGAGAAGCATAGCTAAACTCAATGACTTTAGCGTCCAAACTCAATGACTTTAGCGCCCAAACTCTATGACTTTAGCACCCAAACTCTATGTTATTGAAAAACAACTGATGAGCACCACCCAAAAAAACCTTTTCAGTTTACAATTTAGAGGATAATGGAGAGCGTAATTTTACTCTTAGTGGGGTTTAACTACCAGAGGTCAAACACATAACCAACCGTGAAGGTGAACACCTTGTTTTTCATTCTATCTTGGGTATATTTGTTCATCTTGGTCAGGCCGAAGTTGTATCTTGCATCCAGCACCACATGGCTGTACTCCAACGAAAAGCCAACAGGAATGGAAACGTCGAAGCGCTTTGAGTAGGACAGGTTGTCATATTTTTCGGTGTAGGCATACAGCAAATTCCCCTTCTCGCCAGTCTGATAATGCACTTTTCCTTCCTTGTCAACCGTAAATTGCGACAACGTAGCCCTACCTTTTGCCGACAAGAGGTAGCCCATCTGCACGCCAGCATTGAACGAAAGACCAGGAAGAACCGCCACATGAGCCATCAAGGGAAGCGTAAGATAATCGTATTTCCACTGAACATCCTCAGACGTATAGTGTACTTTTTCCTTGTCAATCGTTTCTGATGGCGGAAAACGCATTCCCTGAACCGAATAGAACACACCGGCAGAGAATGCCACCTGATTCATCGCTTGGTACTGTACGTCCAGTCCGCCGATAAATCCTTCGCGGTATTTTGATTTCTGCTCAACTCCATTCTGCTGCCCATCAGGGTACAAACCACCAATGACAACGTCCATGTTTGAGATGTTTGCCAAGTTTACCCCAACCTTAGGAATCAATGACCACGTCCCAACACTGCGTTGAGCCATGGTAAATGTGCAGGCCATCAGCAGGGCCATAGACAGCAATAACTTCTTCATGATGCTTATTTTTTCTATATAAACGGACAAAGGGTGTGATTTATTACAAAAGAAGATGAAAAGCTGAATATCTAAAGACAGCATAACAGACAGAGACAGATAAATAAACGCAAAGTAAACACCAAAGCAGAACGAATGTAGACGATGGCTTCAACATGCTCTTGCTCACAAACATTTGGCATGGTTAACGGCCGATGATTTCATCTTTTTCGTTATCTTTGTACAGCAACCAAGCATTTTTGGAATGGAACAATATATCGACACATACGCCTCTCCCTTAGGAATCATCACCATGGGCAGCAATGGCAAGCAGCTTACAGGATTGTGGTTTGAAGGACAAAAACACTTCGGCGACACGCTATGTGACCAACCTTCACATCATGCGCTCCCCATTTTTGACGAGGCCCGCACTTGGTTAGACGTTTATTTTCAGGGCAAACGCCCCACCTTCACACCCCCGATTCTGCTGAACGACACGCCGTTTCGCAGGACTGTGTGGCAGTTATTGTTGACCATTCCGTATGGAGAAACCACCACTTACAAAGACATTGCCAGGCAGTGGGCCAGGCAGCACGGCGCGAAAAGCATGTCGAGCCAGGCGGTGGGCGGTGCCGTTGGGCGCAATCCCATCTCCATCATCATTCCCTGTCATCGGGTTATCGGCACCAACGGAAGCCTCACGGGCTATGCGGGAGGCCTGGACAGGAAGCGGTGGCTGCTGCAATGGGAACAAGAAAACACTGACAAATTCTTCATACCTCAAGACTAGGAACGAATCATGAGGGACAGAAGGCAGCACATTACACTTAATCCGTCAAGTTTACACCCCATTTGTTTTCTAACTCCTTGATGCGCTCTTGCGTCTGACGGATAAACGATTGGTAAGCATCGTCATCCGGATGGAACGGACGATGCGCCAAGGCGGCCTTCACAGGATGCCAATCGGCCAAGAAAAGTTTGGCCTCCTGACTGAAAAAGGCATCCGAAAAACGCTCCCAGATATATGCCACGGCTTGTTCGGACGGATGTAACATGTCTTCTTTGTAAAACCGATAATCGCGCAACTCGTCGTTCACAATCTCGTAAGCGGGGAAATAGGTCACCACGCCTGGATAACGTTCTTCCAACTGGCGAGTAGCCAAAAGCAGCGTGGCCTTGGACAGCTGACTGCCATGAAAACCGTACTTGGCATAACGAATGGGACTGACGGTGAGGATGACGTGCACCTTGTCATTGCGCTTCAACAAACATTCTACCGCTTGAGACAGATAGGCCACACACTCCTCCACGCTCAATTCTGCTTCACGAAACAAGCGTTGCGGACGCTTTTGGCAGTTGTCTACTATCTCGCCCGTCTCTTTCAAGATGTACACATGGTTGGTACCCAGGGTAAACACGGCCACGTTGGGGTTCACATCGGTGCACTCTACCGTATGCAGAATGCTGGCCGGATTGTACATCACGCCGTAAGGATTGACGGTGACGCGAAACTTATCTTCGACAAACCGCTGCCCCATGCTGTCAGCAAAGCATGAACCGACAAAGAGCATGCGCTCGAATGGCGGGATTTGAAACGAGGGTTGGTCTACCTTGACGATGGTTCTGAACTGCATAAGCTATTGATTCTGCCTTTCCACCCCATCAACATCACAGGAACTGCGATGAAGAGGAAGCGGGAAAAAACGTTAGGATGACAAAATTAATCATTTTTATCAAAAGACACTTGGCATAACTTATATTTTATTGTAGATTTGCGATATTAATCAAACCCAAGACGAGCAATGGCACATTTCATGTCTAAAGACGCATTCCAACACTGGAAAGAAGGCCTGCAAAGCATTGTGCGGAGATTTCCGCTGACCCTGTTTTTCACCATCGCCTCATGCCTGTCGCTGATATACCTCAATCACGATTTGAGCAATGGCGGAGAGATGAAAGGATTCGAATTCTTCCTCATGTTCTATCCACTCACGGCCACCATTCTGTCGTTGACACTCCACCTGTGGACGGAAGACATGCGTAAACGGCTCGAAGCATGGGGATGGCAAGGTGGCCTACATGCCCTTTGGCTGGCCCTGTGCATCTATTGGGCCACCGAATACGAACTATCCATTGGGCAAAGTATCGCCGCCGGAACATGCGTAGGCGCTATGCTCGTGGGCTGGTTCACACTGCCTTTTACGCAACAAACGAACGACCGTCCAGCCATTAATTTCCTCATCAGGCTTATGGGAAGCGGCATTATCGCCGCCGGCACATCCCTTGTTCTCTTCTTGGGTATCTTGTTGCTGATACAATCGTTCAAGTATCTGTTTAACATGGACATAGAGGAAACCCTCTATGCCGACACGGCTATCGTGTGTTTCACGCTGGTGGCCCCACTGTTATTCATGTTCCAGTTGCCAAAAGACGAACAAAAATACAGTCAATACAACTGGCTGCAACATAAGTTTGGCAACGGCATCATCCATTACCTGCTCATTCCGCTGCACTTAGCCTACGTCATCACGCTTTATCTCTACGCTGCAAAGATACTCGTTACCTGGGAATTGCCCAACGGATGGGTGTCTACATTGGTTTCGGTGCTCATGTTGCTCACCGTCATTATTCTGTTCTTACTCTACCCTATCCACCAGCAAGACCATGTAAAGCCGGTAGACCGTTTGGCGGTTCGCTACCTTCCAATCATCGTTTTGCCGTTGCTGGTGCTGATGTCGATAGGCATTGGCCGCCGTTTTTCCGACTATGGCGTAACCATACAGCGTCTGTACCTGCTATTGTTCAACCTTTGGTGCTACGCTGTCTGCATAGGTCTCATCGTCTGCCGGTCGCGCAAGGTGATGTGGGTGGCATGGAGTTTTGTCGCCATTCTGTTGCTGGTGTCGGTATTTCCGGTAAATCTATCAAGTTATACCCACAACCGTTTGCAAAAACAGGTACGCGAATTGTTGGCCAAGCACAACATGACCAAGTTTCCGATAAGCAGTAAAACATACACAACTTTATTGAAACAGGTAGGATACCAACAGGCGAAAAGCTTTGCGGGTAAGCTGAACTACCTGAACAGAACATACGGCAGACAGACCATTGAAGACATCATCAACCCCAGGTATCTCCTCGCCGACTATCAAGTAGAAGAGATGTACAGACAGTCAATGGCAGGTACCTCTTCAACATCCATACCCGAAAACAGACTCATCAGCGACGATCGCGAAGAAAACATTCCATTACCCATTCCGCCAGGTTACCGTTATTTTCAGAACATCGATCAATATACTCAGCAAAAAGGCGCTAAAGTTGAGGGCGACAAGCTACTTGTGACCATGAAATATCAACTGAATGGGAAAACATTGACTGACCACTACCAAATGAGTTTGGCTGAGATTGAACGAAAGGTCAATGGCAAAGATAAGTTCTGCATAACTGCCACCGGCAAACAGACACAGCTTGTCATCACTTACCTGTACCTCTCGTATGGCGAAGACTTCGTCGACATGCAATACCGGGGTACGCTCTTCGTGAAATAGCACACGACTGTGAGCATGGAATGTGCGTCATCAAGCCCATTTCACGGATGCTTCCATGGATTTGAACGGTGCATCATGTCGGTGGTTGATGGTTCACCATAGGCTGGTAGTCCGTCATGATACGCAAATAAAAACGGGAACCTGCTCCAAGGTTTAGCCGATGGAGTGCATAAATAGTATTTAAAAATGAAAAAGCATATTATTTTCTCAATAGTTTTATTCTCGAATATCGTTATGTTCGCTCAGAATCAGAACTATAATATCAGATCACGAGTTTTAACCTTAGAAGATTCCATTCCGGTAAGTTTCGCAACAGTGAGACTCATGCAGCCCGACTCCGTCATGATTGGATCAACCCTTACGGATTTGAACGGTCTGTTTGGCTTCGACACCACATTAAAAGAGGGGATGTTTCTTTCCATATCCTCAGTAGGATGCAAAAACACAGATGTAGTCCTTCCGTGTGATACCATGATTTATATTGAAAGCACCAATAAACTTGCAGAAGTCGTGGTTCGGGGAAGTAAGAAATATGTCAAGGGAACGCCGAGAGGCTTGCAAATCTCAATGGCAGGGAATCCTATTGCAAAACTTGGCAATGCCATGGAGGCGATCAAGTACCTGCCGATGATTGACACGTCTGGCGGTGGGATATCTGTCCTTGGACATGGAACGCCCGTTGTCTATATCAACAACAGGCTTGTGCGTTCAACAAGTGAGTTGTCTTCACTTTCCGCCAACGATATATCCAATGTTGAGATTATTACCAACCCTTCATCAAAATATGGTGCCAATGTGTCATCTGTCATTCTCATACGTACAAAAAAACTTAATGAGGGATTCCATGCTGTCGCAGCAGGTAATGTGTCGGCAAGTGAAGAATGGTCAGAATCTGTCGATGTGTCACTGAATTACCATACAAAAAGCGGACTTACTGTCTTGGGAGATTTATCATACGGCTTTTCTGGCTTCAAACAGGATAGACATTATATTGAATGTTTTTATTCAGAGAGTAACCCTGAATCAAAATATCGTTCTGATACTTATTCCAAAGCCAAAAGCAAAAGCCAGTCCCTCATGGCAGACGCTGGGCTAAACTACGATTTTGGAACCAACTCTATTGGTGCAAAATACACGTTTCAGCGCACTCCTAAGAGTCATTATAGCGGCAATGCAAAATCTGTAATAGATTATCAAGGAACCGAAGATGTAATAGCATCAATAAGTGACTTGTATAATCAAAGTTCCATGCACCATGTCAATACTTTCGGCAGTTTTGCACTGCCTGTCAGTATCTGGTTGCGTATAGACGCCGATTATGTGAAATCCTATCGTACTTCCAACTCGGGTGTAGATGAGAACAATTCTACCAATATGGTCTACAATTCGAATGTAAGCAAAGCCTCTTTATGGTCAGGAAAAATTGTACTGTCAAGAAAAATCAGCAAGGTGGAGATAGAGGCAGGTTCGGAAATCTCATATACACGTAATAATCAGGATTATTTGGGGGCTTCCACTGGGAATCTGGATTTTATTACTCCGGAAACAGACAATGTAAAACAAAATCTCTATGCAGGATTTGTCAGTTTTAACTGGACACCCAACAACATATGGAATATGTATGGTGGACTTAGACTTGAATCAACCAATACAGATTTCAGACAAAACAACGTTCTTCGTGAAGATTTATCAAAATCATATACAGACTTGTTGCCTAATCTGGGCATATCCTTTAATTCATCTATTCGTATGAGTTTGTTTTACAGAGCATCCGTGTCTCGTCCGGGATACCAATCTCTTGACAACACATACGTTTATGTTACTCCAACCCTTTGGGAAACAGGCAATCCTGAACTTCGTTCAACTCTCCGCCACAAAATAGGATTGAACCTTTATTATAAGAAATTTATCCTTCAAAGCTCATTCACAATGAACAAACGGAATGTGACTTCAATATATCGCTATGACAACACCGATCGCATTAATGTTGTACAACCTGTCAATCTGCCAGATTATAACTCATTCCAGCTTGTAGCTGTCCAACAACTTGATTTCGGCTTTTGGCATCCCACCATACAGGGCGTGTTCTATGTTCAGGATTTGAAGTATGGCTCACCTGTAAGAAAATACGATAAACCGCTCTATACTCTGTCGCTCAACAACCGGTTCGACATTCCCGGCAGTTTCTATGCTTATTTAAATCTGTTCGGTATAGGGACCGGCAATCAAGATGTGATTTATAGCCGTGGTTCGTGGCAGGCATCAGTGACCTTGAACAAAACTTGGAAAAGCTGGGCTTTCACACTCTCGGCTAATGATATATTCAATACATGGAGACAGAAATTTGACACTTTCACCAATACTGTCGATTATTCTTCTGACATCAAGGGGGGATCCCGTTCAATCGCATTAAGCATACGATATACTCTTAACGCAGCAAAGGGTAAATATAAAGGAAAAACATCTCGACAGGACGAGATAGATAGATTATAGATCCATACAATGAAGAAGATGAAGATTATCATGCAACGTGATGCTATGCAATGCGGCATAGCATCATTAGCTATGATTTGTAATTATTTTGGTCGCTTTGTTTCGGTTATCCCAAAGCTATTCCTCACAGCAAGTTCCCGTTAGGGTTTACGCTTCAATGTGCTAAAATGTGACCAGCCGTGGGCCGTCTTCCTGCTCTGCAATGGTTACCTTGACAGCATCTTTTGGCAGCAACTCTTCCACCAACTCCGGCCACTCGAGGAAGCAGAGACGATGGCTGTAAAAATAATCCTCATAGCCCATGTCGTACACCTCTTCGAGCTTTTTAATGCGATAGAAGTCGAAATGGTAGATGGAGTCTTGCAACTTATTGGAATAATACTCATTGACGATGGCAAAGGTGGGTGAGGTGATGACATCCTCCACGTCCAAACATTCACAAATGGCCTTGATGAAAGTGGTTTTTCCAGCTCCCATTTTTCCGTAGAAAGCAAACACATTGCCCTTACCCATGTTGTCTATGAACTGCTGGGCAGCCTCTTTTATGCAATCTAATGACTTGATTTTAATTTCCATTTCTCTATTTTATTAATTTCTATTATCTGTATTGTTTGATTGTTTTATCGTTTTCTGGGCGTGAGTGTAATCAGCGGAATGAGCATTTCCTCCATGCTGATGCCCCCATGTTGGAAGGTGTCCTTGTAATAGGATACGTAATAATTGTAATTATTGGGATAGGCAAAGAAGGTGTCACCCGTGGCAAAAACGTAGCTGGTACTAATGTTGGGCGAGGGCAACTGTGCACTCCGGGGATCTTTAATGGTAAAGACTTCCTTGGCACTGTAACTCAAATTTTTGCCAAGTTTGTACCTTAGGTTGGTGTTGGTGTTGCGGTCGCCGATAATCTTGATGGGCTTTGAGGCGCGAATACTGCCGTGGTCGGTGGTCAACACCACTTTATAGTCGCTCTGTGCAAGCAATTTCATCAACTCGGCCATCATGGAATGTCGGAACCAGCTCTTGGTGATGCTGCGATAAGCCGACTCGTTGTTGGCTAACTCGCGCACCATCTTGGACTCGGTTCGGGCATGTGAAAGCATGTCTATAAAGTTGACCACCAACACATTCAAATCGTTCTTCTTGAGTTCATGCAGCTTGTCGAAAAACTTTTCTGCCCCACTCGAATCATTCACCTTATTATATGAGAAGCTGTGATGACGACGGTAGCGCTCGATTTGTGTCTGTATAAGCGGCTCTTCATTGAGGTTTTTGCCCTCCTCCTCGTCTTCATCTACCCACAAATCGGGAAACATTTCGGCTATTTTGTTGGGCATCAGTCCACTGAAGATGGCGTTTCGGGCATACTGTGTGGCCGTAGGCAAAATGCTCACATATATGTCTTCCTGCAGGTCGAACAGGTCGCCAATCTCCTTGGAGATGACTCGCCACTGGTCATAACGAAAGTTGTCGATGACAATGAGAAACACTTTTTCGCCAGCATCGAGCAATGGAAAAATCTTGTTCTTAAACAAATCGGGACTCATCATGGGCCTATTGGTCTGAGAAGGCGCTACCCACTCGAGATAATGTTGCTTGATGTATTTGGCAAATCCGAGGTCGGCCTCTTCTTTCTGCATCTGCAACATCTCTGTCATGCTGCTGTTTGTCGAACTCAGTTCCAGTTCCCAGTGGACCAATCGTTTGTAGATATCCATCCAATCGCCCAGTGATTGGCAATTCATAATCTGCATGGAGATGTCTTGGAAACTCTGTTGATAGCCCGATTGCGTCACCTCCGTTACAATTTCTTTGCGGTGGATGTTCTTTTTAAGCGCCAGTAAAATCTGGTTGGGGTTCACAGGTTTGATGAGATAGTCGGCTATTTTTGAACCAATGGCCTGATCCATAATGTTTTCTTCCTCACTCTTAGTCACCATCACGACAGGTGTTGCCGGACTGATTTCCTTGATTCGTTGCAAGGTTTCCAATCCGGTGAGACCCGGCATCATTTCATCCAACAGCACCAAGTCAAAGGTGTGCTGGCGACATTGATCGATGGCATCCGATCCATTGCTCACCGTCACCACCTGATATCCTTTTTTTTCGAGGAAGATGATGTGTGCGCGAAGCAGTTCTATCTCATCATCTACCCATAACAATAGTCCATTGCTCATCATTAAAATCCTTCTAAATCATAATATTCATCACCTAAGTCGATGACCTTTGGTTCAGCTTTTTTCTTTGCCTTTTCATCCTTAGAAGCCGGTTTGGCGGGTGTTTTCTGATTGTTCTTTTGAGACTTTTCCTTTGGAGTGTTCTCAAAATAAATAATCGTTTCACCAGGACGTTGCGGCTGTGGCTTGTTGGGAACCGTCTTAGGTTGCGTTTGCGTTTTCGGCTTCACGGCTGGTGTCTTGGCGTTAGGTACCTTTAAAGGTTGCTCACGGGGAGTGGTTTGCTGCTTTTTATCCTGGTTGGCAGGAAGCCGAAGTATGGTTTCGCGCAGAGGAACATTTTTGTCTTGCGTCTTTGGCAAGGGTGTTACAGTTGGAATCACCGTGCCACCTTGTTCGTTTTGTTTCGTTTCTTCCTCTTGCGGAACAATGATAGTTCCACGATCTATCGGCTCAATTTCGAGGCCATTGTCTATAAAGATGCCATCATCCAGCAGGTGGTCTATCTCTTCTACCGATGGTTTGCGCTGCGGTTCGGTAGGTACCTCAGCCGGTTCTGTGAGCAGCTGGAACGTACTTATCTTCAAAGGTGCAAAGTGCTTGTTATAGTATCGGTCATAATCATCATAGCTGAATGTGGTGCCCAGCAACTGAAGATTGGCATCGCTGATGACAAACGAACGCGCCTTACCCACGAGAGAAGTGAGATTGGTTTGGCGATGGAACGCACGAGCATACTGCAAAGCCTCGTCAAAATTACGGAAGCCGGCTATCTTCATCAAGTGCAAACCTGCATCTGCATCAATAGTAACATCAAAATTGCGTACCACATAACGGGTAAAATTGTACTTGGCCACCTGGTAGAGCAATTGATTTTCTTGAACAGAATCAGGATGATAGACGAGCATGAACGTGAAGTCCGTGTTTCGTTCGTTACTGAACTGACGGGATGCAATAGAGTCACTGTCACTCAACACCGCAGAACGCCACGACCACACTTCGCCCATGTCAAACTTACCGCCGTGCAATCGTCTGCCAGCCTGTACACCATTGATAATCATGCCAGCCATGTTGCTGAGGCCACTCTCGGGGAATTGTTCCACCAGCTTCCGCATATCGGCCAAGCAACCGTCAGCATCACCATTGTTCAACTTACTTAAACCTCCGATGAAAAGGAATTTGTCACGGTTGGCACCCAATGGGAAGCGGGTTGATGAAAGATGCGTATTGCCGCGCACTTCATCGTAGCGATCAGCCTTAAACGCATTGTAGGTGGCCGCATAGAGGGAATCCTCAAGTTGCACACCAAACTGCGCGTTCTCACGGAAATGAGGGTCGGTGAGAAGAACGGTCCACTCACTTTTCGGATGTTGTGCCTTGAGCAGCTGTATGTAGCGAGCGGCAACACCCGACTGCCCCAGCCTTGAATACAACAGGAACAGGTGATAATAAGCTTTGTCTATATGCTCGTAGGAAGGATAGCCATCAACCAGCCGCCGCAGAGCCTTCTCACTCAACTTCAAATTGTCCAGTTTATCCTTAAAGATAACCCCCGAGTGAAATAATCCATCCATGATTTGGAGATTGCTGGCCGCAACTTGTTCGGCAGAAAACGGTATCTGCGCCAAATAGTAGGCACGCTTGTGCGGGTCGTTCTGGGCACTATCGGGAACCTGACTGAGTGAATCTGTCACCGTTTCCGCTTGTTGTAGGGAATCGAGTTGTGATTCTGTCATCTGGTTAGTATCGCCAAACGACACCACCGTTTTATTAGTTCGTTGCCAATTGTCAACGTTTTCACGCTTTCCCCACAATCGTTCAAAAGCGGTCTTGCCTTGGTTAACAGCCATTTGATTATAAAAATACCATTGGCCATCACCTTGCTTTTGAGGGGTTGGCGTGGGTGGTCGGTAAGGAGTGTTTCGTTGGTTGTCGAAATAACTGTCATCCCCTCCAGCCATCGAGTTTTGACCATTCTGCTCAGCCAGGCGATCAGCCTCTTCTCTTTCTTTCTTCTTCAACGCATCAATGACACGGTCGATGGCTGCATAAAGTTTTGGTTCAGGCAGTTTGGCCAGTGCTTGCAGGGAATCTTGCAACGAAACAGCATCGGTGTAAGGCACCAGTTCGTCAAGAACTTTCGATCGATAAGATAGCTCTTCATAATCTTCACGCTCTTTGTCCAACAGTCCTATCGCTTCGCCATAACACCGTTGGGCGTCGTTATACTTCTCACGTTCCCAATAAAGATCACCAAGTTTCAGCAGTAACACACCTTTTTCAATGCCGCTGCGGGTAGCACCTTTGTTTCCTTTCTCATACGCATCGATAGCTTGGAGGGTATCTTTCTTGGCCAAATAAATATTACCAATGGCATAATAAACCTGATCCAGGTAGTCCTTATTGTTCTCGTTGACCGCCATTCGACGCAACTTGGCAATCATTTTCTTGGCTTGTGTACCCGCCATCACTTCGGTCATGGCAACACGAGCGTTAAACTCAACCTCGTAAGGGGGATGCTGTCTAAGTACTCGCTGGTATGACTTGTAAGCCTGTTCCTTGTTTCCAACGGCCTCATAGAGCTGTCCTAACAGGAACCACTGGCGGGCTTTCTGCTTGCGACGCATCTCGTGTTTAATGACTTTGCGGAGATAAGGAATGGCTTTATCGTACTCCTTCGTGTGTAGATAATAGTCGGCATAGGTATAATCCCACTCTTTTTGCGCCTGCCAGTGAATGGAATCGCGCTGCATGTTGCGAATGACGTCTTCGGCATCGTACAACCAATCTTGCTCAATATAGCTTTTAGCAAGCCAGGCTCGTGCACGACCATAGATGGAAGGCTGCGACTGATACAGACGACTCATGTAGGAAAAGGTTGACGCAGCCTCATCAAAAGCACCCGAATGGAATTGCGAACGCCCCATGAGCATCCACGCTTTCCATAAGAAAGGATTGTATTCTTTCCGACTCAGCCACTCACGATCTTTCTCTGTCTTTCGCTTTCCTGGATTCCACTCAGGTCTACGCTTGATGCTATGCAACTTGATTGCCTTCTGAGATTTCTCAATAGCGCGGTCAAAGTTAGCCTTACCAAGTTCACGGCTTTTTTTATTTCCGACAGGATAGAGAGGAAGCATTTCGGTAAAGTTGTCTCGATGTCCATTCTCTTTCTCCAATGAGCCATCAATATAGGCTACCGAACCATTGTAATAGATGTTATACCGAGTGGTAAACGAATGCCACCATCTACTCTTGGCAGTGTTTTTCTGCGTAGAGCAACCCACCAATGACAGCAATAAGGCTATCAAAGGCACGGCTAAAGTGATATTTTTAAGATGGTGAGACCTCACGTTGGTTAAACTTGAATATAAGGACTTTTATTGCCTTTAGCAAGGCATAAATGATGATACTGACAAAAATGATGGCAGCTCCAGATGGGATGTTCAGCATATAACCGAACGTCAAGCCCAACAAACAATCCACCCAACCCAACAAAATGCTGTATGCGATGATGCGTTTATAGCTATATGTAAACAGATTGGCTGTCATCTGGGGAATGGTCAACAAACTGATGGCCAAGACAACTCCAACCATACGGAGGGTGGATACGATGGTCATGGCGATCAATATCATCATCATGTATTCGATGGCTGATACGGGGAGCTTTTGCGAACGGGCAAAACATGCATCAAAGGCAACGCTCAAAATAGGACGAAAGAGCAATGTGAATATGGCGAGCAACAGCAAAGAAAGCACGGCAAGCAACAACAGATCACCATGAGAAATAGTTAAAATGTTGCCAAAAAGGAATGAGGGAAGGTCGGGCATGAATCCCGGTGTCAAAAAACAACAGATGATACCCACGCTCATACCAAAAGTCCAGAACAGGGCAATGGCAGAATCTTCACGCGCATCACTACGATTTGACATCCACTGAATGCCGCATGCACTGAAGATGGCGAACAGCATGGCCGACAGGATGGGATTGAAACCTAAGAACACCCCCAAGCCAATACCGCCAAACGAAGCATGCGTAATGCCGCCACTGATGAACACCAGTCGGCGCGTCACAATGTATGTACCGATGAAGCCACACACGATACTGGCCAAAAGTGAACCTAACAGGGCGTTTTGAAAAAACGTATAATGCAGTATGTTCATGGCTATTGATTAGAAATAAGCATGATGACCTCGTCCTTTAGTTGGTTAGGAAGGTGGATGCCCCGCAATATGAGACTTCTGTTCCAATCCTTCACTTCCTCTTGCTTCATGGAGTACAGCACTTCGGCGAATTCATTGGCCTCCTCATCCGTGAACTGATCAGACGGTTTTCCTTTAAAGCGGTCCAGTTCTTCGTCATCAAAGTATTCAATATCTTTCGTTGCAGCCTCCATCATACACACTTGCTCACACATCTCGTCAACGCCATTACAGGTGGCACATGAACTGGTTGGCATGTGAACTGGTTCTTTGTCCTCACCACGTTTAGTAGCAAAGATACCAAAAAGAGCGGCCAGCAGGATTAAACCCAATAGGATAAGTATAACTGTCATAATGGCTAAATATGATGAACCATATTGATTTCCTTTATCTGAAAACCTGCATGACGCATGTCATCCCAAAAATGCGGGTAAGACTTTGACACGACTTCCGGATGATTGATGCGCAGACCAGGGAACTTAATCGCTGCTGGCGCGAAGGCCATGGCCATGCGATGGTCTTCGTATGTATCAATGGGTTCAAAAGTAGGTTCGCATTTTTCACCATCCCAGAAGAGCTCGCTGCCGTTTTGATCCTTGATGACATATCCCAACTTGCGCAGCTCAGTCTTCAAAGCCTCAATGCGATTTGTTTCCTTAATCAGCAAAGAAGACAAGCCCGTAAACAGAAATGGAATGTCGAGAACCGCACAGCATACTGCGAATGTTTGTGCCAAATCAGGCGAATTAATGAAATCGTATTCCAATTTCGGCAACGTTCTGACATGTCGCGTGATACGAATGCCCCCCGTACGTGGGTCTTCACCATTTTCTACAGTAGTCTTGACGCTAAGCAAGGAGAAAAGATATCGCGCCACAGAGTCGCCTTGCTTCGATCCATCGGTAAGTCCTTTCAACATGAACGTGTTGTCACGATGACTGGACAAGGCCAGAATTTCATACCAATACGAAGCCGCACTCCAATCACTTTCTATGTAATATTCGTGCGGTTGATAGGGAGTTGGCTTGACAGCAAGCGTGTCAATGTCGCTCCATTCAGCCTCTGCACCAAACTGCTGCATGGTCCATAGCGTCAGATCGATATAGGAACGCGAAGCCAATGTTCCCGTCAGTTTCAGTTCAAGTCCATCCTTCAACACGGGCCCAATCATCAACAAGGCCGAAATATATTGCGAACTGACATCGCCTGGCATCTCCAGATAACCGCCTTTTAAAGGTTTTCCTTGAATGCGTAGTGGCGGAAAACCTTCTTGTTCGGTATATTCAATATCCGCACCAAAATAGCGTAAAGCATCTACCAACGGCCCAATAGGGCGATGTTTCATCCGTTCAGTTCCCGTGATGACATGCTCTCCCCCACGGACAGCTAAGTAAGCCGTCAGGAATCGCATGGCTGTACCAGCCGCCTTGACATCTATCACCCGCGGCATGTCCTTGAGAGCATCGATGACAACTTGCGTGTCATCGCAATCGGAGAGATTCTCGGGACTAATCTTTCCACCCGAAAGAGCATTGATGATCAATGTCCTGTTGCTCACACTTTTAGATGCAGGCAACTTGATGGTATGGTTGAAACGGCTGGGTGCCGTGATTTCATATTGTGTCATCTTCACCTTTAATTAATTGTTTGTATGGGCAGATCTAACACCTCGTCACTCTCCTCCTTGGCAGCTCGGCTGGTTGACCTGTTTTTCTTTGGGCCTGGAATCAACGGACTATAATACAACACCTGACGAATACGATGTTTTTGGTCAGGTGACAAGCAAAAACCATATCCTATGGCATAGTCCATGATGTTAGTTGATTCAAACTGTTGTCCTTCACAATTTTCCCTTTTCACCAGTTCTTTAATGTCGATGTTCTTGCTGGGAGCATTCTTCAAATAGTCATTCAACCAGCTATCATACGCTACCTTATTATAGGAAGGTGTATCCTTGCAGTGGTCAGAGTCGTGACAATCATCAACAGCTTCATAACCTCCATGAGCCTTGTTCTCTGAAAACGTGTGATACAGTCCTAAGTAATGCCCCAATTCGTGCGCCAAGGTCACGTTAACATCGGTGGAAACATATTGATATCCTCTACGTCCTTTGTCGTTTAAGACATAGCGGGTGGACTCTGAATTGATGTAAGTGCTGTTGATAGAAGAGCAATAAGCGTAGTTCAAGTTGCGCTTGGTCAAATGTTTTTGACGAACAGATTCAAGACCAGAGATGGTAGAATCACTCTTCGAAACATACGGTAAGTGACTAACGCCCAAAGTCTGTCCATCTTTGTCTTTCGTGAAATGATACAGCATCACATTGATATATTCATTGGGATCCCAGATATACTTGACATTTTTTCCCGAATTGTCATTCATAAACTCTTTGGGATTGATGGGATAAGCACCAGTATATTTCACATATTCCACCCCAGGGGTTACCAGTTTCTTACCAGACTCATCATATTGTGCCAGAAAGAAATGCACGCGTATGCGCTCACTTTTCCCATAGACATCACCCTGAAACAACTCATTGACATTCTTCACAATGGCTTGCAAACGTGAAGCCGGGACATATTGTGTGGCATCTTCAGCATTCTGGTACAAAACGTGGAAGATGATGGGCAGCCGATAGACATACTCGTCATCAATTGTCGTCTGCGTATCGTCATCATCCTCATCCACTACCACATTCTGCGTTTTCCGCTCCAGCCCATCATCTTGACTGCAAGAAAAAAACGTGAAGCAAAACAACAGAAAAATATATGTATATCGTTGCATGAAAATAATCTCTATTGATTCATGCAAAGTTACTAAAAAAAATGAGTGAAGGCAAACGCTTTTAAACGATATCTACATGAATCCATGTAAATTAAACATTTTAAAACAAAAAAAGGAAACATAAATTTGCAGATATGCCACGAAGTCACTATCTTTGCAGCACTTTTAGAAAATGATCGGGATTTGGCGCAGTTGGTAGCGCACACGTCTGGGGGGCGCGAGGTCGCTGGTTCGAGTCCAGTAATCCCGACATAAAATTAAAGAGCTGTTAATCATTGATTACAGCTCTTTTTTCTTTTCCGTTTTACTATCGCAGGTTTTGTTGAAATTGGGTAATAATATCCCAGTTCGGGTTAAGCCCTACTACGAGAGTAGCATATATACCATTGTTTGTCATTGAGTTGATGAAATCTAATTACAACCACTTGTAAGTTACAAGGAACCCTTATGGATGATATAAAACTAAAAGCCACTCACCATTCCGACGATTCATATTTACTTGAACAGAATGGTAAGTGGCAATACGAAAAACTCTTGCAATAAGCTTAAAATCTCTCAGTCAGGACTCATGTCTACCAACCAGGATTCTGTGGAAGCTTAAATCCGCGAGACTCATACAATGTGATTTGATCCTTGGGCAAAGGATACAAGTAGTCTTTCTCTGAATAAGTACGCATTTTGCCCTTATCTTTGATTGGCAAAATGTACCCGCTGTTTCCGCCTCCGTCAAGATGTACGCCTTTCAAATTCTCAACAGTCAACGGTTTCTTATTCGGATATTTGGCATTATACCATTGTACATATCTATCTTTATCTACCCATGCCCCTCTATTCAAATCGGGATTCAGACTCATGTCAGCATAATTAAGTTTACTCCAACGGCGCAAGTCATTGAACCTGATTCCTTCGAAAACCAGCTCAACTCTCCGCTCACGACGTATCTCCCACAACAATTGCGAAACATCTTGGTCGCGTTTAGGATCGTTGATGACAACACCGTTTACCTTCAATTGCCCACCATCTAAAGTTACATGAGGCATAGAGGTGCTCGGCCGATCTCTTAAAACATTTATCGTTTTATCAAAATCTTTTTGCGTCAAATTGTATGCGCCCAAAGTAGACAACTCGGCAGCCGCCTCAATATAATTCATTAACACCTCATTGTATTTCATAACAGGAGCATCCGTAATGCAAGTGCTGCTTCTACCTCCAGGCAAGTATTTTAGCGATTCATTTACAAAGCGGTTGCCAAAATAGCCAGAAACAGCCCAAACATCTACAACACCCGTCAAAAAAAGTCCCGTCGTATCAATATTGGCATACAGGCGAGGGTCACGATCAGCGATTTCGTCATAGAACCATTTATCGCCCTTAAACATATTGTTACCACTTTGACCTATAGGAAGACCGTTTTTGGTTAGATAGGAGTCGATCAAGGATTTTGAAGGTGCCTTTTCCTCGTGTTCTGTGTTTTGGAATGCCATCAAACTGTGTGTTACAATCGACTCAACATAAGCACGGTACATAATGACTTCCGGATTACCGGCGAGATCCATAGACGTGGTCAAGTCTTTATAATTATTACACAATTTATATTTGCCCTCATTCATGATGGACTCTGCAAAAATCTTCGCAGCCATCAAGTATTTTTTTGCAGCTTCGTTATTCTTTTCCCGATATTTTTGCCATGTACCCTCAAACAACATGAAGCGCGACGCAAAAGCTCTCGCTACATCTTTGTTGATTGTCAATCCGGCCTTGCCATCGGATACGCGAATATTTTCAACAGCAAAATTGAAATCATCTAACACTTTATCCATTACCACCGTACGCAGATCCCGTGCTTTGTAAAGTGTATTATAATTATTTTGCGCTATCGTATCTGCATAATAAGGAACGTCTCCAAATTTTTCAACTAACGAAGCATACTCCATTCCACGCAACAATCTACTTACGCCCAACCAGTGCTTCTTCGCTTCTTCGTTCAAGGCCGACTTTTCAATGCTATTTATTTGCAGGTTTAACGCACGAACGTTATCAAAGTTCCAACCAGAACCACTTGTTGATACCGGTGCGACCTTTGTAAAGAATGTTGCTTTCAATTGTGCGATGTCGTCTGTCCAGTCTGCAACATTGGTATCGGCAAACCAATCAGCACGCGACCATCCCGACCTATATCCAGGGAAGTAAGTGGTATAAAAATCTAATGTCGACAACCGAATGTTCGACTCTTTATCCCAAAACTCCGGAGAATAGCTCACGGTATCCAGTGGATCCAATGTCAGAAAATCATTACATGATGTCAATGTAATGGATATCAGGAATACTCCCAATCCAAATATTTGTTTTTTCATATTATTTGCTTTTTAAGGGTTAGAATACAGCTTGTACACCAAAAGACAATGTCCTTGTATATGGATAGCTTCTACCAAACGACCAGCTACTGTTTCCATAGCCGGCTTTATAATTTGTTGACTCAGGGTCTAACGGCAATTTCATGTTATCAAACTCAAACAAGTTTTCGCCACTGAAATATATTCTAAAGCTTTGGAAATATGCCTTTTGTACCCATTTTGTCGGTAACGTATATCCCACTGTAATGTTTTTACAGCGTAGATAAGACATATCTTCTAAGAATCGAGTCTGCCGCAAATAGCTTTTACCATTTGATGTCCATGCCATGTTAACGGGGCGTGGATAGAACGCATCGGTATGTTCGGGCGTCCAATAATCCATTTGATGATCAAAGGCAGCATCCATATATCCAGAGCCACCTCCTGCAATACCTACAGCACCAGTTGGCCAATAGTCGCGTTTTCCTACACCTTGGAAGAAAACGTTGACATCAAATCCTTTATATGATGCTCCTAAGTTGAAACTGTATTCAAAATTTGGAAGCTCATTACCAATAACAGACAAATCTCCATGGTCTTCAACGGTGTTTTTTCCGTATGTTATTTTACCGTCATCATTTAAATCTTTGTATTTTACATCTCCAGGTTCAAATTTGAAGTTTCCACTTTCAAACAAGGCTTGCGAGGCGATACCTTTTTTGAGTTTACCGCTCTCGTCAAAGTCATCTTTTTGGAACAACCTATCGGATGTATAGCCCCATATTTCGCCTAACCTCTTACCTTGGTAATTGCCATAGATATTGCGGTCTTGGGCGTTAAATTTAGTAATCTCTTCCGTTACATGAGACAATGATGCCCCCAACGAAACACCTAAACCATTTTTGAATAAATGCTGATAATTAACACCCAATTCAAAACCTTTGCCAGTAAGTTCTCCGTAATTAACTTTTGGTACTTTCGCTCCAAACGTAGCAGGTAAGGCTTCTCCCGCGGTGTGCATGTCAGATGTTACACGACGATACCAATCAAACGTAAATTTCAAATCATTGTCGAAAAATGCAGCATCAACACCGAAATCTAACGTTGTAACTCGTTCCCATGTTAACGTAGGAGATATAACGGAAGGAGTATTCAGCGAAGCCATATTTTTACCTCCGACTACCCAACCCGAATAGTTCATCGCCATTACAGACATAAACGAATAAGGTGCCACATCTTGATTTCCTATGGTACCCCACGATCCACGCAATTTCAGATTAGACAACACAGGCGATGCCCAATGCATGAATTTTTCTTCTGACATACGCCATCCTGCAGATGCAGAGGGGAAGAAAGCAAACTTCTTTCCAACGGGGAAACGAGACGAACCATCATAACGAGCATTCAGCTCGAACAGATATCTTTGCATGTAATCGTAATTAATACGCCCAAAGAAACCTGCTGCTGCGAAATGGGTATGATAGCTTGAACCTCTTTCAAATGAATACTGATCACCTGAAGCAAGTGCTATTTCAGGAAGGTCTTGACTTATCAATCCCTGCCGTTTAGAGTGATGTCCAAGACTTTCACGTTTTTCCGCATCAAAACCACCCATCAACTTAAAATTATGCTTGTCTAACAAGTTGAACTGGTAAGTTACATATCCTTTGAAAATATGTTGCGTGGTATACATGCTGTTTTGTGTTACGGCATCATGATAGCTGGAGTAAATTTGTTCAAAGCTGTTGAAAGGAGAGGTTGCAAACATGTTGTATGCATAAACTGTTCCTCCATTACGCTTCTGTGCATCATTAGCATACGAAAATGTATAATCAAAATTGACAGACAGGTTTTTCATTGGATTCAACTCCGTCCCCAAGTTCGCACGGACGTAGGTTGACGTGACGCTTTCCCGATTACCATTTTTGATATCTGTTACCGCCGAACGGAAAGGCTTTCCTTTGTAGTCGGCGTACGGATACCAACGAGGCCAACGCAACAAATAGAACCAAGCATCATACTGTCCGGATGTAAAGCGGTAAGGCTCCTCATTTTTAGAACGAGTCAGCAATATGTTGGTGCGTACTTTCCACCATTTAGTGATTGCTGTAGTAATATTACTGTGCAATGTGTACCTGTCATACTTGTCAGTGTTGAATTTCATAACGCCTTTTTGACCTAAACGGCTCAAACTGATATTATATTGCGTGTTCTTGTTCCCTCCAGTTATCGACAGGCTGTGATTTTGTTGTGGTGTCCACTTGTGGGTAAATTCCTTCACTGGGTCGAAAGAACGGTAAAAATACGTTTTGCCATTAACAATCTCAAAGTCGCGGCCCTCCTGCATCTCTCCCAATGCATCTTGCGACATACCGCCGTATTTCTGCTCCCATTCTTTGATTTTATTGATGGCATATTGGTCTATGGTATAGCCAATATTGGACTTCTGAGTCAATTTTTCCGACTGCATGATTCTCCAGATATAGTCAGCATTATCAGAGGCGGAAGCCAATTTGGGCATGACGGTCGGTGTGTTCCATGCAAAATTATTAGAATAAGACACTCTTACTTTATCATTGGCAGCGCCTTGTTTTGTCGTAATCAAGATAACGCCCCACGCTGCTCGTGTTCCATAAATAGAAGCAGATGAGGCATCCTTAAGCACAGATATGGTTTCGATGTCATCTGGATTGACCAGATTCAAGCTGGGCACTTCAACGTTGTCAACCAAAATTAAAGGAGACGTTCCGCTTGTTGCATTTAAAGAACCTACCGAACCACGAAGTTTAATGGTGGATTCTGTTCCTACGCCTCCTATCTTATTTGTAATGGTCAATCCCGGCGTAACTCCCTGTAAAGCTTTACCTACATCTGTAATTGGCCTGCTGGCAATGGCTTCTTTTACATCAACATTAGCCACCGCACCTGTCAGGTTGGCTTTCTTCTGTGTACCATAACCCACAACAACTACTTCTGAAAGCTGGCCGGCATCTTCCTCAAGCGCTACCTGCATGTTGTCTTTTGCTCGAAGCGTTACCGTTTTGTACCCAACGTAAGAAATTTTAAGTTGAGTACCAGCATCTACCGGAAGTGTAAAACGACCGTTTGTGTCCGTAATGGCACCTGTGGTTTTACCAACCACAACAATCGTGGCACCTACAATCGGTTCACCATGGGCATCGGTGACAATACCACGAACGGCTTGCTGCTGCATCATCACACCAGGCAAATTCAGCTCACTTGCTGATGCCAACATCGGTTGGGACGCAAAAGCACTACCTGCGACGGTAAGTATCGCACATAGATAATTTTTTGTTTTCATAGACCCAAAATTTAAGTTAATAATATATATCTCTACTTTGAATATTATTCACAGTAAGGGGTTAACGCATAGAAATAGGTTGTGAGGCTTATCTGGTTCACCCTGTATCATTGCAATTACTTCCGCAGCAAATGTAGTGATATCACATCAAAAATACAAATTTTATTTAAATTAATTTACGTTCCCAATTCATAAATAATGTTTAAACGCGCATTGGAGAGGCAAGTTTATGCGTAATGGACATTTGGTAGGCTGGCTATTTCAGTCTACCAAATGTCCATTACGCCAACTTTGCAGAAACATGGAAAGCATCCAACATTGGAGGCAACGTTAAAGAGCCACACAAATTCTTTTTATCGTAAGAACTTGTGTGGCTCTACCTATGAGATGTAACACTCGTTACAATCAAGCACCAATTACCAACCTGGATTCTGTTTCAATTCCTTATTCAGTGTTATCTGTCCTGTCGGAACAGGATAGAAATAATGCTTTTTGTCAAAGGTACGAATCTGCTTCAAAGTATTCGAACCAATCATATATCCATCGGCATTTACATCAACTTCAGGATTCTTCAAATACTTTAAGTTAGCGCCAAGATAGATATTGGGATGCTTTTGTGAATCTAACAAATCAAGTTGATGCCAACGTATCAAGTCCCAATAGCGATACCAGTTGTCAAACATCAACTCGCAACGGCGTACTCGTCGGATTTCCCACAACAAGTTGCTAACATTCATGTTGTTAGCGGGGTCAGCCTCTGGCGTTGTTGTCATATTTGGCAAGCCTGCACGCTTCTGTAAAAGGTTCACACTCTTATCCAAATCTGCTTGGGTTAGATTGCCTAACTCAGCTTTTGCTTCCGCATAATTCAAGTAAATCACTGACAACCAGTAGATAGGACAATCGGTATATTGCTTACCAATGTTGTTTCGGTCAGTGGTAGTCATTTCCTTAGGGTTATCATATTTGGCTACACCATACCCTGTTGTCGAAGTAAATTCATTCGAACCAGCACGCGAATAAGGCTTTCCCTTAAACACCAAAACCGTATCTATAGTTACAGCTAAACGCTTATCGCGTACGGCGAGCAAAGAATTGATGTTAAATACACCATTCGCATCTGCCTGTACTGCATCGGTATTATCCAATGCCGTTGTTGCCTTTGGCTTTCCATCCAAGAATAAATAAGCATCAAAGGCATCCTTCGTCATGCCATGTGTACCACTGGTATTCAAAGTATAATCGACTGTTGAGTGCATTAAAACGTTCTGAGAATAAGGCTTGTAGAAGATAATTTCAGGATTATTACTCAAATCTATCGAATTATAGATACCCTGATAGGAATCATTGAGCTTGTATCTCTTCTTCATCAATGCCTCACAAGCCGATACACACTCATTCAAATACTTCTGGGCGCGTGCCACATCCGGACCTTTGCCAGCATTTTCTTTAGCAGTACGATATTTACAATAGGTTCCTTCAAACAAAGTAACATCCGCTTTCATTGCCAATGCCATATCGGCCGTAAAGCGCTGTTTGTTGCTTCCCTGTATGTACTTGGCTGCAAAATTCAAATCGTTTAATACGCTATCCATGACAATATCGCGATCTACTCTCGGACCATACAACACGTCATTATCGTCAGTTGACACCACATGACCTACCCATGGCACATCTCCATATTCTCTTACGAACTGATAATACTGCCAGGCACGATTCAAGCGGGCGATGCCTTCATAACTTGCCTTCACAGTTTCGGACAACGTAGAGGATTTCAAACCCTGGATGATATAGTTGGCGCGTCGTATTTCTGTTAATGGACTTGACCAGTTACCTGAAGAAGAAACCACGTTGGTGTAAGACCACAAGTTATCGTGATAACTTACTTGGTCATCACTCAAGGTCTTAAAATAGAACCATCCACCACCGCCAGCGTTGCCATAACCTACATAGTTATTCAGGAAGTGGTTACACTGGTTGTCTAAGTTGCTGGAATTACTCCAATATGTTGGGGTATTGGTAAAGGTGTCGTACGGACTGATGTCCAAGAAGTCATTACAACTCGACATCGCCACTATCAAACCAATACCTAAAATAATGCTCTTTTTCATAATTGCTGATTTTTAGGAATTATACACTATAAGGTTACTTGAACACCAAAAGAGAATGTACGCGTGATGGGTGCTGTACGTCCCCAGCCACCGTAACTCTCACCATCACCCGTGTTCACTTCTGGGTCTACAGGTAAATCGTGTCCTTTGTGTAACAAGAATAAGTTATTACCACTGAAGTAAATACGTGCTCTTTGGATATAAGCCTTCTGTGTCAGGGCTGTAGGAAGTGTATAACCAAGCGTGATATTCTTCAATCGTAGATACGACATATCCGTCAGATAGCGTGACTGTGGATAATAGTTATTCGATCCGTTGCTAATACCTGATACCGTACCGCCTCCATCATTTCCTGGGAACAAACGCGGGTATCGATTACCTTGATTTATCTCATAGCCCTTTATCGTTTTCCAATCATCCGAATAAAGCACCCTGTTATAACTATCCTGATGTGCATAAGATGCCAAGTCTGCACTACGCATCAACGGGAAGTTAAGCGATGAGATAGTCCAAGCATCACGCTTGCCAACACCTTGGAAGAACAAATCCAAGTCGAATCCCTTCCAATTACCACCTAAATGGAAGCTATATTCGTAACGAGGCAAGAAGTTTCCTATCACTTTCAGGTCGCCATGATCACCGGCAGTGCCTTTACCACCATCGATAACGCCGCTGCCATCTAAGTCTTTAAACTTAACATCACCAGGTCCATAATGGAAAGAGCCCTTCTCCAAACCTTTTTGTGAAGCGATGCCTTGTGCATAATTCCATGTACCATCGGCATTGCGTCCCGTGAAATCTGATTCTTCAAAATATCTATCAGTCTCGAATCCCCAAATATCACCATAAACCTTACCCGAGTAATTGGTATTCAACAGCTTCGCATCATTGCGCCACTCTTGTACCGTAGTCTTAGAATCACTCAAGTTAAAGTTAGCATATACATTCACCTCTCCGAAGGTGTGATTCCAGTTGATATTAAATTCCCAGCCACGTGTGCGCAGCGTTCCTGCATTTTGATAAGGTGCAGCGGCGCCTAATACGTCAGGTAAGACTTGCGATGGGGCTAACATGTCTCGGTTTTCACGTTGGAACCAGTCAAAGCCCATCATCAATTCGTTATTGAAGAAGCCTAAATCCAAACCTAAGTCAATAGTGCGAATGCGCTCCCATGTCAAGGAATTAGCAACTAAGTTTGGCATATTATACATGGTCAGCTTATTAGCATTGGCAGCGTTGTTCTCTACCCAATACGCATAACGTGAACCCGTTTGATTGATAAGTTCTTCAAACATGTAATTACCAATGGCCTCATTACCAATTTCACCAAACGATGCGCGCAACTTACCGTTGCTCACTACCTTCTTCAAAGGCTCAAAATAAGCCTCTTCGGAGAAGCGATAACCAGCCGAAGCTGATGGGAAGAATGCCCAATGATCATCGTGAGGGAAGCGTGAAGAACCGTCATAACGACCATTCAGTTCTAAGAGATAGATGCCCTTGTAATCGTAGTTCAATCGTCCAAAATAACCTGCAGAAGCCCTTGCTGAGTGCTCCCAACTAATATCTTGTCCTTCTTGTGAAGCCAAATTCAATTCAGGCATTTGCTCATCGAACAAGCCACTACGCTTTCCATACAGGTAAATATAGTCAGTCTTCTCAGCATTCACACCAGCCATCGCTTTGAAGTGATGGTCTCCCCAACTCTTATCATAGTCCATATAAGCATTGAGGGTCCAAGTATTGCTCTTTGAATTGTCACGCCAAACGGTAGTTTGACTTGGGTTTACAATATATCCTGGCTTCACTCCACCCCAGTTAATGCCGTATACCGAGAAGTCTTCAGAGCCACTATTCATGTTCTGTATCATATAGGTGAAATCAGCATTCAGGGTCAACTCTTTGGTTAAATTGGCTTTTGCAAAAGTATTCAAGCGGGTTAAGTCAACCGTTGTACGACGATCAGATGCCTGCTTCTGCATGGCGATCACACGCTGATCCAATCCATCTATTGTTCCTGAAGGGATAAAGAATGATCCCCAACGCCACAAATATTGATAGGTACTTGACCAGGTGTCAGGACGTTTGTACATCTTGCGCGTGAAATTGATGCGTGCACCTATCTGTAACCAATCAGTGACATTACTCGTAATATTAGCCGATGCGTTGTATTTATTCAACTTGTCAGGATGTATTTTCATCAACCCCTGTTTTTCATCATAGCCAAATGACAAGTAATAATTGGTTTTACCAGACGAGCCTTGTACTGAGAGTATATGACTCTGTGAAGGTGCAGCATTGTTAAAAAATATTTTCTTGATATCCCAGTCTGCATAATAATAAGGTGTGGCACCTACCATGGCATAATCACCCACATTATCGTCACTGACATATTTTCTCATCTCGCCATAACCAATCTTGCCACCATTCTGTGCTTTCCACTTTTCAGCGTAAGGAAGAAGTTTATCGAAGTACATACCAAACAATTCTACCTCGTACTGACCTGCATTCGCCTTGCCTTCCAAAGCCATTTTAAGTTGCGTCGGCACATCGGGATAGTCTGGCAAATAGGTTGCTTGATCCCAAGAGAAGTTGTTGTTATAGGTAACAGTTGTACGTTCTGAAGGGTGTGCTCCCTTGGTTTGAATCAGGATAACACCGAAAGCAGCTCGTGTTCCGTAGATAGAAGTGGATGCGGCATCTTTCAGCACTGAGATGCTCTCAATGTCCTGTGTGTTCAGGAATGAGATGTCATCCATAGGCACGCCATCTACGACAATCAGCGGATTGCTCACTGCCTTGTTACTCAAGGTACCTACACCTCTAATACGCATAGATGCTTGCCCGTTAATACTACCATTCGATGAGGTAATGGTTAGTCCTGGCACTGCACCTTGCAGGGCTTTCGTTACGTCTTGTTGAGGACGGCCTGCCATGGTTTTACTCAAGTCAACCGTCGAGACTGCACCTGTCAGGTTGGCTTTCTTCTGTGTACCATAACCCACAACAACTACTTCTGAAAGCTGTCCGGCATCTTCCTCAAGCGCTACCTGCATGTTGTCTTTTGCGCGAAGCGTTACCGTTTTGTACCCAACGTAAGAAATTTTAAGTTGAGTACCAGCATCTACAGAAAGTGTAAAACGACCGTTTGTGTCTGTAATGGCACCTGTGGTTTTACCAACCACAACAATCGTGGCACCTACAATCGGCTCGCCATGGGCATCGGTTACAATACCACGAACGGCTTGCTGTTGCATCATCACACCAGGCAAGTTCAAATCACTTGCTGATGCCAACATCGGTTGGGACGCAAAAGCACTACCGGCGACCATAAGTATCGCACATAGATAATTCTTTGTTTTCATAGACCCAAAATTTAAGTTAATAATAATATATATCTGCTTTGAATATTTTTCGCAGTAAGGGGGTAACGCGTGAATAGTTGTGAGGCTTATCTGGTTCACCCTGTACCATAGCAATTACTTCCACAGCAAATGTAGTGATATCACATCAAAAATACAAATTTTATTTAAATTAATTTACGTTCCCAATTCATAAATAATATTTAAATGCGCATTGAAGAGGCAAGTTTATGCACATTATTCTTCATCATCAGGTGCTGTTTTGTCCAAATAAATGACAAAAAAAGTTTACTTACAAATTGATGAAATAGAAAAAAACGATAGGCAAACATGCGACAATCATTCCCTACGAATGCAATGTAAAAGGCTTATTTGAGCAATAGCACGGAGTAAACCCAAATCGGCCATTAGAAAAAGCTTCTTGTCATTTTCTAATGACCGATTTGGGTTTAAGCAACATTTTTTGTCTAAATCATATCCCATTCATGATAGAGTGGGATGTATTATCATGCACATGACTCTAACAAGGAACAATGCTCCTAACTTGTCAAAATAGGGACGGGCTTAACCCGAACTGGGGTAATCCTTATCTTATTGCTGTGATGTTTACAAAACAAAGGCAACAAAAAGGACAGAATCCCAAGTAAAGATACCCGATATTATTTATCAATTAGTTACAAAATTCAAATATTCTGTTCATAACAAATTTTGTTTTCAGGCTTAGAATTGATTAGCCTTAGAATTTGTTTCTTCTTTTCCAAAGCTTCATTAAAACCATCACACATGATGTCCACTAATTCCTGATATATCTTGCCCTCATGCCATTTTGATTTATTGACTAATTGTTTTGTAATGGATACGCGTGGCTTTTTACCATATTTACCAGTTTTAGGTTTAATGAATTTCCAGCCTCCTCTTTTCTCTTCAATTCCATACGAGCTTATTATTTCAAGACATTTATCCCAACGGTCCTTATTATTCGATTGATAGGCAGCGTCAGCTGCAATTGCTATTTTATATGTTCCTGATTGGAAACTGATGGCAATTGTTATTTTGTCAGTATCTACTTGTCCAATGGTCTGAGCTTTAAATATAATTTCTGCATCTCCATTTCTTGCTGATCCAGCTATATTATATTCTTTCAAATCCTCGCACTTACCATCATAACGGCTCTTGATACATGTAACAATTTTATGATATAGAGCAATTTGAAAGATACTTTCTAAATTATTCGAAAGTACAAATTGAGTAGTTGCTCGATATTTGTCAAGATTTTCCTTGTCGCGATTAGGTAGCTTATGAAAAATCTGAGGGTATTGCTCTGGGCTATCTAAATATTTTTGCAAACTGTCGATAATATTGCGTAAAGAATCTAAATATTCATCCACGATTACTATATGCCGATTTGTTACTTGATTATCATCAGTTGCTCGCTCCGCCTTGTTGAAAATATCGTACAGATCCTCGTATTTTAAAGAATGCCATTTAATTTCATTTGATTTTGCATCTTCCCCAGTAAGGCTTAATAAAACAAAATGATTCACCCCTTCACCGTTTTTCTGTAAAATCTTATCAGCGTATTCTTCTGTCTGCCATTTCCCGCTTTTGACCTTATGTTCTAAGGACTTGATTTTATTCTCTACTACCCACAACGTCATCATATCATTCTGTTTTGTTGTAAACACAATATCTATGTGATTGCTTTCAACCTGAGTTCCAATGTTGGGATAGGTAATGTTGTTTTCATCTACGCCAAACATTTGACGAAGTATCTTTGATTTTACTGTTTGAGAAAAAGCATGGCAATTTTCAGATAACATCCAAGCTATAATGGATGAATGTACACGCTCGATATCGGCAACACCAATGTAATTAAAAAAATTGTTCCACTAGTGTCCGGTTAAAATTTCCATACTATCATTTATTTCGTTAATATTCAATGAGATACATCGATTTAAAAATTTTCCGATTTGATTTCTTATCTTTGTACTGTCTCATATATAAGATAGCACAGGATATGAATGTCGGAAACACTGTACTCTCGCAACTGATGTCTCTCATCCCTGATTACGAGCTCAGGAAATGTGTTGACAAATATCGAGGGGATTTTCATGCAAGACGTTTCACTTGCCGTGATCAGTTTCTTGTCATGAGTTATGCTCAATTTACTAGCAGTGCAAGTCTTCGAAGTATAGAAGCTCAACTTACCGCATTCAACTCCAAATTGTACCATGCGGGGTTGAAAATCATGCCAAAATCTACTCTTGCTGATATGAACGAAAAGAAAAACTGGCGTATTTATCAAGACTATGCAATGATACTTGTCGATAGAGCTAAGACCCTTTATAAGGATAATTATTACCGTCTGAACATCGACAACATGGTCTATGCTTTTGACAGTAGTACCATTAATCTTTGTCTGCAGCTTTGTCCTTGGGCAAAATTCCATCATGATAAAGGGGCGTTCAAAATGCATACCTTGGTTGATGTTAAGAACAGTATACCTAACTTTGTTCTCCTTACTCCCGGCAATGTACATGATAGCCAAGCTATGGATATGCTGCCAATCGAAACAGGCGCCTATTACCTTATGGATAAAGGATATGTCGATTTTGATCGGCTGTTCCGAATCTTTCAACAACAACATGCATACTTTGTTACCCGAGCTAAGGATAATATGAAGTACAATGTTTTCGAGACAAGAGTGGTTGATAGGCAGACTGGTGTCATCTCTGATGAAACTATCAGTCTCACTGGTCTCTTTACTGCCAAGAAATATCCAGACGTATTGCGATTGGTTACATATGAAGACTATGCTCAGAACGTTGTGTATCGATTTTTGACTAATGACTTCATCCTTCCAGCGATTACCATTGCAGAACTCTACCGAGAGCGTTGGACTATTGAGACGTTCTTCAAATGGATTAAGCAGCACTTGCATATCAAGTCGTTCTATGGAACAACCCAGAATGCAGTCTTTACGCAAATATGGATAGCTATCTGCGATTATCTGCTTCTTATTATTGCTTTGAAGATGTATCATATTAAGCAAAATCTTTACATATACTCTAACGTCATCGGACAAGTTCTCTTTGAGAGGACTCCGTTGAATGAACTATTTGATAAAACAATTATTAATCAAAATGCGGAAAATGAACGCCAGCTTTCGCTTTGGTAAAATTTAACCGGACAGTAGTGATGAG
Organism: Hoylesella buccalis ATCC 35310; assembly: GCF_025151385.1. Taxonomy (NCBI): domain Bacteria; kingdom Pseudomonadati; phylum Bacteroidota; class Bacteroidia; order Bacteroidales; family Prevotellaceae; genus Hoylesella; species Hoylesella buccalis. The sequence continues at coordinate 316,812 of NZ_CP102287.1, read as the reverse complement.
ACAGTACAAAGATAAGAAATCAAATCGGAAAATTTTTAAATCGATGTATCTCATTGAATATTAATGAAATAAATGATAGTCTGGAAATTTTAACCGGACACTAGTGATTTAAAGTCTCTAATATAGTTACCTTTTAACACACAGCAACCAAAATATAGACCTCCGTTTTCTATGATATCTTCAAACCTCGGCAAGCCCTCGAAAATATTTTCATTACTACAAATCATTAGTGTCCCGTTAAAATCGGGACCAGTTAAATATTAATCAAATAACCCCGGAAAGAGGGGACAATCGAGTTCTTTGACATTATTGAAATCAGTCCTTTCGAAGAGATCTACGAGTGGTGTCTTATCCATAAGCGAAATACTTAGAATCTGAAGAACCTCATAAGTCGATCGCTTAAGTTGAAAATCATGTTGTACGATAGCAACAAGGCAATAGGCTATGATTGCCGATGAAATTTGGATTCTCACAGCATTCTCTGTAGTACCCCAAAACTTCTTGATCTTGAGGTGCTGCTTTAGCCATTTGAAGAACAGCTCTATCTGCCATCTATTCTTGTAAAGATTGGCGATTTCAGGTGCTGTAAGATGAAAGGCATTGGTTAGGAAAGCAAACTCCCTGTCTTGTTCTTCATCATAGAATTTGACGAGTCTGAGTTTCTCTGGATACTTTCGGTATGAATTGTATTCAATGAATTCAATTACAGCATCTGTCAATATATTCTTTGGCAACCTGCGTCTCCATTTACAGCATTTGTATTGCAGATTCTTCTTGGCTCGCACAACAAAGAACGATTCATGCTGATGTATTTTGAAAAGTTCCTTGAATGCATTATATCCACGGTCGAATACATAGTAAGAACCTGATTCATAAGGAATTTCCTTCATGGAATTTGAGTCGTAAATGGATGCTGTAGAGATATGGAAGAAAGCAGGAACCTGAGATTCGAGGTCATATAACACATGTGCTTTTATCCCTCCCTTCTTCTTACGGAACTTTGCCCACCAGAAGACTGACAAACACAAAGGAATTGTCGTTGAGTCGAAGGCATACACATTGCCTTTCAACTTGAAGACATCCGTTACCCGTTTCTTTCTGGCTTGCTCCATCATATAGAAAGCAAAGTCTTCAAAGATACGGTAGTCACGATTCTGATTGGCTGAAGCAAATGTCGTTTTCGCAATAGGCTTACGCCCTAATCCAAGATGGTATTGCTTTGCTCTATGTGCTTCAAAAGCAACTATCAAATCTCGCAAACTCTCTCGATTACTCAGTTGACCAAACATCATAGCAAGCAACTGATTCCAACAAGTGAAATGCTTCACATAGCGGTTTCCATCATACTTGCGAACATAGTTGTTAAACTGAGTTCTGTTCAAAAAAGCGGTGAGCTGGGCAAAAACGTATTTGTCTTGGAACATAACAGTCATTTAAATTTGACTGCAAAGTTACGAAATCAAGTCCGTTTCATTTCAAAACACCACCTAATAGACTGTATTTCAATTAATTCAAAGAGCGATTAGCCCACCTTAACGGGACATTAGTGAATTTAGACCAATCAATATACAATTCAACTTCATTTTCATGAGTCGTTTTTGAAAAGACTCTGATTTCTCGTCCTAATTTATGAACGCCGAGTCTCCCGATTCCCTTCTCTCCCAACGGATATCGCCCACATTCATTCTTTTTAGTGGATTTTTTGTAATCGGTTCCAACAACAAGCCAAACGTTTTTTATTATATCGGCATTCATACCGCATCCGTTATCCGAAATAGTTATCTTTTTAAGTACTTTATTTTCAGAATAAAACTCTACCTTACATTCTGTTGCACAAGCATCATACGAATTTTTCACCAATTCAAGAATGGCAATACTTTCATTTTTAATCAAGTCTTCTCCGAAATGTGCAATGATTCTCGGTGTAACGGAAAAATGATGTTTCATATGGCTTTAAATAGAATTTTTAATTATTACTTCACCTAACCTTCTGGCATATTCTGGAGGCACGGCGTTACCAATGAGTTTAGCGGTTGCAGCAATGCCATTAGTTTTGAAAACGTAAGTTTTTGGAAAGCTTTGTAAAGTTGCTCCATCACGCAGAGAAACAGCCCTATCTTCATCGGGGTGTCCGAAACGTCCGTTCGAAATGCTGAAAAACTTAGTGGTAATCGTTGGAGCAGGTTTATCCCAACTCATTCGCCCGTATGTATCTTTAAAAGAGGAATCTTTCCCTATAAAACATTTGAGTTGTAATTCCGAATCATTTGCCCAGCCCAATCTGTCACCTCCGTTATGTCGCGTTTTTGCCATACGACGCAATCCTTTTTCACTCAATCCTGCTGCTGTGTGATTAAAATCACTCAAATCTCTATGACCTGCTTTAATCTTTGGGAATCCGTTTTGCGGTCCAATGGCGTCACGAAGTAATTTGCTTTCTTTTTCGGGAGCGGGCAAATGAATATCTGTATTTTTTAATCGAGTGGCTATTAATGAAAAACGTTTTCTACTTTGCGGTATGCCGTAATTGCTCATATTTACAACTCGATATACGATTTTGCCATATCCTATCTCTTTTAACTTTCCAAGAAAATCTGGCAATATGCTATCTCTATGAGTTATAATTCCAGGTACATTCTCTACTAAAATATATCCAGGCTTATAATAATCAACGAAGCGGGCAAAATCAATTAATAAGTCCTTTGACTGAATTGATTTGTTTTTATCGGAACGTATTATGCTATAAAATTGGCAAGGACTACATCCGACAAAAATTAAGTTGTCGTCATTTTTTTTGTAAATTGAAGTTTATTTCAAAATAATTACAGTGCAACGCTTTAATATCTGATTGGATAAAGACTGCACCTGGATTATTATACTCGTAAGTCTCTTTTGCATCCTTATCGAAATCAACTCCAGCTATAACATTTATACCAGCTTGGCGAAGTCCGCATGTCATACCGCCTCCGCCACAAAAGAAATCAATTGCCTTATATTTTGTAATATTTACTTCCATTAATTTTTACCGCATTTAAAATGTTTTAATAAAAATCATATACTTATCCTCAAAATAAGGATATAAACTTCCGTAGCCTATATTATTTGCCACCTATGACCATTTTAATCAATATTTCATTGCAAATATACATAAAATCGAATCTAAAACCTAGTGATAGACCATATTTCTTTTATTGTTATATAGACTCTAGCTCACTATGATTGTTTAATGGAGTTCGGTAATTATCACTCCATGTTTTTTCCCTCCATATACAAAGTTAAGATTACCCGTATTAAATAACGTTTTAATGGGTAACGTGTCTTTTGGATTATCAACATATATGATATTGATAATTCTATAGGTCTCTTTGTGAGAATATGTCCACCTTCCTATTTTTTCTTTTAAAAGATTTCTACTTACTTGAGGAATCTTTAAATCAAATTTGACGGTTAAAGTATCTTTTGGATGTATCGATGGCTCTGCATCCAAGTGTGCTTTTACAAGTGTAAGCCAAGTACTGTCCTCAAGAACCTGTATCTGGTATTCTCTTTTCAGTCTAATAGGTTTATTTGAATTATTATGCATCCATAATGATAATTCCTTTCCTATTGTTTTGTCTACATGGCTCCTCACTACAATAGAGTCATCATACTTTGTGGAAATACTATCCTTTTGAGAATTTCCCGAAAGACTTTCTTTTTTAACCGTATTTGTAGTACAACTATAAATTACAAATAGCAATATTAACAGGAGAATCATCTTTATGTTCTTATTCATAATTTTCTATTGAATTGTCTTATCAAACTTACCGTTAAAATCTCTAACAACAATTCTTCGATGGTATAACTTCTTAATGCGAATTTCATCCCATGAATATTGTTTTGCAACTCTTCAAACAAGGATGAGTGTTTTGTTTGGACACCCTGTCAGAAGCTATGAACAGGTTTAAGTTCACCTTTTTTTCTATCATAATAGACAGAGTTCCATAAATTATTAAACTCTTGTTCCGTTATCATTTGAATATTGAATTTCTTGAAGAATTGCAAATCACAGTTTGTATCCAACCAATAACCGTAATTCCTTTCATCGGGCATTTTTACTATTATTTTTCCACCGCTATCAATTCCTATTTCTCGAAAAGGTTCATCGTATTTTTCATCATATTCTAAATACCACATTGCTACATCGCCTAATTTATCAAAAAAGTCTGGATCGGCATTAAAATATTTGCTCAAAATAAAACGAATTCTACTACATAAGTTTTTTTCTTTCATCGTTTGCACTGGGATTTCTTTTTTACGGTGCCGATATTGAAACTTAAAATACAACATAATTACATAAAAGTTAAACGTAATAATTTAACGACGATGTCCCGTGTAGCCACGGTGCAGACCCATGGTGTTGATCGTCACCGTCTGCCTGCCCCACGCATCGTAGGAGGCATCGAAGACCTTTGCACCATTTTCATCCATAACGGATAGGATGTTGCCTAATCGTCCATAATTTTTATCTACACTAAAAGTTTCTATATAACAGCCTCCGAAATCGCTCATAGGATTCGGCAGGTACACCCTAATGTGATTAGCATGTGTAGTGACTTGAAAGTGTTAGTTCCTACACATCATCATCATTCACATTCTAACATGTGGGCGATACCCTCAATTACTCTTAATACTAAAGCATAAACTACCAACTACAATTCCCACAGAAAGCAAGTTTTCGTCTATTCTTGTTGTAATCTTCCACGATAAGGATGCCCTTCACATTGAAAGACTCACCATGGCCTTTACTCGTTGTACTGTTAATCGTCACTTTTAAAGTGAATTTTTTATTCTTATACCAAAAAACATCTTTCTTATTGGCCACAAGAGTAAACTCTTCAAGATGACGATTAACCATCATGTAAGCTGTGGTCGCAAGATCGTTCACCATAATGTAGCCTTTATTTCGCACTTTGCCTGGATACTTATAAAAAACACAACAACCACCATCTATCTCTGATGGTATAGAGTCGAAGCTTCCTATTTCAATGCTGACATCCGATTTTACCTCTGCAAAAGATGTGAGAGAATATAGTATTGAAAGACAAGTAATTATAGATAACTTTAAAGTGTTCATTTCTATCTGTTTTTAATCTCACTTTGGCATGGCCTTGGATAACTTTTATTCATTTTATCCTCTGAATAATAAGCTGACTCCCCACATCGCAAATATTCCGCTAATTGTGAAAACTACAGAGCCGATGCAGAACGCCCATGTTATCCGATTCCATTTCTTATGCCATTGCTCATCTTCTTTCTCAAATTGCTTAAAGTATTTCAGATAACGGTCTTTTGAAAAAACGGCCCTATATGCAGGGATATAACACAAACCGATAGGCAGTGCGATTATTGTCATTGCTACAATTAGATTCACACCCCCAAACATACCATCTGGGATTCCCAGTAAAACAAATGACAAGAATATAGAATAACCAGAATAGAAATACCCAAACCAATGGTGGGCGAAGCCTATAGACACCCCTCCATCCTTCTCATACATATAATCCCACAATTCTTTCTCATTCTTTCTCTCATCCACTTTCTTATTGTAGAAGTTCTCAAAAGAAAAAAGAACGGATAAATAGTGCATTATCCGCAACACACCTTTATCGACTTTTTTCATTGACCATATTTCTTTTAGATACATGCAATCACTAATGTCCCGTTAAGGTGGGCTAATCGCTCTTTGAATTAATTGAAATACAGTCTATTAGGTGGTGTTTTGAAATGAAACGGACTTGATTTCGTAACTTTGCAGTCAAATTTAAATGACTGTTATGTTCCAAGACAAATACGTTTTTGCCCAGCTCACCGCTTTTTTGAACAGAACTCAGTTTAACAACTATGTTCGCAAGTATGATGGAAACCGCTATGTGAAGCATTTCACTTGTTGGAATCAGTTGCTTGCTATGATGTTTGGTCAACTGAGTAATCGAGAGAGTTTGCGAGATTTGATAGTTGCTTTTGAAGCACATAGAGCAAAGCAATACCATCTTGGATTAGGGCGTAAGCCTATTGCGAAAACGACATTTGCTTCAGCCAATCAGAATCGTGACTACCGTATCTTTGAAGACTTTGCTTTCTATATGATGGAGCAAGCCAGAAAGAAACGGGTAACGGATGTCTTCAAGTTGAAAGGCAATGTGTATGCCTTCGACTCAACGACAATTCCTTTGTGTTTGTCAGTCTTCTGGTGGGCAAAGTTCCGTAAGAAGAAGGGAGGGATAAAAGCACATGTGTTATATGACCTCGAATCTCAGGTTCCTGCTTTCTTCCATATCTCTACAGCATCCATTTACGACTCAAATTCCATGAAGGAAATTCCTTATGAATCAGGTTCTTACTATGTATTCGACCGTGGATATAATGCATTCAAGGAACTTTTCAAAATACATCAGCATGAATCGTTCTTTGTTGTGCGAGCCAAGAAGAATCTGCAATACAAATGCTGTAAATGGAGACGCAGGTTGCCAAAGAATATATTGACAGATGCTGTAATTGAATTCATTGAATACAATTCATACCGAAAGTATCCAGAGAAACTCAGACTCGTCAAATTCTATGATGAAGAACAAGACAGGGAGTTTGCTTTCCTAACCAATGCCTTTCATCTTACAGCACCTGAAATCGCCAATCTTTACAAGAATAGATGGCAGATAGAGCTGTTCTTCAAATGGCTAAAGCAGCACCTCAAGATCAAGAAGTTTTGGGGTACTACAGAGAATGCTGTGAGAATCCAAATTTCATCGGCAATCATAGCCTATTGCCTTGTTGCTATCGTACAACATGATTTTCAACTTAAGCGATCGACTTATGAGGTTCTTCAGATTCTAAGTATTTCGCTTATGGATAAGACACCACTCGTAGATCTCTTCGAAAGGACTGATTTCAATAATGTCAAAGAACTCGATTGTCCCCTCTTTCCGGGGTTATTTGATTAATATTTAACTGGTCCCGATTTTAACGGGACACTAATGACATGCAATAATGAACCGCATTCAAAAAATATTCAAATTTCTTATTCATAATTATACCATTATCTTCCATATATCATATCAACAGAACTTGTTGCAAGCCATCCACCACCATATGTCCCAAGGTCGTCACAATATTGACTTTACCCATTGTAATGCGGATCACATTGAACTCTCGGGATTGTGAGGGACGTAAGTGAAGAAGAACATAACTTCAACTCTTCTTTTTTTCATGTTCCTCATCACATGTCATCAAGTGTAATGGGAATTTCTATCGGGGTGATTTTCACTTTCTTTTTCGCCCACCTCTCAGCCTTTTGGGCCGACTTCTCAGATAGTCGGCCATTGAGGTATTGCTCGATGATGAGAGAGGCCATCGGTGCAGCCAAATCAGCACCGAAACCACCATTCTCAACATATACGCTCACAGCGATGCGAGGCAAATCTTTTGGGGCGAAACCCATAAAGGTAGAATGGTCATCCCCCTTGTTTTCAGCGGTTCCGGTCTTGCCACATATTTCATATTGATGAGCGTTGATGGCGTGTGCCGTGCCTCCTTTGACGGCTGCTCGCATGCCTTTGATGACAACGTCAATAGCTTCGGGCGTGGCCATGCAGTGGTGTCGGGTGGTATCAACGGCGTGCCCGGAGGCGTTTTCGTGAATATGGGGAGTGATGTAATAACCGCGATTGCCGACCATTGCGGCCAAATTGCAGAGTTGCAAGGGCGTGGCTTTTACTTCCCCCTGCCCCATTCCTACCCACATAATGGTGGTTCCATTCCATTTCCTGTGCAGGTTTTGCAGATAAGCCGAATCAGGAATCAATCCACGGTCTTCATTTTCCAAATCAATGCCAAGCGATACGCCCAGTCCCATGCTGTGCATGTAGTCGGCCCACCGATTGATAGCGGCGGATGGTGATGGATACAGCTGCCGGTTGTCGATTGTTTCTTGGAACGATTTGCAAAAAAATGCGTTACACGACTGCCCAATGGCTTGAATCATTGCCAGCGGCGTGCGATGTGGATGACAGCCAATACGAATGCCATTAAACGAGAAACCGCGTTGACAAGCATACGTCTTCTTCGTGTCTATGGCTCCTTCTGACAGCATGAACAAGGCTTGAGCCACCTTGAAAGTGGATCCGGGCGAATAAGATGTGGATATGGCACGATTGACGCCATCGTCCAATTTATCGTTACTAACCAGCGCAAGCACTCGCCCCGTAGCTGGCTCGATGGCCACAATACTGCCCTGCTTGTTTTGCAACAGGCGTTTCGCCAGGCGCTGTAGCGATTGATTTATCGTCAGCTTTTCTACACTTGTACTCTCTTGGGTAAACCCATGGAGGGGAAAAACGACCATAAAAAAAGCGAAAAGTATCTGGAAAATAGTTCGTATCATCGTTTAGTTCAACTCGTTGAATTTTCAGGCAAAGATAATAAAAATTATCGACCGCCGCAGCAATTTTTCTTAAAATGCTAGAACGACATCAAACCTTCCTCATCTGGCGAAAGCGGTACGATTACGGCATCTTCCCAGAGAGGAATCTCCATGATATTAAAGTGCCGCTTTAAAGTCATTGAATTTACGCCTCATAGTCAATGACTTTACCGTTTAAACTTCATGAGTTTGGTGCGTAAACTCCATGAGTTTGAAAAGACAGCATAACGCGGTGACTATCAACACCTTATTTCAGGGAACATTTACTCTAAAATGAAGTAATACCCGTCAATCATCAGCAGCGTATTTTTCGTGGCAAAACAGAACCGTTTTCAGCACTGGCTCATGATGCAGATGAATCATTTGCGTTTTTTTTAAGCTGTCCGGTTCTTTTTTCAAAAAATAAAATTGTACCTTTGCTTCTGCTAATGGATAGGTCGCTATCTTTTCTGGTAATGCGGCCTGCCCTGCCCTAACTAAACTTTAACTTAACGATATGCTCATGAAAAGATATGCCCTGATCTCCGTGCTGCTTGTTTTCTTCACTTACCAAGCTTGGGCCACAGAGAATCTCACGCAATATGTAAACCCGTTTTTGGGTACGGCCACCCTATGGACCCAACAAGATCTTCAATATGAGAGGAAACGAGAAACCCGCACATGGGGAGGCGAAACTTTCCCAGGGGCGTCATTGCCACATGCCATGGTACAACTCACACCGGTAACCATGTATCGAAGTGGAGCCGGTTATCAGTATGAAGACAAACAGATTTATGGATTTGCACACACCTGTAAAGGCCACTGGAATTTGCTGCATCTGCCCTTATTGCCGACGAATGCAGAACGGGTGAACGCCGACGACTTTGCATCACCCTTCTCGCACCACAACGAGAGTGCCCACCCAGGCTACTATCAAGTGTACCTCGAACGCTATGGAATCAATGCTGAATTGACCTCTACCCTGCGATGCGGCTACCACAAATACACGTTCAAACCGGGAGACCGCAAGCGACTGATTGCCGACATGACGCGCACCAACAACCACGTTCGCGAATGGGCAATCGAAAAGGTTGGTGAGCATTCGTTCTCTGGTTATCAGCATGCGGATGGTAAAATATATTTCTATGCTATATCCAATTATGCAGTCGACCACATCGGACAGCTGCAAGGAAGAAACCACACCGTTTCGGTAGTTGACTTTAAGAATTCGACCACCCAGCAGCCGTTGGAGCTCAAAATAGGCTTCTCGTTTGTAAGCGTAGCAGGTGCCAAAGCCAATTTGGAAGCCGAAATGCGACAAAAAGATTTCGCGCAAGTGAGAAATGAGGCCGACCAGACCTGGGAGGCGCTGCTCAACAAGATTCAGGTGACAGGCGGTACGAAGCGGCAAAAACAATTGTTCTACTCCTGTCTGTACCGCTCATGCTTATGGCCTTGCCTTAGAAGCGACGTGAACAAAGACTATACAGATGCACGAGGAAACACGGTAAACAATGGATTTCACTACTACACCAACCCATCGTTTTGGGACGATTATCGCAACAAGCTGGTGTTGATAGGACTGGTAGAGCCAAAGATTACCGTCGACATCTTACGTTCGCTCATTGACGAAGGCGAGAAGCGCAACGGTTACATGCCCACTTTCTTCCATGGCGACCATGCCTCGACCTTTGTTGCCGGCAGTTATCGGCGGGGCTTACGCGGATTTGACCTCAACCGTGCCTATCAGCTTATCTTGAAAAACGCCACGGTGCCAGGCAGAGGCGGAAGACCTTATCTGGATGAATACCTCAAACAAGGCTGGGTTGCAGAGAAGGACACAACCCAGGTTCCTTACTACGACGAATACAAGGCGGCCGTCACCAAGACCTTGGAATATGCGTACGATGACTATGCAACGGCGCAGGTGGCTAAAATACTGGGTGACACCAAGAACTACAAACTGCTGATGAAGCATTCACAAAACTACAAGAATGTATTCGACCCATCCACGGGGTTCTTTAGAGGAAGGATTGCCGACGGCTCATTCATCAAGGAGTTTGACCCTTATTATCCATACTTTGCGTACATGTACCGTGAATCCAATGCATGGAACAACCTGTTTTTCGCACCCCATGACATACCGGGCATCATCCGTTTGTATCCTAACAAGAAAACAATAGAAAAGAAGTTGGACAAGATGTTTTCGGAACCATGGCGGGGATACGAAGTTGAGAATCTAACTGGCTTCATCGGTAACTATTGCCATGGCAACCAACCTGGCCACAGCATACCCTACATGTACTATTTTGTGGGACGCCAAGACAAGGCACAGTGTGTTTTAGACAGCATCATGAACCACTATTACGATATGGGTGAAGACCGTTTGGCCTTGGCCGGCATGGATGATGCGGGGGAAATGTCCTCCTGGTTTGTCTTCAATGCAATGGGGCTCTACACCCTATCGCCAGCCGACCCCGAATACATTGTAACCGTACCTTTGTTCGACCAAGTAAAACTGAAATTGAACAATGGCAAGACGTTCACCATACGCAAGCAGGGAAAAGGCAATAAAATCAAACGCATTGAATATGGCGGTAAACGATTGAAAGGATGGTTTATTCAAGATGCAGCCCTTCAACAAGGTCGTGAGCTGACGATAGTGACTGCACCCGGAGATTGTCAAAAATAAAAGTTAAATATTAATTATCTATCAAATTACAAAAATGAAACATGCATTATTAACATTACTTTTGCTGATTTCGGTAAGCCTGTCAGCAAAAACCATTAGAGTGTTGGCCATTGGAAACAGTTTTTCCGAAGACGCCGTTGAACAGTATCTTTACGAACTTTGCGCCGAGAACGGCGACCAACTGATTATTGGAAATGCCTACCGAGGCGGACAAGGGCTTGAATCGCACTGGAAAGTAGTAGTGAACCAAGAGCCGGCTTTCAGCTACAGGAAGATTGTAAAAGGCAAAAAAACAACATCTGAGAAGCGCACGCTTACCTCCATCGTCATTGATGAAGAGTGGGATATCATCACCTTTCAGCAAGTAAGTCACGACGCTGGTTTGTATCGCACCTACGAACCTTTTCAGACAAACCTCATCCGATACGTCAAAGCAATTGCGACGAACAAGAATCCGCGCATAGGTTTTCACATGACGTGGGCTTATCCTCAATATTCAAAACACGGAGGATTCAAGAGTTACAACAATGACCAAATGACCATGTACAACGCCATTTGCGATGCCGTTCGTCAAAACTTGGAGCATCATCCCGACATCCATTTCGTCATTCCTTCTGGTACGGCTGTGCAAAACGCTCGCGCCACCTACCTTGGCGATCACCTCAACCGCGACGGTTTTCACTTGGATTTGGGCTTAGGTCGCTACATCGCCGCATGTACATGGGCAGAAGCACTGACGGGGAAAAGCTGTGTAGGCAAGAAGTTTCGCCCCGCAAAAGTAACGGCCAAAGATGCGTTGACTGCACAAAAAGCCGCACATGCCGCTGTAAAAACCCCATACAAGTTGGCAGAATAGCAACGACTGGCTGGTGTAATTTATCAGCCAGTTGCACCAAAATTGTAGATAAAAATGATTACCTTTGCACCCAAATCATAAATAGTTAAGGTAAAGAACATGATAACAGTTTCAAATCTTGCCATCCAATTCGGCAAGAGAGTGCTCTACAAGGACGTCAACATCAAATTCACGCGCGGAAACATCTATGGGATTATAGGTGCCAACGGTGCAGGGAAATCAACATTATTGAAAGCCATCAGCGGCGAATTAGAGCCAAACAAAGGGACCATTGAACTGGGACCAGGTGAGCGTTTGTCGGTACTCGAACAAGATCACTTCAAATATGATGAATTCAAGGTGATGGACACCGTGTTGATGGGTCACGAGCCTTTGTGGAACAACATGAAAGAGCGCGAAGCCCTTTACGGCAAAGCCGAGATGACGGAAGAAGATGGGAATCGCGCAGCAGATTTGGAACTGAAGTTCGCAGAAATGAACGGATGGGAAGCTGAGAGCAATGCAGCCCAGCTTTTGCAGAATCTTGGCATCAAAGAAGACTTGCACAACAAGCAGATGGCAGAGCTGTCGAACAACGAGAAAGTGCGTGTCATGCTGGCAAGAGCCTTGTTTGGCAATCCAGAAAACTTATTGCTTGACGAGCCTACCAACGACTTGGACCTTGACTCGGTGCAGTGGTTGGAAGAGTATTTGAGCAACGTAGAGCAAACGGTGTTGGTGGTTAGTCACGACCGTCACTTCCTGGATGCCGTCAGCACACAGACTGTTGACATCGATTTTGGTAAAGTAACGGTATTCTCTGGCAACTATTCGTTCTGGTATGAGAGTTCTCAGCTGGCATTGCGTCAGGCTCAGAATCAAAAGATGAAAGCCGAAGAGAAGCGCAAGCAGCTGGAAGAGTTTATCAGACGGTTCTCTGCCAATGTGGCAAAAAGTAAGCAAACCACCTCTCGCAAGAAGATGTTGGAGCGACTGAACGTGGAGGAAATTCGTCCGTCGAGTAGAAAATATCCTGGAATTATCTTCCAAATGGATCGAGAACCAGGCAATCAGATTCTGGAAGTTGAAGGACTGAAAGCGGTAGACACCGATGGAACGGTACTTTTTGACAACGTCAGCTTTAATGTAGAAAAAGATGAGAAGATTGTTTTCTTGAGCCATAATCCCAAGGCCATGACAGCGCTCTTCGAAATCATCAACGGCAATCGACAGGCTGATGCGGGAACTTACAAATGGGGCGTGACCATCACCACCGCCTATCTCCCACTCGACAACGCCGAATATTTCAACTCAAAGCTAAATCTTGTGGACTGGCTCAGCCAGTTTGGGACGGGCAACGAGGTGGTTATGAAAGGCTATTTAGGACGCATGCTGTTCTCTGGCGAGGAGGTATTGAAAGAGGTCAACGTGCTGTCGGGCGGTGAAAAAATGCGCTGCATGATTGCTCGCATGCAACTGAAAAATGCCAACTGCCTGATATTAGACACACCAACCAACCACCTGGACTTGGAGAGTATCCAGGCGTTTAACAACAACCTCGTATCGTTTAAGGGCAACATTCTGTTCTCTAGTCATGACCATGAATTCATTCAGACAGTAGCCAATCGCATCATCGAATTGACACCGAGTGGCACTATAGACAAACTAATGGAATACGACGAGTATATCTACGATGAGCAAATCAAAGAACTGAAAGAAAAGATGTATAATGCTTGAGAAAGAATGGTGTGCTTTCTATAGCAGTATCTCACAAAGACAAAACAGCTTGACAAGTAATTGAAACTTGGCAAGCTTTTTGCTATGATATAACAGAAGAATTATCAATTATTAGGAAAATGAGCAATAAAAATAAATTGAAGCACCAAGCGAAAGAAGACATTCTCAAAAATCAAGAAGGTGATGTAGACACACAAGCTACAGTAGACAATGAAGCGAACGCCGAAGTTTCAGAGAAACAGAAAGAAACTGAAGAAGTAGAAGATACTTCAGAAACTAAAGAAGATCCGCTTCAGAAGGCACAAGCCGAGCTTGATGAACTGAAAGACAAATATCTACGCACTGTTGCAGAGTTCGAAAATTACAAAAAGCGCACGCAAAAAGAGAAAGCTGAATTGATTTTCAATGGTAGCGAAAAAACGGTTTCGGCCATTCTGCCCATCCTTGATGACATGGAAAGAGCAGCAGCAAATTCAGCAAACACAGAGGATATCCAGGCATTGGAAGAGGGTTGGGAGTTGATTTTCAAGAAACTTCAAACCACATTAGAGGGCTTAGGCGTCAAGAAAATCGAGACAAAGGACAAAGATTTTGATGTAGATTTTCATGAGGCCGTTGCCATGGTTCCTGGTGTGGAAGAAGACAAAAAAGGAAAAGTAGTTGACTGCGTACAAACAGGATACACCCTCAACGAAAAGGTCATCAGACATGCCAAAGTGGCTGTAGGCCAGTAAACGAGGAACAGTGTATATAAGAGAGTATATATAGGATTAAATAAATGGCAAAACGTGATTACTATGAAGTGCTTGGCATTAACAAGAACGCTTCAGAAGACGAAATAAAGAAAGCTTACCGCAAACTAGCTATCAAATATCACCCCGACCGCAATCCCGACAGCAAGGAAGCTGAAGAGAAGTTCAAGGAAGCAGCCGAGGCCTATGACGTATTGCATGATCCACAAAAGAGACAACAGTACGATCAGTTTGGCTTTAACGCTCCCGGTGCAGGGGGCTTTGGAGGATTCGGAGAAACAGGCGGATTCTCCATGGACGACATATTCTCTATGTTCGGTGATGTATTTGGCGGACATGGAGGTTTTGGTGGATTCAGTGGATTTGGTGGCGAAGGCAGTAGGCAACGACCTCAATACAGAGGTTCAGACCTGCGGCTGAAAGTGAAACTCTCGCTACAAGAAATTGCGACCGGAGTTACCAAAAAGTTCAAAGTAAAAAAGGATGTTACCTGTACGCACTGTCATGGTAGCGGTGCAGAAAACGGAAGTAAGTCAGAGACCTGCCCTACCTGTCACGGAAGTGGCGTTGTAGTCAAGACGGTAAGAACCATGCTGGGCATGATGCAAACACAAACGGAATGTCCAACCTGTCACGGAGAAGGCACCGTCATCAAAGACAAATGCCATCAGTGTCATGGCACCGGAGTGGTAAAAGGCGAGGAAATCGTTGAGATTAAAATACCGGCAGGCGTGGCAGAAGGCATGGTCGTGAACGTTCCGGGCAAGGGTAACGCAGGCCAACGAAACGGTATCAGCGGGAATATCCAGGTGTACATCGAAGAAGAGGAAAACGATACTTTCATTCGTGATGGTCAGGACATCGTTTACAACCTGCTGCTTGACTTCCCAACTGCGGCCCTCGGAGGAGACGTAGAGATACCCACACTGGAAGGAACGCGGGTTAGAATCAAGATTGATGCTGGTACACAACCTGGGAAGACATTGCGCCTGAGAGGCAAGGGATTGCCCGCCGTGCAAGGATATGGCAGCGGAAAAGGTGACTTGGTGGTGCACATCAGCGTCTTCGTACCAAAGACTTTGAGTCGTGAGGAAAAGAACATGCTGGAGAATTTGCGCAACAATGATAATTTCAAAGGCGACAATGTGACCAAACGGTCTATCTTCAAGAAGTTCAGAAATTATTTTGATTAAGTTAAACTCGCAGTTGATGGCTATCATCAACTGCATTTTTTATCGTTTAAGATGACATACGAAGAAACGATTGATTACCTTTTTCACGCAACCCCTGTGTTTGAAAATGTGGGCGCATCGGCCTACAAAGAAGGCTTAACAAACACATTGGCATTGGATGAGCATTTTAATCATCCACACAGACAATATAAGACCATTCATGTAGCAGGCACCAATGGCAAGGGATCGTGCTCGCATACATTAGCCTCGATTCTGCAAGCAGAAGGGTATAAAGTAGGACTTTACACCTCTCCTCACCTCATTGATTTCAGGGAACGCATACGCGTCAACGGCAAATGCATCGACCAAGAACGCGTTATCAGATTTGTAGAAGAAGAAAGAAGTTTCTTTGAACCCCTTCATCCCTCATTCTTTGAACTGACAACAGCACTGGCATTTACATATTTTGCAGAGCAGAAAATCGATGTTGCGGTTATAGAAGTGGGACTGGGAGGTAGGCTCGATTGTACCAATATCATCACCCCTTTCCTATCCATCATTACCAACATCAGTCTGGATCATACCCAGTTTCTGGGTAACACGCTGCCATTAATCGCCAAAGAAAAAGCCGGCATCATCAAAAACCACATTCCAGTGGTGGTGGGTGAGACAACGGCAGAGACGAAAAACGTGTTTGAAGAAGTTGCAAACCAACATGAAGCTCCCCTTATTTTCGCTGAAGATAACAATGAAATCATCGCCTCCAGGTATGATAATGCGTTGCAAGAAAGAATCTATAAAACGCAGTCGTTCGGAGAAATTCATGGTGACTTGATGGGAAATTATCAAGACAAAAACACCAACACCGTCTTGAATGCAGTGAAAGTGCTGAAGAACTACGACCTCATCAAGTTGTCAGACAACAGTATTCACCAAGGCTTCAAACAGGTTTCGACCACCACCGGACTGCTGGGAAGATGGCAATGCATTCAAAAGTCGCCGGCAACCTATTGTGACACGGGACACAATGTTGGCGGATGGACCTATCTGAGCCAACAATTGGCGCAACAAGATTGTGCGCAAATGAGAATCGTATTCGGTATGGTGGACGATAAAGACCTGTCGACTATCATGCAAATGTTGCCCCAGAATGCACAATACTATTGGACACAACCTGCATGTCAACGCGCTTTTCCTGTTGAAAAAGTAGCACAATTAGGGCGTGAAAACCATCTTCATGGAAAAGCGTTCCCAACCGTGAAGGATGCATACCAAGCAGCCATGCATGACGCAGATGCGCAGGATTTCATTTTCATCGGTGGAAGTAGTTATGTGGTAGCCGATTTATTGACCTTTCTCAAACAATGATACTTTAATAGATTTTAACACCAAAAGTCAATGTTTTTCCTGACTTCGTCATCGTGTCACCCAAAAATCTTCGTCAAAGAGTTTAGCTATTCTCTGATGTCTTGCCATCAGCATAGTCTGCGTATAAACCTCCTTGTTCAGAGGTAGCTTGATTTGTATCGTTGTAATGGTCTTTGCCAATGCAAGCACCTTGTCTATGCTCATCTTAATCTCTGAGACTTTCAACATACGCTCCAATTCCTTGTATACTTTCAAAGCCACGAAGCAGATGCATATATGAGCCTCGATTCGTTTGCGCGTAAAGTGAAACATGGGACGTATCTCTATCTTTGATTTGGCTATGCGGAAGGCTCGTTCCACATGCCAAAGGTTGTGATATGCCGTGTATCACTACTGTCCACGAAAACCCTTTAACATTTCAAAAAGTAACAAATTGATAGTTACCCATCAAAATTGAGGCAGAGCTGCAGGTTTTTTCCTTCAGTAAATTCTTCCTCTTTCTGTTCAATGAGCAAGTCACACAATGGCATTTTTGTCAACAATGCCGTGCTTAAAATTCTTAGAACATCATAGGTTTGAAGCTTTAGCCCCATACATTCTTGTACGATAACGACAAGACAATATGCAATGATAGCTGCATAGATTTGTATTTTTACAGCATTCTCCGAGGTTCCATAAAACTCTTTGATGCGCAGATGTTGCTTCAGCCATTTGAAGAACAGTTCTACTCTCCATCTGTATTTGTAAAGCATAGCAACCTGTTCCGCTGTAATTTCAAAATTGTTCGTGTAAAATACAAATGTCCTATTACCATCATAGTCATAGAATACCACTCGTCGAAGTTTATTTGGATATTGCTTCTTAGTCTTGTATCCCTTGAAACGTATAATTTGGTCAGCCATAATTCCAGATGAAGGGTTGTTGTATTCTTTATCCTCTATGACCTCAAACGGCATTTTATGCTTCTCTCTCACGACAAAGTAAGCTTCTGCTCCTTCTATTATATAAAGTTTCCTAGTTGCCATATACGCTCTGTCAAATATATAGAAACTCTCTTTCTCATAGGGAATTAGCTCCATCACTTGAGAATCGTGAACTGAAGCGTCTGTAATGACAGAAAATGTCGGAATGTCTGTCTTCACGTCATACAGTTCATGCAATTTCACTCCTCCTTTCCCATGATGCAGTTTAGTCCACCAGTATACAGAAAGGCACAATGATATTGTTGAGGAGTCAAACGCATAGACATTGTTCGATATGAAGAAGTCCTTGACGACTCCTCGTTTCTCTCTTGCTATGGAAACCATCTTGTCTGCAAACTCTTGGAATATCTTGACTTCGCGTATTTCATTGGCCTTGCTCAAATTGCTTCTACTGACATTCTTTCCAAAACCAAGATGGTGGAACGCTGACTTGAACGGAGTGATGGTTACAATAAGGTCTCGTAATCCCTCACGATTAGACAACTGACCAAATAGAAGAACCATCAGATGATTCCAACAAGTGAAACTCTTCACATATTTATTACCTTCATACTTTTTTATCAACCATTTGAAATGGTCTGTCGGCAGAAAGTCGCACAGCTGTGAAAATACGTATCGACCTTTGTTCATAAGTATCTGCTTTCAAATTGTAATTTGTGGCAAAGATACTCTTTTCAAAAAGTAGGGAGTCTATTTTATCTCCTACAAGCTTGTATTTATAGGCGTTTCAAGAGATTATTAAAAGATTTTCGTGGACAGTAGTGGCCGTGTATATGTCCTGTATTGGTATATCCGTATTGGTGAGATATCCCTTTAGGCCGTCCCATTTGGAGTCGTCGGCAACACGGTCATAATTGATGGCGACTTTCACTTCACCATCCATGGATAAGAACTTATTGTAACCTCTCTTGTTGATGTTGCCTTTCGTGAGCGCACCATGCTTGTAAGCCTTTTCCAACCTGCGTATTCCCTTTTCCCGGTTATAGGCATCTTTCTTAGCACGGTCATCTGTATAGCCGACCAAGAGACGACGTCCGCCTCCTTTGTCATATTCAACCATCTGGCAGTCGCGCTTGGGCTGTTCCAGTATCCAGTTCTTGACCTCTTGACTTTCATTCTTTATCTTCGCACCTATTATATACTTGTAGCCGTGCGATTCAAGTTCCGCTATGTTGGCATTGTTCATCAGACCAGAATCTGCCACTACAACGAAGTTTTCCAATCCGTATTTGCTTACAAACTCGTTTATCGTCGGCAGCATCGTATGACCCTCATATTTGTTGCCTTCATGGATGCAATAGGCAAGCGGATAGCCACCAAGGCTGACAAGCAGTCCAAGTATGATTTGAGGATTACTGTGACGTCCCTCTTTCGAGAAACCTGTCTTGCGTAATTCGTCCTCATAATCCGCTTCAAAGTAAAGTGTGGTAACATCATAGAATAACACACCGATATTTCCACCGAACAGTTTAGCTGTATGTTGCACGCTTATGTCCTGTACGATTTCGTGCTGATGGTCGCTAAGCTTGTCAAGATAGCGATAGATTTTTGAGAGATCCATATCTTCGTCAAAGTGGTTTTTAAGGTATTCCACCGTGGCAGCTTTGCTTGTTGGATATGCCAAACGAGCCTTAACAAGCTTGCGGAATACATCATCGTCAATCCGATTGAAACCAATCCTGTCAAACGTGCGGTCTAATATCAAGTCGCATCCGTTGAGAAAGATATTGCTGACATTGGACAGGACACGGCGGACTTCTTCACGCTCATGGTCACAGGCCTCACGTTCCTCGCCGAATAGATCAAGCTGGGGCTGGCGGCGTGAATTCTCTCTGGAAATCCATTCTTTTGCTTCAATGACAAGATTTTCAACCTCACCTTCATTATAGGCTACTCCAATTGTGGCAAGTTCCTTCATTTTGCCTCCAATTTTCTCAACAACGATAACTCCGATATTGCCAGATGGATATTTCTTTTTGCGGACAAACATAGTTAAAATATCTTTCGTGTCACCCAATATTAGATGACACAAAGATACAAAATAGTGTTTATCAACCAGTTATAAAATACATGTTTTTTGAGTGACGAAGTCAGGACGCAGATGCGCAGGATTTCATTTTCATCGGTGGAAGTAGTTATGTGGTAGCCGATTTATTGACCTTTCTCAAACAATGATACTTTAATAGATTTTAACACCAAAAGTCAATGTTTTTTTATGACTTAAGTTTGTCATATTCATTTTTTTTCAGTTACTTTGCAAAAGCATCAAGTAACTAAAAACTTATTTTTATGACGAACACAACAGAAACAGAAAACCTCTGTGGATTGAAGTCCAAGGATTTTCAAACCACCATCGACGGAAAAAATACAGATCTTTATATTCTCAAAAATAATGTTGGAAACGAAGTAGCCATCACCAACTACGGTGGTGCCATCGTTGCCATCATGGTTCCTGACAAAGAGGGCAAACTCGCCAACGTCATTCAAGGTCACGACAACATCCAGGATGTCATTGATTCACCTGAACCTTACCTGTCTACTTTGATTGGCCGATATGGTAATCGCATCGCAAAAGGTAAATTTCATTTGCATGGCAAGGAATATAACTTGCCCATCAACAATGGTCCAAATTGCCTTCATGGTGGCAACAAAGGGTTCAATGCCCGAGTTTGGGATGCCCTTCAGATGGACGATCAAACCCTGGTTCTTAAATATGTAAGCCCTTATGGCGAAGAAGGCTTTTCAGGAGAATTAAGGACAACGGTTGTGTATTCGTTCAATGATGATAACGAACTGTCGATAGAATACATGTCGACCACCAATAAAAAGACAATTATCAACCTCACCAGCCATGGCTTTTTCTCACTGCCAGGCATCGCAAATCCTACTCCTACAATAGAAAACCAGATTTGCGAAATCAATGCAGATTATTATATTCCAATCGATGATACCTCCATTCCCACGGGTGAAATTCGATTTGTAGAAGGAACACCATTTGACTTCCGTCAGCCTAAGTCCATCGGTCAAGACATAGAAGCAGACGACGTGCAAATTAAAAATGGTGCCGGATATGATCATTGCTTCGTGTTGAACAAGAAAGAAGAAGGTGAACTAAGCTTTGCAGCCAGATTGACCGATCCAACGAGCGGTCGCATCATGGAAGTGTATACCACCGAACCAGGCGTACAATTGTACACTGACAACTGGGCAGACGGATACAAAGGGCAGCATGGTGCCACTTTCCCACGCCGCAGTGCCGTGTGTTTCGAGGCGCAACATTTCCCTGATTCACCTAACCATCCTTATTTCCCATCAGTGGTATTGAAACCTAACCAAGAATATAAGCAAAAGACTGTTTATAAGTTTTATACACAGAAATAATCCAGGAAGAAATATCTAAAATAACTAATAAAAAAATCTTTCAACAAAAAATGGAACAACAGACTAACAAAAATGGCGTCATTGTTGCGATTATCTCAATGATGTTCCTCTTTGCTATGATTTCATTCGTAACCAACCTTGCAGCACCATTCGGAAATATTTGGGGTAAAACCTACTCTTGGGCTGGTATGGTTGGTAACTTAATGAACTTCCTGGCTTATCTTTTCATGGGAATCCCAGCAGGCAAGATGCTTGTGAAATACGGTTACAAGAAAACTGCACTGATTGCTATCGCAATCGGTTTCATCGGTTTGTTTGTACAGTATTTATCAAGTACGTTTGGCGGAAGCAGTGAGATGTTCAGCGTTCAGGGACAACCAGTTATGCTCAACTTCATCGTCTATTTGTTAGGTGCGTTCATTTGCGGATTCTGTGTATGTATGTTAAACACGGTGGTGAACCCCATGTTGAACCTTCTTGGCGGAGGCGGTAACCGTGGAAACCAACTCATCCAAACAGGAGGAACATTAAACTCACTCGCAGCAACACTCACCCCGTTCTTTGTTGGTGTGCTCATTGGTCAAGTTACGGACAAAACCAGCATGACTGACGTTACCCCCTTGCTTTGGGTAGCCATGGGCGTGTTTGCCGTTACCTTCCTGATTATTTCATTCGTAGCCATTCCAGAACCACAGTCAACCGCCCCAGGCGTTAAGTCTGAATACAGTCCATGGAACTTCCGTCACTTCATCCTCGGCGTGATTGCCATTTTCTTCTATGTGGGAATTGAAGTGGGTATTCCAGCTGAATTGAATTTCTACATCACCAAGCTCGATTTCCCTGGTGCGGCAGCCGTAGCTGGTGGTATCGTAGCCATCTATTGGTTGTTGATGCTCGTTGGCCGTTTCGTCAGCAGTTTCATCAGTGGTAAAGTATCTTCACGTACACAGATGATTTTCACCTCATCCTTGGCCATCATCCTTTTATTGGTTGCCATTGTGCTCCCCGAGAGTTCTGCCGTGTCATTCCGTGGCTCTGAAGTTCCTATCAAGTGCTTCTTCATCATTTCATGTGGTATCTGTACCTCAATCATGTGGGGCTGTATCTTCAACTTAGCGACAGAAGGTCTGGGTAAATACACGGCCGCAGCGTCAGGTATCTTTATGATGATGGTTGTTGGTGGTGGTGTGATGCCATTCATCCAAGACCAAATTGCAACCAGCCTCAACGATTACATTGCCAGCTACTGGCTTGTTATAGCCATGCTCGCATACCTACTCTACTACGCTCTGGTAGGCTGCAAGAATGTGAACAAAGACATTCCTGTAGAATAATAAGCAACAAAGAATGCTGAATGCTTATCCCAGATAAGTACATTCAGCATTTTTTATGATAAAACAATTTTTAGATTATAAACCCCTAAACCCTATTAATTATGATGGACATAGATCATGTAAGAAGTCGTTTCATCAAGCACTTTGATGGCAAAACAGGAAATATTTATTTCTCACCAGGTCGTATTAATTTGATTGGCGAACATACAGATTATAACGGTGGATTCGTATTTCCAGGCGCAGTAGACAAGGGAATCATGGCTGAAGTTCGCCCCAATGGCACCAATACGGTCATGTGCTACGCTATAGATATGAAAGACCGTGTAGAGTTTAAGGTAGACGATCCCGAAGGTCCCCGCACCAGTTGGGCACGCTACATCTACGGCATGGTGCAAGAAATGAAGAAACTCGGCGTCGACGTAAAAGGCTTCAACACCGCTTTCTCTGGCGATGTGCCCTTAGGTGCTGGTATGTCTTCATCGGCAGCATTGGAAAGCTGTTTCGCCTTTGCCTTGAATGATTTGTTTGGTGATAACAAAGTGTCTAAATGGGACATGGCTTTGGCAGGACAAGCTACAGAGCACAAGTATGTAGGCGTTAACTGCGGTATCATGGATCAGTTTGCCAGTGTCTTCGGACAAGAGGGTAAGCTCATGCGCCTCGACTGCCGTAGTCGCGAGTTCGAATACTTCCCATTCAACCCAGAGGGCTACAGACTCATGCTCGTCAACTCATGCGTGAAACACGAATTAGTTGGTTCGCCATACAACGACCGTCGCAAATCTTGCGAGAATGTCGTTAAACACATTGCAGCCAAGTACCCCAATGAGAAATTTGAAACCCTGCGCGACTGCACATGGGAGCAATTAGAAGCCGTGAAAGCCGAAGTTGGTGAGGAAGATTACAACCGCGCCCGCTTCGTTCTGGGTGAGAAAGACCGCGTGCTGGCCGTATGCGATGCATTGGAAGCTGGCGACTACGAGACGGTGGGTAAGAAGATGTACGAGACCCATGAAGGTCTGAGCAAGGACTATGAGGTATCTTGCGAAGAGCTTGATTTCCTCAATGACGTTGCCAAAGAGAACGGCGTTACAGGCAGTCGTATCATGGGCGGTGGCTTCGGTGGCTGCACCATCAACCTGGTGAAGGATGAAATTCATGACAAGTTCGTGGCCGATGTCACAGAAAAATATCTTGCTAAATTTGGCAAGAAACCTGAAATCTATGACGTAGTCATCAGCCAGGGCTCTCACAAAGTATGCTAATTGATAGCAAAGAAAGATATCTGTTATCAACATTGTGATAACAGGTATCTTTTTGTTTTTACTCATTCATAACAAATATTACCAAAAACATTCAAGATGAAACTAACTAAAGGATTATTCGTGGGCGCAGCATTTGCCATGGCACTGTTTACGGGTTGCTCGTCCAGTGACAGCAGTAAGTTAACTGTTTCAGGCTTAGACCCTGCCAAGTTCGACACAACACTCAACGAAAAGCCAGTTAAGCTGTTCGTTTTAAAGAACAGCAATGACATGGAAGTTTGCGTCACAAACTTTGGTGCACGCGTCGTGTCAATCTGCGTACCCAACAAAGCCGGTGTTGCTACCGATGTAGTGCTAGGATATGACAACATTGCGCAGTATGCCGATTCTGTCAATAACGCCAGCGATTTCGGCGCAGCCATTGGTCGTTACGCCAACCGCATCAATCAGGGTCAAATCACTGTTGCAGGAAAGAAGATTCAATTGCCACGCAACAACTTTGGACACTGTCTGCATGGTGGTCCCTCAGGCTGGCAATATTCTGTATACGAAGGTAACCAGTTGAACGACTCAACGCTACAGCTTGTCTTGCATTCTCCTGACGGTGACAACAACTTCCCTGGCAATGTAACGGCAACAGTTACCTACACGGTAACCAGCGACAACACCCTGGACATGAAGTTTGAGGCTACCACCGACGAAGAAACCGTCATCAACATGACGAATCACTCGTACTTCAACCTCTCTGGCGATCCCTCAAAGGCCGGCACCAACATGGTTCTTTATGTCAATGCCGACAACTATACACCCTGCGACAGTACCTTTATGACAACAGGAGAAATCAAACCAGTTTATGGCACACCCATGGACTTCACCAAGCGTCACGCACTGTATGAAACCATCGGGGACACTACCTTCACACAACTCAAATATGGCAGAGGGTATGACCACAACTATGTGCTGAACACCTACAAGGACGGTAAGGGTGACGACACCAAGGTAGCTGCCAGCCTATACTCTCCCGAGTCGGGCATCTATATGGAAGTGTACACCAACGAACCAGGTATACAGGTTTATTCTGGCAACTTCCTTTCTGGCAGTGTCATCGGCAAAAAGGGCATCGCCTATCCACAGCGTGCCTCAGTTTGTTTGGAGACCCAGAAATTCCCTGATTCTCCAAACAAGAAAGACTGGCCTTCACCTTACCTCAAGCCAGGTGAGAAATATTTCAGTCACGTTGCCTATAAGTTTAGTGTAAGATAAACCCCGCTGCGGCAACAATGTTCCGCATCAACGCTATCAAGTAGGAGATAAACGCCCATCATGGAGGTTTGTCTCCTACTTTTTTCATTACCGCCATCAACAGTTTCTTACTTTCGATATAACATTTTAAGGGTCGGCTCGGTCGTAATCATCTATATCGAAATGGCATCTCTCAAAGAGAATCCGTCAAGTACGTATTATTAAAGATTCAGCCGAGAAGGATGCAAAGGAAGTTTAAATGGCAGATTAAAAATATAATTTATGTTATAAAAACGCCCTGTATAGACCAGAAAACTTGCACGGATGAAATATTTTACTACCTTTGCATTGTGTTTTTCATGGTATTAGATTATTAAGGTTAATGAAGATTGGTTGTCGTGAGACAATCAATTTTTTTTGATAGTTCACGTTGTCAGGTTACACGGACGACAGCACGCCTTCGGGAGTCCATTCTGTGAAGGCAAAGCATTTGTTTTAAAAAGTAAGACAATGATTTAATTGTCCGCTTATTTCAGAATTTTCTTTCCATCCAAGATGTATATCCCCTTTGGCAGGGCATCGAGTTTGGTTCCCACGAACTGTCCATTGAGATTATAAATTTTGAAAGGCTGGCGAGTGTTGGGCTTGGCCTCAAGCTGTTTGATACCAGTTTCCTGCTTGTTCGTAGGTCCTATCACCTTTACGTCATCCAAGAAAAAGCGGTTGTAAGGTATAAATTGGATGGTCGTCGCTCCGGTTCCCGTGAAAGGAACCTTGATGGTAGTCCACTTCCCTCTTTCCAATGTAAAGACGCCCAACGGCGAGTCGTTGATGTACACATCCAACGTGTTAACATCTTTTCCAAAAGGTGCAGCCACGAAGATGAGTGTGTCTTTACCGTGCGCAACAAATTCGGGTGACAACACGGTGCCATTTTTTGACGATGTGCCAAACTTCGCACATCGGTCGCCACCGTATGCGGCACCTGATGGCACGTTCCAGCCTTCCATATCCGTCATGAAATCATTCATGCTTCGGGCCACTTGCCCGCTAAACTTGCCGTCATTTCCACCCGTTCCCTTACACTGGTCAAATGTTTCGTGGAATAAAATGCCGTCAGACGGCGTCTGATTCGGTTTTGTTGAGGCAGCAACCACCTTGAAACGAAAAGAAATGGTTCCGTCATCATTTCTTGTTATCTCATTCACGTCCTTATTCATGAAATAGGTTCCCCACCTATTCGCATTGAACAAACGGGCCGCAGGCTTAGAATTGGCTGTCAGACTGTCATTGGCCTTATATGGATAGGCATCGCCTGCAATCTCTGAGGCACTATAATTTCCCCACATGTCGAGGTAAACATCTGAATTGTCGGCATGAAAAATAGTACATCTTTGATGATCTTTCTGACTGTTCACAGTATTGTCGGCCCATGTCTTGGCATCAAAATCAACATGAAGAATCAGCAATCCTTCTCCACCAAGTCCTGCATCCCAACCTGTTTTTTGCCTATTTTCCAACAGGTAATATTCATTTCTATTGTTTTCGTTGTAAATAACATAGGCCTCACCCTGTTCACTGAGCGGCTTCATGTTCGTGACAGTGAGGTCGCTGGTTAGCTCTATTGGATTCAACCAACCTAAATAAGTGCGCTCATAACTGGTATAACCAGCTGGAACGAAGCCATCAACGTTGTAACTTCCTTGATCCATCACATCCCATGAAAACATGCCATAAGCCTCGCCATTAAGCGTGTCATACATGTCAGGCAGCCCCAACACATGCGAAAACTCATGACAGATGGTTCCGATACCTTCGATTTGTGTTCGTGAAGACAATTCAGGACCACAGGCATAAGTATCGATTGTCACCTGATCCAAGTTAAAATCAAAGTTGGATTCAGACAGTTCCGCCTGGTGTGGCCACACGCGCTTGGAATCTTGTCCTTCTGCTGAATTTTCACCTTGACCGGCATACAACACGTAAAGCGCATCCACTTTCCCATCATGATCCCAATCGTAATCTTTGAAATCCACCTCTGCATCTGCACCCATGCAAGCCTCTTGTATCATTTCGTGCGGTCGGACATCGTAACCTTCACGGTCGTTGGCACCATAGTAAGCATAACCTTTCTTCATGCGTATGGGGCCTACGACATCAAAAGTTAAATCAAATTTACCCCTGCTCTGGTCTAAGAAATAATCTCTTACACTTCCTCTAAATCCCAATTCGTGAACAAATCCCAACTTATTGGTTATCTGTTGATAAAGCTCTTTTGTATGCGTTTCGTTGAATTTGGCGTCCTCAAAATCCACCAAAATCATCAAACCTTTTTTCTTTCCTTCGTAGCCAGCGTGCTTTTCGCCCAAGGAAACACGTGTCTTTGCCTGTCTACGAGCTGCTAATCTGCATCTTTTTGCAGCAGCTTTTCTTGCTAAGGTTGTGAAATCGGCAGGTCGATAAGCTTGAAGTTGTTCGTCAAAAACGTATTTCTGACCATCTTCTGCCTCCATGTAATGCAAGTGTTCATCGCCTTTGAACATCGCTTTTACCTCTACTCCACGCGCAAGACGAATGACTTTCCATCCGCTCTTTTTGACTGGTATGGCGACAATCCACGGCGTCATCCATATAAATAATAAAATGGAGAATAATCTTTTCATGCCATATTTTCTATTTGATGACAAAAATAATGAAAAGATTTTTAAAATCATTGTGAAGATTCAAATAAGAAGTACATCACCATCAAGCACGTACGTTCACATGCTTTGTGCCTTCAAAACCGTGTCAAGAGCATCATGCACGCTCACCAATGGACATCTGTTGAGCTTACAGACCAAAATGTAGGCGGTAGACTACCATTGGGAAAAAGGAGAAATGATATTGTGACACATACGCACGTTTGTCAATATCATAAAACATGTATGCGATATTTTTTCGATTGGTGAGGTTAATCAAGTCAATTCCCCACTCCTGTGAAACCTTCTTACCATTCAGTCTGCCGCCCAAACGAGTGTCCAATCTGAAGTAAGCAGGCATTTGTTTTTGATACCACTGATCGTATTGGTACACCTGGTCGTGAGCCGCTTGAGATGCCACCTCATCAACAGGCGTGTATTTCAAACCACCCGAGAGCGCCAACTGAGGTGAGGCAAAGAGGGTCCAACGGCTGCTCACAGGCCATTCAAACCCACCAGTGACATTCAGGATGTAACCACCATCAAACACTGTGCTGAATTCATGGTTGAGTACTGGGTCGGTATAGCGTGAGCGATAGAGGGTGCCGGACATCAAGAAGAAATAATTTTTGCTGAAGAATTTTTCCACCGTCAGTTCAAGTCCATAGTTTCGTCCCCTGCCAATATTGCGAAGTCCGGCGATGCGTTCCATGGAGTTTTCGCCTGCTCCATAATTGAGTAGCGACACTCCATAGGCCTTGTCCTCAGCCGCAATATCAAAAAGCCATTGACAATACAGTTCTGTATGCACACGCCAATCCTTGTTAATTTGGTAGTTGTGCGAGAGGTTTGCATGCCAACTCTTGGAGAACCCCAAGTGATGATTGCTGTCCGAATAATGACCATCGGCCTCTCTGACGAAGAAAAAAGTGTGCGGAGGCAACTGACTGTAAAGGCCTCCTGCGAGGCCAATGGTGTGATGGGTACCAAGTTTTAACTCAGCAGCAGCACGTGGTTCCAAAGCATAGTTGCCATTCAGGGGCAAATAACTGCCATGTACGCCTGCAGTGACAGTAAAAGCATCGCTGAACAAATGTTGATACTGCGCATAAGCGCGATAAAGTGATAATGTGCTTCTATCGTCATTGAGGGGATAGGGTGTATCTTCCACCTCATTGAACATATTGAGATAATATTGATCGACAACCGTACCCACATAAAGATTGTCGTGATGCGTGGATAATCGATGACGGATATCGGCCGAAAACGAGAGTTTGCGTTCCTTGGTTAGATCCGTAAAAATCATTTTAAAGTCTTCTTGATTGGCCAATTCCTTATTGTACACTCTCATCTTTATATCATTATAGTTCCAAGAAAGTGTGGCATGAAGATCGGTCCGAGCAGCCAGTTGGCCATGATAGACCATACCTAACAATGCCAAGCCACTGCGTAAGTTAACCTTTTGGTCAAACGATAGCTTGTCAACTTGCACGGTCGTACCCGCCCCGGAGAGTTCTGATGTCTTGAGATGAATGCTACTTGTACCTACAATGCCAATCAATGAAAGCGTGTGACCCTCATGGATGCGCCAATCTATCTTGGTGGTAAGGTCTTGATATCTTGGCACAACGGCCATGGATTTGCCAAAAATCTTCATGGCATAGCTTGCCAACTCTGGGATGGAATAACGATAGGAGGCAAGATAGGTCATCGAACCATCCTTGTTCATCGGCCCCTCTGTCATGAGTTCGGCTCCATTATAGCCCATCTGGAAGCGCATTTGGTGGTTGTTGGGATTGCCTTTTCTCAGATTCAGATCAAAGATTGCCGCCAGTGCATTGCCTTTTGTTGCCTGCCAACCGCCCAATAAAAAATCAGAGTTGGTAACAACATTCATATTAAGGGCAGTTACCTGTCCAGCCGTCATTCCCAGTCCGGCGTTGAAATGGTTAGGATTTGGAATTTCAATCCCATCCAATCGATATTGCACCCCTAATGATGAGTTGCCTCTCACCACGATCTCATTACGCGAATCGTTGATGGGCATCACGCCTGCAAAGCTCCTCACCATCCTGCTTGGATCGCCTAACGAACCCGCATATCGCTCTGTTTCTTCCACACTAAAGCTTCGCGCACCTGCATAGGCAAGCGGCTGTAGGGGCCGAGCTTTGTTGTAATATCGCTTCACCTCTACCCCCTTGAGATTATAAGTGGCAGACTCCAGTTTGACATCAAGCGACACTTCTTCACCCATAACCAACAACAAACTGATCTCCTTGTCCTGGTAGCCCACTGAACTGGCCCGCAAAACTTGCCTGCCCAACGGTACTTGTAGTTCAAAACGACCCGCTTTATCTGTGGTTTGGGTAATTAAAGGCTCCGCATTTAAAATGCTCAAACTAACATCAGCCAACGGGTTTCCATGAACGTCCGTCACCCTACCCAATACCTTTTGCGTTCTGTTTCCTTGTGCCATGATGGCCATGGAAACAACTAACAACAGTATACCAGTGCCAATCCACCTTTTCATCATACGATAGTTATAAGATTTGTTCGCGCAAAAATAATTATATCACATTACAAACCTGTTAAAATCCCATCAATTACTCATGAACGTTCACTACTTTCTCATTGAAGCTTTGCTGAATTAAGCAAAAAAAAAATCGCGAACAAGGTGCTCGCGATTTTATCATGTACAATGACCATGAAGGAAACTGTGCAAAAGAAACTTTCTTATTTCTTTGCGTCAGCCTTTTTCTTTGTGTCGATTGGCTTATAAGCCTTGTTCAAACCAGCAACCACATCCTTGGTGATGTCATAGCTCTTGTCGGCATACAGCAGATTATCTCCTGCCTTGGAAAGGATGAGGCTATACTTCTTATCCTTGTTATAGCTTGCCAAGAAGTGCTGAATGGAGTCGCGGAGAGCCTTGTTGTACTTATCGGTTTCTGTTTGAAACTCATTGCTCAGACGCTGATTGAGCGCCTGTAGATCGGCACTCTGCTTCTGCAATCCAGCCTGAATGGATTCTGCCTGGTCACGAGTATATGCATTTTGTTGAAGCTTCTGCTGGAAGTTTGCAGCTGCTTGCTCCAACTGTTTCTGCTTTCCAGCCAGCGTGTTCTGAATGTTTTGACCCTTCTTCTGCAAAATCAAACTATAGTCTTTGCAGAACTTATACTGGGTCATGATGCTGTCTACCTCAACATAGGCAATTTTCATGTCTGTAGGAACAGCAGCTGTTGTACCTTCTGACTTCTTATCAACCTGAGGTTTTGAATTGTCACATGCCGTGAAAGCCAGTGTCGCAAGTGCTGCAACCGCTACCGAACGGATAATCTTTTTCTTCATTTTGTATACTGATATTTAATTGTTTACGTATTATTTTGTCTCATGACCATGACAGCATGCTGCCCATGACATCCATTTCAAAACGCCTTATTCTGCTTTCTTGCCTCTTTGTCTTGATCTACCACACAATGAATGCCACGCTCTTTCATAGCGTCACTGTCATGTATGTGCATGGAATCGAACTTTCCATTCTTCTGAAAAATCAATTTCACAGCCATCAATGCAATACATATTGCAATTATTAACATGCTAAGAAGTAATGTTTTCAACATTTCTTATTATATTTGCACTGTCACTTTGTCATTTCAATTTGGCAAAGGTAGTGCAAATAGAGCAATATACAAAATAAAATAAGAAAAAATAGTATGGAAAAGAAAGACTTACAACCAGCTAGCGTCTTCAAGCAGTTCGCCAAAATCAACGAGATACCACGCCCTTCCAAGCGTGAGGAAAAGATGATAGAATACCTCAAAGAGTTTGGCAAGAGTCATCAACTGGAAACGTCAGTAGATGAAACAGGCAACGTGATTATCCGCAAACCAGCCACCAAAGGCTATGAGGATCGTGCTACGGTGATACTCCAGAGCCACATGGACATGGTGTGTGACAAACTTGTAGACGTTGAGTTCGATTTCGATAAGGATGCCATCCAGACCTACATTGATGGCGAATGGCTTACCGCCAAGGGCACAACGCTCGGTGCAGACGATGGCATCGGCGTGGCTATGGAATTGGCTGTGCTCGAAAGTGACGACATTGAACACGGTCCGATAGAATGTGTTTTCACCGTTGACGAAGAGACACAACTAACGGGAGCGTTAGGGATGAAGGCCGGATTCATGACGGGTGATTATCTCATCAACTTAGATTCTGAAGACGAAGGCAAAATATATGTAAGCTGTGCGGGTGGCCGTAGCACCATTGCCACCTTCGATTACAAGGCAGAAGAGGCTCCAAAGGACCACTTCTTCATGCAAATTTCGCTGAAAGGTTTGGTGGGAGGCCACTCTGGGGATGACATCAATAAGAAGCGTGCCAATGCCATCAAGGTTTTAACGAGATTTCTTTTCAACGAACAAGAGAAATTTGATTTGCGCTTAGCAAGTTTTAATAGTGGCAAATTGCACAACGCCATCCCGCGTGATGGAAAGGTTGTGTTCGCCGTTCCCAATGATGCGAAAGAGCAAGTGCGTGCCGATTGGAATGTCTTCCATCATGAAGTGATGCAAGAATTCCATGTTACAGATACCGACATGGTGTTCAACATGGAAAGTACCGAGCCCCAACAGGTGCTTCCTAAGGACGTAAGCAGCAAACTGATACTGGCTCTGCAAGCCGTTGACAATGGCATCTTTGCCATGTGCCAAGATGAATTATTGGCCAATATGGTTGAAACATCAAGCAACGTGGCAGCGGTGAAGACCATGGATGGCAAGGTTGAAATCTTGTCGTCGCAACGCAGCAACGTGATGAGCAATTTGGACAATATGTGTAACACCGTGAAGGCCGCTTACCAATTGGCAGGCGCAAAGGTTGAACAAACCGATGGCTATCCAGCTTGGAACATGAACCCAGACAGCAAATTAGTCAAACTGACGGTCGAGACTTACAAGAAATTGTTCAACAAAGAGCCAGAAGTATTGGGCATTCATGCAGGACTTGAGTGCGGATTGTTCTCGGAACGTTATCCCCATATCGACATGGTTAGCTTCGGACCCACGCTTCGTTTCGTTCATACACCCGATGAACGTTTGCACATCCCTACCGTACAAATGGTTTGGGATCACCTTCTTGAGATATTGAAGAACATCCCTGTACGCAAATAGTGCACGCAAATAGCATCAATGGATTCATGGTTTCAACCGACACCGTGAATCCATTTTTCATGCTCTTTACATTCGTCATTACCAAAAAGTAAAAGACATTAAACAAAGTTTACAACCCTCTCTACCCTCATTCTTCGAAGAATTGCAGTATTGGCCTCATGAAGGGAGTGATGTCGCGCGGGTGAGAACGATTGTAATAGTCAATCCTTGTGGTCGACCAAGCCACATAAAGACGTTTCTTTGCCCGCGTCATGGCTACATAAAATTTACGCTTGTCTTCGGCCAACAGCCGTTCGTTGTTTTGATTGTAGAAGTTGGGATAGCGTCCGTCAACGGCATCAAAGATGATGACATTGTCAAATTCCAGTCCTTTTGCCTTGTGAACGGTTGTCACAAAGATGCGCTCTTGCAGCGTTTGACTGTTACACAAGTCGGCCTCTTTCAACGTGTTTATTTCCGTGACGTAGGCCCACAGCTGCTCCACCAACGATGGTGCCGCTGCCTGGTCAATGATATCATCCGTGAGAAACTGCGTGATATAATGCAATTTATCTTGCGGTTCCAACAGTTTTTCACTACAAAGAAACGCATAGAAGCGTTGCATTTCCTGCACCAACACAGGTTCATCGCCAGGTTTTTCTCGCTGATACAGCCGCTGTTTGGCCGCATTGTATATGTCTAAATAGTTTTTTCGCAACACCTCTGCCCGCTTCTTGAACCGCGGATGACGTATCCATTCCAACTGAGAAGGTACCATGAGCTTGGCTTTTCCATAGCAATGGCGCACCACATTGCACGTTGCATCAACGTCGGCATCGGCCAAATGGGCGTTTTCTCCTTCCAAATGCAACACCGAGAGCAAGTGCTTGAGTTTGTACTCACGCAGATTTGGCTCTAATAACCGAACGAGTTTGAGCGAATCCAGATAGCGTGGACACTGCTCTTTCAACGATATGGCGGGCAAATAGCGTTGCAGATTGAAATCCAGAATATGATAATCGTAGTCGGCATTATGTCCCAAAAGCATGCTGTCGCCCACGTATTCCATGAACATCTGTAACCCTTCAGCATGACTATGCAGCTCATGTCGCTGCATTTCAGCAATCAATGGATTTTCAATCTCTCCCAGTCGTTGCGGAATGTCACGGTCGGTTTCCATAAAAACGACAAACGACGAGCCTGGAACCACTTTCCCTTGCCGCATCCTGACAGCTGCAATCTGCACGATGTCGTCCTCAAAAACATTCAGTCCGGTGGTTTCTGTGTCGAACACCACAATATCCTGCTGCTCATAACACTTTACAAATTCCTGCACATAACTGCTCTCTGGATATATCAGAAGGTCGGTTGGTAGCATCGCCCTGTCCAACAATCCTCGCACAAAGCCACGCGCCGCCGCATTGCTCTCAAAGACATGCAGCCCCATGAACAATCGTGACCAACCGATGAAGTTGTGCTCGTTGGCCAAAACATTCAGGTGTGCCAGCAGCAACTTCACGCCCTGCGAGGCGAACAAATCATCTCCCGACACCTTAAAATGCGATAATGACAAGTCGTTCAACGCCCTACTCATCATTTCGGCATCGGCATTGGCGCTCACGATGACCGCCGATGTTTCCCTCGCATCCGCCGCTTGCAACCGATTCACCACATCAGCAACGTCACGGTATTCCGAGTCAATGGTCACGCTATCCATCACTTGCAACTCATCTCCCTTACGTTGGGGAAGATAATTGGTCGTTGGCAGCACGTTTTTGTCTATTCCCAGCTGCTGTTCGGCATACACATTGAACACTTCAAGCAGATATTGAGGGGAACGATGGTTGACAAACAGCCGGTGAACATGCCCCTCACAACGCTCCCTCAGGGCGTCCAGCGTGCTCATCTTGGCACCCATGAACGAAAAGATGGCCTGCTGCTCGTCACCCAGATACATCACGGTGTGGAAGTCGCTACTTGTAAAACCGTCGACAAGTGCCAGCTGCAACGGGTTGAGGTCTTGCACCTCATCAACCTGTATCCAGTCATACCGCTTCAGCTCATGCTTGTCGTCGGCCCGCAGCGCATCGTAAGTAAGCATCAACAAGTCCTCAAAATCCAGCAGTTTGTTCTCTTTCTTGTACGCCATGTAATGCCGCGCCTGGTCCATCTTTTTCAGCAAGGCACCAATATCACGCTGACTTCCCAGGTCGTATGCCTCGGTCTGGATGAGATCCTCGTACACATCCGAATGCCTGAACACATTCAACATCGTGGCAGGCGTCATCTCCATTCGCTGCACTTGGCACAACGTGCGCAACGCCGTCACGTCCCTTGCCGTCACACATTCAGGGTGTAGACGCAGTTTTTTGGGATGTTCATGCACCAGTTGATGGATGAATCCCGCAAAATGAAACACCTCCGTATATTCACTTTTCGCTCGATAATTCGCCTGCACCGCATATTCGTCCTCATCCCGATAGCG
Source organism: Hoylesella buccalis ATCC 35310 (assembly GCF_025151385.1). Lineage (NCBI taxonomy): Bacteria > Pseudomonadati > Bacteroidota > Bacteroidia > Bacteroidales > Prevotellaceae > Hoylesella > Hoylesella buccalis. The sequence goes on along the minus strand of NZ_CP102287.1, from coordinate 281,295 downwards.
AGCCAGGATGCTGACAGCATCGTCATCGTCAATAACCGAACTCTCGGCAGGCACCAAACTATTGTCGAACAAGAATTTGGAACAAAACCGATGCACGTTTCCTACATACACCTCGTTAACGCCTTCATCCGCAATATGCGCCTCAATACGTTCTTTCATGCCACGGGCAGCGCGGTTTGTAAACGTCAAACACAGCATCTTATCGAATGGCATTCCTTGTTCGTGCGCCCTACGAATGCGCTCGGTGAGAATTTGGGTCTTGCCACATCCCGGCGGAGCCAGCACCAGGTGGTACCCACCCTCGGCCTGTATCACCGCCTGTTGAAACTGGTCGGGCGTAAAAGTTGTCTGAATCTTATTCGTGTTCATGGCCTGCATCGTTATCGTTTAATCCTACAAATATATCATTTTTATTTGAGCTACCCGGCATTCTCCAAAAAAATACTATATTTGCAGTTGATTTGTAGACGATGAATGACCATCTACTCGCAACGCAAACCCAATTAAACATGATGAAAAATAAAAACAAAATACAGGCACACAGTGCCGTGATACTGGCCAACGTAATCTTTGGTTTAGGTGTACCCGTTACCAAACTCTTGCTCGACGAATGGGTGTCGCCCATGGGATACATGTTCACCCGATGCCTGGGTGCTGCGGTGATATTCTGGTTGATTAGTCTGTTCATGCCCAAAGAGCATGTTGAACGCAAAGACTTACTCATCATTATGCTGGGTGGTTTGCTTGGATTCGTGGTTTCACAAACGCTCACCGCCTGGGCTTTGGTATACACCACGCCCGTTTACTTTTCACTGATTGCCACACTGACACCCGTTGCCACCATGCTGATGGCAGCCGTTTTTTTGAAAGAGACGCTCAATGGAAAGAAGACGATAGGCGTACTCATCGGTATTGCCGGTGCGCTATTGATGGTATTCATGGGCTGGCAGGGCGGCTCAGGAACCAACGACGTGCTGGGCATCTTCCTCACCATTCTGAGTCTGCTCACCTGGGTCATCTATCTGTTGATTACCCGAAACGTTTCTCAGAAGTACTCGGCCGTGACCCAGATGAAGTGGATTTTCCTCATTTCTACCATCGCCGTGCTGCCATTTGCCGCCCCCGAATGGGGTCAGCAGAAACTTTTCTCTGCCGCATGGGCCTGGACAGGCGTAGCCGAAATGGCCTTCATCGTGCTGTTCGCTACCGTGATGGGCTACTTTGCCATACCGTTCGCCATGCGCTACCTGACCGCTACCACCGTAAGCATTTACACCAATCTGCAACCTGTGGTTGCTTCGTTGGTAGCCATCTACATCGGACAGGACGTGCTGACCTGGGACAAACCGGTGGCCGGCATTCTCGTTTTGCTGAGTGCCTACATCATCACCAGAAAAAACGTGGAATAATAAAACACGGAAACACACAAAAAATCGTTCACATCACACCCATGCTCATCGTTCACAACCGACTGATACCCTTCAAAAATTATGATGCCATCAACATTCTGGGAATGTTGTTTTGCCGCAAGGGAACGACCATCACGGCCGACCTTATCCAGCATGAGCGCATCCATACCCGACAGATGATTGAACTGGGATTTATATTCTTCTATCTTTTCTACGTCATCGAGTGGCTCGTTCGCCTGCCGATGAGCGGGCGCGCCTACCTGAACATTTCATTTGAGCGCGAGGCATACAGACACATGGACGATCCCAACTATTTGCTCAACCGACGGCCATACGCTTGGACACGCTATCTGAAAAACCCGAGTAAACCTCGCACGAAACCCACCAGAAAATCGAATTAAAAACGGGGCTCACAGCCCCCACGGATGGCGCCCCACGAAGGCTGCCAACCAAGGACGTTGACTTTGGGCATCAATGTCTATGACTTTGGACCCCAAAGTCATAGACATTAACCTTCAAAGTCAATGCTTTTAGTTTCACAAGGGAAAAAAGAAGAGAAACGAGGACATGCTTTACTTCAAAAGAAGTAAATAATAAGCTGTGTATCAAACCATTTATAAGACATACGGTATCAGCAAATCATCACCGGCCAGCGAGACTTTCAAGCGATACTTATCGGTGTACTCCACATGCATGAGTTGTTTGGGAGCGGTTGACTGCGGTTCCGTCAACGCCAAGGCCACATGCCCCATGGTACGGCGGAGATTGAGTTCGACACAAGGATGGATGCACAACTCCTCGCGATCCTCCATCCGAACCACCATCATGTCGATGCCAAACGGCCCCACATATTTGCCTTTGAAGAGCGAACCCACCAGCGAGATAACATGCGCCTGAATGAAATCGAGCAATTCGAGGGGTACATACCGCGCCATCATGTCGCGCTTCACCGCCTCCGAAGCGATGATGTTGCCCGTATAGGCACCATGAACCGTCGAGAACAGTGATAGACCAAGGTATGCCACACGGCCGTTGTCCATGGCCATGAATTCCATTCCAAAATCACAGACCTTATTATATTGCGGCTCTATCATGATGCCACCCTGCTTTTTGATGAGGTTTCGGCACCACCCTTCAACATGGCCACTGAAATCATGGTCTACATATCTCAACCCCCTACCGCTACTGCTCCAGGGTGCCTTCAATACAAATCGATCACCGTCTGCCATGAGCAGGTCGGCCAACTGAGCGGCATCGTCCGAGAAAAAAGTGCTGGTTCCCACGAAACGCTCGTGTGACGCAGCAAGAACAGGTAGCAAATGGGTTGCAGCAAACGTGCGACTGCTCAGTTTGCGCATAACATCCAATTGCTTGGCCGTGGGCACTGTTTGTCTGAACGTCGCGTTGGACGACACCAAATAGTGACACAAGGCCCTGTTCCACCCCCAAGGTTCGACCTTCACCGTGGAGAAATCGATGGGAAAGCGGCACAAATCGGCATGCGAAATAAACAACACATCATGCACCAAACCGCCAAGACGGCGTGCCGATTCGAGTGCAGCCGACACGTCATCCACCAGCACCATATCACCGTCATCAGCCCACAGAGCCGGCAGATAGCCTAAGTCGGCACGCAATTCGCGTGCGGCATGCGGAGCTGTGAAAGCATCCATGTTGGACGCCAATGCTACATCGTGATCTGGATTGAAGATATGTAATTTCATCGTCGGAAAGCCTCATTCTTTTAACTGGGTACAAAAATAATAAAAAAAGATGATATTTTGCAATATAGAGTTTGCAATTATAGAAATAAATAGTATCTTTGCAGTGACGATTATGCAATTTAAAAGGATTTAGAAATGGAATCTTTCTTCCGCACTCATAAAAGCCTTGTAGAGCACACCAAAGCGCCAGTTCGTCGCACCCTCATGGATGAGATTGACTGGAACGACCGCTTGATAGGCATCAAGGGAACAAGAGGTGTGGGAAAGACCACATTCTTGTTGCAATACGCACAAGAAAATTTTGAGAGTACTGATCGCCGCTGCCTGTACATCAACATGAACAACTTCTACTTCCAAGGCTGCGGAATAGATGATTTTGCGAAGCAATTTGTTGAGCAGGGCGGTAAGGTGCTGCTCATTGATCAGGTGTTCAAGCAGCCCAACTGGAGTGAGGAGCTAAGGCGATGCCACGACCGTTTTCCGGAGTTGAAGGTGATTTTCACCGGCTCGAGCGTGATGAGGCTCAAGGAAGAGAATCCCGAACTGAACGGCATCGTGAAGAGTTATAATCTGCGAGGATTCTCGTTTCGCGAGTTTCTCAACCTCAAGACCAACAACCAGTTTACGCCTTACACGCTTGACGAGATACTCACGAATCACGAATACATCATCAAGCAAATCCTGCCAAAGGCCAGTCCGGCGAAATACTTCATGGACTATATCCACCATGGCTTCTACCCATTCTTCCTGGAGAATCGCAATTTCTCGGAGAATCTGCTGAAGACCATGAACATGATGACGGAAGTAGACATTCTGCTCATCAAGCAAATTGAACTGAAATACCTCACAAAAATCAAGAAGTTGTTCTACCTGTTGGCCACTGAAGGGCAGTGTGCGCCTAATATCAGCAATCTGGCGCACGAGATACATACCAGTCGCGCTACGGTGATGAATTACATCAAATACCTGGCCGATGCCCGATTGATTAACATCATCTATCCCATGGGTCAAGATTTCCCGAAGAAGCCCAGCAAAGTGATGATGCACAACACCAATCTGCAATATGTGATCTATCCGAACAAGGCAGATACACAAGACTTGATGGAGACTTTCTTCGTGAACTGCATGTGGAAAGACCACGCAGTGAACCAAGCTGGCAAAGACCGTTTCTACCTGGTTGACGGCAAACAGAAGTTCAGAATTTGCGATGCAAAGAGCGAACATAAGATACATTACAGCAGTGATACCGTCTACGCCCGATACAACACAGAGGTGGGACAAGACAACCGCATCCCCCTATGGCTGTTTGGTTTTCTATATTGACAGGCGACAGAGGGGCGAATCAAGACAAGCGAACAAATAAATACAGCAACAAAAGAACAAGAGTAATAGTAAAGAATTAAAAGATTCATACGAAACATTTATTCATATTTTATTTATAACAAAATGGCAAAAGAAAAAAAGTTTATCACTTGTGATGGTAACGAAGCCGCAGCTCATATCAGTTACATGTTTTCTGAGGTAGCTGCCATCTACCCCATCACACCGTCTTCTCCTATGGCCGAACATGTTGATACATGGGCTGCCAAGGGACGAAAGAACCTATTTGGTCAAACGGTTACGGTACAAGAAATGCAGTCGGAAGGAGGCGCAGCCGGTGCCGTGCATGGCTCTCTTCAATCAGGCGCATTGACCACAACCTATACAGCATCGCAGGGTTTGCTACTCATGATACCAAACATGTACAAGATAGCTGGCGAACAGTTGCCTTGCGTCATCAACGTTTCTGCGCGCACCATTGCCACACACTCATTGTGTATCTTTGGTGACCACTCTGACGTAATGGCTTGCCGTCAAACCGGTTTCGCCATGTTCTGCGCTGGATCCGTTCAAGAGGTGATGGATTTGTCGACTGTACCTCATTTGGCTACCTTAAAGACAAGCATTCCTTTCATCAATTTCTTCGATGGTTTCCGCACCTCGCATGAGTATCAAAAAATTGAAATGATTGACGAAGAGGAAATCAAGAAATTGATTGACTATGACGATATCAAGCGTTTCCGCGACCGCGCACTCACTCCAGAGCGCCCAGTAACCCGTGGTACGGCTGAAAACCCAGAAACATTCTTCACACATCGCGAAGCATGCAACAAGCATTACGAGGATGTGCCAGATGTTGTGGAAGGCTATCTGAAACAAATCTCTGAGCTTACAGGTCGCGAATACCACATCTTCTCTTATTATGGAGCAGAGGATGCAGAGAACATCATCATCTTGATGGGTTCGGCTACCGAAGCCGCTCGCGAGGTGATTGACCACCAGTTGAAGGAAGGTAAGAAGGTCGGAATGATTTCGGTACACCTCTATCGTCCTTTCTCCGTTAAACACCTGCTGGCCGCAGTGCCAAAGACTGTTAAGCGTATTGCAGTGTTGGATCGCACGAAAGAGCCAGGTGCCGAAGGCGAACCGCTATACCTTGACGTGAAGAGTGCTTTCTATGACGTAGAAAACAAGCCACTGATTGTGGGTGGACGCTATGGACTTGGGTCAGCTGACATCACGCCAAGCCACATCATTTCCGTGTTCAACAACCTGGAGATGAACGAGCCAAAGAACCACTTTACGGTTGGTATCGTTGATGACGTGACCTTTACTTCACTTCCTTTGCTCGAAGACATTCCTCTGGGAGCCGAAGGAACGTTCGAAGCTAAGTTCTTTGGACTGGGTGCCGACGGTACTGTAGGTGCCAACAAGAACTCTGTGAAGATTATCGGTGATAATACCGATAAATATTGTCAGGCCTACTTCTCGTACGACTCGAAGAAGTCAGGAGGTTTCACCTGCTCACATCTTCGCTTTGGCGATCAGCCCATTCACTCTACCTACAAAGTAATCACACCTAACTTTGTGGCTTGCCACGTTCAGGCATACTTGAGAATGTATGACGTGATTCGCGGTCTGCGCAAGAATGGTACCTTCCTTTTGAACACCGTATTTGAGGGAGAAGAGTTGGCCAACTTTATTCCAAACAGACTGAAGCGCTACTTTGCTCAAAACAACATTACGGTATATTACATCAACGCGACGAAGATTGCGCAAGAAATTGGTTTGGGCAACCGCACCAACACTATTCTACAGAGTGCCTTCTTCCGTATCACCGAGGTGATTCCTGTTGACCTTGCCGTTGAACAGATGAAGAAGTTCATCGTGAAGTCTTATGGTAACAAGGGACAGGACATCGTTGACAAGAACTACGCAGCTGTAGAACGCGGTGTGGAGTATCAGCAATTGACGGTTGACCCAGCATGGGCAAACCTTGCAGATGAAGAAGAAGCACCAGAAGAGGATGTTCCGGCATACATCAAGGAAATCGTACGTCCAATCAATGCACAGAATGGCGATTTGCTGAAAGTATCCGATTTCGTGAAATACGATATGGTTGACGGTACCATGCTGAATGGTTCGTCGGCCTATGAGAAGCGAGGCGTTGAAGCATTCAACCCCGAGTGGACACCCGAAAACTGTATCCAGTGTAACAAATGTGCTTACGTTTGTCCTCACGCAGCCATTCGTCCATTCGTATTGGATGAGGAAGAGGTGAAAGGTTTCAATGACAAGACCCTGGCTATGAAGGTTCCAAGACCGATGGCTGGCATGAACTTCCGCATTCAGGTAAGTGTACTCGACTGTGTAGGTTGTGGTAACTGTGCCGATGTCTGCCCTGGAAACAAACAAGGTAAGGCATTGAAGATGGTTCCATTTACACGCGATGAGAAGATGATTGAGAACTGGAACTATCTCACCAAGAATGTGAAGAGCAAACAACATCTTGTTGATATCCAGAGCAATGTGAAGAATTCTCAATTTGCACAACCTTTGTTTGAGTTCTCGGGTGCATGCGCCGGATGTGGTGAAACACCTTATGTAAAATTGGTTTCACAATTGTTTGGCGATCGTGAAATGCTTGCCAACGCAACAGGTTGTTCATCTATTTACTCTGCATCACTGCCTTCAACACCGTACACGACCAATGCAGACGGTAAGGGGCCGGCCTTTGCCAACTCATTGTTTGAAGACTTCTGCGAATTTGGTATGGGTATGGTAATGGGCAACAAGAAGATGCGTGACCGTCTTGCTCTCCTACTCGAGCAACTGGCAGAAAAAGAAGATTCGTCTAACGAGTTGAAAGAAGCCGTTCAGAAGTGGATGGAAGCGAAAGAAGACGCTCAAGGCTCTAAGGAAGTCACAGAACAACTCAAGCCTCTTATCAAAGCAGGTGCAGAGAAAGGTTGTGACACTTGCAAAGAACTGATGACGCTGGAGCACTACCTCATCAAACGTTCACAGTGGATTATTGGTGGTGACGGTGCATCGTATGACATCGGTTTCGGTGGACTCGACCACGTTATCGCATCAGGTGAAGATGTTAACATCTTAGTTCTCGATACGGAAGTTTACTCGAATACGGGTGGACAGAGCTCAAAGGCAACACCACTTGGGGCCATTGCTCAATTCGCAGCCCAAGGAAAACGCATCCGCAAAAAGGACTTAGGCTTGATGGCTACGACCTATGGGTATGTGTATGTTGCACAAATAGCAATGGGTGCCGACCAGGCTCAAACGCTGAAAGCCATTCGTGAAGCAGAGGCTTATCCCGGACCATCGCTCATCATCGCCTATTCACCCTGTATCAACCACGGCTTGAAAGCCAAGGGTGGCATGGGTAAGAGCCAGGCAGAGGAAACTCGCGCCGTTGCTTGCGGTTACTGGCACTTGTGGAGATACAATCCTCAGCTGGCCGATGAAGGCAAGAATCCATTCTTACTCGACTCTAAAGAACCAGACTGGAGCAAGTTCCGCGATTTCTTATTGGGTGAAGTTCGCTACCTGTCTGTGAAGAAAGCATATCCGAACGAAGCCGATGAACTATTCCAAGCTGCAGAGGATATGGCGAAACTGCGCTATAACAGCTATGTTCGCAAATCGCAAGAGGATTGGAGTATGTCAAATGGAGAAGTTGACAAAACCGCCAATGAGGATCCTAATACAGCCGAAGCTACAGAAAAAGTGGTAGCAAGTGAACCGAAGGAAGATTCAAAGGCCGAGCATGTTGATGCTAAATCTTAAGCAAGAAACATAGCTCATCATATTTAGAAAAGAGGGAGTATCAGCAACATGATACCCCTCTTTTTTTCTTATTTTACGATGGATTCAAGATGAATGAACAAATTCTTGGCTTTCCAAGAATGATTATGAAGGAGTATGGTTCATCAAGTTCAGCAAAATTTGCAGCGTGATCCGTCTAATACAGCACTTAAAAATATCTAACGAACAAGACTTCTCTCTATTTTAAAGTCCATTCTGCATGTGAACCACTCAATAGAAGTCTAACGGTCACCCTATCTGTTAACAAAATTTAAAGGCGGTAAAAAGTATTGGTAGGTAACCGTATGCTGCATTCTTTTTTTGTATCTTTGCAAGCAAATAAAAACATACAAAGTCGTTTCTCTTCTGAAACGCAGAAATTTCTATCAACACTTATTATACAACAATGTATAGCAAAGACGAATTATCATCTAAAGATATCCAGGAATTGTCGGATATCGCTCAAAAATTGGGTGCCGAAATTGACGAAAACAATACGCCAGAAGAAATCATATATTCAATACTCGATAAACAAGCAATGTCAGAAACAGATGAAAACGCCACAGGTACCAAGCGGCGTCGTATTCGCATACCGGTACGTGAAACTGACAGAGTGTACTCGGTGAATGGGAAAGAGGGTGAGAACTTCGACCTGAAAAAGAAAAAACCAGCCAGCGAGCCTACTTCCTTATTCAAAGAGGACGACATGACCAAAGAAGATATTTCGTCTAAAGAAGAGAAGGAATTGACTCCTGAAGAAGAACTTGCAGCCATCCCTAAGCATAGGGGAAGGAAGACAAAACGCGAGCTTGAACTTCTTGCAATGATTGATGCCAAGAAGGAAGAGAACCAAGAAGATACAGAAAAACAAGAAAAAGAGGCAGAAGATAACGACGATACCGAAGCATTACGCTCAAATGAAGCACATGATGAGGTGAATGAAAAAGATTCTGAGAACGCGGAAGAAGAGGCTTCAGAGGCAAACTCAGAAGACACAATTCATAAAGACTCTGGTATGACCAACTTATTGGAACGCTTACAAGCGAAAGTGAATGCGCACAACGAGAACGAGCAAGAACGTCGCGAGGCCATCGCAGAAGGCATTTGGGAAGGAGATCCTGCTGATGGTACAGACTTTATCGTTGTGCAAGACTTACCCATCGTAGATCAAGGTGCGGTGCCAAGTTATGATATGTTTGACAATCCTACCACACCCGTGATGCCGTCGGCTTCATACCAAACGCCTGTAAACACGAACGCTACCAACCAGCCTGCATACGACTTTTCTGACATTATTGAAGCAAATGGTGTGCTGGAAATCATGCCAGATGGCTATGGATTCCTACGTTCAAGCGACTACAATTATCTGTCTTCGCCTGATGATGTGTACGTTGCCAGCTCACAAATCAAGAAGTATGGCCTGAAAACAGGTGATGTGGTACAGTGTCATGTTCGCCCTCCACATGACGGAGAGAAGTACTTCCCACTGACCAACATCGACAAGATCAACGGAAGAAACCCAAATGAGATTCGTGACAGAATACAATTTGAACATCTCACTCCGCTCTTCCCAGAAGAGAAATTCACACTCTGTGGTGATAAAGCAACGACCAATCTGTCTACAAGGGTGGTCGACCTCTTCTCTCCTATCGGCAAAGGACAGCGCGCACTCATTGTGGCACAACCCAAAACCGGTAAGACCATCTTGATGAAAGACATTGCCAATGCCATCGCTGCCAACCACCCCGAGGCTTATTTGATGATGCTTTTAATCGACGAACGACCAGAGGAAGTGACCGACATGGCGCGAACTGTGAATGCAGAGGTCATCGCATCAACATTCGATGAGCCGGCAGAACGACATGTTAAGATTGCAGGAATCGTGCTTGAGAAAGCCAAACGGATGGTTGAATGTGGGCATGATGTGGTGATATTCCTCGACTCTATTACCCGTTTGGCCCGCGCCTACAACACAGTAAGCCCTGCATCAGGCAAGGTATTGACCGGTGGTGTGGACGCCAACGCATTACAAAAGCCGAAACGATTCTTTGGTGCAGCCCGCAACATAGAAGGTGGTGGATCACTCACCATCATCGCTACAGCACTGATTGACACGGGCAGTAAGATGGATGAGGTAATCTTCGAAGAGTTCAAGGGTACCGGCAACATGGAACTTCAATTAGACCGGTCACTTTCTAACAAGCGCATCTTCCCAGCTGTCAACCTGGTTGCATCGAGCACCCGTCGTGACGACTTGCTACAAGACAAGACCACACTGGATAGGATGTGGATTCTGCGCAAGTATATTGCCGACATGAACCCAATAGAAGCAATGAACTCAATTCATGACAGAATGATAAGAACCCACAGCAATGACGAGTTCTTGATGTCAATGAACTCATGATAATGAACAAAAATATTGAAATAAAAGGTGCCCGTGTCAACAATCTGAAGAACATCAGCATCAATATTCCCCGAAATCAATTTATTGTTATAGCCGGCCTATCGGGTTCCGGCAAATCATCCTTGGCCTTCGACACATTATATGCCGAAGGCCAACGTCGCTATGTAGAATCACTTTCCTCCTATGCAAGACAGTTCTTGGGGCGCATGAGCAAACCCGAATGTGACTTCATCAAGGGACTGCCACCAGCCATAGCCATTGAACAAAAAGTGATTTCTCGCAATCCTCGAAGCACAGTTGGCACGTCAACCGAAATATACGAATATCTACGTTTGCTATATGCTCGTATTGGTAAGACATTCTCTCCTATCAGTGGCGAAGAGGTAAAGAAACATTCAACTGACGACATCGTCAACTGTACGCAACAATATTCTAAGGGAACCAAGTTTGCCATCCTGGCTCCATTGCACCTGATTGAAGGCAGAACGCTGGAGAAACAACTTGAAATGGAAATCCAGGAGGGCTACACTCGTCTTTGGTTCAAGAACGATTTCGTGCGGATAGACGACTTTCTGGCTGACAAAGAAGCGTTGGAAAAAGCAAAGGTTGACGAGATTTTCCTGTTGATTGACCGCCTGTCTGTTGACGACGCCAAGGATGTTATCTCCCGATTGATAGACTCTGCAGAGACTGCTTTCTACGAAGGACGTGGTGAATGCCAATTGGTGTTCTTCCCCTCCAACATAACTTATGAGTTTTCCATGCGTTATGAAGCTGACGGAATGACCTTCGAGGAGCCCAATGACAACATGTTTTCATTCAATTCTCCTTTGGGAGCATGCCCAACTTGCGAAGGGTTTGGCAGCATCATAGGCATTGATGAAAAACTGGTTATTCCCAACTCTACCCTTAGTGTCTATGACGGTTGTGTACAATGCTGGCACGGCGAAAAGATGGGTCAGTGGAAAGATGAGTTCTGTCGACGTGCGAAACGAGACAATTTCCCGATATTCAAGCCCTACCTGGAGTTGACAAGAAAAGAGAAAGACATGCTGTGGCATGGCTTACCATCCGACATGCACGAAGACGAGCGTGACCGAGTGAGCATTGATGCCTTTTTCCAAATGGTGAAAGAGAATCAATACAAGATTCAATACCGTGTGATGATGAGTCGCTATCGGGGCAGAACCACTTGTCCAACCTGTCATGGTACACGTCTGAAAAGAGAGGCCAGTTGGGTGAAGATCAACGGCATGAGCATCACTGACCTGGTAGAAATGTCCATCTCCAACCTCCATGCGTGGTTCAAACAACTTGCCTTGGACGACCATGACGCAGAGATTGGCAAACGATTGCTCACCGAAATCAACAACCGATTGCAGTTTCTTATTGACGTGGGACTGGGCTATCTCACGCTCAACCGCCAATCCAACACATTGAGTGGCGGCGAGAGTCAGCGCATCAACCTCACCACATCGCTTGGAAGTTCCTTGGTGGGCTCACTTTATATCCTGGACGAACCCAGCATTGGCTTGCATAGTCGCGATACAAAACGATTGATTGGTGTGCTAAAAAAGCTACAAGCATTGGGCAATACCGTCATCGTGGTGGAGCATGACAAGGAAATCATGCAAGCCGCAGACACCTTGATAGATGTAGGTCCCAATGCGGGTAGACTGGGAGGAGAAATTGTTTTCAATGGATCCATCAAAGATATTGACCGCAATAAGGAGCAATTTGCCAAACAATTCTCTCGCTCTCACACCATCCAATACCTCACAGGAAAAGAAACAATCGATAAACCCAGTTCTCGAAGGTCATGGAACATGGCCATCGAACTGAAAGGTGCCAGACAAAACAACTTAAAGGGAATTGACGTAAAGTTCCCGCTGAACGTGCTGGATGTGGTGACTGGCGTTAGCGGATCGGGTAAGTCAACCTTGGTGAAGGGCATCCTCTATCCCGCCTTAAAGCGACATTTGAATGAGGTAGCCGATCAGCCTGGCGAATATATTTCGCTGGAAGGCGACTGGAAACACATCGAGCATGTAGAGTTTGTTGACCAAAATCCCATAGGCAAGAGCACGCGCAGCAATGCGGCAACTTACGTCAAGGCCTACGATGCCATCAGACAATTGTTTGCCGAACAACCGCTTGCCAAGCAAATGGGCTTCTCACCACAATACTTCTCCTTCAACACCGAAGGCGGCAGATGCGAAGAATGTAAGGGCGCAGGAACCATCACCGTTGAGATGCAGTTTATGGCCGACCTCGAATTGGAATGCGAAGCGTGCCATGGTCAACGATTCAAGAAGGACATATTGGATGTGCGGGTAGATGGAAAAAACATCAATGACGTGCTGAACATGACGGTTACAGAGGCCCTTGAGTTTTTCAATCGCTTGAATGAGAAAACGGTTGTCAGCCGACTGCAACCGCTGGATGACGTGGGATTGGGATACATCAAGTTGGGACAAAGCTCGTCTACGCTTTCGGGTGGTGAAAACCAACGCGTAAAACTGGCTTACTTCATTGGGCGCGAGAAGCAAGAACCTACCTTATTTATCTTTGACGAACCAACCACCGGACTACATTATCTGGACATCAAACGTCTGCTGTCGGCATTCGATGCATTGATAGAACGAGGACACTCCATCATCGTCATCGAACACAATCTGGATGTCATCAACTATGCCGATTACGTCATCGACCTTGGTCCGGACGGGGGTGACAAGGGCGGCTCATTGGTTGTCGCAGGCACACCTGAAGAGGTAGTCAACTGTAAGGAAAGTCTTACCGGGCAGTACCTTAAAGCTGAGCAGTTGTAACAACCAACTAAACTCATCTCAAACGATATCACTCCCATTATTTCAGACAACCATGAATCGCAGCGAGCTATCCATCTTAATCCCTACCTACAACGATTGTTGTGTAGATTTGGTCAAAGCACTGGCTTGTCAAGCAGCGAACATACCCAAACTACACTATGAAATCATCGTGGTAGATGATGGTTCCACACGCCCTGAAACCAAACTGCAAGCTACTGAAATCAATGCGTTGGACAACTGTAGGTTCATCAGTAGAAACATCAATGTTGGGCGTGCTAAAATTCGTAACATTCTCACTGTCATGGCGCGCCATCACTGGCTGCTGTTCTTGGATAGTGACATGAAAATCACGAGAGACGATTTCATTCTGCAATATCTTCAAGCCGACCGACAGGCGATGGTCATCTATGGCGGCAACTGCGTGCAACGCCCGCCCAAACCAGCCGATGGAACGTTGAAATATCGTTATGAGACTGCGGCTGAGGATTCACATTCGGCAGCAGAGCGCAACAAGTCACCCTATCAACAGTTTAACACTTCCAACTTCCTGGTGGCCAAGTCGGTGATGGAGGCTCTTCCTTTTGATGACCGAATACAAACCTATGGCTATGAAGACGTGCTGTTTGGCAGGTCTTTAGAGGCAGCCGGCATCAACATTTACCACATTGACAATCCTGTTGGTTTTCAACAGTTTGAATCAAACGTCAGCTTTCTGGCAAAAACAGAGGAAGCCATGTACACGCTCAACTTATACCACGAAGAACTGAAAGGCTATTCGAAAGTTTTGGATGCTTATCACAAACTTCGTCTTCTGGGCCTGGCACCTCTCCTTCGGTGGTTCTTTCATGCTGCAAAAACAAAGATGAAAACCAATCTGCTGGGTACCCATCCCTCTCTCTTCATCTACAAATGTTACAAATTAGGGTTTTACGCAACCATTGCACACGGTAAGCATCGTAACAAGAAAGAAATAAAAGATTAAATTTTGCTGGACGTTCATTCAGGTGCTGAACTCTAAAGAAAATTGAAAGAATTGGCTTATTAGCGTAGGATGTAACGCATTGAATCTCAAGTGATTCCGTTGGGGTAATAACGATAGCTGATTATCAATGCGTTACAGATGTTTTGGTGCAAATTATTGGCACTTTGGTACGAATTTGTGTTTTATGTTAAAAATCAATCGTTTTATTATATGAATACTTTCTTTTTTTAAATCAAAATTCTTTGAAAGACCCGATGAACTTGAAGAGATGGATAACGTCTTCTTTTGCAATGTCCTGGTAGTCGCCATATTTGGGGTCTTTGTTTTCTGGAATGAGACGGATATTTTGCTCATCGTCTGCCCGGCTCACCCATTTTACGGTTCGCATCTCGTTTTTTGTAACGATGGCATATACTTCTCCGTAGATGATATCTTGCACACCTTCTGGTATATGACGAAGACAGATTCTTGAACCACTTTTGATGAGTGGGTACATGCTGTCTCCTGAGAGTCTGCACCAGAAATACCCCTCTTTGTTGTATGGCTCCATAGATATGTAATCGTCTGCATATTCTACGGTGTCCAGGTTCACGAGGTCGAACCCACCGAGGAAGTCAATGTCGAAATATGGTCTTCCAACTTTTTTCAGTGCGTCTTTGGCGTATTCTTCTTCTATATCCTCCTCTGATCTCCAAGGACTTCCAATTCCATAGCAGAGCCAATCGCTGTTTAGCTCTGGTTTGGCGTCGCAGATTTTCCTGATGGTGGATGGTTTTAGTTCTTTGTCACCCTTTGAATTAAAATAGCCGTTGCTAAGTCCGAACTCATTTGTAAACTGAGTGGTATTACCACCTTTGTTGATAAAATCTTCGAGTAAAAGCTCTAACCTTTTCCTCGTTCCTTTGACCGCTTTGATTTCCATACCTATGAGTTTTTATGTTAATTAAACGTTTTGAGCGTTTGTGTTATATTATGTTAATAAACTAACAAAATTCTTCGATATTCTAATTTAATTATATATATTTGCACAGAAAATCTAATGGTGATTTAGATTATCGTAGCAATTGAGATGATATAATTTGTTTATCGCTTTATTTGCTACAAATATATAAAATAACGGTGGAAAGTCGTCAACTGTTTATGTTAAATTATGGTAAAAATGAAAGAGAAATATCTAAAAACAAAGGCGGCAGCTGACCGATTGCAGGTTCATCCAAAGACTCTGCTTAGGTGGGCAAGAGAGGGAGAGATACCCTACATCCGTCCGAAAGGCAGGTATTACTTCTCAACGAGCAGTATTGATGCCTTTTATAACAACGAGTTGTAAGGAGTTATGACTTAGCTTTGATTTTTATTTATTGGAAAACGGACGCAGCCGTTGCGTCAGCCGAAAGACGTTTCAAGTTGATGAGTAGGTAAAGCGGTTGGGGTGGAGGATTGAAAGTTGCACCTCTATACATACACTGATACGATAGGTATGGTAAAAACGAAATGAAGGCTATAAAGAACAAGGGGTAGTCATGGACTTTAATGTACTGGTAGCGCAGTGCGCCCAAACTAAATACAGCCTCCTTGCGTGTTGAAACATGGCACTGCAATCGAATTGACAAGGAGGCTCTATCTAAAGAAGTTAAATTTTCTTGCGCAAATTTGGATGTTTCGCAGGATTTGAATATCTTTGTAGCGCAAACAGTTAATGAATCACATTCATTTCGCAGGGCAAGCGGTCAAGTTGCTCAATCAAGGTTGGGCATTTTTTATGCCCGTACATTAAGATATTGGCGGTTGCCTATACGTAGTTATATACAAGTCCTTCGGGGTGAGTGCATTAACTGTTTGCAGCGTATATGGTAGCCGCTTTCTTTGTATAAAGTCTGCCTATCACATAACTTTAAATGCAAACAGTTATGAATAATCAAATTTCAGTCCTAAAACAGACAGAATTGTGTGGACAGCAATTCACGGTGTATGGCTCAATGCAAGACCCTTTATTCGTAGCTTCTGATGTTGCGACAATGATTAACCACCCTAACACAAGCGAACTTGTTAAACTCGTTGATGATGACGAAAAGCTGACCTCAACAATTCTTAGGTCAGGTCAAAACAGAGAGGTTTGGATGTTGACAGAGAACGGCTTATATGAGGTGTTGATGCAGAGCCGCAAGCCAATCGCCAAGCAATTTAAGAAAGGTATCAAGGCTATTCTCAAAGAAATCCGCAAGACGGGTGGCTACATTGCCACCACGCAAGAGGACACACCCGAGCTGATTATGGCTCGCGCCTTGCAAGTTGCTCAGGCGACCATTGACAGGCACAAGAAGCAGTTGGAATTGGCAAATGAGAGAATAGCGTTACAAGGTGAGCAATTGAAGTCGCAGGCTCCGAAGGTGGATTATTACGACCAAGTGTTGCAGAGTGAGGGTACGATGACCACGAGACAACTTGCGATGAGCATAGGTATGACAGCCAACACCCTAAATAAGAAACTTTGCAACGCAGGTATACAATTCAGGCAAAGCGGAATGTACATTCTTCGCTCCCCATATTCTTCATACAACTTGACAGGAGTCCGCTCCTATCCATACACAACTTCTGACGGAAGGACGCTGACCAAGCAGTATCTTGTATGGAATGAACGAGGAAAGCAGTTTGTGACGATGTTGCGCAACAATAACTTTGATGCAAAGAAGACACGGAGGGAGATAAGTCCTGATTTTTGGATGACGCTACTACGACCTCAGTGTGCTACAAACAAGAATAAATAAAAAAATGTAAGCATATAAAAACTATATACAAGAAGTCCCTGTTTCAAATCATCACGGTTTGAAATGGGGATTTTTCGTATATAGAAGTTTCCATATAAGCTGCAATAAGGCTTTGTTCTCGAAGAAGTATGGAAACCACTTTTTGTAAGTGATATTATTTAACTCTTTTGGTTGTTTTGTCTGTGAAGATAGAACAACCTTTTTTATTAAAAAAAACAAGCAAATGAACAATATTTATATAGGTATAGACCCTGGTCTGCACGGTGGAATCGCTGTGTTGGACGAAGATGGTAACGTAACTGACGTAGAAAAGATGCCACAGACGCCACTTGACATATTGACCTATTTCAGGCAATATGATATAGCGCATACGGCCGTGTATTTGGAAGACGTGGGACACGGCATGCCAGGGCAGTCGTCCAAGGCGACAGCAACCTTTGCGAGACATAACGGACATTTGGAAATGGCACTTTTGTCTTGCGGTTTGCGAACCATTAAGTGTACTCCACAAAAATGGATGAAGACCTATCAATTGGGCAAGAGCAAAGACTATAGCAAGACGGATTGGAAGCGCAGGTTGAAAGAAAAATGCCAGCAGTTGTTTCCTACGCTTGGTAAGAAGATAACCTTAGCGACTTGTGATGCGCTTTTGATAGCCTCTTATGGTCGCCATCAAGAAATACGGAACGACAAATAGTACTCGCTTTAGTGTTTTTATGTTATAAAACGTGACAGCTACCTTGTCTGTGAAGATGGGGTAGCTTTTTTTATTTCCAAATTTTTATGATAGATGTGTACGACATAATCAAGTCAATCAACGAGGAGAAAAAGGAAAAGAAACTTCATCCTACCTCTGCTTTATTCAGCGAGATAACAGCCGCTGTGGCAGTAGTGGTAAAGAAAGAGATAAACGAGCTTGTGAAGAGCAAGCATGTGGTGTTTCATCAAACGGTCAACAGTTTATCGTTTGATGCCGTAGAAGATAAAGAGCGCAATGGCAATGAGCCATAAGAAACATGTAGAATTTTTGTCAAATCAATAAAAATTAAAAAAATATGGACATACAATTAATAGGAACGATTGTAAGAGTGTTGCCCATGCAGAGCGGCACAAAGAGAGATGGTGGTGAATGGCAGAAGCAGGACTATCTACTTAGTGTAGAGGGTGAACGTTATGACAAAAAGGTTTGCTTTCAGATATTCGGTGCTGAAAAGATAGCGAGAATAGGGTTGAAGGAAAACGAGCGTGTGCGCGTGCATTTGGAGATACGAGCCAACGAATACAATGGAAAGTTTTACAACAGCATAGACTGTTGGAAAGTTGACAGGAACAGCGACCATCAACAGCAGCAAGACAATGCTGTCGTGAATGCAAGCCAACAAGCGGCACCCAATCAGCAGCCACCGCAAGAGACGGTTACACAACCAACGCAACAGCAGTTTCCGCCGCAGGTGAATAGTCAAGGTGAACCACAGCAACAGGCTGCACCACAAGCACAAGAAGCTGAACCATTGCCATTTTAGAATTAAATGAAGCCCTGCTTTTATTGGTGGGGCTTTTTTATTTGAAAAAAAAGATGAAAACAAATCAGATAATGATACGCCCGATGGGCATGTTTAGTGTTGAGCAGAGAACGAAAGATTCTATGTTTAACGCCACAGCTTTGCTCAAGCAATGGAATGCAACCTCGAAAGGAGATAGAAAGATGGACCTGTATTTCAACTCTCCTAAAACACAGGAATTTATAGAAACGATTATGTCTAAGGAAAATTTACATACCCCGAAAATGGTGTATGTAAAATCCCGCGCGTCACGCGGTGCAAATGCTGGAACTTGGATGTCGCCTATCCTATTCATTGACTTTGCTATGTGGATAAATCCATCTTTCAAATATGATGTAATTAAGTTCGTGTTCGATAGGATGATAGAATTTCGCAACGACGCAGGTGACGCATATAAAGACCTTGGAAGTGCAGTTCAAAAAATTGTTGCTCCAAATTTTATGTGCGTGGCGATGAAGAAAGTTGGTGAGGCGTTGAATTGGATAATCTTCAACAAGCACGAGAAGGCGCTCCGCAACAAACATGGTGATGAGGGAAAAATGCACTCTTTGTTCGACCTTGAAAGAGAGATAGCAATGCTTATAAATAAAGGTTTTATAAAAGACTATAAATGCTTGCTATCTTATCTCCGTGATGAATACAAACGTAGGAACATGCCTACTGTATTTATGGAATAATGGAGCGTAATTAAATGTTAGATTAAGATTGAACCTGTCGTATCAATATCTGTAAATTTGAACTATACTATAATAAGAAATGAAAGTAGTACTTGATGATAATGTGTTTTCAGTTATTGGGTCTGATTATCGTCTTGAACACCTACTCATTTATCTTATAAGGAATGCAGATAAAGAAGGGAGATTTATCACCACATATAAAATCCTCGAAGAGGAAACAGGACTTGCCAAATCAACCCTCAGCAGAAGTCTAAAAACATTATCCGAAGGAAACATTTTAGCACTAAAAAAGGTATCTTCGAAAGAAGTCGAGGAAGTGTTAATGGAACGGAATGTGGAACGGAACGTAACTATTATAACTATCTGTAACATAAGGAGATTGAGGGGGCTTTCAAATGTTAATGGAACGGAACTTGGAACGGGACACAACGAGAATAATGATGATTTCTTTAGATTTTAATATTGAACTATATTAACCAATTATTCAATATTCAGTAGAGATAAGGATGAGAAAAGATATAAGCATTCCGATAGATATTTTAACCAAATTCGATGGGAAAGCCAATTACTATTACTTGTTTGCTTGCATTTTAGATAATGTCAACAGAAAAGGAATATGCGATTTGTCTATTCGCTCACTATCTACTGTATCTAATCTATCTGTAAAGGTTGTGCGAAATGCCATTGATTTTATGGTTAAAAAAAAACTCATAAAATTAAGCTCTCAAGAAACAAGAAGGGCACAGCAAAGGGCACAGCAAAATACAATCATAAGTGTCTGTAATACAAGCGAATACTCAATTACGTTTTTTGAGAAGGGCACAGCAAAGGGCACAGCTTTTACATTTGAAAAACTATGGGATTTATACAAGAAAAAAGAGGGTCCAAAGGATAGGTTAAGAAAGAAGTGGAATACTTTTGATGAGGAAACGAAAGAAAAGGTTTTCGAGTTCGTTCCCAAATACGTTGCCTTAACAGAGTATAAGTATCGGAAAATGTTATCTACATTTCTAAATCAAAGGACTTGGGAGAACGAAACCATATCCGTTGGTTATGACAGCATCAATGTAAAGAACTTTAATGCGAGCCTATTGGTGGATGGAGAGAACAGCCTTTTTTATCAATTTGTAGACCACTTCAATAAATTTGTGGCAGGAACGAAAATACCGCCTGTTGACATGAGGACAGGTTTGACAGAAGAAAGAAGAGTAAAATTCAACATTGCATATTGTTTGAAGTATCATCAGATAAAATTGGTCATGGAGAAGGTACTTGCAAGTCCAAGTCTGAATGGTGAGAAAGGTTTTGTGGCGAGTTACGATTTTATTTTTGACCCAAGGAATTTCCAGAAGATATATGAGGGAGTGTATGATAGATGAAACAAGACAATCACGTTTTATTACATAACGATGACGCAGAGGAAGCTGTGTTAGGAGCCTTGCTTGTCAACAACGAGAATTATTATCGTGCAGACGGTTTGTTATGTGAGAAGTTGTTCTGGGGGGCAAAAAACAAAAGTCTTTACCACTGCATAGAAACACTTATCCTGAATGAGAAGATAGCCGACATCATAAGCGTCAGTCAATATTATATGGTGCAGAAGGACGCAACATTATGGCAACCGTTTGAGATAGTGGAAGTAAGCTCAAAGGTTGTGACCGATGTCACCTTTTTACAAAATGTGTATCTGTTACGAGAATTGCAGCTACGCAGAAGCTATTGGCAGTTTGGGCAGAAACTCATCCTGTCAGGTATAGACATGACCGTCAGTGTAGACGAACTCAAGCAACAACTGTCTTCCATATTATCGGACACTGACACAGGCATAGAGCCAGTAAAAAGTTTGGCGGCTGTGAACGGCTCATTGTTACAGCGCATAGATGACAACCGTGAGGGAAAGAATAACACATCCATTCCAACAGGTTTCAAGATGATAGACGAGGTGAGCGGTTTTCAGTTGACAGACCTTAATGTGATAGCCGCAGAATCGAGTATTGGTAAAACATCGTTAGCAATAAATATTTCTGTCAACGCAGCAGAGCGTGGTATCCCTGTGATGTATTATTCATTGGAAATGAATGCCATGCAGTTAGCGTCAAGGATAAATGCCTCACGTTTGAATTTGAGTTCAAGCACCTTGCAATACAAGCGGTTGAGTGATGCGCAGTATGACGAAGCGAGAGAAGCCATGAGGACAACGAGCAAACTACCCATTCTTTTTGATGACAAGGCGACCAGTAGTTTTGAAGCCATAGACGAGAGCATACACAGGAATGCCAGAAAAGGCAAGGCAAAGATGTTTGTGATAGACTACCTGCAGATACTATGCTCAACGGGTAAAATATCCAACCAGGAGCAATTTTTGGGCAAGGTGACACGAGTGCTGAAGAACACTGCAAAAAAAGAAAACGTATGTGTTGTTTTGCTATCGCAGTTAGCAAGAGACAGGGAAGACCCCTACCCGACCACCTCAAGATTACGAGGAAGCGGTCAGATAACAGAAGCATCGGATAATGTCTTTTTCATTTATAGACCAGAGATGGTTGGTAAGACCACCTACAAAAACTATCCCCATGTGAGAGATGTAACAGGAACGGCAGAGTTGATATGGGCGAAAGGCAGAAATGCAGGAACGAGAAACTGCTTGGTAGGATTTGATGCGATGAGTACGAAATTTTATGATAGAGAATTTTCAGTGATGCCGCAGGATAACATGGGAAATACAAAAGCCAAGAAAGACGATTTAGCTTTTATCCCACCAGAGAAAGGAGCATTACCATTTTGACATAATAAAAAAAAGATATAGATATGAGAAAGAATGATAAAATGATTAGAAACGCAGGTTTTTCTGTAAGGCTGACCAACGCACTTGCTGCGGCTGGGATTAAAACCGTGTATAAAGCATTGAATATGCCAATTAGTAAGTTGAAACGCATACCAAACCTTGGTGACGCATGCGTGAATGAACTTTATAACTATGCAAAAGAACACAACTTACTGCATACCCATCAATACGACAAACAAATAAAAGAAACAGCGCATGAAAGCAATTAACGCAAGTGTAGCACTCTTGCGTCAATCCGAAGGCATGGATGGCGTAAAGAAACAGATAGAGAGAGCTGGGCGGACAGCCTACAAGTCTGTAAATAAGATACACGATGGGAGTGCCGACCGCTTTGTTGAGATGCTGAAAGAGAAAAGGCACAATGCCGTTTTTGAGCATGGGACGATATACCTGTGTACGACATCAAAAAGCGTTAGTTTGAAGTATATGAACAATCCATATTCAATTGTATGCGGTGGTAATCAAATACAAGACAATCGCAAATACATAACGACAAACTATAGAGTGATCGTTGAAAACGGATGGGATGATGACTTGCAATACCTATGTGAGCCAACTCAACTTCATGAGCGCAGATACACCCTATCGTTCATCACATCAAGAGCTATCGCCAACGAGTTTGTGCGGCATAGGCATTTTAGTTTTGTGCAAGAGAGTACCCGATGGTGTAATTACAGTAAAGGTCGCTTTGGTGGGCAGATAGAATGCGTGATACCTACAGCAATAAAGCCAAATACCGTACAATATCTCCAATGGAAAAAGGCGATGCGCTATGCAGAGCATTGGTATATGGAACTTTCGGAGAGCAAAGTAAAACCAGAAATAGCCAGGGACTTGTTGCCGTTAGGTATGAAAACCGAGTTAGTGATGACAGGCACAAGGACAGAGTGGAATAACTTTTTTGAGTTGCGTTGTGCCAATGACGCACATCCTGACGCAAGGTTTTTGGCGGAAAAGGCGAAAGAAATTATTTACGAAGAAGAAGAGCAATATGATGCAGAAAGTTGAAGACATGATACCATGCGTTATCAGGCGGATGGCAAGGTTGCAGTTGTTATGTCAGCTTCGTGATTATGGCTTTTTCAAAGCAAAAACAAAAGAACATGTCATTTACGACCAAGCCGTTATAAACCTATTGATGAGCAGTGATAAAGCAATTGACAGTTTTATTTCTTCTCGTTTCGATTACATTAGGTTTAGAAATCACGAACGAAATAAGGACGGTCAGTTGGTAAGTGTAGAAGCATATCTTTCAGACAAATGAGTAAGGACTGGATAGGAAACAAGAAATCAACCTTTGTCACACTTGGAGCCAGCAGCCATAGCGACAATGAGCGACAACGAGAAGATTACTATGCGACAGAGCCAAAAGCCGTAGCAGAGCTATTGAAGATAGAAACCTTTTGCGATTCTATCTTAGAGCCTGCCTGTGGTGAGGGGCATATCTCAGAGGTACTGAAACGTAACGGCTACCATGTGGTAAGCAGAGATTTGGTAGATAGAGGTTATGGCGATGTGGCAGACTTCTTGAGTGTTGACAATACGTTATGGAATGGTGATGTGATAACCAATCCACCTTATCGGTTAGTAATAAAACAAATAAAACAACATAGAATACATTAACCCGTGAGGGCGAATATTTTTACTTTTATTTCCATTGTGAGGGAAGCGTCCCTCACTTTTTTATTTGGAATGGTGGCGGAAATGGTAGACGCAACGAGGATAGCGCGCACGTTATGAGAAGCCGACTTGCAACAAACGGTCTCATTGCAGGTTCGACCCCTGCCCATTCCACAACAATGAAAACCATAAATAAAAATGAATATGAGAGAAAATGAACATTTGACATTGAACGACATCCATGTTGGTGATTGGGTGCAAGAGTACAGTGGAATAGCAAAAAGGATGAGCTGTCCGTTGGTGGTGAAAGACATTTTCGCTGACGGAAGTTTGAATTTAGGCTTTGACAATGAGAGATATTCGGAGTTTGAGCCAATGGAAAGTTATGACAAAGACATTTATGGAATAAAGGTCAATGAAGAGATACTCGAAGGATTTGGCTTTATGAAAAAAGCTAACGAAGGCTACGAATGGTTGTTACTTTATAAGGAATATTCGATATTGTTTGGATTACCAAATAAAGTGTTGTTCTATAAAAATGCAGACGAAAGTTATATAGACACATTGGAAGGTCCATTCATACATGAGTTGCAACGTTCGTTTTACAAGCAAACAGGAATGCCATTAAAATTAGAGTGGAAAGGAGTGGAACACCGTGAAGATAAAGATTAAGAAGCTGTCGAGCAACGCAAAGTTGCCTTATAAGAAACATGCGGATGATTTCTGCTTTGATCTGTACGCCACATCATGCGAGGAGATAGCTCCAAACGTGTATAAGTATGGTTTTGGTATCGCCATGCAGATAGAGCGTGGCGAGGAGTACGTGTTAGAGATAGGCAACGACAAGGTACGAGAGTATGTGAGCATAGATACCTCTAAGATGCCATTGCTGTTTGATATAGACATTCGTCCACGCTCATCGGTGTGGAAGACAGGATTGGTACTATCTAACAGTATAGGAACGGTAGATGAGGGTTATACGGGCGAAATGTCAGTTGTATTCTATCATGTAGTCCCTACCCTACCTATATATAAGGTTGGGGATAGAGTGGCGCAGATGAAGATAGGTTTTACTCTGCCCGTAGACTTTGACATTGTAGAAGAACTCAACGAGACAGAGCGCAAGGCAGGAGGATATGGAAGTACTGGTCAATAAAAGCAAGTAAGGTATATAGTTTTTAGGAAAAAGATTGAGGATAACACAATTATGATGGCAATGGCTTTTCGGCTATTGCCATTTTACAAAAGACTATACAACTAAAAAAAACAATTATGAGAAAGAAAACATCCAATTGGTTTGAAACCACCGTCAGCTATGAAAAGCTGACAGAAGATGGAGTAGAGAAGCGGGTAAGAGAACGCTATGTGGTGGAAGCATGCAGCTTTGGCGAGGCAGAAAACACCATTATCGAAGAAACAAGTCCGATGGTAGCGATAGGCGAGATAGACGTTCAAAAGATAGCCAGAGCGAGCTATCAAGAAGTGTATTTTGATGATGAAAAACACTGCGGCATCTATTACAAAGTAAAGCTGTCATCATGCTATATTACAGATAACGGAGATGAGAAAGAAGAAACTGTCTATATACTTGTAGAAGCAAGCAGTATAGAAAGTGCCAGAAAGAAAACGGCAGAAGCATTGTCGTTACATGACGGATGCGGCACAGAAATCACTGGCATGGCGAAAGTGCGGTTTGTGGATGTGTTGGAAAACGGATAAAACGAAAAACAGAGATGAGTAAGAGTATTGTAGTATGTGTTGCTGAGAGTGGTGGCAAAATAAGAGACGTAACATTTTATGAAGAATATAATGTTATGGCTTTGGAATGGTGTAAACAACACAAAGATAAGGGGATGATTGTAGAGGTTTTAACCTGCGAATTTCCATTGTTTTTAACCGAAGAACAAGAGAAGAGACACGGCGAAGAAGGAACAAGATTAACTAAGTCTCATTGGAGTATTCGGGTGAAATGTGTGGAGAAAGATAAGATATATGGTACCGTGAAATCATGTGCTTACGACTTAGGCCTGAGTGCTTACAGAATAAGAAGAGTGTTAGATACCAACATGACTGTAGACGGACTGCATTTTGTAAGAGTGTTACCAAAATGAAAAGAAGAGAAAAACAAATAGCAAGTGCCTACTATGCGGCACAATGCAGAAGGAGAAAGGTTAGCACCACTCGCAATGGAGAAACGCTAACCTTTTCTTCTTTGAAAGAAGCGAGTGAGAAGCTCAATATTCCAAGTTCGATGATTTGCGTGAGCTGCAAATATGGGGTAATTGTAAAAGGAGGATATTTGTTTGAATATGCGTAAACAGCATTTGATATAACATTTAACCAATGAGAAAACTTAAAAAGGTTGCTCTATTTGATTTATTAGGATACTGCAATGGATTTTCTTGTCCTTCTAAACAGATTGAAATTATATCATGTGAGAAAGGACAAGCTGATACTATTATTAAGAAACACCACTATTCTCATAAGGTAACAAAAAATTCGTTTCTTTCTTTTCTTGTCTTATACAAGGGTAAGGTTAGCGGAGCATTGCAGTTGGGTTATGGTATAAGACCAAAAATAAAAGGAGATTATTCTTGTGACGAAACAAGAGAATTTGACAGAATGTGGCTTTCTGACGATATGCCAAAATATTCGGAGACGATAGTGATAAGCCTACTTCATCATTTCCTTAAAAAAGTATATCCAAACATCAAGTACTTGATAAGCTACGCCGACACGTCAGCAGGGATGACAGGTACGATTTATAAGGCAGCTAACTATACCCTTATAGGCAAGATAAAGGCAGACTTCTACATTCTTCCAGATGGAGAACGAGTCCATCCTGTTACGATGTGGCATCGTTACAACACAAGAGCTTGGAACTTTCTGCAAAAGAAGATACCAGGCATAAGGAAGGCAGATGGCTTCCAGCTTAAATTTATCAAAAAGTTATAGAAATGTTTTAAGCCGCCATAGGGCAACCTATGGTGGCTATTTATTTGAGTAAAAAAATGATAGACAAAAAGATAAAGCCGCAGTTGTTCAACGACTCATATCAGAATTTTAAGAAATATAACATACCGAAAGCTCAATTAATTTTAGCGGATGTTCCGTTCGGTATAGGTGAAAATGCGTATGGCTCAAATCCTCAATGGTATAATAATGGAGATAACAAGAATGGAGAGAGTGAATTTGCAAAAAAAGCATTCTTTAATTCTGATTATTCGTTCAAGCCAGCCGAGTTTATTCACTTCTGTACGCAGATGCTCATGAAAGAGCCAAAAGAAGCTGGCAAGGCGCCGTGCATGATAATATTCTGCGAATACGAGCAGCAGTTTGAGTTCATAAGATTAGGAAAGAAATACGGACTGATGCACTACATACCGCTCGTATTCCGCAAGAACTACTCTCCGCAGGTATTGAAAGCCAATATGAAAATCGTTGGCAACTGCGAGTATGGCGTATTGCTTTATCGCAACAAACTCCCGAAGTTTAACAATAAGGGACAAATGGTGTTTAACTGCATGGATTATCCAAGAGACACGGAAACACCACGAATACACCCTACACAGAAAAGTGTTCCATTGCTTGAAAGACTGATAGAGCTGTTTACCGACAAGGGAGATGTAGTGATTGACCCAACGGCAGGAAGTGGAAGTTCGCTACTTGCCGCTGCCAATTTGAGTCGTCGTTCCTTTGGGTTTGAGATAGACAAAGAGTTTTTCAAAAAAGCGAATGACATTATGTTGAAAAAGATACAGCCAAATTTATTTGCTTGAATTATGAGAGAAAAGAAATGTTACATCTCTCTGCCGATAACAGACAGAGATTTGGATGATGTTAGGGAAATAATAGCGGAGTTGAAGCGCAAATTGGAAGATAAAGGTTTTGTACCTGTTTCACCATTTGACAGGGATGTTGACTTCAATGCCACTCACGCAGAACACATGAGAGCGGATTTTAAGTTATTGCTCGATTGCGACTACATCCTTATGGGGCAAGAATGGGAACGTTCAGTTGGCTGTCGTGCAGAGTTGAACGCTGCGCTTGCGTGTGGAATAAAAATAATGTTTGAATTTGCAGAGATAATATGATTCACGTTAGAGATGGAGAACCGTACATCATTTTCAAAGGCAAACCGCTTTACCCATACGATGGTCTGTACATAGGTACTTCAGAGAGGTTTTTCAGAGGAGGAGTTAGAGGAATAAGCAGGTGTATCAAAGCCAGCTTGAATGACGCGGCGGTAGTAGTTTTGGAAGATGAATGAGTTTTTTTTAACGCCAAATCCGTGCAAGCATTTTGGCGCCATAAGGATGTCTAAATCTTTTGCACCAACCATGCTCGCAACAGATTATAAATCACCACCATTGATAATAGAGATAGAAAAATGAAATATGACAAAGAGAACCCATTAAAAGTATTCACTGCGTTCAGTGGGTACGATAGTCAATGTCTTGCATTGGAAAGATTGAAAAAATATGACAAGGATTTCGAGTATGACCTTGTTGGCTGGTCAGAAATAGACAAGTATGCCATACAAGCGCATAACGTTCTATTCCCTCAATACAAAGACAGAAACTTTGGTGACATATCGAAGATAGATTGGGCGAAAGTTCCTGATTTTGATTTATTTACGTTCTCATCGCCTTGCCAAGATTTCAGCCAAAGCGGTCTGCAACGAGGTGGCGAGGAAGGGAGCGGCACGCGCAGTTCGTTGCTATGGGAATGCAGAAAGGCAATTCTCGCAAAGAAGCCAAAATACTTGATGCTTGAAAATGTAAAGGCATTAACAAGCAAGAAGTTCATGCCATTGTTTCAAAAGTGGCTTGAC
Source organism: Hoylesella buccalis ATCC 35310 (assembly GCF_025151385.1). Classification (NCBI taxonomy): domain Bacteria; kingdom Pseudomonadati; phylum Bacteroidota; class Bacteroidia; order Bacteroidales; family Prevotellaceae; genus Hoylesella; species Hoylesella buccalis. The sequence goes on along the minus strand of NZ_CP102287.1, from coordinate 252,500 downwards.
GAGCTTGAGAGTTACGGTTATGTCAACTATTGGAAAGTACTCAACGCTACTGATTTTGGTGTGCCGCAGAACAGAGAGAGGGTGTTCTGCATATCAATATTGAAGACAGAAGATGAACCTATGCCAGTCTTCCACTTTCCCGTACCCTTTCCACTTGAAAAGAGATTGAAAGACATTGTGGAGAAGAATGAGGACGGAAGTCCGAAGAAAGTGAACGAGAAATACTATCTGTCTGACAAGGCGCTTGAGTATTTCAACAGAGTTAATGAAGACAAGACACATTGTCATAATTTCAAATAAGGATGGGTGGAGGGATAGCCTGCGCCATAAGGTGCAAGGCAGGCAGTCGTGTAGATGACAACTTTGTGATAAATGAAGAATAAGATAATGGAAGCCGTCATCATACCGCAAGTAATGAGGGGGGGGGCAAGCCCAACGATAACAGCGAGTGTGAAAAACATGGGGTGTGCCAACCTTGTTTCGTTAGCGCATTTCCCCATAGCAGGAGTGGTAGAAATTTATGAGTGAATTATGATTGAAGATGTTTTTGTAATCAATGGCTATAAGAGAAATGGCAAGGAAGTGTCATCCACTATTCGTGGAGTATATGGTAAGTGTGGTTTTGATAGTGTTTTTGTCGGCACGGGACATGGGATAACTGGAATAATAGAATGCGCATTATGATTTATGGATTTGGTTGCACAAGAAACTGTTTAGGATAAAAGTGACTGCAAAGCATAGAATGCTGTTCACATAATTAACTGGTTAAGATTGAAATATCGGTGTAAAAGCAATATTATGAAACTATATAATCATGTAGCTTACAAGATGTGCCAACATGAAGTAGATATGGCACGGCATATCCCAGCTGGTGGCAACTGGAAGGATATTCCTGAAGAGATTACGGATAATAGACTTGCTAAGATTCGTGACAGCGGAGGCAGAACAACCTATTACGGGCGTCTTACATGGGATAAACCAAGTTATACCATAAACACTTTTTTTAATCGCGTACCTAACGGTTGTAATCTCCATCCAGATCAGATGCGTGTTATTTCGACTCGTGAAGCAGCTCGTCTTCAGTCTTTCCCTGATGATTTTGTGTTTATATCAAAAACAAAATCTGGGATATACAAACAAATAGGGAATGCTGTCCCCCCCATTATTGGCAAGAATGATTTCTACACTCATTAAGCCCCATTTGGATAGTTACAACATTGTAGACCTTTTTGCTGGGTGTGGAGGGTTGTCAGAAGGTTTTATTCAAAATGGTTTTAACCTATTAGCAGCCAATGAGTTTGATGAAAGTGTATTTGAATCCAATAAATTCAATCACTACTGTCCACGAAAATCTTTTAATAATCTCTTGAAACGCCTATAAATACAAGCTTGTAGGAGATAAAATAGACTCCCTACTTTTGAAAAGAGTATCTTTGCCACAAATTACAATTTGAAAGCAGATACTTATGAACAAAGGTCGATACGTATTTTCACAGCTGTGCGACTTTCTGCCGACAGACCATTTCAAATGGTTGATAAAAAAGTATGAAGGTAATAAATATGTGAAGAGTTTCACTTGTTGGAATCATCTGATGGTTCTTCTATTTGGTCAGTTGTCTAATCGTGAGGGATTACGAGACCTTATTGTAACCATCACTCCGTTCAAGTCAGCGTTCCACCATCTTGGTTTTGGAAAGAATGTCAGTAGAAGCAATTTGAGCAAGGCCAATGAAATACGCGAAGTCAAGATATTCCAAGAGTTTGCAGACAAGATGGTTTCCATAGCAAGAGAGAAACGAGGAGTCGTCAAGGACTTCTTCATATCGAACAATGTCTATGCGTTTGACTCCTCAACAATATCATTGTGCCTTTCTGTATACTGGTGGACTAAACTGCATCATGGGAAAGGAGGAGTGAAATTGCATGAACTGTATGACGTGAAGACAGACATTCCGACATTTTCTGTCATTACAGACGCTTCAGTTCACGATTCTCAAGTGATGGAGCTAATTCCCTATGAGAAAGAGAGTTTCTATATATTTGACAGAGCGTATATGGCAACTAGGAAACTTTATATAATAGAAGGAGCAGAAGCTTACTTTGTCGTGAGAGAGAAGCATAAAATGCCGTTTGAGGTCATAGAGGATAAAGAATACAACAACCCTTCATCTGGAATTATGGCTGACCAAATTATACGTTTCAAGGGATACAAGACTAAGAAGCAATATCCAAATAAACTTCGACGAGTGGTATTCTATGACTATGATGGTAATAGGACATTTGTATTTTACACGAACAATTTTGAAATTACAGCGGAACAGGTTGCTATGCTTTACAAATACAGATGGAGAGTAGAACTGTTCTTCAAATGGCTGAAGCAACATCTGCGCATCAAAGAGTTTTATGGAACCTCGGAGAATGCTGTAAAAATACAAATCTATGCAGCTATCATTGCATATTGTCTTGTCGTTATCGTACAAGAATGTATGGGGCTAAAGCTTCAAACCTATGATGTTCTAAGAATTTTAAGCACGGCATTGTTGACAAAAATGCCATTGTGTGACTTGCTCATTGAACAGAAAGAGGAAGAATTTACTGAAGGAAAAAACCTGCAGCTCTGCCTCAATTTTGATGGGTAACTATCAATTTGTTACTTTTTGAAATGTTAAAGGGTTTTCGTGGACAGTAGTGAAATTCAATCATTCAAAACATGCAAGTGAGGGAAAGTTTATCCTTGGTGATATTATAAAAGATGACACCAAGCAAAAGATTTTCACAGCATGCGGAGAAAATCAGGTTGATGTTATCCTTGGAGGCCCTCCTTGTCAAGGTTTTTCTTATGCAGGGTTGCGTAATCCAATAGATAAGCGTAATCAACTTTTTAGAGAATTTGTTTCTATCGTTAGAGTTTTGAAACCGAAATTCTTTGTCATGGAGAATGTAATGGGAATCTTAACAATGGAAAATGGCGAGGTGATTAAAGATATAGTTCATTCATTTAGAGATGAGGGATATTATATTGGTAAACCATTAAAACTCAATTCAATGTGGTATGGTGTTCCTCAAAAACGCAAGCGAGTGTTTATCATTGGTTCATTGGATGAAAATATAAAAATTGAACAACCAGAGCCTTTATTTGAATACAATGATATGTACTTGCCAGAGCCAGTAACTGTAAAGGATGCAATAGGAAACTTACCTAAAATAGAAGATGGTGGTGGTGAATTTAAAATGGAGTGGGATTTTAAAAAGCCATCATTATATGATTTGCTAATGAAAAGAGAGATTGACTTTGACACATTTTACAAATTAATGTGTAAGAGATAAAGTAAAATGATATAATATATCAATTCCGTTTCTTTGCGATTTTTAATATAAGTATATGACTAAAATTCACGGGCTTGGATATACGAGAGATTATAGAGGGAAAGTATCTTCGAGACACATTAAAGATATAGCGAATACAGTCACTACGTACACGGGAAGTGGAGGAAGTGCAGATTACTTTATATTGGAAGTGTATGACTAAAAACAACAGGATAATCAAGCTGTTCAAAGTCTGGCATAGTTCACAAAACGGATATGTATATTCATTGAACGGTGTATCTCCAACCATTTCTTGTGGTTGCCACGCTGGTGTTGAACCTAAAATTATGATAGTTTATGACTAAGGCAAAAATAATTCAGCTATTCAATATTTGTCCACCGTCTGTCAAACGTCCAGACAAACAGAGAGGCAGGGTTTACAGCGTTGATGGGGTAAGTCCTACCCTTAATGCGATGCAAGGCGGAAATCTGCAGCCGAAAATAGTGGTGATAGAGTGATGATGTTTTTATCATGCGCAAGTCGCGGGAGGGACCCCGATAATTCAAGTGAGCGAAATAGGTCTCGTTGAATGTATAGACAGAGAATTGAGATTAACAATAGTGGCAATTCAAATACCATCACAACAGTTCAAAAAGACTATCTGCTTATGGAGTTTCCGCAAATAATGAGATCTGAGCGGACAGAATTTGGGAAATCTGTCAGGAAAGAATATGAGAGGCACGAATTAGGTATCAAAAGGCAAGACATGCGTATATGGAGACCTCGCAAAGATGGGGTCTCTAATTGTATCACCACTTTGACAAAAGACAATATTATGATAGAACAAAAGAGAAACAAAGGCAAGTTGATAACAGAAGAGGTAGCAGTGAAGTTAAAGCTACCGAAAGAATATGTTGGCAAACGATTTAGGATAAGGAAATTGACTCCAAGAGAGTGTTTCCGCCTTATGGATGTGGATGAAGAAAAAACAGACAAACTGCTAAATGCCAAGAATGAGAAAGGATTGCAGCTTATATCCAATTCACAACTTTACAAATTAGCTGGCAACAGCATAGTTGTGAGTTGTATGGAGTACATGTTTAGGAACTTGTTCATAGGTGTTCCAGAAGAAGAGAAAAGGAAACAAGAGCCTGTGCAATTAAAATTATTTTAGATGAAATATTTAGGAAGCAAGCGCAGGATAGCGAAAGACATTTTGACTATCATTCTTGACGGAATGAAAAAGGGAGATTATTTTGTGGATGCCTTTTGCGGTGGTTGTAATCTGTTGGACAAAGTACCAAACACTTTCAATCGGATAGCCAATGACAGGAACGAGTACCTTATTGCCATGTGGAAATGCTTGCAGCAAGGTGAGATATTTACAGAAACAATCAGTAGGGATTTGTACTCAAAGGCGAGAGAAGCATATCGAAAAGAAGACTTCTCGCTATTTACAAAAGGCGAGATTGGTTGGATTGGATTCATGGGTAGTTACAATGGTCGCTATTTTTCAGGAGGCTATTCGGGACATGATGTAAACGGAAGAGATTACATCAGCGAGCAAATAAGGAACACGCTGTCGCAAATACCGCTTTTATCGGATGTGGACTTTCGTTGCGGTAGCTATGAAGAGATAATGCTACCCCGCCCTGTGAGTAAGACGACTATCTATTGCGACATTCCGTATAAGGACGTAAAGCAATATACGACATCAAGAAACTTTGATTATGAAAGATTTTACGATTGGTGCAGAGAGAAACATGCAGAGGGTTATCGTGTTTTTGTTTCAGAATATCAAATGCCCGATGACTTCAAATGCGTTTGGCAGAAGCAGATAACGAACTCAATGAACCAAACGATAACGAAAAAACCTATTGAAAAACTATTCACGCTTTAACTATGGAAAACAAGCTTGATAAACTCACTGCTGAGTGGATAAAGAAACACCCGAAAGCGACACTTGAAGAAGCGTTCAAAGCAGGGTATTTAAGGCATGTTGAAGCGTGGGTGAAGAACGAGAGATAAGAATGATAGAAGAGAACAAACTATATCACGGAGATTGCTTTCGTCTTATGCAGGACATTCCCGACAAGTCTATTGATATGATACTATCCGATCCACCCTACGCTTGTCTGAACAAAAACAACAAGGACGCAAAGTGGGATAAGGAGATAGACTTGCAAGAGTTGTGGAAGCAGTATGAGCGCATTATAAAGGACAATGGGGTTATATTGCTGTTCGGCCAAGGAAAGTTTGCAGGCAAGCTCATTTTGAGTAATCAAAGGCTATACAAATACGACCTTATTTGGAATAAAATTAGGAAGACAGGCTTTCTTAATGCTAAAAAGATGCCAATGAGACAGCACGAGCAAATACTTGTGTTCTATAAAAAACTGCCTACATATAATCCTCAAATGGTGAAGTGTGAGCCACGTCAACGTAACCACAGCAGAGGGAACGGAACGCACAAAGAAACAAATAGAAACTACGGGAAGTATGGAAAGGCAGAGGATATTATTACAGACGAGAAATATCCAGGCAGCATTATAACTTTTGCAAAGGGACACGGTAAAGAAGATTGGCTACACCCTACGGCAAAGCCCATAGAATTGCTTAGATACCTTATTCGCACCTATTCCAACGAGGGAGATTTGGTGTTAGACAACTTTGCTGGTAGCGGCTCAACTTGTATAGCTGCCATAAAGGAAAACAGAAAGTTTATCGGAATGGAAATGGACAACCACTTCTTTGAGGTGGCAGATGAGAGAATAAAGAACGAATTGAGAGAACCGAAATTATTTTAATATTTTAAAGATATGAACGTAGAAAACGCAAACAAAGCATGGTATTTATTGAAAATGAAATCATGCGTAGAGAATGTTTTAGAATTGATGGGAAGTGACACTGATTTTAGCGTAACTGTATCAGTAAAGGAAAAAAACGGGAAAGGAAGGTATGTGTTCCTTGACAAATTAGGAATTTCTGACGTGAAAGACGTGCTAAACAGCATGAAAGCAAGAATAGAAGAAAAATTAGAGGAGTTGTAATGATGAATACTCGAAAACCAGAACATATTTTTCCATACTCTATTCGGCTGTTAGCCATAAAGCAAGTGCTTAACAGGTGCTTGGACGATGGTTATTTCGACTGCCATAAAAAAGAAGGCGCAATCTACAATAAAGCGGTTATTAAACTTTGCATATCGGATAGTCATGCAGCAGACGAATTTATGGCAGGAGGAAACGGTTTTAGATTCAGAAATCACAAGAAAGACAAGAAGGGGAAGTTGGCGAGCGTGGAAGCATACATGCCAAAATATGAAAAGTAAATATTATGAGTGAAGAAAATTTTAAGATTGGCGACTTGGTCGTGTTGACCGAAAAAGGGAAATCTATTTTCGACGAAGTAAGCGATTCTGATATGCCTATGCGGATAGATGCTATCGAAGATAATGTTTACAAGTGTTTATTTAAAAACAAAGAGATGTTCTTGTATTTAAATGTTTCTTGTATAGAGTCTTTTCACAAAGAAAACGAAGACAAACTTGTTTCGTGTAAAGAAATAGAGTTTGCGAAACTAACGAAACAAATGCTTGAAACTTTCAAAAAGAAAAACGCAGACTATGGAGACAGCACAACGCAGACTTTCAAAGAGTTTGGATTGACATCATACGCTATCAGATTGAACGATAAACTAAACAGGATTAAGTCGTTCTGTAAGAATGGTGAATTGGAGGTGAAAGACGAATCGTGCATAGATACGCTTATGGATATGGCAAACTATTGCCTATTGGCGGTTATTGATATTAAAAACAAAGAAAATGGGAAAGACAATAAAGAATAATGCTGACAAGGCTTTTCCTTATGCAAAGGATGAAAACACGGATGCTTCTATGCTTGAGAAAAAGAGAGCATACATTAAAGGTTATGAGCAGGCACTTAAAGATATGAAAAAACATCTTGACATTGCTGCTATTGCTGGTAAAAGTTTTATGGTGCTTGACATGTATAAATGGATTGATAGAAGACTAAAAGATTAAGGAAAAAAAACGAATAAAATTATGAGATACGAGAATTTAAGAATTACGAAAATTAACGACGGCTATATCATCTTAGAAAATGGAGATAAAGAATGAGGAAGAAAAACTGCGAAGAAAAATCGTTTATCAGGAATTAAAGAAGAAAAACATCGCCTTGTTTTACAGAGAGTTTTCTGTTGTGCATAGGGAATGGTTGTCGGCATTAACAAAAGCATACAAAGAAAGGGGAATATTTGATGTAAGCCCGTTGATGTTAAGCAGTTACTATAAGTCATACGAAGACAAACAGATAGCCATATTGGCTGGCGGTTTGCTTTTGCCAAACAACGACAGAGTGATGGAGCAAGTGTATGGCATGAGAAAGCTGTTAGGCGACAATCCCTATAAAAACCTATATGAGAACAGGGCTTTCGTAAGACTATCTAACGGCAGTAATCAATTGCGTAACATTGCCTATGGTGGTTCATTGCCATACTACAAGCTATCGCATCTACTCAGCGTGCTGTGGGAGATAGAACACACCACCAACAAGACCCTATACGACACATTTATGGTAAACATTCAGGAAAGAGGATATACACCATATTATGCTTTGTTGGACTTGTTTGAAAATTTACAGATAGTGAACCCAGAGTATCGCGTCAATCTGACGCTCATGGGGCTTTGCGAACAAGGTTCTTTTGGAGAAGGTTTGTGGGAGATAAAAGGCATAGATGTAGAGTTGGCGTGTCCGAACAGCTTGGAGCTAAGAAACTTCTTGCGGTTATGGATGCCCAATTGGAATAAAATTTATAGCATACGAGAAATGAGCGAAATATTAGGCTTTGAGAAAGAGACAGATTTGTATTATTGTATGCTTGCCTATAAGACGCTGAGCCAATACAGAAAAAAAGAAATAGGACGCTACCTAACAGCATATAACAGGCTCTATGCCAAAGGTGAATCTGGCTATCAGATAAATAGGGCGTTAAAAGAAAAACTGCCGAAGATAAAATTTGAGAAAGAGTAAGAAAAGAAACTCTCATAACATACCCCTTGCGCTTTGTATGTTATGAGAGTGGAAACTTTTTTTATCCGTGGAAGAAGCTCATGGCGTTGGTACCAGGCTTCTTGCCGTCAATACAGATATACCGATCCGTCATGTTGGTTGTGCTATGACCAGCGAGCGTTCGTATTGTTTCGACAGGGACATCTTTTTGCGCAAGAATGGTGCAGAAAGAGCGGCGAGCCGAGTGCATAGAAATGAACATGTACTTTGGACCCCGCTTCAACTCTCCTGCGACATAAAGTTGCGTGTCTTGGTTTATACCCAATTTCTTGCAAATGCGCTGAATAGTAACACGAAGGGCGGATGCTCCATGATTGCCACAATCTTCGGCAAGATACTTCAGCAACCTATGATGTACAGGTTGGTTGACCTCCGTCTTTGTCTTTTTGGAAACATACGACAGAATGTCGTTAGAAACATTCTCCAAAGTCAATTCTTTTGCGTCAGAACACCTGCACCCCGTATAAAGACAACGCATAAACAAGTTTTTGGTGTGTCGCTCTGTTATCGAGTGAGGGACGTAAGCGTCAAGAGCCTTCATTTCGTCTTCCGTAAGTGCGATATGTTGTGACGGAGCATGCTTACCTGTGAGAACACCCGTAAGACTTCTGCATGGAATGAGATTCTCCTCCGAGTAGTCGTTCAGCAAAGACTTTATCAAAGAGAGGTAAGTGCATGCAGAGTTGGGAGCCACCCTATCCAAGATATACTGCGTGATTGTAGTAAGATTAACCCTTGTGAGATGTTTCCATGAAATGTATTGCACACCGAGAGCATCGCACATCATGCGAATGATTTGTGGTCGGTCGGTGTATTTGTGTAAGAAAGCACCGATAAATGTATCTTTCCAATCATCAAATGGCACCTGCATGATGTTTGCCATGAATGGCTGTGCGATAAGAAAACCGAAACGCTTGTCGTCATTCTCCAAACCAAGATAATGTTGTAATTGTTGTAAATCCATAATAATGTATTTATTTTTTATGTTAAACTTATGGTAGTCATACGGATGAGTTATATTCGCATGACTAAATGTTGAAGAATGCCGTTATCTATTCGGCTATCGTGAAGTAGACTTCCTCTCCTATGTTATTTTGGATAATGACACGCAAAGGGTCAATAAGTGTTTTGTGTACCTCTGTGATGTTGTTGCCTTTGAGGTTTACCAAATACTCTTCAATATTTTCAAGCGACTGGATGGCCAATGCGGCTTCCTTGCTTAAACTAACTCTTACGAAATCTGCCTCTGCGAGTCTTTGTAATTGTTCCATAATTATATTTACTACAATATTAAATTGATTATTGTTTTTATTTATTTGGTTTTATTTGATTTTTGCGAGTTTTGCATTGTCGTTCTGCTTGTTTCCAAATAGGAAGTTGATGTACGCAAGTCCTTTTTGCGTGCAGATGGTTTTCATGACAATAAAGTCGCTGCCGTCTGACCGCTTGATTGGTGGTAACTCGGTAAGGTAGAAATATCCAGCCTGCACAAATCGTTGTTTTGGCTCGTTCTTGCTTACGAAAAACACCCCTTGCTCTCGCAACTTCTTAAAGAGCGTGTTACGCCCGAACGGCAGCTTAAGGATTTTGGCGGCTTGCCCAATATCCACGCATCCGTCTGCTTTGAATGCTGCGTCAGCGAAGTCGGCTTTTGGCTGCAGCAGCTTGATTTTGTTGTCCTGCATGGAAATTTTCTCGTTTGCTTGCGAAAGCTGCTTTTCTGCTAATTGTAAACGGTTGTGTAGAATTTCTTGAGAACGTGCTAAAATGTAATCATCGCTTTTCAACAGCATTTCACGCTTATTGAACTCATTGATAAACATCTCCTTGAATTTACCAGCCTTATCACCATTATAACCCATAACTAAAAAAGAAAAGCCGTCTTTGGTCATTTGGTACATTTTGTGATTTTGACCTGTCTTTTTGTTCTCAAAAGTAGCCTCGCCAAAATTGGCGACCCTAAAACTTTCAGAACATGAGAGATTTTCAATGTCTCTACAAACTTTACTGTGTTCTTTTCCGAATACTCGCGAAACGATTAAACTTGTCGTTACGTCTCGTCCTTGTGAACTTTGAATTACTAAATCTGTCATTCTTTATGATTTTGACAATAAAAAAACCGTGCTACGAGTTGTCAAAGTTCATAAAGCTAAACTTTTGTGGGCATTTCTGACACCACACTCGGCACGGTATATCTATACCTTTAATTCGATAAGTATGGGTACAAAAAAAGCCGATATTACTCGGCGGCTCTGTACCGCTTTATGATTTTGACGCTGCAAAGATACGAATAATACTTCGTATTCTCCAAATTGTTAGCTTGCTTTTTTGCGATTATCGTGTTATTTTGTGTTAATATATATATTAGCATATTGCATTACCATATATTTTGTGTTACCTTTGTGCTGCAGCAATGAAGTTTGACTATGACGCATTTTGACAAACAAAAACTATCGGAGATCGTTTTGTACATTTTGAACAAGACAAAAGGCTTAGACTATTACCATTTGTTCAAGGTGATATACTTTGCCAATATGGAGCATTTGGTGAAGTATGGTTTCCCTATGGTTGCGGACGATTTCTACGCTCTGCCTGACGGCCCAGTCCCTACGGTTCTTTATGATAGTATCAAGCGAGATACCAATTGTGATAGTGAGCTGCATAACCTATTGTCAAGCAGTACAAAAAAGGGAGAGGACGATGCTTATTATATGCTTGCCGCAAGCCGCAAGACCGATGAGGACTATTTGTCAAAGGCAGATATAGAGGCTCTGGATAATTCAATCAAAGAAAACGCATATCTTCCCTATTCTGAGTTGAAAGCCAAGTCGCATGGCAAGGAGTGGGAAAGGGCTTTCTCACAAAGTAGCGACAAAAAGATGAGCATTGTAGGCATTGCGAAAGATGGTAGAGCCTCTGATGACATGATAGAATACATCAAGGAAAACTTGATGATTGAATCGGCTTTGGCATGACGAGTATAGGAGATTTAATCGGAAGTTTATCCGATAAGCTCACGCAAGACAACATTGATGTTGGAAGCGTATATATGCTTCGTCTTGACAAAACGAATGGTATAACTCCAAAGAACGGAGATACCTTTCGTGATAAATTCTTTGTAGTTCTCGGTCTTAACGAAGATAGAGTGGTTGTTGGCGGTTTGGTTATTAACTCAAACATCAACAAAAATCTGCCACCCACTGTTACTGATTACTATTTACAAATATCAGCTGAACGTTACCCTTTTTTGAAACATGATTCATTTGTGAATTGCTCAAAGTTAATCATTGCTAACAAGGATAAATTCACACGCTCAACTTATTGCGGAGAAATTACCGACAGCAGTTTTTTAGAGAGTATATACAATACCGTCAAAGAAAGCCCAATGGTGAGCAATAAGCAGCTGAAAATGTTTGGAATAGAGTAAGGTTTATTTCTTTACTACAATACTCATTCAATACAAGTTATACTTTTGCAAAACAAAATAACCGCCCATACGTTTGTTGTGTGGGCGGCTGTATTTGTTACTGCTATGATAGGTTAGTAAAAATAAAAGCCAAAATGTATGTTATTGAATTGACAGCTAATTATTACTATCCTCCGTTATTTTCTTTTTTTTACGCTTATATATATAGATACCCAAAGATCCAATCGAAATTAAAGTAAATATCCCAGAAACAGACCATTTGCAAGTATTGTACAAGGATTCCTTATGGTTTAACTCATTCATATCCAATATATATTTTATAGCGTCATATTCTGTAGCTTGATGTAAATAAACATCCGCATCATACTCAACAGACAAACTAATTCGTTCTGAATGCAAACCTTCGGAAGCGAACTTGAAAGCAGAAAAGCTAAATATTGCAAGTATTGCACTTACAATGAAAGCAATAAGATATGCCTTAGTGTTCATATTAAATAATGATTATTTTTTTTGAACTCGTTTGTATTAATTAGATTAAGAACATGTTAACATATATGCTCTTCATTGTAGAAAACTAAAATAACTTGGAAGCCATCTCTTCCATGTTCAGTAAGTCTCTTTTCTATGGCTAAGTCTATTCCTATTTCTTTGTTCGTGAAATATGCGTATTTTATATCACCTTTATATTGGTCTTTTATTTTTTCAGTTGGCTCTGTTTCGTATTGACCGTAATGTTTTCTAACAGAAAAAAGTACCATTTTATAAAATTCTTTCGCTTTTTGTAATGGGTTAGAATAATATTTATTTGAAAAATTTTTCTGCATCATTATTCCTGTAACAGAAGAATTATCAGAATCATCATATTCAAACCAAATTTGTCCAAGGTCAAATTCTAAATCCCAATAATTAAACCGCTGCTCAAATTGATAAAGTCCTTTATCAATAACGTTGTATGACACATTGCTTTTCCTTAAAACATTTTCAGCTGTTTTTCTATTACTATTAAAAGAAACGCCGAATAAATTCGCATTTATTTCACCCTTTATTATCTTATGTTCTTGTTTGTTTTCTTTTTTGTCAGATTTTGCATTCCCACAAGAATTAAATATTAAGCAAATAGATAATAGTGACATCCAAAAGATTATTGAAAGTTTTTTCATAAAAATTGTTTTTTGAAAGTTAATATATAATTTAAGATAAATCTTCGTACTGCAAATATATTGAAAAATGCAGTTGTAAACAGCTTTTCAATATGTAAAATAAGTTAATAGCTGTGGAAGGTGACAAACAAATATAAAATAAAACGAGGTTGTAGTTTATGATAAGTGCATGAAGCCTCTATGTCCCTCATTCATATAATAATGAGCGGAACAACGACAGATGGATTTTTTTTATTATCAACATGTACTTAGTATATATCTATATATGATAGTACAGAGGTTTCCAAAATGTCGTTTTTTGCCTGTGTGGAAGTTCTTGTCCCAAGAATTTTGTTTCACCGTACAATGAGCAACTTATGAGGGTCGTGAGGTCGGGAGTTCATAGGCTTGAATGATTGCTCCCACTTTCTTATTGCAGGTATATTCCATCAGACTGAGCAGTTTTGTATATGGCTGATAAGACCAAAAGGACTGCACGGATTGAACCTTTATGTCGTTTCCCCTTTTTTTTTGGGGGGGGGTGGATGGGGGCTGTTAAAAGGCCCCCGCCTTAAGGTGAAGAGAAACGGGCGAGGGCTTGTATATTAGTTATGAAAATCGTATTGTGTCAACATGTGCGTCGCGTTGTTTTCTCTTCCCTGTTTCTTTTCTGTTGCAAATATAGGACGCATTCTAACACGTCACAAGAGAAGTGACTAAAATCCAACGAAAAAGATAGAAACTCGTTAGATTATCTATTTTCATCATAATTCATCGTACTGTGTTTGTTGTTTTGTACTTTGTGCTGGAAAGTAAGAGTGTAAAGAAAAGACTGCCACGAATCACTTCGGAGCAGTCCTGATTATAAATCTTTTAATTATTTAATTATGAAAACAGTGGGACGCTTCCCACATTTAGTATTTTTTTTATTCTTCGGTTTCGCTTATTTTGTTTCCTTTTTCACTTGGTTTGTCAAGATAGTTGTCTACAAACTTATTCATTGCGTCGGCAGTAAGGTCAAATCCAAGCGATTCGTCCATGTTGAGGATGTTGTGTGCCAATTCCTCAATGTCAAGAATCTCGTCCTTGTTGTCTTTGAACGGTGGCAAGTTGTTGATTTTTGAAATCAGGCTGTTCACCTGAATGGCGACAGCGATTATTTTGCCTCTGAAAAGATGCAAGTCGGCAGCTTTTATGGCATTCTGCATAGAAACCTCGTCATCTGAAAGTTTTATCGTATTTCCGTTCCTGTCTTTTTCAATATGCTTGATGCCATATTTCTCTTCACTCTTTCTCGCTAAATTCTTTTCGGTGAACGAGATTAGGAGATTGCAATATTTCCGTATGTCAAAAGGGTCTGTGTCAAGGACTATCTGGCTTGTGTTGGACGGGCAGAGATAGTGCCTTATCACATACGGCTCAAGAACCCTGTCGGGGATGTTTTCCGTAATGATATTGCCTCCCTCGTCAAGGTCGGTTGGCAGGATGCGCCCTCGCTGTATGGCATCAAGTCTTTGTTTCTCAGCGAAAGAACGATAAGCACCATCTTTCACTACATCGTACTCACTTGAAAAATAGAGAGCGTTTTTCAGGAAAGACACTATCGTACTTGCGTATTCGTGGAACAACAGTGCGTTTACAAACATTTCGTTTCTCTGGCTGTCTTGCGTGTCAGCGAATGATTTCGGTCGTGAGTATGCGAACATTTGCTTGGAAGCCGCTATACCCTCGTTCAGGAAAAGGCACAACGGCTCATCTCCGTTCAATAAATTAAAATTGTTTAGCATATAGTGATATATTTAACTTAAAAAGCGGTATGCAGGTATTATTTATACGCTACATACCTTTAGTAATAGTTTCTGAAAAACTTATCATACTTCCATTTTCCATTTTTGTACAGCACGTGGCGATCTATTTCTCCGTGTATTCTGTCTGGGATATTTCTTGCATGTCGTTCTTGGTCTGAAAATATTCTTCTTATTTCAAACTCTGCAAATCCTTTCTCATCCACATTTCCTTTGATAATGTGTCGTACTTGTTTATCGAGCAAATGCAAGTTAGGACTTTCGAGGCGGATTTCCTCTCCTCCGTTGATGCTGTAAGTAGCTATATACTTTGTAGGGAAGCGCATATCTTCTTGTATTTTAGTTTCTCCAAAAGTACATATTCTCTTTACAATTTCAAAGACATTGGTGTAAAATCGTTTATTTGCCAGTTTATTTTCGTTCTGTTGGCTCAAAATATTATTAGTTAGGAATTGTAGCCCTATATAACAATTCGTCTCCTGTGAAGCCTTCTTTGAATATATCCATGGTCTTTCCTTTATACTTTTCATCTGTATGAATGATTTTGACCGCTTCGAGAAGCCCCCAATCTCCGAATACGGCTTCTTTATGTTTTCCTTTCTCTCCAATCATTACCAAGTCTTTCGAGTATCGGATGTGATACCTGCTGTAGCCTTGCACCATGTCGTAAAAAGCGCAAGCGAGGTCATCGTACTCTTCGCATTCTGTGAAAAAACCACGAGAGCCTGCGCCCATATCGCATTTTGCCCAATCGGAAAAAACCACAAACGGATGTTCGATATTCTCTCCTGGTTGGAATGTCAATACGGTATGCGTGTCTTCGTTCAGCTTCACGACGCAATACCAGCATTTTTTGTCAATCTGATTTCCTTCAAAATTAGTGAAGCATTGAAAACCTTTCAGGAAAAACCACGGTTCGTACATGTCGTACAGCTTAAAACATCGTTCTTCAAAATCTGAAAATGTTTTTATTTTCTTTGTTGGTGGAATATAATAACTCATATTACGTTTATTTTAATGTTAGTTAATTAGTTCGTACTTGCGACAATTTTCATGTTGCCGCAAGCTGTACTCTATACGTTATGAAACATCCACTCCTCGTGTAGTTTTCCCGTAATCATTGCATTTGTAAATTTTGTAGAGCAAACTCCATATTTTTTATACCCATCATCAAGTGCGGTGAAGCCGCAGAAACCGATATTCAAAAGATTGCTTGGCGTTGCAGCAACCCTTATGTCTTCGTCTGCAATAGAGTCCATGTGAATATCGCACGCACCCATTACTTCTTTATCTGGATTTCTGTAAACGCATTTCATAATTGAAAAGCCTTTTTGCATACTCATGTATAACGTGTCGTACTCTTCTTTTATTTCGATGTTTTTGATAAAATTCCTGAACGTTATTATTTCGTCCTCCTTGATTTTAATCTTGCACGTTGGCTCGTCTAAAACCTTTTTCCACATTTTTGGGTATGATGTGTTTGCGGTCTCAACTTTCTTGTATTCGGTATGATTAAAGAAGGTTGCCTTACTAAAGCCAAACTCGTTTCTTTCGTAAAAATCAACCGTTACGTTATTGTTACACTCATTCGCAAAATTGCATAATGATTTAATGTCGTTTTTGCTTAGAAGAGTATAAAATTCCTCGTTTCCGTGGCTTGTATCGCTTTTTATTTGCCACGGCGAACAATTACCCTCTACGGCAATAGATGTGCCGTTAGACGCAAGAAAAACAAGGTTGTTTGTGGCTGGGTCGTACCATAGCAAAACATCTTCCAAACTTCCATGTTCAGCACCTATTTGTTTCGCTACTTTCGCCAATCTTTTTACTTTGTTGATTTCTGCTTTGCTGTCAAACTCAATAAAGATTGAGACAAGTGCTTTCTCTTCGCACTCGTAGTTTCTTTGTACTTTCATAATTGTAAATTTTAGTTGTTAATAATTGTGTGGTTCCCTATTAAGTTATTGTACTTAACAGGGATTCTTTCTCTAATTTGCTTTAAAAAGCACCTTACCTTCAAAGTAAACGAAATCATTGTGAGGGCTTTCTTTTAATATACCAATCTTTTCTTCGTACCTGTTTGCATTAAAAGCAAAAGTAAATTTAGCCATTTTGCTTGTTGTATGATAGCTTTTAAGCTCATTCATTCTATCCGAATATTCTTTTATCAACTCCGTCTTTGTCATTCTTTCGATAGAATAGAAATATCTTCCCGCCTTGCAAGTGTCATAATTTTCATTTTCAATTAAAAACTTGAAAGCTGCCCTCGCGGTTGGTGCCATGTAGATATGTTCAGGGCTGAACACGTCCACATAACCATAAATACTTTTTGCCATAATAATTTATTTTTTAAAAGTGAATAATTGTTCCCTCCCAAGTTGTCGTACGTGGGAAGGATGTTTTTGTGTTGCAAGTCTTTATCCAATAAATAATACTTCTTCTAATTGTTTCTTTGTAAACGGAAAATTAGGTAATTCTCTATTTACACCTGCTTTTGCCATTCCTGCCTGTTTGTCTGTAATGAATCGTACTTGATATTTCTTGTCAATCTTCTTTCTAAAATTCTTGAAAAAATCAATAGCTGAGTGTTTTGAGCCAAAAAACATACAGTGATATTTGTTTCGATTGAATAGCGCAATGTCACCAAATGCTTTTATGTCATGCTTTGTAACAAACTTTCCTTTGTCAGGAGTAATAATTGCCCATGTTGTCTTGTAAGGATTCAACTTAATTTCATTTGTTTTCATAATCGTAAAAATTTAGTTAATAATCGTACTTCCAACAGTGATTAAACTCTTGGAAGTTTGAAGATTTCAAGAAAGATATTTCTTGCTTATTTCACCTGAAGAAATTTTCTTTTCCAGATAATCTTTGAAGGTCATCAATACTTCATTTGCATCATAAAAGTGACATTCGGAATGATTGTTCGCAATAATTCCAAAAACTCCTTTCCAAACATCATTTTTTCCAAAAACAAACGAAATGCCACCTATGCTTACGCTTATCTGACTTTTGTAAACATAATAGCAGTTATCGTACTTATAATTTTCAAGAATGTCTGTTTTTGGAAGGTTCAGGTTTTTGCATATTTTCCTGACTTCTTTTTTGATTTCTCTTAATTCCATATTTCTATTTTTTTTAAAATTAAACATTCGTACTTGCAAGATTGGTTAGGGTCTTGCAAGTTTGTTGTTAGAAATCCCACTTGGCGTTATCGTACTCGGGGAGACGACGAACTATGAACTGAGCAACATTGGATATAAGCTCGTTTATTTTCATCTTGAAATTTTCATAGTCTTTGCGCATTGTCCACGTTTCGTACTCTTCATCTTCTATCCATCCCCTTGCATCCGTATTATAATCTATCATTTGCAGGGTTTTAAGGAATTGAACAATTGTCATGCGCTTGCCATCTTGTTCTTTCAAATCTTGAATGTATTTTTCGCACCAACCTAAATTCTCGTTTACTTCCTTATCGCCTTTCGTTAATTCAAATTGATTGAAAATAAAGGCGTCTGTTATAAACTTTTGCGTTTCCTCTTCAAACTTTTCTGCGTTCTTTCTGTTTTTTGAAAAAACAAACGGAAGGCTTGTCATTTGCTCTTTCGTTGTTTCTTTCCAATTCAACGAATCGTTCAAAGTCTCTCGTACTCCGATGAGAGCTTCTTTTGAAATTGTCATGCAACTCATAATAATTTGTTTTAAAGGTGAATAATTGTGCGGCTATCATTTGTTAAGATGATAGCCACGAAAGTTGCGTTACTCGTCAGCCCAGTATGTCCACGTATGCAATTTCTTGGTTCCATATCTTTTTAAGTACGACTTGAGACGTTTCTCAAATTTTTCGTACTCTTGTTTTTGTGCCGCATAGCACTTTTGGAAATCCTCTTCGGTTGCTTTTATTAAATTTTTAAACCAACCCGTGTTCCTCTCGACATCGTACTCGGTCAGGAAAGCAAATTCATAGATATTTCCACGGCTGCTGTTATTGTAGAAATACAGGTCGTATGGTGCTTCAAATCCGTCCTCGCTTGTTTCATTCTCAAAAAGTTCCAATGTCCGTTTCATATCGGCAAGATTATTTCTTAAAAATTGTTTCTCGCCAAAATTTGCTTCCTGCTTGTTTGCTTCGTCAAAACTTTGTCCTTGCCCAAAATCTGAATAACCGAAACAGAATCTTGTTTCTATTTTCGGTTTGTCGAAAGTTACCAAACCTCCGAATGACGTAAGTACGCAATTGCTTGTATTTTTCAAACAGTAGTCTTGCATTCCTTTGTCGTTTTCCCAAATTTTGGCAAATTCTTCTTTCAACAAAAATTCGTGTGGCAAAGAATTTTTCTTAAACTTAATCGTACTAAATTCTTTGATTGCCTGCAAATCTTGTTCGTACCCGTTTGCCTCGCACCATTCAGCAAATGCTTCCTGTCGGTTGGTATCGTACTTTTTCAGAATTTCAAAAACCGTCCAAATTTCATCACTGACAAAACTTTCGTCAATCATTGATTCTGGAATGTTCTCATAATCTTGAAACATGAACTCAGGGTCGCTTTCGTCTTTGTGCAACCTTTTGCATGCTTGTAAAAACTCGTTTTTACTTTCGTACTTTGAAAGTTGTAACCACTTGCCAGCGATTGAGCCGCTGTTGTACTTTCCATAAGTGCCTACATAAACACTTGCTTGCATTAAATTTTTCATAATTTGAAATTTTTAATTGTTAATACTAAAAATAGAACCCCAGCTAAATTTTACTTTGGCTGGGGCTTCGTACTTTGTTCTTAATTGTTCTCCAATCACTACTGTCCACGAAAACCCTTTAACATTTCAAAAAGTAACAAATTGATAGTTACCCATCAAAATTGAGGCAGAGCTGCAGGTTTTTTCCTTCAGTAAATTCTTCCTCTTTCTGTTCAATGAGCAAGTCACACAATGGCATTTTTGTCAACAATGCCGTGCTTAAAATTCTTAGAACATCATAGGTTTGAAGCTTTAGCCCCATACATTCTTGTACGATAACGACAAGACAATATGCAATGATAGCTGCATAGATTTGTATTTTTACAGCATTCTCCGAGGTTCCATAAAACTCTTTGATGCGCAGATGTTGCTTCAGCCATTTGAAGAACAGTTCTACTCTCCATCTGTATTTGTAAAGCATAGCAACCTGTTCCGCTGTAATTTCAAAATTGTTCGTGTAAAATACAAATGTCCTATTACCATCATAGTCATAGAATACCACTCGTCGAAGTTTATTTGGATATTGCTTCTTAGTCTTGTATCCCTTGAAACGTATAATTTGGTCAGCCATAATTCCAGATGAAGGGTTGTTGTATTCTTTATCCTCTATGACCTCAAACGGCATTTTATGCTTCTCTCTCACGACAAAGTAAGCTTCTGCTCCTTCTATTATATAAAGTTTCCTAGTTGCCATATACGCTCTGTCAAATATATAGAAACTCTCTTTCTCATAGGGAATTAGCTCCATCACTTGAGAATCGTGAACTGAAGCGTCTGTAATGACAGAAAATGTCGGAATGTCTGTCTTCACGTCATACAGTTCATGCAATTTCACTCCTCCTTTCCCATGATGCAGTTTAGTCCACCAGTATACAGAAAGGCACAATGATATTGTTGAGGAGTCAAACGCATAGACATTGTTCGATATGAAGAAGTCCTTGACGACTCCTCGTTTCTCTCTTGCTATGGAAACCATCTTGTCTGCAAACTCTTGGAATATCTTGACTTCGCGTATTTCATTGGCCTTGCTCAAATTGCTTCTACTGACATTCTTTCCAAAACCAAGATGGTGGAACGCTGACTTGAACGGAGTGATGGTTACAATAAGGTCTCGTAATCCCTCACGATTAGACAACTGACCAAATAGAAGAACCATCAGATGATTCCAACAAGTGAAACTCTTCACATATTTATTACCTTCATACTTTTTTATCAACCATTTGAAATGGTCTGTCGGCAGAAAGTCGCACAGCTGTGAAAATACGTATCGACCTTTGTTCATAAGTATCTGCTTTCAAATTGTAATTTGTGGCAAAGATACTCTTTTCAAAAGTAGGGAGTCTATTTTATCTCCTACAAGCTTGTATTTATAGGCGTTTCAAGAGATTATTAAAAGATTTTCGTGGACAGTAGTGTTCTCCAATATTCTGGAAAGTCGCACGTTAATTACTAAAAATCGTTTCCAAAATCGTTTTGGGACAATTCTCAAAATAATTATTAGATACATCGTACCTAAAACTATCAATGCCAAACTATCTGAAATAAGGCATACAAAAAACGGTAGGAGCAATAAACAACCCACCGCAAAAATTTTAATTCTTTCCATAACTCAATTTATTTAATGTTTATGGCTGCCTGCAAAGTTTATCGTACTTTACAGGCATGTAGAAAATGTTTACCCCCAAATGGCATAAATATAGTTGCCACTTCTGAAAATTTCTTGTGCTTTATCCCACCCGTATAATTTTTTCATTCCTCGTACTGAACCAGTGTGGGAAATAGAGGAACACTTTTTGCCTTCCAATCTTTTTTGAAGGTCTTTTGTTTTAACGTACTCCATAATTCTTAAAATTTAAATTAAATATCGTACTTACAAAGTGTTTCAATACCTTGCAAGTGAATTTTCCCCTAATTTTTTAGGTTAATAGCTTTTTTAACTTTCTGGTAACCAAGCATAAAACTGTCACCAAATAAACACAAGCCCATAGCGGTAGAATAATTCAAGCGATTGTTAGATAAATTTCACTTGTCCGTTAATCTCTAAAGTAATCGCTTCCTGGGACATCTCATTTTTAAGATTTTCGCAAATTTCCAAAATCGTATCTATATTGTTCTTCAGTTGTTCGGAGGTGCAATAGCTATATACTATTTTGATTTTTTCGATAACGGTTTGCCCGTCGTTTGCAACCCAACCGCCTACAGCGTCGGAGGCGGTTGCTCCTCCAAACAAAACAGACAGCCGCTTTATAATTTCCATTACTTGTTTCTCATTGCTTGCCGTTTGGTTCACATTAACCGTTGACGGTACATAAATTGCCACCTTGCAATCTAAATCAAACTTAAATTTTAATTGCTTTTTCATAATTGTAAAATTTTTATTTGTTAATAATTTGGTATAAAAAAGCCTCCTAACAAATCGCAAAATTTATTAGGAGGTTACTCGTTTTTTATGTTTCGTGTTACATTGTTTCAAATTCTTGCTTACATGCAAAGTAAAAATTTGTAGCTTCTTTGTAATTGAAACCGTATCTTAAAAATGTTTCCTTGCTGATCCGATATTCTTTCATATCGTCTTTTAATTTTTTGTACCACAAATCTAAAAAGTAGAAAAAATCTTTATTTGTTGATTTTCCTTCTTTTATTGATTGGTATTTATTATAAAAGTCCTCAAAATCGAATCTTGCAAATTTTGCCTTCCTTTCAAGCGTTGGTATTGAAAGCAGCACACTGAGGGCAAAATTATTACCGTATTTTGTTAGCTTGTTTTTTGCAGGAGTCGCAAAAATAGGTGTGTTATTTTCACTTGTTTTATTTTGCGCATCTAGGTATTGGCGTTCCTTCATTTTTATGAAAGCTCCAAAGGAATGCAGGCTAATTTTTTGGGCGATTGCCTCCTCTTCCCACCTGTTATAAATTGTCGTGGGTATTATTATTTGTTGTTCCATGTTATTTTTTATATTATTATTTGTTGTTACTTTGTAAATATTTTTCAATTTACAGAGCATAAAAAAAGCGGCTGTTTGGGCCGCTTTTTTTGTTAGTTAAAAATTTCGTTCGTTATCCTTGTTACATCCTCAACGGCGGCGCCGTTATCCTTCAATGTTTGTAAAATGTTCCGTAAATCACTAAAGGCGGCGTTTGCTTTGTTCAGCTGGTTTTTAAGCCTTTTTTCTCCTTCTAAAAAATAAGAATAACCACGAATCGCGCGTAAATAATTGGGGCGGGTGCAATCAAGTTTTTTATAATAAACCGTTTGCGTGTGTTCCTTGCCGAATAAATCCAGGCGCTTTATATTTTCACTATTAAGACTTGTTTTTTTATTGTCTTTGTCCTCGTCTTTGTCTTTGTCCTCGTCCTTCTTGTTCGGCTCTGAACAATAACAAATAACCTGATCGCCTTCGATAATGTTTTTATAATCGAATGAATTGCAAAAAACATCATCCAGAAGGGTTTTTATTTCGTTGTCAGTTTGCAACCCTTCAAAAAATTCCACGGGGGCAACGTTTTCAACCATTTCAAGTTTATTTTTATTTGCGTCCTCCCATTGTTTTTTTATTGATGAAAGCGCAGCATCAAACGCGCCTTCGTTTGCCTCCTTGAGAGCTGCAAAGGTATTATAAAATTCTTTGCACTCGTTGGAGGCCTCAAAATTAAGCCCGGTTTTTTTCTCAATTAAAGCAAGTAACCGTTTTTTTGGACTTTCGACCGGCTCGGACTGGCTGCAGTTTGTTTTACACCCTTTCGTTGTCGTGGCATCCGTTACATTTATACCTTCATTTGTTACCTGGTTTTCTACATTGATCGCTTGTTTTGTTTCGTTTGATACGCTTTGCGCATTCTTTTTGTTTGTCGTTTCCATAACTCAAAAATTTAAATGATTTATAAAAATGTTTGTTTTTTGTGCCTGGTAAAATATTTTTCAATCTTGCCAGGCGGTTTTTTGTTTTTACACACTGAAAAATTATAAATAAATAATCTAAGTGTGTGAAGTACTTTTTATCCTCGTTATATGGAGGATAAAAAATAATATCTTTCAAATATATTTAGTTATAACTTGGAAAGGTTATAACTCAGCGGTTTCCTTTCGCCGCTGCGGTATGTAAGCAAGTCAAATATTTGCATTATTGATTTTACAAACTTTTTTTATATCAAAAATTTGCGTGGATAAAAAAAGCGGTGTATATTTGCAGCCGTTGAAGGCTTGTATCTATTTATATTTTTTATATAATAGATATTTGCAATTTACAGCCTCCTGAAGTGTTCCAGCACTTTAGGAGGTGCTTTTTTTATCTATTTTCAATAAATCAAAACGAGCCTATTACCCCCAAAGGGGGCAAGGTGGATAACGCTTTATCCGTATTACAAAGATACAAAACATACAATAAAAGTACAAATATTTAGCGTTAAAAAGCGTTAAAATATAAAGGCTATTTGCCTGATGCTCAGGCGGTTGCATGGTTGTTAACCTGAACATATAAGTAAAATATATTTACATGGTAAACCAGGCAACCAGACAACCGGATAACCAGACAACCGGATAAAAACAAAAGAAAAAGCACACAGGAGGGAGGCGACTCTTAATTTGCGGGGGAGGGGTGGGTTTGTAATTATTACAAATTTGGAGATTATTACCATAATGTGCAAAATATCAACGAGTTACGGGGTTTATTTATTGACCGGGGCGGGGGGGGGGGGTGCATGGGGCATATTTTTGTTATTTCACTTTTCGTCTGTTTTTTTTTATTTTTTTATTTTCAGTTTTTATTTTTTTTTGTTGAGGTTGTATTGAATGGGGCTGTGTGGGTAGTTTGTCAGGTTGGCGCACGAGAATGGTGGAGTTTATGTGAGTGTGTGAAAGTGAGTGAGTGAGTGAGAGAGAGAAAGTGAGTGATGTGTGGAAGATAGGATATGCTTCTGTATGGAGTTAGTAATCGTTGTAGGATAAGGGGTTGTGGGAAGAGTTGTTCGTGCGTGTGTATGGGTATGGGTATGTGTATGTGTGTGTAAGGGTGTTTTTGTGTTTATGATGGTTTTATTGTGTTGTGTTGTGATGTTTTGTCGTGAAATATGGCATTTTTGCAGTTTGTATGAGAAGTTGGTGTTTTGTTGCTGTAATAGCTTTGTTTAGTAGTGTTGAGTGTTGTTTTGTGTAGCTGTTTTTAAAGTGTTAAATTCATGTTAAATTCATTGTTTTTTGTACTGATTTTGCGTTTATGGATGATTTTTGGTGGTATATTCTGCTATTATTCTTGAATTTTCAAGATTTTAGCTAATGTACTTGAAAGTCCCATGTATAGGGGTTATCTTTGCATTGTTAGTGGATATATTTCTTGAATTTCATCTATTTTAGTGATAGGTAAATATAGATTTATATATCTGTATAGTAAGAAACGATAGATTTTGAGAAGATTTGGCAAGGAATTTGGGAAATAGCGTTGATTATGAGAAGAGTATGGACGTAGTGTCGTTACTCTCTTCGTCTTTGTATTCATCGTTTTCCAAGAAGGAGATACAGGAAGTCATCATGGACCCTCGTTTTGGTGACAGGGTTTTTGGTTATGAGAGTTGTGTCCGTGATGCTTGTGCCAAGGTTTTCAAGAGTTATCGTGGTAGTGTTTATTATTTTTCTGGTAAGTATTGGTCTTTACTGACGGATGATTTATTGGAATTATCTTTGAGTGCTGCCTTGTTGCGTTTTCGTCCACAGAAGTCGGACTTGGTAAAGGCTCGTTCCAATATTTTGCGTGCAGCGAAGCAGGGTGCGTCTTTATCTATATTACGTCCGTCCCGTTATATTGTTGGTTTCAGTAATGGTGTCTACGATTTTTCGGATATTTGCAATCCTGTGTATCATCCGTTTACTGACCGCATGGACGTGTTGTCTATCCTACCTTACTCATACGACCCGACGGCTACTTGTCCGCAATGGTTGTCGTTTTTGAGTTCCGTATTGACACCTGCGCAGGTTTCCCTGCTTCAAAAATATTTATCGCTTGGTGTTGCCCCCCGTGATGCGTCCACCCATAAGGTAGAAGAAACGTTATGGTTGGTAGGTAATGGTGCCAATGGCAAGAGTGTGATATTTGAGGTTATCGGGTATGTGTTCGGTTTGGACAATATTTCCTCTGTTCCACTTCATGACTTGATACGTGGTGGTGACGAGCGTGCCAGGTTCATGGCAGCTCTTGTGGGTAAGATATTCAACTACTGTACAGAGGTAGACTCCTCTGACATTTCAAGGTTTGAGGGTAATTTCAAGTCCTTATGCTCTGGTGAGCGTCAAGCCGTTCGCCTTATCGGTAAGAATGTGGAGATGACATCCGATATTCCATATTTAATCTTCAATATGAACAAGAAGCCGAGCAACAGGAGCATGGGTGAAGCGTTCATGCGCAGATTGCTGCTCATCCACTTCAGGACTACCGTTTCCAAGCGTGACATGCGTCCAGATTTGGCGCATGTGTTGTGTGCGGAAGCCAGTGGTATTAGAAATTGGCTCATTCAAGGTTACAAGACCCTCATGGATGACGGTTTCAAGTTTATCCCCACGAAAGAAAGTCTTGAGGAGACCGAGGAGTATCTGTTGGAGAATGGTCAGACGATACAGATATTTTTGCGTGTGAGAGGTTACAGACCCAACAGGTACAGTGGGCAATGGAGTGAAATGCCAAAAGCTGTGCCTGCTCAATCGTTGTACAACGACTATGTTACGTTCTGTGAGCGTAAGATGTACGATGTTGAAACGCTGAACATGTTTGGCAGGGAGATGACACGGTTAGGCTTTGCGAAGCGCAAGCACAGCAGTTACAACATTTATGAGCTGTATTCCGACAACGAGATAAGTTACGCATTTAATATTTAGATTTATATAGTTATGAGAGAAAGAAAAGAATATTGGGCAAAAGTTGTAAATGAGGAAGCGTTATCGTTTCTCTGTTCTATAGGCGTTTGCACTCGCGAATTGCCAATTATGAAAGTGTACGATATTAGTTATTATAAAGTAATGATTGTTGAGATATTAAGGGGCGATTTCCCACAACAGATAGAATTTTGTTTTTCAAAAGGCGATATATCACCGTTGTCCTATGAGAATGCCGTTCTCCTGAATATAGAGCATAATGCTAAATGGGCAGAGATTTGCAATGATTGCATTACCAGTGAGGCTACAAGAATGTGCGAGAATTTTACCAAAGGCATCATGTCGAAAGAAGAAGCAAGAAGGTTGATAATGGGCATAGATGTTGGTACTGGAAATGATTATACAAGCTATGAGCGTATCAAGTTTGAGAGAGCTAATGAAACGCATGAATTGCCAGATGAGATAGACTTATATAATTTCTTTGAGAAGTGGAGAGGTTTTGCCATTGGTCGCTACTTGTCCTGTAGTGATAAATATGTTGTTGGACGTGATGTAACTCTAATTGGCGATATGAGGAGTTATATGAAGGAGCGTGATGACTTTGACTATATCATTTACAAGATTGGACTACAATTTTACCATGCCATCAAGTTCAAGGACAGAGGTACGTTCCTTGTGAGCGAAAAGAGATATAAAGAGTTAAAAGCAAAGAAAGGGGAGTAATTATGAATCAATTATCACGGAAGATAAACAAGCTGTTGCCATTGTATGTTGATTTGCATACTTTCAAACGAATATTGGGAACATCGAACAACCACTATACATTTGCGATATGGAATTGTGGTAGAAGGGATAATCTACTTCATACCTTGGCAGATTTAAGAATAACAATCAGAAAAGGTGCAGAGTTTTGGACTATTAAAAAAGGGTATGTATGAGTTTTTGTAAAAAAAATAATACATAATAAAACGAGCTGCATTTAGATTTAGTGAGTTCCTATATGGAATACCTACGAGTAAAGAAAGACTATCGTCCATGGAAACGTTAAACTTATGATGATATGAAACCTGAAGATGTGAAAACCATTGATTATTTCGTAGCAAGTCTATCTGAAAAGGAAGCAAGGGAGCAATTATCCCTTGCTTACCAACAGATGGAACTTTGCTTAGGTGTACTTAATGGGAAGAAAGGCGTAAAGCCAGTAGAGATGGCAGACAACGGATTGTCTACCGATTTGGAGTTGTTCTATAGCTGCAAACGAGTGGTTGACGGACAATTACCTATCAAAAACACAAAATCAAAAAAATAAAGAAGAAATGAAGAAAAACAAGTTAGAAAAGGATAAGCCTTTTCGTTTCGGTAATTTTTATGTGACCCTCGTAGATCAGTCCCTTCCTGTGGATGGTGTTGCCCATGAGAGTACTCCAGAGGAGAAAGCCTATACCGATGAAGAGCGTGAGAAAAACGGCATTGTTTTTATCAATGCGTTGAAGATAAGCAGTTTGGAAGGACTGTGGCAGGTATTCTTGTCAGAGAGTAGCAGTATGTACACCCTTATCATCTATCTTATCGAAAACAGGTCAAAGGCGAATGATGACATCCTATCTACTTTTTTCACCAACATGAGCTTTGTGACGACAATAGGTTTTGGCGTGTTCCAATCCGCTGTGTTGCGACTTGCGGAAACGGTCATCATAGAAACGGATGAGGTAAGCAGCAAGGAAAAGAAGATGGAGCGATACCGTCAGCTGTGCAAAGAATTAGAGGCGTTCTTTATGAGAAGTCTGCAGAATTATGAACCAAAGGAGAAGCAAGACCTTAGCGACAAAGAGATGGCGCAAGCCGAGTTGGCGGATGAGCTAAAAGAATTGCCTCACCCCCTTACCCCTCCCCGAAAGGGAGGGGAGTAGTCTCTCCCCCCTCCCCTCCCCGAACGGGAGGGGAGGGAATGGCTGGACTAATAGCTCGTCTTCTTGTGAACTTGTCAACTTATTAATTTGTGAACTCGTCAACAGGTTTGCTGGGTTTATCATTTTCTTTCACTTCGTTATTCGCCTTTTCATTCGTTTTTATCGTCTCTTTAGCCATTTCTTTTGCTTCCTTGCGGCTTTCTATGTGGTCTTGGTATAATTGGCAGTCGCAGCATTTTAAGGGCAGGTAGATACGGATACTCTCGTCTTCTGGTTCTGCATCTACAGATGTGTTTTTCCTTAGTAGTTCCGTGTATTTGACGAACATTTCGCCCCTTTCCTTCGAGCCAGTAGGCAAAGACTTTGCCGCCATCAGTACCTGTTTTGCCGCTTCCTCGGTAGACATCAGTTCTATGTCCTCTTCCTTGATAGATGTCGGCAACCTGCTTCTTATCAATCTTCTTCTATCCTCTGCCATTTCCATAAACTTTTGAGAGGTAGTCAACGCGTTTCTGATGCTCTGGTTCTGTTCAAAAGTAAGTACACAGTTATCCGCATACGCTATGTTGTACGCTTCTGCCTCCGTGTACCCTACTGCCAACAAGTCAGCCAACACGACTGCTTGCGGTTCTATATTATAGTCTTTCGCTTCCTTTGTAATTCTTTTACTGAAATCCATATTTTATAGTTTTATTATTCATTTACTCATCCTTTCGCATGGGTACGGCTATACATGCGCAGTGAGCATGATATTGAGGTAACAAGTCGCTATCCGTGGCAGGGTGAAACCCAACCATGCTATCGCATAGGGCACATGGGTACGAGCTTCCTCTCATGACAAAGAACCCCTCGATGCCATCATCCTGTTCAAATTCCATTTCCAAGTTTTTCATCCACGCCATATTCATGGTGTTTTTCGCCATGTTTATGACATTGTTCGCATTGCTGTTGCTCACTCCCGCTGTGCTTAGTCCTGTATTGTCCCTATGCACCCCCATCAGTCTGATATATTGCGCTTTCATCGTAGGCATATATTTTGCGCTCATCGCCATTTTCACCTCTGGCGTTGTGTACACCGTGTGTTGTGCCATTTTCACCTTAGCGATGATGCTTGCGTCCGACAGAGCCTTTTCCTTGCCTTGCTCCCTTGCCAATAACAGCGATGCCATGAGTGCCTCTATGTCATACATATATCGAAACAGGTAAGCATCTAACGTTTCCCGCATATCCATGTCATTCTTTCCGAGAGATGCAAGGTAGGCTATTAACCCCTCTTTTCTCTCATCGTTGTCAGAGATATGTAAGGAATAATTCATAATAAGTTGGAAGATACGATCCTCCAACTCATCCATTACCGCTGTGATGCGTTCATACATCTGTTTATTGGCTTTTAATAAGAAGTCTTTTGCAGGAATATGATATTGCAGGCAAATCTTTGCGATGCGCTCCGCCCCCTCCACCAATATGTCATCCACCTTACCTCCAAGTTCGTCAGCAAATGCGATTCTTCTTTTGATGAAATTCTGAGCAGCGATGATTTCCTTTATGCTCGGTCTTTTCCGCTCTTCTTTCTTGTCAAACTCCATCCTTTATGTGTTAGTTTTGAATCTTATAATTGTCCCACTTTGAATACGCCTTGCCAGTCACAGGGTCAACTTTATTTCTATTCTTGTCCCACACGAACTTTCCATCTCCGTGCGGTGTCATGTCGCCATTGTCAACAGGTTCGTCTTTTTGTTTCTTTTCTATGATGATTTTCTTTTCATCGAACAACAAGTCATTCTCCTGTTCGCTTTTCTTTTCAGCCAGAATTCTATCCCATTCCTGCGGTGTGGCATATACCGATTTTTCCGAAGCCGTTTGCTTGGACAAGAATCCGTTTTGCACCTGCATAGACAAATTTGTCGTGAGTTCTGTTTCATTCAAGTGAACATACGGTTTGATGTAATGTGCGATAGGTGTGCTTTTGAATTTCAGTTGTTTTCCTGTTTCCACACCATATCCGTGAGAAAAAATCTCCACCATCTTATCAACAGCCCCATCAAACTCATTGGCGTCGCTCATCGCCTTTTCATAGGCAGGTGAGTATAAGATTTTCAGTGCAGCCGCAGGTAAGTCGCCCGATTTCAATTCAGGAGGCGTGACTGCGAACGACTGCGTGTATATTTGTTTTTCCAAGACACTCAATTCCTTCTCGTATCCATTGCTTGCATCCTGCCTGTTTAGAAATCCCATTTCCCCGTCAGACGGTAGGAAGAATATCTTTGAAGCATGGCTCATATCCTGTGTTGCCACCTCTTCCGACCCTTCGCCCTTGACATACATGATAGGCAGTCCGAAGTCGTGGTTACTCTGTGCCATGCGTGAGAATGCCATCTCATAGTTATCAATAGACTCTTGCGAGAGTGTCCAGCACGCCCCCATATCATTTCTTTGATAAGCGACTGGTATTTGTTCAAATCCGTGTGGTTCTTTCTGTATCAAGCTATATCCGCTCATGTTAAACAAACTAAGTGTTGCCTGTTTGAATTTCTCTACCGCAGTAGTTGCATCTCCACTACTCTTCAGGCAGTAATAGAACTCCTTATCCCATACATCAACAAATCTGTTGACCACTTTCCCTGTCTCGTCAAAATTACAATACGTTCTTGCCAACAAGTTGAGTTCTCCTGTCTTGATGTCATAATGTGGGAACAGTTTATCCCCCTTTAAGAATGACAGCACCTTCCATGCGAATTTTTTTCCGTTCATAAAACCAACGAATGCTCCGTCACCCGTTGCCTTTACCGACTTAGCCAGTTGATACCAAGCCGTTTCCATGTTCCGTTCCTGCCATCCACGCTTGAACGCGTTGTATATATGCCTTGCGTCCACGTCATCCTTTTTGTCCGCTAGTTCAAACTGTATATCATTCCCAGTGAGGTGTGTGAGGTGCTTGTACAAAATCACACTTTGGAAAGCGAACGCATACCTTGGCACCTCTTCGAGGTACCACTTTCCGTCTTCTGGGTTTCTTCTGTAAATATCAGGGTAATACTCCCTATCGTTAATCAGATGCCCATAAGGGTCTAATTCCCTTAGGAAGTCCTCCTGCGTTACAATCTTTCGATGAAGGAAATCTGATGTTTCCGTTTCCTCCATGACATTTCCAAACCTCTCTCCATGGTTATAATGTCCATCTGGTTTCACTCTCGTGAAAGGCTTTTTCGTGAGCAGTTCCCTCAACTCATTGTCTTTCAGTTTTTTCTCCCCCTTTGCTAAAACACTCAAATCCATGTTACTATGCTATATTATTGTTGTTATTACTGTTATCCATGAATACGAATATGGCAAAACAAGCCGCCATAGCTATCGTTAATCTCAAAGTAGTCCACACCACCATGTGTTTGTTCTTTTTATTAAAAATGTCTTGCCCATTCGGGTACTTTCACTTTTTTGTGTTTTACCTCCGGATACGCTCTCATGACGAGTGCTTCAAAGAAGTCAGGTGAATGCTTTACGAGCGTTTTCATTTGCGCTTTCTTAATCAGACACCACCCTTTGTCTAATTTTGACATATCCTGTCGGATACATTTTCTCTCTGTTTGCAAGATGTCACTCAACTTTCTTCCGTCAAACCCTTTCCCAGAAAACTTCTCTTCCAACATCACCTCGTCGAAACTAATTTCAGCGTTGTGTATTTTTTGTGCGAGCAGATAAGCGCATTGACTTTTCACGTTGTCATACACATTTCTGAACTTTTCGTCTACCGCCTCCACATTATTGAACGGAATAGCCTTTGGGAAGACTCCTTTGAATGTCTGCCCAAGTCCATTTAAGTCATAAATAAAGTTTTGCTCTGTGACCCCCCATTCAGCGATTTTCGCTGCCACCGCTGCGCACGTCTTCACTGCATCCATCTTACATACGAACACATCAGCCACATGCCACCCAATCCAATGGAAGGTCACACAGTTATCCCCACCCGTGAAAGCAATGTCGCAGGTCGCCCTATGAATGCCATCCCCTATCATTTGGTCGTTTCTGAAACATCTCTCGAGGTGCGACATTTTAATCAAGTCATCTCCCATTTCCATGAAATTCCAGTTTCCGTCCAACTCCCGTGCTTTAATCTCCTCTGTTTGGTTGTGCAATCCAGCGAGATAGCTGGGGTCAGACTTCAACAACAGCTTGTTGAATTTCAAGTCAGCCTTGATAAATGTCACCGATTTAACGAAGAACGAAGTTTTGTCGTAACCCAATTCTTCGTAAGAGCTATCCCACCTACTATCAATCTCCTCTCTGCATTGTAGGTACACCTCCTCTGGTGTGTTTCCCCACACCGTCTGTTCCACCGAATCTCCCCTCATGTAGCAGTATCTGATAACCCCATTTCTTTCTGGTATAGGCAGTCCGTCTTCCCCGATATACCAATCGATGAAAATGCGAAGCCATGACAGAGGGTCAGGGTTGCATGTACCCAATATACGCGACCGGATACCTGCTCCATTACGATTACTTGTTAGTAAGAATTTGAACATTCGGAACGACATCTGCGGCAACTCATCAATTCCGATGTATGCGAACTGCTGTCCTCTGTATTTGTCATCGAACTCCTCATAAGGCAAATCATAGATGCCGAATTTCAGTTGTGCTTTCGAGTGGAAATTCCACGTCATGTCATCCTTAGACTTGTTATATCTTCCAAACCTCCCATACAACAAGTTGCTATCTCTGACGATGTTGTTAAAGTCATCCTTATTTTTTCGTAAGATGATGCCATTAAATAGCGGGTTCATGATGTCATACATCGGCTCCATGAGAAGCGTGAACGTGTTGTGGTTGATGGTATATCCATCCGTTAGATAGAGATGGTGCTTTCCCGACACCGTGATGCACCTACATTCCTCTTTCTCTTTGTTTTTTTTAATCTCAACGATTTTCTTCGACAGTGCGTTGATGTTATTTGGTGATTTAGACACCGTACCGTTGACGTGCGCCCTTGCGAGGTAATTCGTTTTGAAATAAATATCCCTGTCATCCACGCAAATGAAGACGATACCCCACCATCCATAGTGTTCAGGCGTTTCGTTCACACTATATACTTTCGCCCATACACCCAGCGACCTTGCCAGTTGAGCCACGTCCTCAATCAACGCCTTGTTCGGTAGTTCAAGGTGTGGGTGTCTTCTTTTTGAGTAGCCGTGTATGTAAAACACGCCCATTAGGAAAGCCCATCTTGCTGATATGCTTGCCGTCATATATTCCTTTGGAATCCTTGCCAGTCGTCGTCCCCTGTTGGTGGTAATCTTCCGTACCATTTCTTGTGATATTCCCTTTACGCAATATTTTCCGTATTTATCCTTTAGAACCCTATACCCCACGCCCGTGAGAAACCTTGCCAGGTTGTATGATTTATCCACGACCACTCCATTTTTAGGAAATTCCATGAACCCCGTCCCACATATATATCCGAGCAAGAACGGGTGTATAGGAAGGTCGAACTCCGTTCTATTCTCGTTCATCTCCACAGCGTTCGGCAGAGGAATTTCCACGAAATCAGTAACATTTCTTCTTAGAGAGTTTGGTATTTTCGCATCCATCCTATAGTTGCTGAAAATCTCTTCCGCTGTCCATTCCCTGTATTCATCGAACTCCCCCTGTTTTGCCCAGAACCGATGGTTGTTCATACATTTCATAGAAGTGCCATCATCAAAATACAAGGTGTACACCGTGTTTTTCCCCTGCTCAAAGATACGTTCCACTCTTTGAATGCCCTCGAAAGGCGTGCATACGCAGTCACCAACCTCCAATTCACCCATTTTTACGAACCCATTAGGCGTAGCGACAGGAGTAGAGTAAGGATTAGCCTTCCCTCCTCCACGGTTTCCACCCGTGATGAGAATATCCACATTCGCATGCAAGTCATCCTCTTGCGGACCCTTTTGTGCGATAAAAACATTGTTTGCTTTTTTATGGTCAATTTCTCTTCTAAGATTTTGAATAAAATTTACGGAATATACCTTTTTACCTAATGTAGTTTTCATATATATGTAAATATATTTTACTACAAAAATACCATATAAAGCCTTTACTAACAGGAAATAACGCTAAAATGTTCAACATTTTAGTAAAAATACTTTACAAACAACTTGAAAAGATATATTTTTGTAAATATATTTTACAAGACTATGGAGAAAGAAGCTCTTATTGAACAATTAAAAGAAAAAGTCGGAGAGACCGATTTCAGTGTATTATCAGAAAAGACGGTAGACGCCTTAGTGACCCCTTTGTTGCCCTCGTTTGCGGATGATGAGAAAGTAACAGAAGATAGTTGGACGATGCCTGTAAACATGTTCAAGAATTTTGTCGGTCAATATCGGCACGAATTAGCGCAAGGTTCAGAAGCAGAGAAACAACGTATTGCTAAGGAGAACGAGAGCAAGGTTAAGCATCTTGCAGAAGACCTTTTTTCGCAATTCAAGAAAGATTGGGAAGAGAAGCACTCTGTCCCCTTGAAAGAAGACGATAAAAAAGGAAACGTTGAGAAACCGTCAGAAACGGAAGACCTTTTGAAAAAATTAGAGGGTCGTCTGTTTGGTGAGGACGGAAAAGGCGGTTTGATTGGTGGTAAATTGACCGCAGTAGAAGCCTTCATTGATGATACCAAGAAGAAAGAAGAAGCAAAGAACGCAGAAGAAATCAAGCACCAGCTGAAAGATTACCTTATGAAAGAGCGTAAGGCCGGTCGTGAGGCTGTTGTAGACCTTGCGATAGAGCTGTCAGGCATTAAGCCAGACGGTAATATCAGCGAGCAGAAAGCCCAAGTAGAAAAAATCTACGAAGAGCAGTACAGACGATTCTATGGCGATGGTGGAAAGCCCTATGGTGGTGACTCTACTGGCGGTAGGAATGAAGCAGACCCTGATGATGATGTGAAAGCCTACTTAGAAAAGCGTAAAAAAGCCGATGAGGAGCGTGCCATTAAACTTTCAGAAGTCAAGAATAGTTTTGTTTAACATTATCAACCCCTAAAACGAAAGACCAAATGTCAACAATAGGAACATTCAATCAGTCGGTACGCTATTCTACCAAGATAGGTGGCTACCGCAGAGTATTTGAGGGACACGTATCCCTTCTTGTCGGAGGTTTTTCCTTTGACTTAAACGATTTGCCAGAGGCGGGCAATGTTCTTCCTGCAGGTACCCCAGTTTATGTAGACGAGGTAGCCCGTACCATTAAGCCCCTCTATGGCTTCAAAGTATTGAAGAATGATGGTACCGCCCTTACTGTGGAAAAAGGACTGTCTGGCACCCGTGCCAAGGTAGGCATGACCATAGAAGGTCAGAAGGTAGCCAGTATAGACAAGAGTGACCCTACCTGTGATGTCCTCACAATGGCGGCTGCCGTTTCTACCGCCAAAGTAGGTGGTGTAGTCTATGGTGTGATGGATGGTAAAGACATCAAGACGAAAGTCAATGCCTTGACCCCTTACGACACCTGTCTTGACCCCCATGCGGTATCAGCCGATGGTGATGGTGCTTGGGCAAGTGATTTTCCTGTATTGGAAACTCGTATGCCCCCTATCACGGATGAAGTTAAGAAAGCATTGAACAGCAACGGCTGTTTCTTCCGATTCAGTAACCGTCATTAAAAGAAAGGAAAAGAACGATGAGAGATACATCACTGTATAACGTAGGCGACCTGCGTCGCTACATCAGTCCGAACAACTTTGGCGTGATATTAAACGACTCCAACGCCAAGTACAACCAAGCCATTTGGCGCAGATACGCATCATGGGGAACCCCGAGTGATGACAAAGAGTGGAGTCAAGGTCATAAAGAAACTCCAATATTGGTACGTGCATCCATTCTTGGTACTCACTCCAACAAGCCACAGAGGAATGGTGGTGGTTGGACAGCATATACTGGTTCAGTGCCAAAGATAGGTCATGGTTACTCTATTGACGAGGACGACTTGTTCATGATTAGAAAGAACAAGAACATGCAGGGCATTCCTGCCTCCATTCTCATGACCGACCTGGTTACAGACCGCAGTACTGCCATGATTGGTGGTGTTCATGCAGAGTTGAACTACCTTACCTTACAAGCCCTCTCTACGGGAGCCATCAAGGATGTGTCGGTTGACGGTGCTGCTTTTGACTATAAATTCCCGATTGCCGACAGTCATTATTTGAAGTTGGCAAAGGCCAAGGAATGGTTTAAGAAAACGGGTGGTAAAATAACCGCCAACGAGACTGCCGACCCTATCAATGACATCTTGGATGCTCAAAGTGTTTTGACCAACGAACTTAATCTTTCAGTTGACCACTGGAAGATCAGCAAGGAGTTGTTCGACCGCCTTGTTAAACACAAGAGCGTAGTAGACAAATGCGTTGCGAGAGCCAACTACTTCGATAAGGAGAATGTCCACTTGACCGATAAGGAAGTTGCTACTTTCATGCACGACATGGGTGTATGGATGTTTGATGTGGTGGACTACAAGTCCCGTCATGAGGTGGATGGAGTCAGCACGGCTGATGCACCTGCTTTTGATGAGCATAACCTTGTGGCATGCAGTTCACAAATCATCCCGTTCGAGATGAAATGTACCAATAGCATCTTGATAGACCGTCAGCGGTTAGGACAGGTAGGCAGCAATCACAACTACTATCTTGTAGAAGACCGCATTGCCGTTCTGTCCACAACAGAAGAACGTCCATTCAAGAATATTGTAGACTGTGAGCTTTATGCGGCACCTGTCTTCAATAACATTCGAGAGATTGGTTTCTTAACCGCTTGGTCAGAATAGGCAACCAATAGCAAGAAGTCGTATGGATTGTTGTCGATACACTATCTCGAAATACCTCAGGGGTAAAGTCAGGAACATCAGTGTTCCTGACGAAACCCTTTTATCTATCTTGGTAGACAAAGGTTTGACACCCGACCTTGACTATTCGGAAGTATCGCAGCAATTGAGAGATTTGTGCGTTGCCGATTTGTACACATGGGTTGCCTTATCACCAACAACCTCCAACCGAGTGACCGACAAGGATGCTCATTGGGAGCATAGTGAGGGCGGAGAGTCAATTTCCGCAACCGTATTAAATCATTATATACGCATGGCGAACAGTATCTACAAGCGGTACGGTCTACCTACGGTAGGTGTTGGTCGTTGGGGCATGGTAGGAAGAGGTATCCACAATATTAACAACGGTAGAGAAAGAAACTTGTAGTCATGGTAAACAACCCGAGATTTCCCCATAAATGTCAGATTATCAGACCCACCAAGTCGGACAATCCCATGTCAGACGAGGAAGAAGGAGTGGTTTTGTATGATGGCATTTGCAGAGGTTTCGACAAGCTCACCACGTCAGTCAGCGGAGAAGTAATCTCCTCATATCGAGGTCTTGCGCTGCCTTTGAAGCAGGACGAGTGGACGAAAGAAACCATCCCGCAGGAGGGAGACAGGATAGTTTTGGACAAAGGTTCTTTCACAGAATATGGCGAGGTGATGGACAGGATGCCTGGTAATTTAGGAACTCATCTGCTTTGGAAGTATGTCAGGAATTAGCACCATAGTACAGTCGGCTATTTCTGATTTCAAGAAAGAGATAGAGGATAAGGTTGAACAGAATTGCAAGGTCTATTGCAAGTACATTCTTGACGCGGCGATAACATGGAGGCTACATACAGAAGGAGCGCATAACTTCACAGGTAATCTTATTAACTCCATTGTAGTATGTCTATATAAGAAAAACGAACCACTCGTTGCCTATTATTCTCATTCGAAGGTAAAGAGATCCATCTTCCATAAAATGGCTCAAAGGAAGCAAGTGTATGATTTTTATAAAGATTGGGACGGTGTGGAAAGTATGTTCGACGCAGACGAAAAGACAGACGAGGGTTATGGAGAGAATGATGCAAAGAAATTCTTTCAGCAATATCGTCCTAATAGTAATAGTCTATTTGACATTGTCGTTGCCTATCCTGTTGAGTATGCTGATTTTGTAGAAAACAAAAGGCAAACGACCGGATACCTGATGACCAAAAACGTTGCCGAAAATGTAGGTTTAACCTTTTTAAAGATGTAAATATATGCCAAAGTCAACGATGTACAACATATTCAACTCTCTCGTTACCGCAGCCAAGACTACAGGTGTGGCAAACATTTTCCTCTCCAATCGTCCAGATGTGACCAAGGAAATGACCGAGTTTGTTGTGATAGACCTTCCGACGGTGCAATACAGGGCGGTGAAGGGCAACGATGACTTTATAGTTAGGACGGAGGGTGTGTTCTATATCGGCATGAAAGCCAAGTCGGACAACACCCCCAATATAGGTAAGCAAACTGCGCTTGTGCAGAAGTTCTTAGACCTCTTCCCGATTACGGATGACCGCATTGTCGCAACAGAGCCTACGGTACTGCTGAAAGGCAGCGATAAGAGCGGTTTTCAATTGACCACCATCACATTTCATATCCGCACAAAAATCAATTCGTTTAAC
Source organism: Hoylesella buccalis ATCC 35310 (assembly GCF_025151385.1). Taxonomy (NCBI): domain Bacteria; kingdom Pseudomonadati; phylum Bacteroidota; class Bacteroidia; order Bacteroidales; family Prevotellaceae; genus Hoylesella; species Hoylesella buccalis. The sequence goes on along the minus strand of NZ_CP102287.1, from coordinate 213,745 downwards.
CATTAAAAAGAAAAAAACATGGCATTTAAGAGAAAGATAGACATGCAAGGCGATGTGTTCAACGGCATATCGTGTGTGTTTGCAGTAAAAGGCGGTATCGCCACCACTGGCAATGCAGCCACCTTGAAAGACACCGACATGATAGAGTTTCCAGTGTCCGATGAGTCAGGTTTCAATTTTGACACTGGTGCACCAAGCATAGACCACTTCAAGATTAAAGGTCTGCAAGCCGACTGGGTATCGAAGTTCAAGCCTGGCGATGGCGAGGTGAAGTTGGAAATCCCCTGTAACAACACAGAGATTTTGGATTTCTGCGGTTTCAAGGGACAGAAGACCACTTTGACTCTCCCAGCAGGTTTAACCGTTGGTGGCAAGGGTAAGGTATCAGGTCTGAGTTATTCATCCACCCAAAAAGCCATCTACTTAGGTGTGTTGGTTTTGAATGACAGTGAGGATAAAATCCTGTACATCAAGAAAGTCAAGTTCATGGCTCAATTGGTATTTGATAGTAGCAACAAGCCTCTCTGTGTCGTTTTGACAGGAAGCGTAGCTGCTGGTGCTGATGCAGACGCCTTTGGTATCTTTGAGCCAGACGCAACTGCATAAAAGATTGTTTCATTGATAACAGAACTCAACCGATGGGGCGGTGGTAGTGATGCTACCGCTGCCCCTATTTAATTAAAAGAAACAGGAATGAAAGAAGAACCTATCGTTAATCAGCCCACCGAAGAAGAACAGCGCATCTATCAATCTGTTCGTGACAACACTCCCACTATAGTAACCATTCCAGGAACCCGTAAGCGGTATAAGATACGTTGGTTGAAATATTGTCAGACACGGAAACTTGGAAGAGTACTTCTACGCAAACAAAATAGTGACGAAAAAGATAAAGCGCAACAAGATTTAAGTAAAGTTGATATTGTCATAGCAGACAGCAAGATAGCATGCAAAGCCGCTGCGATATTCGTGTTAGACGGTATGTTCAAGCTACACTTTCTTTATTGGTTTTTGTGGCGATGGTTCTATTATGTGAAAGAATACCGTTACGACCAGCTTCTTCCCATCCTTACAGAAGGTAAAAAAAAAGTACCTCTCATGCAGTACTTCGGAGCTACCACATCCTTGATAGGGGTGAAGGATACGCTACTCCAGATGACGACGAAGGAAGTAGAACGTATCCTTCAAGAACTGGGTACGGAACGGCCCACTCAGCAGCCAAGCACCGAGAGTGGCTCGTCAGCACAAGATACTTCTTCTTCGGACTAATACCTGTAAAGATGTATGAGTACTACTACGTTTACACCATTGCCCAAATAGAACTGATGAACATAGACGTTCCGATGACCTGCTACCGCCACAAGCGTGACAAAGACGCGCCTCCTACCCGTGCAGAAATGGATGAGACCGTGCGAAAGTGGGAAGAGCGCAAGAAACGTAGAAAATGGAAGATAGAAGACCTATTAAACAGTAAGAAAGAAATCACCACAACCCCATAAAACCAAGCAGCCATGGCATCCAACAACATCTTGAAATTCACCGTAGCCATAGAGGACAAAGCCACTAATGGTTTAGACGCTATCTCTAATCGTCTGAAACAATTGGAAGATCAATTCATTAAGTCTATTGGCAACATCAATCAGTCTTTAGGAAATATAGGAGGCAAACAGCCGCTTCCTAACTTAGATGCGCTTTTGAAACAGGTAGCCAGTGCCAAAGAATCCTTGAAAAAGGATGTGAACGACGTTCCTATGTTTAAGAATGTCATGGAACAGATGCGCCAGTTGCAAAGTTTTGTTGGTAGCTCTGCGCTTCCGCAAGAAATCAAGAAGATGGAAGAAAGTCTATCCAATCTTTTTAAGGAAGCAGGTCGTGTCAATCCCAACAGTTTTACCACCTATTTTAATCAGTTAAGCAAAGCCTACGAAAGTTTCCAAAGCAAGTTGAGTGGCAGTGGCTCGACCGCAGGTCTAAAGGCGTTGGATGAAAAGATGAGCAGTTTAGGCGGCTTGCGAGGTGGTGGCATTACGCAAGACGTACAGTCGCAAGCCGAGCAAATCAAGATAGTGTTGCTCAAATCCATTCAAGACATCAACGAAGCTGTCCTCACCACCAAGAAATTGTTAAGCAACAGTGGTGGTATAGATTTTGGGGCTGTGAGCGAAAAAGTGGACAGGCTTTCCGCCTCCATCGGTCAGTTGACCGAAGCCTTCAGGAGCATGAACGGTGTCATGGGTCAGGACAAGGGGCTGTTGAACTTAGCCGCAGGGATGGGAACGATGCTCAATGAGGTGAAATCCGCTGTAGGGACGCTCAAGATGGGAGATGCCAATCTCAACGTAAAATCAAGTTTTGAGACAGCCGTCAAGAGTATTTATCAAGCACGCACGGAGTTGGAGCGGCTTTCCCCTTTGTTAGAAAAGTTACAGCATCAACGCTTCCTTGCTAAATCATTTGGTTTTGATACCAACGAGATAGACAATGCTATTTATAAGCTCAACCTATTGCGTGGAAAGCTCAATAATATCGCCAATGGTAACACAGGCTTGTTGGTCAGCAATGCCTATCCTGGCGGTGCTGAGGGTCTGCTAACCTCCCAGTTGATGCAAGCCGAGCGTTCAAATCTTCAGGCTATCAGGAACACCCTTGCCGTTCAAACCGAAGCCAACAGTCAGGCTGCCAAGAACGAGCAAGCGAAAGATGCTGTATCCCGAGCCAACGCACGGCTGACCGAAGAAGAACAGCGTGTTGCCAATGCTATCCGTAACAGCTCTGGTGCCATGCACGGTCAATCGCAAGTAGTGTCTGACCTGAAAAGCATGGCTCTGCAATATTTGAGTGTATGGGGAGCGCAACAGTTCGTTACCGACATGGCTAATATCACGGGAGAGTTGGAATTGCAGCGTAAGTCCCTTGAGGTCATTTTAGACAATGCCAGTGCTGCTCAGAAGATGTACAGTGAGATACGCGACCTATCGCAGATGTCGCCCTACACCTTTGAAGACCTGTTGAAGAGCCATAGGCAGTTAGCCGCATTTGGTATTGAAGCCAAAGACATATTCAGCACGTTGAAATCCCTGTCAGACATTGGCGCAGGTTTGGATGTAGATGTATCCCGATTGATTTTGGCGTTTGGTCATACCAAGTCATACGGCTACCTTTCTGGTATACAGAACAGGCAGTTTGAGACGGCAGGTATTGACTTAGTTGGAGCTTTGTCAGCTATGTACAACAGGCGTGCCAACGAGCGTAAACGTGAAGGCAAACAGTATGAGTTTGTCAACAGGAAAGACATTTTCCAACGCATGCGCGCCCGCAGTATTCCCTTTGAGGATGTGCAAGAAGTAATATTGGACTTGGACAAGCCTGGTGGTAAGTTCTACAACATGCAGATCCGTCAGTTTGAGACACTTGGTGGTAAGTTAAGAAACCTTCGCAACAACTACCGTATCATGATGAGCGAGTTAGGAGGGGCGAACAAAGGCTTCTTGATGGGCAGTGTCGGCATGATTAACGAATTGACAGAGCATTGGCAGCGATACCTGGGTGTGTTAAAAGGTGTTGCTTTTGGTTACGGAGCCATTAAGCTCGCTTCTCTATTTGCAGGCAGACAAGCCCTATCCGCCAGCAAAGAACTCGTTTCCGCCTCCGTGTTGCGCAACCGCCTATCAGGAACGACATCCTATCTGAACGGTAACATCAGCATGTGGGGAGCCATGGGTAGCAGTAGGAATTTTTTTAGTCATAAATCCTCCTTAGCGTTAGATAAGAATGACAACATTGTCAGGAGCATCGCCACAGACACCAAACTCAACTCACTGACCAAGCAGCGCATTGCCCTTACCAGTGCGTTGACCAAAGAGCAACGGATACTCCTTTTGACAGAATCGGGTATTAACCAAGCCCGTGCCACACAGATAGCGAGTATGAGTGCATGGCGTCGTGGTCTACTCTCTTTGCGTTTAGGTATTATTGGTGTAGCACAAAGTTTCAAGGCTATGGCACTTGCCATGCTCACCAACCCTATGACATGGATATTCGCTGCCGTTGGAGCCGTTACATGGATTGTCAACAAGATTGGACAAGGCGTGGAAGAAGCCGAGAACTTCAAGAAGGGTCTATCCGAAGCCGCAGAAACCGATGTCAAGGGTATGAGTGAGTTTCTTGACCCTTACAAGCAAAGCGGCATGATTAAGACCGTAGGTAAGACCTCTGTGAGAGGAGATGGTAGGACTGCTATTCATGAAACCGTCGCCATCAACAAAGCAGAGTTGGAAGCCGAAGGTATAGACACCGTTTTTGAAGAATTGAAGAACAGACTACAGACCGCCTCTCCAATGTATGAGGGCGACTATTTTGATGTGATGAAAGCAGGCAACCAAGCTGAACAAGTAGAGGGCTTGTTCCAAAAGATGGAAGACATCAAGTTTGCTAAGCAGATAGAGCAACAGACCAGTGATGAGTTGGGAGCAGCAGTCTCATCTACCGCTCCTGAATCTGCGTGGTATGTTTGGCAATATGGACGTGGTGAGGGCGTGATAACCAATATGGGTGACTATGCGAAAGACCGCGCTGACTTGGTGAATAGCATTCGTGTGTCTGATGACCAATGGAATAGTTTTTCGCAAGAAGACAGAGCAGCCATTGAAAAATACATGAGAGATTTGGGTATGGCAAGAAATGAAGCCATAGCCAAATACCTTATCAATATGAGTGCTGAGGGAAATGCGAAATTGGCTGTCAACAAAAGCTATGATGAAGATAACGTTTTGAGAAAAGGTGCGAAACAAGCATTAAAATTGAAGCATACGTTAGATGAAGCCAAGGCAGACATTGCTCCTGTGGCTGAAAGTATGGCGACCATCCTTGTCAATAAATTTGGCGACAACATCAGTGCTGGCAGTGCCTATGTTACAGACGCCTTTGACAAAATGCTCTCTGACGCTAAAGTTGGAAGTCCTGAGACGCAGGCAGAGTTGGCAGCCGAACTCAACCGAAGTATCTATGATAATTTGGCTTCTATGGGTAAGAGTTCACTTGCCAACATGGTGTTAGAGCGTTCCTATCAAAACGAGATAGGTAAGATGGCACTTTCAGGGTTAGACGGTAATCTTCGTCAAGATATGTCGGAAGATGAGGTTATCAAAGTAGCAAAAGGAACCGCCAAGAAAGCATTAGAAGCCCTCAAGTTGAAAGACCCAAAATTTAATGAGTGGTGGAAGAGCCAAGGTAAGACCGCCCTATCCTCCTTTTTGAGTGGTATCACTGAAAAGACAGAACATGCAGCGAAAAACATAGTTAGCAATATTGGTTGGGTTAATTTCTACCAGAAATTTGGTTTAGCAGTAACTGCCGAGGATTCTAATGATTACATCGGTTATATCAAAAACAAGCGAAAAGAGATAGCAGACAATATGCAACGCATACTATCTGTCAAAAGTAAATTGAAGACCCAATTTAAGATAGATGTTGGTGTAGACCTTAATTCAAGTGATGCTGTCAAGCAGATAGCTCGCTTAGTAGGTGCTATGAACAGAGCCATATCAGATGCTTGGAAGACCCACAATGCTTCAAGTGGAGAAGCAAGAAAAGAGTCAATGCGCAATATCGAATTTTTAAGAACCACCCGAGATAATGCGCTTACCGCCTATAAAGTTGCTCATGCTTTACAAGCCGACCATCAGTCATTGACCGATGACGACGGCAAGAATAAAGGTGGAAGAGGAAGTCGTAGCAGTCATAGTGGTGGTAGTTATAAAGACCCATTTGTAAACCGCTGGGATGAGCGCATCCGTGTGATGAAAGAAGCCAACAACGTGTATGAAGACTGGGAGAAGCGTGTTGGCAGAGGAGCCGCCATTGAAAGAGTTAATAAGCAATTTGGTGATATTTTTGAATCGTGGAAGAAAGACAAAACACTTCCTTTTGATTTCAATACAGAAGATGTTGGCGACATCCGCAAGTATGTAGAGAGCATCAAGCAACAAGCCGTTGAGAGGTATAAGAAGCAAAAAGGCAGCAAGCGTTACAACCATGGAGAAGAATCGTTGCGGGTGTATAGGCAAGCTCAAGAAGTGCTGAACAGCATAGACGCAAAGATGTTCGACCGAGCTACCGAGTTGTGGGCGAGCAAGACCAATCTTTGGTTAGACCGTTTGACGAAAAAATGGGAGCTGTACCAAAAAGTTCTTAAGGCAACAGGTGACATGCAACTATCCATGTCGCTGTCGGGCTTTAATACAGAGAAATACCAATCCGTTGCCGATGCTATCAAAGAGAAGATAAGCAAAGACTTACAAGATATGGGTGTAAAAAAAGGGTTTGTTTTTGACAAAGATGCCAGCGACAAGCAGATAGAAGAGAGTGTCAAGGCTTCGTTGGGAGGCAAATCCAATGATGAGCGCATCAAAGGCATTGTAGAGGAGTTAAAGAAATGGCGAGACCTTCAACGGCAGATAGAAGACGAGGGTAAAGAAGCATACGCATCCATTGTAGGTGGTATAGACAACTACCTCAACCGCATACAAAAAGCCAATTCCGAGTATGAAGACCTCCTACGAAAGATGGAGAATGCCAAGAATGCGGGGGCGCTGTCAGAGGAGCAGTTTCAGCGAGGAGTGCAGATAGCTGCTGACAAACGAGACAGAGCCATATACGAAGCGAGTGCGCCTTACAAACAGCTCATTGGTTCAACACTCACCAACAGTAGTCAGTTTGCCCATGCTGAGGGCAACCGAGCCATACAGCTTTTAATGGAACAATTTAACAGAGGTAGCATTTCCGCTGATGAATACACCAAGAAGATAAAAGAGATCAATGATGCGTTAGACAAGACCGACAAGAGTAAGGTGAGCGACATTATTCGTTTCTTTAATGAGACCCCAGAGCAACGTCATACTCGCAAAGCCAATGAAGCCATGGAGCGTTTTACTAATGCGACGAATGAGTACGAGCAATATAAAGGCATCAGAGACAAAGCCATTGCGAATGGGGACAAGCGCACCGCCATCAATGCAGAGGTTGCGATGGGGCGAGCGCAAGCCAAGCAAAAAGCCGCATTGGCAGAGGCGAATGAAGAGCAAGAGAAAGCCATTAAGTTCAAGAAATTCGCTGATGCCGTAGACACTGCCACAAAAGCTCTGCGCGATTTTCAAAGTGGCATGGATTTACTTAGTAAAACGTTCTCTGCTCTTGGCATGGAAGGAGCTGCTAATGTGGCAGAAGATGCCGCAGGGCTTGCTGGCGGAATGCTTCAAGGAGCCAGTTCTCTCTCGTTTTTAGGCCCATGGGGGCAAGCTGCGGGAGCCGCCTTAGGATTGATAGGTGGTGTAGCCCAATTGCATGACAAGAATTTAGAGCGTCAGATAGGTAAGATAAAAGACGATGTTGCAAACATAGAAGCCTATACCGAGGTCATCAGCAGGGCGCAGGAGCGCACGTTGGGCTATGATAGAGGTAACGAGTTACGCAGTTTTGCACAGCAGTATGCCAAAAAGGAGTTTATCTTTGGACCCTTTAATTTTAACAAAGATGGAGCTGCTGGTCATGCCATGAAAGAATTTTATGGCGCAGCCACTGGTGCAGACAACGGCTATCAACAACAGTTTGAGTTATTGAAGCGAGAGCGTCAAGACTATGTTGACATGTACAACAAAGAGGATGATAAGAAGAAGAAATCTCAAAAAGACCTTTTGGAGTACAAGAAGAAGATAGCCGAGTTGGACGACAAGACGCTTCACTTCGTTGAGGATGCTGCAAAAAATCTGTGGGGCATAGACATCAAAGGTTGGGCAGACCAAGTGAGTGATGCTCTGTGTAATGCCTTTGAGAATGGTGAGGATGCTGCCAAAGCCTTTAAGGACACTACAGAGGATATTCTTCGTGGTGTAGCCAACAACATCATCAAGATGGGCATTATTCAACCTATGTTTGAAGAGTTGAGGACTAAACTTCTTGGTTATAATGACAAAGCGGGCAACTACCACGCAGGGCTTATAGACATTCACGACAAAAACAGCTTCAAAGACCCTGACAAGACCGCTAAGGTACTTGCTGGCGGTGTTGGTCAATTTATGAAGGAAAGGGGTAATGATATGATAACGACCGCTCAGCAAGGACTTATTGGCATGGAGCGAATGTTTGAAAGCATGGGTTATAGCTTGAAGAAATCAAAGGATAGCGGTAGTGGCACGTTAAGTAGTGGCATACAAGGTATGAGCGAGGACACGGCAGGACTACTTGCAGGTTATGTGAACGCCTTGCGCCAAGACGTGTCTTATATCAGGTTGATACAAACCACCTTTGCTAATGAGATGTGGAAAGACTATATCCAACAGGTAACAGGCATGGGAGGTGCGCTGACGAGGATAGACGAGAATGTAGCTGCTATCAGGTCGGTTATCAGCGAGAACGGAGCATTGTACCAGAAAGTTGAGCAGATGGCAGGTGATTTGCACAATGTTATCTTTGGAAATGAGAGGGTGAGGATAGAATAGAATAGAAAAACGAAGCCTCTCCCCCTACCCCTCCCCGAAAGGGAGGGGAGTGAATAGACAAGCTATCAACTTGTAAACTCGTCAACTATCAACTTGTGAACTGAAACTTTTACTTCAGATAGTCGAGGTCGTCTTCTGTGGTGGCTTTTCCACGAACAATGATGTTTGCAGATTTGCTGTTTCTGAAGACCATCAGTCTTGAGGAGTCGAGTCCCTCAGCCTGGACGGTCGCGTCATCCAACACATGTACAAGGACGAACGCATCGTTTCTTGCTATGACCCTTACGTTTGAGTTGTCTCTGACATAGATGACGGCATGATGGCGTCCGTTAATTCTGACGGTAGACTTTGAGTTTCCAAGAATCATTGCTTTTGACTGGTTTAAAAAACCGTAATTATCATCCACGAGGATGCCGTTTTTCCTTAGCAAATCTCTTTCAAAATGAGCAGAGATATATTCGTTGGACGGATAATGATGTATCAAGCAAAAATCAAGTCCTTTGAAAAATTTGTCTATCAACGTTTGCTCATCCGTATCATCCTTCCATTCTCCGAACCATTTATCACAAAGGTTCAGTTTTCTTGCCATGTTGCGCAACTCTACACTCAAAGAAATGTCATTATTTTTCATACTTTATTTGTTTTTATTTTGTAAAGGTAAACATAAAAGTAACATATTTGTTTTCAAACTATTAAAAACATTGTATAAAGAGTAAGAATTAAGTATTATTTTATTTATTTGTAAATATTCTTTACTATTTTTGTTCACAATAAACGACCTTGGTATGGGAATAAAGAAATTATACATCCAACAATCATTTTACGATGGTTCAACCTATCAAAAGGGAGCCATCGTGGACACCTTTGCTACCTATCATGTAGCTATTTTTGACATATCATATAAGTATTTGCCAGAGACAAAAGACCTTCCGAAGCGAGATTGGAATGGCACTGATGGAGAAGATGTGTATATTCCTAAACATATCCCTATGAAAGGCTATGAGCTGGAAGTCAATATGCTATATAAGGGTAGCGAAGACCATATCAATGATGACATACAGTCGTTTGTGGAATACCTCTATGGCAGGAATGCAGGAGCGACAGGTGGTAGATTGTTTATTTATGATGAATATACTCAAACAGGTCGTAAGGATGTGTATGTAAAATCCATTTCACCCTCTGACTACTATGTAGAGGAGAACGATACTGATGCTATTTGTGCTTTCAGTGTTAAGTTTTACGTCAGCGACCCAGTAACCAACGTAAGCCCTACCTATATCGAAGGTAAGATAACCGATTTAAGCTATTAAGACGATGCGAACAGAGCCACTCATTATCTATCATAACACCAAACCACTTTGCCGAGCTGAAAAGTGGACTTTTTACGACAAGGTGCAATCCGTTGGTGGTCAGTATATCTCCACGACCATTAAGAGTCCTGTACCTATTACATTTAGTATTGGCGACTATTGTGAGTATCGTGGTGAGCGTTATTACATGAACAACCTCCCGAGTGTTACACAGCAAGCAAAGCCCAAGGAGTACGGTGAGGGTTTTGTTTACGACAATGTTCGTTTTGATGGAGCAGGTTTTGAGTTATGTCGCATTTTAATGCTCGACATTACCCCTACGACAGGACTTTACATCCCAAAGAAAGGCACCAATTACACGGGCAGCAGTAATTTTCAGTTGTACTGTGGGGAAACCCGCATGACCGTAGACGGTACCGAGAAAATCTATCCTGCCGTCTGTACCCTTGCAGGTAAGATACAAGCCAACTTAGACAGAGCCTACCCCACATCAGGGTGGAAAATATTAGTAGACACCACTACTACACATGAGGTAAAAGGTAATACCGAGTTGCGCACGCATACCGATGACAAAATTCTAAGTTTTAATAATACCACTGTCGCCAACGCCCTTGCGGAAGTAAACAACACCTTTAAGTTGAATTTTCATATCAAAGGAAGAACTATCTATATCGGCTACACATTAGGGGCTGTTACAGGTAACTTTATGGGAAATAGCGGTGTTGTTGGTGACAACGACTATTATTATTTAGGTTATGGTCGAGGTTATGCCGACAAGGAGCATCCAGGAAGAGGATTATATGAGATAAAAAAGAGTGCGGACACCAATCAGCAAATCATCACTCGTCTCCGTGCTATGGGTTCAACGAAGAACATGCCGTTCAGATATTACAACAAGCGTTACGACTTGTCGCAAGACTTGTACCCCGCCAACCTTCAACTCCCCGATACGTTCAAGCCACCATTGGAAAAACATGCGGGGCATGAGCGTCGCAAGACCATCAACAAAAGTGTTTATGAGGTTCTTGGAGAGACCAATGATGCCTATCTTGAAAAATATAACGACATCAAAAGGTGCAAGGAAGGACTGCGAGAGGGCGTCGCCATTTGGGACGGCAGCAATGGCTTACCAGAGATCTATCCAACGATAGAGAGAATGACCTATGGAGAGTTGCGTGGCAACAATTGTGCCGACATGTTGGGCAAGACAGAGAGCGGTAGTGGCGCACAAGTCAATGGACATTCATCCTTTTATTATTACGACAACAACGAAAGGGTGGATGAAATATTGGCAGTAGGCAAGCTGACAGGCACCACACTAAGTGATGATGCCAATTTTGGCAACGGACTGTTGCAACCAGACACCTTGGAGGAAAGTAGTAATATAGACTGTCCATGTAATGTTAAGAGTAGTTTCTCTGTCTCGTATTTGCAGAATAAAATAGACAGAGGTTATGACCTATTTCCACCCATACGCATGCAAGCGGCAGGAAAGTACATTCTATCTCCAGAAGCACCCTCTTTGCGTGCAGAGGTCAGCATTAACACAGGCAGGCACGAATCAGGTGGCAAGCACGCTTCTGGACTTTGTTATTATGAGATAATTCTATCTTCTGTGTCCTTGAAAGATAATCAAAGGACGACTATTGGTAAATATGTGTCAGAAAAGAAAGCCGTAAGCAGCGGCCAACCCTGTCTGATAGAACTACCAAAATTACCAGACCTTTTTGATGACAAGAAAGAAGAAGGAACAAAATACGATGCGCAAATCAAAGCCATTCAATTGAATGGTGTCAGTGATGTTTATGCCTCAATTGTCTTTCATGTAGAAGACATTAAGAGAGATGTCCAAGACAATGTCTATCTCACCGTTTATGCAGGCAAGCCCAGTTTTGGCAAAGAGGCTTCCGTGATGAAAGACTCCCCTAGCGTCTATGTATGGAGTCCATCCACAGAAGACAAAAAAGACATCAACAAGCCATTCCATGTGATTATCAAAGACATCGGCATTTCACAGTTTGTATCTCAATTTAGCGGTGGTGAGCAACCCATGCTTAGCATGAAAGACGGCAACTGTTTAGGTCGTAATTTCTTGATAGGTAAAGACGTAAAACGAGTGACCTACACCAAGAATGGTAATACCTATAATGGATGGCAATTAGAGCTGACACGAGCCGCCGATGATAGCATACACCGCTACTATCCAAACCAAACAGACCGTTTGCAAGCTGGTGACCATTATGTGTTGTTAGGCATTCCTATGCCCGATGCCTACGTTCAAGCAGCCGAGATGCGTCTTTTGGTAGCTGCCAGTCAGTACCTTAGAGACAATAGTAGGACGAAATACAACTATGAGCCAAAGGTAGACGAGTTGTTTTTGGCACGCAATTACGACAGATGCGAGAGCATGAATGCCAAAGAGCAATCTATCTATTGGAATTTGTACGCAGGATTGCGCTTACCATTCTTTGGTAGTCCGAATACAGACAATGCAGACGAAGAACTCCCACTCGTCAATATACCGATAGAAAGTTTGACGATAAAAGAGGGTGACGGCATTATCCCAAAGGTAGAACTCCATTTGCGAGAAGGCAGTAGTCAGAGCAGCATTCAGCAGATAAGCGCGAGAATAGACGCCCTCTATGACGGAATGAATAGAGGAAATGGTGGCATGACTCTTAGCGATACCAACACCGCTATATTTCGTACAGGTGTGAAATACTTTTTGCGCAAAGATATTGCAGATACTGCTGAGCAGGTCATTATTTTTTTGAAAGGCATCATCGCTAAGGCTATCTCCTACTTCAATGGCATTGAGAACAACGGTAACTTCCGCAACAAAGGGGACATCACCAATACAGGCTGCATCATGACGAATAACCTCACGGTGACGGGTAAGGCGACATTCTTTGAATTGGAGATACAGAAGGCAAAGGCAGCTGGGGGTATGTCTGTGAACTCTGCGGGTACTTTCCATATTGATGCAGTGGAGGTAACGCCAGACGGATTTGTGTGTTACCAACGTGCTGAGAAAGACGGTGTGAAGCTGTTGCAGACGTGCGAGCCGAAAGACCAGATGATGTGTTCAAATGGGATGAATAGCCTCCTCCTGCAGCCTCCCCCAACCCCTCCAAAGGAGGGGGGAAGCCAAGGGAGGGGAGACCAGACGAAGGATGGAAAGCCACATGCCATTGGCAATCACTACTATTGGCGGTTGGCAACGGAAGCACCTAAGGAGGTGGTGATGCACACGATTGACGGTAAGGAAGAAAAGTGTCTGAAATTGGTGCTGTCAAAAACTGACCGCCATAAATTGAAGAATGAAAGTCCGCAGGATATAGGCGACATACCGAAGGTAGGTGACGACCTCGTTCAGGTTGGAAATCGTGACAACAAGGAAAGACAGAGCGTCATGATGTCGTGTGCTTATAATAGTTTTGACCCCGATTTGAAGCCGTCTTATTGGGCGCATTACATGGGTGTGAACGACTATGATATTTCCAAGCATAGATACACATGGTTTGCCGCCAATGGCAGTCAGGTGACGGGCAACTTCAAGGTGCAGAGCGATAATGGTGGACTTGAGTCTATTGAGGACTACATGAAAGGCTTGGCGTCTGAAAATAGTTCTGTGCTGTACAAGTTGGTGATGAGCAGCTCGCAGTTCAATGTGAAAGCAGATGGAAGTCTTTCTCCGCAATTCATCTCCATCTATGCTTACAAGGTACAGGGAGAAAATCTCACGCAGCTGTCGCCAAGTGAAAAAGTGAGCGTGCGTGTGACGAAAGGCGAGAACGAGCTCCCTATTAAAGAAAACTCTGTTGTTGTGCGCAGCGACAAGTGGAATTTATGGGCAAAAAAAGAAGACATGACCGATGTGTTTAATGTGGATTTGATCATCAACGATAATGTTGTAGACAAGCAGAAGTTGGTAGACATGCAGAAGATACATGTTGTCAGGGAAGGACAGGACGGACGTGACGGACACTCGCTTGTAACTAAGGTATTTATGGAGGGCAGCTACCGTAACGGATTCACCAAGGGCGTGAAAAGCTATGTGAAGGTGTACTATGACGGGCAGGAGGTGACGGACTTCAAGGCGAGCTATAGATACAAAGGCGGTGGATTTTCCGACTGGTCAGCAACAGAAATTAAAAGCAGTGACGCTTGGGGTGATGCGCAGCGTGACGGCAGTACGCTCTACGTTGAGTATGCGGTGGAGTACAAGGGGTTGAAAGCCCTTGCGACAGGCAGGCTTGACAACATACAGGACGGCAAAAAAGGAAGTGATGCCGTGAGCTACAATCTGATACCGATGCAGGAAGCAGCCGTGGCATACAAGGCGGATAGTGGGAAAAAACTTGTAAGATTGTTTTTAGCGTACAAGATACAGAAAACAGTTGGTGAAGTTACTCGTGAATTAGCTCTCGGTGAGGAAGGCATAAAACTTTCTGTGGCTGGTATTACTAAAACATTCGTGTCAATTGGTGGCGCATATGTCTTGGATAAAAAAGATGTTGAATACAAAGAAACTAACATTGACACATACATTGTGACGCTGAAAAAAGGCAGCGACATCGTAGACCAGCGCATTGTTCCTATCACTTTCAAGCCAAAGGTGGTGTTTGACATTGACACGGTGAATGGAAAAATTACCAGTCAGATAGAAGCTGCTAACGGTAAAATAAACTCTGTTGAGCGGGACCTCAACCAGACCAAAGCCACGGTGGGAGAGCTTGATGGGAAGTACTCGCAGCTAAAGATGAAGTCAGACGAAATTAGCCTTACCGTGAATAATGGAACTCGTCCTAACTTGCTTTGGGGAAGTGACCTTGATTTGTCAGAGATGCAGGATAAGATACAGCTTGCCTATAAACAGGGGACCGATATCAAACAGAAAACCGCTGAAAAGGAAAATTTGCAAAGACAGTTGGATGCCACGTCTACCAATGACACGGCAAAGCGCAATGACCTACAGAAGAAGATAGATATTTGCAACGATGCCATAACCGCTGCAAAGAATAAGGTTAGTGAGTGCAAGGCAGCCATCGAGAAACATTTGGGCGTGGGGCTGAATGTCACCAAGGTTGACAACACAGAGAGGTTCGAGTATTTGAAAGGCGGTGGCGTGGCTTGTGCGGATGCCATAAAGGCAAAGGTGACAGCAGTAAATGACGATGGAAACTACTATGCAGGCTTGTATTGGCAAATAGGTTTTGGTGCTAAATCAAACGTCAAGGTAAAACCCAACACCGAATATACTTTCTCGTTTTGGATAAGAACGGAGATACTGCAAGGCAGTGGCTATGCGGTGGTGGAAAGTTTTAATATGGAAAGCCTTTCTGGTGGAAGGAAAGACCGTACGATGCCGTGGACAGATGTTAAAGCAACGAACGAGTGGGAAAGAAAGAGCTACACGTTTACTACAGGAGCCACAGGCTACATTATGGTGGGTGTTGGACTTTCGGGTTCACCCAATTTCTCGGGACTTATCTACCTTTGCCGCCCCAAGCTGGAAGAGGGCAACACTGCCACTCCATGGTGCGCCTATGACGGCACGGTGGATGCGTTGAAGAGAACTGGTATTGACATCTTGACTGGTGAAATAGTGCTTGACGCAGACAAAACGACCGTCAAGGGAGATCTTACGGCAAAGAGCCTGCAAACGGAGGGAGACCCAGCCAAAGGGGGTGGTACCGTCGTGGCCAAGGACGGCGTTATAACCTTCTATGGCGTTAACAAGTCAGTACCTGGCATAGAGATAGGACTTAACGAGGCTGGAGAGCCTGTTCTCAAAATGTACAAGAACGGGAAATTCATGTACGACCTGGGGCCAGACACCATATTCGAACAAGTAATCGAGCGTGAAAACGGATTCACACCGTGTGACATGCATAGGATATGCAACACCGTGGGAAACGACATGGAGAAATCATTCGGAGTAAACTTCCCGAACAATTATCGAACGATGGTGGCGTATGTGTTCAGTGAGGGGTACAAGAGAGTTGGCAACCAGACGAGATACAAAGTGTCTGAAACAAAGGAGATATCGACATACAACGGTGTACACTTCGTCGAACAACGCAGTGTCTCTGGGATTACCGCCGACCAACTTGAAAGCATGTCAAGGATAGCCGATGGATGGTATTTGAACGGGGGTGGCCCCAGAGTCAGCGACTCAAGCGCGCCTGCGTATGACGGCTCAAATCCACAAGGATATACGTGTCGCCGTTTTGGCGTGAGGTATTACTCTAATGGAAAAGCTACATCAAAACTTGGCTCGTTCACTGTGTGTGGAAACAGTCAGACAGGATGGACGGTGGAAAAAATAGACATACCATTCTTATAACTTAAAAATGTAAAATGTAGATGAGCTATGGATAAAGATAGACAAACGGTAAAATCAGTTTCAGACAAGCGCATTATCGTGCCAGGCACGGTGAACGGCAGAGAGTATTACTTCTTAGTGGACACGGGCGCATCGATAGCACTCATCAGTGAAAAGGTGCGGGGACTGGACATCGGAAAACGTTTCGGTGGCAGCATCATGGGCGCAGGTGGCAGCATAAGAGCAAGGATTTGCAACACGTTCGTGAAGATTGGCGGAAAGGATTTCTCGCAATTCCTCGCTACCGACTTGGATAACCTCATTGTATCTATTGCGGAAGAGACGAATGTAGAGATAGCTGGTATCATCGCTCTGCCACAGATGCAATTCTACGGTGTGGAGATTGACACGGACGACGGAACT
The DNA here is from genome assembly GCF_025151385.1 of Hoylesella buccalis ATCC 35310. Lineage (NCBI taxonomy): Bacteria > Pseudomonadati > Bacteroidota > Bacteroidia > Bacteroidales > Prevotellaceae > Hoylesella > Hoylesella buccalis. The sequence continues at coordinate 197,192 of NZ_CP102287.1, read as the reverse complement.
ATAAGGCTATGAAGAAACAAAACAGCCTCTCCCCCTGCCCCTCCCCGAAAGGGAGGGGAGTGAATAGACAAGCTAACAACTTGTGAACTCGTCAACTATCAACTTGTGAACTAAAAAACTAAAAAGATATGAACAACGAAATGTGTGGATGCAACGGAACGTGCGGCAGCGAGGAAAAGACCTCCACCGCAAAAGGAATAGTAAGAATCAACTACAAGGAGGACTTCGAGTTAGTAGTGGAACTATTAGCTGGAGATAAGCCTTATAAGCTGGGCGATGAAGATTTCAGGATAGACTTTATCGTCATGGCGAGCCGATACACAGTAGGTCGCACAGGTGGCATTTGCGAACGGTGTGCGGTGGACGGCAACAAGATACGGTGCTTCATGGACAGGCATGGTTTGCCTCCTGGTGAGCTGCGTGCCGAGGTGAAAGTGAATAATCCTGACCCCAACTATGCAAACGGAAGTAGGCTGAGCGTGGCGATTGCCGAGGGTGTAGTGGTATTAGTGAAGGACAACACTCGCTTTGACGGTGCTGTGGTGAAAGCCAATATCCCTGTGGCTTTGGTGGATGCTTTCCAATTGGCAAAGGCACACGGCTATAAGGGTACGATAGATGAGTACTACGCTACGTTCAACGATATTGGTCATCTGAAAGAAAATATCAAGGGAACGCTGGATGAAATGAAGGAAGCCGAGAAGCTGCGGGCTACTGCTGAAACGGAAAGAGCCAAGGCTGAAACTGAACGGCAGAGTAACCGAGATAAGTTCAACACTGCCGAGGGTGAGCGGGTGAAGAATGAGCAACAGCGACAGAATAGCGAGGAAAAACGTGAACAGGCGGAAGTGAATAGATTTACCGCTGAAAACTATCGTAAGAGTGCAGAGGAAGAACGATTAAATGCTGAACAGCGACGCAACAGCACGGAACAGGCACGACAGACAGCTGAGGACCAACGTAGAAAAAATGAGATAGAAAGGTTTGCTTCAGAAAATGCGCGTTTCAAATGGGAAGAGGGTCGCAAACAGGCGGAAAAACAACGACAGACAGCCGAAGAACAGCGCAAGCAAGCCGAGACGGAACGAGTTAACTCGGAAACGGTATGGAAAGAGTATGAAGAAGCAATTAAAAGAGCCGAGCGGCAACGGAATGCCACTGAAACGGAAAGGGTGGCTGCGGAAAAGCAGCGGAACAGCACGGAAGTATCACGGAAAAAGAATGAGCAGCAGCGACAGACGAATGAAGATGCACGCCAAAAGGCAGAAAAAGAACGTGCCACTGCCGAGGGGAAACGTGCGGATATAGACAAGGAGCGTGACGAGCTTGTCGCCAAGATGCAGGCGGCATGGCAAGAGATAGAACGCATGAAGAAATTGCGTGAGGGTGAGTACGGCAAGGAGATAGAATTAGTAGAGAAAATCAAGAACGCTGCCAAAATTCCTACGCAGAACGTGTGGCTCGATGCCACGAACGGACAGATAAAAAGCACGCCTGCCAGTGAGGGTATCAACGCAAACGCCTACAAATACTACTATATAGGAAGAAGAGAGGTGGTGGGAAATGGAGGTAGATTCACAAATAGATATCTTCGCTCTCTTGACCTGAGCAACTGGGACACGCAGTCACTCTCGGACGCAAGCTATATGTTCAAGGGCTGTTCGTCTCTGCAATCAATAGATGTAAGCAACTGGAATACACAGGCACTAAAAAACGGATTCGCCATGTTTTCCAATTGCTCTGCGCTTCAGACAATAGACCTAAGCAACTGGAACACGCAGTCACTGTCAAGCACAAATTATATGTTTGAGAACTGCACATCTCTCCATTCAATAGACGTGAGCAACTGGAACACGCAGTCACTCTCGGACGCAAGCTATATGTTCAAGGTTTGTTCGTCTCTGCAATCAATAGATGTAAGCAAATGGAATACACAGGCACTGTCGAATGTATCAAGTATGTTTGAGAATTGTTTATCTTTGGAAAAGTTGAATTTTAGAAATGTGAATTTTAATAAAGTAACAAGAGCAAAAGGTATGTTCTATAACTGTAATGCACTTGAAGAGCTGTGGCTGCCGCTGACGTTCGACCTACTGACTTCGATTGACTTGAGCATACCGAACTGGGGCGCAACGCCAGAAGGTTTGGCGTCTTTGCGCCGGACGTTCGGAGAGGGTGCTGATGACCGCACGGCAAAGGGTTTGCATCCATGCACGGTGAGGTTGCACGAAAATGTATATGACAGGCTGACGGACAATGAGCGTGCGGCAGCAGCAAGGAAAGGTTGGACAATCACAAAATAGAAGAATATGAAAAGGACAGAAATTAACGGCTGCACGGTGCTTGAAGCCGATGTAGGAAAGAAGATAGTCAAGGACAACGAATTTGTGTGCGGCACGGTGGTATGGCTGGCGGTGAACGATACCGCAGAGGACTACACCGAGATTACCGAGAAGGAAGCAGAGGAGATGGAGAAAGAAGCCTCCCCCGACCCCTCCGAAGGAGGGGAATAGCCTCTCCCCCTGCCCCTCCCCGAAAGGGAGGGGCAGGGAATGGCTGAACTAACGACTTGTTCACTTGTCAACTCGTGAACTCGTGAACTATAAAATATATTAACAACTTAAAAAACAAAAAAAATGAAAGAAGTAAAGAAAGAGAATTGGAAGTATTTGGTAGTGTTTTTCATGATGGCACTGTCCATTGGTGTAGGCAACTATTTTAATTTAAGAGCCGAAGCTGGCGGTTGGGGAATTGTGGGTATGGCTGCCGTTATCAGCACCATTTCGCTGGCTGCGCTTGAGTTTTGCAAAGTACTCATCTACGGTGGCTCATGGAATTGGCAACGTGTGCTGGTAGGCATCGGTGTAGCAATCTTGTCAAGCGCTCTGCTATGCGTAATTTGATGGAGAAACTTGCGAGTATAGGCACGGACAGACTGCTACATTTCAATGCCTGTTTGTTCGTTGCCTACCTCACCGCACGACTGCTGCCTTGCTGTACGGTAGAGCGAATGTTAGCTGGTTTTACATTTGCCGTCCTCATCGGCTTTGGAAAAGAGCTATATGATGAAGCACAGGAAGGCGATATGTTCGACTGGCACGATTTATTGGCAGACGTGGCAGGAGCGGCGGTGGGAGCGGTGATGGGACTTTGAACTAAAAGAAAATTCGAGGGACGATTTTGTAAACTAAAAGATAATGAATGAAACAAGAGTAATTATAGAACAATGTAGTGCGGGAGTACTTACATCCTTGGCTGCGATATTTCTGCAAGATGCAATCAGTACGATGCTGCCATGGCTTTTCACTATGTTAGCCGTTATTTTGTGCGACTTAGCGTTTGGCGTTAGAAAAAGCATGAAATTAGGAATACACATCAGTCCGAGCCGTGCGATGCGTGCGACCATGAGTAAGATGGTGACGTATGTGGCATGGGTAATGGCGGTGGCGATGATAGATTGTGCTGAAGGGCATTCGCTCAACATCACCCGATGGGCGTGCTTGCTCGTTTGTCTGATAGAGGGAATGAGCATTATTGGTAATATGCTCAAGCCGTATGGTTATGATTTAAGCGTGAAAAGTTGCGTGGTGTTTTTCCTCTCGCTCATTTTCAGACAGGATAAGGAAAAGCTCGAAGACTTGGTATCGGATGAACATCTTGATGTGATTACCGCAAGAGAGAGAAAGAAGTGGGGGGACGTGAAGAAAAAAAACTCCACAAGTCCCTCAAAATGAGTGTAGACTGTGGAGTAACGGATTAAACCGTCAGAGGTACATCCTCTTTCTAAAATGCGACACAAAAATAAGAAAAAACGAGATAATAATGAAAGAAGTATTAAAAAAGCGGACACCTGTATTGTCCGCTGGAGGAGCGACATCACATCGCTATCTTCTTGTTCGCAGGAACAAGGAAAGAAAAGCATCGGGATTTTTTAGGGTAAATCCTTTTGCCATTTTTCACGATGTATGGGCGAAATAAACGCACCATGCCACTTTCTTGTAAATCATCCATTCATAACACCTCCTTTCTGTTTTGCGCCCAACCTGTATCGGACGCTTATCTGCACTCTACCAAAGTGCAGAAAAAAGCCCACAATTTACAGGCTTGCGGGCTTAATCTCGTAGAGAGATGCGGACGGTGATTTTTGGTAGCTCACCGAAAGGAGATGCTCTCTTGGATGATTTACGGCACAAAGATAAAGTAAATAAATAAAAGCGACAAATCTTTAACACACATTTAGGAATTATGAAATATAGAGCAAGTGACACACTAATAAGTAAGCTAAAAGCGTTTGAGGGACTTCGATTAGTAGCTTACAAGCCTACGAAAGCAGAGCGGTGGTACACCATTGGCTACGGACACAGCGCAGGAGATGTAAAGGCAGGAATGCGCATTAACGAGGAAAAGGCGGAAGAACTGCTCAAACGTGACCTTTTCTTTGTGGAGAAGTTCATAAACGGTATACCAAAGATAAAGACGCAAGGTCAGTTCGATGCGTTGGTGTCGTTTACCTACAATGTGGGCATTGGAAAGTTGAAAGCGTCTACGCTATTAAAGAAAATCATGCACGATGCATCTACGGCAGAGATACAGAGAGAGTTCATGAAGTGGGTGTACAGCGGAGGAAAAAAGCTGGACGGACTGGTGAGAAGAAGAAGGTGGGAGGCGGAAAGATATGGACTTTGAACTTTGAACTTTGAGATTTGAACATTGAACTTTATAGTTAGCAAGGCTATCAACTCGTATACTCGTGAACTATGAACTTGTAAACTTCAAACGATAATACAAATAATATGGCACTGAACAGGGATAAAATTGATAAGGGGAAAGTAAGACGCTACTTCAATGACCGAGCAGGAAAGCACAAGTACTACAAACACTGCATTAACAAGATTGTGAGAAGAATGTGCAAGAATGTGGATGAAGATAGCTACGAGCTGCGTATAAAGAAGCCTTATCGTGGCTGGGAGCATTGAAATGTAAAACAATTAATCAGGCGTTCTTTGACATTGTGGGACTGTTATAATTTGAGTTAATTTGTTTGAGCTTTGGTACAATAATTCTATCTTTGCGAAATAGAAATAATAATAATCGGTATGCAGTTAAAATTTGAAGGGCAGACAAGTTCTATAGATGCTGGCACACTTATCAACGTTCTCATGCAATATCAGAGCGTTGCACAGGAGGCAAATCTCATTTATGGTGGAGGAACCCAAGAAATAAAAATACAGGTAAATGCTATCGAAAAGGGTTCTTTCATTATAGATCTTGAAATTGTGCAGAATGTGATTCAACAGCTTTTTAGCAAAGCGTCCGTTGAATACATAGTTGCATTGACAGGGATTATTACCTTCTCCTATAAGGCCTATAAAAAATTAAAGGGGAAGCCCATAAAAACAGAAGACGATAAAAAGAAAATAAGTAGTCTTTCGGTTAATGGAGATATGAACGTAAATATAAACGTTTATAACAGCAGGGCAACAAGGGAAGCGATTTCCAAGTCTATACAGGCCGCTGATGATGACGCGAGCGTTGAAGGGTTTTCTGTAAAGGACAAGGAGGATAATGTTATAGTTACTTTTAGCAGAGATGAGTTCAAAGAATACAAATACGATGATTTTGATACAGAGGAGGATGTTCATGAAGAACGCATTGTTGATTCTGAAGCTACCTTAATCATTGTCGGGCTGAATTTTGAGAAAGGTTCCAGGTGGCAATTCATGTACGATGGATTCAAAATTCCTATTGTTGTAAAGGATGATGCACTTATGAGGAAAATTGATGAGGGGGAACGCTTTGGGAAAGGGGATTCTATCCGTGTGAAATTGCGTAAAATACAAAAGTATAATAAGGAATACAGAGCATACGAAAATAAATCGTATAAAATAATTGAATTTTACGAACATATAATACCTCCACAGCAAACGGAGCTTTTCTAAGCACAAATTATATATATGACTATATCGCCACAGCTTAAACCCCTCGAAATCGAGATGTTCAGCGGCAGTCCCACATTATTGAGATTGCCGCTTTTGCGTAAATAATAAAAACAGACAATATGAGAGGAAAGAAGAATTACTTACTTGTAATGGTTTTAACGCTGCTTTCGCTGACTGGCTGCAAGACCGTTAAGTTTGTGCCTGTGCCAGAGTATCACACCTTATATAAAACGAGGGTGGACACGGTGCAACGTTTGGATAGCGTGTACTTCAGGGATAGCGTGTTCATGGCGGCAAAGGGCGACACGGTGTTTCTGACCAAGACGCAGTGGAGGGAAAGATTTAGAAACGTTTACCATATCAAGGCGGACACTGTTATGCAGCTTGACAGCATTCGTGTGTCTTACCCTGTGGAAAAACAGCTTACAAAGTGGGAGCGGTGGAAAATTGACATGGGCGGCTGGGCAATGGGCGTGGCGGCTGTGCTGGTTATCTTAGTCATTTTGAAAGTGACTAAGATAGCGCATAAGATATTTGTTTGATGCAGAAACAGAACAGCTGCTGCAAAAAGCAAACCCTGCAAATATATCCGCATGGGTGTGCGAGCAAATCAAAGAGAATAGCAGGTAACGACTGTTGATTTTGCTTGTTGGTATTCATTGAAAGAAAATCTCATTTTTTAGATTTTTTTCTTTCTTTCCTCCTGTATCATCCTTTTTGCCTTGCTCATGAGCATTTTATAGGCATTGTCGCATAGGTCACCCCACTTTTCGTTTTGCAGGTAAGATGAATTTTTGCGTAAGTAGTTCAGTTTTGCCTTGACCATATCAATGAGCTGCCTCATGTCGTTGAACCGCTCATAGTTGAGTGTTTTGTCGTATCTATGCAACGTGTCATTCATGTCAATAAGACAACAGTTAATGACATCGCACGCCATGAACAATGCAATTTCTGCCGCCCGCATGTATTCTTCATCCTCTTTACTCATTCCGATGCTTTGTAGTGTCGTGTCGGAAGCCTCGTTTTCGGCAGCTTTCAGATATTCGTCTATCGTGCGAGTGTGTAGGATTTCTATTTTTTCCCCGAGGCGCATGGCTGCTTGAAACATTCTTTTTCGCATCAACTCGTTCTGCTGTATACGCATTTGCCTAACTGATGGATGTTGATTGAATTGTTCATCTATCTTTGCCAGTAAATCGGATGGTATGTCCTTTAATTTCAGTTGGTTCATTGTTGTTTGTTCTTAGTCTTTTCTTTCATTATTGTTTTCAGTTCCTTTGCGCTTGCATGAGGATACTCTTTCAGAATGGCGATAAACTTTTCACGCTTTAGCTCCTTGTAAAATTTAACGAAATCAATTCTAACGAGGTCGCACGGCTCGCCCGGGTCAATCGCGTTTTCCTTACCACTCTTTGCAGCCATAGCTGACAATGCGAATACGTCAATACCGTCCTTATTAACGATGAAGTACACATCTCCGTTAATATGTATCTGACCATAATATCTTGCTATTGAGAACTGTGAGTTTTCCCAATATTCCTCTGCCATGCAAATTGGCATATCGTTGTTTGTCATTGTCTAATTATTTTATTTTGTTTATACAATTTCTCTATATTTAATCTACCCTTTCAAACGTGTATGCCTCCACCCATGGGTTGCGCTCCCAAGTGCCTTTGCCGCAGATATTATTGATGAGCGCAGCGTAGGCTAATTTCGGTGTTGGAAATAATTTTATATTACCGCTTCTCGTTTCTCTGTGTGCTTCCTTTTCCCAATCCCTTACCATCAGCCCCTCAACATAATATCCGATTGTCGCTTTTCTGATGCCCTCTTTCAAGCAATCTTCGTTTGTTATGTCCTGCAAACGTTCTATTCTTACATCGGTAATCTTGACGTGATGTGGCATAAGGTCGGCACGGACAAACATCTTATTGGGAAAACCTTTCTTAAACCAATCTGTTTCACGCTCCCATTCATCGAAGCTCGCAGACCCTATATCAGAGTAACGTTGCGCAATAGCTACCACTTCTCCAGCCTTGTATCGCAGCATCTTTTCCGTTTTCTGCCAATTACCGATGGGTATTTCCTTTTTTATGACACGCCTTGTCATTGTCTTCGTTCCGCCCAGCACCGCTTGGGTGAGGAGGAACTTGTCGTTAAACATTATTTTCTTCATTTGATTATAGTTAAAAGGACAGGACGCACCGATAAATAAAAGTGTCTAATTTCTAAATTATCTTGTAAGTGGTGCGCCTATCCTGAATTATTTACTATCTTTGGGGTGTCTAATTTTTAAATTTACAAACTTATGCAACAGAAAGTAATTACTATTGCAAAGCGCTTTCAGGCAGTTGACCAGTATTATCTCAACCTTGATAGTATCACAAAGGATATTAACGATAAAGGCTGGATAATAAAACAAATTATCTCTACTTCATTTGAGCATCAACCATTCGGACAAGAAGCTCGCTATCCTGTTCTGGCCGTAACCCTTTTGATAGAACGCCCTTAGAGATAAAATCATAGGCTCGGTTTAAAGCGTCCGTATTTGCCCAAATCACATTGCAAACACACCATAATCGGGTGTTCCATTGCCAAAATGGAGCATCTGAAACCCACTTATATGCCATCTCGATTATTTCCACAGAGCTGTCATTGTATCGTCTGTAGATTTCCTTTCTGATTTTCTTCTTCGTAATAAACATGATGTTTTTCATTTGCTTTCCTTTTTTAGTTCCTTGATAAGGTCGTCTGCCCACAGTATGCAATTATGGACATGTGATGCAACGCTTGCACCAGACATTGGTTGGTCGAATGACGCTACCATTATGTCTCTTGCAATCTCGTATCGGCGTTGCTCCCAGTCAATAGGCTTGACGGTTTCGTTATTTATTTGTACACCTTTCATTTGTGCGCCAACATTGAAATCTAATTCAAATCTTGAATATTCTTTCCTATTTTCACTATCCAGATAGCTTATAAAACATCCGGATAGTCTATCAATAATACTAATAACGTCTACAATTTTTCCTGTTTTAATAACTTTTGCTTTCATATTATTTATTTTTATCTAAAACCAGACCACCATTCAAAACGTGTTGTATCATACTTTCACCACCTTTTAGCATTTTCTTGAAAGAAGGTCTGCGAAACTCAAATACCTTGAAGTCTTTTGGAAACGTATCTTTCCGATATGTTTTCAAGTGAGTCATTGTACCACCGCACTCGCAACTTATACAAAATGGCGTTACACCTTTGTCTGCACAGGTGGTAAACACTTCCTGGTGGCATACTTCTCACACATAGCCATGAATTTCGTCACGACCATCGTAACACTTAATGTTTGCAAGGTTATTATACCTCTTTTCAAGTTCTTTTCTTTTCATGTCATTTTGTTTTAATTCACTTATTAAAATTATTCTCGCACCACTCGTAGAATGATGCTGCTATCTTTTCTATTTCATCAATTGATTGGTTTTCGTATGACAAGTCTAAATCTACTCTATCTATCTTATCCGTGCTAACTAATATTGCTACGGTTATTCCATAGTCAGGGAATCCTTCGATATTTCTACTCTTTTTGTAATCCGTATAGTCCCATACAGCAAATTCAATCTGGTATGGTGAATTATTCCAATCATGCTTACGAGGTATCGGAGATTTGAACCATCCGTAATTCTCGTTAGCGTGACCGTTGTTGTACTTCTTGTAGCCTCGCCTTTTCAGTTCTGCTGCGAGGATGTTGTATTGTTCTTTCGTCATTGTTATTCCGTTTTAATAAGTAATTAGTTTTCGTGTATGTTGCCGATAACGCAGCAGTCTTTATAGACATTATGCAAATCATAGCTTATCACGTTTGCCGCTTCACATACAAATCCGTCCTTACAGTACGACACAGTTCGAGTTCCGTCCAAGAAATCTACATTGAGAATATCTCCCTCAAAAATCTTCTTTCCTTTCTTGTCTTTCAGCCCTGTGTACTGACCTACTGTGTCAGAATCTACCTCGTATTCTAAACAAACTGCATCAAATTCGCATATATAATCAGATATATATAATTCATTTGATTCTTGAACATGGATTTCATCTACTCTGTGTATAAGATTTCCGTAAACCCATTCTCCTGTCCCTTTAACTTTCCCACGAAACAGTATCTCTCGTTTTGCCATTATTGTTATATTATTCTTGTCCAACATTCGTTATTATCCCATTGCTTATTTTAGCGTTACCTAATACGCAAACGTTACCTAATACACGAGCGGTGCCAGATACACGAGCATCGTCATATACCAAAGCGTCGTCACGTACCAAAGCGTTGTCAGATACACAAGCTTTGCCAAATACCCAACAATTACCAACGTGTGATAGGTTGTCCTCGCTCTCAACATATCCGCCTTTGTCGCCTTTCTTCACATATTCGAAATCTCGCAAGGCTTCTATTCTGTACAAAGTTCTGCCACTTACCGTGATAGTTTCATCTACCAATAGTCTGTATTTCTTTTTCATTGCTATAACTATTTATCTAAATAAACTTTTTTCAATTGGTTGATTTCCAAGAATAGCATTTACACGCTTTATCTCTACATCTACTTCTTTCTCTACAACCTTACACTGCTCAAGTACAGTTTTGCTTCGAGTCTTGAAGGATTCTTGTTGCAATCGTCGTATCAAAGCGACTTTGTCAAAAAACACGACTGTTCATACTTTATCTCCATTTTTATTTAATTCAACTTCTGCATCGCATCCTTTTCCTTCCTTACAATTAAGGTCCGCCAGCCCAATCTTGATATTGTCGAATACAAACTCAATCATACCACAAGGGTCGCTTGCCGTAATGCTTATTACGTCAGCTCCGATATGCGCCAAAGCCTTTGCCACGATGTCAAGATAATACCATCTAAAAAATGAATTCCCAATCTTTACGACAGCATTTTCGTCGTGAACTTTCCTGCCTGTGTATGTTTCCTTCTTGTGTGTTATCACGCCATCGCCACCACACATCGGACAATCGAAATCGTGGTAATGCGTATGTAAGTTATCATCTGTATATTCCCATTCTACCTCACCAGTACCACCACACTCCTTGCATTCTTCCTCGTTTCCTTCTGTTACCAATTCATCTACCAACGGACATGCATCCAACGCCTGTCTGATAGCCTTATATGTACAAGATAAATGGCATGGTCTTAATACTTTTGGTAGTTTTAGTTCTTCACATCTCTTGACAGGCTCGTAGTGTTTGTTAAGCCTGTCTGGGCTAATTCTGATTATTACATGACCTTCTGTTGCCCAAACTTCATTGTAGACAGGATGGAGAAATGGAACATACGTAAATGCTCTAACGCCATCTCCTGCTGTAAACATTTCTAACAACTCGGTCTCGTTCTTGATTTTATTGTTTTGCATTGCTGTTTGTTAGTTTACGAGTTAGTAGTTAACAAGTTTACGAGTTAATAGTCATTTATGTTATCTAACTTCCCATCCTTTCTTAGTGGTTGACTGTTTGGGCTTGCGTCTAAATCACATTCTTTAATATAAAACTTTCGGGCAACTTCCTCATACGGATCTTGCTTTAGCGTCACCTGTTGATTGACAAGATTGACATCTTGTGTGCTGTGTCGTGACATTTTTACACTCACCTTTCCTGCTTGAATATTAATGGCATTGTCAGTAATTTCTATTTCCACTTTCTCATCCGTGGTTTTGTATGGAGAAAAGACGAGCTTTCCTCTTTCTGTAAAGTCCTTTGCATTAATGTCAAAACCCGTACTTTGCATTTCATTGTCGTTTTGGCTTTTGCAGCCGTTGCTTATTTTGTTTGTTTCCATAGCTTTACTTGTTTTTTCTATCTTTCAACTCATTAACATGCTTAGTGGCTGTCGCCAAGCTGTCAATAAAACCGTCCTTATTGATACCGTATCTCGCTGCTATCTCAGACATTTCTGACAAAAAATACGCTAATGAAGTTATAAATACTGGTAGTCGCATTACAAAGTCATTATCATCTATAGCCCTCATCAAACTCAAATAAAATTTATTAAAGTCTTTGTACTCTTGCTTCGTGAGTTCCTTATTGTTTGTTTCCATTGTTTTTCTTTTGTATGTTGTTTTATCTTACTTATCCCTTTTCTGTTCTTTCAATTTATTAAGACGTTTGGCATTATTCATCACGAAATCAATGAATTTATCTTTACCGATACCGTATGGCTCCATTGTCCCAGACACGGCTGACAAGAAATTCACTAATGAACTTGCAATTACTATTAGTTTCATGTTTTCACTATTGTCTTTCATAGTGTCCACCAATGCCGTATATAATTTTTTGGAGTCTTTTTCGTCCTGCTTTGTAATTTCTATTCCGTTTATTTTCATTTTTATTTCGTATTTATTTTTTTTCATTACCATCCAAATCTACAGACATAACTTGCATCGTGTCAGACAACAGACTTTTTAGGAATTGGTACTTATTGATACCAACTTGTTCTACTATCTTAGAAATATCGGATAAAACAAGCGCCAAAGAGGCTGTTAGTATTGTTAGTTTCATTCCTATACAATTATCTTACACGACTCCCATCAGTTTCATACAAAATTCATCAATGTCTTCTATGTCCTGCTCCGTAAAACTATATTTGTTTGCTTTCATTGTCTTACCTGTTTTTAATGTTCTCCAATTGCTCTGTTATATACTGATAATTTCTTTCTTCAATGGGTTTATCCTCTTTATAGTAAGTCATATGTTTAATCCATTCATGATAACACACGGGGCAAAACCATCTATTTATTACAGCTATATAATAGCCTTCTTCTGGCATCTCCAAGCAATTGTCGCATATCCCTGGACTTCCAACTGCTTGTTGAAGTTCATGACTATCAATTTTAATAACTTTGAATCCTTTTTCGTTTTTTACAATACTTGCCATAACGATCTTATTTATATTTATTTTAAGTTCAACGCTTCATTTTTTTTATCCGTTTTTATATATTTTTCAATCATTCTTTTATAACTTTATCTCCAACCCATAATGCGCAGCCTGTACACGTTTTCCTGTTGCCTTGCGCATCTCACGCACGAACTTTCGCTCATCGCCATTGCCGTCAGACAAATGGATAAGCAAGATGTATGTGGTAAGATGAAGGTCTATCCGTTTTGCTATTTTGATAGCGTTCTGCAAGGACATGTGGCTACGCTTGATACGGTCTTTTAACCGTTCATCTAAATGACTTCTATACAAGATGTAATTGTCATAATTCGCTTCTATCATCCAAAGGTTTATATCCTTGAAATCATAGTTGATGTATTTTATGCCGTCTTCCGTCATTACATCACGAGCGAAAGCGGAGCAGTCGGTAAAGAAACAGATGCGCCCACAGTCCTCATGCTTGATTAAGAAGCCGCAATTAGGACATCGTGTTCCGTCCGTGTTGTAATGGATAAGAGGAAAAGGAAGCACCTCAAATCCACCTTCTCGAAACCACACACCTTCTTTGTATGGCTTGGCAAAAGTTTTGTTGAGATGCCTCTTTTCAATCGTGTCTTCTGAAGCTCTGACCGTAATGCCTAACTCAGCGTATTGGTAGGCATAAGCAGCATGGTCGCCATGCGCATGGCTCACGATAACAGCTACTATCTTTTCCACATTCCAATGAAGAGCCTCTTTTACCTTTTTATCGAAAGGCAATCCAGCTTCAATAATGAGAGCCTCTTCTTCATTTTGTAAAACGTAGCAATTGCCGTTAGAGCCACTACCCACGACCGTCAGTTTCATAGACTTACTACTCTTTAGATTGGACATTTGCGAGAGCCTTGTGCATTCTGCGTATTCTCAAACAAATCATTTGCACCTTTATTCTCACTTTGTGGGGCTTCCTTTATTTCCTCGTAAGAAGCTGAATCCTCAAAGTCATCTTGATGTTCAGTAGCTATCTTTTTTGTTTGTTCTACGTTGTCAGAAGTACTGTTTACGATATCTCGTTCCACATCACCTTTGGGTTGAGCCATAAAAGCCTCATCATCGGTATGCCCATCTTCGGTGCTATCAAGTTCTATCTTGCAAGCCCTTGCGATAACCGTTTTCTTTGCCATTTGGTCTGTAAAATTCAAGTGCGCCCCACTATTTCCACGAGCGGCACCCTGTCCCCATGCCTTGCGTATCATATCCATAGTCATTACTTCAAGGCGAGTTGAGCCGTTTTTATACACAACAACTGCGTATGCACCCACTATTTTGGCATTATCCATGTTTGCCATAGAGGTTTCGTGTTTTACAAGCTGCAGAACACCACGGTCGTCCACCGTGTACACGAAATTATCCTCTTCATATACCACCTGCGCATTGACAGACACAATGTCTGTGTCTCGCTTTGCTCGCATCAGCTTGCCTGTGTATCTTTCCCAAAAAGAAAGCTGATTACCCGTAGGAATGAAGTAGCAATGTTGCATAGGGTGTTCTCCACGCACTACCATGTCTAACAAGCAGTTAGCTATGCTTTCTTTCGTGCAAGTGTCAATAGCTTTCTGCTTATCCCTTGTTTGTACGTTTTGGAGGTAAAGCCATGCCGACTTAAGCGCATTCCCTGCTTCATATCCTTTTGGTAATACAATTTCACCTGCTTTTTGCATAGTAGACACCCGTTGCAGTACCTGTTGAGAGATATTATCCACTGTGCGTGCAAGGGCTGTTTGGTTTTGTGAAAGAGGCTGTGTAGCCACCGATTGTGTTTTGTTTTCTGTTGTCATTTTATTTGTTGTTTTATGTATGAAAAATTTGTGTTATGTCATTTGTTGACCATTGTTATTCTTTTACGACCGTCAATTGCTCATCACGACTTACCACAAGACGAATTTGCTGACAGGAAGTAGGAAGAATGTCGTTGCAACTCTCTGCATTATCAATGATGATGGGCGCATACATGTCGTTGTAAGTATTCATTGCTCGAATTAGGTCAATGCCAGCATTGATTTTCTCGCTGTTGGATAAATCGTTATACGGCACACCGTGCATAGTCAGCACACATGTAGGCTTTGTTGAGCCGTTGAGTAACGTTTCAAACATCTTGAACTTGATGAGCATAAAGAGTTTATTAACCCTTTCCTCCAAGTTTTGAATAGAAGCCAATTCAAGATTAGCAGCCGTATAATCCTTGCGTTCCAAATCCGTCAGTTGCTGATTAAGTTGCTTCATCTGCATGGTAAGCTGTTCAATGCGTTCTTCCCTCTCTGCTATGAGCTTTTCTTTTGAAAGCGATAGGTTGAGTTCATCACGTTGCCGTATCAACTCTTGTTTTTTATCCTTAATCATCTGTGTGGTAGAAGATTCTCCATCCTTACAAATATCATTAAGTTTTGCTTCCTGCTGTTCGATTTGTAGCGACAGGTGTTTCCAATCATCATTATCATGGTAGTCCACCTGTTCCACCTTGTAAGCCTTCAGTTCGTTTTCCTGACCCTGCACGGAAGAGACCTCTGTGGTTAGCATGTCAATTTTCGTTTGCAGTTCGTTCAGCTCCGCTTCGATTCGCTGTTTTGTATCTTTCAGTGCCTTCGCCTCCACATCCAACCTATCCTGCTCAGCCATGTGCCTAACTGTCCACTGCTCATGCGCTTTCTCTTTCAACTCCTCAATGTTTTCAGACGACAGTCGCTGTCCACAATTCGGGCATATTTCTTGGTCTTCATTCCATACGAATGCTTTACTCTCTACCTCTTCCCATTTTTTACGAAATTCATCGGCACGCAATTCTATCTGTTGTAGTTCTTGCTTCTTCATGCGCAATGCGTCAGCTTTCATGTCGCGCGAATATTCCGTGTTTTTCAGCTTTTGCTGTATGGCGTTCAGTGCATTCTCATGTTCTGCACGCTTTGCTCGGTTTTCACTTTCGATTTTATTAACAATCTCCTGTTGTTTATCTTTCAGGGAATTAACGAGTTGTCGTTGCGCAGCTTTTTTTTCGTAGTCTTGCGAGAGTTTAGCCGATGCGTCCTGCAACTGGTCATCATACTTTTTTATATCCTCATCAATTTCGTTCAGTCTTTTACGAATAGCTGCGAAATCAGACACCTCATCAGATAGACCCTGCAAGATTTGTTGATTTTCGGTAATCTTGTTTGGGATACTCTCTATTTCGGTCTTTATACCTTTTATCTGATATGAGAGGTGGCTACGGTACTCCTTCAAATCCTGCCCAACCAACTCATCAACCAATCGCTTAAACTCATCTTTTTGTTTTGCTATTTCAGAGAGAGACATATCTCCCACCATTTTTATGAGCAAGGCGCGCTGTTCTTCCGCCTTCAGGCTTGGGAAATATGCGGGGTTAGTGATGGCGCGAAATAGAGCCTCGTTGCACAAAGCGTTCACCTCCGCCTGGTAATCCTTGATTGTGTATTTGTTACCATTGATGAAACACTCTGTGGTATGTCCTGTTAGTGCATCCTCAAACTGTCCTTTCGGTTTACTCCATATTTCTTTACGCACTTTTCTTAGCACGAGTTTCCTGTTGTCAGCAGAAACAGTCAGCGTAACAATATTCTCCAAATTGTTAATCACATTATTGTTTTCATCTTTCGGATCAATTCCGAACACCGCTTGCCCATCGCTGTTTTTTCCGAATAGCACCCACATAATAGCGTCTGCAGTGGTTGTTTTACCCGTATGGTTGGCTCCGAGAATATTCGTGATATCAGAAGCAAAGTCGAAGGACAATGATTTTACCCCTTTGAAATTCTCAATTTCCAGTTTTTTAAATTTAATGTTCATATTTTTAGTTCTCCGTTATTTGTTTTTGATTACATCTTTCCTGTTGTTTATGTTTCCACTTGTGATTTCATACTGTTGCAACTTCTGCTTTGTGATATAAAGCTCATGCTGGTAATTATCACGTTCGATTCTCGCCTGTCCAATTTTTACAAAGCATACGATGACAGCAATGATAATTGTTACCGTGATTGCATGAATTGGATAGCGTTTAATAGTTTTTACAATGAGATGCAGTAAGTCTGCTAACGACAAAGCGAGGTTTTTTGCCGCACAAAGGAAATACCAACCACTTAGAGCGATATGATTTCCTTCCTCTTCCTGTTTGTTGATGTAAAATGATATAGGTTTCATAATCCGTATTTTTCTATCAATTCGTTGTACTTTTCCTTATAAGAACAAATATTTTGCTCTTCATAGATTTTTGCAATATCTCTGATTCTTGCCTTTGCTGTTCGTTGGCAATGGTTTGCTGCGGCATTACTAAGCCGTGCAACCAGAGTTTGCAGTTGTGTTTCATCAAAAATCATTTACTGTTTCGTTTTGGAAATAATGTTTCATGCACTTAATGGTATATATTCGAGCCTGCGTAGGTGACATATTATACACTCGTAGATTTGCGACCTTTTGGCTTGTGCAGTCTTTTGTGTTAATACACCTAACCCGAATTAGTGTACCATCTTTAGCTTCTGCTTTTCCTGTTGGTTTTCTCTTGTTTGAGAATATACCAAACAAGAATGCTTTAATCTCGTCATCGTCCGTATCTACTACCTTTATCTGCTGGTTGTCTTTCTTTCGGCAAAAGTCCACAAGGTAGTATGGCTTTTCTTCGTCTTTGAGTTTCATAGTTGTTTATTCTCCTATATTAAGGAGACCACTTTCTGCTTTTTTCAACTCAAATTTTTCCGCATCAAGTTTTAGCCGAGAATAGTTATTCATTTGTTTGAGGATAGAAACTGATAACTTTCCTCTCTCAATTTCAATCTCTTGTTTCTCATTCTTTTCAAGAAGGTCTGCCATAAATTGCATCATGTCCTTACCTTCAACCTTTTGATCTAATTGCTGCATATTACTTACATTTTTTATTATTATATTATTACTATGTATCACGCTGTTATCACCTACATTTACAGTGCATTAACACCGATGCCATTACAGCAGCCCCTTCGGTGGATAGCTGTATATCACCTACATTTATAGTGCATTAACACCATGTTTCGTGTATCTGTCTGATATACAGAATTGTAAGTGATTTCACGAGTGAATAATCCTCGTGTTAAGGGTGTACAGCCACCCCGAATATCATTTTTTATTTTTCAACTTTCAGTGTTATTCCCGACATTTTACACTTGTAACCAATTTTCTCTTTCAGGCCGTAGTAAGACCAATTACGCAGCACGAATGGTTCTCCGTTCTGATTATCCTCTTTCGCTTTTTCCTCTCTGTGGATTTGGTTCATCAAAACGATAGTACCGCATCTGTGCTTGATGGCTAAATCTACCAGCATACGAGAATAAGTATGAAGTTTGGTGTCCACATAGTTATTCTCCTTGTCATGCCATCTGTCTATGGCTTGACACTTCTTCTTTCTTCCTTTGCCACCAGCAGAGTATTTGTTATTGATTTGACAGCGTTTAACTGCTTCTTGTATCTGCCTTCTTCTGTAGTTAAACTCATCCTTAGTGCCTATCTCAAATGTCTTAAAACCGTTATCACACTCTTTGTATGCTTTCACATCGGTAGTGCATACGATAGGATTCATAACACCCAAGAAAGCGAATAGTTGCTTATTTTTATCAACCTTGACTTCTTGTTTTGGTATATCCACGCAAAGGAGCAGAAACACCTTATTCTTGTCGAATTTCAGAGATGATGTACACATCTTATACTCACCACTGATTACTCTTTCTACAATCAATCTATTACCGCTCCTGTCCCGACCAAGCTTGCACTGAAACAGAACACCAATCAAAGTGAAGAAACATCCGTTGTGCGTTTTACCATCTTTGTCTTGATAGTCAGCAAAGCGAAGATTGAGAAACCTATCCGCCTTAAATGGTATCGGCATATTTGATTTGTATGAGCGCAGTGAGCGCTTCCACATACCTTGCTTGCGGTCGTCTTGGTACATTTTCTGTGCGTTCTGCAATATACTTGATACCATACCCATATCTATCTTTCCTTTAAATTTCTCACTTGCTGCAACGTATGGAGCATTTTGCTTGGTTGCTTTCTGACCCTTACATCCGAGATATTCCAAATTTTCCCTATTTTCTTCTGATAGATAAGGAGTAGTATTATCCAATATAAATAAATGTGAAACACCCATATTTGCAACTTGAACGGCTATATTTCTGTTGTCGTAAAGTTTATCGTAGTACGACCTACGCAAGTCTTTGTCGTCCTCGCACACAAAGACTTCAATCTTTCTTGTAATGACCATATTTAAGTAGATGTTTATTTTTTTTATTGCGCTCACTGTATTTACGACACAAATCAGTATGCTATACACTAATCGGTCGGAAGATACTGGTGAAGAAAGCGCTGTATGTACCACACAAATTAGTATGCTATACACTCCAAACCGATTCGGATGGTTTGCCAGTTCGCTGTATGTACCACACAAATTAGTATGCTATACACTATGTTTATTATAACTACTTGCATAACAAATTGTTAGGATACTTACCGAGTGGTAAAATTTCCCTCAGCTTAAAGCGGTACAGCCCGCTCGAATTATTTTTTTTGAACCCACTCCCAATTCGATTGTAGCACCATATTTCAGTGCAGAGTGAGCTTGGTGTTGATAGACCGCTATGAAGCAGGAATCGAACCCGCAACTCATTACCACAACCTCCACCAACGAGCCGAGTTGAACGGCATACTCCTTATCCCATATCTATATTCAATATTATATAGGTATAGGATTATATTGCTCTATGCCGTAGCGACCACGAACCCCAAGCTCATGTTCTTATCAGTCTATAAAATAATTGAGGATTTTCTGACTTTTGGCATATAATTCAAAATTCAAATAAATAGCCGCCTATTCAGTCCACTATGAGGTTACGGCATTTCTGCTACCCATAGCACCTTTCAGCTTAACTGTGCCAAATAGTCAAATAACGCTTTGTAATTAGATTACGAGCGCAAAGATAATAGATAATCTAATTATAGCAATGATTTTCTAAGAAATAATTTTGATATTAACACTATATAACTATTATGCGGTAAGATTATCCTATATATAATTATGTTTAGAGATGACATTCTGTTAATATATATTATTTTCTAATATTTTCGTTGCATTATCTTTGTTCGTGTTAGATTATTTTCTATTTTTGCAGACATATTAAAAGATAACAACTCATTAATTATATCATATAACAATGAAAAGGCGGTGTTTTAACATGCCGAGAAGACTGACTGACAGTAGAAGATTCAGTAAGGACGAGAAAGAAGTTCTTGCTGCATGGCTCGGTATGAAGTTCGCCTTTGCCAATTCTATATTATACGATTTCAGTACGAAGACCCTCATGCAGTTTTATCATATTAGCTTTACGACTGCCAAGAAGTTGGAAGTTAATATGCGTAAGGATGAGGAGTTGTTTCATTTTGCTGACAAGAAACACCGTTTGTTTGCCAAATCTTGTAAAGACAAGGTAGGACATGAGCCACGCAGGAATTACAAGACGAAGTATTACGCAGATGATGTTTTCACAATAGAGGTACCGCAGTGTTATCTTTCCGAAAAGAGAGAAGACAGGCGCACCTTACCACTTGCCAAATTAGTTCGTTTAATCGAGGAAGCACTTGTACGCAAGGAATACGATGATGATTCTGAGTATAAGTCAACAGAGGGCGGTCGAAAGATTGACAACCTATCTTGTGGAACTCGCACTATCACGCAGGAAAGCGTAGCAAGGAAAACTGGGTTGAGCAGAATTAAGGTAAACAGGATATTGAAAGATCTTGTAGAGAGAGGTATCTTTTCGAGAACAGAAATGCGGATAGAGCGATGCAAGGCAGGTGAGCCACACTCATTCAAAGCCATCAATAAAAAAACGAGAATGCCCTATTACGCCAAGTGTGTGCCAGTGACATATACAAAGCTGAATGATGATGGAGTGCGGTTCAGATATGTGATTTGGAATCATGCAAAACGAGTTTGCACAAAATTCGTGATGTCTGCTCGAAAGATGGTAGAAGAGATAAAGAAAACGATGCCACACCTTTCAGAAACAGAACTTCAATTCAAAGTCATGGTAAATAATTATTATCAGTTGCATGAAATTTATGATTAATTATTTTTTTGCGCCATTTTCCAAATGAACACTATATATAAAGGGCTTACTATATTCTATAGTATATAGATAAGAGAGAAAAAGAAAGAAAGAAAAAGATAGAGAAAACATCAAAAAAAAACTTTCTTATTATAAAATTTGCCGCAAAAAAAAACAAAAATGCCGATTTTGACACATGTTTAAACGGATGTTGCAACAGTTCTTTCACAATCCCTATTGGAATAAAT
This sequence comes from Hoylesella buccalis ATCC 35310, assembly GCF_025151385.1. Taxonomy (NCBI): domain Bacteria; kingdom Pseudomonadati; phylum Bacteroidota; class Bacteroidia; order Bacteroidales; family Prevotellaceae; genus Hoylesella; species Hoylesella buccalis. The sequence continues at coordinate 175,965 of NZ_CP102287.1, read as the reverse complement.
CATCTTAAAAGATGAGATACCAATGCATGAAAACAAATCTGTGTGTCTATGTAAGTATTTCATGAAAGCGCAAAAAAAATGGTGGAGCGACAACCTAAAAAGCATAAAAATACGAAATAATCATCTATGTAGCTTAATAAATATACAAATCATGGAAAATTCAGAAAAGCTAACTGCCGTCATGCAGTTTCTCCGAGAGAACAATATCAAGTATGTATTGAATGGTAAAGGTGAGGGACATTGCAACCTGTGGGTGCCAGTTCACCGCATAGCCATTAAGATGACAGGCGAGGATGATGCCTTGTTTTATGACACGCATCGCAGAACCTGTTTTCCCGTGTTCATCAGAATGGAGGAAACAGCGGAGTTCGTGATAGAAAAGGTACAGAACACCATCGTAAAGTCAATGAAAAAAGTGCAGGAGCAATTACTTCTTAATCAGGAAAAGGCAGAGCGTAAAAAGAAGACTGAAGAAAGAATATCAAAACGAAGAGCGAAGAAAGAAATGTTGCTCAAGAAAAAGGCAGAAAGCAGGTCAAGCCGCATTTTGATAAAGAAATCTTATGATAAAGATGATATGGTAATTAAACCAAAGAGAAAGCGGATAAGAGTGAGGGTCAGTCATGATTAAACACTAATTCATGAAAAAAGTATTTGAGTGTTATTCGGACGGACTTTTTACATAAAAAAAAGAAATCGGCAGAGCAAGAGGGCGGGAACTCTACCGATTTTCTTTTAGAGTGCTAACAATTCGATTAAAGTCCTTGTCGGCACTTTTGTATTTGCAAAGATAGTGCGTTTTGTTAATCAACAAAACAGATTACACTAAAATCTTTATTATTAGAAAGCATTTTTTAGATTATCGAATGCCTTATTAACCGTCTTGTCTACAATTTTTGCGTAAATAGCCGTAGTTTTTATGTCCTTATGTCCTAAGAACTCTTTGACCACCTCGATACGGACGTTGTTATTCAGGCAGATGACAGCAAACGTATGACGCCCAACGTGGCTGCTACACCTTGTTTCTATGCCAGCCCTATATTGTATGGCTTGCAGATTTCTATTATATACCTGCATACATTGCACTGGTAATTTGTAGTCATATTTTTTTAGAATATCCATAGCAGGAGGAAGCAACGTGATGTTATATTTGTTCCCTGTTTTGACACGTTCCTCTTTGACACGATAGGCACCGTCCACAAACTTTGCCATTTCTTCAAAATTGAAATGAGCCATGTCCGTATATGCCAAACCTGTATAGCATTGGAACAAGAAGCAATCCCTGGCTTTGATAAGTGGTATTTCTTTCAGCTCCACGGACTTAAATTTGTTTAACTCATCAATTGATAGGTATTTACGGTCGGTACATTCACATCTCTTAAAATGTAGAACATCGTAAGGATTGTTTTGTATATATCCGAAGATCTTTGCCTCACGGATGTAGATTTTCAGCACTTTGTGATAGTTGTATATGGACTTTGTCTTAATAGCATTCTTCGTTGACAAATCATTCCACAATAAAATGTTTCGCTGATTAACATCAGAGAACTCCTTTATCTTTCCCCACCTTTTTAGAATGTTATATACGGACAGATGTCCCTTTCGTGTACCTTCCGATATTTGTCTTTCATAAATACGTTGATACATGAATGTAAGGAAAGCATCCTTTTGCAATGCGCACCCATTGTTCTCCATGTATTCTCTCAGACCATCAAGCGCGAATGGCTCCCTGTTCTCAAGTTTAGAGTTGATGTAGTCATCAATTGAGTTGCGAATGGTGTCAATGCGCTCATTATATTCCTTCTGATGTCCACAGTTGCAGATACGATTATTTCTGAACTGATTTATCTTAACCTTTATTCCTGTATTATAGAAATTTCTTTTTCCTTGGTAAGATACTTCAATGTAGACAGCTGCTGTATTTGTTCTTGATGCAGTATTATGTCTATTAAAAACGACTCTTGTACTTGGTATTGTTTTCATATCACTTTATCATTATTTTTACAACCTCAAAACAGCAAAATGGTACGAGCAGTGGTACGAATTTGGTACGGATTATGTACCAAAATGTTCCTTTTTGTGCCTTTTTGCTCCTTTTTTGTAAAGTGATATTACGCTATCCTAATAGCAGATAAAACATTGAATACCAATTAGTTATGAATTTGGTTTTCGTTGTTTTTTGTTGTTCTCAAGTGATTCCGTTGGGGTTCGAACCCAAGACCCACAGCTTAGAAGGCTGTTGCTCTAATCCAACTGAGCTACGGAACCGATAATCGACTGCAAAAGTAATCATTTTGATTGAGAGTAAGGCGATGAAACGGCTTGTTTCAGTAGAAGTTAGCATTTTTTAACAAACACAGTTGGTCATTTGATGGCGAACCTCACACTACTCTCAATCTGCTGCTACTCAAAAAGTTCGTTCATTATTTTTGTCCTATAAAATGACAATAAAACGGTTATGAATAATTGCTGATCTAGAAAAAATCGATAGGCAGATGGTATGCAAACATGCCATATCTTGGTTAGAAAAACCGAATTTTCAGCTTAAACGATGCAAAAATAGCCTGACTTAGCACCATATTGGCGGTCAATCTTCATGATCTAAGCTGCCAAAAGCATGGAGATTGGAGGCATAGAGCATTGCTTTTGCGGCCGAGATGAACTTCAGAAGGAGCAAAGATGCTTATCAATAACTGCAAATCATTCATTATCAACCAACTACAAATCACTCTCATTTTGGCCGTATTTCGAATCAATGGAAGGTTGATTCATCAATAAGCGAAATATAAGCGGGCTGTTGTCAAGATAAATTCATCATCAAGCACCTGCTTACCAAAGGGTTCAATGCCATTATAGCAGGCATGAGAAACGCCTTATTGAGAAATGACAACGGCCTCTCCTACTCGTCATTCAATGCGTTCGAGCATCTTTAATCCATTGAGCGTGCAAATGCCACGGATGAATAATAAAATGATGTTACGAAAGACTATCTGTAGGCCATGTTCCTTATACAGTTGACTGGTCATGGCAAAACGTACGGCTTCACGCGCTACTTCCACAACGATGTGATAATTAGTGTCTGGCCTAAAGAAGCCCTCTTTTACGCCTCTGTCAATAAAGTTATACGCATCTTCATCTCGTTTCTTATGCTTGTTCTCAAGATAAGCTTGCACACGCTTGTACTTTTGTACTTCATCAAAATATAGCGGAGAAATCTCTGACAAACGATGGGCCTGGCAATTGTAGAATTCAATCAATATATCCATGACATGATGGTTGTCCTGTTCACTGAAATTCTTCATGTGCTCATCAAATTCTTGCTCGGCAGCTTTCATGCCTTCCAGCAGCAGTTCCTCCTTGTTGCTGTATATCTCGTACACCGTGCGCTTGGATATGGATAATCTCCTGGCTATGTCATCCATCTTGACCGCCCTGATGCCCTTCTCGAAAAATTCGCTCATGTCTGCTTTCAATATACGCTCACGCAACTCTTGTCGATAAGGCGTTTGACCGATCACTCTATTCATTCCTTTTACCATAACGGCGCAAAGATACAAAAAAGCATAAAAACTTGTTATTCTTTAATGGTTTTTTCTTAACTTTGTTCCGTTATCAACTAATAAAACGTTTAATCATTGGGAGAGACAGCTGGGTAGATTTTTATTAAATTCATGCCCTTTTCGCCCTCCATTTAGTACTATAATCCAATGTTAAAAATTACCAAAGAAGCAGCTCTTGCTTACCATGAGGGGGAACGTCCCGGCAAAATTGAAGTAAAACCGACCAAACCATACAGAACACAAACAGACCTGAGCTTGGCCTATTCACCAGGCGTGGCCTATCCGTGTCTTGAGATTCAGAACAATGAAAATGACGCTTACAAATATACCAACAAGGGAAACTTGGTCGCAGTGATCTCCAACGGCACGGCAGTGCTGGGCTTGGGGGACATTGGTGCCATGAGTGGTAAGCCCGTGATGGAAGGCAAAGGCTTGCTGTTCAAGATATATGGCGGCATTGACGTATTCGACATCGAGGTAAACGAGAAAGACCCCGTGAAGTTTTGTGAGACCGTTGAAAGGATTGCACCGTCGTTTGGCGGCATCAATCTGGAAGACATCAAAGCACCGGAATGTTTCTACATAGAGGAAAGGCTGAAGAAAAATCTCGACATCCCCGTGATGCACGACGACCAACATGGCACGGCCATCATATCAGCGGCGGGTCTGAAGAACGCTTTAGAGGTTGCCGGCAAAGACATTAAGAAAGCCAAATTGGTTATCAATGGCGCAGGAGCCGCTGCCATCAGCTGTACCAAATTGTATGTAGCTTTGGGGGTAAAGAAAGAAAATATCCTGATGCTGGATTCGCACGGAGTGATTACAACAGACCGTACCGACCTGAACCCAGAAAAAGCGATATTCGCTACCAACCGGAAGGACGTACACACTTTGGAGGAAGCCCTTAAGGATGCCGACGTCTTTGTGGGTTTGTCAAGAGGCAATATTCTATCCAAAGACATGATTCGTTCGATGGCTTCCAATCCTATCGTGTTCGCATTGGCCAATCCCGTGCCTGAAATTAGCTACGAAGATGCCCTTGACAGTCGGCCAGACGTCATCATGTCGACCGGTCGCAGCGACTACCCCAATCAGATTAATAATGTTATCGGCTTCCCATACATCTTCCGTGGTGCGCTGGATGTACATGCCAAGGCTATCAATGAGGAAATGAAGATGGCCGCCGTACATGCCATAGCCGACCTGGCCAAACAACCCATTCCGGATGTGGTCAATGAAGTTTACCACATCAACGACTTGAGTTTTGGTCCCAAGTATTTCATTCCAAAGCCCATAGACCCACGCCTCATCACAGCAGTAAGTGCGGCTGTTGCCAAAGCAGCCGTAGAGAGTGGTGTGGCCAGGACACCTATCAAGAACTGGGATAAGTACAAGGAGAATTTGAAGCAGTTGCTCGGACAGGAGTCTAAGTTTACGAGAACGCTGCATGCCACAGCCGCTCGGCATCCGCAGCGCATTGTGTTCGCAGAAGGAGGCCACCCCACCATGATGAAAGCTGCCGTGCAGGCGAAGCAAGAAGGCATTTGCTTTCCTATTCTGTTGGGAAACCCTGACAGGCTTAACCGACTGGCTAACAGACTGAAACTTGACCTCACGGGAATCAAAATCATAGACATGCGCGCAGATAAGGAACAAGGAAAGCGCGCGAAGTTTGCTAAACACCTGTCAGAAAAGCTTGAACGACAAGGGTATACCTTCGAAGAAGCGTACGACAAGATGTACGAGCGCAACTATTTTGGCATGTCAATGGTTGAAAATGGTGATGCAGATGGCTTCATCACAGGACTCTACACAAAATACTCGAACACCATCAAGGTGGCCAAAGAAGTGATAGGCATTCGTCCTGGATACAAAACTTTTGCCACCATGCACATCCTTGATACCAAAAAAGGCATCTACTACATCTCTGACACCTTGATTAACAGGCACCCAGACGAGAATGTGCTGTATGACATTGCGCGCCTCAGTGCTGACGCTGTAAGATTCTTCAATGACAAGCCAGTCATGGCGATGATTAGCTATTCCAACTTTGGAACAGACACGATTGGAAGTCCACAAAAGGTTCATGCGGCCGTAGAAAAAATGCAACAAGAGTTCCCTGACTTGGCTGTAGATGGCGAAATGCAGGTTAATTTTGCCATGGACAAAAAATTACGGGACGACAAATATCCATTCACTCGCTTGAAGGGTAAGAACGTCAACACGCTGATTTTCTCAAACATGAGCAGTGCTAACGGCAGTTATAAATTGCTGCAAGCCCTCAATTCGGATGCAGAAATCATTGGTCCGATACAAATGGGATTGAAAAAACCAATCCATTTTACCGACTTTGAATGTTCTGTGCGCGACATTGTAAACATCACTGCCGTAGCTGCCATCGATGCATACGTGGAGAAAATCAAGAATTCAAAAAAATAAATTCAACTATAAAAGTGCCAACAACGCAGTTTATGCTGTTTGTTGGCATTTGCATTTTGTATATCAACCCATTGCTACATGATTACATTTCCATGTGCCAAAATCAATTTAGGCCTTAACGTAGTAGGCGTTCGGCCAGATGGTTACCACGACATAGAAACCGTGTTCTTCCCCATTCCGTTGCACGACACGCTTGAAATAACACGCATGGACGAACAGTTTCCGTCCGATAATCCGTGCGATTTGAAGATAACAGGAAGGGCAGTCGATGTTCACGAAGATAACAATCTCGTCATCCAGGCTTACCATTTGCTGGCAAAAGACTTCCCACTACCGCGTATTCACGCTCATCTTTATAAGGAAATCCCCTCACAAGCGGGCTTAGGAGGCGGCTCGAGTGATGCTGCTTTCATGATCAGGCTGCTCAATGAGCAATTCAAACTCAATCTTACCACCGCTGACATGGAGCAATATGCGGCCCAATTGGGTGCCGATTGCGCCTTCTTCATCACCGCTAAGCCTTCGTTTGCAACGGGAATAGGTGCCCAACTCGTGCCGACTGAGTTACCAAAAAGAAATCTTAATGGGTGTTATCTCGCACTGATTAAGCCCGATATAGCCGTTTCAACCAAAGATGCTTATGCCAAAATTGAGGTGAAACAACCTGCCAAATGCTGTCGTGACATCATCAGTCAGCCCATAGAAACGTGGAAAAACGAACTGATGAATGACTTTGAAATACCCGTATTCAAGTTGTATCCGAAGTTGAAGCACATCAAAGAGCAGCTCTACCAGCAAGGAGCTGTGTATGCAGCCATGAGTGGAAGCGGCAGTACCATCTATGGTATTTTCAAAAAAGAACCACAAGGAATTAGCCAGTTGTTCGGCGATTGTTTTACAGCTGTACTTCCATTATAGGTAATGAGAGTTGACTGGAGTGAAACGTCTGCTCACAATTGATGCATAAACTGTTCAGCTGTATGCAGCGTTTCTTGCTTGCCAACATCCATCAACCTGAGGTTTGACTCTACATGTCCAATGATGGGAACCTGATTGCACACGCTTAAATAGAAATCAATCACGCCAAAACGGTCAGGAAAAGCATCCATCCATGGAAACAACTGTGGTGAAAAGGTGTGAATACCAGCGAAGGCAAGCTTCTTGTACTGTGCCACATTCAAGTTTGGATAGGGCGAACGAAACTCGCCAGTGTTCACGTTCGTCCAACCAACCAAGCGCATATCGTCGTCAAAAAGCAAGTAACGATTGGTGTTACGCTCGCTGACCAGCAAGGTTGCCGCTGCCTCCTTATGCGCGAAATAAAAGCGTTGAAGGTTGATATTGCTTAGTATATCAACGTTATGAATCAATATTCTGGTGTCCCCAAACAAGCGCTTTGCAGCCTTAATACCACCTCCCGTATCGAGCAACTGGGTGGTTTCGTCGCTGATAAGGATATCTAAACCAAAATAATGATTTGTCTCTAAGTATTGAATAATTTGCTCTGAGAAATGATGCACATTGACAATAATACGACTAAAACCCGCATCTTTTAACTTGAATATCACCTGTTTGAGCAAAGGTTCTCCCCCAACTTCCACCAAAGCCTTTGGCACATGGTCGGTCAGCGGTTTGAGTCGGGTTCCCAATCCAGCTGCTAAAATCATTGCTTGCATCATATCTTTATCTTCATTCATCATTACTTATCTCTCTCACTCAACGCTGTCAAAACCAGCAGGTATTTAACTTGTCGTCCTAAAAAAAGCTACTTTGCCTCCAACGTTTTCTCTATTTTCTGTTCACGGTGGTTGATTCTAACCTCTATTCCGAACTTATCATGAATGTGTTCTGCCAAATGTTGCGCGCAATATACGCTGCGGTGCTGTCCGCCTGTGCAGCCAAATGAGAATATCAAACTGGTAAATCCCCGCTCAATGTATCGTGCCACGTGACGATCGGCCAGTTGGTAAACATTATCAAGGAAGACGAGTATCTCGCCATCATCTTCCAAGAAACGAATCACAGGCTCATCCAAACCCGTCAAATTCTTATAAGGTTCGTATCGTCCGGGGTTGTGAGTTGACCGACAATCAAACACATATCCGCCCCCATTTCCTGTGGGATCTTCGGGAATACCTTTGTGATAAGAAAAACTGTTCACACGAACAATCAGCTCACCTCTATCATCATATTTCGAAAAAGTGGCGGGTCCATCCACCGGATTGGCCTTAAATATATTGTTATCCGTAATCTTGAAGCCATCAGTTCTCTTCACTTTTCTCTCCTCTTTGTTGGCAAATTGAGGCAACTCCGTCATCTCTTTGAGGATGCCCATCATGTATGGATAGGGAAAAACATGCTCGCCAAGCTTAATAAGCTCACGAAGATTCTGCATGGCTGCTGGAATAGATTGAATAAAATGTTTCTTCCGTTCGAAATATCCACGAAAGCCGTATGCGCCCAAGACCTGTAACGTGCGAAACAACACAAAGAGATTCAATCGCTCTACGAAGTGTCTACTCGACGGAACTTCCGTATATTGTTTCAAAGACTCATAATAAGCGGACACCAAATCACGACGTAATTTAAAAGGATATTTAGCTGATGCCTGCCATAGGAAAGACGCTAAGTCATAATAGTATGGCCCTTTTCTGCCTCCTTGGTAGTCAATAAAATAGGGATTACCATCGTTGTCAAGCATCACATTGCGTGCTTGAAAATCTCGATACAGGAAACATTCCGCTGGTTCTGCCGTCAAATCCTTGGCAAACATACGAAAGTTGGCCTCTAACATCAGCTCGTGGAAATCGATTCCTGTCGCTTTCAGAAAGCAATACTTGAAGTAGTTCAGGTCAAACAACACGCTTTCTACATTGAATTCGGGTTGTGGATAACATTGCTGAAAGTCGAGTCCAACGGCTCCCCTAACTTGCATTTCGGGTAATGCTTGAAGCGTTTTGGTCAACAGCTGCTTTTCTTTTTGCGTGTATCTGCCGCCAGCATCACGGGCACTTTTCAGCATATCAAACAACGAAGTATGTCCCAAATCGGTCTGAAGATACCTCAGTTCATCGTCACTAACAGCCAAAATCTGAGGAACCGGAAGCTGTTTGACCGTAAAATGCTCCGTGAGATAAATGAACGCATGATTTTCATCACGACTGGTACCTATCACTGCGATCACCGATTGGCCTGATTTGTTGCCGAAACGATAATAAACACGATTGCTGCCAGCCCCTTCCAACTTCTCTATAGTGGAAGGTTTCTCACCCGCCCATTGTGCATAAAGTTCTATAAGTTTCTCCATATATTTCAATTCTTCTCCCCTTTGCACCACGGGTTTACAGCACATTGAACCGTAACACGCTCGTTGATGAAAGGTGATATAGACAGAATGACAAGACAAAATTAAGCATTTTTTAGTGAAAAAACGGATGAACGGGCAGGAAAAGAAAAATATATCCTCTCCCAAGAACAGCCAAAGGGATGTGGAAAGGTCTACCTAAAAAAAGAATCGGATGTCATCCCGACATCCGATTTAAAAAAACAAACTACTTAAAAACTAATCTACTAAAACAAATCAAAAATATCTTATCTACTTAACACTTTAATCAATATTTTCGTATTTAGGTTGCAAAGATATATGTTTTGGTTTTGATTTCAAAATTTTTTGATATAAAAAAACGCATTTTTTATACAATATGCATAAAATAAGAGGGTGTGCCTACAAATAGACACACCCTCTCGTTTATTTTAATCAAATTGATATTTACATCATGCCACCCATTCCTGGCGCTGCCGGCATAGCTGGTTTTTCCTCTGGCTTGTCAACAATAAGACATTCAGTAGTTAAGAACATGCCTGCAATAGATGCGGCATTCTCCAGTGCAACACGAGCAACTTTCGCCGGATCTACGATACCCTCTTTGCGTAAGTCCTCGTAAGAATCGGTACGAGCATTGTACCCATAGTCATCTTTGCCCTGACGTACCTTGTCAACAACAACAGCACCTTCGCCACCAGCGTTGGTTACAATCTGTCGAAGTGGCTCTTCAATAGCGCGTTCTACTATGTTGATACCAGTCTGTTCGTCAGTATTCACACCCTTCACACCCTTCAATGCGTCGAGCGCACGGATGTAAGTGATGCCGCCACCGGCCACAACACCTTCTTCAATGGCTGCGCGGGTTGCACACAGAGCATCGTCAACGCGATCTTTCTTCTCCTTCATTTCAACCTCGCTGTTAGCACCTACATAAAGAACGGCTACGCCACCAGAGAGTTTAGCCAAGCGCTCTTGCAACTTCTCCTTATCGTATGAGCTTGTGGTATTTTCAATCTCGGCCTTGATTTGATTGATACGAGCCTGGATATTCTCGCTCTGTCCACCACCGTTAACAACGGTTGTGTAGTCCTTGTTGACCGTAACTTTCTCAGCAGAACCCAACATTTCGAGGGTAGCCTGCTCGAGTTTCAAGCCCTTTTCCTCGCTGATAACCACACCACCTGTCAAGATGGCGATGTCTTCCAGCATGGCCTTACGGCGATCGCCAAAGCCAGGAGCCTTAACAGCGCATATCTTCAAGCCGGCACGAAGGCGGTTCACTACCAACGTTGTCAATGCCTCAGAATCTACATCCTCTGCGATGACCAACAATGGGCGGCCACTTTCGGCTGCATTCTGCAAGATAGGCAAGAATTCTTTAATGTTGGATATCTTCTTTTCGTAAATCAAGATGTATGGATTTTCCATCACACTCTCCATCTTGTCCGTGTCAGTCACGAAGTAACTTGACAGATATCCGCGGTCAAACTGCATACCCTCTACCACGCCGATGTTGGTATCGCGGCTCTTACTCTCCTCGATGGTGATTACACCGTTCTTGCTCACCTTGCGCATAGCGTCGGCCAAGAGTTTACCAATCTCTGCGTCGTTGTTAGCAGATACGGTAGCCACTTGTTCTATCTTGTCGTAATTGTCACCAACTTGTTCTGCATGTGCCTTGATATATTCAACCACTGCACTAACAGCCTTGTCAATACCACGCTTCAAATCCATGGGGTTGGCGCCAGCGGTCACATTCTTCAAACCTTCAGACACAATGGCCTGTGTCAAGATGGTTGCCGTTGTGGTTCCGTCACCAGCATCGTCACCCGTCTTAGATGCAACGCTCTTCACAAGCTGTGCACCAGTGTTTTCAAATGCATCCTCCAGCTCTATTTCTTTTGCTACGGTCACTCCGTCCTTGGTAATTTGCGGAGCACCGAACTTCTTCTCAATCACAACGTTGCGACCCTTAGGCCCCAGTGTAATTTTTACTGCATTCGCCAACTTGTCAACGCCCTGCTTGAGCAAGTCTCTTGCTTCAACATCGAATTTAATATCTTTTGCCATAATTTTTATATTCTGTATTTATATTGGTTCTATAGTATGTTAATCATAAAAAATGCACCTGTGCGAAATTTACTTGACCACAGCAAGAACATCACTCTGACGCATAATCAAATAGGTGTCACCGTCAAATTCTAATTCCGTGCCACTATATTTTCCGTATAGCACCTCATCTCCTTCCTTGAGAACCATCTCTTCGTCTTTCGTACCGTTACCCACGGCTACCACCTTACCATGCAATGGTTTTTCTTTTGCGGTGTCGGGAATAATGATTCCACCTACTTTCTCTTCTGCTGGTGCTGGAGCAACCAACACTCTGTCTGCTAATGGTTTAACTTTCATAATAATAATTTTTAAGTTCTTCTATATTCTATTCATGTATCTTGAGAGATGATCAATATCTTCAGAACATCAAACTACAAGACTCACCCTTTCCATGCGAAAAACGTGCCAACTCAGCCGCATGTCATTTTTGTCAGTCTGCTGTCTGCCACTTTTGTCAGTCTGCTGCCTGTCAAATCTGTTATTTGCCAACTTTGTCAGTAGATGCGTTAACTCTTCCAGTATTGATGACATATATATATAAAGAAATGTTCATGCCCAATTTAGGTGGAATAAAATTAAGTGAACGATAAAGCATGAAGGTCGCACCTATTGTTGATATTTTTTATCAAATTTCGCCATTAAAACGGCACTTGTAAATCTTCAATCTAGAAAAAATCAATAGGCTTGGAGGATGCATACAGGAGTTCATCGTGCAAGAAAAATGGCATTTTGGCGCAAAGTCAATGTGTTTACCTCTCAAGATGCATCACTTTAGCGGCCAATTCACATTACTTATCTGCACAAAAGCATGCAAATAACACCTTTAGAGCATTGCTTTTGACTTAAAAAACCGTGTAAAATGGGGAAAAAACCAGCCTCCAAAACTGTAACATTCTGTCCATCAACCACATTCAAAACCCGCTCATATTTGGCGTATTTGCGACGAGGTGTAAGGTCGTTGACAAATAAGCCAAGCATGAAGAGGTTGGGTGTCAAGAAAAATCATTCGCAGGTATCAGCGTGATTTTCATTTTGACAACAGATATTCTCTTTCGATTTTTTAGTACATCCAGCCTATGTTTCGGGATTTTTTTCTACCTTTGCAAGACACATATTTATAAACGACTCAAATTTAGCATAGAGATGAAACAGACGATTCTTGTCACTGGCGGAACTGGCTTTATCGGTTCACACACAACGGTTGAACTACAACAGGCGGGCTACAACGTTGTTATTGTAGATAATCTTTCCAACTCAAAGATTGAAGTCCTTGATGGCATCGAAAAAATTACAGGAACACGCCCCTGCTTTGAGAAGATAGACCTGTGCAATGAAGAAGAAACGGAAGCTGTTTTCAAAAAATATGACAACATTGCCGGCATCATCCACTTCGCTGCCTCCAAGGCCGTTGGTGAGAGTGTGGAGAAACCCTTGATGTATTACAGAAACAACATCACCTCTTTGATCAACTTGCTGGAGCTGATGCCCAAGTATCACGTCAAGGGAATCATCTTCTCAAGCAGTTGTACCGTGTACGGTCAGCCCACCAAGGAGAACCTCCCTGTGACGGAGGAAGCACCCATTCAAAAGGCACTTTCGCCCTACGGTAACACCAAACAGATTAACGAAGAAATCATACAAGACTATATTCACAGTGGCGCAGCTATCAAGAGCATCATCTTGAGATACTTCAACCCCATTGGAGCGCATCCATCTGCCCTGATTGGCGAGTTGCCCAACGGCGTGCCAAACAATTTGATTCCATACGTAACGCAAACGGCCATGGGCATTCGCAAGCAGCTGACCATCTTCGGAAACGATTATGACACACCCGACGGAACGTGCATTCGCGATTATATCTATGTGGTAGACCTGGCCAAGGCGCACGTCGCTGCCATGAGAAGGGTGTTGGAAGAAGACGCCGATCGCATAGAAATTTTCAACATCGGCACGGGAAGAGGCGAATCAACGCTTGAAATCGTTGAGGGATTTGAGAAAGCAACGGGGGTAAAACTCAATTGGAAGTTCGGCCCACGGCGTGAAGGCGACATCGAAAAAGTATGGGGCAACGTGGACAAAGCCAACCAAGTGTTGGGTTGGAAGGCCGACACACCCATTGAAGACGTGCTGGCATCAGCCTGGAAATGGCAAGAAAAATTGCGTGAAGACGGGGTGATGTAAGCCCTTATCAACCCTTCCGGAGAAGGTACGAGGCAACATCCAGCCGTGTAATCTATCAGCCAGTTATCCCATGTATGCAGCATGATGACTGGCTGGTTATGTATAATTTTGTTAATATTGTTTAACAAAACACCTTTCAAGGAGTTGATATTTCGACAGATAAGCTTTTTATCGTAAATTTGCACCCGCTGTCACGAGTTGACGGCATCAATTCAAACCTAAAAATAATAAAACAAAAAAATGGCAACAAAGATTAGATTGCAGCGCGGCGGACGCAAAGGCTATGCTTTCTATAGCATCGTAATCGCTGACTCAAGAGCACCACGAGATGGTAAATTTATTGAAAAGATTGGAACGTATAATCCCAATACGAATCCAGCAGCTGTAGATTTGAATTTTGACAGAGCTCTTTACTGGCTTGAGGTTGGCGCACAACCCACAGACACAGCTCGTAACATTCTCAAGCGCGAGGGTGTGTATCTCATGAAGCACCTGCGTGGCGGTGTAAAGAAGGGAGCATTCGACGAGGCTGCTATGCAAAGCAAATTCGACGCTTGGAAACAAGACAAGGACAAAGGATTGCAAACAAGGGCTGAGATTGAAGCTCAGACTAAGAAGGATGCAGCAGCAAAAGAACTTGAAGCAGAAAAGAAGATTAATGCAGAAATCGCTAAGAAGGTAGCTGAGAAGAAGGCTGCTGCACAGGCTGAAGAAGCAAAAGCTGCTGCCGAAGAAGAGGCTGAAGCTACTACAGAAGAGGCAGAGGCTACTACAGAAGAGGCTCCTGCTGCTGCAGAATAAGACAGCAATTTTACGCAGACAGGTGAGGCTGACAGTTGATTCCAGCGATACAAAAACGCAAGACGAATCACGCTTTACAGCTGACGCTGGTTTTGACTTTCCTCACACGATACAAGTCTGTGAAATGATAATGAGTTCGGTGTTTCGCCGAACTCATTGTCGTTTTACAGCGTATGTCCTACTTACAGTATCATTGGATGCACGAAATACACGAGGAGCGGATGGCACTTTTTCGGTACAGTAAAAAGAGTATTTGAAGCCCTACCCTTGTTTTTCGGCGCCAAAAATCATGCAAAGCCCCCAATTAGTAGGATCTGTCATTGCTATTGTTGCAAATATTTTGTATCTTTGTACATTGTATGATGGAAATCAAAGAGTTAGACAAAAATTCAAAGGACATCGAGCTTGTCAAGCAGTTGTACGTCGAGGCATTTCCGAAAGTAGAGCGATTGCCGTTCGACGCATTGCTATTGTTACAAGAAAGAGCAGATATCAAATTCCTCGGATTTTACGATGAAAACGGCCAATTTAAAGGACTGACCTATACTTATCATCATGATGATTTGAGTTGGCTGTTTTATTTCGCGGTCATGCCCAGTGAGCGAGGCAAAGGAATCGGTACGAAAATTATCCAACGTTTATTAGAAAAGTATAAAGATGAGCGACTGATGATTGACATTGAAGACGTTGAACAGCCCGCTGACAACAGCCAGCAGCGTAAGAAACGATACGAGTTTTATAAGCGAATGGGATTCGTTGACTACGGATTGCGTAAAACATGGCCTGGAATAACCTACATCATCATGTCAAGTGGTGGACGTGTAACGTCGGAGGAGTATGACAATATCGTCAACCAATTCTGGGACTTACTTCAGCTAACCGACGATTAAGCACACCCGAAGAAAAGTACTAAAAGAAGAAGCCACGGTAACATCTCATGCAAGATGCTATCGTGGCTTGTTGTATGGATAGAGGGTTTAGTCTTCCATCAGCTTTCTGTATCGGCCTTTTTTAATTTCCTCATCCCCCAATCGACGGGCCTTGTTGATTTCATATTCAGAATAAGTTCCTTCAAAGTAGAACACTTCACCATTGCCTTCGAATGACAAAATGTGCGTACAGATACGGTCTAAGAACCATCGGTCATGACTGATGACTACCGCACAGCCTGCAAACGACTCCAAACCTTCTTCCAAAGCACGGAGCGTATTTACGTCAATGTCATTGGTAGGCTCATCCAGCAATAGCACGTTTCCTTCTTGTTTCAGCGCCAAAGCCAGTTGCAGACGGTTGCGTTCACCACCCGAAAGCACTGAACACATTTTGTTTTGGTCGGTTCCGGAGAAGTTGAAACGCGACAAGTAGGCACGAGCGTTAACGTCACGGCCACCCATTCGGAGGGTTTCATTGCCCTGCGAAACCACTTCGTAGACCGTCTTATTGGGATCAATGTCCTTGTGTTGTTGGTCAACGTAAACCATTTTCACGGTTTCACCCACCTCAAACGTACCAGCATCAGGCTGTTCCAATCCCATAATCAGGCGGAAAAGCGTGGTCTTACCCGCACCATTGGGACCGATAACACCTACGATACCATTCGGCGGCAGCATGAAGTTGAGATCGTTGAACAACACTTTTTCGCCAAAAGCCTTCTTCACATGCTGCGCCTCAATCACCTTGTTACCCAATCGTGGGCCGTTAGGAATGAAGATTTCCAGTTTCTCTTCCCTGGTCTTCTGTTCCTCATTCAACATCTGTTCATAGGAATTCAAACGAGCTTTACCTTTAGCTTGGCGAGCTTTTGGAGCCATGCGAACCCATTCAAGCTCACGTTCAAGCGTCTTACGTCGCTTCGATGCCGTCTTTTCTTCTTGATCCATGCGCTTGGTCTTTTGCTCCAACCACGAGGAATAGTTGCCTTTCCATGGAATACCTTCTCCCCTATCCAGCTCAAGAATCCACTCACTGACATCGTCCAGGAAGTATCTGTCGTGCGTAACTGCAATCACCGTACCCTCATATTGTTGCAAATGCTGCTCCAACCAGTCGATGCTTTCGGCGTCAAGATGGTTGGTTGGCTCGTCCAGCAACAAGACATCAGGCTTTTGCAGCAACAACTTACACAGTGCTACCCTACGACGTTCGCCACCAGAAAGGTTGGTCACAGGCAGGTCACCCGCAGGACAACGCAAGGCTGCCATGGCCCTATCCAGTTTAGAATCCATGTTCCATGCGTCCGTGGCATCGATGATATCTTGTATTTCAGCCTGCCGTTGCATCAGCTTCTCCATCTTGTCAGGATCACTATAATACTCTTCCATGCCAAATTTGACATTGATTTCATCGTATTCTTTCAGTGCGTCATACACATGCTGCACGCCCTCTTGCACATTTTGCTTCACTGTTTTATCTGCATCGAGGGGAGGATCCTGCGGAAGATAACCAACAGAGTAGCCAGGACTCCACACCACATCGCCTTGTGTGGGTTGTTCCAGCCCGGCAATAATCTTCATCAGTGTTGACTTACCCGCACCATTCAGACCTATGATGCCTATCTTAGCACCATAAAAGAATGACAGGTAAATGTCCTTGAGTACTTGTTTTTGGTTTTGTGGGATAATCTTTGAGACACCCACCATAGAGAAGATAACTTTCTTGTCGTCTACTGTTGCCATTATATAAAATATGTATTGAATGAAATATGCGATAAAAGCTGAACGCTTTTCTGTTGCTCATCATAGATGGAAAGCCCCATGTTCACGCGTCGAAGTGAAGGAGGCGCGCCATGTACTTGCCCAAGATGTCGAACTCGATGTTAACAACAGACCCAATCTTGATGTCACAGAAATTGGTATTCTCTCGGGTATAGGGAATGATGGCCACCTTAAAACTATTGTCCGTAGGCTCACATACGGTCAGCGAAACGCCGTTCACGGTGACGCTGCCCTTGTCTACGGTCATGTAACCACGCTTGGCCATCGTCTTATCAAATGGGTATTCAAAGGTGAAATAGGTTGACCCATCGGCATCTTCCATGTTCACACACGTCGCCGTTCCGTCGACATGACCTTGCACGATGTGTCCATCCAAACGGCCATTCATCAACATCGACCGCTCTACATTCACCCTGTCGCCCACTTTCAACAGCCCCAGGTTGCTTCTGATGAGGGTTTCCCTCATGGCTGTAACCGTGTAGGTGTCGTCAGTCAAACGAACTACCGTCAGGCAAACACCATTGTGACTGATGCTTTGGTCTATCTTGAGATGATCTACAAACGAGCATTTAAAGGTGAAATCAATATTGTCTTGATCTCGATCGATGGCAACCAGTGTGGCCATTTCTTCTACGATTCCGGAAAACATAAGCTAAAGTGTAATTAAAAAGGCAGGAATGCACCTGCCTTTGTATCATAAAAAGGGGTTGCTCGATGATGTGATGAAACTCCGTACTTGATAAGATTTGAGAGCTCTCCGCCTTTGTAATCCACCGGCTTTACAGCTTAGTCCCTAAGGATTTATGTGGCCCGCCATTAGCAAGAGAAGTCTTCTCGGTTTCATTTTTTTATTGATGAGTATCCCGATCAAACCGACACAACCCCCATGTTGTATCATGTTTGTTATTGCAAAGATACATTTTTCGCTCGAAACAAGCAAATTTTGCACCCTGTTTTCTGTTTGATTTTACATGAAATCACAGAATTGCTAAACTTTTTCATTACTTTTGTCGTCTAACAGACAACAATGGAATGTGGGGATAAATACCCCATCTTCCCGCGCAATCTGATAAAACATAACGAACACGGTATGAAAAATATTTGTACAACTTGTCTTCTGGCAATCATCTTCTTGTCATTGTCAACGCCTATTGAGGCGCGAAAGTGGTCACTGAAAGACTGCATCCATTACGCCCTATCCAACAACATCTCGTTGAAAAAGACCTCGCTCAAACATCTCAGTGCCATTGAAGACACCAAGCAGAGCCAGGCTGCGCTGCTACCATCGCTGAACGCTGCCACCTCTCAAAATGTGACTTATCGGCCATGGCCACAAACGGGTATCGCCGCTGAAGGCTATGTGCAGACTTCAATTGACAAGGTGTATTACAACGGAACTTACAGTGTGAACGGTAGTTGGACGGTATGGAACGGTGGTAGAAACACCAACACGGTGAAACTGAACAAGCTGACGGAAAAACAAGCAGCACTCGACTCGGCGACCATAGCCAACCAACTGATTGAGCAAATCGCACAGCTGTATGTACAAATACTATATTCCAGCGAGGCCATCGCAGTGAACAAATCTATGTTGGCCTCGAGTGTGCAAAACGAAAAGCGTGGCGAAGAATTTATGAAAGTGCAGAAAATGAGTCGTGCCGACATGGCGCAGCTTACCGCCCAACGTGCTCAAGACGAATATAATGTGGTTGAAGCTGAGAGCAACTTGCGCAACTACAAGCGACAGCTGAAGCAGCTTCTGCAACTGGTTGATGAAGAAACGTTTGAAATAGACGTACCGCACACAACCGATGCCATGGCCCTTCAACCGATTCCCACTGTGAAAACGGTCTATTCGGCAGCGTTGAACTATCGTCCTGAAATACAAAATGCACAGCTGGGCATCGAGAGCAGCAATCTGAGTGTGAAGATTGCGAAGGCCAGCAAACTGCCCGTCATCGGAATCAACGCTGGTGTTGGCACCAGCACCACTTCGATGAGCGACTATCAATGGGGAAACCAACTGAAAAACAACTTTGACATCGGTGCTGGCATCTCATTGAGCATTCCGCTGTTTGACAACAGACAGGCAAAGACAGCCGTAAACAAAGCCATGTTGCAAAAGCAAAACTACATGCTCGACTTGAAAGACAAACAAACCACGTTGTACTCGAACATCGAAGACTATTGGCTGCAAGCCGTTAACAACCAGAACCGATTCAAGGCCGCCAAGGTGAGTACACAGAGCGCAGAGGAAAGTTTCAGACTGCTTAAAGCCAAGTTTGACGAGCAGCTCATCAACATCGTTGAACTCACAGACGGCAAAAACAAGCTCATGACAGCAGAACAAAACGAACTGCAAGCCAAGTACCTTGCGATATTAAATATTGGCTTATTGAAATTCTACCAAACGGGGTTGATGGAATAAGGGGTGCTTGCCGCGACCTAAAGCATCAACTCTTTTGGTGACGAAACAAAGGTGGTAGCCCCATGTTCCAACAAAAATTCTTTATCTCTAAATCCCCATAACACACTGATGCAAGGCATGTTGCTATTGCGTGCCGTGGCTATGTCTACATCACTGTCACCAATATAAACTGCATCTCGGCCATCATCGTCCAACTGACGCAAGGCTTCTAACACCGTGTCAGGTGCCGGCTTTTTCTTGATGTTTTCTCGTTCACCAATCGCTACCGTGACATAGTCGCTAAAAAAGTGTCGACAAAGGTCTTGCGTGGCATCGTAGAACTTGTTGCTGACCACAGCCAACTTCTTACCATGGGCGTGCAAATTGGCTAAAAGCTCGAGTATCCCTGGGTAGGGTTTGGTATTGTCAAGATTATGAACCAAATAGTGTTGACGAAAATCAGCGTATGTAACCTCAAAATCGGGATTGTCTAATCCGTTGGGAATGGCGCGCTCCATGAGTTTTTTCACACCATTACCCACAAACTTTCGCACCTCGCCAATGGTTCGTTCAGGCATGCCATGCATCTTCAAAGCCGCATTGCAACTAATGTATAAGTCTTGAAGTGAATCAAGCAAGGTACCATCTAAATCAAAAATATATGTACTGTATTCTTTCATGAACCTATGAGTGTTTAATTTGTTCTGTTGGTTGACTCCCATTGAAGTTTCCTCTTCTTTCTGAAGGAAAAGCCATCCGTTCATCAACGATCGGGCATATATTATCTGTGTCAACCCTGATTCTGTCTACAAAGGTAGCATTTGTTTGTTGCATTGACAAACAAATGAACGTTTTTCATGGCTCCTGTCCTGGCTTCAACAGACGATTGTAAGGGGTGAAGCAAACTGTGTCATATTCTTTTGTTCAACATCTTTCAACCTTATTATTTCATTGAAAATATGACGATAAACTACTCGTTATTGCGCAGGAGGAATTATGCTAACTTACAAGATATCAGCAGAATACGAAAGCAAGCAACCAAACGGCAATCTCAAATTAAAAAGTTCACAAATCAATTCACATGACTTTGGAGGTTAAACTCAATGACTTTGGTGGTCAAACTCAATGACTTTGGAGCCCAAACTCAATGCTATTGCCAGACGTGGTGTAAACGGTTGTGTTTGGCAGTCAGGGTTCATGAATGAGAAACCAAAATATATGCGCAATTATTTTGCCTTGTCTCTAACTTCAACTAACTTTGCATTCAAATCACATTTGCAATTGAAAACATGGACAAACAGCATAAAAACTACTATCTACTTGCTGCGGCCATCTGCGTTCTTCTGGTATGCGGATTGACCTTTTACTATTTCTTCAGCGCTTTTTCGACCTCAGAAACCACCAGCTATATCTACATAGACACGGATGATAATGTCGACTCGGTAGTGGCCAAGCTATCTCCCATAGCCCGTCAACATAGTCTTCATGGTTTTACCACGTTGATGAGGCACACCAAGTATGCCGATAACGTTCGCACAGGTAGGTATGCCATCAAGTCGGGAGAAGGGGCTTTCACGGTTTTGAGGCACCTGAAAAATGGCATGCAAGAGCCTGTTAATCTTACCATTCCTACGGTCAGGACCATTGAGCGCTTGTCGGCCGAACTGGCAAAACATCTGATGCTTGACAGTACAACGTTGGCCAACGCCTTGAAAAACGACACCGTATGCCAAAAATACGGCTACGACACCACCACCATTGCGTGCATGTTCATTCCAAACACCTACGATATTTACTGGAATGTAAACATGAACAAGCTGTTGGATCGGATGAAAAAAGAGAGCAACAACTTCTGGAACGCCGATAGAAAGGCAAAAGCACAGCGACTGAAACTATCTCCAAACGAAGTGATTACCTTGGCCAGCATCGTTGATGAGGAAACGGCTAACAATGGAGAGAAGCCCATGATTGCTGGCATGTACTATAACCGACTGATGTTGCGCAATGCCGAATATCCCAACGGAATGCCACTGCAAGCTGACCCTACCATCAAATTTGCGTGGAAAGACTTTGGTTTGAGGCGCATATACAATAAGCTGTTAACCATCAAAAGTCCCTACAACACATACGTGAACACAGGATTGCCACCAGGCCCCATCCGCATCGCCTCAATTGCTGGCATAGAGTCTGTGCTCAACATGACGCATCACGACTACCTGTACATGTGTGCCAAAGAAGACTTCAGCGGAACACACAACTTTGCACAGACATACGCTGAACACAAAGTCAACGCAGCCAAATACACCGCAGCATTGAACAAACGAGGCATTCAATAACAACTATCCGTTGTATGTTCAAACATGCTGTGGAGCTAAATTGAGCATTCATTTCCCAATCTTTTTGGATAAAAGAATCGTCTATAAATGAAAATACAATGTATTGATGACCAATACATTGTATTTTATATCGTTGTCGGGGCGACAGGATTCGAACCTGCGACCGCCTGTTCCCAAAACAGGAGCGCTACCGGGCTGCGCTACACCCCGCTTGCAGTTCATTGTTGAATTGCGAGTGCAAAGGTAAGATATATTTTTATATTCCCAAAATTTTTTAAACAATTATTTCATAAAGTGCTCACGAACGCATGAATCATAAGGAATTTTGCGCTTGTTAGCGTCATTAATGTGACAATTCTGAGAATGAACGTTCCCGACACATTGTTTATTAACACGGCTCATGCACGCTACAATCAATCTCTGTAAACCAAAACAGGGAAAGCATGATCTACTTTCCCTGTTATTATTTTGGTGCAAAAGTGCTACTTCTTGATGATACCTTGGTCCACAAACACTTTTTTCAACGCCTGAACACCCCGCTCTACTTGTTCTTCAGTATGTGTAGCCATCAGTGCAAAACGAACCAATGTGTCTTGCGGTGCACAGGCTGGAGGTATCACAGGGTTGATGAACACACCGTTGTCAAAAGCCAACTTGGTCACCATAAAGGTCTTATCAATATCTCTCACATACAGAGGAATAATCGGACTCTCCGTTTCACCAATCTCAAAACCTTCTTCCTTAAAGCGTTTCAAGGCATAGCGAGTGACTTGCCAAAGATGCTCTATCCGCTCTGGTTCAGCCTGAATGATACGCAGGGCTTCGCGTGCGGCAGCTGTTGCGGCAGGCGTATCGGATGCACTAAATATATAGGTGCGACAGGTATGGCGCAGATAGTTGACGGTGTCGCTGTCCGATGCGATGAAGCCGCCGATAGAAGCCAAACTCTTTGAGAAGGTTCCCATGATGAGGTCAACCTCGTGGGTCAATCCAAAATGGTCACAAACACCACGTCCTTGACGGCCAAAGACTCCCAATCCGTGCGCCTCATCAACCATGATGGAACAATTATACTTGCGTTTCAATTCAACAATAGCGGGCAAATTGGCCAAATCTCCCTCCATAGAGAACACTCCATCCACCACAATCAGCTTTACAGCATCGTAAGGAAGCTTTTGCAACAACCGTTCCAAGTCGGCCATGTCGTTATGCTTATAGCGCAGTTGGGTGGCAAACGACAAGCGACGTCCATCCACAATGCTGGCATGGTCACGGTCATCACAGATGATATAGTCGTTGCGACCCACCACCATGGCCAACACACCTTGATTAACAGAGAACCCCGTAGGGAAACACAGTGTTTCATCTTTCCCCACGAAGGTGGCCAATTCTTTCTCCAATTGCACATGCAGATCAAGCGTACCATTGAGGAATCGGCTTCCTGCACAGCCCGAACCATATTTATCCAAGGCCTCCTTGGCCGCACGGATGACACGTTCATCGCCCGTCAATCCAGTATAAGCGTTAGAGCCAAACATCAACACTCGATGTCCGCCCATCTCTACTTCCGTTCCTTGTTTACTGGTTATTTCCCTGAAATAAGGATACACGCCAGCATCCATGTATTTCTGAGGATCTCGATAATTCTTGTATCTTTCTTGTAATTGTCCCATTATATTTAAATAGGTGTCCCACCCATAATGAATAATATAGGCTGCAAAGATATAAAAATAATAACATAAATTGTTCCTTTCTCAACTAAAAACGCCAAATTTAAGTTTTTTACCAGATTTAAATGGATATATCACTGGAATTGTCGTACATTTGCGAATCATGTTCGCATGAATGAAAAAGTCTTTCGGAACAACAGCGTTAAAATAACAGACAATACACAAGATGAAGAAGATAAGATTCATCATGAACCCCATATCGGGAACCAGTGACAAGGACGGCATACCCAAAATGATTGACGCAAAGCTCGACCATGAGCAGTTTGAGTACGAAATCATTACGACCAATCATGCCGGTCATGCCTCCGAATTGGCTACTGAAGCCAAAGATTCTCATGTGGATATTGTCGTGGCTGTGGGTGGTGATGGCACTATCAATGAGGTGGCGCGCGCCATTGTGCATTCAGACACGGCACTGGGCATCATCCCCTGCGGTTCAGGTAATGGACTGGCGCGCCACATGCTCATTCCCATGAGTGTGAAGAAGTCCATCGAAATCATCAACAAATGCGTCATCCATGACTTCGACTACGGCATCATCAACGGCTACCCGTTCTTCTGTACCTGCGGCATGGGATTCGATGCCTATGTCAGTCAGAAGTTTGCTGAGTGCGGAAAGCGCGGTCCCATCACCTATGTTCAGAAGGTATTGGAAGAAGGCCTCAAATACAAACCTGAGACTTACGAAATCACCACCGAGAATGGTGTGAGCAAATACAAAGCCTTTCTCATCTCTTGTGCCAACGCATCGCAATATGGCAACAATGCCTTCATCGCGCCACAGGCATCGATGAGCGACGGACTGATGGATGTGATTATCATGGAACCCTTCGATATTATCGAGGCTCCACAAATCAGCATCGACATGTTCAACAAAACGTTGGATAAGAATTCCAAGATTAAGACTTTCACCTCAAAGAAACTCCACATACACCGTAGCAAGCCAGGGGTAATCCATTACGATGGCGACCCAGTGATGACGGGCAGAGACATTGACATCGAACTGGTGGAAAAGGGTATCAAAATCATCATCAACCCCGATGCTGACAAGAGTCAACGACAGCCAAACGCCATTCAGAGTGCCGCTGCCGAGCTGTTCAACGAAATCAACGTGGTACGCGAAGACATCTCCAAACAGACGCGCCACATACAGGCCTTAAGCAAAGTGTTGCAGAAGAAATTAAACCTATGATGGCCACATGCGGCCGTTACCATGGCCACATGCTCATGAACGCCATCCAACCAACACGGCATCAACCCGCAGGCTGATGCCGTTTTTGTTTCAAATGACTAAAGTATGGCATGCGCCTCCGTTCTGTCACAGTCGTTCTTTACAAATAAAAATTGTTCATTAATTTCGCATACCATTCTGACATTTCTCCCGCATCGTCAAACAGTGTCAGCGTCTGCTCATCCAACATTTCGGGACGACGCTTCACCCATGCCATCAAACAGCGTTTAGGCGATTTGCGGGCAACCGTCTTTATCAAATATTTTTTTCGAAGATAAAATCCCGCAATCACGGCTGAAGTACTGAATTTCTCAACCGATTCAACTGGCAGCACCACACTCATTTCGCCCTCATTGGCAAGCAATCGGTAGGCTGATTGGCACAATGCTTCATAGGGAAGCGTGTCACTGTGCCGAGCCATGGAACGCTTCGCATCCGGACTGCGAAGACCTTCTACGAAGTAAGGTGGATTAGAAACGATGCTGTCAAATTGTTTTACCGATTCAAACTGCTGCAAAGCCACCTCCCGAACCCTCACCCTATCGGCAAATGGGGATGCCTCTACATTGACTTTTGCCTGCCGACAGGCGTCACGGTCAATCTCCAAAGCCTCAACAAAGCAAGCAGCATACCGCTGCGCCATCATCAAAGCAATGAGTCCGGTGCCCGTCC
This sequence comes from Hoylesella buccalis ATCC 35310, assembly GCF_025151385.1. Taxonomy (NCBI): domain Bacteria; kingdom Pseudomonadati; phylum Bacteroidota; class Bacteroidia; order Bacteroidales; family Prevotellaceae; genus Hoylesella; species Hoylesella buccalis. The sequence continues at coordinate 150,457 of NZ_CP102287.1, read as the reverse complement.
CGACATCAAGAATGCGCTGTCCTCCCTTGGCCCAGGCACCCAGCAACACGCCATCCGTGCCCACTTTCATGGCGCACTGGTCTTGTCGGATGGTAAATTGTTTGAACTGAAACCACTCGTTACTCATGCTGCAAATTTACACAAAAAAGATGAAAATGAGAGGTTCTCATGTTTGGAAATCACCGTCAAAAATCTAAAAACCTCCCACCTTGATAACACATTGATTATCAATAACCTGCAAAACGAATTTCAAACCCATTGACCTTGCCGCCCAAACCCATTGACTTTGATGCCTAATCCCATTGACTTTTGGCGGCAAACTCTATGCTATTGAAAAGTTCATGTTATGCGCTTGATTTAACGCCCTCAAACTCATCATCAATTCAGGATGGCAAGGGCTACCGCCAACGACTTGGCATGATATTTGCATCTTACCACATATTAAACATGAGTAATATAAAATGTAGCGGTGCAAAGGCCCTCATGTCAATAAAAAGTAGTAACTTTGCACACCGATAACGAAAAGACAAATATGAGTAAAAAGAACAATCCATCTATCCAGATGATTGCCGATTTCGAAGGAGATATTTCAAATCTCTTTCATGTAGAAACAGAAGGCGACGTGCCCATCTTAGCAACACGCAACATGGTGATGTTTCCCGGCGTGCTCTGCCCCATTCTCATTGGTCGCGAAAACAGCCTGAAACTGATTGAAAAAGCCAAGAAAGCCCCCAATACCATATTCGCCATATTCTGCCAAAGAGATGCAGATGTGGAAGAACCGCATCAAAAAGACTTGTACGCTTACGGTGTGTACGCCCGATTGGTGCGCGTGCTGGAAATGCCGGGACACGGACAAAACGTCACGGCCATCATTCAGGCGATGGGACGCTGCAAGCTGGAAAAGGTCACCAAGACCAAACCTTTCTTGCAGGGATTGACGACTATTGCCCCAGAGGTATTGCCCGAACCGAACGATGAGGAATACCAAACGGCCGCAGAGGACTTTCGCAAGCAAACCATCGAGTACATCAAAGAGAACGATGATATCGCCGACGAGGCACAGTTTGCCTTGAACAACATCCAGAACAACATTCTGAGCATCAACTACATGTGCACCAACATGCCTTTCACCAACGAGGATAAGATGAGCATGTTGGAGGCCAACTCGATGAACGAGCGCATCATGATTTCGCTGAAAGTGCTGAACAAGGAAATGCAGCTGCTGGAACTGAAAAAACAGATTCGCACGAAAACGCGTGAGGATCTGGATGAACAGCAGCGCGAATACTTCCTGCAACAGCAAATCAAGAACATCAAAGAGGAACTGGGCAACGGTGAGGGTTCGCCCGAGCGTCGTGATTTGGAGGCGAAAGCCAAGAAAAAGAAATGGACGACCGAGGTGCGCGACACTTTTTACAAAGAGCTGGAGAAGCTGGAGATGTACAATCCACAAAGTCCGGAGTACAGCGTACAGCTGAATTACCTGCAAACCATGGTCAACCTACCCTGGGGAGAATACACGGCTGATAATCTCAACCTGCAGCGCGCGCAGCGCACCTTGGACCGTGACCACTATGGCATGGAAAAGGTGAAGGAACGCATTTTGGAATACATGGCCGTGCTGCAATTGCGCGGTAACCTCAAGTCGCCCATCCTGTGTCTGTACGGACCGCCGGGCGTGGGCAAGACCAGTTTGGGTAAGAGCATCGCCTCGGCCATGAAACGCAAGTATGTGCGCATCTCGTTAGGAGGCGTACACGACGAATCGGAGATACGCGGACACCGCCGAACCTATATCGGCGCCATGCCCGGCCGCATCATCAAGAGCTTGCAGAAGGCGGGTTCTTCCAACCCCGTGTTCATCCTCGATGAGATTGACAAGGTGACGCAGAACACCATCAACGGCGACCCATCCTCGGCATTGCTCGAGGTTTTGGACCCTGAACAGAACAACGCCTTCCACGACAACTACCTGGATGTAGACTATGACCTGTCGCATGTGATGTTCATCGCCACGGCCAACGACCTCAACACCATTCCTCGTCCTTTGCTGGATCGTATGGAGATTATCGAGGTGAGCGGCTACATCACGGAAGAAAAGATTGAGATTGCCAAGCGACACCTGGTGCCAAGGGAACTCAAGAACACCGGACTGGACACCAACGAACCCAAAATCAAGTTCAACAAGGCATCACTGGAGAAGATTATCGAGCAATATACCCGTGAAAGCGGCGTGCGACAGCTGGAAAAACAAATCAACAAGGCCCTGCGGAAGATGGCGTTCAACAAGGCCATGGACGGTGAGCTGACCTACACGGACATCACGCCCGAGAAGCTGGAGTCGCTGCTGGGCAAGCCGCCTTTCTATCGCGATATCTACCAGGGCAACGACTATGCCGGCGTGGTGACAGGCTTGGCATGGACCAGTGTGGGCGGAGAGATTCTCTTCATCGAGACCTCGCTGAGTAAAGGAAAGCCCGGCAAGCTCACTTTGACAGGTAACTTGGGCGACGTGATGAAAGAGTCGGCCGTGATTGCGCTTGAATATGTCAAGGCGCATGTGGACGCTCTGGACATCGACTACCGTCTGTTTGAACAGTGGAACATACACATCCACGTGCCGGAAGGAGCCACACCGAAGGACGGTCCGTCGGCCGGAATCACCATCGCCACATCCATTGCCTCGGCGCTCACACAGCGCAAGGTGCGCAAGAACACGGCCATGACGGGTGAAATCACCCTCCGTGGCAAGGTTCTGCCCGTGGGTGGCATCAAGGAGAAGATACTGGCGGCCAAGCGCGCAGGCATCACCGACATCGTGATGTGCAAGGAGAATAAGAAGGATATTGACGAGATTCCGGAGAAATACCTCAAGGGAGTAGAGTTCCACTATGTGGAAAACGTGCAACAGGTATGGGACTTTGCCCTGACCAACGAGCGCGTGGAGCATCCTGTGGACCTGACCATCCAGGAACTTCCCGACAAGACCGCCAGCGATCCGCACACCGTTCTGCTGTAAAGAGAGGGTAACATGACATTTGAACTGCAACATACAGACCCATCATCGGACGCACGGGCAGGCCTGATTACCACGGCGCACGGGCAGATTAAGACACCTATCTTCATGCCTGTGGGTACGGCTGGAACGGTAAAAGCCGTGCATTTCAGGGAACTGAAAGAGCAAATCAACGCGCAAATCATTCTGGGCAACACGTATCACCTGTACCTCCGACCGGGACTGGACATACTGAAGGCCGCAGGAGGATTGCACAAGTTCAATGGCTGGGATCGCCCCATCCTGACCGACTCGGGAGGGTTTCAAGTGTTCTCGCTCACCGGTATCCGCAAACTGCGTGAGGAGGGTTGCGAATTTCGGTCGCACATTGACGGTTCCAAGCATTTCTTCTCGCCCGAAAGCGTGATGGACACCGAGCGCATCATCGGCGCCGACATCATGATGGCGTTTGATGAATGCCCGCCCGGCGACTGCGACTACCAATACGCCAAGACAAGTTTGGTCATGACACACCGCTGGCTGGATCGTTGCATCAAGCGGTTCAACGAAACGCAGCCGCTGTATGGTTACGACCAGTGCCTCTTTCCCATCGTGCAGGGAGCGGCGTACAAGGATCTTCGGGAAGAATCGGCAAAATACATTGCAGATAAAGGAGCAGACGGCAACGCCATCGGTGGCCTGGCCGTAGGAGAACCCACGGAGGTGATGTACGAGATGATTGAGGTGGTGAACGCCATTTTGCCGAAAGACAAGCCACGCTACCTCATGGGCGTGGGCACGCCACAGAACATTCTTGAAGGCATCGAGCGGGGCGTCGACATGTTCGACTGCGTAATGCCTACCCGCAACGGACGCAACGCCATGCTGTTTACCTACGAGGGCACCATGAACATGCGCAACAAGAAATGGGAAAACGATTTCACCCCCATTGATCCCAACGGATGCGACACCGACCAGCTTTGTACCAAGGCCTACCTGCACCATTTGTTCAAGGCAAAGGAGTATTTGGCACTGCAGATAGCGTCCATTCACAATCTGGCCTTCTATCTTAGGTTGGTGACCGATGCGCGCAAGCACATCCAGCAAGGCGACTTCAGCACATGGAAGCGGGGCATCATCGAGCAGTTAGGACGAAGAATTTAAGACGAGATGAAGAGTTTCAAGACCCGCAGACGACACCGGCGATTGCTCAAGGCAGGCAGATGGATGAGACGGCACTTTGCATGGCTCACCCTATGGATGGCATGGCTGGGCAGAAAACTGAGTTTTTTGCGCATTCTGAACCCAAACAAGTACATCCGAAGGATAGACTGGTACATCATCAAGAAATTCATTGGAACGTACATCTACTCCATCGCGCTGATTATTGCCATCGCCATTGTGTTCGACTTCAACGAGAACTTGTCAAAGTTTACTGAATACCATGCGCCGGCAAGAGCCATCATCTTTGACTTTTATGCCAACTTCATCCCGTATTACTCCAACCTGTTCAGTCCGCTGTTCGTGTTCATTGCGGTGATTTTCTTCACCTCCAAGCTGGCCGGCAACTCGGAGATTATCGCCATGTTGGCATCGGGCATCTCGTTCAAGCGACTGATGCGGCCCTACATGCTCTCGTGCGTGCTCATCGCATCACTGTCTTATTACCTCAGTGCTTACGTCATTCCGCACGGCACCGTGATACGGCAGAACTTTGAGAGCATGTACCGAAACAGCAAGAAACGAACAGCTGCCGACAACGTTCAGCTGCAAGTGGGCAAAGGAGTCATTGCCTACATACAGCACTACGACAACAAGACCAAGCGCGGATATGGCTTCTCGTTGGACAAGTTTGAAAACAAGAAGTTGGTGAGCCACATGACAGCGATGGAAATTCAGTACGACACCATTGCCGATTCGAAGTATCACTGGAACGTAACCGGATGGAAAATCAGACAACTAAAGGGTCTTCGTGAACACATCACCAGTGGAGCCGACCTTGACACCCTCATCCAGATGGAGCCAACCGATCTGGTGTACTCCAAGGGACAGCAAGAAACGTTTACCAGTCCGGAACTGAAAGATTACATCACCAAGCAGGTGGACAGAGGATCGAGCAACGTGGTACAATACCAAGTGGAGTACCACAAGCGCATCGCCTCGTCGTTTGCGTCGTTCATCCTCACCATCATCGGTTTTTCATTGTCGGCCAGGAAGCGAAAAGGAGGCATGGGACTGTACCTCGGTTTGGGGCTGGCACTGAGCTCTTTGTACATCATGCTGCAAACCGTTTCGGCCACCTTCGCCATCAATGCCAACGCACCTCCCATCTTGGCAGCGTGGATACCGAACATTATTTTTGCCTTGGTGGCCTACTTCTGTTACCGCAATGCACCGAATTGATGAGGATAAAAGTGAGTGAGCGATAACATGACATGCGCCCTTGGCACGGCGAATCTACACAAAGAAATGAACCGTCTTGCATTCACCAAGAATCATGTGAATGACAAAGGACAAATTGAAAATCAGAAAAAATGAAGTTTGAAGAATTAGAATTAAACAATAATGTATTAGACGCATTATACGACATGCGCTTTGACACTTGCACACCCGTACAAGAAAAGTGTATACCCGAAATACTTAAAGGACGTGACGTGCTGGGTGTGGCACAGACCGGAACCGGAAAGACGGCAGCTTACCTGCTGCCCATCATGAGCAAGATAGACAGTGGAAACTACCCAGAAGATGCCATCAACTGCCTTATTATGTCGCCAACGCGCGAACTAGCCCAGCAAATAGACCAGGCCATGCAGGGCTTTGGCTATTATCTGCAAGGCGTAAGCAGCGTGGCTGTGTATGGCGGGAACGATGGAAACCGGTACGACCAGGAACTGAAAAGCCTCCGCATGGGTGCCGACGTGGTGATTGCAACGCCGGGTCGCTTCATCAGTCACATGAGTTTGGGCAACGTAGACCTGAGCAAAGTGAGCTTCTTCGTGTTGGATGAGGCCGACCGCATGCTGGACATGGGCTTTTCGGAAGACATCATGACCATTGCTAAGGGCTTGCCGAAGACATGCCAGACCATTATGTTCTCGGCAACAATGCCTGACAAGATTAACGAGCTGGCAAGAACATTGCTTAAAAATCCCGTTGAGGTGAAATTGGCTGTGAGCAAACCAGCCGAGAAAATTAAACAGACCGCCTATGTATGTCATGAGACTCAGAAGCTGGGCATCATCAAGAAAATCTTCAAACAAGGTGACTTGAAGCGCGTCATCATCTTCTGTGGAGCCAAACAAAAGGTGAAACAAGTGAGCCAGGCACTGCAACGCATGAAAATCAATTGTGGCGAGATGCACTCCGATCTGGACCAGGCTCAGCGCGACGAGGTGATGTTCCAATTCAAGAGTGGACAGATTGACGTGCTTGTAGCCACGGATATTTTGTCAAGAGGCATTGACATCGACGACATTGCCATGGTCATCAATTACGATGTACCTCACGACGCGGAAGACTATGTACACCGCATTGGCCGTACAGCCCGTGCAGACCGTGACGGAGCGGCTATCACGCTGGTTAGCAAAGACGACATCTACTACTTCCAACAGATAGAAAAGTTCCTTGAAAAAGAGGTGGAAAAGGTTGAACTGCCTGAAGAACTGGGCGAGGCACCTGACTATACTGCCGATGGAAAGCCACAGCGCAAACGCTCTTCTGCCAAATCAGTTCGCCGGAAAAACCGTGACCAAACGGCACACAAGCGCAAGCCGCGTCGGAATAAAAACGAGCAACGCCCCAAGGAGGTAGATGCCAAAAGTGAGCAAACAAACGAAAAGCAAGCGCAAGAACGCAGTAAGACAGCGGATAAGCAGCCTGCAAAGAATCGCCAAAAGAGTAACAAACGCAACAACAATAGGCGTAAACAGCAAAACAACACTGACGGAGCTGGAACGCAACGTAATAAGCAACGCAATGACAAACGACAAGCGATTGACAACAAAACTGGAGACAAACAGGTGCAACCGCAAGCCAATACGAAGAACAAGCGTCGCAGAAAACCCAACAACAACCGTAAAACGCAACGCGAAGACCCACACAATGGCAGAAGAAAGTTTGAACCTGCAAAGACCGAGGCCAAACCAGAGAGTGGCATTTCAGCCATCATCAAGAAACCACTAAAATGGCTCAAGTCGCTCGGAAAGAAATAAACGAATGGGTGACACCCAAGAGATTCCATCCCTCAAACCGCCTATTGTGACGATGAACAGAGGATGACGAAGATGAGAGGAGAATGTATCAAGCTGACATTCTCCTCTCATTGTTTATCATCGTTGATGGAAAAGGATTTGTTAGCTACCTTGTATTCACCGCATATTCCGTGTTATCGGAAACGTTTTGTTCAACCTTCTGGACTTGTCATCAAGTGAATGAGATAACAACCAGCCGTAGGTTTGCTACATGTAAAGTAATCAAACCGAATATGTTAAATATGTAGATTGAACGAAACTATTCACTTTATTATTTGCTTTAAACACTTAATTTACTTATATTTGCACAATAAAAATAATACTATTAATATACCAAGGAAAAATAAAAGATTTTATTATATATTAAAACTATAATAACTATATATCTTAATAAGACAACATTAATATATAAATATTTTTATTATCTCAAACAACTATTACTAACGAATAAACATTTAAAATTTAATCCTTAAATCAGATTGATAAGCATGAGAACAAATATCCTGCTAAAAAACAAGAGATTTCTTTCGGTAGGTATCATTTTGCTACTTGCAAGTACACTCACATCTTGCGCATCACCAGATCCTTCAAACGACAAGAATGACAGGAACATCAGTTTCAAAACCAAGCCATTTGAACGCGAAAAGAACGTATTTCACCATGCTGTACCTCAACACACGGTTTTAATATATAGTGGTGGAGCTCATCGGCCTTTCCAATGGGATGCGGAACATTTTGATCCTTACCTAGCCGGCAAGGTTGATGGTAAAGAAAAATGGCTGTTCGATGGGTTTTTATTTTTAGAAATATTGGACGGCCATGGGCGCGGATTTGCTTCTGGCTATCAGAAACAAGCAGCGAGGAAAGAAGAATGGGAGAAGTTGTTGAGTGGCTATTTTAAGAAAGGTAATGCCATTGCGGCGTTGAATGAACAGGCAAAGGCGGTTAAAGAACGGATAGGAGCAAGCAAGGCTGGAAAACGGAAAATAATATTGGTAATTCCAGAGCCCATCCCTAATCAAACTGATTGGGGTGAGATTAATGGTAAGAAAGTAGTTTTCACGGACCAAAACGATCGTTTGTCTGCGTGCAAGTGGTACATTGATCGCGCAGAGCAGTTGTTTAAGGACAGCCACTTAACCGAATTGGAATTGGTTGGGTTTTATTGGTTGGCTGAGGAGGCAACTAACACACGCCACCTGGTGAATCAAGTATCTGAATACCTTGACAAGAAAGGATATGACTTTTATTGGATACCTTACTTTTATGCGGATGGGTATAATGAATGGCAACACCTGGGATTCAACGTACCCTATTATCAACCAAACTATTTCTTCGACGAAAAGCATCCTTACAGCAGGTTACAAGAAACTTGTGACAGAGCGGCCAAATACGGCATGAACTTGGAAGTGGAGTTTGATGATAGAGCATTGGCTTCCCAAAAGAATTGGGGCTATCGTTTAAGAGACTATCTGGATGTATTTGAGAAAAATAGTGCGTTTAATTCCTTGAAAATCGCCTACTATCAAGGGAATGACACCTTTTACAAATTAGCGAAGTCGGATCATCCAGCAGATCAAACGCTATATAAACGACTGGTGAAACTCATTGCAAAGTAATCATCGATATCATGGAACAAGAGATTAGCATGCCTTGAGGAGAATCGATTAAGAAAAGTGAAAATATCTTTGTACCTTATTTATATTTTATATTAGATACACTTAAATTTATTATCTATGGAAACAAAGCGAACCTTCTTTTTGAAAAAAAGCGCCATGCACATGTTACGTGCACTGAGTTGCTTCTTATTTCTGCTCTGTAGTATAGAAGCATCGGCCCAAACAACGGTCAGAGGTGTGGTAACCGACGCTAACGGCGAGTACCTCATCGGGGTCCAAGTACAGGAGAAAGGAGCGAAACAAGGTGTAAGTACAGATGCAAACGGAAAATTCAACATCGCCGTGTCCAATCGAAATGCCGTATTGACATTTCGCTATGTGGGATACAAAAACCATTCGGTAGCTCTTAATGGCAAAACGAATGTTAACGTGATGCTTGAAGAGGACGCAAAAGCATTGGACGAAGTGGTTGTTGTGGGCTATGGCTCCCAGAAGAAACAGCATGTGACAGGATCTGTTGCGCAATTGAATGCGGACGAGATCCTAAAGGCACCATCAGGCAATGTGTCAGGTATGCTTGTTGGCCGAATGCCAGGATTGGTTGCCCAACAGAAGTCAGGACAGCCTGGTGCCGATGGATCCAACTTGCTGATTCGTGGCGTAAGCACACTGGGCACTGCAGCACCAATGGTCATTGTAGACGATGTTCAGCGAAGCTTTAACAATCTTGACCCCAACGAAATTGAAAGTATTACCATCCTGAAAGATGCATCTTCAGCGGCTGTCTACGGTATGCAAGCAGCTGGTGGCGTAATTCTCGTGAAAACTAAACGTGGTTCCATGCAACGCCCTCGAATTACATATTCAGGGAAATTGCTATACAGCCAGAACACCAATTACCCTAAATTCCTGAATGGTCCAGACTTTATCAAATGGTTTAACAAAGCACTTGAGATGGATGGCAAAGAACCTTTGTTCACGGAAGAGGTGTACAACAAGGTTTTGAATGGAGATCCGGAAGGCAAATATGCCAATACCGATTGGTTCTCTGAATTGATGAAGAACGGTGCCACCACTACCCATCACAACATATCCGTGAATGGTGGCAACGAGACAGCCAAGTATTTTGTTTCACTGGGCTACTTCGACCAAGGCGGTATCGTGGATAAGTTTTCCTTCAAGAGATATAACCTACGCTCTAATTTGGACATCTCATTAGGCATGGGATTCAAGTTAGGATTAGATTTAGGAGCTCGCCAAGAGCGGCGCAACTCAGGATACTTCTCTGTAACGAACCAGTCCTGGAACAACCCCATCAACTTGGCTCAACGTATGATGCCTATCGTTCCTACGACCTACAAAGGCATGCCTACCGCAGCGAACATTAGCTCAAACGCCAAATTCAATCCTATCGCTTTCAATAACCAAACAGGATACAACAATTCTGTCATGAACGCTCTTACGACGACGGCGACATTATCGTGGGACGTACCTTTTGTTAAAGGCTTGAATTTGAAGTTGAAAGCTTCTTACGACAAAGATTACACGACGTCTAAGTCGTGGGCTGAAATTGTTGAGTTGAACAGTTATGATCCATTCACAGAGAAATACAGTGTCATCATCTGTGATCACGGAATGAACAAAGACGATGTGGCACAATTGCGTAACAGTTCTGCACAGGCAAGCCGACTAACGCTTCAGCCCTCCATCAGTTACCACCGCACCTTTGATAAACATGATATTTCTGGCTTGTTACTGTACGAGCAGTCATCTTACGAAACTGAATCATTCGGTGCCGGCGTACAAGGTTTTGACTTAACATCACTACATGAATTAAGTCTGGGTAAAGATATCATGGGCAAAGAAAAGAAGAAGGCCATCAATGGTGGAAGTTATATCTTTAACCGGGCTGGATTTGTTGGCCGTATCAACTATGCATACGATGGCAAATACTTGCTTGAATTAGCTGCACGTTACGATGGTTCTGTTCGCTTCCCAAAAGAAAACAGGTGGGGCTTCTTCCCAGCAGCATCATTTGGATGGAGAATATCAGAGGAGTCATTCTTCGAACCGCTCAAGGGCTTTGTAGAAAACTTGAAGATCAGAGGCTCGGCAGGTGTGCTTGGTAATGACCGTATCGGTGACTTTCAATATCTGAATCTCATGGTCCCAAATCCGCCTACGCTCTACGTTGGCGATAGAGAGTACATCTCTATTTACTCGAAAGGTAACGTAAACCGAAACATTACATGGGAGAAGACCAGAACCTACAATATTGGTTTCGACCTGTTGTTGAACAAGGGAATTTTTGGAATGGAATTTGACTATTTCTATAAACTTACAAATGACATCTTAATCTCCAGTGGTGGTATCTATCCTCCTTCATTGGGAGGCAACTTCCCCAGCATAATTAATGGTGGAAAAGTGAGCAACAGAGGCTTTGAACTTGTATTGACCCATCAAAACAACATTGATCAATTCCATTATAACCTCAGAGGCAATGTAAGCTGGTCAAGAAACAAAGTCTTGCGAATGAACGAAAGCCCAAATGTACCAGACTATCAAAGACGCACAGGAAGAAAAATGGGTGAGAAAATGGGATTTATCACCGAAGGCTTGTATCAAAATGAAGAGGATATCATCAACTCTCCTACACTGAGTCACTTAGGCAAAAGCCAAATCCGTCCTGGAGACATCCAATATAGGGACTTAAATCATGACGGTAAAATAGATAGACTTCAGGATTATACGTTCATTGGTAACAGCAATCTCCCTGAACTGTTTTACGGTTTGAGCATTGGAGCGTCGTGGAAAGGCTTCGACTTCTCCATGTTGTTCCAAGGAGCAGCCATCACAGATGTTTTCTTGAGCGGAGTATATGGAAATGGTTCCGTTGATGCTACCATTTTTACCAGACCATTCCACGGTTTGGGCAACTCACCATATTTCTTGATTGAAAATAGTTGGACGCCAGAAAATCGTAATGCCGAATTTACCCGTTTGTCTACCAATGCTGCCGAAATGGGCAACTGCAACGGATGGGCTTCTGACTGGTGGATAAGAGATGGCAGTTATCTTCGACTGAAGAATATCCAATTAGGATATACACTGAAAAACAGTTTCATTCACCGAATCGGCTTAGACAACATTCGTCTTACGCTCACAGGAGGAAATCTGTTTACATGGTCAAAACTGACGAAATACAACATTGACCCCGAAACTCCTGAAATAACCAATGGTTATTATCCTCAACAGCGTACTTATGAGTTTGGCATCAATTTCACATTCTAATATATTATTCCAAGACTATGAAAACTATTAACAATATCTTGACAATCTTGGTATCCGCATTCATTCTATCAGCTTGTTCTGATTTTTTAGATCCTGAACCAAGAGCACAATATACCGAGATGGATGCGTGGAGTTCCGTAGACAATACCTATTTGTACATCAATGGCTTTTACAAACCTATTTACGAATACGGACCTTATGGCGTAAAATACGCTGGAGTAAGCCTTACTGATGGTTTCTCTGACATTCTTCGGTACAGCGCAAATGTCATGGGCGGATCCGGAGGTGATGTCAACAAGGTGGTCTACACCGGAAATATCAGTCCACAAGGCAATCCCCTGAGTGATTATACATACGAATATAACCGCATCAGGCGCATTAACGAATTTTTGTACGGATTAAAGACCTATGCAAAATACGGTGACCAGGAGAAACTGATAATGGAGGCACAGGCACGTTTCTTCAGGGCTTACCTTTATTTCATGCTGGTAAGGGGGCATGGCAGCGTTGTAATTCGCGATTACATCGACGGTCCCAATGAGGCATTCAAGGAAAGAAGTCCCGAATCCGCATGCTGGGATTTTATTGAAAGCGACCTTGATTTTGCCGCAGAGAACTTGCCCGACACTTGGCCCAAGAAGGATTTAGGACGCATCACCAAGGGTGCTGTTTATGGATTCAAGTCGCGTGCCATGTTGTATGCCAAGCGCTGGGACAAGGCTGCTGAAGCCGCTGCAAAGGTAGTGGCGAAAGAGGGAGAGCTATATGACCTTATGCCAAATTATGCAGACGTATTCAATCAACCCGACTTTTGCAAGGAAACCGTTTTAGGCTATCGTTTCCATGGTCAGCTAACGCATTCAACGCTCTTTGACAAGCAATATAGTCCGAAAGGTGACTTCCCTGAAACCAATACGGATGGAAAGTGTTTAGCTGTTCCAACACAAGAGCTTGTAGACTCCTATCGAATGGCTGACGGAAGCAGTTTCGATTGGAACAACCCAACGCATGCCGCCAACCCATATAAGAACAGGGAGCCTCGCTTTTACGCTTCCATTCTGTATAATGGTGCTACCTGGAAGGGAAGAACCATTGAAACTTTCGTGGGAGGTAAAGATGGATTTAAGCCGTTTGACATTGAGGCGTACCCAAACGCCACTACTACTGGCTACTATATACGCAAATTGCTGAACGAAAGCGTCAAGGACATGACCGTCAAAGGCACCACCTGTTGGAACGAAGTACGCTATGCAGAAGTACTATTGAACCAAGCTGAAGCACTCAACGAGATGGGTAAGACCGCTGAAGCTCTTATCCCATTGAACAAAGTAAGAAGTAGAGCAAAGCTACCTGCTGTTTCACCTACGAGCCAAGAGAGTCTGCGGAACATTATTCGCGAAGAACGGAAGATAGAACTTGCCTTTGAAGGCCAACGTTATTGGGACTTAAGACGCTGGAACATGGCTTTAGAAGTATTAGGAGGCAAACGTATGCACGGCATGAAGATAACCAAGCAAGCAGACGGAACCTTCAATTACCAGATAATTGACTGCGACGGTAAAGACCGACATTTTGAAGAACGATATTATCAATTCCCAATACCGGCATCGGAAATCAAAAATAATCCGAAATGCAAGCAAATAGATAAATGGTAAACTTAATCAAGCATAACAATGAAAACAATAGATAAAATTACGGTGTCAGTTCTTGGCCTACTGCTCATGTTTTCGTGCCAAGAAGCAGATACATTGGTACCCACAACAGGCAATGACATTAGTGGCATAACGATTATGTTACCAGATGGCACAAAATCAGATTTCACCGTTGCTCCTGATGCCAACAACATGATCAACCTCGAAATGGACGGAAGCATCAAGACTGATCTGACAAAAATCAGAATGTCAGTAAACGCTCCCAACAACGCGATAGTAGAATCAAGCATACCACTTGGGCAATACATGGATTTTACAAAGCCTGTGAGCTTTGATGTTATTGCAGCCAATGGGGACAAGAAAACATATACAGTTGATTTGAAAGTGGTTCCAACAGCCATCCAAGTAGATGAGCTGTGGAGAAAGACAGGATCCCAACTGAATTTCGTTAAGCACAATAACGGCGGCTTGGCCATCAGTGGAGATTATTTGGTCATACACGAACGCACAAAGTTTGACTATTACAATCTGAAAGACGGAACAAAGGCAGGCACTTTGTCTATGGAGGGGGTTGACTGGAATACACTTACCCGCACCGTACCCTTATTTATAGCCAACGACGATGCTGGAAACATTGTTTCAACCAACTTCTACATGAATAGATGGATGCCCAAAGACGGCACCAGCACCATACACATGTTTTGGTGGGAGGGTGTAAACGCCAAACCCAAACTGCTGTTTTCGTATGATGTTAACTTAGATGAATTCGCAGGAAACAAAGACGTAGGTAGAAAATTCTACGTCAAAGGCAACATCAAGGAGCATGCATTCTTGTATATGGGCGTTTCGTTCCAGAACGTTTTCCTCAGATGGGAAATCAAAAACGGAAAACCTGTATCGCAACAACCTGAAAAGATACAATATGACCCAGGTTACCAAATGGGCCTAATGCCCCAAATCGTACCTATAGAGTTTGGTAAAAATAGCAACTATTTCATTTCACGCTACGATGAAGGAAAACCTAAGGTAGCCATCACGTACATGGACGGCCATACCAACAAACCTCTTTATTCCTCGTCACATCATGTGCAAGGTATTTTCCACCAGTGGCTTGGCGGAGGAACTGCATTCGATTATGTAGATTTGATGGGAGCAAAATACATGTTTTACATCGAAGGAGATGTAAATAACTGGATGAGAGAGATTTACAATGTTCGATTGGTAATGAAAGATCCAGCTGGAACTACCACCAACACACAACTATTGGCACATACGCGCAAATGGAATGGGTGGCTTGAGTTCCCAATTGATCCCGCATACGGTGCCAATATCAATACTACGGCAGATGTCGTCACGCAAATAGCACCCGACAAGAAGTCTGTCATCGTAGCCTTCCTTTATACCAACGGAGGCGTAATGGTGTGGAAAGTAAACTTGATGTAGCGAACTTTAAAAAGATCGGAGATGCTTCAACGAGCTCGTTGAAATTGCTTAGAAGAAGTAAAAGAAAATGATAAGTAAAATGCATGGCAGTGCTTTTCAAGTATGTAGAAAACCAGTTAGTAAGTGATTACTGACCTGCAAAAACATTCTCGACTGACTCGGAAAATCATTCCAAGCATCCCCCTTCTATTCCTGCTCATGCAGAGCACAATAAGTAAAATCGGCTGTATGATTCTAAATTCATACAGCCGATTCTCTTTGATTATTTGTTATTTGGCCTGTTGCCAAAGCAACATTTAAACTAATGTATTACCTGATTCGGTCAGCTGACCTCACCAATTTTTCATCGTGAATGATACCCCGGCGCGCCAAAACTAATGCGATGATGGCAACCAAAGGTAGACATGCCGCAAACTGAAGATGGAAGGTATACTCATGACCAAAACCATTCAGCAGGGCGAATGCATAATAAACATACCATGCCAGACAGAAAACAATGCTCCATACGCAAAGTTTAGCCTGCAAGGGTCGTTTGCGGTATAAAAAAATAGCGCAGGCTTCTAAAGGGATGGTCACTACCAACAGGGCGAAAAGAGGCCAGTTGCTGAAATTGATTCCTTGATCGGGCACTACTGTCCCAAGGTTATAAATCAAGGTAGACAGCCCCATCCCTTGCGGTTCGAGCATGGATACAGGCATGCACAGACATGCCACCGTCACTATTAGAGCCAATAGCAGGTACAGCGTTTGCTTTCGTTGAATCATGCCTGACTGTCGTTATTATCCAAAGAAGGATCACGGTAATAAACATTACCTTCTATAAATTCCTGTGTTGCCAGCAAAGTAGGTTTGGGCAACTTCTCGTAATAACGCGAAATTTCTATTTGCTCACGATTCTCAAACACCTCTTCCAAAGAGTCGTTGTAAGACGCGAACTCTGTCAATTTTTTATTCAAATCCTGTTTAATCTCTGCTGCAATCTGATTAGAACGCTTCGCAATGATTGCCACACTCTCATAGATGTTTCTCGTCTCATCACACAATTCCATAATGTTGCGTGTAGTCGTGTTGACGGGTGCGTTTGACTTTTTGTAATCCATTTTTTATAAATCCTTATCTGTTGGGCATTGTCGTTTTACTGGACAATGACTTATTCAAAATATATAATTGATGATTTTATTCACGATGTATGGCAGAAATATGAGGCAACATCCTCTTTGTTTTCTACGAGTTAGACTCTCCTGTCTTCGTGACCTCCTTGCATTTCTTGATAAACTTCTCAGCCAGGGGGCGTTGCTTCGAGTCGGGATACTCGTTGATGAATCCGTAGCACTCATCTTCTGCATCCTGGTAGCGTTCCAATCGCTTCTCCTCAACGCTCTGTTCTGCCAACTCAAACTTGCTCTTCATCACCAGCACGGCAAAATTCTCACGCAGTGATGAATAGGGGTAATCCTTCAATGCATTCTCTGCCGTAATGATGCAAGCTTCGTAATTGTTGCCGCCGCTGGTGCAGTTGCCGAAATAAGGGCCAAGATCATAATACAACTGTGCCGAATACAACTCCTTCTTCACCAGCTTGTCTTGCAACTCAAAGAGCCTGTTCTGTGCGCTGTTTTTCAGTTTGGCGTCTGGAAAAAGATCCAAAAACTCCTGGAAAGAGGCGATGGCCGAAACCGTTTGCGACTGATCCAAACGTGGCTCTGGCGTACACATGTACAGACTTTCGCCCACATAGTAGCTCGCCAACTCAGCGTATTTACCCTTCGGATAACTTTGAATATATCGCTTGAACGCTTGGGCAGCACTCTCATAATCACCACTTTTGTACTGCGCCATGGCCAACATGTAAAGGCTTTCCTGCGCATTCTCGGTACCTTTCTGAACAACAATCAAATCGTTGAGCAAGGTAATGGCCCGAGTGTACTTACCTTTGAAAAAGCACTCCTTCGCATATTCATAGCGATAGTTGCTGTCGGTCGACTTGTAAACCGCATTGAACTCACTGGCACAACTGCCGAATAACAATGCGACGCATATAGTGGAAATGAAAAACAGTTTCTTCATTGACATGATCTTTGGAGTGCAAAAGTACATATAATCCATCGATTTACAAAGTAAAGAGAATGCTTTTTCGCAAATAATTAACCTTTATAACGGATATTTTTGTACTTTTGCATGTCTGGGCAGCCATTTGCATGCTTAGAAACAATCCTTCAATAGATTCAGGATGAATTTCAAACTCACGTCAAAATACAAACCTACGGGCGACCAACCAGAAGCCATTCAGCAACTCACCGATGGCATTCAACGGGGTGATCCAGCTCAGGTGTTGCTCGGTGTAACCGGATCGGGCAAGACTTTCACGGTGGCCAACGTCATCAACAACGTACAAATGCCAACGCTGATTCTGAGTCATAACAAGACGCTGGCAGCCCAACTCTACGAAGAGATGAAGGGCTTTTTCCCCGAGAACGCAGTAGAGTATTATGTATCTTATTATGACTATTATCAACCCGAGGCTTATCTTCCTACGACCGACCTGTATATTGAGAAAGACTTGGCCATCAACGACGAGATAGACCGCCTGCGTTTGAGTGCGGTAAGTGCTTTGTTATCAGGAAGAAAAGACGTCATTGTCGTGTCTTCCGTTTCGTGCATTTACGGCATGGGAGGCCCCTCGGCCATGACCAACAGCATCATTACGGTGAAGAAAGGAGAACGATTAGATCGTAATGATTTTTTACGGAAGTTGGTGGAAGCACTGTATGTTCGCAATGACATCGACCTGCAACGTGGCAATTTTCGCGTCAAGGGCGATACGGTAGACATCGCGATGGCCTACTCCAACAACATTCTTCGCATCACCTGGTGGGACGAAGAGATTGACAGCATCGAGGAAGTGGACAGTGTGACCTTCCATCGATTGGAAGAATTTGAGGAATATCACATTTACCCCGCCAATCTCTTCGTTACGACAAAAGAACAGACCGAGCACGCCATCCGTGCCATTCAGGACGACTTGGTGAAGCAAATTGACTATTTCAACGACCTTGGTGACACCATCAAAGCACAACGCATCAAGGAACGTGTGGAATACGACATAGAGATGATTAAGGAACTGGGCCACTGCAGCGGCATTGAGAACTATTCGCGCTACTTTGACGGACGTGAAGCCGGTCAGCGGCCTTATTGCCTTTTAGACTTCTTTCCAAAAGATTTCCTACTTGTTGTCGACGAGAGTCACGTCAGCGTGCCGCAAATCAGTGCCATGTACGGTGGCGACAGGGCCCGTAAGCAGAATCTCGTGGAGTACGGATTCCGCCTGCCAGCAGCGTTTGACAATCGTCCGCTGCGCTTTGAAGAGTTCCACGACATGCTCCATCAGACCATCTACGTTTCGGCCACCCCTGCCGACTATGAGCTGCAAGAGGCTGAAGGGGTCGTGGTAGAACAAATCATCCGACCCACGGGATTGCTCGATCCGGAGATTGATGTGCGCCCCAGCGAAAACCAAATTGACGACCTTTTGGACGAAATTCTGCAACGCACCGAACGCGAAGAACGTGTCCTGGTCACCACGCTGACCAAACGTATGGCCGAGGAGCTGACCGAATACCTGCTCAATCATGACGTGCGTGCCAACTACATCCACAGCGACGTGGCCACGCTGGACCGCGTAAAGATCATGACCGACCTGCGTGCCGGCGTTTTTGACGTTTTGGTTGGGGTCAACTTGCTGCGCGAGGGTCTGGATTTACCAGAGGTATCGCTCGTGGCCATCCTTGACGCTGACAAGGAAGGGTTTTTGCGAAGTCACCGTAGTTTGACGCAAACGGCAGGACGCGCCGCACGCAATGTCAACGGAAAAGTAATTATGTATGCTGACACCATCACCGAAAGCATGCAGCGCACCATCGACGAAACCGCTCGCCGCCGCTCCATTCAGCTGAAATACAACGAGGAACACCACATCACGCCACAGCAGATTGTCAAGGAAATCAAGAACGCATTGCCCACCTCGAAAGAGAATGAGAAAGATTGGCGCTACCCCACCCTTGCCGCCCAACAGGCGTATATGGAGGCAGAGAGTGGCGCCTTTGCAGCCGACCCGATTGTATTGCGAATGACGCGCGAACAACTTGAGAAGAGCATTGCCAACACCACTGCCTTGATGAAACAAGCAGCCAAGGACTTAGATTTCCTGCAAGCCGCTCAGTACAGGGATGAAATCGTGAGGTTGCAGGCGATGTTGGAACAAAAATAACTTCACCATTCAACGTTCAGCATTTGCATGAGCAGAACTGAATCATTACACATTGTAATAAGTATATCGTCTTCTTTTTTTACCAAGAAATGCCCTAAAAACGGCACTAACAAACTTTCAATCTAGAAAAAATTGATAGGCAAACAGGATGTAAACTTGAGAATTATTGTCAAGAAAAATCAGTTTTCACCCTAAACTCATTGCTTTTACCCAATTAAAAGAATGTCTTTGGTGTCCAATCTGTAGGATATTATCGGGTAAAAGCATGTAAATTGCGCCCTTAAAGCAATGGTATTTGCCATAAGAAGACATGAACTTCCAGCTCATCCGACGCAAGATTCTCATAAATTATTAGCTATCAACAACATATAAAAATAGCTAAATTTTGGCGTATTTACAACCAAAAGACCAGTTGATGGTAAATACGTGAAATATGAAGAGGTAGTTTGTCAAGAAAAATCATACGCGCATGCCATTATCATATTACTTCCGCTTTCAAACTGAAAGGATAATTTGTAACGGTAGTATCATTAATGTTTGAATCATTGCTTTCATTAATCTTCTCAAATTTTGCGTCATTTACACAGAAAATATATACATTTGTGAAATGAATCAATTAACTGGATGATGAGAAAGTTTGGTACAGCCATCTTCTCGGTCTTGCCTTTCATAAATCGACCTCAGACCCACTTGGCTCTGAAGTGACAGTTAGAAAAGGGCAAACAGGAGGTGAAGGCTGATAAGAATGCACACAATGTAGCTAAGAATTTACAGCAAACACAGCATCAAGAACGCTCAAGGCATGGCGGGTAGCTGGCAGCTTTTCTTCCGTAGTCAGTATAAAAAGGAGGACACTTCATGGAATACAGCAAAGAAGACAAATTAGAATGGACGATGATTTTCATTCATGAGTTTGGCAAGCGGTTCGGCCTTACCATGAAAGAGGCTTTCGGCTATCTGAGTCGCTTCAAGGGTATTGACTTCATAGACAAGCACTATGGCTTTGTACATACGCAATCGTTTGAAAGTATGGTAGACGACATCGCCAGTCTGTGCAAAAGAATGGGAGGACAGTTGGGATGAGACTCTATCATGGCACCAGCAACAGGAATTAGAAACTGGTAAAATAGGGTAAGGTAATTTATATTCTTCTAACAGCGAGAAAGTATAACTTGCAGCGGTTGTAGTGCAAGGAACAGATTTCATCCTTTTTCGTTAATCTTCTCAAATTGTGCGTCATTTACGCTGAAAATATATACATTTGTAGACTGAATCAACCGATTGAATTATGAGAAAGTTTGTCATCGCCATTCTCTTAGCCATGCCTTTGATAATCCAAGCTCAGACAGTTTTGACGCCGGAGCAAAAATTGGAAAAGGCCAAACAAGAAGCGCAGGCTGCCAAGAAAGCCGTCATAGAGGCTAGGAAAGCTGCAAAACGAGCTGCTGCAGAGGCCAAGAAAGCTGCCAAAGACAAAGCTAAACAGGCCGAGAAAGCACGAATTGAAGCTGAAATTGAGCGTGCCAACAAGGAGGCAGCTCGATACAAGATGGAAGCAGAGATGATTAAGAAGAAGGCAAGACAGACTGTTGAAGATGCGCAGAAAGCTGTTGCAGGTTCGTCATCAGGCTGGTCCATCCCAGACAACAGTGCGAACGAGAGCAATCAAAGAAGCAGCTCGCAACAGCAATCGGTTAGTTCAAAGGTCACTATGCCGAAGACAGACAAATATGATTCCAAGTATTTGGAGGGAGGTGTACCGCAAGATGCCGATGGCAAAGTAGTATTCACCCTCGATTTAAAAGCCCCTGGGAAAACGGGCAAGCAGATTTACGACATCACCTATCAATATCTTGATGAACTGACAAAAGGCGAAAATCAACTCAATAGCCACATCGCGCTAGTCAATCAAGAACAGAATATCATTGCCGCCCGATACACAGAGTGGTTGGAATTCAGTAAGTCATTCCTGTCATTAGACCGGACAGAATTCGATTATACGCTGATTGCCAAGTGCACAGACAACCACTTGGAGCTCACGATGAGCCGCATACACTACGACTATGAGAAGGGACGGCCCACACACATGTCGGTCAGTGCAGACGAATGGATTACTGACGAGGTGGCCATCAACAAGAAAAAGAACAGTCTGCGTCCCCTGTCATCAAAGTTTCGCCGCAATACCATCGACCGCAAAGATGAAATATTCAGTCAGATTTCCTATCGACTTCGCTGACAAACCATACCTGGCTGAGCATCAACAGACAGGCAGAAACACTAATAAAAACTATTTTTTCAAGCGATAACACCACATCTATATGAGTGCAAAATACCCAAGACGACAAAGAGGAACAGGCGAAACGCCACGCGATAGAATCTTTTGGATTCGAAACATACTCAACATCATCTTCATGATTGGTGCCGTGGTAGGCGTCATCTTCTATTTCTTTACACAAAAAGAAACGCTTGGAATCATCATCATCCTAACCGCTATGTTCTTCAAGATGGCCGAATGCAGCATTCGCATATTCCACAAATGACTCGATTTTTATTATCCATATTCCTTTTACTATCGTCCTTGACTATGGTTGCTCAGATAGACGACTATAATCAAATAGACCCAAGTGGTAACATTACGCGACGAGATGGCATGGCCAACGACTCGACCCATGAGAACAAAGAAATTCCGAAGGGGCTGAAGGTTTGGACGGTCAGCGAACGTTTTGGTGACATCGTTCCTGCCATTCCCGACACCTTGTCACACATGTATCCCAACAGCATCTTTACAACGGGCATGCGCGGTGAATACAATTCTACGGGCAATCTGGGCGCACCACGCATCCACAGGCTGTTCGTCGATCGCCAACGTGCTGATGAACAGTTTATCTTTACGCAACCCTATGACTACTTCATCGTTGCTCCGGGCGATTTTCATTTCACCAACACACTGTCGCCCATCACCAACTTGACCTACAATACGGCCGGAAACCGCACCAACGGGGAAGATCATTTCACGGCTAAGTTTGCCGTCAATGCGGGCAAGAAGTTAGGTTTGGGATTTAAATTCGATTACCTTTACGGCCGTGGCTATTATTCCAACCAAGCGTCTTCACATTTCAACTACACCCTGTACGGTTCCTATCTCGGCGAACGGTATCAAGCTCACCTGCTCTTTTCGACCAATCATCAAAAGAATACAGAGAATGGAGGTATTACTGATGACAAATTCATCACCAACCCAGAAAGCTTTGACGATAACTACCAAACATCAGAAATACCGACGGTATTGCAGCAGAACTGGAACCGTAACGATAATCAGCACGTTTTTTTCAGTCATAGATACAACGTTGGCTTCAATCGAAAAGTACCCATGACGGCTGAAGAGATTAAGGCAAAAAAGTTTGCCATGGAGGCCAAGAAAGAAAATGATGCGAAGAAAGCCAAGCAAAAGGCCAGGAAACAGGCCAAGAAAGATGGCAGAACACTGAACGATGACGACCTGAAAGAAACAGAACCGCTGGCCGGCAGGCCTGATGACGCGGTCATTGCAGGCGTTGAGTCTGCAACTCCTGCAGCGCAAGACAGCGGCCGTATTGTCGTGAACGGTCAACAGGCAGCAGACAGTTTGTTGGCCAAACAAAAGAAAGAAAATAAGGATACGGCTTGGGTAAAGAACGAATATGTGCCCGTGACCAGCTTCATACACACGCTGAAATTCGACAATTACACCCGCATCTATCAAGCATATCAGACGCCAGACAACTACTATGCCAACACATACAAGATGGATGAATGGCTGCGAGGTGACTCTATTTATGACAAGACCAAGCACTACCGTGTGCACAACACGTTTGCACTATCGCTCTTGGAAGGATTTAACAAATGGGCCAAATCGGGATTGAAAGCTTTTGTCAGTCACGAACTGCGTCATTTCACGCTACCCGACACCGTTGGAATGGCGACTTACAACGAAAACTCCGTGTACGTTGGCGGACAATTGAGCAAGACACAAGGCAAAACTTTCCACTATGAAGTGACCGGAGAGGTGGGTGTTGCAGGACGAGATGCAGGCAAGATAGACATCAACGCCACCGCCGACCTCAACTTCAAGCTGTTTGGTGACACCGTACAGTTGGCTGCGAGTGGCTTCTTCCATCGCTATCAACCCACTTTTTACTACCGTCATTACCACGGACGTCATTTCCTCTGGGATAATGATGACTTGAGCAACACCACACACACGCGTATTCAAGGCTTGTTGAGCTATGCCAAAACCAAGACTTCACTGCGCATTGCCGTGGACGAATTGACCAATTATACCTACCTGGCGCAAGCCTATACCATCAACAATCAGTATCAGCGTATTGGCACAGAGGTTGGCGTTCGGCAAAGCAGTGAAGCCATCAACGTGCTGACGGCCTCACTGTCGCAGGATGTAGCATGGGGACCTTTGCACTGGGAATCGGTCATTACCTTTCAAAACTCATCCAGTCAAACGGCGTTGCCATTACCAAAACTCAACATTTACTCTAATCTTTATTTCCGATTGAAGATAGCCAAAGTACTGAAATGTGACGTGGGTGCCGACGTACGTTACTTCACCAAGTACTATGCACCTGATTACAGTCCGGCCTTAGGTCAGTTTGTTGTGCAGGAAAATACCGACCGCGTTGAAATAGGCAACTACCCTATCGTGAACGCATACGCTAATTTCCACTTGCAACAAACACGCTTCTTCGTGATGTACAGTCATGCCAATGCGGGCAGTGGCACGAAGGCAAGTTTCCTCGTTCCTCACTATCCGCTCAACGGCAGCATCATCCGCTTTGGGTTGAGCTGGAACTTCTTCAATTAAAAAAGCAGACCGAGAGAAACCAGAACACCATATATAAAGATGTTCCGCCCTGTCTCACCAAGGATTTGATTCAGCGCCTTACCTTGTTTAACTCGCATGCGACGGCAAGTACGCGTATGCAAAACTAAATAAATCATAGAGAAGATGAAGGCCCAAGGATGCCCGTTGAACAAAAACACGATACCCAACAACCATCCCAACCATCCCAGCAAGAGATAAAATTTGCGTGATAAGGATTCACCCATCCGTACTACCAAGGTCATCTTGTGGGCTCGCCGATCGTTCTCCAAGTCACGATAGTTGTTGACAATCAACAAGGTATCAATGACAATTCCACAGGCCAGCGAACTCGACACCACTTCCCAAGTGACGTGATTCATCGTTGATGGCATCGCCAAATAGTAGGTTACACAAACAGGAATCAGGCCAAAGAAGAGAAGAACCAGTAGATCACCCAGTCCGAGATAAGACAGATGCGTGGTGTAGAGGAAACAAAACAAGACACAGAGAAGTCCCACTCCAATCATTTCAACACCGCCATAGCAAATCAAAGGTAGTCCAACCACACACGCCAGCAAAGTTGTGAGGGCAATACCCATGCGCATGGCTTGCGGAGAAATCCACCCCTGCGCACAAGCACGACGTGGTCCCAGTCGGGTTTCATCGTCATTTCCCCGCTTGAAGTCAAGATAGTCGTTGATGAAATTGGCGTCTATCTGCATGATGAAAGCAAAGAGGAAACACAACACTACCGGCACAACACGAACGTTCCAGTCAGTCTTCGCCAGTGCCAATGCCGTGGCAATCATAACGGGAACAGCCGAACCAGACAAAGTTTTGGGACGCATGGCCAAGAGCCAAGCTTGAAGAGAGTTGCGTTGAACACGAGGTGCATGCATACAAATAGTTTTTCGTTGAATCTTCTTGAGATTGGTTTGCAAAAATAAACAATTATTCTTACATTTGCAACAAACTCCCATGGGCATGATAGAAAACAATGTAAACCTTGATTTAATGGCTTTCATCGAGCAAAACATCCTACCAAAATACAACGATTTTGGCCTTTCGCATGGATTGGGGCATGTGCAGCATGTCATCAGAGGAAGCCTTGAGCTGGCCAAAAGGATGGGGGCAGACGTAAACATGGCATACACTGTTGCGGCCTATCACGACATTGGCATGTCTGGACCGAGAGCCATTCATCACATTACCGGAGGAAAAATACTTGCCGCTGACGCGCGATTGAAGCGATGGTTCTCACCAGAACAGATACGCATCATGCGCGAAGCCGTTGAAGACCACCGTGCCAGCGCATCCCATTCACCACGCAGCATCTACGGTAAGATTGTGGCCGAGGCTGACAGAGACCTCGACCCAGAGCATGTTTTTCGCCGCGCAGTACAGTTTGGTTTAGAAAACGAGCCCGAAAATAATCGCGAAGAACAGTGGCGTCGCTTTCTGGCTCACCTGCAAGAAAAATATTCCAACACAGGCTACATCAAACTGTGGATTCCCAACTCGCCTAACGAACAGCACCTGAAAGCCATCCGCAGCATCATCGAGAACCCAGAAAAACTAAGACAACAATTCGACAATCTCTATAATGAGGAAACAGGCAAACAGCACACCTGCTGACTTGTCTACCCCAAAAGCTCACGACCTTTTTTCACTTACAGCAGGCCAGCTTTCTTCAACAGTGGCATGACGGTCTCGGCATGGAGCCGCTTCTTCTTTTCTACAGAACGGTATTCGTCGAGCAGGGGCTGATGATCGTTGAGCAAAACCGCCATGAGCTTCTCGTCAACAATCAAAGCTTTCTTGTTGCCTGGCGTGACGATGTAACACACATTCTGACTGGCTAACTTCTTGGAGGCGGCAGCCGTGGCCAACGCACCAATGAGGCCGAACATTCCACCAATGGTAGCGCGACTGCTCATTTCCTGCACATTGAGGTAGGTGAGCAGCAGATGGCCATCGCTCATCTTGAAGGCTCGGGCATATCCGTTGCCGAAAGCACAACCGCGATCCTTGTACGGACGGGTGTTCAGCAAGAGCGTGTCGCCATACATGATGGCGAAAACATCCTTCTTGAGCAGCTTCTTGACCTGCTTATCGTGCGAGTCGAACCTGAAATCGTTTCCGCCCCACCACATCTGCTGGTTGCGTGTCTTGGTGATTACGGTCACGCTGTCGGCAGTCTTCCATTCGCCTGCGGCCAATTCTTCGTTACTGTTGCAGTATTTAATGCTAACACACTTGTGCGTATGTTCTTTTTCTACAGATTCCGCCTCATTCTGTGCATGAGCTGGAACGAAAGAGGCCGTGGCCAGCAACAGGCTCATAGCTACGGCGGCAGTACTTGTTTGAATCTTTTTCATATCTAACTGAGATTAATAGTGTTTGTCCTTGTTTCGGTCAGAATGTGACAACGGTGCACGCGGTTAAAACAAATAAGCCAGGCCGATGCCTAACTGATAATGGTTAAACCCAAACTGACCCTCCCATCCGGCGGGCTTGCGATAGATGGAAGTAAGCTGTCTAAGGTCGACTCCGATGCCCCAATGGCGTGACAGCTTATAGGTGCAACCAAGAATGGAAAGAAGTCCAAGCCCGTTTTCCTGGCCCGGCTGTTCCAGGTCATTGCGGGCAAAGCCCATGCCTACCGCACCTTCCCATCGCCAGCCTTTGTCGGTTGTCCATGTGGCGACGAAGCTACCTCCCACGAAGAGCACATTGCAGTTGGGCTTGCTGAAGTGGTTTTGGCTGGCATGAATGCCAAAGCCCAGCCCATTGTCCCACAAATGTTCATAGTCAAGGCTCAGCGTTTCGACTGAGCTTGAATTGTAAGTTTCTCTCACATCCTCGAACTTGGATGTCATGATGCCAAGCCCGTAATTCAGTCGAATCATGTTTGGCAGCGCCTCTGTGCGGTCTGGTTTCACAGCAGTATCAACAGGCTGCTGGGCACTCACAAAGATTGCAAAGAGACTGCAGAATGCCCATAAAAGTGTTCGCTTCATATATGTTAGCTTTAAATTGATGTACAAAGATAACAAAAATCAAAATTTTACAAAAAAAACATCTTTTTTGTTCTATTTTTTATCGGAAAAAGTTTCTTTCCTTCATAGACCTTACTGACATTTTTTGCAGAGTGCTAAGCCGAATCACGTGTTAACTCGCTCTTATTGTCTGACATGTCGTGACGCGACCTTGACTTGGTGACCATCCAAACGCCCACAAACACCATGAGAACAGCAAGGCCATGCGTCCATTTGAAAATGCCCATTCCCGTGAGTACCGTCACTACCACGGCCACAATGGGCTGCACATAGTTGTAGGAACTGACCACCGTGGGGCGCAACACGCGTTGGGCTGAAATGACGAGGATGTATCCGACAAACGTACCAAAGAAAACAACATAGGCGGTTTCCATCCAGGTTTTAGTAGAAACGGCCGCCCAAGGAATGTCCATGACTTCACGGCAAGAAAACGGCCAAATGAGACAGGTGGCCCATAGAAACATCCATTTGTTGACGGTAAAGACCGAATACCGCTTCACCAACTTGTTGAATGTGGATAAATAAAA
This sequence comes from Hoylesella buccalis ATCC 35310, assembly GCF_025151385.1. Taxonomy (NCBI): domain Bacteria; kingdom Pseudomonadati; phylum Bacteroidota; class Bacteroidia; order Bacteroidales; family Prevotellaceae; genus Hoylesella; species Hoylesella buccalis. Next base: position 122,496 of record NZ_CP102287.1, on the reverse strand, counting down.
CGCATAGGACACCTGCGCCCCCATGACCATCAGGTCTCCGCGAATGTCGCCAACCTTGGCATCGCCTGCGGTCATGCTGGTTAATATCAAAATCAGCGCACCGCAACATCCTATCAACACGCCTATTGCCTTTTTACCCGTGATGGGTTCTTTCAAAATGAGTGCCGCCAACACCATGGCAAAAATGGGCATGGAGGTTGTGACGATGCTGGCATTGATGGGAGAAGTGTAGCTTAAGCCAATGGTAAAACAACATTGATTGCAAACCAATCCGAAAACAGCGGCGCCAATAAACCACAACACATCCCGTAGGGGTACATGCTCGTGCTTGACAAAAAGCGAACTCACCCAAAACAAAATGGCTCCGCCCAGCACTCTAAACGAAACCATACTCACGCCATTCAACCCATTTAGCATGGCATCTTTGCCAATTGGAGCCATGAGTCCCCAGATGGCACAGGCCGAAAACATACTCAAGTGAGCCAGCAAGGGGGCACGATTAAAATGCTTGGGAGAAACATGTTCGTGATCTAAAGAATCCATATTTTGTTCCATCACAATGAAAATGAGTTTTAAAAGAAGTGGGTAGCCATGAGAAAGTAGCCTTATGGAATAATTTTGAACCGAACTCTAAAGGCTTTTTTATGCTCATCCCAGTTGGTTCCCAATAGTTCAAACCTTCCTATTTGTGAGGTTGAACGCACATGTTTTCCGATACATGGACAAACGTCGTAATCGCCAATGCGGCAAATACGAATCACTTCGGAAGCATCGGCTGGCAGGCGATCTAAGCTGATTCCTTCGGGAAGATGCTGCCTGTCGACCACTTCAAACGTAACGGGCAAATCTTGTTGTATCAACTCGTTCATACGAGTTTCAATCTCTTTTTCGTCACGTTTGTCCGGTTTTTGATTGAGAACAAACGTCATTTTGCTTTTCTTTCGCTCAATGTGCGCATTGTTCGAACGCTCACATCCAAACATTCTATGCATCAATTGATTGAGTAAATGCTCTGCAGTATGGGCCAATGGGAATGACACTTCCCGCTCTTGTATTTCCAACACGATCTTGTTATTTTATGAACAGACAAAGATAGCCATAAATGTAGAAACGAACAAAAGAACCCTAAACGAAAACTCCCCATCCTCTGTGATTTGACGAGAATGGGGAGTTTTCGAGTTGATTAGCGCTGAAAATCAGACTTCATGACGTTTTATTTCATAAATTTTACCGCCATAGCCCATCACCTGCGTTACAAAAGGCTGACCAACTTGCCATGCTACGGTTTGTTCTTTGTTGGTCAACAAGTCAATGGCTTGACAAGTACCTTGCGACATTTGTAAATAGTTGAAGGCATGTTCTGGAATGTTGATGTGCACTGTTTGCTGATTGGGCGAGAAGTTCACGACAATCAACAAGAGTTGCTCTGCCGATTTACGCAAGAAGACATACTGCTCATCGGGGTTGAACAATGCCGAGTGCTGATTGTTGGCATACATCAAGTCGAAGAACTGACCGTGTGCAATGGCAGGCAGGTTACGGAAAATGAGTATTTGTCGATAAATCTCGGATAACGTTTTACTGTGTTTATCCATTTTTCTTCTTTGGTAATATCCTTCGACGACGGACTTTACTGCCCAGTAGTCGAATATGGTTGTCCTACCGTCAAGTCCACTGAATCCCTCTGCATCCATGCCTCGCTCGCCAAACTCCTGTCCAGCATACACCATGACAGGATTGGTGTGCAGCCATGCGCACACCATGAAAGCCGGCAACGCACGTTCGGCACTGCCACAAAAGAAGTCGCTGGCGATGCGTTGTTCGTCGTGATTTTCCAAGAAATAAAGCATCTTTGGCAAAATATTATCCACGGATTGCCATTGGCGGGTAATGTGATGGGCGGGACGCTTGCCACACACGATGTCGCGCAAACAGTCGTACATGCCCACCTTATCGTACAGATAGTCAAATCCAGAAGCGATATACGCCCGATAAAGCGAAGGATTGTACACCTCGCCAATGATGATGACGTGTGGATGTGTAGCCTTGAGCTTACCAATAGCGTACTGCCAAAATGCTGTTGGCACCATCTCTGCCATGTCACAGCGAAAGCCATCCACTCCCTTAGAAGCCCAAAACAGCAGAATGTTTGTCATCTGTTGCCACGTGTCGGGCATGGGGTCGAAATGTTCACTGCGTCCACCAGCATCAGTGTAATCAATGCCATAGTTCAGCTTGACGGTCTCATACCAATCATTAGCTGAAGGCGAAGCATTAAAACAATCGTTACCCGTACATTTAGCAGGATATTCATGATAAGGTTCGCTGGCATCCTTGCACAAATCAATGGCAGGTTCAAAGGGATAGCCTGGGCAATAATAAAAATTGTTGTGAATGTCAAAATGCTTGTTCACATCATCGTTCTCTCCCAAGTCTCTCACTCCCTTAGGTTTGCAAATGGAGTGGTATTGCCGTGCCACATGATTGGGGACGAAATCGATAATCACCTTCATGCCCACATCGTGCGTTCGTTTCACCAAAGCCTCGAACTCATCCATGCGCTTGGGCACCTGCACGGCAAGATCAGGGTCGACATCATAATAGTCAGTAATAGCGTATGGCGACCCAGCCTTTCCCTTCACAATGGTTGAATGTTGGCGAGGGATGCCGTAGGTAGAATAATTGGTTGTCGTTGCATGTCGAACAATGCCCGTGAACCAAATGTGCGTGAACCCCATGTCGTGAATACGATTGAGCACAGTCGTAGTGATGTCGTTCATCTTCCCCACTCCATTCTGTTCCATCGTTCCATGGGGTGTGCGAGGCATGTTTTGATTGCCAAAAAGGCGAGTAAAGATTTGATAGATGGTCATTTTTATAAGGAGTTAATAGGGAGTTAGATAGGAGTTAATAGGGAGTTAACGGACAATAGCAGTTCTTTCTATGGAAGTTAAAATGTAAAGAGAAATAAAATGGGAGTTAACAGACAACACCTAATTTAATACTTGCGATTAAATGACATTTGTCTATTAACTCCCACATCACTCCTATTTACTACTATTTACTCCCAACAGGTATTTAGATGCCGTGGACTGTCACTTCCGTGCTGATGCGTCCTATCATACCCTGCAGAGCCTTTCCAGGTCCACATTCGGTAAAGTCAGTAGCACCATCGGCAATCATATTCTGCACCGTTGTTGTCCAGCGAACACTACTGGTCAGTTGGGCGATGAGGTTTGCCTTAATCTTAGCTGCATCGGTATAAGGTTTTCCATCTACGTTCTGGTACACAGGACATTGAGGCGTATTCACTGTGGTAGCCTCTATCGCCTTTTGCAACTCGTCTTTGGCAGGCTGCATCAATGGCGAGTGGAATGCACCTCCCACCTTCAAAGGCAACGCACGCTTGGCTCCCGCAGCTTTTAGCTTTTCGCAAGCCTCCTCAATACCTTCCTTATCTCCAGAGATAACCAATTGTCCAGGACAGTTATAATTAGCAGGAATGACAACTTTGCCTTCTTTGCTCACCTCTTGACATATCTCTTCTACCTTTTCATCTGGCAAACCAATGATTGCTGCCATGGTACCCGGTGCCACCTCGCAAGCCTTCTGCATTGCCATGGCACGGGCATAAACTAATTTGAGACCGTCTTCAAAGCTCAATGCACCAGCTGCCACCAATGCAGAAAACTCGCCCAAAGAGTGACCTGCAACCATATCAGGCTTGAACGCATCGCCCATACAGAGTGCTGAAATGACACTGTGCAAGAACACGGCAGGCTGTGTTACCTTGGTTTCCTTGAGTTGCTCATCGGTACCATCGAACATGATGTCGGTGATACGATAGCCCAACACCTCGTTGGCTTTGTCGAACAACTCCTTTGCCGTTTCGTTATTATCATAAAGTTCTTTTCCCATTCCTACAAACTGGGATCCCTGACCGGGAAATACAAATGCTTTCATACTTGTTTTTTTGTTTGATTAAATCTAATGTAAGCAGATGCGCCAAGCTAATGGCGGTCTACAAATTTTCTAATACTCATAAAGAAACAACCTGCCTCAATGTGAGACATGGCTGCAATTCGTTTTAATATTTTATAAGGCATGCGTTGATGATTCAACCTTCGCACAATATAATAAAAACCTACCGTATTGAACACGCCTATCGTGATTACCACCAGCAGTTGGACAGTGGCAGAAGCTCCTAACTGATAAGAGATAAACCAACACAACACATTAAAGGCATTGAGTGCCAATACCGACACGGTTGTACCGATATGCGAGAAGCCTATCTCTATAAACAAATGGTGCAGATGCGATTTGTCTGGATGGAATGGAGAGCCTCCCCTCAACATGCGCAGAAACATGACACGCAAGGTGTCGAAAACTGGAATGGACAGAGCAGAAAGCGTAAAAGCCACTACCCCCATGTTAGGATAATTATAGGCCACCATGGATTTGGTTTCCAAAATATGAAAAACAAAAATACTCATGAGTGTGCCCAGCATGAGCGTTCCACTGTCGCCAATGAACATCTTTGACGTTTTGCCGAAAACGTTGTGCAAGAAAAAAGGAAGCAAGGAAGCCACACATATCCAAGCCAGCACGGTCATCGACCCGTAACCCGATGTCATGAAAGCATAACCGAAGAGGGCGCAAACGAACATGCAAAATCCAGAAGAAAGTCCATCAACGCCATCAATCAAGTTAATGGAATTGATGATACCGACACCCACAAACGAAGAAAGCGCAATGCCAACATATTCGTTCAGCTGGTGTATGCCAAAGGCGCCATGAAAATCGTCAATAAATTTGTGCTCGGTAGATACCAAGAACAAGATTACGCAGAACTCGACTATCAGTCTTAACCATGCGCTTAATCCTATGAGATCATCCAACGAGCCTAAATACATCATTACCGTAATGGCAACAAAAGCAGGAAAGAAAATATAACTGTCAAAGACTGCACTCGTCAAGCCCACACCCAACACAACTCCCCAAAAGACAGCAATGCCGCCCAATACGGGAACGGGGGCTTTCTGCAATTTGCGGGCATCGGGATTATCAACCATTCCTTTTTGTTTGGCAAGTTTAACTATTAAAGGATGAATCCATGTCACCAACGCAAACGCACTAATAAAAGGAATGACAATGCCTAAAAGAAGAAACTTCAAATTCATAATGTTCTCTACTTAAAATCTTGTTCGCTTGATACCACTTTTCAAATAACCAGGAATGTTGTAGATGGTCTCGTGAGGAAACATGAAGAAGTTACGCAGGATTTTACTCATATTGCCTCTGAAAGCCTTGCACCTGCGCACATAATAATTCTTGGATTTACTTTTTGTGCGTACATCGTGATACCCAAAGTTTCCCGAGTCCAACACATAGCGCAGCACCTGTTTGCCCATGTCCGCATACCGCTCGTTATAAAGTGGCATCTTATCTTTGGAGTATCCCAAGAAGTCAACTGCCATGGCGGCAAACACTTTCCATATCTTTTCAATGCCCAAATACGTTACGTCACGAGCCAACTGCTCTTGGTCAATATCCGCATGGTGTGCATAAAGCAGGCGCATCCAGTCGGCTATCTGCCTCAAACCTATTCCGCCACCAAAATAATGTCTTGTCAAGTGTACAAAGACAAAGACAAGGTCCAACCGCAAGGGAGGCAGCACGGCAAAGCCACCCCCTACACAGACCTTTCTTTCCTTCTCCTCACGAAACATTGCATCACACCAAGCGGGGAAACGCTGTTCCAGGGTTTTATTCACATACGGATTGATGCGGCCATGCAGCTCCACCACTACATTGCGATACTGAAAGACAGCTTCCATTGTATCGGTGGCGAGAGGCTCTATCATCTTCATTTTTTGTTGACACAACTTGTAAGTCTCGGCTATCTGTTCCGTGTCGGGAATATATAGGTCGACATCTCCCGACTGTCTAGAAAGTGGGTCACGATAGTTTTGTGCCACCCCTTGTCCTTTCAGCAAGACAGGCACAACATCAATGTCTTCCAGCAAGTGATATATCTCGGGGATGGCAGCATTCATCGTTTCGTTGTTCCTCCTAACGGTGAGTACATACGTTATCAGTTTCATCTTCAATGGCTGCGGCAGCTCTGCTTCTCTCAAAAGCGAAATACCATCAGACACATTGCCTACAACAGCTTGTTTCTCTGCCATGCCCAGCACGGCTTTCCAGTCTATATGCTTACCTACAAGGACATCTTTGTGGGCAATCTCTCCCCACACTCCTGCTTTGTACAGTTCAAGGAAAACTTTTTCTGTATCCGTAAATGTCGTCATTTGCTATTCTTATTTTGCACAAGCTGCAGATACAAAGCGTGATACGCCTCGTACATACTCACTGAAGAGAACAGCTTGCATGCCTTTTGTTTGGCACGAAGCGGCTTGTCTTCCTCCTTTTCTGCTTGCAGGATCTTCTGTATCAAATCATCCGAGTGTCCTGATTGATAATAGGTAATCTCATCATCCGCATATTTTTCTTTCATCCCTCGAATGTCTGCACATACTATCTTCTTTCCATACATGGCTGCTTCTGTCAGTGCCAGGCAAAAGCCCTCGCTCAGACTTGTCTGCACATATACGTCCATAAGTGGCATGTATCGATGTCCTTCGGGGACAAAACCCATGAACATTACCCTTTGGGAAATGCCCAATTCAGCACACCGCTGTTGAAGAGGCAATCGCAAGTTTCCTTCGCCAATCACCAACAGGCGAAACCTGTCTGGCAACTGTGCAAGGGCTTGTACCAACTGTTCCACTCCCTTTATCTTCACCAATGAGGCACATGTACCTATGAGCGTGTGACCTCCCTTAAATTGCTGCACCTGCTCTTCTTCCTTGACGGACAGCTTACCCTGTGGCTTATCTATGCCATTGTAGCAACGAGCCAGTTTCTGCGCGTTCACCCAGCGTGAATAATAACCAACGGCATCATCGCTGAGCACCACTACCTTATCCAACGTCCTGACAGAAGCCAAGAACAACAGACTGAAAAGAGAGCCTCCCATTCTGCCAAATCCGACCCGAAACTCTTCCCATATATAACAATGTACCGTGGTTACAAATTTTGTTTTCTTGCCAAACCACGGCTTGTAAAAGGTAAGATATAAATTGGGGCGTATACCATGGGCATGCACAATATCGTAGTGGGAAAAGTTGATGGGCCGGTATCCGTCTACCTTTTCCGTGGGAAAAGGAAGTTCAAAGATGTTCTCGTCAAAGTAAAACACCTTGCACTCATGACCATGTTCAACCATTTGCTTCGCCAGTTGCATGACCACCGACACGGGACCTGCGTGCTTCAGCGCAGAAACCACATAAGCTATCCTCACCTCTTGATAACGCAGAAATGCTTTTTTAATTGTACAGCCACCCGAGCAATATGCGGATGTTGGCACGTAGCCATGTCTACTACCGTCACGCCTTTATAACTATTGAGCGTGTGCATGCGCGACGGCTGGCCGGTTGTGGGCGCAGAAAGTCGGCATACCCCATGAAAAGCGAGTCTGCCAATCTCATCTTTTGTTACCTGTTGTATGACAATGTCCTGCCCATAATAGAGTTTTCCGTCTTGTGCGGGTCGATATAGCTTACCTTCACATTCAAAAAACGCTCCTGCATTGCGAGCCGTTCTGTCTGCAAAAACGTATGACTCTCGTCGTACCTCCTCTCCTTGGGCATTATAAACAAACGTATGCAATACAGGATTGTCATACGGCAAGTAAGTTCCCAACAGCATCTCCTCCCCAAACACATCCGTAAGGACGGCATCCGCCAGAGGTTGTGTCGACACTACTTTCTCTTTACGGCAACTGTACGTCTCCTGATCAAACTCATACAACGTAAGTCCTTCGCCAAAAAGATTTTCGGGCATGATGTACACTTTGCCATTCTTGCGCACGATGCAAGGAAAACTAAGATGCCGTTCCACATCCAAGACAGGCGTGAGCTTCTTCAACTCAAGTGTGTTGCGCTCTACTGTCAACAACGATATGCGACCACGTCTCAAGTGTATGTCATAATCCTCTGCCAAAAGCAAGATTTCGTCATCCGTCACCTCCAACACAAAGGGGTCGGCAAACCATCGGTCGGTGTAGGAATGCCGAAGCATACGAACATAGAAAGATGCCCCATGCACCAACGCCTCCAACGACTTGTCGGGAAATCCGATGTTCCATTGTCTCTCCCTCACAACATGGTTGTATATACGTCCCAAAAGCATCCGTAAAAGCGAATATTTAGCTTTATTTTCGCAGAAAGCGTTGATACACCCAGGTTCTTACACTGTTGGGTAGCAAAAACTGTACGGTGCCACGCACCATATCGTTGTATATCATCTTGGGAAGGGATATGAGTCCGTGTTGCCACATCCACTTGTTCAATGCAAGCACATCCTTATAATACGCCATGCCACCTCTTCGTGCAAACTGGTCTCTGCCCGAACGCACGTTCACCACAATGTCGGGAATGTTGCGAAACTTGCATCCAGCCTCAATCATGCGCGCCCAAAGATAATAATCTTCTTGCTTGAAATCCTGCTGATAATTGCCGGCACGCAGCAGTTCGCTTTTCTTCATGACAACCGTAACATGATTCACACCACACCGCGATTGCATAAACCGCTTGATACCGCTGTCATCCAAAGGCAAGATGCGCTTGCTCACCACATGCTCAGGCGAGTCGACAAATTCGGTTATCATCCCCCCAACTACCGCCAAATCATGGTCTTCCTCAAAACATCTCATCTGTTTCTCAAAACGGTCGGGCAACGAAATGTCATCGCTGTCCATGCGAGCAAGATAATCATGCTGTGCCTTTTCCACGGCAATGCGCAACGCTCCACCCAATCCTCTGTTCTTATCCTGATAATAAGCATGCAAGCCCGCAAACCGAGCTTTCGTATTCTCCACCACATCTATTAACGCTTGTGGTACAGGACCATCGGCTATCAGCACAATCTCGTCTGGCACCAGCGTTTGACGAATGATGCTGTCCAAAGCCACCTGCAAATATTCAGGGTTGTCGTTTTTATAAATCGACATGATGACAGAAAACTTCAACCTACTCATGCTCTTTTATTTTTTTATCCTAACCTTTATAATTATCTACCAAAAACAAATCCTAACTGCATTGCATACAACGCCTTTGATATATACACACAAAGGCATGTGGAACAAACTCACAAATGCCGCCAAACTACTGGGATTGGGTTCAATATTCCAACCATAGTAACAATAAGACGACAAATGGCCTGTTATCACAGCAAGTATGGCAAATGCCTTGAGCGCATCAATACAGAAAACACGGGGATTCTCCATGAGAGATTATCTATTTATTCGAATTTCGAAAAATGTTTTTATGAAAAGGCACTACCAATGTGCATTCATATAAAGAATGATGTGACTACAAAAAACACTCACAAAACAGTGTTTGTAAAATTTATAATACGTTATATTGAAGGAATATAAATACTGAATTATCTTTACAAAGTGCCTCTCATAACTCGCGTGAAATCATCCAACAGCAAAATTGGTCGCAAATACGCAAAATTTGAGCAATGTTTGTAATTTGTTGATGTTGAGCATGTTAAAACAAAACCATCTCTTTTCATTCCTAATTTTATCAGTTTTTTGCGGCAAAGGCATTGAGACAAGCCTGCAAGTTGCATGCTTTAATGCGGTTATTACATGTTAATAACAGCTCTAATGCGTGTTTCCAAGGGCATTAAATCAATGCTTCAGTTTGAAAAGACATTTATTTTGTTAAAATTAGCCCATTTTTGTTGTGCGTTTGCCTATTGATTTTTTCTATTTTGAAGATTTTAGATGGTCGTTTTTTGGTAAAATAACACGACAAAAACTAACAAATACCTTAACCAAGAATCACCAAGCTAAGAATTCGTAACCGTATTAAAATAGGTACGCACGGTTCTTGCGTCCATTAAGCAAATATTACCAAATCTAAAACTAAAACTTGAGTTACTTCCTTCCTATGCTGTGATACTCAAATCCGAGAGCCTTCATGTCGTTTGGAACAAAGATGTTTCTTCCGTCAATAACCAGAGGCGTGTTCATAGATTTCTTCACAACTCCCCAGCTTGGCAGACGGAATTGTTTCCATTCAGTAAGCACCAACAATGCATCGGCATCAAGAACGGCATCATACATATCTGTAGCGTAAACTACAGCATCACCTACCCTACGCTGACATTCCTCCATGGCAACAGGATCGAAGACACAAATATTAGCACCTGCCTGTTTCAATAACTCAATAGTTATAAGCGAGGTTGCCTCTCGCATATCGTCTGTCTCTGCCTTGAAGGAAAGTCCCCATATTGCTATTTTTTTTCCTTTCAACTTGCCTTGATAGTAATTGTTCAGTTTCTTGAAAACAACTTCTTTCTGCGATGCGTTCACAGCCTCTACCGCCTTTAGCACTTTCATGTCGTAACCATTCTTCTCTGCTGTCTTTATCAGTGCTTTCACATCTTTTGGAAAACAACTTCCTCCATATCCACAACCTGGATACAAGAATTTATTTCCAATGCGTGTATCAGCACCTATACCTTTGCGAACCATGTTGACGTCGGCACCAATCAGCTCACATAAGTTGGCGATATCGTTCATAAAGCTGATACGAGTGGCGAGCATTGAATTGGCTGCGTATTTAATCATCTCCGCTGAAGGTATGTCTGTAAAGATGACACGAAAATTATTCATCATAAATGGACGGTACAACTTCACCAACAGTTCTTTGGCTCTGTCGCTTTCCACTCCTACGACGACACGGTCAGGACTCATAAAGTCCTTGATGGCTGCTCCCTCTTTCAGAAACTCGGGATTGCTTGCCACATCAAAGGGTATATCCACACCACGTTTGTCAAGTTCTTCCTGTATAGCAGCCTTGACTTTCTTAGCAGTTCCGACAGGAACGGTAGACTTGGTCACCAACACTGTATATTTGTTGATATTGGCTCCAACAGTATGCGCCACTTGCAACACATAATGCAAATCTGCACTTCCATCTTCGTCAGGAGGTGTGCCTACGGCAGAAAATACGACCTCCACATCTTCCAATACAGATGTTAAATCTGTGGTGAAATGTAGTCTTCCTTCTTTTACATTTCTCTGCACCATTTCATCCAAGCCCGGCTCGTAAATGGGTACAATGCCCTTCAAAAGCATGTCTACTTTCTTTTGATCTACATCTACGCAGGTTACGTTGGCACCCATTTCTGCAAAACAGGTTCCACTAACCAAACCTACATATCCTGTTCCTACTATTGCTATGTTCATATTTGAGTTTTTAAGTTAATGAGTTGGTAAGTTATTAAGTTGACAAGTTGACAAGTTAACGAGTTGACAAGTTGACAAGTTGACGAGTTAACGAGTTAATCTCTCAATGGATTTTGATCTGATTGATACCATTCCACAAACTTGCCAATTCCTTCGTGCAAACTAAAATGCGGCTGATAACCTAACTCTGTCTGTAGCCTTGTGGTGTCTGCATTGGTCTGATACACATCTCCCGGCTGCATAGGCAAATATATTTTTTCGGCTTTCTTACCCAATGCCTGCTCTATCTCCGCAATGAAATCCATGAGTTTTACAGGATGCGAACAGCCTATGTTATAAATTTTATAAGGCACATGGTGAGGACAGTCCTCTGCGTTCAAAGTAGAATCTATCACCCGTATCGTTCCATTGACAATATCATCGATGTAGGTAAAGTCGCGTATCATGTCGCCATGGTTGAACACCTTGATAGGTTCTCCTTTAGATATAGCGTTGGCAAACAACATTGGCGACATATCGGGGCGTCCCCAAGGACCGTAAACGGTAAAATACCTAAGTCCTGTTACACTGAACCCGTACAATTTGCCATACGCATGAGCCATCAGCTCGTTAGACTTCTTACTGGCAGCATACATGCTCACTGGCGAGTCAACCTTGTCGTTCTCATGATATGGCACATGTTCGTTAAGTCCGTACACTGAACTCGAAGAGGCAAAAACCAAATGACTTACCTCATGGTTTCTACAACACTCCAACACATTCAGGAATCCAACAAGATTGCTGTGCAGGTAGGCAAAGGGATTTTGTATGGAATATCTCACCCCTGCTTGAGCCGCCAAGTTCATCACCTTATCGAAGTGATAACGCAAGAAAAGTTGTTCCATCGCTTCCTTGTCTGCAATATCCATGCGCACAAACAAGCAGTTCTCAAATTTTGAACTCTGTACGATATTCTGATGCCAAGAAACGTCATATTCATTGAAACCACACATTTGCAGACGCCCATACTTCATGCGGACATCATAATAATCGTTGATGCAATCAACGCCCACAACAAAGTCACCTCGCTGTGCAAGTTCATACATTAGCTTCGAGCCAATGAAACCTGCCGCACCCGTTATAAGAATTTTCATATCTTGATAGGTTATGAGCGGTTTTATAAATTACCGCCGTAAAGTTTTTACATGTTAGTCTTTTTACATTTTGTCATCTTGCGGTCTCTTTTTATATAAAACAGGCTGCGCCTCAACAATTCAAACAAGTTTGATTGTATTCGGCTTGCTCCGTTTTTGGTTCAATTTACTTGTTCGTTCAGTCGTATAGCGCGCTATACTCCTTCACTCACAAGTAAATTGAACCAAAAATAGCTCCGCAATCTGTCAAAGCTAATTTATAGAACCGCCCTTATTTGACTATATTTTCTATTATCTGCATCCATTGTGCAGCTATGTTTTCTATTCGGAATTGTTCTCTCATCTTCCTGCTGTTCTGCCCAAATTGTTGGAGCAGAGACTCGTTGTCTAACAAGCTATCCAGACTCTCTGCCATTTGGTCAATGTCCCCACATGGCACTACATATCCATTTTCGCCCTCATGAACCAGTTCTTTAACTCCCGACACCCGTGTCGTCACGATAGGCAGCCCCACGCACACAGCCTCTATCATTGCATTGCTCATACCTTCTGAGTCGCTGCTCAGCGCAAAGACAGCACTTTCTCGGAGTCGTTCTACCACTTCCGCTGTCTTACCTGGCAGCATTATTCGCTTCGACAATCCTGGCACCATGCCTTCCATCTCATTAATATAATTGGTAAGCCGTCCTCGTTCTGGTCCCTCTCCATAAATGACCAGTCTCCATGCTTGATGCTTGGCGGCTATCTTGGCAAACGCTCCTATCAATACTTCATGCCGTTTTTGTGGATAGAGACGTGCCACAGAGATGATGGTCTTGGTTTTATGCACCTTTGTACTATCCACCTCTTTAAGGGCTTCTTCCCTTACGGGATTGAAAACAATACGAGTTTTTTTACGTATCCAATGCGGAAAGTAATCCTTAATGGCCTGTGTCTGTACCACAAAGACATTTGTAAAGGGCAAGACAAAGACTTTTAGCAATCGACGCACCAACGGTTGTGTGCGTGGGTCTATCCTCTCCGAAGATATGATGGGCGTATGCGTTCCAAGCAATGCCAATATGGTAAAGAGGTAGACACCTTCTGTAAAGGCAATCACGACATCGGGCTTTTCCTCGCAAACATGGTTTCTAAGCCAAGCCCTTCGTCTGTTCATATCTTGTAGGTTCTCTACAAATCTTACATTGCTGTCTTCTTCTGTAACTTGTTCATCCGTGCCCTTGGCAGACTTTTCGTTTGCGGTCATTACAACCTTCACTCGCTTGTTCACCTTATAATAATAGTCACTGTACCGCAAACATACTATCTCCACCTGATGACCTCTATCAACAAAGTCGCCAGAGAGCAGACTTACCACACGTTCTGCGCCACCACTGCCCAAAGAAGCTAAAGTAAATATAATTTTCATTGACTTGCTTTTTTCATTGACTGACGGATATGGTCAACGATGATTTGTGAAAACAACACCGCACCTTGTCGATTAAGAAGACACATATTCTGCCACTGACTTTTCCGTCCCGCAATGGAGAAGTACAACAGCAACACGGTTATAAAGAATAACAAAAAAATGAAAGAATTTACTAACATGATTCTAATAAAATTGCTATCACACTTTTATAAGTAGCTTTCGCAACGGATTGATATTTTTTTTGCAACGGATGAACACGGAAATTCACGGATTTTATAATATTCCGTGTCAGTCCGAGAAACTCCGATGCTTAACACTCTTTATTGCAACGGACAAGTATTCTTTTTGCAACGGATAGGCACGGAAATTCACGGATTTTATAATATTCTGTGTCAATCCGTGAAACTCCGATGCTTAACTATTTTTGTAACGGATAGGCACGGAAGTACACGGATTTATCTTATTCCCTGTTAATCCGATGATCAAAATCACAAACCACTGGACCTATACGCCTAACAAATTTTCTATCACCACAGAAATTAAACACAAAACCAACTTGCTTTTTAGTTGTTGTGAGATAGTTGATAAGTTGTGCCACATGCTCGTTAGTAATAGTTGTCACCGCCTTTAGCTCCAAAATAATCACATCGTTTACGATTATGTCTGCCACAAAGTCACCAACAATCAACTTTTCTTTATAGGTCACCTGCAACGGCACTTGTTCAGCAACAAGTAATCCTCGTTGCTTCAATTCATAAACGAATGCGCGTTCGTACACCTTTTCGGCATACTCGATTGCCAAGTTATGACAAACCTCATAAAAAGCCTCAATTATTTTATCTGTTATGTCCCTATAAAGTAGCATATAACCAGATTTTTAGATTCTTATTTACGCAACGGATAGGTATTTTTGTAACGGACAAACACGGATCCACTCGGATTAATTTTTTCCGTGTCAATCCGTAAAACTCCGATGCTAAACACTCTATTGAAACAGATAAGTATTCTTTTCGCAACGGATAGGCACGGAAATTCACTGATTTTATATTATTCCGTGTCAGTCCGTGAAACTCCGATGCGACATACAGTATAACAACAGGCAAGCACGGGGTTAATCCTCCTCAGCCTTCTGTCGCTTCAGAACATCGTACAGGTAGAAAAGGTAACCAACAGGTTTAAGTAGGTAGCACCACCAAGGAAGCCGCGGCTTCTTGCCATGATAACAAACAAGGTATCTCCAAAAGCTAATGGCATCAAGCACATGTCGCTGCACACCAAAGCGTTCATCACATATCTGATGCGAATAATACAGCATGGTTCCTTGTGGCGACTGGCGATGTAGCTGTCGAAGATGATGTGATAATCCGTCCTCTAAATACTGGCAAATATAAATGTTGGCATTAAAATGTCTCAACAAATACGTTTTGGCTATCTCATTAAACACCACATCCTCGGTAACGAACTTCTCGCCAATAAATTCTGGAAAAGGATACTTACGCAGTACATCCGTCTTGAAAGCTTCGGCAATATCGCCACGCATTTTATGTTTCTGCCGAAACGTTACACTGTCATCATCCAATACATCGGTAGTGAATCGTTTACAAATCCGTTCGCCATGAGAGTATGTCCGCATACCTGCAACGCCAGCAAACCTGTTGTTGTCTTTTATTTGCTGATAATAGTCAACCAACACAGCAAGGCTGTCGGTGGGAAGGTAGTCATCACTATCAATGATAAAGAACAACTCACCATGTGCCAGCTCTACTCCACGATTGATTGCTCTGTGCTTGCCACCATTCGCTTGATAATAATACCGTATCGTTATCTTCTGCTCCTGTGCCCACTGCTGTACCAATCTTTTTGTATCGTCTATACTGCCGTCGTCAATAACCAACCATTCAAAATCTGTGTAGGTCTGGTGTATTAAACTCTCATACAATCTTGGCAATGAATAAGCACGATTATATGTGGAAGTAAAAACTGTAACAAGGGGCATGTTGTAAAAAGCAAGTACTTAAAAGCACATCAATTTATTTTTGCAACGGATAAACACAGATATACACGGATTTTTAATATTCTGTGGCAGTCCGTGAAACTCCGATGCTACACACACATTATTGTAAGAGATTGTTTTTTTCAGCGGACAAGCATGGATGTATGCGGTTTATTTTTATATCCGTATCAGAATTTACTACAACAAATTCACCTATTTATTATATATTACGAAGTAAGTTTTAAGAATGCTTTTTCAACTTCTTCCAACCCATATTTTATATGATAACTTTTATCTAAAGGTATCCAACTTCCAATTTCCAAATCCGCCTTATGCGGTTCAATATGATTATAACCAGACCCATGAAAAAACGTAATTTCTCCAAAATACACTTTTCCATCTACATTATACAAATCAACTCTACAGTGAGGAAATGGCTTTGAAAGAATTTTTGCACATTCTACCATATAATCAAAATTCTTGGGCTTTTTAATTGAATTATCAAGAAAGTTTTCACGAGTTTCTTTTATTTCAAGCAAATTAAATTGCATATCATACACATTTCTATAATAATGCTCTGAATGTCCTCCGTCTTTGTCACAAGCGCCAATATCTAAGAATAAAAGTTTTGGAACGCCAGCAAAGCACATAAATTTATAATCCAAAAGAGAGCCTCCGTCAAGTGGTCTTAAGATTTTTTCAATTACGATTTGAGGCTTTATATACTTATAATTATATTCAAAACCATAATAATAAAAGTTATTACGAAGTAAAGGTCTAAATATTTTTTTTATTTTTTCTTTATCGAAATTATCTTTCGTACAAATTATATTCCCACCTGAAAGATGATTGCACTTCAAAAAGAATTCATTCGGTAGCTTTTCTATGTCTATATCATCTACACTTGTAAAACTCGCATAACACTCATTTAAGATATCGCGTAAGCCACATTTCTCAACATATTTTCTTACCAAATATTTATCCGTACAAATGGTCATAAGAGGATTGAAATAATGAAGTTTCAACCACCAAATTTTCTCGTCAAACGTTTGTGGGTTATCAATACTTAATTTCGTATGATACAGGACATAATATTTAATATGTGCATACATCCTTTTGGGTATAAGAAAGGCTCTCATACGGAAATAACAACGCTTTAAGTTGTTATAAAATAATGTCTCTTTTATTTTCATTCTAAATCTAATTAAATGCTCTGTTATAATTATATCTTTTTTTATTAGAAATGTGTATTATCAATAAAATTGTTGCGTGATTAAATAAAAAACCTATATATGCTTTAAGTAGTTAGGCTACGAGAAATGATTGGCGGAAAGATTCCACCATATTCTCCGATACCGCAGTATTATTTTATACGGCCTTAATTCCCTCACCGATAGAAACAAAGTCGCCTAAGATGTGAATTCGTATCATAAGATATTCACTACTGTCCACGAAAATCTTTTAATAATCTCTTGAAACGCCTATAAATACAAGCTTGTAGGAGATAAAATAGACTCCCTACTTTTGAAAAGAGTATCTTTGCCACAAATTACAATTTGAAAGCAGATACTTATGAACAAAGGTCGATACGTATTTTCACAGCTGTGCGACTTTCTGCCGACAGACCATTTCAAATGGTTGATAAAAAAGTATGAAGGTAATAAATATGTGAAGAGTTTCACTTGTTGGAATCATCTGATGGTTCTTCTATTTGGTCAGTTGTCTAATCGTGAGGGATTACGAGACCTTATTGTAACCATCACTCCGTTCAAGTCAGCGTTCCACCATCTTGGTTTTGGAAAGAATGTCAGTAGAAGCAATTTGAGCAAGGCCAATGAAATACGCGAAGTCAAGATATTCCAAGAGTTTGCAGACAAGATGGTTTCCATAGCAAGAGAGAAACGAGGAGTCGTCAAGGACTTCTTCATATCGAACAATGTCTATGCGTTTGACTCCTCAACAATATCATTGTGCCTTTCTGTATACTGGTGGACTAAACTGCATCATGGGAAAGGAGGAGTGAAATTGCATGAACTGTATGACGTGAAGACAGACATTCCGACATTTTCTGTCATTACAGACGCTTCAGTTCACGATTCTCAAGTGATGGAGCTAATTCCCTATGAGAAAGAGAGTTTCTATATATTTGACAGAGCGTATATGGCAACTAGGAAACTTTATATAATAGAAGGAGCAGAAGCTTACTTTGTCGTGAGAGAGAAGCATAAAATGCCGTTTGAGGTCATAGAGGATAAAGAATACAACAACCCTTCATCTGGAATTATGGCTGACCAAATTATACGTTTCAAGGGATACAAGACTAAGAAGCAATATCCAAATAAACTTCGACGAGTGGTATTCTATGACTATGATGGTAATAGGACATTTGTATTTTACACGAACAATTTTGAAATTACAGCGGAACAGGTTGCTATGCTTTACAAATACAGATGGAGAGTAGAACTGTTCTTCAAATGGCTGAAGCAACATCTGCGCATCAAAGAGTTTTATGGAACCTCGGAGAATGCTGTAAAAATACAAATCTATGCAGCTATCATTGCATATTGTCTTGTCGTTATCGTACAAGAATGTATGGGGCTAAAGCTTCAAACCTATGATGTTCTAAGAATTTTAAGCACGGCATTGTTGACAAAAATGCCATTGTGTGACTTGCTCATTGAACAGAAAGAGGAAGAATTTACTGAAGGAAAAAACCTGCAGCTCTGCCTCAATTTTGATGGGTAACTATCAATTTGTTACTTTTTGAAATGTTAAAGGGTTTTCGTGGACAGTAGTGTAAGATATTATATAGTGTTTGTCTAAAAATGTTTAACTACTTTTTTCAACAATTCCTCCCATCTTTTTATCGTCTTATCCATTGTATAATATTTAGAACGCTCAATGGCAGCTTCTTGAACTTTTTGTCGATAAATATCATCACCTATCATTTTTTTGATTGCTAAAGCTAATGCATCCACATCGTTTGGAACACAAATTAACCCTTCAGAATCATTACGAATAATCTCCCGTTGCCGCCCTTTGAAATCGCAAGCCACACAAGCACATCCCTGAGACATAGCTTCAATGAGAACCAATCCAAAGCCCTCGTATCTACTACTTAAAACAAGGATAGCCGATTGCTTGTATCTATCAACAATATTTTTTTGATATCCCAAGAATTTTACTTGATTTTCAACTTCTGATTTCCGAACAATATCCTGCAACAACTCTAAATCTTCTTTTTTCCCTTCTCCAGCAATTTCCAAAGTCCAATCAGGATATTGTTTGGCTATTGTTCCCCAAGCCTTTAACAAGATGTCAAAACCTTTATAATGCCAGTCATCAATTCTTCCTGCAGCCAATACAATCTTGTCTTTTACAGGTAAGTTAATAATAGGGGTTAGGAAAAGAGGATTAGGCATAACTACCGTATTCTTTAAACGCAATCCTATGAACTCTTTATCAGCCTCTGTTAGTATTGTTACACAACAATATAATTTATTTATATAGAATTTCGTTATAATCTGCCATTTAGTAAGAGGTGTATTTTGGGGTCTTTCAAAGGCATTATGCTCAGTCATGATAACAGGAATATTCAATCCTATCGTAGCCAATTTCGCAACCAAGCTGCATGTTTCCATAATACCAATAATTACATCCGGTCGATAAGTTTTGGCGTATTTACGAATATTTGGCAACGTGCTTGCCCACTTCTCAATTTTAGAAGATATACTTGAAAATAAAGGCAAGAGCTGTACACTACTCTCTATCTCATACGTTGGCTCTTCCAAAGTATTAGATATGAGATATACGCTATGAGAAACGGACAAGCCATTAGCGAGCATTACGCCCACACGCTCAGCACCCCCATACGACAATCTGCTACAGACAATAAATATCTTCATAAGTTTATTTTTTCGAAAAAAACAATGCCTATAATTGCTGCAATATTTGTTCACCTCTCATCATTATCATGGCACTGCTATACTTATCATGGAAGAAATAGACAAACACAACTCCACAAGCCAGTAAAAAAATCATACGCCATTTCATAGAAAGAGATTTTGCCATAAGTGGGAGCATAAAGATTTCCAGGGTGGCAAACATCGTTGAGGTGCGACCAGAAAGAGCTGTATAATTGCAGAAAATGATAAGAAACAATGTGGAATAAAAATACCCCGTGCGGTATACATCATAATACGATGAAAAGCATCGTAACCTATCCTCCATAAATGTAAACATCAACAAAATGCCAACTTGAAAATAAATCATAGGATTTGCAAGTCCTTTCGCTTCATCCACATACATTCCCTCTGTATAAGTAGAATATTGCAAGTCTTCACTATACGCCTCAACAAAATTGGCAATTGAAGAGAACATTACCTGAGAAACAATAAAAGCCAGAACCAATCCAATAACGATGTGGCTCTTTTTCAATTTTAACAGACAAAGGAAATAAAGTGGTAAGCCGATAATAGCCATATGATGGAACTGGTAAGCCACAAAAACCAACAAGAGATAATGCCACATCTTTCGTTCTTTGATAAGGTCTACCCCAAGCACAACCAATAATATTGCTAACGAAGAACGCATCTGTATAAAATCTCGATTAAGCAAAAAGCGACCTATATAGACACAAAGCCCAATCAAAGCAAACACAGAATATCTTTGCAGATTCTTATACAACAAAAACATGGATAGCCCACCCATGACGAACAGATAAAATCGACTATTATCAACTATTGCCTTGACACATGATGCCAAAAACCAATATCCCGATTCGGCATAGCCAAATGGTTTCGCATTGAAAGAGAAATCCCATGGCAGTGGTGCCATATCAAAAGCCATCTGATACACCAACTCATCTGGCCATGCCGTCCGGACACCAATGGCGTATGTAAGTACACACAGAGCCAAAATCAGAACCTTATGCTGGTATTTTACTTTATTCTGAATAACCAGTACAAAGCAAAACAAATAAAATAAAGCAAAAAGAACAACCATCACGACAAAAGTTTATGCTTGAAATGAATAAGAGCAGATACTATTTTTATGGTTGGTTGATAAAAACCAAGCATCGAGACATACAAAAGTATCTTTTCAAAAAGAGAATATGGCGAAGCCAAAATAATATTTTTGTACCTATAAAATATTTCATGAAACTCTGCAGAAGTAAATACTTCTTTACCAAAAATGAAGGCTCTTGAAACCATGGCAGCAGATTTACGTTGATAAGCATGCTCTTCAACACCAGTTCCTTGTAAAAGAGTTGCATAAAGTTCTCTTAATTGCAAATCTTTGTGAAGTGAATTCTTGTTATAGTGTTTGGAAAGAGAGCCTTGCGCAGAATCTTTGACATAATGATAAAAAGCTTTGGGTAAATAATCCACTTTGATATCATGCTTAAGAAGTGAACAAATAACATATTCATCTTCACAAAACGACACTTCATTTGGAAACGAAATATTATATTTACGATAGCATGCTGTTCTAATGAGTTTATTACAGCAAGATCCCATAAGATGATCAAATATTTCTTTAAGTACAACCCTACTTTCCAATGATGACGGTTTCTGCCTAATATAGCTTTGCTTAACAGGACTATTAATATAGAAATCACAAATCACCATATCTGTATCATGTCTTTTGGCACACCTATAAAGTTCTTGCAACATCTCTGGTTCTACCCAATCATCAGGATCCACATGTATGGAATACTCACCTCTTGCACGTTCTATACCGCATTGTCGTGCGGCAGAAACACCCTTGTTGCATTGATGAACAACCTTTACCCGCTTGTCCTTGCGTACATATTCATCACAAATATATCCTGAATTATCTGTACTCCCATCATCTATCAGGATAACCTCAAACTCGGTAAGAGTCTGACCTAATACACTATCCAAAGCCTTACATAGTGTCTTGTCTGCCTGATATATAGGAATAATAACAGAGACGAGAGGGGTTGCTTTATTCATTTAGTCTTTACCTTAAAATAAATATTATCTAATAATGAAGAGAATTTTTCTAGTCCACAAAGATTCATAAATAAGCGTAACTTTCGCGTCCATTTACTTGTATCTTCTATAAACAATACAGGCTTATAAAGTACGTTAAGTTTGTTTTTACGTATCCACACATTCATTAAATATTCAGAAAAATATCCCAATTCTCGTGGAGCAATCCCAAATGAGCTTTCATCCAATTGTTTTTCAACTAAAAATAGTATATTAAACAGCCATTCACAATAATCATCAAATAATTGTTTACTACAAATTATAATATTGCCTGCACACAATCGATTAATATAAAATTCTTTTTCAAATTCTTCAAGATATTCAGGATAAAGTTGTATTATGGCAGGTTTAACAAATCGATAAAAGCAAAATTCTGGAATATCTTCTTTTATTCTAAAATAGCCACTACGCTCACCTTGTTTTTTGGATTTATTACTAACTATCACATCATAATGTTTCATATACTCGACTATTTCTTGCTCCGATAAAATAACTTTATGAGGATTCAATGCAACTTTTTTGTGCGCCAAGTATCTTCTGTAGTGAACCAAGCCAACATAATCAACATTATGAATATTCTTCCATATATGGTATAATCCTGTAAGTTCACAATAAATACCATTCCTATTTGAAATATTATCGATATTGTCGTTGTCTTTTACGGCATTATTTATAGCTATATTTGGATGTAATGAAGCTCCTACATGTATAAATTGATAGCATTCATCTCCTAATAATTCTGCTGGCTTATGTGCAGCAACAAATATTTTAACTTTGGGGTCTTTCATTTGAAAATTAGTTTTTATTAACAATCATTCCGTTCCGTTTCCTAAAATTCTGATACATTTTACGTAAATAAGCGACTATTTTCTCTACTATATAAAACACACAAGAGTGACCAGGATTTTTTTTCTCATACAGACAATCATGTAACATCATATATTTGTCATAATCTCTCTTTAATGGATGAACACAATCAGTATGCCATGGCTTCTCTCCAGATGTATAATGAACAATAATAGGAGAACATCTATCTTTAGCAACATTTTCCCACTTATCAGCTCTTAACCAAGTAAGCTCACCATAAAATCCTTGTTGAAAGTTATAAGTATAATCTAAGTATAAAACCTTCCCTTCAAGTACAACGTTTAAGGCATCTTGATCAGGACACATCAACCACCCTGCATTCGCAATATAATCAATTAATTTTTTTGCAATATCATATTTTCTCCAATAATCTAAATTCATCAATAACACTCCTGAATTGAAATAACGAGAAAACATATTAATCCTGTTGTGCATTCTAACATCATCGCCACATTGATCCTCTACGACTCCACAAGCATAATTTGTTAGATCTATATTAAAGAGATTCCTCAAAGAATGTCTAACAATTATATCGCAATCTAAATATAAGACAGATGAGTCATTGATAATCTCAGGAAGCATGAATCTGAAGTACATAGATCGGGGGAGTCGTCCTGTCACTTGAAGTCCCTCAAATATTTTGCCATCTATAACTTTCACCTCTACAGGCTTCTTATAGTATTTTTCAAGATAATGAAACTTCTTGAGATTTTCATCTAACAATCCTTCTGTCATCACATAGATGTGGCAGTCTTCAAGTTTGTTATTTTCTAAAATAGATGTAATGCAAATTGCGCAATGGTTGGCATATCTGTCATCTGTACACAGTGCTATATTCATCATTATTATGATTTAATTTTCAATCGCATCTTTTAGCCATGCAATGGATTCTTGACTTAGTATTTTTAGTTTTAATTGTGCATCTTCTATACTACTTTTGGGCAATTTGCCATTGAAGTCACTGTCTACTAATCTGTCTTCAAGACCAAACATTTCAAGCAAGGAAGTAAAACGTGCCATTCCTCTATTTTTGTTTCCAATGACAATAAAAGGTTTTCCAAAGATAATAGAGAATACGCAGGCATGGAAACTGTCGGTTACAATATAGTCTGAATCTCTAAAACCTCTAATCCAATCTTCTACAGGGGGCTGAATACGTTCTTCGATAGGCGCCCATATATCATCTGCTTTAGAGTTAACTTTGAATGCCTTTATATTTAACTGCGTTGCGCACGTATTGACTATACGCATTTTCCAGTCCGATTCATCAAGAATGTATGCCATCAGTTTCTCTTGACGCTGATTAGAAAACGTAAACTGATGAAGTAACTTAATATAGTCTTCTTTTGTTAATAAGAGTGTTGGATCCAATACACGTTTAGCGTCCACATATAAATGCTCTTTACACAATTTTATTCCCGACTGCTCACGAACACTAATAGCATCAAAACTTTTTATTAACCTTTGGCATACTTTAGTTTCATCATCAGAATATTCCCATGTATCTACTCCAAAAGAAGGTGCGTATGCTATTCGTTTGCAATCCCAGTCTTTAGCAAACTCTAAAAAAGAATTATATCTATTCTTGCTGTTACCTAATATGCCAGCCCTCCAAATTTGGTCACTACCAACAACAATAGCATCGAAATTATTTTTTGATAATAGATTAGGCTTATCGATTGTAATATGGTGTATATATTGATTGATAAATTTCCTCGTATTAACCTCTATCCCTGGATATACTTTATGTTCATATGCTTCATTGAATATCCTGATATTCTTTTTGCCAATGTATTTAGCCTTTAACCGTCGTAGTAATTCCCTTGGATGGTTAAAAATATTCACTTTTTTAATATAAGGGCGGTCTATTACAACAACCTCATGCCCCATTCTCTCCAAGACGGTTTGTAACGCATAAGCCTGCAATAATCCTCCATAATTATAGTTCAGAGGTAATGTGTAGATTCCAATTTTCATTTTCCAATTATTCTATGATAGATTTTTGAAAAATGCCAACGATATTGACTCATTTTTGTTCGAAGCCTCACCGTGTACGTTGGTTTCATTATTTTCTCCATAGTTTCGATCACAGAATCTGCCTTATTGATATAATTAAAAAACGAATCTCTTTTAACGTGCCTTTTTGTATGTTCGTGCAAACCTTCATTATAAATTTTCGCTCTCTCCAAATCTGTTTCTTTGTACCTTACTTTTTCATAAGGAAAAGCAATTTCTCCCTTATTTGAATTAATGATTACTAAACATAGACCGTTATCATTTTCCATATCAGGCTCTATATGCTCTGCTCCCCAAAAATCAGCAATTGTTATGTCTGAATGGTTCCGCCCCTCTTTACAGGCGCAGTAATAGCATGCCTCACGTACAGAAAGCCCATCGAAAAAAGCACGCATATAAGGATCTTCAGAACGTGGGACAGAATAAGTCTGTTCCTTATTCTTAAATGTCAGCCGATATCCTCTCCAAGTATCATATTTATATCTAAAATTAACATGGGTAATTGCTTCACCTCCAAAATATGTATGTTTAACCTCTTGGAGATATCGACCCCAAAGCATAGGACTTGGAACCCCGTGACAAGCAACATCTACTGTCAATAGATTATCATAAGTAGTTCTTCCTAAAAAATGATTTAAGCCTGCAACTTGGCATGGTGTACCTGTATATAAAACTTTGCGTCCTTCTTGTAAAAACTTTTCTACTTTACGAAAAGAATCACCTACACTGGCTTGAACATATTTAGATCCCCTAAATAGTCTTAAGTCCTCAGTTTGCTCTACATAATCAATATTTACCTGCCAGTTTTCATTAAATCGTGCTCCAAATACAACTCCTCCATCTTCTAAAACAGGTGTTGCTAACAATGTAAAAACCCCGCCAGAAGTACTCACGAAACACATGTCTTCGTCCCTATTATAGGCACCAAGAGTCTTAATCGGAGACTGCTTGTCCCAGGGACTTTGGATTGGGCAGGTATCTACACACAATGAGCAATGAATACAAATATCTTCATTTGCCTTCGCATATAGAAAGCCTTCATCATCCGTTTGCATGGAAATACAACTGACAGGACAAACATTTACGCAAGCTGTGCATCCGTTACAATCTTTCTTATCTTCAATATTTATCATTAGAAATGAGTACTGATCGTATTATTATATCTTTAATGCTCAAAATTTAATTGCTTTTTACGTACTCTCAAATATCCTCCTCCTAAACTTGAAGTAAGCATTCTTATACATTTTTGAACTTAACATTTAATAAAATGTTTAACTTTTCTCGAAATCTTCATGATTGAAAACAATAAATTCGATTTAAAAACCCTTTGCTGTGTATGAAACCGTTTTGGTATAGGTTTATTTCTCTCCACAAAATAATCTAATGCTTGATTAAAATATTCTCTATCCATGGATTCATATCCGAGCTGTAGTTTATCCAGAGCATATTTCTCATCCAATAGATCTTGATAAAGATGCAGATCGTCAGTGGGCATATCTATAGTAATCAAAGTATTTTTAATAGCCTTTATAAATTCCTCGATGGCCTTCTTTCGCTTTTCAAAAGTTTTATAATTCCCATTGCTTATACTATCTTCTCTTACAAGATAGTAACACAATGGTTCTTGAATGAATCCTCGGCAGTATTTGTAATACATCGGTAACAATATCTGCCAATTTGGGCCTATTGGAGATGGATAGATTTTACGATTGATATGTGTAGCATCAAAAGCGGACATCCTACACATCTGGCAGGCTGCTGTGAAGACCGAATTACTTAACAATGCTTGGACAAAGTGATTACGATCGAATCTATTAGGATTGTACCTAGAAAGAACACCATATGCACAATCTACTTGTTTTTCTGAAACTAACCATGCATCACTGGTTACAACTGCACAGTCGGGATGTTCCTCCAAATACTTAACTTTTTTTTCTATAGAATCGGGAGTTAGCCAATCATCATACTCTGGCCAACACAGATATTCACCATTCACATATTGTAACCCTTTTTCAACTGCAGTAGAGACTCCGCCGTTTTCTTTATAAATATATTGGAAAGATATTCCTCTATCTTCAAATTTGTTTTTATAAGAAAGAACAACATCTTTTGTTCCGTCCGTAGAACCATCATCTACATAAATATATTCTATATGGGTGTATGTTTGTAATAAAATAGAATCACTACTGTCCACGAAAACCCTTTAACATTTCAAAAAGTAACAAATTGATAGTTACCCATCAAAATTGAGGCAGAGCTGCAGGTTTTTTCCTTCAGTAAATTCTTCCTCTTTCTGTTCAATGAGCAAGTCACACAATGGCATTTTTGTCAACAATGCCGTGCTTAAAATTCTTAGAACATCATAGGTTTGAAGCTTTAGCCCCATACATTCTTGTACGATAACGACAAGACAATATGCAATGATAGCTGCATAGATTTGTATTTTTACAGCATTCTCCGAGGTTCCATAAAACTCTTTGATGCGCAGATGTTGCTTCAGCCATTTGAAGAACAGTTCTACTCTCCATCTGTATTTGTAAAGCATAGCAACCTGTTCCGCTGTAATTTCAAAATTGTTCGTGTAAAATACAAATGTCCTATTACCATCATAGTCATAGAATACCACTCGTCGAAGTTTATTTGGATATTGCTTCTTAGTCTTGTATCCCTTGAAACGTATAATTTGGTCAGCCATAATTCCAGATGAAGGGTTGTTGTATTCTTTATCCTCTATGACCTCAAACGGCATTTTATGCTTCTCTCTCACGACAAAGTAAGCTTCTGCTCCTTCTATTATATAAAGTTTCCTAGTTGCCATATACGCTCTGTCAAATATATAGAAACTCTCTTTCTCATAGGGAATTAGCTCCATCACTTGAGAATCGTGAACTGAAGCGTCTGTAATGACAGAAAATGTCGGAATGTCTGTCTTCACGTCATACAGTTCATGCAATTTCACTCCTCCTTTCCCATGATGCAGTTTAGTCCACCAGTATACAGAAAGGCACAATGATATTGTTGAGGAGTCAAACGCATAGACATTGTTCGATATGAAGAAGTCCTTGACGACTCCTCGTTTCTCTCTTGCTATGGAAACCATCTTGTCTGCAAACTCTTGGAATATCTTGACTTCGCGTATTTCATTGGCCTTGCTCAAATTGCTTCTACTGACATTCTTTCCAAAACCAAGATGGTGGAACGCTGACTTGAACGGAGTGATGGTTACAATAAGGTCTCGTAATCCCTCACGATTAGACAACTGACCAAATAGAAGAACCATCAGATGATTCCAACAAGTGAAACTCTTCACATATTTATTACCTTCATACTTTTTTATCAACCATTTGAAATGGTCTGTCGGCAGAAAGTCGCACAGCTGTGAAAATACGTATCGACCTTTGTTCATAAGTATCTGCTTTCAAATTGTAATTTGTGGCAAAGATACTCTTTTCAAAAGTAGGGAGTCTATTTTATCTCCTACAAGCTTGTATTTATAGGCGTTTCAAGAGATTATTAAAAGATTTTCGTGGACAGTAGTGAAATAGAATCTAATAAACGATATACAAATGACTTGCCATTCCACCCTGGCGTGATTATACTCACTAACGGTTGATTAATTTTAGTCATTTTATTCTTTTAATTTTAATTAAGACGTTTTCCTTAATAATATTCCCTATATATTCAAGTTCCATAAACCTGAATATTTTAGAAATTATATAATAAAATAAAGAACCTATTATTGTGCCTGCTATAATTTGCAATGGTAAAATTGCAAATAAACTACATATATAATAAATTAATCCTCCCATAATTAGAGATAAAAAGAATGAAGGAGACAAATCTTGCATTTGTTCTATAAAGCCAACTCCAATCAACTTTCCTGTATAAAAAGTATTAATAAACAAAGTAAAATAGGCAGAAATAACACTTCCAATACACATTGCTACAACACCCATCGGAACGGTAACTACCACAACTAAAATCAATAATATTTTTTCTACAATTGTAATTCTTAAGAACAAATCAGAACGTCCTTTAACTTGCAATAAATTCATATTTAAAGAAGATATTGGTTTCCACATCGCTGAAAAGCACAAAATTTGTAAAAAGATGACACAAGGAATCCATTTTTCTGATATCATAACTATTACTAAAGGACGTGCCATTGCTGCGAGTGCTATCATAACAGGAAAAACCAGATAAGCAGAAACACGCAGCATCTTTCGATAAATTACAGATAATTCTTGTGTATCATCCTGTATTCTGCTCAAAATTGGTAATGTAACATTAGAAATTACATCATTTACCGTAGCGGAAGGTAATGCTGCATAACCTTCACCTCTCGAATAATATCCTAAAGCAGCTGAAGAAAACTTTTTACCAATGACAATTGGATATATATTTCCAAATATACAATTTAGCAAATTAGAAATCAATATTTTAGATCCATAAGAAAAAAGTTCTTTAAAAGATTGTGTCGAAAATTTAAATCCGGGAAACCAATGCTGGTAGTGGTAATATAATCCAAATCTAATATAAATCATTACAATATTAGGTATTACTAGAGCATATACTCCCAAACCATAAAAAGCCAATGCAACGGAAATGAGTCCTGTAGAGATGGTTGTTACTACATTGATAAAACTCATTGTTCTAAACTGCAAATCCACTATCATCTTTGCTCCTTGGACAGCTAACAAACAGCCACTTGCACTTTGTATTGCAAATAAATATATTATATTTTTTAAAACAGGTTGATGATAAAAATCTGCGAAGATGGGGGCAAAAACAACCATAAACACAGCCATCAGTATATTCATGACTACATTGAAAATAAAAACCGTAGAAAAATCCTCTGGTGTCCTATCTTTCTTACGAATTAGTGCATTTGTAAAACCTGAGTCGACAAGTATGGCACAAACACCATTAAGGATTGCGACCATGCCTATCAGGCCATAATCTGATGGGTCTAATAAGCGAGCCATAATAATGCTTTGGATGAACATTACACCCTGTACAGAAAACTTCTCAAGAAATTTCCAAAACACACCAGATATGGTTTTTTCTTTTAAACTTTGTTCTTTCACTTTAAAATCAAAGGTTATGAAAAAGTAAACTAAAACATATTCAATACCTTTTCAACAATAGGAGCCATGTCATAATACTTATATTCTGCAAGTCGACCACCAAACAAGACATGGGTTTCTTTGTCAGCTAATTGCTTATACTTCAGATATACCTCATTATTTACACCATTGTTTACGGGATAATAAGGCTCCATTCCAGATTTCCACTCTACGGAATATTCCTTTGATATAACTGTATGCGCACATTTATTCACCTCATTTCCAAATTTCTCAAAATGTTTATGCTCTATAATTCGTGTATATGGCACTGCTATATCAGTATAATTCACCACCGCATTACCTTGGAAATTAGAAAGATTGAGTACTTCCTGCTCGAAAAAAACAGTTCGGTATTCAAGATTTCCAAATTGATAATTATAGAATTCATCAATCTTACCAGTGAAAACAATCTTGTCGGCAATACCTTCCCAATGTTTCCTGTTTTCAAAAAAGTCTGTGTCGACCTTGGTTTCTACACCTTCTAACAACGCTTTTATAAGCATATTGTATCCGCCTTTTGGAATTCCTTGATACCCATCATTAAAATAGTTATTATCAAAAACCAATCGAACAGGCAGTCGCTTGATAATAAATGCTGGGAGCTCAGTACACTTGCGTCCCCACTGCTTTTCCGTATATCCTTTTATTAATTTCTCGTATATGTCTTTACCTATTAATGTCAAGGCTTGTTCCTCAAGATTTCTGGGTTCAGTTACCCCATCAGCTTGCATCTTCTTTACTGCCTCAGAGCGTTGTTCGTCTAATTTTGCGTTTGCTTCTTCTGGAGTTGTTACACCCCACATTTGATAGAAAGTATTCATATTGAAAGGCAAATTATAAAGTTTCCCCTTATAATTTGCAACAGGTGAATTTGTATAACGGTTAAATTCTACCAGGGAATTTACAAAATCCCACACTCTTTTACTTGAAGTATGAAATATATGGGCACCATAGCGATGCACATTAATTCCTTCAATATTTTCACAAAACAAATTACCTCCTAATTGAGGTCGCTTTTCTATAACCAAACATTTTTTCCCATTTTTGTGTGCAAGATAAGCAAACATGGCACCAAAGAGTCCAGCTCCAACTATTAAATAATCATATTGCTTTTCCATTTATTTGTTTTTTATGCAGTTCAAAAAAATATAACCTCATGAATTCCTACAGCTCATTCATTTATAAATAATGTTTTTTATAATGATAAGCACTAATAAAAACTGCGTATATGAAATTAGTTATACACAGTGTATGAAACGACAATTAGTTCTGAATTTTCTTTACAAAGTACCTCTCATAACTCTCGTGAAAACAACCAACACCAAAGTGGGTCGCAAATACGCTAAAAATCAGAGACTTTTATAACACGTTGATATGAATATATTATACATAAAGAACTTATTTTCACTCCCATTTTTACCGTTTTTTGTCGACTAAAGCATTAAGATAAGCCTGCAATTTGCATGCTTTAAGGCTGTTATGTCATGTAAATAACACCTCTAATGAGTGTTTCCAAGGGCGTTAAGTCAATGTTCTAACTTGAAAAGACGTCTATTTTGACAAAATCAGCACATTTTTGTTGAGCGTTTGCCTATTAAATTTTTCTATTTTGAAGATTTTAGATGGTCGTTTTTTGGTAAAATGATAGGACAAAAACAGTTTCTTTACCGTTGATGATAAAGTTCTGATTTTATATTTGTATCGGTTTACAAATACATGATTTTATTATATTCTATTTCTTTACTAACATACCTTAGTATTACCACGGCTCAAACCCTGTGGGCTTTACAGCTTCCACGGTTTTGTTTGCCGCTTCCAAATCAAAGTCTTTGGAATCGTCAATCTCTCCGTTTTCTTTCATGTCTTCATATCCCCACGGTCCGCCACAATCTTCTTCGGGACAGACTCCTTTGCCAGCCGTACACGAGGCATGGGGATGCAATTCATCTATAATGTCCTCAAGCGTGATGTCGTGAATCCAGTCATCACCGAAGTCGTAAACGTAACAGAGTTTATGTTTAGGATCGAGCTTTTCCCCATAAAACTCTCCCACCGTGAACGCTCGGGCATTATAGTCGGGAGTGTCGCTCCAATCTTCGTCATGTACCTCGGCTATCGTCAGCACACGACTGTAAGGTTTGTCTCCAAAGCTATACAGATGTTCGTTCCACCAGCCGAATGCCTCTTGAATTACGGCATGGAATCCTGAGAAAGTGAAGTTGGCAGGCACCAACACACGCCGCCATACGGGTGGCTTGGTGATACCTCGCAACTTAATCTTGAACTGATAAGTTATCTTGGCTTTCTTATTTGATTTCACAATGTTATCTGACTTAAGGCTTGTTCTATAAATTGTTACCTATTATTATATAAAAGAGAGATACTAACTATAGAAAATAGCCTTTGTCTTACTCCCAACAATGATCGTTCCAAGAAGAATCTTCGTCTTCAAACTCAAAAAGTTTGGAGTGCGCACCACCAGCATCACCCTCATTAGGGCTTCCTGTTGTATCTACATTACCTTTTTTGTTTACTCCTAACTTGCCCGATTCTTCTAACAGATGGGTTGTGTTATTGACACATAAAACATCTATATGTGGAGTTATATAAATTTGACGCACGACAATATCTTATTTACTTACACATATCTTCTTTCCATTCTTGACATAAATGCCTGGTGGCAGAGGTTGACTATCGTCCACTACCATTCCCCGTAAGTTGTAAGTACGAGGTTTATGTGATTTCAATTCAGGAAGAATATACATGATAGCGGTGGTTTCGTCATCAAACCGTATGGCGTATTTGCCATTTGATAATGTGTTTGAATTTTTGTTTATTCTAAAGAATGCACGCATACCATTCATTCTGTTATGCGATGAAGAGGGTTTATACAGTTTGTCACCATTTCCAAGGAATAATTCTGTACCGTCTGTTTGCAGCTCCGTGGGGTTAAAAACACCCACGAAAGAGAAAGCTCCCGTTGGATCGCTCACTACAGTAGGTTCAGCATTGGTGTAAATGACATTCGTAAAAATAGGACACTCTACTGTCTTTGTAGGCTTTAGCAGATAGGGAACACCTGCTTTTATTTCCTTTGCTTCTGTAAAAATCATCGTACCATTCGCATCTACATTCCCCGTAAAAGTTCTTAATCTATGGGTATTCCCGAATAGTTCCTGCACTTGACTCTCCTCCACATCAAACGGCAAGCAAATGGTATTCCAATAGTCTTTGGAGAAAATACGCTGCACTTGGTAAGAATAAGTCTCTCCAGATTTGATGTGTTGCGAAGACAACGCAACAATATCAGACAATCGAGAGATAACTTCAATGTAATAAATACTCATTGCTTGTTTCAAACTCTCATCATATTTCATCAGCACTTCGACTTTGCCACTCGCACCTTTTGCAGAAAAACCTAGAACACATATATCTGCATTTTTGGCTACTTTTTTAGATTCTACCGGTTTGTTGTCTATCGACAAACTCACGGTATAGGGGGCATTGGAATCTGTACAAACAAGTATGGTATCGACATTGTCAAATTCATTACAACTAGTTAAAACAGTTTTGGTGACGGCCCAACTGGATGTTCCGATGTGTAACATGCTTTTCTTATTCATGTTATCTCCATTTTTCCCATCCGTTTCAAGAATCCATTGATGACCGTTTTGCTCTTCAGATGTATATTTTTTTAAAACACCTTCTTTAGCATCCTTTCCCCATCCTCTAAACATGTCAGAAAGCATAAATCTCTGGGCATACAGGCAAGGAGTCACGAAAAATAACAATGAGAGGCATATCAGCCAACGAAAAGTGAATGTTTTCATCGTATACTTATTTTCTTTAACAAGCGTTTTTCGATAACTCATCATACAACCTTCAATCCATCAATCCCGCTTAAAGATATCTCGAGTATATACCTTCTCTTCCACATCATCCAAACAACTGTCGTATCGATTGGCAACAATGGCCTGAGACTGTTGTTTGAACGCATCCAAATCATTAACCACCCTACTGCCAAAGAAAGTGGTGCCGTCCTCAAGCGAAGGCTCGTAAACAATCACCTCGGCACCTTTAGCCTTAATGCGTTTCATCACTCCTTGTATGCTGCTCTGCCTAAAGTTGTCACTATTACTCTTCATCGTAAGGCGGTAGATACCTATCACGCATTTTTTCTCTTTGGATGTATCAAAAGCTCCCCGATTGAAATAATCATAATAGCCAGCTTTGCGTAAAACACGGTCGGCGATGAAGTCCTTACGCGTGCGGTTGCTCTGTACGATAGCCTCAATCAGATTTTCGGGAACATCCTCATAGTTCGCCAAAAGTTGTTTGGTGTCCTTGGGCAGACAATAGCCGCCGTAACCAAACGATGGATTATTGTAGAACGAGCCTATGCGTGGGTCAAGTCCTACCCCTTGGATAATATCTTTGGTGGAGAGGTTTTTCATCTCGGCATATGTATCCAATTCATTGAAGAAGCTGACACGAAGTGCCAAATAGGTGTTGGCAAACAGTTTCACCGCCTCAGCCTCGGTGGTTCCCATGAACAGCGTGTCAACATTCTCTTTCATTGCGCCTTGCTGAAGCAAAGAGGCGAAATCGTGGGCTGCCTGTTCTAACTTTTCATTTCCCGCAGGTCGTCCAACGATGATTCTGCTGGGATAGAGATTGTCGTAGAGAGCCTTACTCTCACGCAAGAACTCTGGGGCAAAGAGGATGTTTCCACAATTGTATTTTTCACTGACGCTCGCCGTATACCCCACAGGCACCGTACTCTTGATAACCATAATGGCATGAGGATTTACCTTCATCACCAACTCGATGACCTCTTCCACATGCGACGTGTCGAAGAAGTTTTTCACAGGGTCGTAGTTAGTTGGCGTGGCAATCACCACAAAGTCAGCCTGCTTATAAGCCGTCTCTCCGTCGAGCGTTGCTTGTAAATTGAGTTCTTTCTCGGCAAAGAACTTTTCTATGTATTCATCACTGATAGGAGATTCCCGTCTGTTAATCTTGTCTACCTTCTCTTGCACCACATCAACAGCCAGTACATGATGATGCTGACTGAGCAACGTAGCGATGCTTAATCCTACATAACCCGTGCCAGCTACGGCAATGGTATATTTTTTGTTCACAGGATAAAATTATATTTCGTTTGGTCTACCATTTACAGAAGTAGTCTTAGCTCAAAGCCAACAATCTCTCTACCCACTTGTTGAATAAGGGACATTTCTTCCTTATCCCATCAAGTCCTATCTCCATGGCAATGATATTGCCATATATCACCTTTTGATAACCATTGATTATTTTGGATAGTCTGTGCGAAGGTGATGTATCATGCCCATTATTGATTTCTTCGGGATTGGGATATTGTTCAAGGATGTGAGTTAGCTCGTCTCTATCAATGTAATCTTTTTCAGAAAAGACATGATCAAAACTATCTATGTCATGAAATAGCAAGGACTCAAATTCGTGCAACTGAATGTAAGGTATGAAGCGCCTATCATTGATATCACATTCCATTCCCTCGCATAAGCGATTTATTATCTCCTGCTTGTCTTGCTTACACAGCACCTCCTCCCAAGCAGGAAAATGATGCTTATCTGTTAAACCGTAATAATCAATGAACAGGGTAACAAAAGCGTTTTCTCTGAGATGATTTAATATCTGCTTTCTCAAATCGTCCCACTTAACAATTCCCCCCATTGACTTTTTTATGCGTGGGCAGTATACACTGATGTTCTGCTTAGACAACTCAGGCATCAACAGGGCTTTGCAAAACTCTTGCTCTGTCTCTCCCTCACATATTATAATCAGTCGTTTTACTGACATCCTTATCAGGTGTTTGGTTGGGCTTTGCTGATAATGCTAAGCTTCCACAATTCGTCCAGTGTATATTCATCAACCCATTGAGAAAGTTGGTCTGCATCCAATCGCTCAAAATGACTCTCACCATTTATCTGGTCTACGGTAACTACATCTTGTGGTTCAAAATTGGAAAGCAATTCTGTCGATTGTGTGGCTATTATCACCTGACATCCTTTTGCGGCTGCCGACTTAATAAGCCCTGCCAACTTACTAATGGCGGCAGGATGCAATCCTAACTCAGGCTCGTCAATGATGATTACTTGAGGTAAGGTTGGCTGAAGGAATAAAGTAGAAAGAGCGATAAAACGCATCGTACCATCTGACAAATCATTAACACCATACACCATAGAACTATACCGATCTTCCCATTGCAATCTCAAATCCCCTTTCGCATTAGGATGAAAAGAGAAATCACGAAAGTATGGCGCTATGCTCTGTACCGTTTTAACGATAAAATTATACTTTTGCAGATTATCATTTTTAATATGATACAAGAAAGCTGCTAAATTTTGACCTTTATCATATAAGCGGTAAATATCATTATGTATATTTGACCACTGTGTAAATGGCGAATGCTCGCTGGTATCGTGGAAATGGTACTTCTCTAAACCAGCCAAGTAATTCTTGATGAAATTTGCTCGCGGAGCGGATGAATCATTAAGCTTTGATTCGGTCTGAAAAGAAGATATATCCATGGGATTATCCTTATGCGGATTGTTAGCATACCATAGTCCCTCCTTGGTAAATACAAACCCCTCTGTACCAGCTTTCAACTCAAAGGAATAACCATTTTTACCAAAATCAAGATGAGAATAAATCGTATCTGTTATCTTGCTTCCCTCAAACAAGAATTTATCCATTCCTCCATGCAAAGCCACATATTCTTTCAACCGTTGAAGATACATATTTTTCAACAGTTCAAAAAAAGACAACAAATTAGACTTTCCACTGCCATTTGCACCTATTAATATATTAACGGGTGACAATTTCAGCTTCAAATCTCTAATTGATTTATAGCCTTTAATTTCGATAGATTCCATGATGCTAATTTTATAATGGAATGGAGTAAAAATCAGATAGCATTCTATCCTTGCAGCGACTGCTTATACCAATCGTATAACTTCTGCACGCCCTGTTCTATTTCCACTTTGTGCGTCCAACCTAAAGAGTGCAGCTTCGACACATCGATGAGCTTGCGTGGAGTTCCGTCGGGTTTGCTTTCGTCCCATGCAACGGTTCCTGTAAAGTCAATGGTTCGTACAATGAGTTCGGAAAGTTGCTTGATGGTCAGTTCCTTTCCCGTACCTATATTAATATGACAGTTGCGTATCTCGCCAAGAGAGGGGATAGCACCGCCACGCCCCTCGCTATTGTTGCGATTTACCTCACCGTTGGTAGCAGTGCCGTAAAACACGCTCGAATATTTCTCAATGCCGATGATATCCTTAAAGTCTACATTGAGTAGGATGTGTACCGAAGCATCTGCCATATCCTCACTCCAAAGGAACTCGCGCAATGGCGAGCCTGTTCCCCAAAGTGTTACCTTGTTGTCTTCTATGCCATAAAACTTCAACGCCTGCAAGATACGTTCTTGACTACACCCACCGTCAACATTGTCTTTTCCTATCTGCTCTGCCAAAGTTTGTACAGGATTGATGGGTCGTTTGTTCATATCTACCCTAATGGCTTCCCAGTTATCCTCATGAATCAGTTTAGCCAAATATATCTTACGCATCATGGCAGGCATCACATGACTGTTCTCCAGGTGGAAGTTGTCATTGGGCCCATATAGATTGGTGGGCATCACCGCAATATAGTTCGTCCCATATTGCAGGTTATAGCTCTCGCACATCTTCAGTCCAGCAATCTTGGCAATGGCATATTCTTCGTTGGTGTACTCTAACGGCGAGGTCAACAACACATCCTCTTTCATGGGCTGTGGTGCATTCTTTGGATAGATGCAGGTAGACCCCAAGAAGAGTAGTTTTTTCACACCATATTTATAAGCCGATGAAATCACGTTGCATTGCATCATCATGTTTTGCATGATGAAGTCGGCTCTGTACAGACTATTCGCCATGATACCTCCCACAAAGGCAGCGGCTAACACTACCGCATCAGGACGTTCTGTCTTGAAAAAGTCGTCAACGGCCTGCTGATTGGTTAAATCTAATTCGCTATGGCTGCGCCCTATCAGTTGGCTGTACCCTCTTGCTTCAAGATTCTTCCAGATGGCAGAACCCACTAAGCCATGGTGCCCAGCGATGTATATTTTAGATGTTTTTGATAATGCCATGATGAATGGATGGGTTTGTTGATTTCCTAGGAACACTAGGAATCCTAGGAGTGCTAGGAAATCTAGGAATACTAGGTAATCTAGGAATACTAGGTAATCTAGGAAAACTGGGTTATCTAGAAAGAAAAAAAGCTGTTTTCCCTATTTTTTCACATTCTTCAAATCAAACTCCGTCATTCGCTTCACCAGTTCTTCAAAGCTGGTTTGGCGAGGATTCCACCCAAGTTTCTCTTTTGCCTTCGTGGGGTCACCAAGCAACTGCTCAACCTCCGCAGGACGGAAATACTTGGGATCTACCTCCACAAGCACCTTTCCCGTCGCCTTGTCAATACCCTTCTCATTCATCCCCTTATCACGCCATTCAAGCTCGATGCCCGCATAATGGAATGCCAAGGTGGCAAAATCGCGTACACTATAATACTCGCCTGTAGCAATGACGAAGTCATCAGGCTGCTCTTGCTGCAACATCAACCACATGCACTGCACATAATCGGGTGCATAGCCCCAGTCGCGTCGAGCGTCCAAGTTACCTAAATACAGTTTATCTTGCAGCCCATGTGCGATACGTGCCGCTGCCAAGGTAATCTTTCGCGTCACAAAAGTTTCTCCTCTACGCTCGCTCTCATGATTGAACAGAATGCCGTTGCAGCAATACATGCCATAACTTTCGCGATAATTCTTCATAATCCAAAAGCCATACAACTTGGCCACGGCGTAGGGCGAACGCGGATAAAACGGCGTTGTTTCCCTCTGTGGAACTTCTTGTACCTTGCCAAACAACTCTGACGTGCTGGCCTGATAGATGCGACAACTCTTTTCTAATCCGCAAATACGCACCGCTTCCAACAATCGAAGCACACCAATAGCATCAGTATCGGCTGTGTATTCGGGCACATCGAAACTCACTTTCACATGACTCTGTGCCGCCAGATTGTATATTTCTGTAGGATGAATCTCGCCAATGATTCTAATCAATGACGAAGAGTCGGTCATGTCGGCCCAATGCAGGTTCACCAACCGGTCTTTCTTCATGTCGCGCACCCACTCGTCCAAATACAAGTGTTCGATGCGCCCCGTATTGAAGGACGAACTGCGGCGCAGCAATCCGTGCACTTCATATCCTTTATCAATGAGGAATTCGGCCAAATAACTGCCGTCCTGCCCGGTGATACCGGTGATTAAAGCTACTTTTGAACTTGTCATTATTCTTATCTTAATCAAACATGCTCAGCACCTTGTCTACAATCGGTGCCATGTCGTAATATTTATATTCTGCCAAACGCCCACCAAAGATCACATTTTCCTCCTTGTCAGCCAACGCCTTGTAGCGGGCATACAGTTCGCTGTTGCGACTGTCGTTCACGGGATAGTAGGATTCCATGCCGGGTACCCACTCCGTAGAATATTCACGCGAGATGACAGTTTTGGGATTTTTATCCACATCCGGACCAAACATCTCGAAGTGCTTGTGCTCGATAATACGCGTGTAGGGCACCTCAGCTTCCGTGTAGTTCACCACCGCATTACCCTGGTAGTTGGCCGTGTTGAGCACCTCGGTTTCGAAACGCACGGTGCGATACTCAAGCTTGCCCAGAGCATAGTCGAAATATTCATCGATTTTCCCGGTATATACAATCTTGTCAGCCACACCGTTCCACTTGTCTCGATCGTCAAAGAAGTCAGTGTTCACCTGGGTCTCAACACCATCCAACAGTCCGTCTATCAGCTTGTTATATCCTCCTATGGGAATGCCTTGATAGCGGTCGTTAAAATAGTTGTTGTCAAAAACCAACCTCACAGGCAACCGCTTGATGATGAATGGGGGTAGCTCTGTGCACTTCCTCCCCCACTGCTTCTCGGTGTACCCCTTGATGAGCCGTTCGTAGATGTCGCGGCCGATGAGCACCAAGGCCTGCTCTTCCAAGTTGCGAGGCTCGTCAATGCCTTCGGCTTTCATCTTAGCCACAGCTTCGGCACGCTGCTCGTCAAGCTTGGCCTGCGCCTCTGCCGGCGTTCTGACGCCCCACATCTGATAAAACGTGTTCATATTGAACGGCAGATTGTAGAGCTGTCCCTTGTAGTTGGCCACCGGCGAATTGGTGTAGCGATTGAACTCCACGATGGAATTAACAAAATCCCACACCCGCTTGCTGTTCGTATGGAAGATGTGAGCGCCATACTGATGCACATGAATGCCCTCCAGGTGTTCGCAATAAAGATTGCCGCCCAGGTGAGGCCGTTTGTCAATCGCCAGACACTTCTTGCCTCGTTGGGTTGCCAAGTGGGCGAACATACAGCCAAAGAGCCCTGCGCCAACAATGAGAAAATCATATTTTTGGGTGCTCAAAGCCGTCATATTAGTAAAAAGAGGGAACAAATGTGATAGGATGTATCATCGATTCTGCGCACGATACGCAGTGCCGACTGTAGGAATTCATCTGAAGTTTTCTATACAAAGGATGAATAGGTACACACTGCTGAAAAAGGAATTGAATGCTCTATAAAGCATAGAACGAAAAAGGATAGACCATCTTCTCCTCACCCATCCAGCTGACAGGCAAGTGCGCTTACTCTTCTCCGTTTCTCAACTCCACCGTAGGGCAATCATATCACCCGCAGAGCACTCAAAACATAGCGTATCTAGTTCTGTGGGCAAAGTTAAATATTTTTCTTCAATGCTGCAATTTTTACATCTATTATTGTAGGCATGAAAATCAGAAAGCAAAATACTTCGGGCCATCATTCAACACCCGTAGCCCAGTCCATTTACCTTATTTTCACCGCGTCTATAGAGCGTCTTTTCCAAACTCATTGACTTTACCCTCCAAACCCATTGACTTTGACCTCCAAACTCATTGACTTTGGAACGGTAGAAAAACAAGGAAAATACAGCAAAACAAAAAGAAAAAAGTCCAAAATATTTGCTATCCTATCGAATTGTCCTATCTTTGTATCTCGAACTACAAATCCATCTCGAACAGATGCATCAAGAACAACTCACGAAAGAGAATCTACGAATCGTCTTCATGGGCACCCCAGAGTTTGCCGTAGGTTCGCTCCGCGCACTCGTGGAGGGAGGTTACAACGTTGTGGCCGTGGTCACACAACCCGACAAGCCCGTAGGTCGACATCACGACACATTACAGGCATCCGAGGTGAAGAAGTACGCCTTGGCGCAAGGATTGCCCGTTTTGCAGCCCCAGAAGATGAAAGACCCCGCCTTTGTGGAGCAGTTGGCCAGCTATAAAGCCGACCTTCAGGTGGTTGTGGCCTTTCGCATGCTGCCCGAGGTGGTGTGGGCCATGCCCCCACTGGGTACCTTTAACGTGCACGCGGCGCTCTTACCTCAGTATCGGGGGGCCGCACCCATCAACTGGGCCGTCATCAACGGCGAGACAACCACCGGGGTCACTACGTTCTTTCTGGACCATCAAATCGACACCGGGCGCATTATCCTGCAAAAATCGATGCCGATTCCCGATGATGCTGACGTAGAGTATGTCTACAATCACCTTATGGTGCTGGGGGCACAGCTATGCCTTGAAACCATTGACCAATTGATTGAGAACGGCGGAGAGATTCCATCGACACCGCAAGAACACTATGCGATGGACGAAGCCGAACTGCATCCGGCACCGAAAATCTTCAAGGAGACGTGCCAAATCAATTGGCATCAGCCGGCTAAACGGGTGTACGATTTCATCCGCGGACTAAGTCCGTATCCAGCAGCATGGACCATCGCCATCGACGGCAACGGCAAACAGCAGACGTTGAAGATTTACAAATCAAGCAAAACCAACCTTGCTGCTGATGAAACACCGGGTACGATGTGGGTGGAAAACAAGAAACTGTATTTCGCAACTGAAGACAACTGGCTGGAAATCACGGAGCTGCAGATGGCTGGAAAAAAACGCATGAGCGCGAAAGACTTCCTAAATGGGTGGAGGGAATAAAAGCTATTAGGCCAATAAACCTAATTGGCCCAATTGGCCTTATTAGCCTAATTAGCCTAATAACCAGCAACCAGAGAATCTTAAAAACTTAAAAATCTCAAAAACTCACAAACTCAAAATGACCATACAAGAAGACATCAAGAACGCCATAGAGGTAATGAAACAGGGTGGCGTGATACTCTATCCCACCGACACCGTGTGGGGAATAGGTTGCGACGCAACCAATGCTGAAGCCGTGGCCAAAGTGTACAAAATCAAAAAACGCGATGACTCGAAGGCACTCATCTGTCTGGTCGACTCCGATGCGCGCCTGCAACGCTATGTAAGACAGGTGCCCAATGTGGCATGGGACTTGCTGGACGTGGCCGTGAAGCCAACGACCATCATCTTGGATGGCGCCATCAACCTGGCTCCCAACCTGATAGCAGAAGACGGAAGCATCGCACTACGCATTACCAAAGAACCCTTTTCGCACGAATTGTGCTACCGTTTTCAGAAGGCTTTGGTAAGTACCAGCGCCAATGTCAGCGGTGAACCGGCAGCAGCCAACTACTGCGACATCAGTCAGGAGATACTCGATGCGGTTGACTATGTCTGCCATTCGCGCAGACAGGAACACAAACCCCAAACGCCCAGCAGCATCATTAAGCTGGCAGAAGATGGAGAAGTAACCATCATCAGAAAATAAAACACACGCTCTTGATATTTGTCGCCACGGCCACCCCACACGTTTTCACGAGACAGGCGACAACAGGATAAACGATGCAACCAACAACCTATATCAACAAACTTCACAAGTGGAGACTGACACATCTGACCAATCGTCAGATGGCGACCATCCTAGCCTTTTTCATAGGTATCTTCGCCTCGGTAGCCGCTTATGTGTTGCACTTCATCATCAGACAGATTCAACATTTACTTACGGCTGGTTTCGATGCTACCACCTACAACTGGCTGTACCTACTGTTTCCCGTTATCGGCATTTACATCACATCACTCTTCGTGAGATATGTGGTGAAAGATAACATCTCACACGGCATCACGCAGGTGCTGTATGCCATATCGACCAAGCAGTCAAGGCTGAAGGCGCACAACTGTTGGACATCGGTCATCTCATCGGCCATCACCATCGGCTTTGGTGGGTCGGTAGGTGCCGAGGCTCCCATCGTGCTGACGGGATCGGCGATAGGCAGTAACCTCGGACAATTGTTCAAGATGGACAACAAGACGTTGATGCTGCTCGTGGGTTGTGGCGCATCCGCTGCCATCGCAGGCATCTTCAAAGCGCCGATAGCTGGCCTGGTGTTCACGCTGGAGGTGCTTATGGTAGACCTCAGCATGGCTGCACTGCTGCCAATCCTCACC
The DNA here is from genome assembly GCF_025151385.1 of Hoylesella buccalis ATCC 35310. Taxonomy (NCBI): domain Bacteria; kingdom Pseudomonadati; phylum Bacteroidota; class Bacteroidia; order Bacteroidales; family Prevotellaceae; genus Hoylesella; species Hoylesella buccalis. The sequence goes on along the minus strand of NZ_CP102287.1, from coordinate 79,122 downwards.
TCTACCGTCACGGCAACCGTCTTCACATACATTTTCGTGGGTAACCGCTCGCTGTTCGATTTTACACTCGACAGTGCTTGGAACATCGACCGCATACCGGCAAGCATCTTGCTGGGATTGTTCTGCGGCATGGTAAGTCTGTACTTCATCCGCATGATGAGCAAATGCGAAGGAGTGTTCGAACAGCTTAAAGACTATCCATTCGCCAAACTTTTTTTAGGAGCTATCCTGCTGAGCTCACTGATATTTTTCTTTCCTTCACTATATGGTGAGGGCTACAATTCGCTGAATATCTTGCTTAATGGAAACACGGAAGCCGACTGGAACGCCGTAATGAACAACTCATTGTTCGCAGGCAGTTCGGGCTTGCTGGTGGTCTACATCGCCTTGGTGTTGCTCACTAAGATCTTTGCCACATCGGCTACCAACGGAGCGGGTGGCGTGGGAGGAACCTTTGCGCCATCCCTTTTCGTCGGAGGGTTCGGTGGTTTTCTCTTTGCGCGTGTGTGGAACATGAATCAGGTGGGAACCTACATCCCCGAAAAAAACTTCACCCTGCTGGGAATGGCTGGGGTGATGGCTGGAGTGATGCATGCCCCTTTGACCGGTGTGTTCCTCATTGCTGAGCTCACGGGCGGCTACTCGTTGTTCTTACCGCTTATCATGGTGAGCATTGTGTCGGTGATGGTCATCAGTATCTTCGAGCCACACAGCATCTATGCCACGCGTCTGGCGCGCCAAGGCAGACTGCTCACCCATCATACAGATCGATCAATCCTAACGCTCATGAGCCTGGATAGCGTGATAGACCACGACTATACGACCGTAGACCTAGACATGCCGTTAGGGAAGTTGGTGAGTGTAATCAGCAGAAGTCACACCAGTTTCATCCCTGTCGTGAACACGGCAGGCATCTTACTGGGCATCATTGACATTAACAAGATTAGGCATGTGATGTTCAGAACCGAACTGTATCACCGCTTCACCGTGCAACAAATTTTAATACCCCCGAAAGCTACACTGGGCATTAAAGACTCCATGGAAGAGGTGATGGAGAAGTTTGACAAGACCAACGCCAACTATTTGCCGGTGGTTGACGTGGACGGAGAGCTTACTGGCTTTATAGAACGCACCCGACTGTATTCCATGTACCGCAAGACGGTGGCCGACTTTTCGGCAGAGTGATTGAAAATAAATGGCAAACACGAAAGCGGAAGGTTTCTCCGTGCCTCGTGTTTGCCACATTTTTATAGCAGCGTAGCGCCGGTTAGCCACGCCAACGACGCTGAAAATGAAGGTTGCTTGTTAGGGTAACCCTATTTGTTTACCTTGACAATCTTTGTGGGTTGCTGCTCTTTGTTTCGTCTGTTGGTCACCGTGACCACTGCTTGTGCCAGGTTGAGAAAGGCCTGTCCCGTCATTGTATCAGTGTGAACAGCCGACGGTTCGCCACCATCACCATTCTCACAGATGCTCTGCACGATGGGAATCTGCGCCAACAACGGCAGCTTCATCTCGTCTGCTAGCTGCTTGCATCCATCCTTTCCAAAGATAAAATATTTGTTTTCAGGCAGTTCAGCGGGTGTGAACCAAGCCATATTTTCCACCAATCCGAGAATCGGCACGTTCACCTTGTCGTTCTGATACATATCAATACCCTTCCTAGCATCAGCCAAAGCCACCTTCTGCGGCGTGCTCACGATGACCGATCCCGTGATGGCGAGCGTCTGGAGCAATGTTAAATGAATGTCACTTGTACCTGGTGGTGTGTCAAGGATGAAGTAATCCAGCTCGCCCCAATCAGCATCAGCAATCAATTGCTTCAGCGCATTCGATGCCATGCTGCCTCGCCAGAGCGTTGCGGTCTGTGGATTGACAAAGAAGCCCACGCTCAACAACTTCACACCATATTTCTCTATCGGCACAATGAGTTGTCTGCCCTCTTTCTCGATGGCGTAAACTCGCTCGTTTTCCACGCCGAACATCTTGGGCATGGATGGGCCGAAGATGTCAGCATCCAACAATCCCACCTTGTAACCCAGTTGCGCCAAGGCGATAGCCAGGTTGGAAGAGATGGTCGACTTGCCCACTCCACCCTTGCCTGAGCTTACGGCAATGATGTTCTTCACTTGCGGAAGCAACTTGTCTACCTCTGGTCTTGGTGCGGTCTTGAACTCTGTTTTGATATTCACCTCAACCTCTTTTCCTACATGGAAGTGGATGGCAGCCTCGGCAGCCTTGAGCGTTGACCGCAGAAAAGGATCGGTCTCACGGGGAAATATCAAGGTAAACTCAACCTTCATCCCATCGATTCGGATATCATCTGCCAGCATGCCGCTCTCAATGAGATTCTTCTTGGTTCCGGGATACATCACCGTTGCCAATGCTTCAGTAATTAGTTTTGGATATAAAGTCATCTTCTCATGTTTTATATTTAGCGTTGTCATCCCTTCTTTTTGAAGCGATTTTTCAATTGATTGATTACAGTTGCATGCCCTGTCGATAAGTCATTGTTTTTCCAAGAGCCGACAATGACGGTGCAATGTCTTGCGGCTGTGTAGCCCATTTCTTATTCGGTTTGGTCGACATGACGAACTGTATGTGGGCTCCTTCTTTCAAATCGGTCCATTTCAAGTAGGATTTAGTGTAGGGTTTCCCATTCAAAAACACTTTATTAACATACACTGCTCTCTTACTCCAGCCCTTGGTTGTGACCACAATCTTCTTTCCATTGCTCATCGTTAGTGTGACACCAGGCAAGGCTGGCGAACCTATATTGTAGTATCCGCTTGAGGGTGCCACCGGATAGAAGCCCATACTGTTAAAAATGTACCATGCAGACATCTGTCCACAGTCATCATTTCCCGAGAGCGAACCAGGCTCATCGCCATAGAATCGGTCAACAACTTCCCTGACAATCTTCTGCCCTTTCCAACCTTCGCCCAAGTAATTGTACAGATAAGCCACATGATGACAAGGTTCATTGCCATGCCAATAAGCGCCAATTCGTCCCTGAATGTCGTGCGCACCGGGTATATCATCTGGCAAATCGTAGGTAAACAACGAATCCAAACGCTCACGGAACTTGTCTTTTCCCATGAGGTTCATCAGCCCTTGAACATCCTGTGGAACCGTCCAATGATACTGCACGGTGAAACCTTCGGTGATATCACCCCATCCATTGACCGACCCTGGTCCTTGATAAGCAATGGGTGAGAAAGGCGATCGCCATGCTCCACTGGCGTCTTTGCCACGCATATACTTGGTTTGGTGGTCGAAAAGATTCTGATAACTCAATGCCCTGTTCAGAAAATAGGTATATTCTTTGGTCTTTCCCAGCTTCTTTGCGGCCTGCGCAATGGCATAATCATCGAATGCATACTCCAGTGTTTTGGAGACAGACTCATTCTCTTTGTCAAATGGCACATAGCCTTTGGATCGATAGTCGGGCAAACCATCGTAGTTAGGGTTCATGGCTGTTCGCACCATAGCCTCGAAAGCTCGCTCGTAGTCGAAGCCTTTCACCTCCTTGCAAATCATGTCTGCCAGCACCGCAGCGGCGTGATAGCCAATCATACACCAAGTTTCGTTACTACCAAACGACCAGAATGGCAACATTTTCTCAACGCTCTTGTCATAATGAGCCAGCATGGAATTAGCGACATCGGCCTGAATGTCGTGATGAATCAGGTTCATCAAAGGGTGCCAGGCACGATAAGTATCCCAAAGAGAGAACTCGGTTCGATTGGTAAACCCATGCGCCTGCTCGATGTTCTTATCCAGACCGCTGAACCTACCATCAGCATCATCATACGTAAATGGGCATAATGCAGCATGATAAGCCGAGGTATAGAAGGTGCGTTTCTGCTGTTCACTGCCGGTAATCTCGTACTTTGCCAGTTCTTTCTGCCACTTTTGTTCGGCCAACTGCTTGAGACTGTCAAAAGTATGGCCTTGCAATTCCTGCATATTCAGCTTGGCACCATCGGTCGAGGTGGAAGAAATACTGGTCTTCACCGTTACCACAGCATTATCATGTGTATTGAATGTTGCCGTGAACAGGATGTTGGGCCCCCACGCTTCACGATTACTTCTAAAACGACTTGTGTTGTAAATAACCGGCTTTTTGTCTTGATAAATGATGAAATGACGGAACGGATGCGAGAATTCGGCTCTAAAATAGATGTGCCTCTCCGGTCCCCATCCCTTGACAAGTTTGTATCCTGTAAGGGTATGATCGTCTTCAACGCGGATGTTCGACCACACACATTTCTGCCAAAGCGTATGGTTCAAATCAATCAGCACAAAGGCTGAATCGGTCTTCGGATAAGTAAATCGGAAAATACCACTACGCTCTCCCGCCGTCATCTCAGCCTTGACACCATAATCTTTCAAGTTCACATAGTAATAACCCGGTGTCGCCTGCTCGTCATCATGCGAAAAACGACTGCGATAACCGCTGTCCGGTGCATCATTACTACCTGGATCAAGCAATATTTTACCTGTGCCTGGCATGAAGAGAAAGTCACCCAGGTCGGGGATTCCCGTACCACTGAGGTGTGTCAACGAGAATCCCTGGATAGAGTTTCGGTTCCATTTATAACCCGAAGCGCAGTCGTAAAAATGTTCATCCGTATCGGGACTGATTTGAATACCCCCGAAAGGAATCTGCGCACCAGGGTAAACATTGCCATAACCATCGGTGCCCACAAAAGGATTAACATAAGCGATGGCTGGCTTATCCATTTGCTTGGGTCGATTTTGCGATGCACACACAGCCACACGCTGCATGGCCACGAACAGGAAAAGAATGATATATTTGATTTTCATTTCTGCTTACATATTTATTTCCTACCACCCTTCAACGGGCAGGAGGTGGTATTGATGGAGATTTAATGAGCCTTGATATCGCCAATGGCAACCTGATATTCGTGCCAAAGGGTGTCAATACCATACTTCTTGCCCAGTGCATATTTCACGGCACCATCCCAAGACCATGGCACAACCTCCAGGGTTGAACGATTCATCTTACGAATAAAATCCTTATCCTTATGGTCCTTCACCCAGTTCAGGAAGTAGCCCGTGGTGCGATAACCATCCATATAATTTCCACCTTTCGGTCGATCTTGCTCACCATGGAACCCGCCATTGGCCACACGAACGGCATCGGCCATTCCCTCTATGAACGACCATACCATCTTATTATCACCGTAACCACCAATGCCTTGCGGCTCTAATTGAAAGGCATGCGTCAACTCGTGCAACAATACGCCTCGCGTTTCAAAAAGAACCTTCGCCGTGTCATTGTTGGAAAACGAACGCTTGATGTGTCGTGTGCTATAGAAGATGTCCACGAATCCATTCCCACCACCCTTGGCAGAGATTCCCTTATCGTCGCGAATAATATAGTGCAAACGCTTACAAGCGGGGATGCTGTCAGATGGTTTGAAATACAACGTGCGCATCACGGTGGCCGTTACCTGACGGATGTACGCATCAGGATTGGGTATGATGGCATGATAAATACGCGATCCCTCGCTACCTTTGTCTTGATCTTCAAAATCTATTCTGCCCAAATGGGTATTCCATTGGTCGTCTGTATAACGGGACACGCCTGCCATTTTCTTTGATATTCCACACGAGATGAGCAGCATTCCGCTCATCATAGCAGCCGCCATTACCCATACGTTCTTCTTCATAATCGTTTAGTTTCTTAATGCTGATTGATGTTGAACTTTAATTTCCATTGGTCATTGAATACGGCTTGTCCGTCTTTGCCAATCCTCTTTTCTTATTAGGTTTGCTCCCCATGTCAAATTCCAACACGCCTCCCTTCAGCAAGTCGGCATGGGTGATATACAGTTTGGTGTACGGTTTGCCATTCAGTCTTACCCGTTGAACATACCGATTGCGATCGTTCACCTTCGGAGCCTTAACAATCATGGCCTTACCCGTTGGCATCGTTACCTTCATATAGGGCAGGTAAGGAGCCCCCAGCACATATTCATCGGTCCCAGGGCATACAGGATAAAAGCCCATGGATGAGAAGATGTACCAGGCCGACATCTGTCCACAGTCGTCGTTGCCGCCCAATCCGCGCACTTCGTTGCGATACATCTTGTTCATGATGGTGCGAAGCCACTCTTGTGTCTTCCATGGTGCCGAGGTCCAGGCATACAGATAAGGAATGTGATGACTGGGCTCGTTGCCATGAACGTATCCTCCAACCAAACATTCTGCCGTCACATCCTCATTATGCTCATAGTACTTGGCCGGCAAATCCATTGCAAACAAACGGTTGAGCTTTACCAAGAATTGTTTTTCTCCGCCTAACTTGTTCATCAGTCCATACACATCCTGTGGCACATGGAATGAGAAATTCCACGAATTACCTTCGATGAAACCTTCGTTAGAGGTCTGATACGGATCCAAATCCTTCTTAAAAGTGCCGTCTGCATAGCGAGGACTAGCAAAACCAATCGTTGTGTCGAACGTGTTTCGATAGTACAAGGCACGTTTGGCATACTCGGCAGCGATGTCTTCTCGCCCAGCTTTCTTGGCTGCCGCATAGATGGTCCAGTCGTCGTATGCATATTCCAGCGTGTTCGAGGCCGCCGTTGCGTCACGCTCGTAGGGTACATAGCCCTTTTGCATGTATTCGCCAATGCCCGCAAAATAGTGACATGTAGCCGTGGAGGTCATGGCCTTGAGAGCGGCATCATAGTCGATGTCGGCTCCTTTCACCATGGCATCGGCAAGAACAGACACAGCGTGATAGCCTGTCATGCACCATCCTTCGTTGCCCATGAGGCTCCAAATGGGCAGCATCTTATGCACACTCTGCTGCTGATGAGCCAACATAGACTTCACCATATTGGTGTTTCGTTCGGGCTTCAGCAGGTTGAGCAGCGGATGCAGGGCGCGATAAGTATCCCAAAGCGAGAAAATGGTATAGTTGTCAAAGTCGTGAGCCACATGAATATTGCCGTCCAAGCCACGGTATTGCCTGTCAACATCCATGTAAACAGACGGGTTGATCATGGTGTGATAAAGCGACGTGTAAAGCATGGCCTTATGGTCTTCGGGTCCCTCACATTCGATGACATCCAGCTCGCGTTCCCATTGGTCGTGCGTTTCCTTGCTGATTTGCTCGAAACTCTTGCCCGCAGCCTCAGCACGAAGGTTCTTTAGTGCGCCCTCGGTACTCACTGCTGACAGGGCTACCTTGATTTCAAGAACCTGAGAAGCCTGGTTGTCAAAGTTGAAATAAGCCACTATATCCCTTCCAGCTATCTCCGGAAAGTTGTGGTACAGGTCAAACTTTCGCCAGAATCCCACATATTTGGGACGTTTCATGTCACGATAGCCATAGCTCTTGATGGGCTTGCTCAGCGAAATGGCGAAATAAGTATAGTTGCACCGCGCCCATCCGTTGGTAAGTCTGTAACCCGTTATCACCGTATCGTTTTCCACTCGCATGCTGCTCCACAACACCTTGCCGTCGTAGTTGTAGATACCATGCAACAAATCGAGTATGATGCGGCTGTCCGCTCCCTTTGGAAACGTGTAACGGTGAACGCCCACTCGTGGAGTAGCGGTGAGCTGTGCCTTGACACCATAATCATCCAACATCACTTCATAATATCCGGCTGTGGCCTTTTCGTTGGCGTGTGAATAGCGTGACCGATAGCCATTCTCCGGATGCGTGGCCGTGCCGGGATTCAACTTCAGTGCCCCTGTCTGCGGCATAATCATCACGTCGCCCAAATCACTATGCCCCGTACCGCTCAAATGTGTATGACTGAATCCCACAATGGTAGGGTCATCATATTGATAACCAGCGCAGTAAGCATATACCTTACCTTGATATTTGCCATCGAAATTATGCGGAATGGTATCGGTTTCAGGACTCAATTGAACCACACCAAAGGGCGCACAGGCACCTGGAAAGGTGTGTCCCATGCCGGCTGTGCCAATCATGGGGTTGACATACGATGTCAACGAACGCTTGGTCTGCGCCTGCATAAGCAAGCTACCAAGCATGAGAAGTGCCATCAACGGCAACACTGTTTTTTTCATCTGATTTGGGTTTTTGGGGGTCTACTTACCAGTAGCCTTACCACTGCGCTTGCTGCGGTGGTAGCTGCGATAGTCATCGAGCGGTATTTCTACGTCGGGCTCTTCCAACTGGCCTTCATGCGGCAGCCGGAATTTGATGTACTTGATGTTCAATCCCCGCTCCATCCACATGCTTTCATAATACGTCTGGATGGACAAGATGCGCCGGGTAGCCTCGTCAACGTCAGCGGTGTGATACAGGTCAGCTGTTTTTTGGAGCAACGGCAGCTGGTTTTTCTCCACCATGAGCGACGTGTAGGTGAACAAAAAGTTGGAGTCGGTTTTGAGATGCACTACCCCGCCGTCCACCAAGAAACGGCGATAGCGGTTCATGAAATAGGTGCTGGAGAGCCGTTTTCGGGCATTCTTCATCTGCGGATCAGAGAAAGTGAGCCATATTTCCCGCACCTCATCCGGTGCAAAAAAGCGGTCAATCATCTCGATGTTCGTGCGCAGAAAAGCCACATTGTCCAACCCTTCGGCCAAAGCCTGCTTGGCACCGGTCCACATGCGCGCGCCTTTGATGTCAACGCCGATAAAGTTTACGTCGGGAAAAAGCCTGGCAAGCCCCACGGTATACTCACCCTTACCACATCCCAGCTCCAGCACAATGGGATGGTTGTTTTTGAAATAATCGTCGCACCAGTGACCTTTCATATCGAAAGGAACATTCTCAAGCACGGAAAAGGGATATTGAAAGACATTTTTGAATGTCTCCATTTCAGCAAATTTCTCTAATTTTCCTTTGCCCATAAAGTGTTTTTTGTGTTTGCAAAGATAATCAATTATTTAATTTCAGCCAAACCCACACAGGCTTTAATCGGCCGAAATATCATCCCTTCTTGCGCACGTTTCGTCATCTTCGACTCTCATCTTTGAAACATACGCAAAAGACACAAAGGTATCTTTGTAACTAATTGATTTTCAGAAACTATCGTTTAAGTTTCCAAAGTCAATGAGTTTGGAGGTCAAAGTCAATGGGATTACAAGGCAAAGTCAATGTGATTGGCAGGCAAAGTCAATGGGATTGAATCTGACTTCCATAACACATCATATTTGTGTGATGAAACACCAACGATTGGGGACATAAAGTGGCGACTTTCATGCCGCCCAGAATCAGAAAAGAGCGACAAGAATGTCGCCCTTTTATATTATCCACTATTACTCTATCACCACGGTACTCCAGCCATGAATATCTGGCTCCGTGCCATACTGTACGCCACGCAACTTATTGTACAGCTTTGTGGAGATGGGTCCAGGCTTGTCACCAAAGTCATAACGTTTGCCCGTATCGAGGTCGTCGATGTAGCTGATGGGACTGATGACGGCAGCTGTTCCGCAGGCTCCAGCCTCCTCAAATGTTTCCAACTCCTCTTCGGGAATGGGACGTTGTTCCACCTTCAGTCCCATGTCTTCGGCCAACTGCATGAGGCTCTTGTTGGTGATGGAAGGCAGGATGCTGGTCGACTTCGGCGTGATATACGTGTTGTTCTTAATGCCGAAGAAGTTTGCAGCCCCACATTCGTCAATGTATTTCTTCTCCTTGGCATCAAGATAAAACTCACTGGCATACCCTTTTTCGTGGGCGATGCTGTGTGCGTAGAGCGATGCGGCATAGTTGCCGCCCACCTTGTACTTGCCCGTTCCCAGAGGAGCCGATCGGTCGTAGCCGCGCATGATGACGTATGGGTTGCTGGAAAATCCACCTTTGAAATAAGGTCCCACAGGGGTGACAAAGATGATGAATGCGTATTCGCGCGCCGCACTCACGCCCACCTGCGCCGAAGTGCCGATGAGCAGCGGACGAATGTAAAGCGTAGCTCCGCTCTCGTAGGGTGGTATGTACGCTTGGTTGAGCCTCACCACCATCTTAACCATCTCTTCAAAACGCTCGGTAGGCAGCTCAGGCATCACGATTCCGCGGCAAGTACTCTGCAAACGAGCCGCATTCTCGTTCATTCTGAACACGCGTATCTTCCCATCTGGACAGCGATAGGCCTTCAAACCCTCGAAGGCCTCTTGTCCATAGTGCAGGCAAGCGGCAGCCATGTGCATATTAAGGTACTCGTCGGAGCATACTTCAATCTCGCCCCATTGACCGTCACGATAGTAGCAACGCACGTTATAGTCGGTCTTCACATAACCGAAGGACAGGTTAGCCCAATCAATATTTTTCATCATCTTATCTGTTTAAAAGGTTTATAATCACATCATGTGTTTCGCAAAAATAGGCAAAATATCGCGCAAGCACAACGATTGTAACATATTTTTTGCAGTGCAGAACACACTTAATCTTCTTCCAAAATCTTCTTAATGTCAGCATCTACCTTTGTCAGGCGCGCCTTACAAAGTTTGATAAGCTTTTGGGCGTTTTTCAGTTCGGTGGTCAATTCGTCGATGTCGAGTTCCTCGTTTTCCATCCGCTGCACAATGTTTTCCAGCTGGCGAACAGCTTCTTCATAATTTATTTCTTTGGTCATATTATTTGATGATTGATTTGAATGTTCCATTCTCCACGCGCGTTTCTATCTCGTCACCCGTCTTCAACTCACCGGCATGGCGCACCGCGCGTCCTTGGTGCAGCGTGATGCTGTAGCCACGGCTTAGCAGCAGTTGGGGATCCAGCGACTTGCATCGCTGCTGAAGCATGTCCAAGCGATGCCCTTCCGTCACGATTTTTCGCTCGGCCATCGGTTTCAAACTATTTGAAAGTACCTGGACGTGATGCTGGGCATCAGAGATTTTGCGGGAAGCCCTGGCAGTGAGCTGCAAAAAATATTGTTGCAAACGCTCTTCCTGCCGCACCCTGACATGCGAGAAAAGTACCGGTATTTTGCTTGAAACGCGCACGAATCGATTCTTCTGTCGCTCCATGCAGTGCCGCACGATTTGCACCATCTCACTTTGCGCATCGTCTATCCGAGCCAAGGTGTCAGCCAGGTTATCGATGAGATACGCCGCCGCTGCCGTAGGGGTTTTGACACGACGGAACGAAACCATGTCCAACACGCTCTCATCGCGTTCGTGCCCAATTCCAGTGATGATGGGCAAGGGAAAATTGGCTACGTTCTCGGCCAGCGAAAGGGTATCGAAACCGCTCAAATCGCTTGTCGCACCGCCGCCACGAATGATAACCACCACGTCAAAGTCATCGACTTGCGCATTGATATGGTTCAAGGCTTCGATGATGGTGGGTTCCACTCGTTCGCCTTGCATAACGGCAGGAAAAAGCTGAACCTCAAAGTTGAACCCAGGCTCGCAATCTTTCAACTGTCGCAAAAAGTCGCCATAGCCGGCCGCCTGCTCACTGGAAATGACGGCAACGCGGCGCGCAAACATGGATAGGTGCAAGTCTTTTTGCAGGTCGAACACCCCTTCGGCTTTCAAACGAGCAATGATTTCCAAGCGCTTGCGGGCCATGTCGCCCATGGTGTACACGGGGTCTATGTCGGTAACAATCCAAGAAAAGCCGTAAGCCTCGTGGAAATTGGCGTACACCTTTAACAACACTTTCATGCCGGCGCGCAGCACTTGTCCGGTTGTGCGTTCAAAGTAAGGACGCATCAGCATCCACTTGTTCTTCCAACATTTGGCCGATGCCTTGGCCACGGGCGTGTTGGTTCGCTCATCTTTCTGCACCAGTTCCATGTAACAGTGCCCCCTTACCTCGCGCACCTCAGACAATTCGGCCTCCACCCAATATTCATCGGGCATGGCAGTTTGGAGGGTTTCGCGCACCAGTTCGTTGAGTTCATACAAGGTTAGTGCTTGCTTCATGTGAAAATATTTTTTACCTTTTCGATACAAAAATACAATTTTATTTTGAAAGGCGATGCATGGTAATAAAAATGCACTGGCAGATAGTTCAAAAAGTTCCATTTCTTAAATAATCTTACTGCTGGAGATTCAAGAGAAACTGCCCAGAATGGTTTAGAGAAAAATCATCATATTTAGGTATTGCCTTGACAATTAGGAGCTGTTACCTTTGCAAATTCAAATGATACATGCAAAGCATGCCATTGAACGAAAAAAAATTAAATAACTAATTTATATATCATCTTGAAAATGAAAAATTTAAGAAAAAAACTTTTGGCATTAATATTTTTATTGACAATAGTAGGTAGCATGCAAGCCAAAAATGCGTTAATTGTAATAGCGCATGGCTCACCTATGCCCAGTTGGCGTAAACCAGTCTTGGATTTAGAACAAATCGTACGGCAAAAATTAGCAACTCATCCCGTAAAAGGCATCGACTATATGCGTGTGGCACTCATGGAATATACAGAACCTTCGATAGCCAATGTAGTAAAGGATTGTTTGGAACAAGGAGCTGATACCATCTTTGCGTTACCTTTATTCATAGCCCCATCAAGTCACACGGAAGAAGATTTACCCAATATTCTTGGCATGAAGTATAATAGATATGTACGCGAAGAGTTAGCAGAGGAAAATACCGAGATGGTTCAGACCAATGTTCCTATTGTCATGGGACCAACATTCTATTATAGCTACGTGTTAGAAAAGACGATGTTACAACGAATAAAAGCGATGTCGAAAGATGAGGCAAACGAAGCCGTAGTATTTCTTGCACATGGCGACCCAGAACGTATTGGATTTTGGAACATGATGTTAGAACATGTACAAAAATACATCAAAGACAACAGCAAGATAACTTATACTGATGCACGACAGATAGAGATGGGACATGACTTCGCAAATGAACTACTACCTATATTAAAACGTGCCGCACAACACAAAAAGCGAATATTGGTACAGGGCATTTATCTTACTTCAGACGTGAAACGTATGGCAGATAGGCACAACATGCAGGAAAAACAAGCGGAGCTAACCAGAGATGGTGTAGAAATAGTTTACAGCAATGAGGGAATTTTGCCTGCATCATCTGATTTAATTGCCAATTGGGTAATAGAAGAAACGACACAATGGTTGAAGAGCAAGAAATAGCTCTTCAATCTTATCCGTTAGTAAAATAGTGCATACATGTTACGTATTAAGCCAAAACACACAGCCAAAACAACCAAAATCGTACAGATGACTTTGCTGCTATTTGGGAACACATCATGCAAGAAAAGTATTTTTGTCTTGCTGTGTATGATAGGGGGCATTCTCAATACTCATGCTCAAACAAGTAAGGTTTTTGGTTATGTTACTGACACAAATAACGAGCCTCTAATAGGCGTGTCAGTGAAAGTGGATGGCACTAATACGATGACTGTTACAAATAACGAAGGACGATTTTTATTAAGTATTCCACGACAAAATTCATTTACTGTAACATTCTCATATGTGGGATATGCCACAAAAAAAGTGAAATGTAAAGATAACACACCATGCCTAAATGTGAAGTTGTCAGAAGATGTAAATCAAATAAATGAAGTTGTAATACGTGCAAAAAGCAATATCAACGCGATTGACTTGCGAGCTAAATCGGGTGCAGTGGTTAATGTAGACATGAGAGCACTTAAAGATAAGCCAATGATTGACATGGGATTGGCTATGCAAGGAATGGTACCAGGATTAATGGTTTCTAATACAGGGGAATTGGGTAAAGCCCCTGAAATACGCATACGTGGAAACTCTTCATTTAGAAAGGGGAATATGACCAATGAACCATTGTATGTTTTAGACGGAAAAATAATAGCTGCCGAAACCTTTTATAACCTTCCCCCACAAGATATTGCAAGTATTAAGGTACTAAAGAACGCATCAGCATGTGCCTTATACGGCGTTAAAGCTGCTAATGGGGTTTTGGAAATAACGTCACAACGTGGGTATAGTGGCAAACTTACCATATCCTACAGCAACAATATCGGAATTACGGGACGCGGAAAGCGAGGAGTTCGGTTAATGAATTCCAGTGAAAAATTGGAATTTGAACGACTTTTACAAAATCCTGCCACACCAGGCTATCGGTTTAGTGCCGACTATTACAACAAGTATGAGGCAGATAATCCTGATAAGGCTCAACTTATCAAAGAAGGAGAAGTATATCTCAATGAATTACGGAAAATTGACACAGACTGGTTTAACGAACTGATACATAATAATATCTACCAACGCCACAGCTTCAGCTTGAAAGGCGGGAACAATTCAACGACATATTATGTTTCTGCGAACTATGCCAATCAAGGTGGAAGAATGAAAGGAAACGACAAACAACGTTATAGTGTACGTCTTAGCTTAGACCAACGTTTAGGAAAGATTGGTTATATGATGTTGGGAGTCAATGGTGGATATGCAAAAACGAATACGCCAACTGGCACAACATTCGACCCAACTTCATTGGTGTATAACCTTAATCCTTACGAAACAACTTCATCACAACTTTATTCATATCCAGGACAAAGGTTCAATGACTTACTTTACCAATTCCAACAAGACCATACAGATAAAGACGTGGGGTTTTCCGCCAACCTCACTCTTACACCCTTTGCAGGACTAACATTGGCCTATATTGCAGGTGCTGACTTGAGCTTTGGCAACAATCATCGATTTACTCCTGCTACCTCTTACAGTGAACAGCATCAAGGTATCCCTCTCCTAAGGCGCGGGATATACAGCAAATCTCAAAATGCGACAACAAACATATCGAGCAACTTTAGAGCAACATATAATCAAGTAATCAATGACATACACGACCTTACTCTTGGTGCGAATATAGATTATTACTTTTACGACAATGAGGGAGTAGGCATCACGGGATATGGTGTGGGTAATATAGACTCACCTTCTGCCATAAACCATTCGCTGCAAGGGCTTAGGCAACCTGAGATACGAAACCCACATGACAGGAATGCACAATTGGGTATAGGTGTGGTAGGTGGCTATTCCCTTAAAAACATCTACGACTTTTACGCTACCTACAAAGCGGATGCGTCATCCGTTCTTCCTAAAGAAAAGCGTTGGAACTCTGCTTGGGCAACAGGAATAGGGTGGACGCCAACCAACTATTCATTTTTGAAGGGCAATAAGATAATATCTGCACTGAACCTAAAAGCATCGTATGGCGTAACAGCTAATCTTAATGGCGTTTCGGTATCACAAACGATTGGCACATTCTCATTTTCCAATAAAGGCTATGATGAGGTAAGGCCATTGGAACTACTTATGCTTTATAATAAAGATTTGAAAGCAGAGCAAAACAAATCAATGGACGCTGGTCTAACCCTTGAACTATTTCACCGCATTACATTTGATGCGAATTGGTATAATCGCATTACAGAAGAAGCCCTGTTGGATGTACCTATTGCGACAAGCACAGGGTTTCAATTGATGAAACGCAACGTTGGAATTCTACAAAATAACGGTATAGAGTTAGGCTTTAACGTTAGGATTATTGATAATTATGACAGCAGGTTAAATTTGCGTGCCAATTTTTGCTATAATCGCAACAAAGTTATTGATCTATATGACGGCAATCGATTATATACGAACGAAGATGATATACTGCCAACTTACGAGGTAGGTAAATCATACGATATGCTGTATGGGCTTCATTCATTAGGCATTAATCCTCTTACTGGTTATCCTGTATTCAAGACTCCTGACGGCAAGGAAAAACAAGCAAGCGAATTTCTTACGAAGTCTGACTTCCAATCCTTAGGTCATCTCACACCACCCTACAACGGAGGATTGAATGTTGATTTTCAATACAAAGAATTTGAAATGAATGTTGGCTTTTACTACACGCTTTCGGGTATTCGTCAATTTGATTACAAGTACGTACGTAATAAAGACAATGCAAACAAGAATGCTATTGCTGGACTTACTGAGCACATGTGGTTTAAGCAAGGAGATGAGCACAAAATTTATCCCACACCCTATTACGCAAACAGTGTGGCTGAAGAAAACATGGCTTTGTATGCAACCTCTCGCACAGTTGGTTCAAGCAACATGTTAAAATTATCCATGGTGTCATTGAGATACCGCATTGCAGGAAAATGGTTAGAAAAGCATTTACCTTTTTTACAATTCGCCTCAGTGGGATTTCAAGGTTCAAATCTCTATACATGGACATCCTTTAAGGAGTCGGATCCAGAAAGTGGAAAACTTTCTGGAACACTTCAACCTGTGTTCACATTTAATATGAACCTAACATTTTGAAATTATGTTTAAGATAACACGCAAAAATATATTATTGTTTCATTATATCATTTCTGCGATGATATTTACATCGTGTTCGCTCAACATTCCGCCAATGGATATGTTTTCAGACCCCGATGCGATTACCAATGTTCAAAATGCACGTTCACTCTTAACTTCAGCATATAGGGCATATCCTCATTACGAATTGGAGTTTTCAATCTTAGGCAATGACTTTTGCCCCACGTCACTCTCTCACAGCAATGTTGAATTAACAAACCTGTATGCGTGGCGTCCTAAAGAAATCACACAACTTTCCACGAATCTTTGGCTTGGATATTATAACGTTATTGCTATCTGTGATGCTTTAGATGAACGACTGCCACAAGTGCAGATAGAAAAAGAAGGTGACAAGCAGGAAATTATTAATATTTCCTCGGAAAGCAAACTACTAAAAGCTTGGTGCTATTTGCAATTACTCAAGATATATGCTCCAGCCTACGACAGAAACCCAGACGACATGGGAATCATACTAAAGTCGACACTCGGAATAGAAAACAAACAGCGTAGTTCTATCAAAGAATGTACGAGTTATATCGAGGATTTATTACTACAAACAGCACAACATCCCTTCAACAACAAAAATCAGATGTGGATGTCGAACGATGCAGCTCACTACTTATTAGCCGATCTCTACCTTTATATGGGACAATGGGATAAAGTTCTCGAGTATGCTGTCCCACAGCTTTCTACAATGCCAAAGACAGAGTCTGACTCCTATGAAAAAGAATACAATTCTTTATGGACTGACAAGAACTCAACAGAACGTATTTTTGCTTTTTATATGGATAGTCCTGTTTTCACTAATTTGGAATACGATAGAAACAAAGGAGATTTATTTGCCATCAACCCAAACTTTGCGATTGACAAATCAGACAAACGTTATGACATGGCGATTATACCCAAAAAGATGTACAACAAACAGGTCATGCTCTTGGGTAAATATAACAAGTTACAAAAAGAAAACATGGTCGTCTCCTACCTTAACAAAATGCGGCGGGCAGGTCTTATCTTCATGGTGGCTGAAGCTTATGCACAAATAGGAAATTATAACAAGGCTATTGCAACGATAAACAGTTATCGAAAATTAACTGGAAAGAACATGCTCACAGAAAATTTGAATGGCAAAGATTTAGTCGATTCTATCCTTCACGACAGATACGAAGAGTTTGCTGGAGAAGGCACTAATTACTTTGACTTAAAACGTACACATAACAAACCGCTTGCTCGCTTAACTTTATGGGGCGAGGGACATTCCGCTTATATATCAAAAGACGACTATCGGTGGACTTTCCCTATACCAAAAGCAGAATACCGCTTTAATCTTGCTGAAATCAACCAAAACAAAGGCTGGTATTATACAAATGACAAATGAAAAGTAGGTGATATCGTCTAACATGACATCACACTAAAAGACATCACACGGAGCTGGCAAATATCTCATAAAAATAACTCATTTTTTTATAACAATTACACAATGAAAACCATTAAGTTTACATTAGCAGCCCTTTTGGCACTTTTTCTTATTCCCTCTTGTACAGAGGATAAGGATGAGCAAATGACAAATCATCTAAATCTTGAACTGCAAGGAGTTCATGAAATTGCAGAAGATGATAATACGACTATCGCGATTAAGGCAAGTCTGTCCTTTACACCAGAGGAAGACATTACTGCCAATTTGATGGTCACAGGAAACGATGACAAGATTGTAGAACTTTCTACGCAAAATCTTGTTTTCAAGAAAGGTGAAAAGGTTCAAACCTTTACTATCAAATCCAACAACAAACATTTAGTTAAAGGAGTTCGTTCTATTACCATCAATGTGGGTCACATAAACAATGATAACGTAAAATTATTAAAGCCTGTGACTATTAATGTTCGACAAGATAGTGATATTCCAGTCTTTACAGAAGCACAACAATCTTTAATCAAGGGTTATAAAGAAAAGTTTGGAGTTGACCTCACAAGCATCCTTGGTAAAATAAAGGTAAAAGCAACTGTTAGTTATAATGCAAGTGACAAAGAACAATACTTTGGAGGTAAAGAGAAAGAAACATTCAACGGTTACACCATTATTACACTCAGCGAAAAAGCCACTGCCGACAAACCCGTTTTAAAGATGATATCCAATGCAATGGGACTTAACGACTTTTTCTACATGGTACTTAAAAAGAAGACAGTTGAGGATACAGAATTCTTCCAACAACAACCTAATGGCTTGGCTGTTGTGAAAGCTGTAAAGTTTGATCCTAAGGAAGATACATTCACGACAGCTCTTGACAATATTGAACTCAATATTAAAGATGGAAAAATCAATTTCTTAGGAACGGGAAAGGATGTATATGGAGACGAAATAACTGTGGTGCCTTTTTCATACAAGTTCTCTGCATGGGACCGTTTGCAGAACATTGTAAAGCAAGGAAATGTCTCCGTTACCATCAAATTGCCTTATGAAGACCATGAGCAAACGATATTAATTAACCAAGATGTAATTGATGCAGGTGGAAGTATTTCCCCAAATAAATGGCTCGGATATAGCACCATAGACAAGGATTCATATAAGAACGATCCGTCTGACTACATCAAGCCTACCTCTGTTCTTGACTTCAAGGGAGGGAAGATGTCTTTTACATTCCCATGGGACTTTGATGAGGCGAATGGCTACACACAAATAAATGTAGAATATACCTTTTAATATTGATTAAAGAACAGAATCATCTCCTCTTCTATTATGAAGCGGTGACAAGTGTAAACAATAAAAAATTCACAATATCATACCCTAAAGGTATATGCACATAAAACTAACAACTTGTAGAATAAGCTTATTATCACTTCTACTTGTTTTTTCTATTTCTATAGCAAGGGCGAGGGACACAACGTTCCCTCCCCTTTCTCCCAATGCTGTTGAGGGGGAACTCACCAATGGCTTACGTTACATCCTTGTACCTACTACAAACCAATCGCATAAAATAGAAATGCGGATGATTATGCGAATAGGTTCGTTGGTTGAAGATGAAGAACAAAGAGGATGCGCACACTTCTTGGAACATTTAGCGTTTGAGGGAACTAAACATTTTCCCAATCGCACTATGATACAGGCTTTCGAGGCGCAAGGAATGAAATATGGGCGAGATATTAATGCGTTTACAGGATTCGACCGTACCATTTATTCCTTATCTCTACCGATCACCAGCGCCCAACAACGTTCTGAAATACTGCAATTAGCACTTCATTCGACAAGCGATTGGCTTGGTGCTATTGAAATATCAACATCTCATGTTGAAAATGAGAAAGGCACCATTATAGAAGAACTTCGCAGTTATACCCTGCCTGATGATTTTTATACGCTAAAAATAGGAACAGGAAGATATTCTAAGCGTATGCCTTTGGGTTCAGAACAAGAAATTAAAGCTGTAACGCCTAAAGCATTACTACAATATTACAACAAATGGTACAAGCCTCATAATGCAACTATTATTATTGTTGGAGATGTAGACGTTAAGGAGGCTAAACATTTGATATCAACAACATTGGGACATCTTCCAAAAACAAACAAGCAAACTACACCTCCCTCTTATCCTTTAACTTACAGCAAAGGCACCAACTATATGGTGTTAACCGATAGTTTACAAACCACTCAAAAAATTGATTGGATAATTCCACATGTCATGCCTTTTACCACCAATCTGCACAACATGCTTGAACGTAAACGTATGGAAATTGTGTGTTCTTTACTCAACAACAGATTAAAGGAAAGCGGAACAAGGTGCGAAGTCTATGACTCGTGGTATTTAGCAAATAAAAATCATTTTACATTCTCATTTTCATCAACGCATAACAGCACATTGCTACAATCCATAAGAGCTGCCTCAGCAGAATGTAGACGTATTGTCAAGCAAGGTATCTGCTCCATAGAACTTCAACATCTCATCAAAAAGCAACAAGAAAAAATGATTGTTGAAAAAGAAGACAAAACTGCTACTGAGATTTGCGATGATCTAATTGATTATGTTATTTTTGGGGAAAGACGAATTTACTCTAATCAAGAAGCCAATCAGCTGAAAGTGCTATTAAGTAAAACTACGAGCAGAGATATTGTAAAGCGTTTAAGCTTCCTGTTGAAACAAATGCGAAAATCAAGCCTAATAGCTTACAATAGTCATAGTGACAATTCATTGTCCAAGCAAGCAATCATACAAGCATGGCAACAAGGACAGCGGCAAAACATGGAAAGATACACATTCCATCTACCTCATCCAAGTTCTCCAAGTGCTGCCATACAACGCCCCGAATGGGATCTGAAAAAGTACGAGATTGCAAAAGGAGCTATAACAAAGCAAAACTATCATGAAAAGTTGGGCGTAACCGATATAAAACTTTCCAATGGAATACGCTTATTGCTCAAACCTACCAATACCGCCGACTCTACCATTTACATCGCATGGATAGGACGTGGCGGAATGGCAGACCTTACAACTCTACAACAAAAACGCTACTACGATGCTATTGCTTATGTGGATCTGGGTGGTATACAAGGATTGCCAAACGATACGCTGTCTGACATCATGATGCAAAAATCACTCTCAATGGCTTTGGGAGTAGACCAATATTGGCATCAATTATTAGCTTCTGGACCAGTCTGCTATAGCTCTTCTTTATTTCGTTTGATCAGAGAAAAAATAATGCATCCAGGCTTAGATTATCCACTATTCGAAAATCTGAAACAATCAGAAATAACGAATAATGGAAAAGAGACCTTGTTACAGCGTATGATGAAACGAGATATTAACCGACTCATAGATATTTGCATTGATTCATTGGTTGGAAACGGAAGAGATAAAACTTTTTTAATGAATAAAGCAGATTGGCAACAGCTTGATTTAGATACGTTGGCAACCTACTATAAGCGTACATTTGGTGATTTGCGCAATACAACAATCATCCTAACAGGGGGATTTGATTTGACAAAAATTATACCGCAAGCTGTCGCTATCTTTTCTGAAATGCCTCAACAAGATGCCATGCCTTTGGACAATCGACCTATAAGCTTACCGCACAATGAGGTGCGAAAAGTATTTATAGACAATGATAGTCATCAAAATGGAACACTCTATATGGTACTTCCCTTCAACTATCATCCTGGGTTGAGAACGTCTCTCTGCATGAAACTAATGCGTGACTTGTTGCAAGAACGCGTTATTGATATCCTGCGAGAAAAGCTTCACATCGTATATTCACCTTACGTCGACCTATTTTACGATGGATACCCACAACAACGAGCATATTTACAACTTACCATTGATGCAGAAAAGAACAATCTGGAAAAGGTTGAACAAACTCTCTGCAACATCGTCACACAATTTCAAGACACTGCAGTAAGCACAGCTAATCTTGAAAAAATGAAGCGATCGTTTTTGGTAGCTAAGCAGCAAGCTCTATCCAACGACACACCCATAGAGTGGAAAAATGCACTCACATTATTGATAAAAAATGATGAGAGCATTGCTGACTTCAACCATTACGAATCTATCTTGCAACAAATCACACCACAGGAAATACAACAAATGTTTAAGCAACATATCAAATTAAACAAACGAATAGTACTAATAAAGACAGATGAAACAAACAAATAAATTTCTATCCTTTCTACTTGTTATAGTAGCAGCAGGATCCATGTTCGCAAATGCGCAACAGAAAACTTATGATGCGTATCGATTATACGACAACAATGGCAAAACTATCGATTATCAACAAATGGTGCGACAACTATCAAAGGCAGACGTCGTATTTTTAGGCGAGATACATAATTGTGCCATTACTCACTGGTTAGAGTTACGCATTCTGCAATCACTCTATTTGGTACATGGAAAAAATTTGGCATTAGGTATGGAGATGTTCGAAGCCGACAATCAACTCATTCTTAATGAATATTTGCAAGGACTTATTTTCTCTGACAGATTCGAAGAAGAGGCGCGTATATGGCCCAATTACGTTACAGATTATGCGCCAATTGTCAACTTCGCTCGTGAAAACAAGATACCAACTGTGGCAACAAATGTACCAAGAAGATATGCGGCAATGGTTAAAGAACACGGGTTAGCATTCATTGATTCACTTTCTAAAGAAGCCAAGGAGTTTTTCCCTCCATTACCCATTCCCTACGAGCCAAACCCACAAGCCGAACAAGGATTTGCCATGATGAGAATGTTGGGTGGTGGAAAATCAAATAAAGATAACAGCCACCTTTCTGAAGCACAGGCACTCAAAGATGCAACAATGGCATGGCATATCGCACAAACCTCCACTCCTAAGATGTTGCATATAAATGGAAATATCCACACTGATGGCAACAGTGGCATTATCACCTACCTAAGGAAATATGCCCCCAAGAAAAAAATAATTACTCTGCGTACTGTGCGACAAGAAGATATTACATTTTTAGATGATACATACAAGGGATTAGCAGATTATTACCTTTGTGTGCCGGAGGATATGACAAATACATATTAGATAAACAATTATAATAAAATAAACAACGTATAAAATGAAAATCAATTACAAGCTCGTACTGTCATGCGTATTGTTCATGATTACGCCTTTCCGAACAATGGCAACAGAATATTTGATCGTTGAGTTTAAGGACAAAAGTTTTGTTACCTTTGGAATGGACAAACAACCCGTCATTTCTTTTAAGGGTGGAAATTTGGTGATTACTGACAATTTCAATGAAACAAAAGAAATTGTCACCAATCAAGTCGTACGCTATTATTTCTCAAAGCAGCAACCCACGACAAACATTGAAAAAGAACGAACAGTTGCACAGAAACCAATTGTTCTCAATGGTCATGTGATGTACCAAGGGCTCACAGCATCATCTGTCGTAAGAGTTTTTACCCTCAACGGAGTAGAAGTAGCACATTACAAAGCCGATTCGCAAGGTTCTGTGAATATTGATGTCTCAACCATGCCACATGGCGTTTACATTTTCCAATCAAATAAAAATGTAATTAAAATTGTAAATAAATAACTTTTATAGAAAACAATATAAACCATAATTCACAAGAAATATGAAAAGAAAAATCATTCTCTCGTTTGTTTTATCAGCTATTGCGGTAAGTATCAATGCTCAAGAATACAACATGAAGATAAACAAAGTAAACGGTGAAGTTCTTACTATTGCAACAAGCGAAATCAAAGATGTCATGTTTGAAGAGATAAAAGGCAAGGAGGAAGAGCCACAAGATGAACCACGCTTTATTACCATGGGCGATAAAAAATGGGCAATGGGGAACCTTGTTTATGATAATGGAAAGTGGCGAATTGCTGCCAACCAATGGGAGTACTTCAATGCTGTCTATGGAAAAGCTGGCGAAGGAAATACCAAATGTAAACTCAGTGATACGCAAGTAGATCATTTCAGATGGGGAGTATTAGGCAATGCAGCCATAACACAGGGAGCAGACGCTGTAAAGGCCTTTGGTAATGGGCCTTGGGATATTTACAACATCTCTGGAAAAATGTATAAAGATATTGATTGTAAAGATGAGACCAAGAACTTCGACGAAGCAAAATATGGTGATTTGGCATTTTGGGCTACGAAAGGTAAATGGCGCATGCCGTCTAAATCCGATTGGAATTACTTAAAAGATGGGTGCGATTGGCAGTTAGGTTATATTACATTAAATAACGGCAAGCAACTTTATGGCTGTCTGATTACAGAAGCGGCAGGAGATTTTGGCGAAACAAATACCATAGCTAAAGAGTTCTCGAAAGCTGAAGTAGAGAAAAATCTCTTTTTGCCATTAGCAGGGTATCGCTTTGAAAACAAGATAAAAAATGCTGGATATGGTGGTTATTATTGGACAAGCCAACTGTTCAATAAAACAGATAATTATGCTTTTGAAGTATCGTTCGACCGCGATGGATTCTACATTAATCAAAATGGTGGCGATGCTAATAATGGAAACTGTATCAGACCTATCTTGGTAGAAACCAAATAATAAAAGCTGTTTCAAATAATAATGAAACAACTCTTTATGGCCCCTTGGAAGTAAGAAACTTTCTGACGGAACGTTTCTTACTTTCATTTTATAATACCGACTCTCTTTATTCGGATAAACACACATCAATTTTTACATGATATCTATCGCCCTAACTGCTACGGTTTTGAAATGAAAGGACAACAGGTAGTTAGTTTTATCTTCATATTAACGTCTAAAGTATAGAATATTTTCGTACTTTTGCAAAGATAAACATGGAGATTTTTGAATGGGTAATAAAGCAGCAACATTAGAATTAGGAACCAAACCTGTTGGCGCTCTACTGATGCAATACGCCATGCCGGCCGTGATTGCCATGACGGCATCATCGTTATATAATATGATAGATCGCATTTTCATCGGTCAGGTGGTGGGTCCGTTAGCTATTTCAGGATTAGCTATTACCTTTCCACTCATGAACTTGTCTGCTGCTTTTGGTGCTGCTGTAGGTGTAGGATCGTCTACTGCTATTTCTGTGAAATTGGGACAGAAGGACTACGATATTGCCGAGAATGTATTGGGCAACTCTGTTACATTAAATATTATTATAGGACTTGCCTTCGGAATTATCTGCTTAATCTTTTTAGATCCCATCATTTTATTTTTCGGAGCCAGTGAAAACACCTTGCCTTATGCACGAGACTATATGCAAGTTATCTTAATTGGTAACATCATATCGCACATGTATTTTGGCATGAACAACGTGCTGCGGGCGGCCAGCAAGCCCAAGCACGCCATGTACGCCACCATGTTTACCGTGGTTATGAATATTATCCTCGATGCCATCTTTATCCTTTGGTGGGGCTGGGGTATTCGAGGAGCCGCTTTCGCAACGATTATTTCACAAGCCATGGCATTGGTTTGGCAGCTCAAGTTGTTTAGCAACCCCAATGAGTTGTTGCATCTTAAAAGAGGTATCTATCGCCTTAAGTCCGATTTGGTGAAAAATATCATCGGCATTGGCATCTCTCCTTTCTTGATGAACGCTTGCGCTTGCATCATTGTTATATTCATGAACAATCAGTTTGTGCGCTATGGAGGTGACATGGCAGTAGGAGCTTATGGCATCGCCAATAGTATCGCCGTAGTTTTCATCATGTTCGTTATGGGCATCAATCAAGGAATGCAGCCTATTGCTGGCTACAATTACGGTGCAATGCAGCTGGATCGGGTGATGAGGGTTTTACAGTTATCCATTATAGCTGCCACGGTTATCATGACAGTTGGCTGGGCTATCGCCATGTTCATACCCTATTACTGCGTGCGTCTCTTTACAAGCGACCCGACACTCATTGAGATGTCTATCAAAGGTGTGCGCATTGACCTGCTGATGTTCCCTGTTGTCGGGGCGCAGATGGTTATTACCAACTTTTTTCAGTGTATCGGAAAAGTAAAAATTAGCATTTTCTTGTCTTTATCCCGGCAGCTACTTTTCTTATTACCTCTGCTGGCTATCCTACCTCCCATGTTTGGAATAGATGGCGTATGGGCCTCACTACCTGCTTCAGACCTTGTTGCTGTCATCGTGGCTGTGACGATGATGACGATTTATATGAAGAAATTCAAAATACAACATAAAGAATCTACCAATGGAACACAAAAAGAAGATAATCATTAACATTGGCCGACAAGTGGGCAGTGGTGGACGCATTATCGCCAAACTGCTTGCCGATGAGTTTGGATGTCAGTTTTATGACAAAGAGATACTCAATTTAGCTGCTAAGGAAAGTGGGTTCAGCGAGAAGTTTTTTGAGCAGAATGATGAGCACAAAGGGTTTTTCCAAACCCTCTTTCACACGCATGCACCCTTATTAAGTGATAATAACTTCTACGACAATAAGTTCTCACAAGAGAGTCTTTTTCAGTTCCAAAGCGAAGCCATCATGAAGGCTGCCGATGAAGGTAGTTGTGTTTTTGTGGGACGAGCCGCCGACTATGTGCTGCGAACTTATCCAAACGTGGTGAACATCTTCATCACTGCTGACATGAAAGACCGCATCCAACTGGTTTGTGAACGGCAGAAATGTGACGAAGAGGCTGCCAGAAAACTGATTATCAACAAGGAGAGCGACAGGTCTTCGTACTACAATTATTACACGGGAAAGAAGTGGGGACATAGCAGTAGCTACGACCTTTGTGTGAACTCGAGCATCATGGGTCTGGAGAAAACAGCAGATATCATAGGCTGTTTCATTCGTCGGCGCTTTGAACTCGATAACACAGAAAAAGGAAGGAAGCCATGAAACGAATTGGTATCATCAGTGACACGCACGCCTATTGGGACGACAAGTACGAGAAATACTTTGCCGAATGTGATGAGATATGGCATGCTGGCGACATTGGCTCATTGGAAGTGGCACAAAAATTGGCTGCCATCAAGCCGTTAAGGGCTGTTTGTGGTAACTGTGACGGTGGTGACTTGCGACGAATGTACCGTGACAAACTGCGTTTCAAGTGCGAAGATGTGGATGTATTGCTGACGCACATCGGCGGCTATCCTGGCAATTACGCCCCACAAATACGCAGCTTGCTGTTTGCTTCGCCACCTCAATTATTCGTTTGTGGACACTCGCATATCCTGAAAGTGCAATACGACAAAACACTCAACTTGCTGCACATCAATCCCGGTGCGGCAGGCTTACAAGGCTGGCATCGTGAAAGAACGCTGATAAGATTGACCATAGAAGGCAATAAATTCACCGATTGTGAAGTTATTACATTAAGTGATAAGAACCATCATCCATAAAACACAGATGAAAAAAGCACATACCTATTTATTTCAATTTATTGTACTGACCGGCGTTTATTATGGTTTACAACACCTGTTCGATTGGGGTAGTGAATATCATTGGCAAAATTTTATGATTGAGAGTGCCTCGTTTGGATTTATCATGACGTTGCTCAACATCTATTCTGACTACAAAGAACAGAAAAAACGAAAGGAAAAGAATCAGGAATACAGGGAAACTTACGACAAAGTGGTTAAAGACAAAGATCATAAAAAACAACAAGAAATATGAAAACATACTTAGTGACAGGAGCCGCAGGCTTCATCGGAGCCAACTTCATCAAGTATCTTCTTGACAAAAAGTACAAGAACGAAGACATCAAGGTGATTATACTGGATGCACTGACCTACGCAGGCAATCTGGGTACTATCAAGAATGACATTGACAACAAACGTTGCTTCTTCGTAAAAGGCGACATCAGAGACAGGGCTTTGGCAGACAAGTTGTTTGCTGAACACGATATAGACTTTGTCGTAAACTTTGCCGCTGAGAGCCATGTGGACCGCAGTATCGAGGACCCACAATTGTTTCTTTCGGTGAACATACTTGGCACTCAAAACCTCATGGACGCTGCCCGAAGGGCTTGGGTCACGGGCAAAGATGCACAAGGTTATCCCACTTGGAAAGCTGGCAAACGCTATCATCAGGTTTCTACCGATGAGGTTTACGGCTCATTGGGCGCAGAAGGATTCTTTACAGAACAAACTCCGCTGTGTCCGCACAGTCCCTATAGTGCGTCAAAGACCAGTGCCGACATGATTGTCATGGCTTATCGCGACACCTACCGCATGCCCGTGAGCATCACGCGATGCTCTAATAACTACGGTCCTTATCACTTTCCAGAGAAGTTGATACCGCTCATTATCAAAAATATCCTTGAGGGTAAGCAACTTCCTGTATACGGCAAAGGCGACAATGTGCGCGACTGGCTCTATGTAGAAGACCACTGCAAAGCCATTGACATGGTGGTGCGAGAGGGTAAAGAAGGCGAGGTGTACAATGTAGGTGGGCATAACGAGATGAAAAACATCGATATTGTGAAGCTCACTATCAAGACCATTCACGACATGATGCAGCAGGATAAAGACCTGAGAAAGGTGCTGAAGAAGCAAGAGGTGGATGAACAAGGCAACATTAAGATTGATTGGATTAACGACAGCCTGATTACTTTTGTTGCTGATAGATTGGGACACGACCAGCGTTATGCTATTGATCCTACAAAGATAAAGAACGATTTGGGGTGGTATCCTGAAACTATGTTTGCCGATGGAATTGTGAAAACCATTAAATGGAACCTACAACATCAGGATTGGATCAACGAGGTAACCTCTGGAGACTACCAAAAATACTACGAACAAATGTACGGTAACCGATAAGAAACACGAGCAATTGGAAGCGAAAATCATTGACTTAGTCAAGATAATAGACCCCAGAGGAAACCTTACTGTTGCCGAAGGTTGCAAGGATGTACCCTTTGATGTGAAGCGGGTGTATTGGGTGTACGATGTTCCGGCTGGCGAAAACAGAGGTGGACACGCCCACAAACAATGCCAAGAGTTCATCATTGCTCTCAGCGGCAGCTTCCATGTAACGCTCGACAACGGTCGGGAGCAGGTGACGGTCTTGCTGAATCACCCCTATCAAGGGCTTTTTGTCGACACGAGTACCTGGCGAACACTCGACGATTTCTCGTCGGGTGCCGTGTGCTTGGTATTGGCTTCTGAGAGCTTTGACGAAGCTGATTATATAAGAGAATATGATGCTTTCTTGGAATACATCAAGCAAAAGTAAGCATGTTTGACATTCGTAGATACACCAAAGCTGATGAAGAACGATGGAACGGCTATGTAGCAAAGGCAAAAAATGCCACGTTCTTGTTCGACAGAAGCTACATGAGCTACCACGAAGACAGGTTCAATGACTATTCGTTGATGTTCTACAAAGACGAAAAGCTGTATGCCATGCTGCCCGCCCATCGTGTTGACGACACCCTGTATTCGCATTTTGGACTGACATACGGTGGTCTCATCATGGATCAACAAGTGAGAACCGCCGACATCCTCGTGCTGTTTGAAGAGCTTAACCAACACCTTCGCAATCATGGATTCAAGCAAGTGGTGTACCGTCCCACACCTTCTATCTATCACCTGATACCTGCCGAAGAGGATTTGTACGCACTCTTCAAAGTCTGCAACGCCCAATTAGTGGCACGAAGCATTTCTTCTGTCATTGATTTGACGCATCCCCTAAAATGGAGTGAGAACCGTAGACGCGGTGTTAAACAATGCATGAAAAATGGCATCGAAATCAAACTTAGCAACGATTTTGCCGCTTTTTGGCGGGTGTTGGATGACAATTTGATGAACAAATACGGTGCGAAACCCGTTCATAGCTTGCAGGAAATAGAACTGTTGCACCAGCGTCTCCCCCATCACATTCTGTTATATGTGGCATGCAAAGATAACATGGTGTTAGGAGGAACCGTTCTTTATCTCACGCCCAACGTGGTGCATACGCAATATATCTCGGCATCGCCCGAAGGAAAGCAACTGCGTGTCATCGATGGGCTGTTCCATTTCTTACTCCATCAGTCGTGGGACAAACGACAATATTTTGATTTTGGCACGTCTACCCTGCAAGATGGGCATCTGCTCAACGCCTCCCTCATTCATCAAAAAGAGGGGTTTGGCGGTCGTGCTATATGTTATGACACTTATCAATGGGATATATGATACCCTATTTATCTTTACAACGAGTAACCAATGAACACCTGGCAGTGATAAAACAAGCTGTCAATAAAGTAGTTGAGAGTGGTTGGTATCTGCAAGGTCAGGCGGTACAAACGTTTGAAAAACAATATGCCGAATACATTGGCACGCAACATTGCGTGAGTTGCGCCAACGGACTGGATGCGCTCACCCTCATACTCAGAGCTTACATGGAGCTGGGCGAGATGCATGAAGGCGATGAAATCATCGTTCCATCCAACACCTACATCGCCACCATTCTATCGATTACGGCCAACCATCTGGTACCCGTACTGGTGGAACCACGCATAGACACCCTTGAAATTGACGACAACTTGATAGAGCAGGCCATCACCGAACACACCAAAGGCATCATGCTGGTGCACCTGTATGGACGTTGTGCATACACAGAAAAGATAGGTAAGCTCTGTCAAAAACATCATCTGAAGCTGCTGGAAGATAACGCACAGGCACACGGTTGCCTGTACAGTGAGGGGCATCGCACCGGGTCGTTAGGAGATGCAGCGGCTCATAGCTTTTATCCCAGCAAGAACTTGGGCGCATTGGGCGATGCAGGAGCCGTGACAACCGATGATGCCAAACTGGCAAACGTCATCAGATCGCTGGGCAATTACGGCTCATCACGAAAATATGTCTTTGACTATAAAGGAAGAAACAGCAGGATGGACGAGCTGCAGGCTGCCGTATTGAGCGTAAAACTCAAGTATCTGGATGAGGAAAACACAAGAAGACAAGAGATAGCCCACTACTATCTCACGCACATTCACAACGCAGAAATCACGCTTCCTTCACACGATTCAACCGGAAACGTGTGGCATGTGTTCCCCGTGCTGACACAATATCCAGACGAACTGCAAAGACACTTAAACAGCATGGGCATACAAACCAATATCCACTACCCCATACCTCCCCACAAACAGCAGGCATACAAAGAGTGGAACGACCGCTCCTACCCCATTGCCGAAAAGATTCATCATCACGAAGTGAGCATTCCGTTGAACCAAACGCTCACGAATGATGAGGTAAAAACCATTGTCAACGCACTGAACACGTATCACTTGAAAAAATAATGGATAGTCCCAAGGCCGCCAATTGATACGGGTAAGAACCAATCATTGAATCAATCATACCACCAAACTTAACTACCCTCTATAAACAAAGAACATGCATTCCCGCTAATTTTTATGCTAAAATAACAAAACACTTTGTCATATCATAAAATAATTGTATTTTTACAGCACAATTGTAAAACGATATGAAAAAAGGTTTTTTGGCACTTTTTCTTGTAGCCTTTGCTGCTATCACCTGCTGGGGACAAAGCACTTTCAAGCCCAAATTCGAACGCCAACCATGGGATACCTACGTGGGAGTAAAAGGTGGCGCCATCTATTCTAATCTGACAGCTTTGCATGGTGAAGCCAAGATCACCGGGATGGGAGGAATATATACCGAAGCCTTCCTTACCAAATCGTTTGCCATCCAAACCGAATTGACCTTTTCTCACCATGGCAGCCACAATGCCATCTCCTTAGCTTCACCAGAGGCAGGGGCCACATTCGACTATCGATTGAACTATATCAATACCGACTTTTTATTCAAGCAATACATCGCAGACAGACTGGGACTATACACCGGTATTCATGCAGCATACGCCATCACGATGGAATGCAACGGAAAAAGCATCAAAAAAGAATTGTACAGGAGTGACGTGACCATCCCCGTGGGACTCTGCTTCGTATGGCACAACGTATGTCTGGATGCCCGTTACCAATATCCTTTCAGAAAACTTGCCAAGACTGACAAAGCAAAGGCCATCATGGGAAACAGCAGAAACTCCTCCATCATCCTCACGCTTGGCTACAGGTTCAGGGTTTTCTAACGGCAATTGTCAACCGTTCCCTGCTTGCCTGCACGCACACACCTATTCTTCTAAGCGCAAACGAGGCAAGGAAAGATGATACCTAACGGCCAAAAATCGGATGACACACACCACCAAGAACGAAGAAACTACCGTGATGCTCACATCAACGCCTAAACTGATGAGAACCCAATAAACCAAGCCCCCAAGGATACTGGCCATGGCATAAATCTCTTTTTGGAAGATAATGGGTACGTTATTTAGCAACACATCGCGTATCACGCCTCCGGCCGAACCTGTGATACACCCCATGATGATAGCTACCCAAAAAGGGAAATCATAGGCCAAAGACTTCTGGATGCCGGCAATAGTAAACAAGGCCAAGCCCAATGTATCAAAAACGAACCAGGTATTATCCAACCGCCTCAAAAACTTTGAAAAAACAATGACGAACAGTTGAGCCAATACTGTACAAATGATGTAAATGCTCGACGTCATCCAAAATGGCGTTACACCAATCATGACATCACGAATGGTTCCGCCACCGATGGCAACGGCGATACCACATACAAAACCACCGAACCAATCAAAATTCTTGGCTGCTGCGTGTCGAATGCCAGATATCGCAAAAGCAAACGTCCCAACAAACTCTATACCCTGCTGTATAGAGTGGACTATTTCCGGATTTTGATAGAACATATTCTTTTAAAACGCACTTAGATGCGATTTTTATTATACTCATCAAAAAGGATTGCAGCAATCTCTTGCGCACCCATCAACAGTTCACTACGTTTTGTGCAGCCCCTTCCAGAAAGCACTTCACGTTGTCCAAGGCAATGTTCATCAGTCTGCTGCGCGCTTCAACGGTAGCCCATGCAATATGAGGAGTGATGAAGGCATTGGGTTGTTTCAGTAATGGATTGTCGGCAGCGGGTGGCTCCGAGCACATCACATCAGCTCCGTAGGCGGCCAACTGACCGCTTTCCAAGGCTGCGGCAACATCAGCTTCGTTGACCAAGGGGCCTCTTCCGGTATTGATCAAGATGGCGCCATGCTTCATTTTGCGTAAGTTATCAGCCTTGATGAGTTCACGCGTGCGCTCTGACAAAGGACAATGTAAAGACAGGATGTCACTCACCGAGAACAAGCCGTCAAGGGTTGTCTTTTGGATGCCCGATGGAAGATCCACCGAATTCTTACTGGTATAGGCATATACCTCCATGCCAAACTCACGAGCGATGCGTGCGACCTTCATCCCGATGTTACCCAATCCGACAATTCCCATCGTCTTTCCAGCCAATTCAAGCAAAGGCGTGTCCCAGTAACAGAAATCACTACGCTTTGACCACTGCCCCTCGCGTGTCTGCTGGGCATAATGCTCTACCCGGTTCGTGATGGTAAAAATGCTGGCAAATACCATCTGAGCCACACTATATGTACTGTACGACGGAATGTTGCACACCATCACGCCATGTTCTTGGGCGGCCTTCACATCGATGTGATTGAAGCCTGTTGCTAACACACCGATATATTTCAGCTTGGGTAATTGCGCAATGATGTCGGCCTTCATGGACACCTTGTTAACCAAAACAATCTGCGCATCCTTCGCACGTTCTACAACTTCTTCGGCTTTCGTACGTTCGTAAACGGTGAGACGGCCCAGCTCTTTGAATCCATCCCACGACAAATCACCGGGATTGACACAATGTCCGTCCAGAACAACAATGTTGACAGTGGGTTTCTTCTCGTTTGTTTCCATAAACATTCTCCTTTCTATGATTCATTTTGCGACGTGGAAGTCTCGTCATAACGCGATCCCCAGCACTGACGCATCCATTGATATAATTTTTCTTCAGCCGCACTATGCTGCGCGTGCCACATACGCCTGTCCTTCACGGCATCAGGCAGATATTGTTGTTCAACAAAGTGTCCGGGATAATCATGACTGTACAAATAGCCGTCATGATAACCCAGTTGCTTCATCAACTGTGTGGGCGCATTGCGCAAGTGCAGGGGAACCGGCAAATTACCCGTCTCCTTGACCAACGCCAGCGCAGCGTCGATGCCCAAATAACTAGAATTGCTCTTCGGACTGGCAGCCAGATACACGGCCGCTTCGGCCAGCGGTATTCGGCCTTCGGGCCATCCCAACTTCATGACAGCGTCAAAAGCTGCATTAGCCAGCAACAGCGCATTGGGATTGGCCAGTCCCACATCTTCGGCCGCACTGATAACCAGTCGGCGGGCAATGAATTGTGGATCCTCGCCACCTTCAATCATCCTCGCCATCCAATAGAGCGCCGCATCAGGGTCGCTGCCACGGATGCTCTTGATGAAGGCCGAAATGATGTCATAGTGCATCTCGCCACCTTTGTCGTATGCCAGTGGGTTTTGTTGCAGCTGAGTCTTAACCAGTTCGTCGGTAATGACCACCTCTTCGGTAGCTGAAGCACCAATGACCAAATCCAAGATATTGAGTAATTTACGGGCATCACCTCCACTATATCGCAAAATGGCGCCCGTTTCTTTCAAAGTGATGTGACGCTGTTTGAGCACTACATCCTCATAGATGGCGCGATGAAGCAGTTCCAAGAGGTCATCTTTTTCCAAAGACTTGAGCACATACAGCTGACACCGCGACAACAAGGGGCGGATGACCTCGAAAGAGGGATTCTCAGTGGTGGCGCCGATGAGCGTGACAACGCCTTTTTCGACAGCACCCAACAGCGAGTCTTGTTGCGACTTGCTGAACCGATGAATCTCGTCGATGAACAAAATAGGCGATGCGGAATTGAAAAAACTGCTGTTTTTAGCCCGTTCAATCACCTCGCGCACATCTTTCACCCCGCTGGTAACGGCACTTAACGTATAAAACGGCGTTTGCAACATGTTGGCAATGATATGAGCCAAGGTGGTTTTTCCCACACCCGGTGGCCCCCACAAGATGAAAGAAGAAATCCTGCCAGCCTCAATCATCTTGCGCAACACAGCACCCTCTCCTACCAAGTGCTGCTGCCCCACATATTCGTCGAGCGTACGAGGACGCATTCTTTCTGCTAAAGGTTCACTCATAATCCATTGTCAACAAACACACAGGCTCGAAAATCGTCATTGGACTGTAAATTCAAAGCACTCTGTGTACATGCAAAGATAATAAAAGTTTCGTGAACCAACGGTGCACATGGTGTTTTTTTACAACTATTCTATCCGCCCTAAGAGCGTATCTATGTGGGAGGAACTAATGGCTGCTTGCGTAGGCAAGCCATCGAAGCGTCCATGTGTCACCTTACGTTTGTTTGTCCGAATAAATGACAAAAAATGGGCACTTGTAAAATGGTAAAATAGAAAAAAATAATAGGTAAATGAGGAGCATCACACCCTCATTAGAGAACGGAAATTGCACTGTCTGGACAAACACTATGAGTTAAGCGGTCAAAGAACATGCTTTTGCCGCCCAACAAACATGTAATTGAGCACTAAGGTCATATCAATAACAGCGTTAAAAGCATGCTTTTACCAAGAAAAGTTAAGTGAAACTGGCGTCATGAACTTGTATGAAACGCAGAACAACTTACACATCAACAAGATACGAACTTCACTGATGCTTGCGAAATTTGAAAAAATTGGAAGGTTGGTGGAGAATATGCGAAGGATAAAGAGTGGTTTGTCAAGAAAAATGTTTCATTATTTTTCGATGTTTTCTTGCCGATATACTGCTCACAAGTGAGGATGCTATGATGGGTAACCTAAATTTCTATCGTCCCTACACGCATTTACTTGTTGACAGAAAAATGACATCGACAGTCTGGTTTTGTATCATCTCCATAACTCGCAAAGTTTGTAATCCCCATGCGTGATTACCACGTTTTTTAGTTTACCTCAAATATTTGCAAAAAAGTTTGTCAATTAAGAATTAAGTATTTATTTTTGCAGCCAAACAAACAGGATAAGACAACACTGTTCTTTGACTGCTACAAACAGCCAACAAATGGATGAACGGCATCTCATAGAAATAGGCACTGGCATCCAAACTGTTGACGCTATTTGCGCAATCGCATGGCAATTCAATCAAAGATAAATGACCACTAAAAAAGATATGAAACAAAAAAACGCTTTGTCCCTCAAGACATTGACCAAGAGTAGTGTTTGGGAATTACAGGAAAATGATGTTTTCAGGCTATGGGAAGCGGCTCAGAAAGATGCTGACCTCAAGGATAACATGCGTCATTATCTTGACATTATTAAAAGTGCTTTCGAGACCGAGGAAATCAAAGTTGACAAACCTGAAGTCATTAAGAAATACGAAGAACGAGGCTTTAAGGTGGGTAAGCTGCGCACTGACGAAGCATCAAAGCAAAAGTGGGCTGTTAAGAAAAAGCCTATCGTACGCGTAACCGACCTTACATACGAGAACATCCGCCACATATCGGCAGCAAAACTCATTGAAGTACTGGACAGAAACTTTGGTGGTGGCTGGGACTCGCTGTCGCAGAGCATTAAAGACATCATTGAAAGCGGCTTCGACATCAGTACGACAACGCTTCCGCAAAACAGACTTCACAACCCCAGCGGCATGTATGAAAAGAAGGTCAACGATGGATTTGAAGTTCTTGAAATTCCAAAAGGATCATGGGTAGAGGCCATTTTTGCAAAGGAAAAGCCAAAGACGGAACTCAGTAAAAACAAGCTTTCCAGAGGAAAAGCTGCACTGGATGAAGACTTTAACGAGGAGGATGAAGACTTGCCAAAACTACAAAATGCAGATGATGACAAAGACGATGACGACTCTTACGATGACGACAAACTGACGGAAGAAAGCTATCGCACCACTTTCGAGACAAATCCGGAAGATTTAGACTTGGAAGCAGCAGACGTTTCGGATGAAGACGAATACTAATGCTGAAAATCCATATAGACAACAATGATAGAAAAGTGGGGCTACTGAACAAAGCCCCGCTAAACTCCTCTCCGGTTGGTAAAATAATGAATGAGAAAAGCCAAATTGCGCATAACAGGTATTGTCATCATTCCACTCTTGTTGTCTTTCTCGACTAACCACATCAATGCACAATCATCATTCGATGAAAAAGAAGGATGCCTCAATGTTGTCAACACAACGGTCACCAAAGGAACAGGCGAGTATGGAGACGATACCTTTAGCATGAACTACCAACACGAAAGGTTCATCAGCGAACAGTGGAGTATCGGAGCTGGCATTGGCTACAATTATCATCACCAATACAGATTGGCGATTGTGCCAGTATTCGTCAGTAGCACATTCTTTTTCACCAATACACGATGGGCACCCTTTGTCAACGTCCAGATGGGTTCCTTTGGGATCATAAGGAAAGGCAACATAGATACAAACACGAAATATTCTACAACTCTCAAAAACACAGATTTTAATCTGTTGATGTCGCCAAGCATCGGCATGAAACTCCACTTATCATCCCACATCGGACTCATGACCTCAATCACGAATGAGAATATCCTCCTTAAAGTCTACAATGACAAGCAAAAAGCATACACTAACAAGATTATCAGTAGCATAGGCATAAGCATCGGATTATACTTTCAAATCAACGGTTGGTAATGGCTAACTTCTAAGATGCAACAGAAGAATCAAAGTAAATATTGTATGGTATCATTAGGCCAATTAGCCTAATAAGCCATATTAGCCTAATAAGCCCAATAAGCCTTATTGGCCTTATTGGCCCAATTGGCCTAATATCAAAAAAAGCCTCCAAGACAATTTAGTCCTGAAGGCTCTTAGTTTGAAAAAAGGCGGCTACCTACTCTCCCGCATTGCATTGCAGTACCATCGGCGCAAGCAGGCTTAACTTCTCTGTTCGGAATGGGAAGAGGTGGAACCCTGCCGCCATAACCACCTGATAAGGGGATGACGTATCGATACAAGCGAATCTAAGGTCATGATTCAATCATGACAAGTAAAACTCAAAGCGCCCAGCTGAAAGAATGGGCCTTGCGGAAAGA
Source organism: Hoylesella buccalis ATCC 35310 (assembly GCF_025151385.1). Lineage (NCBI taxonomy): Bacteria > Pseudomonadati > Bacteroidota > Bacteroidia > Bacteroidales > Prevotellaceae > Hoylesella > Hoylesella buccalis. The sequence goes on along the minus strand of NZ_CP102287.1, from coordinate 41,393 downwards.
AAGTTATTGGGCAATTAGTAGTGCTCGGCTTTGCCATCGCTGGCTTTACACCTGCACCCTATCAACGTCGTAGTCTACGACGACCCTTATGTGGAGTTCTAATCTTGCGGATGGCTTCGCACTTAGATGCTTTCAGCGCTTATCCTAACCAGACTCAGCTACCCAGCGGTGCGCCTGGCGGCACAACTGGTAAACCGGAGGTCTGTCCATCACGGTCCTCTCGTACTAGTGACGGCACCACGCAAAACTCCCGCGCCCACGATAGATAGAGACCGAACTGTCTCACGACGTTCTGAACCCAGCTCGCGTGCCACTTTAATGGGCGAACAGCCCAACCCTTGGGACCTTCTCCAGCCCCAGGATGTGACGAGCCGACATCGAGGTGCCAAACCACCCCGTCGATATGAGCTCTTGGGGGGGATCAGCCTGTTATCCCCGGAGTACCTTTTATCCTTTGAGCGATGCAGTTTCCATACACTTGCACCGGATCACTATGCCCCAGTTTCCTGCCTGCTCGGCATGTCTGCCTCCCAGTCAAGCGCCCTTATGCCATTGCACTCTAAAAGGTCGGTTACCAATCGACCTGAGGGCACCTTTGGAAGCCTCCGTTACGCTTTTGGAGGCGACCACCCCAGTCAAACTACCCACCAAGCAGTGTCCGCACTTACCGCGCGTTAGACCTCAGACAGCCAAAGGGCCGTATTTCAAGGATGGCTCCATCACCGCTGGCGCGGCAACTTCAAAGCCTCCGGCCTATCCTACACATCGGATGACCGAGGTCAATGCTAAGCTATAGTAAAGGTTCACGGGGTCTTTTCGTCCCATCGCGGGTAATCGGCATCTTCACCGATACTACAATTTCACTGAGATCATGATTGAGACAGTGTCCGGATCATTACACCATTCGTGCAGGTCGGAACTTACCCGACAAGGAATTTCGCTACCTTAGGACCGTTATAGTTACGGCCGCCGTTTACCGGGGCTTCAATTCAAGGCTTCTACTAATGTATGACCTCTCCTCTTAACCTTCCGGCACCGGGCAGGTGTCAGACTGTATACATCAACTTTCGTGTTAGCACAGCCCTGTGTTTTTGTTAAACAGTTGCCTGGACCTATTCTCTGCGCCTCGTCACGATGACGAGGACCCCTTCTCCCGAAGTTACGGGGTTAATTTGCCTAGTTCCTTAACCATGAATCTCTCAACGCCTTAGTATGTTCAACCCGACTACGTGTGTCCGTTTGCGGTACGGGTGCTGCATGACTGGAGCTTAGCGGATTTTCTCGGGAGCATGATTACCCACACTATTGCCCTTCCCCGAGGGGATGGGCATACTATCAAGATTCAGCTCTCATGGTGGATTTGCCTGCCATGATCAGCGCCTAATCTCTTCAACGGGCTATTCCGTCAGCCCGCGGCGGTGTCACTTCTCCGTCTCCGCAATCGCATCATGCAGCAGTCACGGAATATTAACCGTGTCTGCCATCGCCCTCGCCATTCGGCTGAGGCTTAGGACCCGACTGACCCCGGGCTGATTGGCATTGCCCGGGAAACCTTGGTCTTGCGGCGGGAGGGAATCTCACCCTCCTTATCGTTACTTATACCTACATTTGCTTTTCCATGCGCTCCAGCCAGGGTCGTCCCCCAACATTCGACGCACATGGAATGCTCCCCTACCGATACTTTTAATATACATTACTATCCCGCACCTTCGGTGCCTGCCTTATACCCGATTATTATCCACGCCCGGACCCTCGACTAGTGAGCTGTTACGCACTCTTTGAATGAATGGCTGCTTCCAAGCCAACATCCTAGCTGTCACGGGGACCGGACTTCGTTAGACTAACTCAGGCAGAACTTCGGGACCTTAGATGGCGGTCTGGATTCTTCTCCTCTCGGGGACGGACCTTAGCACCCGCCCCCTTACTGCAGGGCTGCAGTGCATGAGCATTCGGAGTTCGTCAGGTCGCGATAGGCGGTGAAGCCCTCTTGACCTATCGGTCGCTCTACCTCTCATGCAGATCACCCCACGCGGCACCTAAATGCCTTTCGGGGAGTACGAGCTATCTCCAAGTTTGATTGGCCTTTCACTCCTACACACACCTCATCCAGAAGCTTTTCAACGCTTATTGGTGCGGGCCTCCATTCCGTGTTACCGGAACTTCACCCTGGACATGTGTAGATCACTTGGTTTCGCGTCTACCCCCTCTGACTAGATGGCCTGTTCAGCCTCGCTTTCACTGCGGTTGCGTGGGTCATACCACTTAACCTCGCCAGAGATGGTAACTCGTAGGTTCATTATGCAAAAGGCACGCCGTCACTGCCAAAGGCAGCTCCGACCGCTTGTAGGCGCATGGTTTCAGGATCTGTTTCACTCCTCTCGTCGAGGTGCTTTTCACCTTTCCCTCACGGTACTGGTTCACTATCGGTCTCATGGGAGTATTTAGCCTTACCGGATGGTCCCGGCAGATTCGCGCAGAATTTCTCGTGCTCCGCGTTACTCAGGATACCATTATGCCCGGGAATGCTTCGTGTAAGGGGCTATCACCCGCTGTGGCCGCAATTTCCATTAACGTTCCACTCACATTCCAGGTACAATGACACGGTCCTACAACCCCGGCGCCGCATTGCTACGGCGACGGTTTGGGCTCTTCCCCGTTCGCTCGCCACTACTGGGGGAATCATTCATTTATTTTCTCTTCCTGGAGGTACTAAGATGTTTCAGTTCCCTCCGTTCGCCTCACTGATTGACAGTGATAACTGCCTTGTGGCAGCTGGGTTGTCCCATTCGGAAATCTCCGGATCAAAGGTTATTTGCACCTACCCGAAGCTTATCGCAGCTTATCACGTCCTTCATCGCCTCCATGAGCCAAGGCATCCGCCATGCGCCCTTGTCTACTTTCTTTCGCCACAACCGAGCCTTCTATCGTCAATGAGCGCAATGCTCACGTCGAAAGTGGCTGGTTGGTCACTCATACTTTCAGCTGTATTGCTTTGATTATCAAGTCTTACGACTTGTGTTCTACTTTACAGTTTCGCTTGTGTCAATATGTCAAAGATCGCTGGGAAACTTTGAACTTTGAGATTTGAACTTTGAACTTTTCAACTAGTGAAGTTCTTTGTTCCTCAAAGACCATTCCCGTGAGTGGAGAATAACGGATTCGAACCGTTGACCCCCTGCTTGCAAAGCAGGTGCTCTAGCCAGCTGAGCTAATCCCCCAGGTTTTTAATTCATAATTGTTAATTCATAATTCATAATTATCATTAAATCAACAATTGATTGAATTATTTTTCAGAGGCAGAAGTTAATCCACATCAAGTCATACCATTCTAACTAACTATTCTAATTAGTTTAATTATGAATTATGAATTATGAATTGAGAATTATGAATTAAAGACTGTAGTCCCAGGCAGACTTGAACTGCCGACCTCCACATTATCAGTGTGGCGCTCTAACCAACTGAGCTATAGGACTGTGGTTCCCGGTGTTCATTCAAGTCGCAGGGCCGCGTACTCTTCTTCGCCCGGCTTCCTTTTTCTCTCTTATATTAAAAAACAGATGTAGCAGTACAAGAAATACCTTGGGTCACCATGTGGTAACTCCAGGCAGGTTCCTTACAAACCTTGATAAGAAATTTCACCTTATAAATCCTTCGTGCAATCCCTCAACCTCTTAAGTTTAGTTGATTTAATCATAAATTATGAATTATGAATTCTTAATTATGAATCGCACTCATCGTTTCGTCTCCAGAAAGGAGGTGTTCCAGCCGCACCTTCCGGTACGGCTACCTTGTTACGACTTAGCCCCAATCACCAGTTTTGCCCTAGGCCGCTCCTTGACGGTTACGGACTTCAGGCACCCCCGGCTTTCATGGCTTGACGGGCGGTGTGTACAAGGCCCGGGAACGTATTCACCGCGCCATGGCTGATGCGCGATTACTAGCGAATCCAGCTTCGTGGGGTCGGGTTGCAGACCCCAGTCCGAACTGGGAGACACTTTGAAGATTAGACCAAACTTGCGTTAAGCCAACACTCTGTATGCCCCATTGTAACACGTGTGTAGCCCCGGACGTAAGGGCCGTGCTGATTTGACGTCATCCCCACCTTCCTCACACCTTGCGGTGGCAGTATCTCCAGAGTGCCCAGCATTACCTGATGGCAACTGAAAAAAGGGGTTGCGCTCGTTATGGCACTTAAGCCGACACCTCACGGCACGAGCTGACGACAACCATGCAGCACCTCCACCAGCGCCCCGAAGGGCCTCAACATCTCTGTATCGTTCACTGGCAGTTCAAGCCCGGGTAAGGTTCCTCGCGTATCATCGAATTAAACCACATGTTCCTCCGCTTGTGCGGGCCCCCGTCAATTCCTTTGAGTTTCACCGTTGCCGGCGTACTCCCCAGGTGGGATGCTTAACGCTTTCGCTTGGCCACCCGCCACAAAAGGGCGGACAGCGGGCATCCATCGTTTACCGTGCGGACTACCAGGGTATCTAATCCTGTTTGATACCCGCACCTTCGAGCATCAGCGTCAGTCGCACTGCAGCAAGCTGCCTTCGCAATCGGAGTTCTTCATGATATCTAAGCATTTCACCGCTACACCATGAATTCCGCCTGCTTACCGTGCACTCAAGCCAGACAGTTCGCGCTGCAATTCACCGGTTGAGCCGGTACATTTCACAACACGCTTACCTGGCGGCCTACGCTCCCTTTAAACCCAATAAATCCGGATAACGCCCGGACCTTCCGTATTACCGCGGCTGCTGGCACGGAATTAGCCGGTCCTTATTCATGCGGTACCTGCAATGCACGACACGTCGCGCACTTTATCCCCGCATAAAAGCAGTTTACAACCCATAGGGCCGTCATCCTGCACGCTACTTGGCTGGTTCAGGCTCTCGCCCATTGACCAATATTCCTCACTGCTGCCTCCCGTAGGAGTTTGGACCGTGTCTCAGTTCCAATGTGGGGGACCTTCCTCTCAGAACCCCTACTGATCGTCGCCTTGGTGGGCCGTTACCCCGCCAACAAGCTAATCAGACGCATCCCCATCCATCACCGCTAAACCTTTAATCGTTATTTGATGTCAGCAAACGACGTCATACGGTATTAGTCCGTCTTTCAACGGGTTATCCCGTGGTCATGGGAAGGTTGGATACGCGTTACTCACCCGTGCGCCAGTCGTCGTCAAGGGAAGCAAGCTTCCCTCACGTTACCCTGCGACTTGCATGTGTTAAGCCTGTAGCTAGCGTTCATCCTGAGCCAGGATCAAACTCTACATTGTAAAATATAGTTGAAATGGATGATAGTATAATGTATAAGGCTCGCGCCAAAACACACATATCAATCCAACTTCGTTTTCTCTGTTCAGAACGAAACTCCAGAATTTAAAAGTATTCTCACCTTTGTTCGTTTCTAGTAAGAATTGAACGGTTCGTAAATGTTCACCCATGAGCATCTTTAACAATACTCATGCTTCTTGTACTACTTCTGTCTTTATGTAAATCTTTTCAAAGATCGCTTCTTTGTGTCGCTAACGCAACTTTTAGTGCGAAAGCGAGTGCAAAGGTAATACGAAAAGTAATACCTTCCAAACAAATGAGCAAAAAAGTTTGAAAAACAACAAGGATTTAACGTTTGTTTGTAATTTCACCTTTTATATATTATCATTTATGAGAATATTAGAGTGAAACGTAATGTATTACGAACCGAGGGAATTATGTACAAAATGTACATTTTTTATCATAAAAACAGCCCTAAAAACGGCTCTTCAAAACTGACAATATAGAAAAAATCAATAGGCAAAGAGGGAGCAAACAAGAGATGAGCAGGTAAGAAAAAAACAGTTTTTGATGTAAAAGCAATGAGTTATTCATTCCATCTACATCCTTTTGACGAGCAATTTACAGGCAATTACCAGTCAAAAGCATGGATATTACAGGCTTAACTCAATGCTTTTGGCTTCAAATAGTGAAGAAATGAGAGGGAAAACGACAAAATAAGACTGTAATTACCTGTGAATGAATGATATACAAAACTTGCTCATATTTGGCTTGTTTGCACACAGCATCGTGTCTGTTTGTCTACAAGCCAAGGATTCAACATCTTGCTGTTAAATAAAAATCATATTCAATCAGCACTTCTACTTCATGACGGCAAAAGGATATTACAATTGTAACAAACCCAAAACCAGCAAGAAAAGAAGCGGCTACCCCATTTGATCTGCAGAAAAAATTGAATGGCACGCCAGCCTGACATGTCGTCCGAGCCTCATTATTCGTCGCTGGTTTTAAATAAAAGGGCATCTTCGGCCATGACCTTCTGTAACTGCTTAGCATTCGGTTTGAACGACACATAGGTTAAATAGCCAGCCACAGCACCACCCACCACGGGGACAACCTTGCTCAAACGCTTGGTCAAAGAGCCTTTGGTAACTTTCCCACGCACCCATTTCGACATGCTTTTTACAAAGGGAAGCCAAACATTGGTAGGCACATTGACCTGTGGTAAATGAGACGCCATGTCCTCAGAAAGTGCGCGTGCAACCTCCTTGACAGCTTGATTAGCAACATCCGACCCCAGCATCGCTCCTAAGAAGATGGTCAATAAATCGTAAGCCGAATCCTTCATCTTTCCGTCTCGCTCTCTCAGGTCTGGATAGCCGTATAGATAGGCCAACTTTTGAGCAATAATCAAAGTGTGATAATAATACTGCACCAGGTCAATGGGTATGGCAACAAACACCGCTGCCCCACCAGGTATGCCTGTTACCGTGGAAACAAGGGTTACTCTCTTGGCCTCTTTGTCGATGTAATCACCAGCAATCTTTGCGATTAATTTTTCCGAAACGACATCAATCGGCCGTTGCAAAGCAGCCTTTTTGATTTCTTCGTCGGTGCAATGTGGGCGCAAAGCCTCCACTAAAAATTCAACTCTATCAACCTTAGCACCGGGTATGTTCAAGATGGCAAACATGAGTTTGTTCCACCTTGTCACTTCATTAGTTTCCTGATTTTCCATCATTCAATCGTTTTTTGCCACACTTTGACTCATCAAACCTACGCTAAACTTTAGGCCAACCGAATCATAGCGGCGAACATCGTTCAGCTACAAAGATAACAAAAAAACGATAAGCAGATACACCTATTAGCATAAATATTCGCAACTGTGCATCCTGTGAAGGTCATTTTGGCCCAAATGCCCATCTTGCACAACCGCCTATTACACTTGCTCAGTCGAACCTTATATTAATATGTGACTATCATGCTTTAACATGTTTTCATCTTGGTCATCATCAGGGTAAAGTTTTCTCATAAAGTATGAATGTTCCTTACTCGAGAGGTTGCGCAAGTATCCCCTAACCACGCCAATTCCAGAGAAATGAGCACTCTCTATTATGAAGTTGAATCTATTAAAATAAAAAAAATGTTTTTTTCTATGGTTTTCTAGAAAACTTTACTATATTTGCAAGCGACTATATGGGGATTTGTGAAAATCTCTAATTAGTTTAGTTAAGTCTAGTTTAGTTTTTGTGTTGGTTGGGGGTTACCGATTGGTAGCCCCCAAGTTTTTAATTGTCCTCGCAAGAGTTGTGTTTTATGGTTGAATGTCCCGAATATGGGCTAAAAGCGAGAATGATAGAAGGTTCATTCATTTACTTTCAACATACAATCTCGCAGCGTGGATAACACATCTGCGAGATTGTAGATATTGGTAGTGCGGTCTTTATACCATCGGTAGCGATGGCCATATTGATGATTACAGCCGTTAAAGTCTACAGCGTGATGGCAGCACCAGCCACCAGCCAGATTCCCGGTTGTGGCACATTGCCTGCATCCATGTATGTCTTGTTCAAGACGTTGTTGGCATTGAGGTACGCCTTCCAATTACTTTCGTTCCACGACAGACGTGCGTCCACCACGCTATAAGGCTTGTACGAGTGAGCTACTCCCTCTCTGTCCTTGTAGCTTCCCATACGGTCGAGATAGCGGCAAGACACGCCTAAATCCAATTTACCAATGAGATGTAACTGTGCATCAGCCACCAACTTGTGCTTGAGATATTCTAAGACATATTTGCTGACAATGCCTTTTTCCTCCTGATGGTCTTGATGGATAAACGAATATCCCAAAGACACGTTCTTCAAGAAACGCTGTGATGGCAAAATGCGCAAGAAATTAAAGTCGAAACTACTCTCAACACCCAACGAATTGATAACGCCAAAGTTGACACTTTTCCACACCAATTCATTTTTTTCATTGCGTGTACCGTCTTGTATCCAGTCTATCAGGTTTTTGTGATGATTGTAATACACGGCTGCCTTGGCGTTGATGTAAGGATTGTCATACTTGACACCTCCCTCAAGGGCGGACAGTTCCTCTGGTTTGAGGTGCTTGTCTGCCTTGTGACCACCTACAGAATAGAACAATTCCGTCATGGATGGCATGCGCAGTGAGGTGTTATACGAGGCATAAAGCTTAAAGGCATCACCGATGCGATAGCTCATATCTACCCCTGGATACACACGCATGTTCATGTTCGCCTGACTGTTTTTCACGGCAATCAAGCCCGCCGAAAGGGTAAACCTATTGAGTAGCACGTTATGTTCAAATACAAATTGTGTATTGGTGCGTTGCAATCCGTTGGTGTACTGACGGTCAGTGCCATGAATGTGCTGTGGGTTCTCGAGCTTCTCCCCAAGGTTTCCACTCATCAAGTCTTCATGTCTCAGTTCAGCACCAAAGGCAGTTCTACCTCCAACCCAATCAAAGTAGGCATTCAGATTGACGCCATACACGTCGGTTCGGTGGTAGTTGAACGGATATTTGTCAGGCTCGCCGCGAAACAACTCAAACCTATCCATGCCTCGGTTCCAATAAACAGAAGGGCGAAGATGGAATTTACCTTGCTTGTTTTCGGCTTGTATGGCTGTGAACGTCTTGAAAGTATGCTCAAACTGGTTGTCCCATTTCACGCCATAAAACGTGTTTGAGCCAAAATCTTTCAAGCTCATGCCTGCATGCCACTTCACATCAACCCAACTATCTTGATAGCTTCCTTGATAAAATGACTTGAGCGTACGGTAATCAGCGTTCAGGTTTCCTGCCTTACTGCGTGAATAACCATCGCTTCGAGTAGCCGAGAGAGAAAGCTGGTTGTTCCAGTTATTACGGGCGATATTGCCCCTTAGACCTGTGGAGAGATAGCCATACGAGCCACTTTCCATGCGAGCTGTGAGTGAAGTGCGGGCTGCCGCTTTGGTGACAATGTTAATGGCACCTAACAAAGAAGATGTGCCATAAACCCTACCAGCTGGACCTTCCAAGACTTCTATGCGTTCAATTTCACTCAAATCAACAGGAATGTCGAACGCATTGTGCGCGGTTTGCGCATCGCAGATATTGATACCATTCAACAGAATAGTGACCTGCTCCGAGTTTCCGCCACGGATACCCACGTCGGTCAATGCGCCCAATGGGCCTTTCTGGCGGACATCTACCCCTATTGCCAATTTCAATAGGTCATTAACACTTTGTACCGGAGCCGATTCAATATCCTTTCGGCTCAGTACAGTTACCATTCTCGATTGCTGACTGACGGTCAGCGGAGCGCGCGAGCCGGTGACAACCACCTCTTCGAGCTTCACTTCCTGGCGTGCGAGGCTGTCCCCTTCCAAGTCGTGGCGCACACTTACGCCATCGGCCTTCGCGTAAGTCAAGGTGCTTACGCTGAGGACACTAATCAAAACTTCTTTGCCAAGAGCAGCGAAGAGCGAATATCCTTTGCGGTTAAAATGCTTGAACCACAGCGGATTGCGCTTGTTAAACTGTTCTTTTACCATGTTTGTAAATTAAAAATCACGGCAAAGTTAATGAAAAAGGAACACAGCCCCACTTTTCAAAGGGTACAAAATAGGCGAAAAGTGGGACTTTTGTTGTTAGCTCCTTTCAAGATAATTGAATCAAATCTCAAATCATCTTTCAAGCCATTGTTCGCATAACACCTCGAATCCAGACATAACATAACCTGACCATCACATGTCAGAATCATGACAATCACATTGAAACTTAGTGATGAGCAAACTGAAAGAGCTACCTCAACCTACTTTACAATATTGCCCAAGATGCTGCGAGTAATCTCACGCGTCATGGTGCGAGTAGCAGCCGACGTGGCATTTTTAACAGCACGCTCAGTGGCTGTCTTGCGAGAACGCGATTTCTTACCCGTCACCTGGTTAGAAACTGCCGTTCCTAATACCGAGGCAAAAGTGGCTGTGAGGGCGGTGATGACCGATTTCAACACCTTGCTGATCAGGCTGCTGCCCTTACTTGTTGCGGCTTTCGGTGCTGATTTTTCTTCTTCTACAGGTGTTTCTTGCTGTGCCTGCTGTTCCATTTTGAGGAGTTGTTCGTAAGCACTTTCACGATCAATGGGCTGGTCGTATTTTCTTCCCAAGCTCGATTGAGCGATAATAGCTTTGCGCTGTTCGTCCGTGATGGCCCCAATTTGACTCAATGGAAACAGCATTTTGGCCCTTTCAACCATCTGTGGTGCCCCTTTCTCATCCAAGAACGACACCAAGGCCTCGCCGGTTTCAAGGTTTGTAATAGCCTCTTCGGTTTTAAAGGCAGGGTTCGTGCGGAATGTTTCCGCAGCACTTTTCACCGCTTTCTGATCTTTTGGCGTGTAAGCACGAAGCGCATGCTGCACCCGATTGCCCAACTGTCCAAGAATGTTGAGTGGGATGTCCGTAGGACTTTGGGTGATTAAGTAGATGCCCACGCCCTTGCTTCGGATGAGGCGTATCACCTGTTCAATCTTATCAATCAAGGCTTTTGACGTACCCTCAAACAACATGTGTGCCTCATCGAAGAAGAATACCAGCTTGGGCAGTGGCTGATCGCCCACTTCGGGCAACGTCGCATAGAGTTCAGAGATTAACCAGAGCAGAAAAGTGGAATAGAGTTTGGGTTGCATCATCAGTTTATCGGCGGCCAACACATTCATGATTCCTTTCCCTCCTTCGGTCTGCAACAGGTCATGAATATCGAAAGATGGTTCGCCAAAGAACAAGTCGGCGCCCTGACTTTCCAACTGGAGCAGGGCACGTTGGATGGCTCCGATGGAAGCAGAGGAGATGTTTCCATACCTCGTGGTGTACTCTTTGGCATGCTGCCCTACATAGTCGAGCATGGAACGCAAGTCCTTCATGTCTATAATCAGCAATCCACGGTCGTCAGCCACACGGAACACGATGTTGAGAATACCTGCCTGCGTGTCGTTGAGTTCAAGGAGACGCGTCAGCAGTTCAGGTCCCATCCCCGAAATGGTGGCACGCATGGGATGCCCTTGCTCGCCATAAACATCGAAGAACCGCACCGGACAAGACTGGAACTGCGGATTGGCGATTCCAAATTCTGCCATTCGTTTCTCAATAAAACCTGTGAGATGGCCCGTCTGACTGATACCCGACAAATCGCCTTTCATGTCAGCCATGAAGCAGGGAACGCCCGCCTGACAGAACGATTCTGCCATCACCTGCAGGCTAACGGTTTTTCCTGTTCCCGTTGCTCCAGCCACCAATCCGTGTCGATTAGCCATTTTGCCATTCATCACAATAGGGCCTTGTTGCCCATGTGCAATATATAATCCTTGTTCTTGCGTATACATGATGTGTTACTGATAAAATTATTCCGGGTAAAGAGTTCACTTTTTATTTGAAAGATAGATGGAAACACTCAAAACACGAGCGAATCACTATCGTGATTTCAGAACCAATATGTTGATGATTCAGATGATGAAGAGGCATCCATCAAGCACATTAATCTCTAACAACTTGATACCTGGCGACCATACAAGCACCTACGACGCCTGCTCTCTCTCGCAATATTGAGGTTACAACTTCCGAATCTTCATTTACGATGTTCAGTGAATATTTCTTGATAGCCATCTGAACCGGCTGTGTAATGTAATCTCCGGTCTGCGACAAGTCGCCACCGATAATCAACATGTCTGGGTTGAAGATGTTAATCATGCCTGCCAAATTGCGCCCTAACTGGTCAGCTATCTTCTGCAAAGTTTCGATACACAGCGTGTCCTCCTTCTGAATTGCATACAGAACATCTGATAGTGTGAGTTCTTTATTCTCTTTGAGCACTTTGTCTGAAAGGATGGAACGCTTGCCCTTCAACACGTTTTTCACTGTTTCGCGTAACAGAGCCATACCTGAAACCTCTGTCTCCAGGCAGCCTTTCTTCCCACAGCGACACAACACTTCATTATCATAAGCTTTCACATGACCGAACTCACCCGAGAAGCCTGATTTCCCATAATATATTTTGCCACCTACAATAATGCCGATTGCTATGCCCCAACTCGCATTGACAAACAGCACATTCTTGGCACTTTTGCAGCAACCTACCAAATATTCGCCAAAAGTCATGGCTCTGGTATCATTCTCAATGCACGTTGGAATGCCAATCTGATCTGAAATATACTTGGCTAAAGGCTGATCCAAGAAATCGAATATACTGTGACTAACACCGGTGAACGGATTCACTCTGCCCGACACGTTCATAGAAGCATGCAAGATAGATTCCTTTTGTATGTCAAGAGAGCCAATATATTCATTCACAAGATCGAGCAAGGTGTCAAGGCATTGCTGTGTATTTTCTAATTGAAAGGGAATCTTGTTTTTCTCAAAGACAATGTTTCCACTGAAATCACAAAGAGCCATAGCTAAAGAGTTATAACTGGGGTCGATGCCTAAAAAGTAGCCAGAATCGGTAGACAGACCATAAACCGTAGGAAGCCTACCGTGCGTCTGATCACGTTTTCCTTTTGAAGCCACAAACCCCTTGCTCATCAGATCTGTAATGATCTTTGTTGTAGTTGGAACGCTGATACCTATATGTTTCGAGATTTCCGGTATCGTACAGCCATCATGCAGCATCAGATACTTGAGAATTGTTTTATAATTGTCAGGCTTTCGGTGCAAGTATTCTAATTTTAGTATGGTCTTCATTTTTGATGTTGATTTAACCTATATAAATGACAGCAAAGATGTGTTGAGTTTCAAATCAAAGCACTTTATAAGGCAAAGATACAAATTAAAATCGAAAACTTGAAACATTTTTGTAGTATATTCTGCTTTAAAGTAAATACAAAAAAATGCAGACGTGTGCGGCTTGATGTCATGACAGTAATATGACCATTCGTAGAGAAACGATCTACAACAAATATAGCAGGTATGTGCGTAGCCTACTGGCCACATATAAGAGCATTATTGCGGATGATTTCGTTTGAAAAGAACCTATCATTTTTCTTGACAAACACCTCGTTATATTTCGCTTATTTGCCACTATGTCTCGAAGTTCTCGCAAATTTTGAAAATATGAGCAATCACAATATCTTCCTGCTTCTCAATACGTTAAGCGTTTCACGTCCAATATTTAAGCCTTTGTTTCGTGTTTTTACACGATTAAAGCATGCTTTTAACCGCATAATTGGTATGCTTTAAACGTGTAATTGCATGTTACTTGTGCACGAATAGCATATCTTTTAACTTCACAACTCAATGCTATTGGAGCTTCAGGCCTGTTTTCTGAATCCAGAAAGAGATAAATGTACCGCATTTACCTATCGATTTTCTCTATTCTGCACTTTTGCAAGTAGCTTTTTATTGTCATTTATACGAACAATTGTCCCAACTGACCAACGCAACAGACCATCTCCCACCCTATATACTTTGCTCCACATCTATAAGTCCAACCGCGGTGTGGGCAAAGCCAAGGAGATGAACTAACATTATCAGGCACTAAAAGAAAGAAGGCAAACACCCCATGACAGATGCTTGCCTCCGTTGTTGACTAATGTTGTTCAATGTGTCTACTCAGCCTTGCTGTTACCCAGCTTATATGTAAAACATAGTTCCAAACAATTTGGTGACTTGTGGGATACACATGGTCATGAATATTTTCATGGCTTTGAAGATGCAGCCATAGTCTGGGGTTTGGTTGGTAAGGGTTGGCTAGTTACCAACAGATTGGTTACCTTGCTTTTAAAAGAGCTTCCCGCTTTCATCAACGGAAAGACTAAGGTACGGAAATAATGCATCTGGTTGTAATCCACATTTCTCAATTTCAGCACGTTGAGCCTGCTCACCATTTGCCCGTTAACCCACAGTGAGGTCTCGGTGCGGTCGCCTCGAATTTTCATGTTGACCTTCTCGCCTGGCAATAGTTGGTAGTCGAAGTTGTAGAGATAGCCGTCCCTGCTGAACCCGATTAGTCCGTTGATGGGGTCTGACAGGTAGAAAGTGGCATCATCGGAGCTGAACAATATGGTTCCCTTTTCCTCGGATGCGTAGTCAATGTCGAACGCCACCTCGTAATCCCAGCCCACTTGGTCTATGGGCATGTGGTCTCCACGGTTCACTTGCGCCTGTTTCAAGATGGTGCCCTGTGGATAGTGGCCGGCCACGTTCAGTCCTGGGGCTTCATCTAAGGTCTTGCGCAGAGAGTCAAATTGCTCAAACGAGAACGAGGTGCTTATACCCGACCACGTTTTAGTGGAAAGCGTTTGCAAAGCGGGGAAGAACCTGTAGTGCACGTCTTGCGCGCTGATGCCGTTGCCGATGTGGTCGTTCCAAACGGCAAACATTCCACCTTTGATGCTTCGATGACCTTCGGGGAACACCACGTCGCCTATATGAGCGGGCGTCCAATTCTGGTATAATTTCTTGATGTCAAGATAATCCTGGTAGTAACCAGCCTTGGGTACAATGTACACTTGCCAGTCGGGGATGCTGATGATATCGTACCCCAAGCTGTCCATGGAGTGAGGATTGGCGTAGTTGTTGTTCCAAATCTGCATGGTGACATCTTTTACTTTGATGGGCGTGGTGCCTTTGGCATGTGTCTGCTGGCCCCATATCATAGCCTTCTTGCCGAATTTTTCCACATATTTAATGTATCGATCCGTGAGATACCTAAACTTCTCCACCACTTGCTTGTCCTCGTTGGCATATTCATCGGTGCCAATGTGCATGTATTTTCCGCTGAAAACTGGTTCGTCACCACTTAGATACTCTTTGAGCAATGCGTCCAAAAAAGTGTATGTTTCGGGATTGAACAAATCCAAATGGTCTTTCCCGTATTTCTTGCTGGCTAATTCAGGCTTGTAACGAGTAAAGGCGAGCGAGTGTGCAGGGAAATCAATCTCGGATATAATCTCCACCCCAAGACTGTCGGCATATCGTTGCAAGCTTCTAAATTCTTCTTTAGTATAGTGTCCGTCGCGCGCCGTCAAGCCTGGATAGGTGTCGCATTCCAACCTGAACGCCGCTGGCGTGCTGTCGAAATCGTCGTTGAAAAATTGGCGGTGTCCATTATCATTTAGATGAATATGCAGTGTGTTCATTTTGTAATAAGACAATATTTGCACGTATTGTCTAAGCACACGCATGGTGAAAAACTTTCGACCGCAGTCGAGCATGAACCCTCGGGTGGGATAGGCAGGAGCGTCTATGATGGTGCCTTGAGGCATGGTACATCCCTTGTTCTGCCTGCACAGTTGCAGAATGGTACGCGTGGCCCATTGGATGCCTTGGGGCGTGGCAGCTTCCACACGGGCGACACGCCCGATATTAATTTTGTAAGCCTCGTCGCCTGTGTTTGCCTTGGCCCCCTTTTTGGTGCTAACGGCAAATGCGAAATCACCTGCCCGCGCCTTGTCTTTCACGATGGGCAGCGAGGTATTGAACATCTTCTGGTAGTCAGCGGCAAACACTTCGAGAGCCATTGCCACACGCTTGTCATTCCCAGTATAAACGATGCGCGATGCTTTTGTAGGCACAAAAGAGCCTTTGCCACCGTACCAAGTCTTGAGTTCGGGAATCGTGAAAGGCTTAGGGTTGGCTGCATGCATCGAAAGCGAGCACGACAACAGTAACAGTAACAATATCTTTTTCATGTTGCTATGATACATTATTTGGGTATTATCCGTGAGTTTCACTTGAACAAACTGGTTATTTGCGTTTGGTCCAGTAGCGTTCTATTTCTTCCAATGACATGCCAGCGGTTTCCGGAATGTATTTCCACATGATGAACATGTAAGGCAGACACATGATGGCAAAGAATATAAACGTACCGGCAGGTGTCAGCGATGTGAGCATCCATGGTGTGAGCTGTCCCACAAGATAGGTTCCTATCCATAATGCGAAACCGGCGATAGACATGGCAACGCCTCTGACACTGTTGGGATACATCTCAGAAAGTAGCACCCAAACCACCGCACTGATAGAGATGGCGCAGCAAAACACATAGAAGAGAAAGAATGAAAGCATGAAATAGACCGAAAGGTTCATCGTCTCTGTGAATGCGAAATAGAAAGCGATCATCAGTAGCGACAGTATCATGCCAGACACGCCATAATAGATGAGCTTTTTTCTTCCTACCTTATCGATAATGCTCATAGCCAGAATAGTGGTGACACAATTGACGATGCCCACCAGAACTTGGCAGAACAAGGGATCGGTCATGCCTGCATCCTTGAAGATAGAAGGGCCATAATACAACACGGCATTTACACCCATGAACTGTCCGAGAATGGCGATGCACACTCCGACAACGACAGCAGTGAATATTCCCGGGCGCAGAAGTTGATGCCAGTCGGTCTTAACTTGCGAGGCCAGATTGGACTGTACCTGACTGACAACAGCATCCGCTTCTTTCTTTTCAGAAAAGAATTTTTCAAGAATGCGGGTAGCTTGAACGCTTTTGTTACGAACAACCAGCCACCTCGGACTCTCTGGAATGAAAAACAAAAGGATGAAAAAGAACAATGCTGGTATCGTTTCCATGCCCAACATCCCTCGCCACACCTCATCCACAAATATCAGTTGGAACTGTGAAGATGCGAAAGAATGGCTTTGAGATACACCCAAGAGCAAGAAGTTGACCAGATAGGCAGCCAGGAAACCAACTGTTATGGCCAACTGGTAGAGGGACACCATCCTGCCTCGGTATTGAGAAACAGAAACCTCTGATATGTACATGGGTGCAACTATTGATACCACGCCGATGCCAACGCCGCCCACAATACGATAAATCACTAACCAATTGAACGTAGGGGTGATGGCACACCCGATGGCTGAAACGGTGAACAAGATGGCGGACAGGAACATGGCAGGCTTGCGTCCAATCTCGTCACTTAACCAACCTGCGAAAGCCACGCCTATGATAGAACCAATCAAGGCACAACCTACATACCAGCCCTGCTGTAAAACGCTGAGCGAAAACTGACTCGTGACCTGGTCTATGGTGCCTGATATGACGGCCGTGTCATACCCAAAGAGCAGTCCGCCCAATGCCGCAGCCAGCGCCAGATAAAACACATATCCCAGTTTTACGGAAGAATCATTCATAATATGGAAAACTATTGATTACCTGATATTGAAATATTCTTTATAACGGTCGTACAGGTGATGTGCCTGGATATAGGCTGACTGTGGACTCATAAAGTGGGAGAATTCGAACGTAATGGCTTTGTCGTAATGACACCGCTTGGCAGCTTCTAGCTTCATTCGCAGCTTGTCGAATTTAATCGGCAAGAACCTGATGGGCATGTCACGGTCGAACGATTCGGCATTGGTCCAACATTGCATACCATACCTGTCGGCCAACTTTTTGTTCACTGAGAAGAAAGCATCCAGCTCATCATAGTCGATGTGCCCATCTTGGAAAGCACAGGCATCAACCACGTCGTGTATACCATCGAAGATCTCGTTCCATTCACGCTCATGTTCCTCCACGGAAACCGCTTGGGCTTTGCTGAGCTGCTGTGTACCCATCACCGCTTTCTTTCCGTCAATCCATGGAGAGATAAATACAGGTAAGCCATCAGAAACATCCTTACACTGCTTGCCAAGCGCATGGAACGTGGGAATGGCGCCTTTGGTCTGTCTACTAATCTCGGTGCTGATATACCACCCTTTAAAACTCTTGTGGTGACCGTATCGCTTCCATACTTCATCGATGACATATTTGTTGTCCTCAATCTCCCAAGACATATCGCCCGTGTCCCAGTATCGACCAGAATCGTAAAGGCCAAAGTAGAACTTCATGCCATATCGATCGGCCAGGCGGAGATACATGTCTATCAAATCGACAGACGGCATATAACATCCATGCTTCTTAACAAGATACTCAGAGGGATAGGTCATAAATTTACGGTATCCACAACGAATGACAATCACGGTATCAATGCCGATGGCCTTCATGTACTTGAAATCCTGATCCCACTCTTTTTCTCCCCAGTTTTGGTGAGGAATGTCATGGGATATCTCATCCAAAAAAGTACCGGTTATCTTCAGTCCGTTGTTCTTCGGAACGATGAGAGAGCCACTAACGCCTTTTCCTTGCGTATTGAGCAGATTCTCTGTTTTTGTCAGTTGGTTGGCTCCCTTTGCTATCGGGGCCATCGTTATAGCTGCTCCTGCGAGTGCCGTCTTTTTGATAAATTCTCTTCTATTGACCATTGTTATTTGATTTTTTATGAATATAAGGCAAAGTTAATGAATGATGCCGAACCACTGGCACCTTGATTTCGGATTATTTTATTTCAGCTCTGAAGGGAGAGGCCGGAAGTCCTGCATTGTTGCACAAATCAGCCTGCATATAGTTGCGGAAACAATAACGTACCTCAGTAGGCTGACGCACAGAGTCGTTCCACACTTTAACTTTGGCAGTACTATTGATGATTCTTGCATTGGCAGGATATATTTTTCCACCTGCGTCAACAAGCTCGAAGCCACGTATTTCTTGATTTTCAGGAATCATACCCTCTTGTCCGTGCTCAAATGTAACTTCCACAACGCCATCTTTAAGCGTACACGATTTGTAAATCGGCCCAGAATAAAGAAAACCACTGCGACCGTATGTCTTTGTCAACGCCCAATAGGCGAGACGCTCGCCTACCTTTATTTTATATGGTGGGTGTATAAACAGCTCACTGCCGGCATCGGTTGTGGTCACCATACCTACGTTGGGTACCTCGCTCATCAGCTCCAATTGGCACTGGCGAAACCATGCCCATTCGAGTTTATCCTTGCCGCCAGCCTGATAGGGCGCAATCTGCACGTAATAGATGGGCATGTCTTTATTTTCAAAAAAGGTTCTCCATTGTTGCACCATCGCTGGAAAAAGGCGTTTGTATAGGGCTGGATTGGAAACGTTGGCCTCACCTTGATACCATATCACGCCTCGTACGGGGAATCCTTTCCAAGGGTTTACCATGGCATTCCACAGCAGTGTAGGTGTACCAGCTTCCCATCCAAACTTGGACTGGTTGACATCAGGCAATTTTACCTCATTGAATTGCTGTAGCGTTTGTCGGCTCATCCACGCCTCGATTTTGGATGCGCTCCACGAGCTGTGAATCAATCCTACCGGTACGTTGATGGAGCGTTGCAACAAATCTCCGAAGAAATAGGCCGTTGCGCTGAAGTCGCCTACCGCCTGTGATGACAATTCCATCCATTGTCCTTTCACACCCTCGGTCTTGGGTGTGGTACTCCAATCGCGCTGAACGGTGTAGAGTCGCAGCTGCCTACGTGGGTTAGCCGATACAATGTAAGGCTGGCAACCATAAACCGGCTGCCCCCTGAATCCGCGCACGGGCATTTCCATGTTAGACTGTCCGGAACAAAACCAAACCTCGCCAAGGAGGATATTTCTCAGGGTTAACACCTCGCCATCAGAGAATGTGATGGAGTATGGGCCTCCCGCCGAGATGGTATGCAGTGTGGCTTGCCAACGGCCGTTACTGTCGCTTTGCGTCATGATGCGTTTGTCACTCCACGATGCTTTAATCGTTATTTTACTGTTTTTCTTGGCAGTGCCTGTGAACCTGACATCCGCCTGTTGTTGCAGCACCATGTTGTCTCCCCATATTGAGGTCAAGGTCACCTTGGCAGTAGTGTTGCTTGGTGTTACACAAGCTACAAGGAGTGCGGCACAAGATAAAAAGAATTGTTTCATTTTCGTGTTATTTCTTCTTGGTAAACATTTCCGAAACGGTCGGTCACTCGCACGGCCAATTTAGATTTGGAATTGCGAGGCGTGGCACGGAACATGTGTTTGGTGGGCAGGGGCGCAATCCAGCTTTGCATGGTCTTGCGATGGTCCTTAACCATTTTTACGGCTGCTGGGTCCAGACCGGTGTATTGCGTCATCACACCCATCGGCTTACCGTTTTCCAGCCATTCTACTTTCCATTGGTCGTCATAATTCCACACATTGGCGATGATATCCTTAGGATATTCTTTCACCGTTCCAGGTGCATACGCCCTGAATTGGTATGTCTTGGGATAGCCCGTACTCTTGTAATACCAACTTACCTTCTTGCCATCCACCTCAAAGACCTGACATCCCTGTGGCGTACCGTCAAGGCACAATGGGACGTGCCACCATGTTCCACATACGGCTCCGATGTTGTGTTCCATCTGATGGTTGTTGAAGATGACGTTCGAATTGGTATGCATGTGTCCTGTGAGGAAATGCGATTCGTAGCCTTCAAGCAGTTTGAAGAGCGACTCTGCGTTGATGGTTTCGCCCCCTAAGTATTCGTAGGTGTAAACAAACGGTTGTTCTTTCACCGTGGATCTAAAAGGAATATGCGCCGCTACAAACACTACGGTGCCTTTGGGAACGTATGAAAGATCTTGTTCCAACCACTTGAAGGTATTCTCATCGATGTATCCTACATAGAAGTATTGTCGTCCAACGTAAAAGCAATTATTGATAACGATATAGTGTGCGTTGCCTTTGTTGAAAGAATAGCATGATGGTCCGAAATGTGTTTCAAACGATCGGTAGGATGTTTCGTGCGTTCGGCCATTGTAGTCCATGTCGTGATTTCCAATCACTCGATAAAAAGGAAGGTCGATGCGCTGTGCCTGTCGCATGTAATCCTCAAAGAATGTTGTCGGCGTGTCCCAACAGATGTCACCGCATGACAACCCAAACGCATCTTTGTCAGGGGTTGAGGCCAACAACTTGCGATAGTCGTCCACTACTGGGCCGTATTTCAACCAGTGCTCTTTGGAGTTGGCTTGCACGTCGGCCTCTACGATGGCGATATGTCTTGTGTCGTCCTTGGGATTTTTCTTGAGCCTGAAATTGTATTCCAGCTGTTGTTTCTGATGGTCAATTTCTTGATAAAACAGTGGTATTCCCCTGTTTGTTTCGGTGAGAAACCCGGCAGGTGTGGATATGTACACAAACCGTGTGTCACCCACGTTTGGTATGCGATATACCCCGTTCTTGTCTGTCGTTACACAGCGTTTCCCATCTGTCACCACAACATTGGGTACGCCCTTGCCTTCGCAAGTGACCGATCCATACAGCTCGTGTGGATTAGGCACATGGTCTTCGTCCAACGCTTCTTTCAGCTCTTTCCACCAATCATAGAGGATGATGTGCACGATGTCGAATATCATGACACCGTCAGACTCTTGGAGGTTCATGCGGACAGCTTTCTGAAACTGCAAGGGGTTTTTCCGGTAGTCTTCTACATATAGGCCTCCATAGAATGGCTTGGCACCCTGCAACAGCTGCCTTGTGTACTTGCATCCGCCTTCCACGCAGAGGTATTCACCAGACGAGGCTTCGCTGTCGGTCTCGTTCTTGTACAATCCTGACGACTTGTAATAATCGTCTATGGTTACATTTTTATAATAATTACCGTTGGTGTAGAAGTCTATCAGTTCTGCATAGCCATATTTGCGATACTCAGGCGTGGCCCATGGGAAATCCTTTGAGGGGTCATACTTGTTGCTTGCCCAGTTCACACCCACCTCATAATAGGTAGGGTACCATGCCCCCGTGTATGAGGCTAGTATACATTGGGAATCTATTTTTTTTATAGCGGATCTGACATCATTTATAAAACCATAGATGACAGAGGCACGCCACTCTATCCATTTCTTGTAATACGGACCGGGAACCCTGTCGAACGAGCCCTTGTCGTTGGCTTTCCATTCGTATATGTCTTCTGGATACTTGTTTAGTTTTTCACCGATGTATTTTTCAAACAAGGTGCGCGATGCTTCCGAAAAGTCTGATTCGATGCAATCATAGCGCGCCCTGTCCAACATGATACCGTCAAACTTAAAACGTTTTACCACTTCTTTCACGATGTTGATTTCATGACGTTGCACGTCTTTCAAGGCAGGGTTTAAGAACATGGACGTTTTTCCATTTAATTCTGTCACGGGAATGAGTCCTTTTCCGGGAACGTAATTGATGGATTGCCATTTCTTGTTTTTCCCAAAGACAGCTCCTCTTAACTGACCGTGCGCCTTGCTTCCGTCAGCGAAGATGTTCATGCCGGCAAATATAACCATGCCACGCTTGTGAGCTTCAGAGATGAACGTATTGATAAAGTCAAAATCAGGACGTGTAAATCCCTTCCACGTTCTTTTCCTCGATGTGTACTTACTGTCGTAAAGCACCTCACCGGTGTTATCCTTGATGTCTAATACTAAATGCGTGATACCAGCCTCATGGCATTTGCCAACGTAATACCTGATGGAGTCAGGATAGCTGAATCGCTCGAAGTTGGCCGAACAATCCAACCACATGACCTTAGGTTTGGTCGTGGCAAAAGTCAGTAAGGTGGTGCACAATAGGAGTAGTGTGAGACAGGCTCTTTTCATAAGTCGTATATTATTTGTTATTGATTTGTTTTTTCGATGGCTTTAGCGATGCCTTCCTTGGCATATTTCCATTGATTGGCTTTCTTAAGATGAATCATGTCGAACAGAAAATAGCCGTTACAAGCATCCATGCATGCCTTGACAGATTGCACGATGGCTTGGTTTTCCTGCTCTTGGGTGGCTTTATTGGCCGTGTCCCAATTACCGACATCAGGTCCTCCCACTACTTTGGGGCAAGAACCTTTTATCTTTGACATGGCCTGTAAACAGAATCCCTGCATGGTCCATTCCGTATTGCCATAAACAAGCAATGGCGAGGCGTAAGCACCAATGAGCATTTGATCCATCAAGTCAGCGTATCCGAAGGAGTGATAGTTTTTAGTTGCCCATCTATAATAATCAGAGGTTTTAAAATTAGGGGAGCCCCAATTCACACCCACAGTGTAATAGGTGGAGTACCAACCACCGACATACACGCCAAATTGTATGTTGGAGTTGACGCTCTTGACAGCGTTTCGTGCCTTTTCCATAAAGTCGCGAATGGTTTTGGCCCTAAACTCCAACCATTTCTTTGTGTAATCAGAAGATTTCCCCGATAGCTTTGTCGCGCCTTTGGGAAGAATGTCTTCCGGGAAATTGGAGATTTTACTTCCCATATACGTTTCAAATTTTTTGCGGGACAGATCAGAGAAGTCAGCGCGCAAATCCAAATATCTGCCTCGATCCAACACAATACCGTCAAGGTCATATTTCGCAAGATCTCGCAACAAGTTGCAAAGAAAAGTTTGCACTTCCGGATTGGCTGGATTTAGAAACTTGGTAGGCTCAGCCTCTTCCATGATACTGACAATACCCTGAGCTGTACTCATCTGTGTTGTCCATGCCCTCTTGTTCTCGTCACGATACACCATACCCGTTCCGTTGTTCATGGTGTTTCCTCCCACAAAGGTGTTAATGCCTGCGTGAACTTTCAAATCCAATTTTCGTGCAGCATCTATAAATGCTTGCAAATAGTCCCACGTAGCCGTGCGGTCTATCTTTGTATAGCCTGTAGATGTCCATGCGTATTGATATTTCACTTGTTCTACTGTGGAAGTCTTGAACAATACGTCTCCGCATGTTGGGCGCACGTCTACCACGATATCCGTGAAACCTGCGTCTTTGGCCAGGGTCAAATCTCGTGTTATGGCCTCTTTGCTATTGGCGAAATCTGGAAAATTCGCTGCTGCGTCAATCCAGATATATCTTGGTTTGTCGGTCTTATTTTCTATTTCTTTGTTATTTTCCTTTTCTTCCTTTTGTTTGTTTTGTCCCCAATAATCTATTGGATCTTTTGATCCACATGCTACAAAAACAAGTAGAGTCAGGAATAAAAGGCTGATAGTACAATGTCGTTGTTTCATTCGTTGTCCCTTATTATTTTATTCTTTCCATTAAATATACGGTTCTTTTTTCATCATCCAACAAGATGAATCTGTTTTTTTATCAACCGTGAACGATAAAAGCCATCTCAATGCAGTGACATGGTCAAAGCATTGAGATGGTTGAATGAAAGATTACAAATCCAAACAGTCGCAGCGCACGCAACCAACATATCCGTTGGTAAACATGAAGTAGATGTACAGATAGTATCCGTCGTTCGATACTCTCAGTGCGACGTCGCCTGTTCCATTTGCGTTTTGTTTTCCTAATGCCTTGCCTCCATACTTGCCATTGATATCCAAGCCTTTTGAAGAGAAGTCAAGCACCTGCGTGTCCAAATTGCCACCACCTGTGTCGAACAAGTAGATGCAATCGTCTGTACCCCATGTCCAAAGGTTCACAGAGTTAGAAATGAAGTAGTGTGCTTTGTTAAATATGGTATAGTCTACCGCATTCTGAAGCCAATTAGATGTAATTTCAGGTCCCTTGGCCTTGATGGAATTGGTTTTGCCGTCAAACAATGAGGCATGCCTTGGTGCGGCATAATATGCAGCAAAATAGTCACTTGTGGGGTCAGTTGGATCGCTGTATATTACGTCTGCGTTAGTACCCCAGTTACCTAAGCCTTGGGCTTGAACCATGACTGGCGTGGTAGAAACCAGCTTTCCGGCTTTCACCTGCCAGCGTGCGAATTGTCCTGCAGTAGCATATATAGGTGCAGTAATAATAGCATCACCGTCCAAGCTACCAATAACAGATAGTTTACGTCCCATTTGTGCGCTTGTGGTATATTCTAAATACTTTTCAGGCTTGCCCTTGACACCCTTTACTCTCCAGATAACGAACTTACCATTTTTCTGGTTATTGAGGTTACAGAACAATATATTGTCGTTATCATCGGCCGTGGCATACATGTTTGTCACGCTTCCAGCAAATTCGCTGATGTCGATATGGCCAGCTATCTCTCCAGTTTTGGCGTTGAGATATACAGCTTGTCCATTGCCTCTCTCGTTCACAACAACATAGTTGTTAAGAGCAGCGATACCGGTGGTCATGTGGTTTTGGGTTAGTCCGATGTCCACAAGTTTCTTTACCCACAACAGTTGGGCGCTGCTGGCGCGCAATCCATTGTTGATTTTTTGTGGAATTTCTTTTTTCACAGTGTACACCATCGAGGTAACGCCATCTTGCGCCGTAACCTTGATTTGTTGCTCCTGGTCATAGTCAAGAGCTACGACTGTTGGGTCAGGAGAAATGGTGGCTCCGTGAGAGATGCTCACCGTAGCAAGTTGTTTGCCAATCTCGTCAGCAGAGACAAGGGAGATTACCTTGTCTGCTTCCTTCACAAGGCCACTTAAGTTAGCATTCGGGAGGTCAAACTTAGTGATGGCACATTCGTTGCTTTTTCTTATTTCGGCCACAACTTTATAGTCTGCCTTCCCGCCGTTCTGGTCGGTTACGGTAATCGTGTTCTCCTTCGTCAGATCCATAAAGTACAGCTTAGGTGTCACATACACGTTGTTTTCAAGACTTGCGAACACCCGCATCTTTTTGAGCGACGATTTGTCGAGAACATTGTCAGACAGCCGTGGGTAGTTATAAGGAAACACGACGGTAATCACTTTGTTTTGATAGTCTATCTCACTTGTGAAGTTGTTTTCATCCCTGTCGTCATCAATAAATCGTGCTGTGAGATTCGTGATGCCGTTTCGCTCTATATTAGGGTGAAACTCCTCGGGCTCTTGGCAACCTACCCATGTAAAAATAAGCAGCAGGTTGCAGGCTAATGTCAATATTTTGGTTTTCATATTTGTCAATACTTAAAGGTTGTTATTTCCATTCATCAAACTGTTTGGCCAACTTATTGTTCTTCAATTCGGATGTAGGAACAGGCAGCCTGTAGAGTTTTGACGAGAACTTACGGTCTTGACCGTCACAATCAACATACTCGTATGTGCCGTTGGTAATCTTCATACCGTGACAGCGGTAGTTGTTATACTCAATATGAGCCAGTTTCCACCTGCGCATATCCCAGAACAGATGTCCTTCGTAAGCTAATTCCACTTTACGCTCGTTGCGGTAATCCTTAAACCAAGCGTCACCGGTAGAGGTTTTCGCAGGCAGTCCAACACGTGCCCGCACGCGGTTCATGAGCGTCTGTGCCTCACTGGTTTTGCCCAATCTGAAGGCAGCCTCGGCTTTGTTCAACAACACCTCGGCAAAGCGTATTTCTACCCATGGTTGCGAGCTATGTTGTCCCTTGATATCCGTCAGCTTTTCGTCGAGCAGCTTACGAAGAAAATATCCTGTGGTGGTTTTGCCGAAAGAGTAGGCCTGCTCACGATAAGCCATGAACTCACCGTTCTTTCCTCCTACGCTGCAATCCATCTTGCGTCCCTTCCATTCGCATCCCGCATATATGATAGTTGCGGCAAATCGGGGTTCAAGCTGGTCGTAAGGAGGCTTTTGGTTGGTCGTTTCATGCCATGGTGTCCAATCCACAGTTTTACCTTCCTTGGTTTCATAGCACTCCACCATTTCCTGCGTGGGTGTTCCCGTAGCACCAAAATCGTATCCGTCGCACTGTGGCACATAGTATTGGTCAAAACTGTGGTAGGGTCCACTGTCCTTGTTGTACCTGAACGCCAAAATGCATTCGTTGTTGTTGCCACTCCATGCGTCAGCGTAATTGGATGCCAAATCGTAAAGCCCGAGCTTCTCTACCTTGTCGGCTGCGTCGTATGCAGCCTGCCATTGTTCTGCGTAAAGCATGGCTCGTGACTTCAGCGCATAGGCTGCTCCTTGAGTTACCCTGCCTTTTGCATTGGGATCTGCCCACTCCGCAGGAAGGTTAGCTGCCGCAAAGTCAAGATCATCACCGATAAATTTCCAAGTTTCTTCAGCCGAACTTAGTGCTTTGTCGTTGCTTTCTGGCAAGTTATCGTAGATAATGACGCTACCATGCCGTTTAGCCAACTGGAAGTATAGGTATGCGCGGAAGAAGCGAGCCTGAGCCTCCCAGCGTGCGTTTTGCTCCTCAGAAAACTTCGAATATTGTTTTTGCATGGCTAAAAACTGGTTTATCTGCCTGATACTTCCGTAAGCAGCTCCCTCGCTCCATACATTATATAGACAGCCATCGGGTGTCACTACTGATGGGTCGGTAACGTAAACATTGGGATGCCCTGCGCGATGACCCAATGATACCGAGCCATATTTGAAGGCGTCTGTAAGGCTTTCGGTCAAGCTACCGCCAAACTGCGTCTCTCCAAACTGGCCGTATCTGTGCAAAGCGGTGTAAAAAGCATTCACGTTTTTATCAACGTGCTTTGCGTCTTGCCAAACAATCTCATCACTTACGGTCGCTGTTTGAGTAACGCCATCCAGCCAATCGTTACACGATGTCAAGGGCAAGACTGCGCAAAATGCCACCGCTATATTAAAACATATATTTTTCATACTGTCAAATCTTTTAGAATGTTAGTTTTATTCCCATGGTATACGTCCTCTGTTGCGGGTAGTAACCGTTGTTTACAGAAGGAGACTCAGGGTCTATGTTGTATTTGGTTAGACTGCTGAATGTCAACAGGTTGAAACCTTCCACATATATTCTTGCACCCTCAATGCCTATGTTAGTTAGCCATTGCTTGGGGAAGTTGTAGCCAATTTGCGCTGTCTTTAACCGCATGTAATTGCCCGAACGATACCAGAACGTGGAAGAGAAACCGTTGTTATTGCTTGGTCCTGAAATCTCAAGACGCGGGAACTCTGCGTTGGGGTTGTCGGGTGTCCACGATTTCTCTACCAAATAAGTTGGTGAGTTACCACCGTGGTAGAATGGCTTTGTATAGGACGTGTTGTCTTGGATGCCCGAACCACTATACAGTCCAGTCAACGCCACAACATTGTCCAAGCCCCAAGAGAACAGCAAGTCAAAGTCGAATCCCTTCCAATCGCCAAACAAGTTGAACGATCCTGTGTGTGTTGGGGTTGAGCTTTTTCCTACATAGCCTTGGTCTTGGGCAGCGGTTATCACACCATCTCCATTCCGGTCCACATATTTTATATAGCCCGGCAGTGCTTTATAACCAACGACAGTCGGCGAATTGGCTATATCTGCCTCGTCCTTGAACAGTCCTGCGTCCATGAAACCATATTTGGCACCGATTTGTTTACCTGTGATGCGTTGGTATTCAGGAGCATTGTCAGTATCGCCTGCGTATTTCAGCCAACGTCCATAAGCGTACGACCATATCAATTTTCCACCATAATTAAAATTCCCAATGTGGTTGCGATGGGTTAGAGCCACCTCAAATCCCTTGTAATCAGCTTTGTTTATATTGGCTGAGTTGTGATAGTATCCACCTCGTGATGGTGGGAACGCACCCACGACAGACGAAATTTTGTCATACTCATATTTATAGAACACGTCAAACTCGATGCCTAAAAGGCCATTCCATAAGGTTGCGTCTACACCGAGGTTGTAGTTCATACATTGTGCCCATCGTAGGTCAGGATTTCCTAAAACGCTGGCATACATCATCGACTGACTTCCGCCTCCCAGCACCAATGCGTTTTTCACCAATGTCATCGCGTTGCGCCATTGAAATGCGTTCAATCCGCTACTTGTTCCTGTTTTACCAACACCTGCACGCAGTTTCAGGTTGTTCACCCAGTCTGCGTCAAACCATTTTTCGTTATTGATACGCCAACCCAATGACAAACTGGGTAAGAACACCCATCGGTTGTTCATGCCACCAAAAAGGTAGCTACCATCATAACGTGCCGAAGCCTCCAAGTAGTACTTGTCATCATAGTTGTAATTGAGCCTACCGACAAATCCAGCCACCCGCGTAAATCCGCTATAACCACCAATCGTAGGCATCTTTTCTTTGCCATCACCGGTCAAGTTGGTAATCTTGCTAAGCTCGTCAAGCTGCAAGAAGTCCAATCCTGTACCAGTTGCACTCAGGGCGTTGCTCTTGTTTTCGCGCGTCTCGGCCAATAACAACACGCCCACGGTGTGCTTGTCAAACCTGTTGTCGTATGTCACACTGGTTTGTGTGGTAAAGTTGTAACCCTTGCTGGCGGCCTCACTCAGTGACACGCTGTTTCCTTGGGCATCGTAAGTCTTGTAATAATTCAACGTCTTGGATGCGGAGGTGGGCAGACTCATCTGCATCACCTCGAAAGGATTGCTTAGCACTTTGTTGAAATAGAAATTAGCATCGTAAGCTCCTTGAAACTTCACACTTAAGCCTTTCAGCCAAGGCGCATCATATTTCAGACTGAAATTGGTCTGTACAAACGAGCGATTAGACTTGCTGTATCCTGACTCATTGATGGATGCCAATGGGGCAACTGGTGACGAAGCGGTTGGTGTAGATACGGCGTAAGTCTTTCCCTGATATTCCATAGTTTCCGGAACGTATGGCATAGCCCTAATGATCTGCTGTGGAATGTTATGCCAATCGTTTGGGTTGGCTGAGTATCTGGGTGCATTGCGCTTCTCTATACGCCCGGCAATGCCCAGCGTAAAAGTAAGATTGTCGGTTATCTTTGCGTCAATGTTTGAACGTAGATTCAGACGGTCATAATCGAAATTGTCAATATTGCCGTTTTCTTTCAAATAACCCATCGATGCGAAAAACTTCACCTTGTCGTTTCCACCCGATGCGGACACATTGTGGTGCATACGGTTTCCTGTTCCAAACAATTTTTTGTACCAGTTGGTGTTACCCCATCCGTCAACTCCTTCACGCATCTTTTGTACCATTTCATCTGTAAAGACGGGGGCGTCGCCCTGCAATTCGCGTGCTTTGTTGTACCAATAAGCGTACCCGGGGCCGTCAAGCCACACCTGATTTTGTGCGTTCTCGCTAATTCCAAAAGCTCCCGTGTAGGAGATGGACGTCTTGTTTTTGCTACCTTTTTTCGTGGTTACGATAAACGCTCCGTTGGCATCCAGACCATAGACAGACACGGCGGATGCGTCTTTCAAGATAGACACCGATTCTATTTCATTCGGGTCCAATCCATTAAAGTCGGCTGAGGTGCGTCGAATACCATCAATAACGTAGATGATACCCCCTTGTCCACGCATGGTGAGCGCAGCGTTATCACTACCAGGCTGCCCGCTTGATTGCACGGCTGCCACACCTGCGATGCGCGGTCCGATGATATTACTGATACTCATGGTCGGTGCTTTTAGTATCTCTTTGTCAGATACAGTGGAGATAGCGCCCGTAATGCTTCCTCGCTTTTGTGTGCCATAGCCCACCACTACGACCTCACTTAAAGCGGCGACATCCTCCTTCATCGTAATGTCAATCGTCTTGCGATTGCCCACCTTCACTTCTTGCGATACCATACCGACACTTGCGAAAGTCAGTATGTCATTGGCTTTAGCCTCAATTTGGTATCGTCCATCAATGTTAGTAACCTGTCCTCTCGTCGTTCCTTTCACAACGATAGACACTCCTACCAAAGGCTCACCGTTCGTGTCGCTGACTGTTCCTGTTATCACATTTTGCGCATAGCTTGCTGCCACACATGTGACTGTTAGGATCAAGGACACAACAAGCCTCCTGATACACCATCTAATTTGTTCCATTAATTATGATTTTTAGGTTAGTGAATAATTTAAATATTAAAATGCTCACAGTATCTACGATACAAGTGACCAGCTTGCAAATATGCGGAATTGGGACTCATGAAGTGTGAAAACTCAAAGGTAATGGCGTTTTCCATTCCGGCTTTTCGTGCAGCTTCAAGTTTCAACAGCAGCTTCTCCCATTTGATTGGCAGGAAGCGGATGGGCATGTCGCGGTCAAACGATTCAATGTTTGTCCAGCATTTCATTCCGTATCTGTCTGCCAATTTTTTGTTCACCACAAGATAATCGTACAGTTCGCCATAGTCTACCTGGCCGTCTTGAAATGCCAAGATATCCACAGCACCCTTGACGTTGCCCAAAATCTCGTTCCATTCCTCTTCATGTTCTCTCACGGTGAGAGCCTTGTCGCCACTCATCACTTGGTCGGTCTTCACGCCGTGAATATAGGGCGAAACCATGGTCGTGAGGTTGCCCGACACGGCTTTGGCGTGCTTGCCAACCTCTGCATATATGCGTGACATGTTCTTTGTTCGGCGACTGATTTCTTGTGACAGATACCATCCCTTGAAAGAGGGATGCTTACCATATTTGGCCCACACTTCATCTATCAAGCTTAGGTTCAGGTCTATCTCTTTTTGAAACAGCCCCTCTTGCCAATACTTGCCGGAATCATACATGCCGAAGAAGAAATTCATGCGATACTTGTCGGCGAGTGTCAAGAACATTTCTACCAAATCAACTGGCGGATAATATACATCTTCTTTACCGATGAGAGTTGAGAATGGTGCGGCAATCCACTTTCCCAGTCCAGCACGGATGAGAACAACCGTGTTGATGCCCATCTTTTTCATGGCCTTGAAGTCTTGATCCCATTCTTTCTTGCCCCAGTTTTGGTGTGGAATGTCCCAACTTATCTCATCCAGAAATGTAGCTTTAATAGGCATGCCCTTCATGGCGTGCGGTGTAGCAAAAGTCTCACCATCCTCGTGCTGGGCAAAAGTGTTGTCCACCTTGGTGTAAGAAGACAGTATTTTGCTACCCATCACAAGCGTTGAGGCACCCATTATTTGCTTGATAAAGTTTCTCCTGTTTGTCATGGTTCGCTTTATTTGGTATCGTTTGCCTTGACTATTTCTTCCAACGTGGTCCAGCATTGGTACATTCCTCTGGGTACATGGAAACATCCTTTCCATTTTCCACCCTTCAATGGCAACAGCACTTCGCCGCGCCTGTTGAGGTATCCGTACCATTCAGCATACTCGTCATCTCTGAAATGTGTCCATGCATATTCGTGTACCTTCTTAAACCAGTCCATACACCTCTTGTCTCCCGTGAGCTGATAGCCCTTGAGCATAGAGATAAGGGTTTCGATGTGTACCCACCACAGCTTCTGATCCCATTCCAATTGCTGGGGAGGACAGCCATTGCGATCCATGAAATAGTACAGACCACCAAACTCCTTGTCCCATCCATACTCCAACATGGTAAGTGCGGTGTCCTTGGCTTTTTCTATCAGTTCGGGTCTGTCCAAGCGTTTGCCCAAGTCCATGATAAACCACATGGCCTCTATGGCATGTCCCGGTGTTACCTGTCTGCCCTCGAAACAGTCTACCAAGTTGCCGTCGGCACCTACGTTTTCCACAATGATGCCGCCAAGGTCTGGTCGGTAAAACACGTCCATCACTTCATGGATGCACGTTTCCATGGTCTCGAGTAGATAGTTTTCGTCAAGAAGATGCTCTATCTCCAAGGCCAAGTTGCAGAGTATCATGGGCAGTGCAAAATTTTTCATGTTGCGTGTTCCCGGATGTATCTTGTTCCACTTACCTTTGGGATTGTCTACCTTCGACAGAATGATATCGAACGTTTTCTTGGCGATGGTGGCATATTCGTCATTGCCTGTAGCCAAACTTAGCTGTCCGAAAGCCATGGCTGCGAACGTGTACGAGAAGATGTTGTAAGGCTCAACCAATGGTTTGCCTGTCCTATCCAGCGAGAAATACCAGTTGTACTGGCCGTCATGTCCATGCTTTTTTAAAAACTCTGCTCCTTGGATGGCACAGTTCAACCATTCCTCGTTTTTCTCTACCTTGTTATATAGCATGGCGAACAACCACACCTCACGACACTGCAACCAAATAAATTTGTCGGTGTCAAAAACATTTCCTTTGCGATCCAAGCATGTGAAGTATCCACCATACTCTTCGTCTTGTGACTTCTCAAGCCAAAAAGGTACCACTCTTTGTAGCAATTCACTTTTGTACAAGTCGGCTAATTCTTTCAATTGATCTATATCCATAGCTATATGATTTAAATATTAATTCATGAAATTTCCCTGTATGTCAACTTCTTTCCAGTGAAAGGGATCGAGCATTTGGTCTATCAGTACGGCCATTTCACCTCGTGTAATGACGTGTGCCTTGTCTGTTGCCTTAAAATGGTATTTCGTTAACAGTGGTTCCCAATTTGCTTTGATGGGCATTCCCTCTGACTCAGCTACGTTTTGAATAACACGCAATGCGTCCCCCAATGTCATCACCGAGTCTGTCAACATGGCACCTGTTTGCTTCCATCGTGGGAAAATGTCACGCATACCTTCCAGTTCGCGTCCTTTTAATGGTTGGTCGGTCCTCAGCCATGTTTCATTCTTCCAATCTACATTTTTGCCAACCCCTTTCAAAATACCCGTTGAACCAATGTGTTGATAAGGTATGAATCGAGGATCTTGTTTCTGAACATCCAGATAGGGAAGCAAATATCCGCCCGCCTTCAATATTTCATCTTGCACATCCCTTACAGATACGCCCGATAAAGGCGTTCTTTTCTTGAGTGAGAGGGCCGCCAATGCACCAGCTGCCTGACCTATCTGCATCACCACAGGCTGCAAACGTGTTGCACCATTGGCGATATTAGACACGGATATGGATTTCTCTGCTACTATCAAACCCTCGACTCCCTGTGGAATGAGTGTTCCTAACGGCAGCCCAAATGACGGAACTGGATAGAAGTGTATGTCGGGCAGCGTGTGACTTTCTTTGTAGCGCATGTGGTGATGGTCTACAGGATAGTCGCCAACAGCGATGCTGGTTCGGTACAAAGGAGCTGCTTGATTGTAAGGTGACACCATGTGATTGAGTGTAAACCGAACCGCTCCATGAATTCTCCTGGATTCACGATGATAAGGAATGAAAGGCAGAAGATCTTTTGTGGGATATTCGTCGTCGGCAAGTCCTATATGACGGAATCCTAATTCGTGCTGAATAAAATAAAGAAAACACAAGGTATGTTCTTTCGCTTTCTTCAAAACTCGTCTGCGTTGCTTGTCAGACATTTCCACCAAATTGACGTAATAGTCATTTCCGTTGATAGGCCAATTCAGCATAATCTTGCCATTGGGAAGCTGTCCATAGCTCATCATCTTGTCTGCCGGCCACATTCTTTTTGGCTCATTGCTGGATATGCACAGCGGGTTGATGCAGCAACAGGCAAAGACTGAAGGGTCATAACCCTTCGGCTTTCGCATGGAAACATCCTTTTTATAATCCTTCAAGATGGCAACATAGGTAAGGTCCTGAATAACATTGTTGCCTTTTTCCAAAGCAATATCCTCCTGCGTATCATGGCGACTATCCATGCCAACATCATAGCCTACCCCACACTTGGCTGCCACATCTCCTAATTCAGTAGCATCAATGAGCATTGGTGTTTTAACGATCACGCTTTTACCTTGCTTTTTAATCTTCAAGTTCCATTCGCCTTGCTTTTTGCTGATGCGTCTGATACTGCTCTCTTTCCACACTTCGATATTTTTCTCTTGTGCCACCATGTCGTTCAAAACCTGGTTGCCTACCGAGGGTTCGAAGAGAACTCGGCTTACCCACCCGGTGTTCAAGGCTTCAAGACTGCCGTAATGCTGGGCAAGACGATTCCTAAATTCACCAAATATGCCAGCAGGCATATTGAAGTTTCCGTCGATGGCACTGACACCTGCGCTTGTTAGCATGCCACCCAACCATGTACTTTCCTCAATCACGAGTACACGCATACCCATACGAGCTGATTGCAAGGCAGCAGATACGCCACTGGCACCACCTCCTGCTACGACAATGTCTGGATGTAGATTGCCACCTAAAAGCGATTTGGGCAAAAAGAAGAGATACAAAACCAGTATCAAAAAATAAGATCGTTTTTCTTTCATTAGTCGGTTAGATCTACGATTCATTAGGTTAGGTTTAATATTTAAAGAGTACAGTTCGTATTGAACCGTGACAAAGGTAAATATATATTTAAGAATAACCAAATAAATAATTATATTTATATGTCTTTTTAATTATAAAATATTTAATAATTATTTGTTGGTTATTTAATAAGTTTTTTATTTAATCATGCATCTATTATTATAATGTTTATCGTACAGACAGCAACTGTACATGCTGTATGGGTTCATCGCTGGGCGAACGGAAGACTGCTGTCTACAACCACAGCGCTTTTAATGAAGAATGATAATTTGCATTTTTTAGTTCAAACGGAACGTTCTTCGGTAAGATTTCTTCAGCTGCAACGTCTTTTTTAACACAAATGCCGGACGTTTTTTCAACCAACCTGTTCATGTCACGGAAATATGTGAAATATGAGAGAGTTTTTATTAGCAAGTTGATTATTAGCAGGTTATAGGTTTTTTGAGCCTGAAATGCAAACTAAAAAAAATGTGTTTGGTACGAAAAATCCCTTTTTCGTGCAAAAAAGCCCTGCTATATGATGCATATTGGGCAGGTAAAGCATAACAATTGGATGGCAAAAGCATACCTATTGGGCGGCAATAGCATGCTGATTGCGGATTTGTTGTATGTGAATGTGGTAAAAGATGATGCTTTTAAGGTTTTGAACACCTTAAAAATCCCCTTGTTTTATCTATTTTGCAATTTTATTTTGTCAAATAAAATGAATCGACTTAACAAATGAAAGGTCTGTTAACACAAGAGAGTATCATTGCTTGAAAGCCCAGAAGTGCGCATTATTACCGAATAGAAACACGAGGCTATTGCATGGCCGATTTTGCTTCGTGGGTGCGATAAACCAGGTAATGGCCATCGGCATGGAGGGTAAAGACATCGGCAAGCGACTCGTTGAGCGTACCTTGCCACCAACTTTGATAGGCGTACGACTGCCAACGCAAGCCCTTGTTTTCGATACGGTGGCATGAAATATTAAAAATACTTACTTGCTGTTTGGCAAACGACTCAAAGGTGCAATCGCCATGGCAAGGTACAAACGTGCCGTAATCGGTCACCATGACAGGCTGCACACCGTAGGTTTGAAAATAACGCAGCAAGAGGGAGATGTTTCCCATGGTATGATCCTCACGCTTGCCCGTTGCTCCCAAATAGGCGATACGGCTATAGTTGCGGCTGACACAATAGCGGGTAGCCTTGGTAAGGTCGTTGTCTGCCTGTTCATGCTCAACATGCAGCACGTCATGAAATTGTAGTTTGGCAGCATCAGACATCGAATCACCGTCGCCAACCACGGCTTCCACCTTATTATATAACGAGGGATGCAGCAACTCGATGGCGCTGTCGCAACACACAATGCGAGGCGCTTGCTGCAAGATTTGGGTGGGAACGGCATGCTGCGGATAATCTCCGCCCGCTAAAACCACCACGTCGAAATTGGTTGATGAGTTGATGAGCTGATAGTTCATGACGCTGCTTGCTTCATCATCGACTTCCACTTGAAGTACCCTAACACGGCAATGACGACATAAAGTCCGTACAGTCCTGCCTTGAAAGGAATGCCCTTGTACACATATAGCGCAGTGCAAACCACATCGACCGCAATCCAAAAGAGCCATTGCTCTACATACTTGCGTGCCAAAGCCCATAAGCCAACGAAACTGAGTGCATTGGTAAAGCTGTCTAACAAAGGTACGTTGCTGTTGGTAAAGCGCACCAAAACATAATAAGTAACGCCCCACGCCAAGGCGAAGAACGCGAAAGTAGGCAAATAATGCTTGCCAGGCATGTGCGTAATGGGCAGTTCTTGCTTTTTTTGATTGAAGAGTTTGCTGCCCCACTTCCATGCAATATATCCATAAATGGCAGCCAGCGTGTAATATACTGCCATGCCCGCATCGCCGTACAAACCGTGTCTCCAATACAAAAACACGTCCATGGCAGGCATCACGATGCCCACTATCCACAGCCAAATGCTAGCTTTATATTCCAAATAGATATAGACAAGTCCCAAAATGGTGGTGACTATATCCAACCAATCGAATGTCATGTTATTATTTGTTAGAATGGGAGTTAAAGGGAGTAAATAGGGAATTAGGTCAGGAGTTAACAGGAGTTACAAGGGGAGTTAATGGGAGTTATCGGACAAATGCTTTGCAATGGAAGGCAGAAATTGTTTTTTTCTATCTCTATCAATAAGGTAATGTCCGTTAACTCCCTACGTAACTCCCCTTAACTCCCCTTAACTCTTAATCAACTTCCCTTTTCTCCCTTATAACTTCCATAAACTCCTACTCCTCTCCCATCAACTCTTATCAGAACGTCAATGACAAGTTTGCCATAAAGTTGATAGGAGCCTGTGGCGCAAAGCCAGCCATATACTGTCCGTTTTTGCCATAGGTAGCTACGACGTTGCCTTGTGCATCCTTCTTAAAACTAGGTGCTGCCCAGCCGTTATTGTCGTATTTGGCACTGAAAAGGTTGTAGACAGTACAGCCAACGGTAGCCTCTTTCAAGCCCAACTTGTGACAGGCAAAGGTGTAAGCCACATTGAGGTTGGTAGTAAAGATGCTGCCCAACATCATGCTCACGTCAATGTCTTGACGGTTGTCGTCTTTGGTTTGATAGCTTTTCAGTCCTGTATTGGTGAGATACTGCTCACCGATATACTGCGTATGAACATTGGCAGACAACCCTTTGTAGTTGAATGAGAAGATGTTGTTGAAGATAAGATCTGGAGAAAAGCTGGTAGGTGTGTCGCCCAAAGAAACGTTCTTCTTGTCTTCCAACTTCACCATCCAGTCCTTAACACGGTTCTTGCTGAAGGTGGCATTAACGTTCCAAGTGAACCAGTCGACAGGCTGCCAAGCCGATTCCAATTCAATACCCATGCGATAGCTACGACCTGCATTCTTTGTCTTCATCTCACCGATGGCATCCAGTTCGCCAGTGAGCACAAATTCATTGCTATAATTCATATAATATAGGTTGACACCTGCGCTGTATTTGGCACAGGCAAACTGGTAACCTATTTCCAAATCGCCTAATTTCTCTGCCTCCAACTTGGTGTCAAGGTTTTGCTCAAAACTGTTGCGGGTAGGCTCTTTGTGCGCAATGGCATACGATGCATACACGCGGTTGTTGGCATCAGCCTGATAATTGAGTCCAAACTTAGGATTGAAGAAATTGAACTTTTGGTCAAGATTGAAGACAACCTGCTTGTTATTGTCATCCCATGCATCGGAAGGACCTGTCATCTTAATGCCCACATGACGATATTGTAAGTCGGCAAAGGCACTCAAACCCTTTACGAACTCCCAGTTTACCTTTCCGTAAACATTGCCGTCCACCTTCTTGGCATCGTTGTTGTAATACTCGTTATCAGGCTCCAATGTGGAGGGTCCCATCTGATACACCTTCTTCTTATTGCCGTTGGCATCTTCTATCTGATAGAAAGGGGCACCCGTCCAAATGACTTTTCCAAAGTGGCCGCCCACATATTTGTTCCAACCGCCACCGATGTTGGCTGTCAAACCACGCTTGTTGTCATAGTTAATGGAACCTACAGCACCATAAAAATCGTTGTCCATCTTCTTTTGGCGCACTAAGTCGCCCAACAACTTGGTGTCTTTAGACAGATGATATTGATACCAATTGCCTTTTCCTTTGTACTGCTCGTAGTATCCGTCACCCTTAGTATAATGCAAGGCAACGTTGAGTTTCCATTGGTCACCAAGTAGTTGACTCCAATGCAGCTGGTAGTTTTGCTGATGGTAGTTATCCGTTTGTCCGTCGTAATATTTCACCTTGCCCTCGGCATCGGAATACTCACCGCACGAATTGTAGGTGCGTCCGTACAGACTTTGTTCGTACTTGGAAGCGTAGTTCCATGCGTGATAAGTACGCTCCATGCCATTGAAGGTGACAAACTTCACCATGGTGTTGTCCGAGAAATAGCCCGCTTGGATGAAATACGAATTGAGTTTGGTGGAAGCTCGGTCCAAATAGCCGTCGCTACCGATATCTGAAAGGCGTCCTTGTATGCCCCAATGTCCCCCGATAAGTCCTGTTCCGAAGCGCAAAGTCTCCTTGTGCGAACCGTAACTGCCGCCCGAAAGGTCGATACCGAAGAATGGTTTGGTACCGATGTTCTCGGTTTGCATGTTCAAGGTAGCACCAAAAGCACCCGCACCATTGGTAGACGTACCAGCTCCTCGTTGCAGCTGCATGCTCTGCACACTCGAGGCAAAGTCGCTCATGTTCACCCAGAAGAGGGTTGCACTCTCGGCATCGTTCATCGGAATACCGTTTGCAGTAATGTTCACACGCGAGGGATCGATGCCACGCACACGCAAGGAGGTGTACCCAATACCATTACCTGCATCGGAAGTAAGGGTAATCGATGGCAACGTAGACAACAAGAATGGAATGTCCTTGCCATGGTTCATCTGCTTGATTTGCTTTTGTGACAAGTCCGAATGCGCCATAGGCGTTTTCTTGTTGGCACGAGTAGAAATTACTTGTACATCCTGTAACTCGTAAGTATGCAAGGTGTCAATAGGTTGCACCGCATACACATTGGCGGCAGTCATCGCAAACGCTGCCCATAAAAACTTTTTCATTGTTTTTTTTAGCGATCAAAAAAATAAATGAATAAGGGAGAGAGCAAGTGCAAAGTTTTACTGTTGAAGAACTTCGCCCACTTGGCTTCTTGGTCAATTCCTACGCTGGTATTACCCAGATCAGGTCAGAAGGTTTGTTCTCAGCCCACGAATAAAAGTGAGCACCCTTAGCTTACTGTTTGTAAACCGACGGCAAAGGTATGACTTTTCAACAAGACCAGCAAAGAATATTCGCAAAAAACAACCTTGCGACTAACAATTCGATAGAAATGGACTCAAGGCAAAAAAAAGTCCAAAGCTCGAGGGCCTTGGACAAGATGTCTATTTCATTTTAAATATTAAAGTGGACGACAAACAGGGATTGATACTGCCGGTTATTGCTTCAACTTGAACGAATTCTCAATGCTCATCACCTCGTTGGAGAACATGGAGTCCAACTTCAGGCGCTGTTCGATGCGCGAACAGCTATGAATAACGGTGGAGTGATCGCGCCCGCCCACCAGCTTTCCAATGCGAGAGGCTGGCATCTTGGTGTACTTTTGCGCCAGATACATGGACAATTGACGCGCCGTTACCAACTCTTGCTTTCGACTCTTGCTGTTCACTGCCGATACAGTGACGTTGAAATGTCGGCAAACGGTGTCGAGAATCTCATCGATGGTGAGCGGTTTGTCATCGATCTTCACGGCACGCTGTATGACTCTTTGTGCCAAACGCATATCCACCACGCTGTTGTAAACCACCGAATAGGCCAGTAACGAGTTGATGACGCCTTGCAAATCACGCACGCTTCCATTGGCCGTCTGTGCGATATACTGTACCACGTCGTCTGGAATTTGAAGACCGTCGCGCTGTATCTTACTATTCAGGATGTCGATACAAAGTTGCAAGTTGGGTTTCTCCAACTCGGCAATCAGTCCGCATGCGAACCGTGTCAGCAGCCGTTCGTTCATTCCTTTCAAGTCAACAGGTGGTCGATCACTGGCCAAGATGATGCGCTTACCATTGCGGAACAGGTGGTTGAAGATGTGAAAGAAAGTGTCTTGTGTCTTCGTTGCCGTCATCCACTCTTGTATGTCGTCGACAATCAACAAATCAATGGTTTGATAAAAGTTGATGAAATCGTTCACAGAGTTCTGCAAAACGGCATTGGTGTACTGCACCTGAAACAAGCGTGCACTAACATACAGCACCCTTTTCTGCGGGTATAGCTGCTTAGAGAGCATGCCGATGGCGTTGATCAAGTGGGTCTTTCCACAGCCCGATGGACCGTAGATGAACATGGGATTAAACTGTGTTTTGTTGGGATGTTCGGCAATAGACATGCCAACCGAGCGCGGCAACTTGTTGCTGTCGCCTTCAATATAATTATTAAAAGTAAGGTGTGGATTCAAATTTGGGTCCAACTGTTGCGGCTGGGCGGCGTCAAGAGCTGACGGAGGTTGATTGGCACGGGTTTTCTTCTGTGGCTTAACGCCAGTCACATCGGTCTGTTCTGCCTCTACATCCTGTGTTAAATGATGCTCCTGATCGGTGACAATACGGTATTTCAAACGAATGTTGTCGCAAAAAGAACGCCTGAGCACCTTGCTCAATAAGTCGATATAATTCTCTTCCAAGTACTCGTACACAAACGGACTGGGTACTTGTATCAACAACGTGCGGGTCGCTTCGTCGAACGACTCGTAGGTGATGGGCTGAAACCATGTATCATATTGTTGCTTGGAAACATTCTCACGGATGAGCGCAAGGGCTTGGCCCCAAGCTTGATTAGGACTTACATTCAT